>CAVWDJ010000017.1:0-876476 GCA_963753705.1 uncultured Actinomycetota bacterium
AGAGCCGCCGGGGGAGCCTCGGCATTGTACGGGCGCCGGGTTGATCATCACCAGCGAGGCGCGGGCAGCCTCGAGATCGTCGGCAACGGTCATGGGGTGAACCTCCTGAGGTGGGCGGGTTAGAAGTCGGAGTCGGCGAAGGTGGGCTCGCGGCCGTCGTTGAACGCGCCGATGCCCTCGATCCGGTCGGGGTGCACCGCGGAGCGCCAGTGGGCGTCCATCATGATCGCGATCGCTTCCTCGATGGGTTGTCCCTCGCCGAGGTGGACCGCGCGTTTGACGGACTGAACCGCGGTCGGGGAGTTGCCCGCGATCTTGAGAGCGATCTGCTGCGGCGGCCTCCTGCAGCCGATCGGGCTCGTGGAGCTCGTTGACCATGCCGAGCCGGTACGCCTCCTCGGCCGGGACGGGGTCGCCGGTGAACAGCATCTGCAGCGCCTTGCCCCGGGGCAGGAGTCGCGGCAGGAGCGCGGGTGACCCGCCGCCGGCCGCCAGGCCGAGCATCGCCTCGGGCTGCCCGAACGTCGCGGTGCGCGAGGCGATGATGAAGTCGGTGCTCTGCGCGAGCTCGCACCCGCCGCCGTAGGCGATGCCGTTGACTGCGGTGAAGATCGGCTTGCGCAGCTGACGGACCGTGTACAGGGTCCGGTCGAAGGCCTGTCGTTGGCGGAGCCAGTCCTCCTTGGTCATGGCCTTGCGCTGCCGCAGGTCACTGCCCACGGAGAAGGCACGGTCGCCGGCCCCGGTCAGGACGACCACCCGCACGGCCGTGCGGACCGCGATCTCCTCGATCACCTGGGTGAGCAAGGCACCCATCTCGGTGCTGATCGCGTTGTCGACGTGGGGCCGGTTGAGGGTGACCAGGGCGACCTGACCGTCGGACAGGTACTCCAGGAGCACGGACGCCTCGGTCTCCTCGACGTCGGGGGCGGGGGTGCGAAGTCGAGCGCTGCCCAGCGGTCGGTGCTTGGTGAGCTCATCGTGTTCCTTCTCTCGGGTGGCGCTGGTTCTTCGGTGGTCAGGTGTCGAGCTCCGCGAGCCAGCGCAGAGCACTCAGGCTGGGCGCGAAGCAGTACTCGCCACCGCGCGTGACCACGAACGGCGGGAGGCCCTGCAGCCGGCGTCGGATCGGACGTTGCGGGATCGTGAAGCTGGTCTCCTCGTGGTGTGGCCCCACCAGAGGGTCCGACTCCAGCGGCGCACCGATGAAGATGCCGTCGTTGAGCCACTGGGTCTTCACGAACTCGAACTGCCGCTTGAGGTGCGCGCCGGCGAAGACGAACATGATGCCGCGGTCGAGACCGTCATCCTCGAGGACGCCGTCGGGGAGCATCGGCCCGTAGCTGGTGCCGCGCCGGAGCATCCGGTGCAGCCGCACGTCGACGCTTCCCTCGTGGTCCAGGGCGTCGCGCGGGTTGGCCCGACGGGCGTGCGCACCCACGGGGCACTTGAAACCTCGGGGGTCGTCGGCGAAGCCGAAGTCGTTGTTGCGCTGGGGATCGCTCCCCAGGTCGGGGGTGTCCGCGTCGGGTGACAGGGCGAGCGGCGCGCCACTCTGCCAGCGCCCCACCATCTTCGCGCCGAGGCGCTCCTCCTCGGCGCGGGTGGCGGCCCGCTCGCGCAGGTAGCTCCGGTACGCCGCCACCTTCGTGTGCAGCTTGCGGAACACGACGTACGTGCCGTTGCGACCCAGGACGTCGGGGGTCGGCATCGGCGGGAGCTCGCCGCTCTCGTCGGGGTAGCCCAGGACGATCTCGCCGGCCTTGAGCGGCAGCTCTCGGGGGTTGGTGGGGGGCCGTCCGCTGCCCTCGACGGCGGGTTGGCCGATGCCGTCCTTGAAGCCGAACGACGTCCGGCCCGTGGCGAGCTGGTAGCAGTCCTGGCGCCAGATCAGCTCGACGCCCGGCAGCTCCGCCTGAGCAGCGCGGGCCCTCTCCGCGAGCGTGTCGAGGTGGGACTGATCCGAGGAGAGGACGGCGATGGCGACGTGCACGTCGTTGCTGCCCAGCGGCTTCTCCCACTGGTCGGGGGCGCTCTCACCGACATCACCCAGCGCTGTCGCGCGGGCGGCCATTCCCTCCTTGAACTCCGGCGCGAAGCTGTCGAGCGACTCCTGCGGCACCCCGAGGGCCTCGAGACCGTGATAGGTGAACGCCACCGTCACCGACGTGTCGTCGGGCGTGTCGGCGGACCCGGCCGGGTTGGCGATCCGGTGCAGCCGGCGGACCAGCTCGCGGCCGTCGGCCTGGTCGCGGATGCAGAGCAGCAGGTAGGTGCCGACGTACGGCGACGGGCGTTCGTAGAGCGCGCCGGCCTGGATGTCGTCGAGCTCCAGGGACACGTCGCTCGTGGCGTCCACTGCTGTCACCTGCCTTCCACGCTCAGTGGTGCTCGGGAGCTTCGGGCGGGTCCGGGTTGGGCGAGGCCAGGTACGGGAAGACGGTCGTGCCCGGCTGGGTGGCGCCGTCGACACCGTCGCGGATCACAGGCCCGGTCCCGGCGTTGACGAGCAGGGTGAAGATCGTGTCCATCACGTCGTCGTTCAGGGTGCGGCCCCCGCACGTCACATGGTCCTCACCGCGACGTGCGGCGAGCTCGATCTCGAGGAAGGAGCCCTGCTCCTGGTAGGGCTTCGTCACGTCGACGATCAGGTAGTCGGCCAGGACCAGCTCGGTGAGCGGATGCCGTCCCTCGTCGTCGAGGGCCCAGTCGGCCTTGCCGTCGAGGCCGTCCCAGAACGCCAGGTTGGCATCCAGCCGAGCTCGGAAGGCGCCGGCGTAGGAGTCGCCGAGGTGGAAGGCGTCGTCCATGTTGTAGAGGTCGCGGATCTCGAGGTCGCGGTTCACCGGGTCGAAGTCCTTGGGCGCGAGCATCATGTTCTTCACCTCGGGGCGGCCCACCCGCTCGATCCTGACATTGAACTCGCCGCGGGTCAGGGTCTCCGCCACGACGCCGACGAGGGTCGGGTCGTCGCCCAGGAACCCGCGTCGATCTCGACGACGATGCTCAGCACGTTCTTGCCGTCCAGGAAGATCGAGCCGTGGTCGGTGAAGGCCAGCTTGCGGGTCGCGATCGTGGCCAACGCAGCGCGGGCGTCCATGATGAACGGGTCCCAGCGGACGCCTGCGAAGACCCGGATGCCGCTTCCCGCGCCGCCCTGCTCGTCGTTGACGAGGAACGAGACGTCCTCCCCGCTCGGCGTCACGCAGTGGCCGCGCTGCTGATGGCCGTCCGCCACATGGTCCGGCGCATCGAAGACACAGTCGAGCACCAGCTCGTCGGCTCCCGGGACGAACGCCCCACCGTCCCCAGCGGTCAGCGAACGCAGGCGGAATCGGTACAGCAGCCCCGCGGAGAAGAGCGCGGACGGTGCGGCCATCGGGAGGGTGTTGACGACCAGGACGAGCCGCCCCGGGGTCTCGGGGCTCGGGAACGCGTACACGTCCGTGATGTCCGCGATCGGATCCGAGAGGGCACGCGGCCCGGAGATGTGGTCAGACATGGGAGCCCGGTCTCGGCCGACTAGTCGCCGGCCTCGTCCAGCAACGGCTGCAACGCCGGGTGCTGGAGGATCTCCGCCGCCTGCGGGTGGTCGAGCACCTGCTGGAAGGCGGCGTTCACGCGCAGCGCCTTGCGGACCTCCTTGACCGTGCCCGGGTAGTTGCGGGCGTACGCCGTCGCCGTCTGCTCGGCGTTCAACACGAACGCTCGCAGGGCTGCGATGTCTGGGAGCCCGTCGTACCCCTCGACGTGGCTGAAGATCGCGACGAAGAGGGACAGCGTCGGCCCGGAGGTGAAGAAGTCGTCCATGTAGACATCCCACGGGCCGTCGAAGCTCGTGATGAACGCCAGCTGGGTGTCGTCGTCGAACATCACGAAGCGCGCCTCGTGGATCGTCTGGATCGCCATCCCGTAGTCACCCGGCCGGTACCCCGGAGTGTCCTGCAGCGCGAGGAGAGCCGCCCGCAGCGAGGGCCCCGACCCGGGCTTCACCCGGAAGAACAGGCTGAACTCGCTGGTCGGGCCGACAGCCCTGCCAGGTTGCGGAACGGCGTCACCAGAAGTGGTCATTCACTGCCTCCACGATCACTCGATCCCAAGGTCTCGCTGACGCCAGACCAGGTGCTCCGCCGAATCTACCCAGCCCGCTAAAGGTTAGAGGAGGTGGGCTCACCGGCATGGGCGAGGAAGCCTGAGCTGATCAACATCCCCGTGGACCTTGTTTCCTGGACACTTCCTTCGGGTAGTGCGCCATCTGAGACGCTTCAGCCCGAGAGTCTCGGAAGAAGACCGAGGCCATGGGGAGAGGGGCCTTGCATGGACGCCATGACCAACAACTTCGGAGAAGTGCTCCTGTGGAGCTTCTGGTTCTTCATCTGGATCGCTGCCATCATGGTCTGGTTCCGCTGCCTGTTCGACATGTTCGGTGACCACACCCTCAGCGGCTGGGGCAAGGCCGGCTGGGCCGTCCTGTTGATCTTCGTGCCCTGGGTGGGTGCCCTGATCTATCTGATCGCACGCGGCAGGAGCATGACCGAGCGTCAGCTGAGCAAGGCCACCGAGATGCAGGCTGCTCAGGCCGATTACATCAAGCAGGTCGCGGGCTCGGGAAGCGCGCCGGCCGATCAGATCGCCAGCGCGAAGTCGCTCCTTGACTCCGGAGCGATCACCCAGGCAGAGTTCGATACCCTCAAGGGCAAGGCGCTCTCGTGACCTGCGCGCTAGGACTCCCTTGCAAGCCTACGTATCAGCTGGTGCCGTTCACATCGGAGGTGGCTCTTGTCTGAGCAGGACGTCGGTCCCATCGACTACTTGGCCCTGGAGTTCCCGGAGGCCAAGATCACCGGTCAGGGCATGGCGATCCTGCTCGACCTGGTCGATCGGGGCATCATCCGGATCCTGGACCTGCGGTTCGTGTTGCGAGGCGCGGACGGCTCCTTCACCGCCGTCGCCATCGCCGATCTGGACGGCGACGGGACCCTCGATCTTGCGGTCTTCGAGGGCGTCGAGTCGGGGTTGCTCGATGACGACGACCTGTCGCAGGCCGCCTCCCTGATCGCGCCGGGGAGTGCCGCGGGTCTCCTCGTCTACGAGAACACCTGGGCCGGGCCGTTCGTGACCGCGATGAGGAACGCCGGTGGCGAGGTCGTGGCCAACGGCCGGATCCCGGCGACCGACGTGATCGCGATGCTCGACGAGCTCGAGTCGGCCGAGGGCTGACACATGGACCAAGAGGGGGCATGAGCGTGGGACTCATCGGAGGAATGGCCCGCACGGCAGTCGTAGCCGGCACGGCAACGGCCGTGTCGAACCGGGTGTCGCGACGTCAAGCGGGCCGGTGGGCTGCGCAGGAACAGCAGCAATACGCCGAGCCGCCGCCGCCTCAGTACGCGCCAGCGCCGCAGTACGCGCCGGCGCCGGCCGCGTCGAGTGCGGACGACACCTTGGACCAGCTCCAAAAACTCGGCGAGCTGAAGGCCTCCGGGGTGCTGACCGACGCTGAGTTCCAGGCGCAGAAGGCCAAGATCCTCGCGGGCTGACGCGTACCGCGCACCGCAACGTTCGGCTCGGCGCGGCTCTCCGTCACCCGACGGATGGCTGCCCCAGCGAGCAGAGAGGATCTGATGGAGTCCGATCCGGTCGTCCAAGCGACCCGCCGTCGCCCCCCAACGCGGCGGCACGTCGGCGTGGTCGCCTGTCTCGCGCTGGCGGGTCTCGGGTTGTCGGGCTGCGGCAACGGGAACAGTGGCGGGGCCGTCAGCGACGTCGAGCAGGCGCAGGCGCGCGTGACTGCCAAGGAAAAGGCCCTGGCGGATGCCAAGGACGAGTTCACGGCGGTGAGCGCCGCCTTCTGCGATGCGTCCAAGTCGTACGTCGTGGCGATCGACCGGTACGGCGACGTCCTGAATGCGACCGCTCCCACCGTCGGCGACGTCAAGGACGCAGGAAGCGACCTGGCCGCACCGCGCGACGAGGCCGTGACCGGCGCCCAAGACGCGGTGGAGGCCCAGCAGAAGGTGGTCGAGGCGAAGCAGGAGCTCGCCGACGCCAAGGCGGACCTGAAACAGGCCAAGTCCGGATCGACAGCGTCGCCCACCGCTCCGAGCTCGCAGAAGCCGAGCTCAGCACCGTCTCCGCTGGCCCCGGCGGCCACCGTCGAACGGGTCAAGAGCGCTGAAGCTGACTTCACCCAAGCCCAGGGCGCGGTCACCAACCAGACCTCACTGGTCCAGGCTGGCAAGCAGTTCAACGCGGCCGCCGTGGCGCTGGAGATGGCGTGGCTGCAGCTGTACTCCGATGCGGGATGTCTCACCCAGCAAGAGCAGGAGGCACAACTAGCGGTAGCCGAGTACACAGTCGCACTGCAGCAGGGGTTGGCCTCAGCGGGTCACTACCAGGGCGAGATCGACGGGGTGTACGGACCGGAGACGGTCGCGGCTGTCGAGAGTCTTCAGAAGCAGAACGGGCTACCGGTCACCGGGGCCGTCGACAAGGCCACCGCCGCCACGCTGGATGCAGAGCTGGCCGCCAAGGGCGGCGTGGCCGCCCAGCAGACGGCGGCCACAACCGCGGCGGTGCAACAGACCCTCAAGCTCGCCGGCTTCTGGGACGGCCCGGTCGATGGCACCTGGACCCCGGCCCTGACCGAGGCACTCAAGCGCTTCCAGACAGAGCTGGGGGTCAAGCCGACCGGCAGCGTCGACACCGCGACCGTCCAGGCCCTCGAGAAGGCGATCGCTGAAGCAAGCCACCCAACGTCCGGGAGTACCACCCCCTCGGCGTCTCCATCACCTTCAGAGCCGGTCAGTCCCACGGCATCCTGACGTCGTGATCGGATAAGGAGTCCGATCATCACCTCGAGCGTCGCGACCTGCCGGTGTGGTTCGAGGTAGGTGCCCCCATACCGCTAATCGAACGCCCCTTGCTCGGCCTACTGACCCAAGCCCGGGTCATCACCAACGCACTCTCAGCCGATGAGCGGATGTGGTATGTCACCCAAGTCCAGCCCAGCGGGAACGAGCAGGGCGTCAGATCTGCTCGCGGGTGTCGATGGTCAAGGCCCAGATAACGGCTCCGTCAAGAGCCAGGACGATGATGCCCCAGACCGGGTAGTACGGCACCCAGGCGAAGTTGGCGATCATCGACAGGGCTACGACGACGAGGGCGGTCCAGCGAGCCCAGGTCTGTCCCATGAACAGAAAGACGCCGACAGCGGCCACGACGATGCCGAGGAGCAGCAGGATCCAGCCCCACGCCGTGATGTCGAACTGGAAGGTGTACTTCCGGCCCACGACGTAGAAGTCGGAGTTCGCCAGGGCGACGATGCCTTGGATCGCCGTCAGGACGCCGGAAACCATCATGAAGGCGGCGGCGAAGACAGTGAGACCAGCGGCCCAGCTCTGTCCTGTGGATGTGGGTTGGCTCATCTGGCCCTCCTCGATCGGTTGGTACGTCGCACTATGGCGCGTGACGCGACCAAGACGCGGGCAACGCGCCGTGTCACGAGTCACGCAAGGCCTGGGCCTGCCTCGCCGCGTGGGCCTGTGCTGATGGTCCACCTTGGCACTTCAACTGGTCCTGTCAGGATCACGGCGCAGGCGCGCATGCAACGCCACCGTTATGCGGTAGAGCGTGTCCGGCTCGTTTAGATCGACCTCTAGCACTGCGCTGTCGTCGACGTGCCGAATGGCGAACCCATCCACCGCGTGGGCCACTTCGCCACACGCGAGCGCTTGGAGAATCTCGTCCGCTAGGGCACGTCGCCTGTCCGAGTCCATGCGGCAGTATCCCGTGCGTGAACGCACAGGCAGGTGGTCTCAACGGATCGGCGCACCGCTTGCGCTCGAAGGCGCTGCCTACCGCCGCGATCCGGCGCGGCTGGAGTGTGACTTCAGGCAGTTGTGGGGCGGCGCTCCGGCTTAGCACCCGATGCCGTGAGATACATGCTCATCGCGAGGGTGATGAGCCCGACGACGTCGTCATCACTCAGTTCGTTGAGCTGGTCGACACCGGAGAGGCTGTCCAGGAGGGTAAATTTGATCAGGTGGGAGAGGGCTTCTGCCACCTTGGCCTCGGGGACGTCCAAGGCCGTTTGGGAACTTCGATCGTTGACGGCCTTGGGTCGCTCCGGTCCCGCGGGTAGGGATCTCCCCTACCGCTCCCCCGCAACACCCCTGATCGTTGGGCTCTACGGCTCCGAACTGAAACGCGTGGCTTCGCACGCGGCTCATCCAGCAGCGCCGGCTCGGCCTTGGGACGAGCGCGCCGGGACGGGATCAACTTGGAGGCGTCCGGTGAATACTTCGGGAATAGGTGCGGACCAGCCTCACGAGGGCTCACTTGGCCAACCAGCCGCGACGCAGCGTTTGCGCAGGTCAGAGGCGGTCAGACTATCAAGGTGCCGAGAATAGACCCTGCGACCCGCAGTCGCTTGCTTCAAATCTCGGACCGCCTCTGACCTGCATTTCCGCAGGTCAGAGACGGTTCTGGTCGGGCTGACAGGATTTGAACCTGCGACCCCTTGACCCCCAGTCAAGTGCGCTACCAAACTGCGCCACAGCCCGATGCCCGGGCGGACCGGGTCCGCTGGGCGGTGTGAAGGCTACCGCAGGGGGTCGGGCGGCCCGAATCCGGCCGGGCGCGGTGTGTCCGACGCCCGGTGCCGTTCAGGATCTTCTTCGGATCACGACACCGGCCTCCTAGGTTTCTCACAGGCTGCTCACTGGATCGGGGTGCTGGATGGGGTACATGCCGCATGAAGGAGACCCCATGGACGAGCACGCCGCGCCGGCCCCGCACGACCCCACGCCCACGCCGCCCCAGGTGCCGTCGTGGGCGCCGGCACCACCACCCCCGCCCGCGCCGCCCACGTACGTCGCCACTCCCCCGGCACCGGAGCCGCGGCGCAGGCGCCCTCGGCTGCTCGCGGCGGGTACGGCGGTCGCACTGGTGGTGGCTGCCGGCGGTGCGGGCTTCGCGCTCGGCCACCACCGTGGCGGCGCCGGTCCGGTCGCGACGCCCCCGAACGGCTACGTCGGGCAGTCCCCGCAGCTGGGTGAGGGTGGCACCACGCCGTTCGGAGGCTCGCCGTTCAGCGGACCGGGGCAGCAGGGCGGTGCGCCGTTCGACTCCTCCTCCGGAGGTACGCCGGCCAGCGGCGACCAGCTCACCGGGCTGGTCCGGATCGCGACGACCTTGAAGTACCAGGGCGGCCGGGCCGCCGGCACCGGGATGATCCTCACCAGCACCGGCGAGGTCGTCACCAACCACCACGTCGTCGAGGGCGCCACCAAGATCCGGGTCACCGTGATGAGCACCGGGCAGCACTACCGCGCCACCGTGGTCGGCACCGACGCCACGGACGACGTCGCCGTCCTCCAGCTCACCAACGCCACGGGCCTCTCCGTCGTGCAGACCGCCACCACCCCGGCGGCGGTCGGCGACGCCGTCACCGCCGTGGGCGACGCCGGCGGCGACGCGACGACCTTCAGCGCCGCCGAGGGCACGGTCACCGCGCTCGACCAGCACATCACCACGCAGAGCCAGGGCGGCAGCACGGGCGAGAAGCTCCAAGGTCTGATCGAGATCAGCAGCGACGTGATCTCCGGCGACTCCGGCGGCGCGACGTACGACGACCAGGGCGACGTCGTGGGCATGACCACCGCCGCCTCGACGGGCACCAGCGACGTCGTCGGGTACGCCGTCCCGATCGCCAAGGTGGTCAGCATCGCCGACGACCTCGAGAACGGCACCGTCAACGCGAGGTACGAGTACGGCAACCCGGCGTTCCTCGGCATCGGGCTCGAGCCCACGGGCATCACCGTCGCCGGGGTCTACCCCGGTACGCCGGCCGCCCGGGCGGGCATCGTGGCCGGTGACCGCATCACCCGGATCGGCAGCACGAGCGTCAGCAGCGCCGCCGGCCTCCGGCAGGCCGTCCGGGCCTACTCCCCCGGCGACCAGGTCCGGGTGATCTGGACCGACGCCGCGGGGACGAGCCACGCGGCCACGGTGACGCTGATCGCGGGTCCGGTCGCCTGACCACCCGTTCGGAGCATCATCAGAACTGGGGTTTACCTGTCACGCCCGGAGGGTAAAGGATCGGCACAACGCCCGGCCGGCGTGGCTCAGACGACGGTGGGCGATCCCACTAGGACCTGACATGCCCAACAACCTCACCATCGCGAACATCTTCTTGTTCTGCGCGATCCTCTGTCTGGCTCTCAGCGCCATCGTCCAGTCACCGTTCTACTTCTTCTACTCGTTCGGGGCGACGGCTCTCGCCGGCGCCGTGCGTCACAGTCAGCTCCCGCAAAAGCGCTGACCCACTCCGTCAGCCGCCGGTGGAATGTCTCGCACCGGCGGCGACGTTGCGCGTGTGTCCACACTGCCGACGCGAGGAGACCCCATGCCCACCCGTACCGCACGCACCGCCTGGACCGGCACCCTCGAGCAGGGATCCGGACAGGTCGAGCTCACCAGCTCGCAGATCGCGACGTACGACGTGTCCTTCCCGAAGCGGGCCGCCGAGGACGCCGACGGCACGACGAGTCCCGAGGAGCTGATCGCCGCCGCCCACTCCTCCTGCTACGCCATGCAGCTCTCGTCCCGGATCGCGGCAGCGGGCGGCACGCCGGTCGCGCTCGACGTCCAGGCCGACGTCTCGCTCGGCCCCGACCCGGCCGGTGGCTTCCACCTGACCGGGATCGTGCTCACCGTCCGCGGTGAGGTCGAGGGGCTCGACGCGGCCGGCTTCGAGAAGGCCGCCCAGGAGGCCAAGACGGGGTGCCCCGTCAGCAAGGCCCTGACCGGCGTCGAGATCACCCTGGACGCAGCGCTCGAGAGCTGACCCGGACACCCCCCGGCGAGGTGCCGTCGGCTTCGGTCGGCGGCACCGTCGGGGGAACCTCCTAGCGGGTGGCGCCGCTCCCGCTCGAGACCTTGAGGGACGACGTGTCGACCGCCACGAACGCCCGCGCCGGGATGCGCTTGAGCTCCTCGATCATCGAGATCGGCCAGTGGGCGTTCTGCTCGCCCTGGAAGTACCACGGCGACCCGTTGTCGGCGAGCACCAGTCCGTAGGTCTTCATCGCCTTCACCACCGCCATCGCTGCCGGCCCGAAGCCGGACGGGTGGTAGGACGCCCTCAGGCGGAACCTGGCCCCCATCGGCGGGTAGGCGAGGCTGCGTCGAGAACCCGCGTCGTGGCGAGCCGGCCACAGGTGGTGGGTCGACGTGACGTCGGTGGTGAAACGGATCGCATGGTCGACGTCGCGGTTCTTGACCTCGTTCCACCGCAGCAGCCCGGGCAGGATCGGCAGCCCGGCGGCGTCGGCGGAGGTCCAGCCGTTGGGTCGCAGCTTGTCGGAGGTCAGGGACCACACCGCCCCCGAGCCCGCGGTCCACCGACCGTTGCGCTTGCGGGTCGCGAAGGTCTCGTAGAGCCTGCACGAGCCCTTGTCGACAATGATCGCGTGCCGGTCGCCGCTGGACCTCCGACCGCCCTCGATGCGGGTGTCCGTGCCCAGCGGGTAGCGGACCTTGTCGCTCTCCGAGCCGTACTGGAAGTGCACCCGCACGCGCGCGTGGGAGGAGCCGACGACCGTGATCGGGATGCCGTAGTTGGGGCCGTCGCCGAACGAGGGCCCGAAGTCGGGGTGCAGGTCGACCGACCGGCTCATGTGCGACAGCCACTGCTTGCTGCGAGGGTTCACCGGGAGGTGCCGGATGTCGGCGTGCCAGTAGTTGTCGGCCGGGAACGTCGGGCAGTGGGTGCCCGCGACCGGCCGTCGGTCGACGCTCGTGTGGGCAGCCGACGACGTGCCCGCGGCGTACGCCGTGCCGGTGACCGCGAGCACGCCGACCATCGCGAGCGCCGCTCCGCGCAGCCTCACGTGTCGGCCCGGCCCGTCACAGCCACGGCCACTCCGAGTCCGATCATCGACACGCCGCCCACCGTACCCAGCGCGCGCCCCCGGGACGGGGAGGCGCGGAACCAGCGGCGCAGCTGGCTGGCCATCAGTGCCCACACACTGTCGGAGACGAGACCGATCAGGAACGCGATCGACCCGAGCAGCAGCATCTGCAGGCTGCCATGGCCTCGGTCGCGGTCGACGAACTGGGGCAGCACGGCCGCGAAGATCACGTAGGCCTTGGGGTTGGTGAACCCGACCAGGAAGCCCTGGCGCAGCGCCGTGGGCCCGTGCAGCGCCGGGCCCGACTCGCCGTGGACCTCGATCGGCTCGCGATGGCGCAGGGCCTGGACCCCGAGCCAGACGAGGTACGCCGCTCCCCCGACCTTGAGGACCTCGAAGGCCGTGTCGGAGGTCGCCACGAGGTCACCCAGCCCGACCGAGACCAGGACCAGCGCGGCGAGCAGCCCGAGCGAGTTCCCCAGCACGGTGGTGAGCGCGACGGTGCGGCCGTAGGTGAGGGCGCGGCCGACGGTGAAGACGACGCTCGGGCCCGGGATCGCGATCAGGACGAGCGCGACCAGGCCGAAGCCGATCACCTGGTCCATGGTCACCATGCCGGGCATGTTCTCACGACCGGCCGGCCCGCCGCCCGGGGTTTGCCGGCTCTTCGTCTACCCCGCCGTTTGGTCCCCAACCGCAGACTTGGATCGTTCCACGTTGCGGTTGGGGACCAAACCGCAACGTTTTCGAACAGCGCGCCGCTCAGCGCTTGCGCTTCTCGCGGACGCGCTGGGTGAGCACGACCGGCGTGCCGACGAAGCCGAAGTCCTCGCGCAGGCGACGCTCGATGTAGCGCTCGTAGCCCGCGTCGAGCTTCCCCGACGTGAACAGCACGAACGTCGGGGGCGCGGTGGAGGGCTGGGTGGCGAACATGATCTTCGGCTGCTTGCCGCTGCGCACCGGGTGGGGGTGCTCGGCGACGAGGCGGCCGAGGAAGGCGTTGAGCGCACCGGTCGGGACCCGCGTCTCCCACCCCTCGAGCGCCTTGTCGAGGGCCACCACGAGCCGGTCGACGTGCCAGCCGGTGCGCGCGGTGATGTTGATCCGCGGCGCCCACTGCACCTGCACGAGCTCGCGCTCCACCTCGCGCTCGAGGTAGTGGCGGCGCTCCTCGTCGACGAGGTCCCACTTGTTGAAGGCGATCACCAGCGCCCGGCCCGCCTCGCGGACGGTCTGCAGGATCCGGACGTCCTGCTCGGAGATGGACTGGTCGGCGTCGAGGACCAGGACGGCGACCTCGGCCCGGTCGATCGCCGTCGAGGTGCGCAGCGAGGCGTAGAACTCGTGGCCCGAGGCCTCCTTGACCCGCTTGCGGATGCCTGCCGTGTCGATGAACCGCCACTCGCGGCCGCCGAGGGTGACCAGCTCGTCGACCGGGTCGACGGTGGTGCCGGCGACGGAGTCGACCACGACCCGCTCGGAGCCGGCCAGCTTGTTGAGGAGCGACGACTTTCCGACGTTCGGCTTGCCGACGATGGCGACGCGCCGCGGGCCGGCCTCCTCCTCGAACGACTGCTCGGGCGGCTCGGGCAGCACCCCGAGGATGGCGTCGAGCAGGTCGCCCGACCCGCGGCCGTGGAGGGCCGACACCGGGTAGGGCTCGCCGAGCCCGAGGTTCCACAGCCCGTAGGCCTCGGCCTCGGCCCGCTGGTCGTCGACCTTGTTGGCGGCCAGGACGACCGGCTTCTTGGAGGCCCGCAGCACGCGGACCACCGACTCGTCGGCGTCGGTGATGCCGATGGTGGCGTCGACGACGAACAGCACCGCGTCGGCCAGCCCGACCGCGACCTCGGCCTGCGCCTTGATCCGCTCGGCCAGGCCGCGGGCGTCGGGGTCCCAGCCGCCGGTGTCGACGACCGTGAACGCGCGCCCGGCCCACGTGGCGTCGTAGGACACGCGGTCGCGGGTGACGCCCGGGACGTCCTCGACGACCGCCTCGCGGCGGCCCAGGATCCGGTTGACCAGCGTCGACTTGCCGACGTTGGGCCGGCCGACGACGGCCAGCACCGGCACCGGGCCGGTCGCCGACTCGGCTCCCTGGACCGTGCCTGCGCTGTCGGGGTCGCTCATGAGATCTCCTCCGCGGACTCGGCCGGGATCGGGCCGGGCAGCGTCTGCCCGGTCAGCACCAGGCCCGCCCTCAGCTCGTCCAGCATCCGCTCGTGCAGGGCCGCCGAGGTGGCGGCCACGAGTGTCTTGGTCCGCGGCCACGGCCGCTTGTCGACGCGCATCGGCGCGCCGTACACCAGGTCGAGCGCGCTCCCGCGTGCAGGCAGGGCGTCCTTGCCGCCGCCGGCGGGCCGCGTGCCGTACATCATCAGCGGCACGATCGGCGCGCCTGTGACGAGCGCGAGGTACGCCGCGCCGTTGCGGAAGCGCGTCAGGTCGCCCGCGCCGCGGTTCCCCTCCGGGAAGATCCCCACCGCTCCCCCGTGCTCGAGCACGTGCAGGCAGGCACGGATGGCGCCCCGGTCGGTGGTCACGCGGTCGAGCGGGATCTGCCCGCTCGGAGTGGAGGAAGCGGCCGAGCCGCCCCTCGAACATCTCGCGCTTGGTGAGCGCGTGCACCGGCCGCGGCCCGAAGATGGCGAGCAACGGCCCGTCGATGACGCCGGTGTGGTTGGCCGCGACGATCACGGGCCCCTGCGGCGGCACGTGCGCGGTGCCGTGCTCGCGCACGTCGTACCGACGCCGGATCAGCCACCGGCTCGTCGGACGCCCGCCGTGGAGCAGCCAGGTCGGCGGGTGACGGCGCTGTGCACCCACCGTCACGGCCGGTCCTCGACGAGACGGGCGATGAGGTCGACCACCTCGTCCAGCGTGTACGGCGTGGTGTCGACGTGGACGGCGCCCTCGGCCATCGTCAGCGGCGAGGCGGTGCGGGTGGAGTCGATCCGGTCGCGGGCGAGCAGCGAGGTCTCGGTGGCGGAGAGGTCGGAGCCACCCTCCTCCGCGGCCCTCCGCGCAGCACGCGCGGCGGCGTCGGCGGTCAGGTAGACCTTGACCTCCGCGTCGGGGGCGACCACGGAGCCGATGTCGCGGCCCTCGACGACGATCCCGCCGCCGTCGATGACGGAGCGTTGGAGGGCGAGGAGACGGGCCCGCACCTGCGGCACGGCACTCACGGCCGAGACGGCACCGGTGACCTCGGGCGTGCGGATCGCCACGGCCACGTCGACGCCGTCGACGGTGATGGTCGGGGCGCTCGGATCGGTGCCCGAGACGATCTCGGGCTCCGTGCACCGGGCTGCCACGGCAGCCGGGTCGTCGACCGGGACGTCGTGGCGCAGCATCCACCAGGTGAGGGCGCGGTACATCGCGCCGGTGTCGAGGTAGCGCAGCCCCAGCCGGGTGGCGACGCCGCGCGAGGTGCTCGACTTGCCCGATCCCGAGGGTCCGTCGATCGCCACGACCACGCCGGTGCGTGCGGGAGCGCTCACGGGACCTGTCCAGACTCTGGTGGGGGTGCGGCCGACCCCGGATCCGGCGTCGGGCAAGCCCTCAGCCTACCGGGGAGGTGCCGCCCGGGCGGATTCGCCGGAGGCACCCTCCGTTCTGGAGATTCTCGTCGGAGGTGTCGAATCGCGGCGTTCCCGTTCGACGTACCAGCGAGAACCGCTCCGACCGGGAAGGACCTCCGATGACCCCGACCGACCGCCGCCGCTGGCTGGCCCTCTACACGCTGTGTGCAGGCGTCCTCATGATCGTCCTCGACGCGACGATCGTGAACGTGGCGCTGCCGAGCATCGCCCAGGACCTCGCCTTCTCGCCGAGCGATCTCAGCTGGGTGGTCAACGCCTACCTGGTCGCCTTCGGGGGGCTGCTCCTGCTGGCCGGGCGGGTCGGTGACCTGTTCGGTCAGCGTCTGGTCTTCCTGGCCGGGCTCGGCGTCTTCGTGGTCGCCTCGCTGGCCTGCGCGCTGGCGACGGCGCCCTGGATGCTCGTCTCCGCGCGCCTGGTGCAGGGCGTCGGCGGCGCCCTGACCTCGGCCGTCGTCCTCGGCATGATCGTCTCGCTCTTCCCCGAGCCTGGCGAGCGCGCACGGGCCATCGGCGTCTACGGCTTCGTCGCCTCCGCCGGCGGGTCGATCGGTCTGCTGGCCGGCGGCGCGCTGACCTCGGCGCTGGACTGGCGCTGGATCTTCCTGGTCAACCTCCCCGTGGGCATCGCCACCTGCGTCGGCACCCTGCGCTACGTCGACGCCGGAACGCCCGCGGTCACCGACCGTCGTACGGACGCCGTCAGCGCCGTCCTGCTCACGGCCGGCCTGATGGTCGGCGTGTACACGATCGTCGAGATCGCCCAGCGCAGCACCAGCGCCACCCTCGTCACCGCCGGCATCGCCGTCGTCCTGCTCTCCGCGTTCGTGGCGCGTCAGGCCCGCGCGGCCGAGCCGTTGCTGCCGCTGCGGCTGTTCCGGTCGCGGATCGTGACCGGCGCCAACCTCGTGCAGGGTCTCCTGGTCGTCGGGATGTTCGGCACGTTCTTCCTGGGGTCGCTCTACCTGCAGGAGGTCCGTGGCTACGGTCCGTTGCAGATCGGCCTCGCCTTCCTGCCGGCGACCCTGGTGATGGGCGTGATGTCGCTGCGCCTCGCCGCCGGCGTCACCCAGCGGCTCGGCGAGCAGCCGACCCTGGTGCTGAGCCTGGTGGTGCTGACCGGCGGGCTGCTCCTGATGACGCGGCTCCCCGTGGACGGCTCCTACGTCGTGGACGTCGCTCCCGCGATGGTCCTCACCGGACTGGGCGCCGGCCTCGGGTTCCCGGCCCTCACCGGGATGGCCATGTCGGCAGCGACGCCGGCCGACTCCGGCGTCGCCTCCGGCCTCTACAACACCACCGTCCAGGTCGGCGGCGCGATCGGGCTCGCGGTGCTGTCCACCCTCGCGACCAGCCGTACCCACCACCTGGCCGCCTCGGGGGCGGGACGCGCCGAGGCGCTCACGGGTGGCTACCACCTGGCGTTCCTGGGCGCGGCGATCGCGGCCGCGTTGGCGGCCGGTCTCGCGACCGTCGTGCTCCGGCCGGCGCGCCAGGTCGAGGCCTCGCCCGAGGTCTCCACGGAGCTCGTGGGGGTCGCCGACTAGCGGTGCGTCTGCCAGCCGCCCGACTCGAGGGAGGCCTGCAGGTGGTCGGCACGGGTCTCGTCGACGAGCAGCTCGACGAGACCGGTGTCGCGTGCCGGGTCGTGGTCGATATGGACGTCCTCGATGTTGACGCCGCTCGCGCCGGCGTCGGCGAAGAGCCGGGCCAGCTCGCCGGGGTGGTCGGGCAGCGACACGAAGACGGACGCCGTCGGCCGACTCGGGCCGCCGTGCTTGCCGGGGATGGCCAGCGTGCCCGCGACGCCGCGCTCGAGGATCTCGCCCAGCGGCCCGCGGTCGCCCGCCGTGACCGCGTCGATCAGGACGTCGAGCTGGTCGCGCACCTGGGTGAGCAGGCCGGCCACGGCGGGCGCGTTGCCGGTCACGATCTGCTCCCACAGTCCCGGGTCTCCCCCGGCGATCCGGGTCACGTCGCGCACCCCCTGCCCGCTCAGGGCGAGGTGCTCCGCGGGAGCGTCGGCCAGCCGGCCGGCGACCAGGACGGCCAGGAGGTGGGGCAGGTGGGAGGTGCGGGCGACCGCGAGGTCGTGCTCCTCCGGGCTCAGGCGAACGACGCTCGCGCCGGCCAGGCGGGCCAGCGTGGTGACCGCCTCGGTGGCGGCGGGAGTCGACCCGAGGTGGGGCACCACCGCCCAGGGCCGGCCGTCGAACAGGGTCGGGCTCGCGGCCAGCGGGCCCGAGCGCTCGCTGCCCGCCATCGGGTGGCTGCCGACGTACCGCTCCAGCCCCGGGTGCCCGTCCAGCGCGCGCAGCGGTGCGGTCTTGACGCTGCCGACGTCGGTCACGATCGCGTCCCAGGCCAGCAGGGCACGCGCGACCTCCGCCCCTACATGGTCGGGCGGCACCGCGACCACGACCAGCCCGGGCGGCTCGCCGGTGTGCTCGCGTCCGGCGCCGAGGCCGGAGGCCGTGCGGACGTGCTCGGGGTTGCGGTCGCTCAGCAGCACCTCGACGTCGCGGCGGCGGAGGGCCAGGCCGAGCGACGTACCGAGCAGTCCCGTCCCGACGACGAGCACCGGGCCCGGCAGGTCAGCCATCGGCCGGCTCGTCGGGGACGGCGCGGACCCGGGCGAGGTCGCGCCGGAGCGCGGCCGCTCCGTGGAGGTAGACGTGAGTGATGTCAGCACGCGGGAGGTCGGACTCGACGTGCGCCATCATCCGCACCACGCGGGGCATCGAGCCCTCGATCTCCAGCTCACGCGTGCAGATGAGGGGGACGTCGGTGAAGCCGAGCATCCTCGCGGCGTAGGCCGGGAACTCCGAGACCAGGTCGGTGGTGGCGGTGAAGATGATCGAGATGAAGTCGTCGAGCACCCAGCCGTTGGCGTCCATCACCTGGGTGACCATCTCGGCCACCCGCTCGAGCATGTGGTCGCGGTCGTCGACGTCGAGCTGCGTCGCTCCCCGCACCGCCCTGACTGCCACCCTCCGACCCTATCGGCGCCCTCGGCCGGTTCGGGCTCGTGTCTCGCTCCGGAGGACGGGCCTGGAAAGCGCGGCCCGGGTCAAGTCCGGACCGCGTGCGTCGACGACCTTGTCCGGGTTTTCTGCGCCGGCTAGAGGCTCGCCGCGTCGAGGAGGCTGCCGAGCTCGTCGTCGGTGAGCTCACGGAGCGTGCCGCTCTTCATCCCCACCAGCTGGACGGGGCCGATGGCGGTGCGGGTCAGCTTGCGGACCGGGTGGCCGACGTGGTCGAGCAGGCGGCGCACGATCCGGTTGCGTCCCTCGTGGATGACGAGCTCGACGATGGACTTGTCGCGTGCACCCTCCCCGACGAGGGTGGCCGCCGAGACGGTGACCGGTCCGTCGTCCAGCTCGACGCCGGCCAGCAGTGTCTCGAGGGTCGAAGGTGTGACGCGCCCGTCCACCTCCGCGACGTAGGTCTTGTCGACCTCGTACGACGGGTGCGCCATGCGCTGGGCGAACTCACCGTCGTTGGTGAGCAGGATCAGCCCGGCCGTGTCGGTGTCGAGCCGCCCGACGTGGAACAGCCGCTCGGGCCGGTCCGCCACGAAGTCGCTCAGGGTCGGGCGCCCCTGGGGGTCGGACATGGTGGACACGACGCCGGTGGGCTTGTGGAGGACGAGGTAGGCGTTCGGCGAGACGGGGGGAAGGCGCTTGCCCGAGACGCGGATCACGGCGGTGGTCGGGTCGATCTTGGTCCCGAGGCGGGTGACCACCTCGCCGTCCACCGTCACCTCGCCGGCCAGCATCAGCTCCTCGCACTTGCGACGCGAGGCGACGCCGGAGCGGGCGAGGAGCTTGTGCAGGCGGACCAGGCCGTCCTCGTCGCGATCGAGGTCGGGGGTGGTCACTCCCCCGCGCTCTCGTCCTCGAGGTCGCCGAGGTCGTTCAGGTCGGGGAGGTAGGGAGCGAGCTCGGGCAGGTCGTCGAGGGAGGTGACGCCGATCCGCTCCAGGAAGTAGGACGTGGTGCGGTAGAGGTAGGCGCCCGACGAGTGGTCCTGGCCGGCCTCCTCCACCAGGCCGCGGGTCAGCAGGGTGCGCATCACCCCGTCGACGTTCACACCACGGATGGCCGACACCCGGGCCCGCGACACGGGCTGCCGGTAGGCCACCACGGCGAGCGTCTCGAGGGCGGCCTGGGTCAGGCGGGCCTGCTGGCCGTCGAGGACGAAGGCCTCGACCACCGGCGCGAGCTCCTCGCGCGTGTAGTAGCGCCAGCCGCCGGCGACGTTGCGCAGCTCGAAGCCGCGCCCCTGCTCGGCGTACTCCGCGGCCAGGTCGACGAGGGCGCCCGACACCTCGGCCACGGGATAGCCGACGGCGGTGGCCAGAGTGGTCTCGTCGAGCGGCTGGTCGGCGATCATCAGGAGCGCCTCCAGCGACGGACGCAGCTCGGCCACGGCGACCTCCAGCACGTCCTCGCTCATGGCGTCTCCTCTTCCTGGGGCTCGGGTGGTGGTGGGGCGTCGGCCGGGTCGGGCGCGCCGTCGAACTCGTCGATGTGGACATCCGCCTCGACGTCGAGGTCCTCGGACCCCGTCCAGCGCACGGTCAGCTCTCCCAAGGGTGACATCTGGTCGAAGGCGACGGCGTTCTCGCGGAACAGCTCGAGCAGCGCCAGGAAGCGCGCCACCTTCGTCAGGGTGTCGGGCGCGTCGCCGCAGAGCGCCCGGAAGGTGATCGTGCTCGTACGACGCAGCCGGTCGACGATGATCTCGGCCTGCTCGCGCACGCTCACCGCGGGAGCGTGGATGTGCTGGAGCGACAGCTCCTCCTCGGGCCTCGGCTCCAGCGCCTTGGCCGCCATCGCGGCGAACGCGTCGAGACCGATCCCGATCAGGACCTCCGGGAGCAACCCGGCGAACCGGTCCTCCAGCCCGACGGCGCGAGGATGGCGCCGCGACTCTCCCGCCAGCCGCTGCTCGAGCACGGCGGCGACCTGACGGAAGGCGCGGTACTGCAGGAGACGCGCGAAGAGCAGGTCGCGG
Organism: uncultured Actinomycetota bacterium; assembly: GCA_963753705.1. Taxonomy (GTDB): domain Bacteria; phylum Actinomycetota; class Actinomycetes; order Propionibacteriales; family Nocardioidaceae; genus Nocardioides. Next base: position 20,534 of record CAVWDJ010000017.1, read on the forward strand.
GCCTCGAGCAGGGCGAGGTCGTCCTCGTCCTCGACGTCGCCCTGCGGCAGCAGCCGGGCGGACTTCAGGTCGAGCAGGGTGGAGGCGACGACGAGGAACGACGAGGTCTGCTCGAGGTCCCAGACGCCGTCGGCCGCGGCACCGGCCTTCACGTGCGCGATGAACTCGTCGGTGACGCGCGAGAGGGAGATCTCGGTGATGTCGAGCTTGTGCTTGGAGATCAGGCTCAGCAGCAGGTCGAAGGGGCCCTCGAAGTTGTCGAGCCGGACCTCGAACCCCGCCTCGGCGAGGGTCTGCGAACCGGTGTCGGGGCCGGCGTCAGGGGCGATCGTCATCCAGGGATCATTCTTCGACGAGCCGCTGGACGATGAGGCTGTCGTAGCCGTGCTCCTCGAGGTCGGCCAGCACCAGCGCGATCGCCTCGCGCACGATCCGCCCGCGGTCGACCGCGAGCCCGTGGTCGCGACGCAGCGCGAGGCGTGCGCTGTCGAGGTCGAGCAGCTCGTCGGCGGTGACGTAGACGGTCATCTTCTCGTCGTGCCGGACCCGCCCGCTCGGACGCCGCGAGCGCGACTCGTCGGCGGTCGGGACCGCGCGCACCCGGCGTTCGGCCCGGGGCTCCACGACCTCGGTGGAGTCCGGGGCGGTGTCGGTGGGGCGGAACAGGTCGTCGGCGGTCGGGAGGCTCACACGTCGAGACACCGCAGCGCCACCTCCTTGGCCAGCTGGCGGTAGGACTCGGCGCCCCCGGAGGCGCTGGCGTAGGAGGTGATCGGCTCGCCGGCCACGGTGGAGTCGGAGAACTTCACGGTCCGGCGGATCACGGTGTGGAAGACCTTGTCGCCCCACGCCTGCACGAGGCGCTCCATCACCTCACGGCTGTGCAGCGTCCGGCCGTCGAACATGGTGCCGAGCACGCCGTCGATCTCCAGCCGCGGGTTGAGCCGCTCGCGGACCTTGTCGATCGTGGTCTTGAGCAGGGCGACGCCGCGCAGCGCGAAGTACTCGCACTCCAGCGGCACGATCACGCCGTCGGAGGCGGTCAGCGCGTTGACCGTGAGCAGACCGAGCGAGGGCTGGCAGTCGATCAGGATCACGTCGTAGCGGTCGATCGCCGGCGCGAGCACCCGCTGCAGGGTCTGCTCACGGGCGACCTCGTGGACCAGCTGCACCTCGGCCGCGGAGAGGTCGATGTTGGACGGCAGCAGGTCCATCCCGGGTACGCCGGTCGGGACGACGACGTCGTCGAGAGTGACCTCGCGGTCCATCAGCAGGTTGTAGACGGTGTGCTCGATCTCGTGGGGGTTCAGGCCCAGACCGACCGAGAGCGACCCCTGCGGGTCGAAGTCGACCAGCAGCACCTTGCGGCCGAACTCCGCCAGCGAGGCCCCGAGGTTGATCGTGGTCGTGGTCTTGCCGACCCCGCCCTTCTGGTTGCACATCGAGATCACGCGCGCGTGGGTGGGCCCGGTGACCGGTGACGGGTCGGGGAACTGCGGCAGCGGCCGACCGGTGGGGCCTAGCGTCACCTCGACGGAGCCCGGGTCGACCTCCGCGACCAGGCCGTCGACCTGCTCGAGGACCCCGGCCTCGTCGGCCACCGCCTCGGCCGGGACGCTGGTCCGGGCGAACGGGACGGGCGCGCTGGTCGGGGTCGCCACCTCGTCGGCCACCGGGGGTGTCGGGAGCGGGGCCTGCGGTGGCATCTCGGGTGCGGTGGTGCCGGTGTGGCCGCGGCCGAAGATCCCCGTCATGTGTGCTCCAGTTGTGTCGTGCTGGTTCGACCGAAATGTCGACTTTCCGACATCGTGCCCCGTGGCACGCCGTGACTGTAGGAGGGCGCGCCGGGCAGCCACAACACGGTGGGGGAATCCCCCAGGCCGACGACCGAATCTGTGCAGAGCGTGTGCACACGCCACGAGGGGAGTGCACAGGCCGGGCCCTGCCTGTGCACAACCCTGTGCACTCAGGATCGGTGCCGCGACCCCTCTAGGCCGGGTCGTAGAGGCTCGGACGCTGCTGCTGCGGGAGCTCGACGCGGCCGCCGTGCCGCTGCGACTCGATGGCGGAGAAGGCCGCCACGTTCGCGAGGTAGCCGTCCCAGGCCGAGGGTCCGGTGAGCGTGCCGGTGCGGAGGTCGTGGATCCAGGCGCTGACCTCGAGCCGGTAGGCGTCGAGGTAGCGCTCGGTCCCGTCCTTGGTCACCACGCGGCCGTCGACCCCCGCGGTGTCCGACACGCTGCGGCGCACGGACACGCCGTACGGCGGGGTGAGCGAGACAGTGCCCTCGGTGCCGGTGACCTCGGTGTGGATGTCGTAGCCGTAGCGCGCGTTGACGAACACCTCGATGGTCACGACCGTGCCCTTCACGGTCTCGAAGACGCCGACCTGGAGGTCCTTCAGCTCGCCGTCGGGCACCCGCGACGCGAAGACCGTCACCGCCGCGAGCGGGTCGTCGAGCAGCCAGGGCACGCTGTCGAACTCGTGGATCATCGAGCCGAACAGGACGCTCTCGTCGGTGTGGGACGGGTGCGCCGCCGGGTTGCGGTGGATGCAGTGGGCGGCCTTGACCTGGCCGATCGAGCCGCCGAGCACGGCCTCGCGCAGCTGGAGGTACGCCGGGTCGTAGTGCCGCATGAAGCCCAGCTGGACCAGGCGGCGGCCGGTCGCGACCTCGGCGTCGACCACGCGGCGGGCACCCTCGACGGTGCTCGCGATGGGCTTCTCGAGCAGGGTCGGCTTCCCGAGCTCGAGGCAGGCCAGGGTGAGCGGCTCGTGCAGCGGGTCGGGCGCGGCGATCAGGACCGCGTCGACCTCACCCGACTCGATCAGCGCCTCGGCCGACGGTGCGGCGCTGGCACCGACCTGGTCGGCGATCGTCTTGGCGCGCTCGGAGTCGACGTCGAAGATCCGCGCCACCCGGGCGCCCGGCACCCAGCGCGAGAGGTTCTCGACGTGGGCCGCACCCATCGCACCGGTGCCGATCACGCCGACCCGGACGGTGTCGTCTCCGGAACGCTCGGAGGAGCGGTCTGTGGTCATGGGGTCACCCATCGTCTCTCGTCGTAGGAACGCACCATCGCGTCGACCAGCTCGGCCGCCACCACGGCGTCGTCGATGGTCGCGCCGTGCGGCTTGCCGGTGTGGATGCTCTCGGCCAGGGCGCGGCACTCGACGACCTTGAGGTCGTCGAAGCCCATGGCCATGCCCGAGCCCGGCTGGAAGGCAGCGAGGTCGCCGTCACCCGCCTGCACGTAGCGGGTCTCCCAGGGTGCGTCCAGGTAGCCCGTGCCGAGGCAGAGCCGGAGCTCGCCCATCCGACGGAAGTCCCAGGAGAGCGCCCCCTCGGTCCCGCGTACGTCGATCGTGTAGGTGCACTGCTCACCGACGGCGACCCGCGACGACGTGAGGTAGCCGCGGGCGCCGGCTCCGAACCGGAGCAGTGCCGAGGCGACGTCCTCGTTGCCCACCGGCCCGCGGGGGCCGTCGCCGCCCCGCGAGTAGTGCGAGACGGCGCCGGTCGCGACCGGTCGCTCGGTGATGAAGGTCGACTGGTCCGCGACCAGCTCGACCAGGCCGCCGAGGCTGTCACCGCCGACGTGGAGCGCGAGGTCGAAGCCGTGGCTGGCCAGGTCGCCGAGGACGCCGGTGCCGGCGTACGCCGGGTCGAAGCGCCACGAGAGCGCGCCGTCGGGGTGCGCGGAGTAGTCGGCGAGCATCCGCACGTCGATCGACTCCAGCCGCCCGAGGCGCCCGGACGCGACCAGCTCGCGGGCATGGGCGACGGCCGGTGCGTTGCGGTAGTTGAAGCCGACCGCCGACATCACACCCGCCTCGTGGACCGCGGCCGCGATCGCCGCGGTGTCCTCGGCGCTGCGTCCGGCCGGCTTCTCGATCCACAGGTGTCGACCGGAGCGCGCCACCGCCTCCCCCACCTCGCGGTGCACGAAGTTGGGGCCGCAGACGCTGATCACGTCGAGGTCGTCGCGCTCCAGCAGCGCACCCCAGTCCGCCACCGCGTCGGCGAACCCGTAGGCGTCCATCGCGTGTCGACGTCGCCCCTCGTCCGGGTCGGCCACGGCGACGAAGCGGGGACGCAGCGGGGCGTCCGGGTAGTGCTGGGCCAGGCGCGCCCAGGCGCGCGAGTGCACCTGGCCCATCCACCCGAACCCCACCACCGCGACACCGATCTCGCGGTCTGCGGTCATGGGCGGGTGCTCTCCGGTGCCGCCTCGTCCGTCGTGTGCAAGGTCTCCGCGACCTCCGACTCCATGCTCTTGGAGACCTCCGAGTCGGGCATCTGGCGCGCGAGCTCGTGGCTGAGGGCCTCGAGCTCGGCCCCACCGGCCATCATCTGCACCAGCTCCTCCAGGGTCATCTCGGCCTTGGGGAAGTTGCCCATGCTGCGTCCGCGCCGCAGCAGCATGAACCGGTCACCCACCGGGTAGGCGTGGTGCGGGTTGTGGGAGATGAAGACGACACCGAGGCCGCGGTCGCGCGCCTTGGCGACGTACTTGAGCACGACGCCGGACTGGCGCACGCCGAGTGCCGCGGTGGGCTCGTCGAGGATCAGGACGCGGGCGCCGAAGTAGACCGCGCGGGCGATCGCGACACACTGCCGCTCACCACCCGACAGGGTCCCGATCGGCTGCTCGACGTCGCGCAGGTCGATCCCCATCGCGGCCAGCTCGGTCTTGGTGATCTTCTTCATCGCCGCGACGTCGAGACGGCGGGTCGGACCCTTGCCCTTGGTGAGCTCGGACCCGAGGAAGAAGTTGCGCCAGACCGGCATCAGCGGCACGACCGCGAGGTCCTGGTAGACCGTCGCGATCCCCAACGCCAGCGCCTCGCGCGGCGAGGAGAAGGTCCGCTTCTGACCGTCGACGAGGAACTCGCCGCTGCTGTGGGCGTGCGCACCCGCCAGGATCTTGATGAACGTCGACTTGCCGGCGCCGTTGTCGCCGAGCACGCACGTCACCTCCCCTGCCTTGACCGTGGTGGTGACGTCGCGCAGGGCGATCACCGAGCCGTAGCTCTTGCCGATGTCGGTGACCTCGATGATCGCGGTCCCGGGTGGCGGCAGGGCGGGCCCGCCGGCGATCTCAGGAGCCTGGCCACCCTCGAGGGTCTCCGGCTCGGTCTGCTCGGCACTCATCGCACTCTCTCCGCTCGCGACTTGACGAAGTTGTTGACCAGGACGGCGCCGAGGAGCATCACACCGAGGATGGAGTACAGCCAGTCGCTGTCCCACCCGGCGTACACGATGCCCTGGCCGACCATCCCGTAGATGAGAGCGCCGAGAGCGGCGCCCCCCGCGGAGCCGTAGCCACCGGTCAGCAGGCAGCCGCCGACGACGGCACAGATGATGTAGATGAACTCTGCGCCCACACCGGTGGTCGACTGTGCGGTGGTGGTCTTGAACAGGCTGAGCATGCCCACGATCCAGGCTCCGAACGCCGTGGTCATGAAGAGGCCGACCTTGGTCCGGAACACCGGCACGCCGACCTGGCGGGCGCTGGTCTGCGCACCGCCCACGGAGAAGATCCAGTTGCCGGCGCGGGTCCGCTGCAGGATCCAGGTGGCGATGGCGATCACGGCGAGCGCCCACCAGGTGGCGGCGTAGATCCGCAGGTAGCCGGTGGCCGGGATGTGCACCCACGGGAGCCACCCGAGGTCGAGCTTGATGTAGGAGCCGAACAGCTTGTTGCCGGCGGCGTAGCCCGGGGCGGACTGGAAGTCGACCACCGAGACCTGGTGGATGATCTGCTTCACGACGGCGAGGTTGAGACCACGGAGCACGAAGAAGGTGCCCAGCGTGACGATGAAGCTCGGCAGGCCGGTCTTCATCACCAGCACTCCGTTGAGGAAGCCGATGAACAGGGCCACCACCAGGGAGGTGATGACCGCCAGCCACACGTTGACGTGCCAGTGGGACATCATGATGCCGGTGATGAGACCGGTGGTGCCGGTCATGGCTCCGGCCGACAGGTCGAACTCGCCGCCGATCATCAGGAGCGCCACGACCACGGCCATGATCGCGAACGACGACGAGGTGAAGATCCACGTGCTCGCGCCGGCCGGCAGTGCGAAGGCGGTGGTGGTGAAGGCGAAGTACAGGAAGACGAGCAGGGCCGCGACCGCCGCGCCCACTTCCGGACGACGCAAGATGGCTGCGAGCCTCGCGTGCTCGCCGACCCGCTCGTCGCGGCCGGGCGGGGTCTCCTTCTGTTCTACCGGTGATGGTGCTGCAGTAGTGCTCATGGTGCCCTCCTCGGGCTGTTGTTCTTCCGAGACCGCGGTGGGGGCCCGGCCCGAGCCGGACCCCACGCCGTCAGCTCAGCGGGTGCCCTGTTGGGCGTACTTCAGGACGTCTGCTGCGTTGTCCTTGGTGATGATGGCCGGACCGGAGTAGACCGGCTGGCCGCCACCGATGTCGTTGCCGTTGAGCGCCTTCAGGTAGATCCCGGTGACGCCGAGGTAGCCCTGGACGTAGGGCTGCTGGTCGATGGCGAACAGGATCTTGCCGTCCTGGATGTTCTGCACCACGTCGGCGTTGACGTCGAAGGTCCCGACCGTGATGTCGGCGCCGGTGTTGTCGACCGCCTTGACGGCCTGGCCCGACATGTCGCCACCGAGGGACAGGATGCCGTCGATGCTCGGGTCGGCCTGGATCTTCGACTCGATGGTCGCCTCGGAGCCGGACAGGTCGGTGTTGTCGACCTGGAGGTTCGTCAGCGTGCCGCTGAAGGTGGACTTCGCACCCGCACAGCGCTGCTCGAGGCCCACGTTGCCGGCCTCCTGGATCACGCAGAGCGCGTTCTTCACGCCGGCATTGTTGAGCTGCTCGCCGGCAGCCTTGCCGGCAAGCGTCTCGCTCTGGCCGACGTGGGTGATCGCACCGAACTGCTGCCACTGGTCGAGACCGGAGTTGATGGTGATGACCGGGACGCCGGCGGCGACGGCGGCCTTGATGCTCTTCTCCAGGCCGTCGGGGTTGGCCATCGAGACGACGAGGCCGTCGGTGCCCGCCGCGACCGCGTTGTCGATCAGGGTCGCCTGCTTACCCACGTCGGGGTCGCTCTGGTAGTGCAGGTCGACGTTCTCGTCCTTGCCGGCCTGGACGGCACCGGCCTTGACGACGTCCCAGAACGAGTCGCCGGGAGCGCCGTGGGTGATCACGTCGATCCGGATGTCGCTGGACGACGAGGAGCCGCCGCCCGTGCTGCTGCTGTCGGCACTCGGTGTACTGCTGCCGTTGCTTCCACAACCGGTCAGCACGAGCAGCCCGGCCGCGACACCCGCGGTGAGCAACCGTCGGATTTTCATGGTGTTCTCCTTCTCAACCGCATTCGCGGACTTGTGTTACTCGGTGCACCGGGAGCCGGGTGGCTCATCGGGCCGTAGGGAAGCTGAACTGTGCCTGCTGGTGCTCTGCCAGGTCGACGTGCGGCCATCGGGCCGTGACCACCTTGGCCCGGGTGTAGAACGCGACGCCCTCGGGGCCGTGGATGTGGTGCTCCCCGAACAGGGAGTCCTTCCAGCCACCGAAGGAGTAGTAGGCCATCGGTACCGGGATCGGTACGTTCACGCCGATCATGCCCACCCGCACACCCCGCTGGAAGCGCCGCGCCGCCTCGCCGCTGGAGGTGAAGATCGCGGTGCCGTTCCCGTAGGCGTTGGCGTTGATCAGGTCGATCGCGGCGTCCACGTCGTCGAGGTGGAGCACCGACAGCACGGGGCCGAAGATCTCCTCGCGGTAGACGTCCATCTCGGGCGTCACCCGGTCGACCACGGTGGGGCCGACGAAGAAGCCGTCCTCGTGACCCGCCACGCGCACGCCCCGACCGTCCACGCTGAGGCTCGCACCCTGCTCCTCGCCCGACCCGATCAGCCCGACGATCCGGTCGCGGGCCTCCGGGGTCACCACCGGACCCATGTCGCTGTCCGCGTCGCGACCGGAGCCGACCTTGACGCCACGCGCCCGCTCGGAGACCAGCGACACCAGGTCGCCGCCGACGCCCCCGACCGTGACCGCCGCCGAGATCGCCATGCAGCGCTCCCCCGCCGACCCGAAGGCCGCCGCGACCAGCTGGTCGGCGGCGTACTCGAGGTCGGCGTCCGGGAGGATGATCGCGTGGTTCTTGGCGCCGCCCAGGGCCTGGACCCGCTTGCCCTGCTCGGTGGCCCTGCCGTGGATGTACTTCGCGATCGGCGTCGAGCCGACGAACGACACCGCCGCCACGTCGGGGTGCTCCAGCAGCGCGTCGACCGCCTCCTTGTCGCCGTGGATGACGTTGAACACGCCCTCCGGCAGGCCGGCCTCGGCCCACAGCTCGGCCAGGACCATCGCGGCCGAAGGGTCGCGCTCGCTGGGCTTGAGCACGAACGTGTTGCCGCAGGCGATCGCGACCGGGAACATCCACATCGGCACCATCGCCGGGAAGTTGAACGGCGTGATGCCCACGCACACACCCAGGGGCTCTCGGAACGAGTACAGGTCGACCCCCGTCGAGACCTGTGCCGAGAAGTCACCCTTGAGCAGCTGCGGGATCCCGCACGCGAACTCCACCACCTCGAGCCCGCGCTGCACCTCCCCGCGGGCGTCGCTGAGCACCTTGCCGTGCTCGTCGGTGATCGCCTCGGCGATCCGTCCGATGTTGGCGTTCACGAGCTCGCGGAAGGCGAACAGCACCTTGGTCCGCTGGCTCAGCGACGACTCCGACCAGGTCGTGTACGCCTCGCTCGCCGCCCGTACGACGGCGTCGACGTCGTCCCGCGTGGCCAGCGCGACCTCGGCCTGCTGCTCCCCCGTCGCCGGGTTCCAGACCCGGCCACGTCGGGTGCCGTCGCCGCCGGCGGACTTGCCGGCGACCCAGTGCTCGATGGTCCTCATCGGTGGTCCCTCTCGTTCGTGGCGGGGCGCAGGTGGCTGCGCTGTCTCGACTTCTGGTCCTCGTAGGCAGCCCGTGCCTCCCGCGTCGACTCCAGCGACGCGACCTCCGCCACCGGCACGTCCCACCAGGCCGGGCTGTCGGGGGCCGGCACGAGCGGGTCGGTCTCGACGTGGATGACGGTCGTGACGTCCGCGGCCTGGGCCTCGGCGAAGGCCTTCTCCAGCTCGGCGATCCCGCTCACCGACGTCACGCGAGCCCCGAGGCTGGCGGCGTTGGCCGCGAGGTCGACGGGGAGCACGTCGCCGTCGAGCCCGGTGGGTGTGCGGTAGCGGTAGCGGGTGCCGAACCGCTGCGACCCGAGCGACTCCGACAGCGCGCCGATGGAGGCGAAGCCGTGGTTCTGCACCAGGACCACGATCAGCTTCACGCCCTCCTGCACGGCGGTGACGATCTCCTGCGACATCATCAGGTAGGAGCCGTCGCCGACCATCACGACCACGTCGCGGTCCTCACCGGCGTCGAGAGCGGCCATCTTGACGCCCAGGCCGCCGGCGATCTCGTAGCCCATGCAGGAGAAGCCGTACTCCACGTGGTAGCCCTTGCGGTCGCGCGTGCGCCACAGCTTGTGCAGATCCCCCGGCATCGAGCCCGCCGCGCACACCACCACGTCCTGGTCTCGGCTGAGGGTGTTGACCACGCCGATCACCTCGGACTGGGCCGGCAACGGCTCGTGGCGCCGGTCGTGCGAGCGCTGCACCACCTCGTCCCACTCGGCGGCGAGCCGGGTCGCGCGCGCGGAGTGCTCGGCCGGCGCGGTCCACCCGTCGAGCGCCCCGGTCAGCTGCTCGAGACCCACGCGGGCATCGCCGACCAGCGCGACGGCGGACAGCTTGTGGGCGTCGAACGCCATCACGTTGAGGTTCACGAACCGGACGTCGGGGTCGGCGAAGACCGTCTTGGACCCGGTGGTGAAGTCGCTGAAGCGCGTACCGACACCGATCACGACGTCCGCCTCGGCGGCCAGCTCGTCGGCGGCCGTGGTGCCGGTGGCACCGATCGCACCGACCGACAGCGGATGGTCGTAACGGAGGCTGCCCTTGCCGGCCTGCGACTCGGCCACCGGCACACCCGTCGCCTCGGCGAGGTCCCGGAGCGCTTCGGTCGCGCCGGAGTAGATGACCCCACCACCCGCGACGATCAGCGGACGCTGGGCGCTCCTCAGCAGGTCCGCCGCGCGCGCCACGGCGGGCAGCGCAACGGGCTGGCGGGACACGTGCCACACGCGGCGGGCGAACAGGTCGTCCTCCCAGTCCCACGCCTCGGCCTGCACGTCCTGGGGAAGCGAGAGCGTGACGGCGCCGGTCTCCGCCGGGTCGGTGAGCACCCGCATCGCCGCCAGCAGCGACAGGGGCAGCTGCTCGGGCCGGTTGATCCGGTCCCAGAAGCGCGAGACCGGCTTGAAGCAGTCGTTCACGCTCACGTCGAAGGAGCGCGGGTCCTCGATCTCCTGGAGCACCGGGTTGGAGACGCGGGTGGCGAACACGTCGCCGGGGAGCAGCAGCACCGGGATCCGGTTGATCGTCGCCAGCGCGGCGCCGGTCACCATGTTGGTGGAGCCCGGGCCGACGGAGGCACTGCACGCGAACGCGGCGAGGCGGTCGCGGTGCCGGGCGTAGCCGACCGCGGCGTGCACCATCGCCTGCTCGTTGCGCGCCTGGTGGTAGCGCAGGACGTGATCGGCCTCGCCGTCGTTCGCTGCGTGCTCCCGCTCGAGCAGGGCCTGGCCGACGCCGGCCACGTTGCCGTGGCCGAAGATGCCCCAGCAGCCGGCGAAGAACGGCGTCTCCAGGCCGTCGCGCTCGACGTACTGCACCTCCAGGAAGCGCACGATCGCCTGCGCGACGGTCAGCCGGACGCTCATCGCTCCCCCTTCGTGGCGAACGGAAGCCGTGGGTCGACGGCCTGGTCGGCCCAGGTGTCGCGGACCCAGCCGTGTGCCGGGTCGTCACAGATCCGCCAGGCCCGCTCGTCGCCGGGTCCGGCCATCACGTTGAGGTAGTAGAGGTCGTAGCCGGGCACCGCGATCGACGGCCCGTGCCATCCGAACGGGATCAGGACCACGTCGCCGCTGCGGATCTCGGCCAGGACATCGATCTCCTTGCCCGGGTGGCCGTAGACGCGTTGGTAGCCGATGCCAGGACCGGCCGGTCCGTCGGCCACCTCGAAGTAGTAGATCTCCTCGAGCACGCTCTCGGTCTCGGTCGCCTCGTCGTGCTTGTGGGGCGGGTACGACGACCAGTTGCCGGCGGGCGTCAGCACCTCGCAGGCGATCAGCGCGTCGGCCTCGAAGGCCTCGGGGGTGCAGAAGTTGTTGACCTGGCGGCTCGCAGCGCCGGCACCCCGCAGCTCGACCGGCACCCGGTCGGCGCCCTGGTGGCGGAACGGCAGCCTCCGCTCGCAGACCGCCGACGGGAGGGCGAACCGTCCACCGGCGGGGCTGGCGATCTCCACCCGCGTGTCGCGGGGCACGTAGACGAAGTCGCTGGGCCCGCTGAAGACGTCGGGCCGGCCCTGGACGGTGAGCGTCTCGCCGTCACACGTCACGTTGCACGACCCGGACAGTGACATCACCAGGGTCTCGGCCGGACCCGTCTCCCACGTGGCCGAGCCGCCGGGCTCGAGCGTCAGGACGGCCAGACCGCTGTAGTGCCAGCCGGCGGACTCGGGCGTCACCAGCAGCGAGCACTGCTCCGTGGCCGTGGAACCGGCCGGCAGGTGCAGGTCGTGGCCCGGCTGCTGGGACAGGGTGGTCACGGTCATCACATCATTCCCACGACAGCGTCCACCGCGGCGGCGACGTCGCCGTCCGGGGGGTAGAGCAGCGAGCGGCCGACGACCATCCCGCGCACCTGGGGGTTGGCGAGCACCTTCTCCCACGACGCGAACTGCGCGTCCTGGTCGGCCGCGACCTCACCTCCGAGCAGCAGGACGGGGAGGGTGGTCGCGGCCAGGACCGGCTCCATGTCGTCGATCACGGGCATCTTGAGCCAGGTATGGGCACTGGTCCACCCGAGGCCGGCAGCCACGGTCGCGGAGCGCACGACCGCCTCGGTCGACAGGTCGTTGCGGACCCGGCCGTCGACGCGATGGGAGATGAACGGCTCGACCATCGCCATCAGCCCGTGCCCGGCGAGCGCCCCGACGGCCTCCGCGCAGGCGGCGACGGTCGGAGCGGTCGCGGGGTCGTCGGGGTCGATCCGCATCAGCATCTTGCCGCCCTGGAAGCCCATCCGGCTGACGGCGTCAGCGTCGTACCCGGTGAAGCGGTCGTCGATCTCGAACACCGTGCCGGCGAGCCCACCCCGGTTCATCGAGCCGACCACGACCTTGCCCTCGAGCGCGCCCAGGAGCAGGAGGTCCTCGATGATGTCGGCCGTGCCCAGCACGCCGTCCACTCCGGGGCGCGACAGGGCGACGGACAGTCGCTCGAGCAACCGGAACCGGTCGGCCATGGCGAGACCGTCGCTGCCGGCGCGCAGGAAGCCGCGGGCGGTGTGGTCGGCCGCGACCAGCATCAGGCGGCCGGTGGTGCCGACCAGCGAGTCGGGGCGCACGCGGGCTGCCGCCATCTCCGCCACCAGGCCGGGCCGGTCGGCCCGCACCCTGACCAGGTCGTCGAGGTCGACGCTCATGACACCCTCCCGAGGATCTCTTCCAGCTCGTCGGTGGTGGGCATCGCGTCGGCGCACGCCATCCGGCCGGCGACGACCGCTCCGGCGGCGTTGGCGAACCGCAGCATCCGCTCCAGGTCCCAGTCGGCCAGCAGCCCGTGGCACAGCGCCCCACCGAAGGCGTCACCCGCGCCGAGCCCGTTCACGACGTCGACCGGGACGGGGGGTACGACGACCGACTCGTCGCCGCGGACGCCGAGGACCCCGGCCGGGCCCTGCTTGACGATGGCCAGGTCCACGCCGGCCGCCAGCAGCGCGGCGGCAGCCGCCGCCGGCTCGCGCTCACCGACGGCCACCTCGCATTCCTCGCGGTTGCCGACCGCGACGTCGGCGTACTCGACAGCGGCGCGGACGTAGGGGTGAGCCTCGTCGGCGGAGTTCCAGAACATCGGGCGGTAGTCGAGGTCGAGCACGGTGATGCCGTGGGACCCGCGGGCCTCGAGCGCCGCCATCGTGGCCGTCCGCGACGGCTCCTGGCACAGGCCGGTCCCGGTCACCCAGAAGATGTCGGCGGCGGCGATGGCGTCGAGATCCAGCTCGTCGGCCCGGATCTGGAGGTCGGGTGCGGTCGGGAAGCGGTAGAAGTAGAGCGGGAAGTCATCGGGCGGGAAGATCTCGCAGAACGTGACCGGCGTACACAGGTCGGGCACGGCGCCGACGAAGCGGTCGTCCACGCCGAACCCACGCAGCGCCCGGTGGATGTACTCGCCGAACGGGTCGGCACCGGTGCGCGTGATGACCGCCGCCGAGCGCCCGTGCCGAGCGGCGGCCACGGCCACGTTGGTGGGACTGCCGCCCAGGAACTTGCGGAAGGTCGAGACGTCCTCGAGGGAGACCCCGATCTGCTCGGGGTAGAGGTCGACGCCGACCCGGCCCATGGTGAGCACCTCGAGGTGCGTCCCGGCTGTTCCCGCGGCGTCGGTCATCCGGCGATCCGGGTCAGGTAGGCGAGGCTGGTCTCCACGTCGGCGTACGGCGCGCCGCTCTGCGCCTCGCTGTCGAGCACGACGTCCTGCTCGAGGACGTACCAGCCGTCGTAGCCGGCGTCCTCCAGGGTGCGGACCATGGCAGCGATGTCGATGTCACCTTTCCCGAGTGGTCGGAACATCCCGTCGCGCACCGCCGCACCGAACGTCACGTCGCCCGCCCGTACCCGGGCTGCCAGAGCCGCGTCGACGTCCTTGAGGTGGACGTGCTCGACACGCTCGGGGTGGGCCGCGGTGATCGCGACCGGGTCGCCCCCGCCCACCAGCAGGTGGCCGGTGTCGACGCAGAGGCCGACGCGGGAGCCCGACAGCACCCGCTCGGTCTCCTCCCCCGACTCGACCATCGTGCCGACGTGGGGGTGGAGAGCGGCGACCACGCCGCGGGAGCGGGCGTGGTCGGAGATCCGGTCGAGGTTGCCGAGCAGCGTGGCCCACCCGACGGCGTCCAGGTCGGGGCGGGCGTCGTACCCGTCGACCCCGGTGTAGGCCGCCAGCACCACGACGCCCGCACCGCACGCGACACAGCCGTCAATGAAGCGGTCCACCTCGGGCAACGGGTCGTGGTCGGGATCGTGGAGCAGCACCGGTAGGAACCCGCCCACGGCGCGCAGCCCGTACGACGCCAGCTGCTCGGCCTTCGCGGCCGGCGCGACCTCGAGGAACCCGTCGGGCCCGAACTCGGTGGCGGCCAGTCCCAGCTCGCGCATCTGCTCGAGCACCGTGCCTGGCTGTAGCTGGTGACCCCACCCGGGCACCTCGCAGACGCCCCACGAGATGGGGGCGCCGGCGATCCGGGCGGCCACGGGCCGGTGGTCGTCGGGGGTGGGGGCCAGGGTGCCCGTGGTGTCCTGCGTCACGGTTGCGATTCTGGTCACAGTCTCGTTGACCTGTCAATAGTTTGTCCTGACATATTGACGTACGGACAACGTGGGGACCATGCTGCGGGTGTCATGCCGCCCAGGCCGAGCAAGGAGGACTCCGGCGATGCCGATGCCCGAGCTCGTCGTGAACCGCTCCAGCCCGGTCCCCCTGTACTTCCAGGTGGCCGAGCAGATCGAGCAGGCCATCCACGACGGACATCTCGCGCCGGGTGACCGGATCTCCAACGAGGTGGCACTCGCCGACCAGCTCGGACTCTCGCGGCCCACGCTGCGCCAGGCGATCCAGACCCTGGTCGACAAGGGCATGCTCGTCCGCAAGCGCGGGGTCGGCACCCAGGTCGTCAACGCCCCGATCCGCCGCACCGTCGAGCTGACGAGCCTCTACGACGACCTCACGCGCAGCGGGCTCCGCCCCACCACGACCGTGCTGGGGCTCGACCTGGTGCCCGTCGACGAGGTGGCGGCCCAGAAGCTGAACCTTCCCGTCGGCCACCGGGTCTGGCGGCTGCGCCGGCTGCGAGCGGTGAAGGACGAGCCGCTCGCCCTGATGTGCAACCTGGTCCCCGAGGGCGTCACCGACCTCTCGCGGGTCGACCTCGACCACACCGGCCTCTACGAGCACTTCCGCGCCCAGGCGATCAACCTGCGCGTGGCGCACCAGGTGATCGGAGCCCGCACCATCGACGCGGCCGAGGCGCGCCTGCTCGGCGGACGCAAGGGCGACCCGGTGCTCACGATGGAGCGCACGTCGTACGACGACAAGGGCCGCGCGGTCGAGCACGGCCAGCACCTCTACCGGCCCGACCGGTATGCCTACGAGACCACGCTCGTCGACCGCTGAGGTCGACGACACCGAGAGGACCACTCGATGAGCTTCGTCCTGGCCGTGTGCGCCGAGATGGTGCACCGCGACCTGCCGATCGTCGAGCGCGCCCGCCGGCTCCACGAGCGCGGCTTCGCCGTCGAGATCTGGGACTGGACGACCAAGGACCTTCCGGCCCTCGCCGCGACGGGCGCCCGTTTCACCTCGATGACCGGCTACGTCGACGGCAACCTCACCGACCCCGACGGTGCCGACGCGCTGCTGGCGTCGGCCGAACGGTCGATCGAGGCGTCCCGCACGCTGGGCACCCCGAACCTCAACCTGCACGGCACCGGCCTCGACCCCCAGGGGCTGCCTGTCCTTCCCGTGGAGACGGTGACCGGGGCGATGTGGCTGGCCGCGGTCGAGACCCTGGGCCGCGTCGCCGACCTCGGGAGGCGCGAGGGTGTCGTCTTCTCCCTGGAGAACCTGAACACCGCCGTCGATCATCCCGGTACGCCGTTCGCGCGCGCCGCCGACACGGCTGCACTGGTGGCGGCGGTGGACAGCCCCCACCTGCGGATGAACCTCGACCTCTACCACGCCCAGATCGGCGAGGGGAACCTGATCGAGCTGGTCCGCGACACGATCCACCTCGTCGGTGAGATCCAGGTGGCCGACGTGCCCGGCCGCTGCGAGCCCGGGACGGGCGAGATCCGCTACCCGGCGGTCGCCGCGGCTCTCGCCGAGACCGGCTACGACGGAGTCGTCGCGATGGAGGCCTGGGCCTCGGGCGACTCCGACGCCGCCGTGGAGTCGTTCCGCGAGGCGTTCAGCGTCGGCTGAGACGTGCTACCGGCTCTCGCGGTCCGGTACCTCGGTCAGGAGCTCGAACAGACGCCGGCGGGGCCGCCCGGCCCGCGTACGGCGTACGCGGCCACGACGCGAGCGGCGCGCCGCCGAGCGGGCCATGTCGGCCGCACCGATGAAGCCGGCGTTGGGGCCGAGCGCCGCCTGCACGATCTCGGGCTCGGTCCGGTGACCGCGACCGGTCAGCGACCGCGCGAACGCCGTGCGCGTGGGACCGATCAGCAGCTCCCCAGCGTCGGAGAGCCCGCCCCCGATGATGATGCAGCCCGGGTCGAAGGCCGCCGCCATCCCGGCGAGCCCGACCCCGAGCCAGCGGCCGACGTCGGCGAGCAGCTCGATGGAGAGGGGGTCGCCGTCGCGTGCCGCCTGGGTGATCTGGGGTCCCTCGAGCCGCGAGGCGTCACCGTCGACGATCTGACGCAGGTGGTGGGCCATCGGCGAGTCGGCCCGGACCAGCTCACGGGCGTCGCGGACCAGGGCGTTGCCGGAGGCGTACTGCTCCCAGCACCCGCGGTTGCCGCACTCGCAGCGGTGGCCGTCGGGGACGACCTGCATGTGGCCGAACTCGCCGGCCATCCCGTTGGCGCCCCGATAGACGCGGTTGTCGAAGACGAGCGCCCCACCGATGCCCGTGCCGAGGGTGGCGCAGAGGACGAAGCGGTGGCCGCGTCCGGCGCCGAAGCGGCACTCGGCGAGCGCGGCCGTGTTGGCGTCGTTGTCGACGACCACGGGTAGCCGCACGCGCTCGGCGACCTTGGCCCGCAGGGGCTCGCGGCGCCAGTTGAGGTGTGGGGAGAACATCACGACCGTGCGCGTCACGTCGACGAACCCCGCGGCCCCGATCCCGACGGCCGCCACGTCGTACTGACGGGCGAAGCCCTGGACCAGGTCGACGATCGTGTCCTCCACCGCCGCGACGTCGTGACCTTCGGTCGGGCGCCGCTCGAGCGCCATCACCGTCCCGGCCGGGTCGACCACCGCCCCGAGCACCTTGGTCCCGCCGATGTCGATCCCGACCGTCAGCGGCTCCCACCGCGAGGGGCGCGCCCGCCGGGGCACGACGACGTCGGACATGGTGCTCAGGGTACGCAGAGCGGGCGGGCGCCGGGCGCGGCAGGCCGTCGGGGCATCATCAGTTTCCTCACATGATGCAGCTGAGATCCCCCGCCGTACGCCGGCCGGATCCGCCGCGTGGGCGGGCTGAAGGGGCGGTGAAACCGTCGCGAAACCGGGCGACCGCAGACTGGTCCCATGAACGAGACCACACCCGCCGTCCTCGCCGAGGACCTGCTCAAGACGTTCGGCGACCAGCGCGCCGTCGACCACGTCGATCTCGAGGTGCGCCGCGGCGAGGTCTTCGGCGTCCTCGGGCCCAACGGTGCCGGCAAGACCACGATGCTGAAGATGCTCGCGACGCTGCTGCCGATCGACGGCGGCCGGGCCGAGATCTTCGGCTACGACGTACGCCGCCGTCCCCACGTCGTGCGCCAGCTGCTCGGGGTGACCGGCCAGTACGCCTCCGTCGACGAGAACCTGACCGCCACGGAGAACCTGATGCTGTTCGCCCGGCTCCAGGGCGTCGAGAAGGCCACGGCCCGCTCCACCGCCGCCGACCTGCTGGAGCAGTTCGACCTGACCGAGGCCGCCGCCAAGCCCATCTCGGCGTTCTCCGGCGGCATGCGGCGCCGGCTCGACCTGGCCGCCAGCCTGATCACCCGGCCGCCCCTGATCTTCCTCGACGAGCCCACCACCGGGCTCGACCCGCGCACCCGCGGCCAGATGTGGGACACCATCCGCGGGCTCGTCGCCAACGGGTGCACCGTGCTGCTCACCACGCAGTACCTCGACGAGGCCGACCAGCTGGCCGACCGGATCGCGGTGATCGACCACGGGCGCAAGGTCGCCCAGGGCACCCCCGACGAGCTGAAGACGTCGATCGGCCTGTCCACCCTCCAGGTGGCGGTCGTGGACGCGGCACAGCTCCCGGCCGCCGCGTCGGTCGTGGAGCGGATCACCGGCGAGCCGCCGGTGCTCTCCCCCGAGGTGCGCCTCGTCACCGTGCCGCTGCAGCGCAGCGACGTCGCCGTCGACGTCCTCGTGGCGCTGCGTGACCAGCAGATCGCCGTCGACTCGGTCAACGTGTCGAAGCCGTCGCTCGACGAGGTGTTCCTCGCGCTCACCGGTCACGACACCGGCGAGCACGACTCCGACGACACCACCGACAACTCTCCCGAACTGGAGGCCGTCCGATGACCGCCCTCACCACCTCTCTGCGCGACCCCGGCGAGGGGCTCTCGACCCGCGTCGGCCTGCGCAGCACGCTCGCCCAGACCATGACCATGGCCTGGCGGGCCACCATGAAGATGCGCCGCAACTTCGAGCAGCTCTTCGACGTGACCATCCAGCCGCTGCTCTTCACCGCGATGTTCGCCGGCATCTTCGGCGGTGCGATCTCCGGCAGCGTCGAGGGCTACCTGCCGATCATCATCCCCGGCCTCGTGGGGCAGACCGTGCTCACCGCCTGCGTCGCGACCGGGGTCCAGCTCCGCGAGGACATGGACAAGGGCGTCTTCGACCGGTTCAAGGTGCTGCCGATCGCCCGGATCGCGCCCCTGGCCGGCCCGATGGTCGCCGACATGCTCCGCTACCTGATCGCGAGCACTCTGACCTTCGCCACCGGCATCTTCCTGGGATACCGCCCCGGCGGCGGCGTCCCGGGCGTGGCCGCCGCGATCCTGCTCGGAGTCATCGCGGGCTGGTCGCTGGCATGGATCTTCACGTGGTTCGGCACGGTCGGGCGGAGTGCCCAGGGGGTGCAGGCCATCTCCCTGATGGTGATGTTCCCGCTCACCTTCCTGTCCAACGCGTTCGTGCCGACCGACACGATGCCCACCTGGTTGCAGACCTTCGCGGACATCAACCCGGTCTCCCACATCATCTCGGCGCTGCGCGACCTGGCCAACGACGGTGCCGTGACCGCACAGGTCGGGTGGGCGCTGGTCGGCTGCGCGGCGATCGTGGCGGTCTTCGCGCCGCTGTCGGTGAAGAGCTTCACCCGGAAGATGTGAGGGCCAGGACCCGCTCGGCCTCTCCGCGCAGCTCCCGGCCCCGGCGGTCGCCGTACTCGTCCAGTACGGCGTCCAGCCGGCCGGGAGCTGCGGCGTCGGACAGGGCGCGCAGCGGCTCCCAGGCCATCACCGGGAACGTCCGGTTGTAGTGGAAGCGCAACGCCAGCGCGAGCAGCCGGGCGCCGTCCTCCGGGTCCCCGCCCGAGGTCACGAGATGTGCGCCGAGGGCGGCAAGACCCATCCCCGCGACCGGGTAGTCGAGGAGCCCCTCGGACGCGAGCTGGTGGCGCAGCGAGCGCAGGACGTCCGCGGCCAGCTGGTCGCGACGGGCGGCGTGAGCGGGTGTTGCCGCATGCCGGACGAGCGCCGTCAGCGTCGTGCTCTCCGCGAGCACCACCCACGGCTCCATCCCGGTCAGCTCGGCGCCGGGGAAACGGATCTCGCGCATGGCGACGACCGCCCGGTCGAACGTGCGAAGCGCGGCGTCCCGCTCGCCGCGGGCGAGCTGGAGCTCGGCCCGCGCCCCCAGCGCCATCCCCGAGCTGCCGAACGCGGTCGACTGCGGCGCAGCCTCGACGGCCCGGAGCACCTCGTCCGCCCGGTCCAGGTCTCCCGCGATGATCGCGGCCAGCGCCACCCCGACCTCGGCCTGCATCGCGTCGTCGACGGCGCGCAGCCTCATCAGCACGGGCACGGCCTGCTCGGCGTGACCCGCCGCCGTCGCGTGGTCTCCCCGCTGCAGCGCGAGGTAGGCGCACTGGGTGTGCAGCGTCGCCACCTGCCACGGCGTGGCGTCCTCGTCGACCAGCGCGAGGGCCCGGTCGACGTAGGACGCGGCGAGGTCGCCCTCGCCGTCGTTCTCGGCCAGGACGGAGGCCCACTGGAGGGCGGCCAGGGCGGTCGGTCGGTCCGACCGCGTGGCCAGGTCCGCCAGCACCTCGGTCCGGCGGTCGGGGTCGTCGCTCTCGACGAACATGGCGTAGACCGCGCGACTCCACGGCGAGGTGGGCTCGCCGAGCCGTCGCAAGGCGTCCACCAGCTCCCGGTCGACGCCCGCACCGAGGAACTCGGAGTAGATCGTGAGCAGTGACAAGGCGTCCGCGCCGACGGTCGCGAGCTCGGGAGTCGGCTCCCACTCCACGAGCAGTCGTCTCCCCCGCTCGGCGATCGAGAAGATGCGGGGGTGGTTGCCGGTCACCGCCCAGACCGCGCCCAGGGTCGCGAGCAGGCGCATCGCGGCGGGTGCGTCGTCCTCGGCCAGCGTGCGGCGCATGATGTCGGCGAGGTTGCCCTCCTCCGGCCAGAGGTGGTCCATGGCGACGATCTGGTCGTGGCCCAGCACCTGCTCGCCCCACGTGGTGCACAGGTCCACCGCCCAGCGGGTCTGGGCCGCGAGCGCGGCGTCGCGCTCCCCCGTCCGCTGGAGCTGGAGCCCGCCGTACTCCCGGACCGTCTCGAGCATCCGGTAGCGCACCGCTCCGTCGGCCTCCACCACGGTGAGCAGCGACTGGTCGACCAGCCCATCGACGACCTCCGCGCCCCTCGGCCCGAGCACCGCGACGGCTGCCTCGGGGGCGAGGCCGTCGTGGAAGACCGAGAGCCACGCCAGGCCACGCTGCTCCTCGGGCGAGAGCAGGTCCCACGACCAGCCGATCACCGCGCTCAGGGTCTGGTGGCGCGCCGGCGCGGTCCGGTCGCGGCCCCGGAGCAGTGCGAAGCGGTCGCTGAGGGCGCGCCGTACGTCCTCCGCCGACATGGTCCGGATCCGGGCCGCCGCCAGCTCGACGGCGAGCGGAAGACCGTCGAGCCGTTCCACGATGTCGGCCACGACGTCGGGCTGGAGGTCCGCTTCCGGTCGGGCGGCCCTCGCCCGGCGTACGAAGAGCTCGCTCCCGTCGGCGACCGCGAGCTGGCTGAGGTTGAACACCCGCTCCGAGGCGATGCCGAGCGGCGAGCGGCTGGTGGTGACGACGCGGAGGTCGCGGGTGGTCACGAGCAGGTAGGCCACCAGCGAGGCCACCGCGTCGAGCAGGTGCTCGCAGTTGTCGAGGACGAGCAGGGTCGGGACGCTGTCGAGCTCCTGGGCGATCCGGCCACGCACGTCGGCGAGCTGCGCCGGCGTGAGAGTACGACGGCCGGTCACCGAGTTGCGGACCCCCAGAGCGGCCCCGACCTCCGCGACCACGTCCTCCCCGGCCGAGATGCCGACCAGCTCGACGAAGTGCACGCGGGGCTGGGTCGCCTCCCGCGCGAGGACGTGGGCGACGCGGGTCTTGCCCAGCCCACCGGGTCCGAGGATCGTCGTGAGGCGGCCGGTGCGGACCAGTGCCCGCAGCCCCGCCAGGTCGTCCTCCCGGCCCACCAGCTCGTCGACGTCGTAGCGCACGCCGCTGCGGACCGGCTCGTCGGCGGCGAGGAGCTCGCGGTGGACCCGCTGCAGGGCCGGGTCAGGATCGACGCCGAGCCGCTCGGCCAGGTCACGCCGGTAGGCGTCGTAGCGGGCGAGCGCCGGCGCCACACCGGTCGCGGCGGCCTCGCTCCTGAGGAGAGCCTCCAGCGTCTCCGTGTCGTCCGGCTCCGTCGCGTGCGCCCCACGCAGCACGTCGAGGGCCTCGGCGTCCTGGCCGGTCCGGCTCAGGGCGAGTCCCCGCACCCGCCGCACCACCGCGGCGTGACGATGGGCGACCCGGCGGAGCTGGGCCAGCGCTCCTTCTCCGGCTGCGTCTCCGGCGCCGTCCAGCAGGCCGGCAGCAGCCTCGGCCAGCACGAGCGCCTGCGCAGCCCGGCCGTCGGCGAGCGCACGGCCGGCGTCCGTCACCAGGCACTCGAGGACCCAGGCGTCGACCGCGTCGTCGGCGAGGGCGAGCCGGTACCCACCGTCGGCGCGCGCGACCGCCTCGGCCCCCAGCTGCGTCCTGAGCCGTGAGACGAGCACCTGCAGCGCCTTGCCCGGGATGGCCGGCGGGTCGTCGCGCCACACCTCGTCGACCAGGCGCAGGTCGGACACGCCCGAGGGATGCAGGGCCAGGGCGGCCAGCAGGTCGGCCGGACGGCTTCCGGTGACCGGGGAGCCGTCGTACGACACCTCGTCGAGGAGCCGCAGCAGGATCGTCACCGGGCCAGCATAGGAATCGCCCCCGACGGGTAGGTGCGCGGTGACCAGGTACGGGCCAAGATGGCCTCGTCACCGGTCCCCGAGCACCAGGAGCCCACCGTGAAGAGCACCATGCAGGACGCCCAGCTCACCATCGGCTCGCTGATGCTCCACGGCACCACGGTGCACGCCGACGCCGAGGTCGTGACCGCGACCGCCGACGGCGTCCGCAGACGGTCGTACGCCGAGCTGGGCCGTCGCGCCGCCCAGCTGGCACACGGGCTGCGCGGCCTCGGCATCACCGGAGACCAGCGGGTCGCGACGTTCCAGTGGAACAACGTCGAGCACCTCGAGGCCTACCTCGCGGTGCCGTCCATGGGTGCGGTGCTCCACACGCTCAACATCCGGCTCTTCCCCGAGCAGCTGGTCTACATCGCCAACCACGCCGAGGACCGGGTCGTCATCGTCGACGACTCGCTGGTCGGACTGCTCGCGGCGCAACTGCCGCACTTCGAGACGGTCACCCACGTGGTGGTCGCCGGGCCCGACGCGGCCGACGCCGACCTCGACTCGCTCCGTGCCAGCGGCAAGGAGGTGCTGCTCTACGAGGACCTGCTCGCCGGGCAGCCCGAGGAGTTCGACTGGCCGGAGGTGGACGAGCTCGACGCCGCGGCGATGTGCTACACCAGCGGCACCACCGGCAACCCGAAGGGCGTCGCCTACAGCCACCGTTCCGCGTGGCTGCACTCGCTCGCCGTCAGCACCGGCAACGTCAGCGGCATCGACAGCCACGACCGGATCCTGCCGATCGTGCCGATGTTCCACGCCAACGCCTGGGGCCTGGCGTACGCCGCCGTGATGAACGGGGCCTCCCTGTGCATGCCCGACCGGTGGCTGCAGGCGGAGCCGATGGTGCGGTTCATCCAGGAGAGCCGCCCCACCATGTCGGGGGCCGTGCCGACCGTCTGGAACGACGTTCTCCACTACCTCGACGAGCACCCCGACGTGAAGCTCGACTCGCTCCGGATGATCCTGTGCGGTGGCTCCGCCGTCCCCGTCGCGCTCCAGCGCGCCCTGCAGGAACGCCACGGCCTCTACGTGCGTCAGGCGTGGGGCATGACCGAGACGTCGCCGGTCGCCTCCGCCGGGAAGGTGCCGATCGGGGTCGAGGGCGAGGCCGAGTGGGCCTACCGCGGCTCGCAGGGTCGGCTGCTGTGCGGTGTGGAGGGCCGGATCGTGGGCGACGCCGGCACCCCCCTCCCCCGCGACGGCGAGTCGGTCGGCGAGCTGGAGGTGCGCGGCCCCTGGGTGACCGGCAGCTACTACAACTCCGACGACCCCGACGTGAACGACCGCTTCCACGACGGCTGGCTGCGGACCGGCGACGTCGGCACCCTCGACGCGCTCGGCTACATCTCGCTGACCGACCGGGCCAAGGACGTGATCAAGTCCGGCGGCGAGTGGATCAGCTCGGTCGACCTCGAGAACGCGCTGATGGGCCATCCCGACGTGCTCGAGGCAGCGGTCGTCGGCATCCCGGACGAGAAGTGGCAGGAGCGCCCGCTCGCGACCGTGGTCCTGCGCGAGGGCGCGACGACGACCGTCGAGGAGCTGCGCGACCACCTCGGTACGTCGTTCGCCAAGTGGCAGCTGCCCGACGCCTGGGCGTTCATCGACCAGGTGCCGCGCACCTCGGTGGGCAAGTTCGACAAGAAGGTGCTGCGCCGCGAGTTCGCCGACGGCACCTATGAGATCCGGCGGAGCGGGGCCTGACCGCAGCCGCCCCGGGCCTGCGTGCGGACGGCCCGGGGGTGCAGCGTCAGATGACGGCCTTGCGCGAGGCGTTGGCCAGGCGGGTGAGGGCGAACTCGGTGATCCGGACCAGCGCCCGCTTGGCCGAGCCGCGGTCGCGGGCGTCGACGGTGATCAGCGGTACGTCGTCCGGCAGCGCCAGCGCCTCGGCGATCTCGTTGAGCGGGTACTTCGGGCCGCCCTCGAACTCGTTGACCGCCACGATGAACGGCACGTTCTTGGACTCGAAGTAGTCGAGCGGCGCGAACGCGGCGTCGAGGCGACCGGTGTCGACCAGGACGATCGCGCCGATCGCGCCGCGCACCAGGTCGTCCCACATGAACCAGAAGCGCTTCTGGCCGGGCGTCCCGAACAGGTAGAGCACGAGGTCCTCGGCCAGGGTGATCCGCCCGAAGTCCATGGCCACGGTGGTGGTCGACTTGCCGGGGGTGCTCGCGAGGTCGTCGACGCCCTCGGACTCGTTCGTGACGAGTGCCTCGGTGCGCAGCGGCACGATCTCGGACACCGACCCCACGAGGGTGGTCTTGCCCACGCCGAATCCACCCGCGATCACGATCTTCGTCGAGGCGGTTCGGCTGCCGTTAGAGAGCACGGAGTCCACGGAGGGTCCTTTCGAGCAGATCAAAGCGTTCGTCGTCGGTTGACTTCTCGGTCAGGGTGGCCTGCACGTGCACGAAGCCCTGCTGGACCAGATCGCCCAGCAGCACCCGCGTCACGCCGATCGGCGTCTTGACCAGCGCCGAGACCTCCGCCACGGAGCGGAGGTCGCACACGCCGATGATCCGGCCCTGGAGGTCCTCACCCCAGGAGCGCCGGGTCGCCGAGGTGTCGAGCCGCAGCGTCGCCTCCAGCGGGAGGTCGACGACCGGACGGGTACGGCCCGCGGTCAGCGCATAGGGACGGACGATGCGTGCCGCCGGGGGGCTGACATGCCTCGTCTGCTCGATCTCGGGCTCATCCTCTGCCATGGGAACCGTTACCCCCCACGAACTCGGGCCTGCGCCTGCACCATCTGACCGACCCGCTCGACGAGGAGGGCCATCTCGTAGCCCACCTGTCCGATGTCGGCCGTGGCCTGGGTCAGGACCGCGAGGTGCGAACCGTCGCCCACGCTCATCAGGAGCATGAAGCCGTTCTGCATCTCGACGATGGTCTGCAGCACCGCGCCGCCCTCGAACAGGCGTGCGGCACCCGTCGCCAGGCTGGCGAGCCCGGACGACACGGCCGCGACCTGCTCGGCGCGCTCGGCGGGCAGCCGCATGCTGGCCGCCATGAGGAGGCCGTCAGCGGACACCAGGACGGCGTGCGCCGCACCCGGGACGCTGTCGACGAACCGGTTGACGACCCAGTCCAGCTCGCGGGTCTCGGTCTCGACGGTGGTCATCTCTGCCTGGAGGCTCTCGGTCATGCTGGGCCAGTCTCCTCGTGCGCGTAGTCGTTGCTGACCGGTTGGGCAGCTGCGGCCGCCCGACCGCGGGACACGCCGGCGGCGTGGGCGGCGAGGCGGTTACGGATGGCGTCCGGGTCACGGGCGACCACCGTCGGTTCGTTGCTGACACCACCGGGGACCAGTCGACCGCCGGGGCGGCGTACGGGCAGTCCCGTGCGGGTGTGGCCCTCGGCGTCCGCGTCGGCGCTCTCGGCCCGGTCGGCCGCGTTCCAGCCGCGGTCGACCTCGGCGTCGCCCCAGGTGGTCTCGTCGTCGTCGTTGAGCCAGTTGGAGCGCAGCTGTCCGAAGATCGGCGTGTTCGGCTGACCAGCGTCGGGGACGTGGTCGCCCTCCAGCGCTGACGCGGCCGGCGTCGCCGACAGCGGGCGGCGGATGGTCAGACGTACGGGGGCCTCGGTCCGGGGCTCGACACCGTTCGGCGCGGCCGTTGCTCCGGCCAGTGCCACCGGTGCCAGGGGCTCCTCGGGAGCACTCGCCGGGGCCGGCGTCTCCTCCACGGAGGCGGCCGGTGTGCCGAGCGGGTTGTCGCCCCACTGTGACCCGTCGTCGACTGCGGGAGCAGTCGGCACCTGGGCAGGCGCCTCGTGCTCGGCGACAGCCGTGGCGGGCCAGGCGGTGTCGAGCTGCTCGTCTCCGGGCTCGTCGACCTGCTCTTCGGACACCGGGGCGTCGTCGTGGGCGACAGGCTCCTCGACGAGCTCCTCGAGCGGCTCGTCCATCGGCTCCTCGCCGAGCGACTCGTCCGTCGGTACGTCGTGCTCGGCCGCGGGCTCGTCGACCTGCTCCTCGGCCACCGGAGTCTCGAGCTCCTCGACCGGTGCAGTGTCCTCGACGGGAGCGACCTCGTCGACCTGGTCGACCTCGAGGGTCTCGGGCGCCGACGTCTCACGCAGGCCACCGAAGACCGGGGAGACCACGTTGGACGGGGTCTCGGGCTCCTCGTGCACCGCGGCCGGCTCCTCGGAGGTGACCGGGGACTCGTCGTACTGGCTGGGCAGTGCCACCGGCTCGAAGGCCGCACCGAGGGCAGCACTCTCACCCCACATGCTGACCGGGGCCGCGGGCTCCGCCACGGGCTCAGGCGTCGGCGGCGCGGCACCGGGCCGGCGGCGGGGCAGACCCGTGACGGCCGCGATGGCCTCCTCGATGCGCTCGAGGTAGGGGTCGTACTCCTCCTCGGGCTCCTCGACGACGACCTCCGGCTCTTCGACCGGCTCGGGGGCGTCCATGATCGAGACGTGCTCGACCGGACCGTCGCCGACGAGCACGTCGGTGGGCAGGATGATCGAGGCGATGATGCCGCCTCCGTTGGCGTTGCGGCGCAGCTTGACCTTGAGACCGTGCTCCTCGGCCAGGCGGCTGACCACGAACAGGCCCATCCGTCGGGCGGTGTCGATCGTGACCTCGCCACCGCTCTTCAGCGACTCGTTGGCGCGGGCCAGGGCGTCGCCGGCCATGCCGAGGCCGGAGTCGATGATCTCGATCTCGACGCGCCCGTTGTCCTCCGCGGCCTGGATCGTCACCGGGCTTCCCGGCGGCGAGTAGGACAGCGCGTTGTCGATCAGCTCGGCCATCAGGTGGACGACGTCGGACGCCGCGCGCCCCACGATCATCCGGTCCGGCGTCGCGTCGATGCGCACGCGCTGGTAGTCCTGCACCTCGGACACCGCCGCGTGGATCACGTCGGAGACGCTGAGCTCCTCGAAGCTCGCCGTCCGGCCGGTCGTACCACCGAGGATGACGAGGCTCTCGGCCGTCCGACGCATGCGGGTGGCGAGGTGGTCGAGGCTGAAGAGCTGCTCGAGACGCTGCGGGTCCTCTTCGTCCTGCTCCAGCGACTCGATCAGCGCGAGCTGCTGGTTGACGAGCGTGGTGTTGCGTCGCGACAGCGTCACGAACATGGCGCCGACCTGCGACCGCAGCTGGGCCTCGCCGGTCGCCAGGGTGACCGCCTGCCGGTGCATGTCGTCGACGGCGCGGGCGAGCTGACCGAGCTCCTCCTCGGTGTGCACGTCGATCGGGACGATCTCGTGCGGCTCCTCGCCCTTCCGGATCCGCTCGACCGTGTCGGGCAGCTGCACGTGGGCCACGTCGAGAGCACCGGCGCGCACCCGGCGTAGCGGGTTGATCAGGGCGCGGGCGACGACCAGGGCGAGCAGCACGGACGCCAGGAGAGCCAGCAGGATGATCGCGGTGTCGGTCAGCGCGCGAGTCTTCGACGCCGAGGCCCTCGCCGCGAGCTGGTCGTTGATCTTGACCAGCAGGCTGTCGGTGACCGTGTCGTAGCGCTTGAACGTGGCCGGGGTCGCAGCGAGGTCTGCCACCTTCGCCGTCGTCGCCATGCCGAGCCGCGTGCTGTTGTCGGAGATGAGCCCCGAGGCCGCACGGCCCCGTGCGCCGAGGGCGCCCAGGCTGTCCAGCGCCGAGCCCTCGACACCGATCTCTGCCGCGAGCCACACCGAGTCGAGCAGCGACGACTCCTGGTTGCTGCTCTGGATCAGCAGCTGCTGCTTGATCAGCGAGAGCCGGGCGTTGAGAGCCTGGACCAGGCCCTGCACGTGCGGGTCAGGCGTGCCCTTGGTGTTCAGCGTCGAGTCGATGAGGTCGTTGGTGTCGCGCGTCATCTCACCGAGCTGGACCGGCGCCGTGGCGGTGATGCCCGTGCCCGTGCCGTTGCGCAAGGTCTCGCCGACCTGGGTGATCTTGGACACCAGAGCCGTCTGGGTGGGGTCGAGGTTCGCGGCCGCGGCGGCCTGCTTGAGGTTCGCGAGCGAGGCGGTATAGGCCTGCGTCGCGGTGGTCTTGCTGTCGCCGCCCAGCTCGTCCGCCAGAGACGCGGGCAGCGCGAGCCGTTCGGTGGCGGCGAGATAGGTGACGGCAGGACCGAGGACGCTGGCCTGCATCTTGTTCGTCGAGTAGTCGCTCGCGGAGGTCAGCTCGGACGAGACTCGCATGCCGCCGAACACGACGGCGAGGATCACGGGCAGTGCGAGCACGGCCACGACCTTGCGCCGCACGGACCATGCGGACACTCGGAAGGCAGAGAACGCGCCCGAGATGGCGTCACGGCTTTTGTTCAACGGAACTCCAGGGAACATCGAGTCGAACCCGCATCTTTGACCTGCGTCAGCGATGGTCGGGCCTTGGCCACCCGGCTCTGCCACCATAGGCATCCGATGCGGTGCCCGCTGTGGGTTTGGCAAAGAAGGGGGCCGATCGAGGGCCCGGCATGGCCCGAAAGGACTAGTCCTCCCGGACCTGTGCCCTGGGGTGTGCAGCGGCGAAGACCTCGCGCAGGTTGTCCACCGTGACGAGCGTGTAGATCTGCGTCGTCGTCACCGACGCGTGCCCGAGCAGCTCCTGCACGACCCGGACATCGGCCCCACCCTCGAGAAGGTGCGTGGCGAACGAGTGGCGCAGCGTGTGGGGCGAGACGTCGCGGGTGACACCCGCCCGGTCGGCCGCCTTCACGAGGACGGCCCAGGCGGACTGCCGGGACAGACGTCCACCCCGGGCGTTGAGGAACAGGGCTCCCGCCCGCTCCGACGAGCCGGCGGTGGCCAGCTCCGGCCGGCTCCGCGTCAGGTAGGCATCGACAGCGGCGAGGGCGTAGGACCCCACCGGGACCAGCCGTTCCTTCCCGCCCTTGCCGCGCAGGAGCACGGTCCCGTCGATCCGGTCCAGGTCGTCGACGTCGAGGCCCACGGCTTCGGAGATGCGGGCGCCGGTTCCGTAGAGGATCTCGAGCAGAGCGCGGTCGCGGAGCGCGAGCGTGGTGCCGGAGGCTCCGGACGCCTCGAGGATCGACTCCACGTCGGCCAGGGGCAGCGCCTTCGGTAGTCGCCGTGCCGGCGACGGCGGTCGTACGCCGGAAGCGGGGTCGGTGGTCGCCAGCCCGTCGGCCACGCAGAACTTGTGGAAGCCGCGCACGGCGACGACGGTCCGCCCGGCCGAGGTCGCCGACAGGGGCTGATGGTCGGCGTCACCCTCGCGCAGCCCGACCAGGAACGCCGCCACCGTCGCCTCGCTCACCTCGTCGAGGTCGTCGACCCCCGACGCGTCGAGGAACGCGGCGTACCTCCGCAGGTCCCGGCGGTACGACGACAGGGTGTTCGCGGCGAGCCCCCGCTCGACCGCCAGGTGGTCGAGGTAGGTCCGCAGTGCCGCGCGAGGCTCAGTCAAGCCCCGCCATCACCTCGTCCGGCGACACGGCGTCGATGCCGACGGCCTCCCCCACGGGCACGTTGGTGAGCGTGCCGGCGTGGGTGTTGAGACCCAGGGCCAGGCTGTGGTCGGCCCGGCAGGCGTCGACCCATCCCTTGTCGGCCAGCGCGACGGCGTAGGGAAGCGTGGCGTTGGTGAGCGCGTACGTCGAGGTGTTGGGCACGGCCCCCGGCATGTTCGCCACGCAGTAGAAGATCGAGTTGTGCACCTGGAACGTCGGCTCGGCGTGCGTCGTGGGGTGGGTGTCCTCGAAGCAGCCGCCCTGGTCGACGGCGATGTCGACCAGGACCGAGCCCGCCTTCATCTCCGAGACCAGCTCGTTGCTGACGAGCTTGGGTGCCTTCGCGCCGGGGATCAGCACGGCCCCGATCACCATGTCGGCCTCCCGCACCTGCTGCTGGATGGCGAGCTGTGACGACGCCAGTCCGTGGACCCGGTTGTTGTAGCGCCAGAACGACATCCGGAGCTTGTCGAGGTCGGTGTCGAGCAGGGTCACGTCGGCCCCCATCCCGAGCGCGATGTTGGCGGCGTTCTGGCCGGAGACACCGGCTCCGATGATGACGATCTTGGCGTTGGCCACGCCACCCACGCCGCCCATCAGGACACCGCGGCCGCCCTGGGCCTTGAGCATGGAGTAGGCACCGACCTGCGGCGCGAGGCAGCCGGCCACCTCCGACATCGGGTAGAGCAGCGGCAGGCCGCCGCTGGGCAGCTGCACGGTCTCGTAGGCGATGCCGGTGACCTTGCGCGACAGCAGCTCCTCGGTCAGGGGCTTGTCGGCGGCGAGGTGGAGGTAGGTGAAGAGGGTCAGGCCCTCGCGCATCCGGTGGTACTCCTCGGCGATCGGCTCCTTCACCTTGAGCACCATGTCGGCCGTGCCCCAGACCTCGTCGGGGCCGTCGAGGATCTTGGCTCCGGCACCGACGAACTCGGCGTCGTCGATCTGGGAGCCCACGCCGGCGCCCTTCTCGACGAACACCTCGTGCCCGTGCGCGGTGAGCTCATGGACGCCGATCGGCGTGATCGCGACGCGGTACTCGTGGTTCTTGACTTCCTTCGGGACGCCGACCTTCACGGGGCACTCTCCTAGTCCGGTGGCCCACGCTCGTGTGAGCCGATCCGACACTATCGAGTTGTGACGCCGGGCACGCTCCCGGGCGGGGTCCCAGTCCGGTCAGCGCGCGTCCGCGACCGCCTCGACGTCGCGCATCGTGCGCAGCACGTTGCGGCAGGTGAGCCGGGCCAGGTCGTCGTAGGACCAGTGCCGCTCGCTCAGCGCGGCGAGCAGGCGCGGGTACGACGACACGTCCTCGAGGCCCTCCGGCAGCCACTCGACGCCGTCGTAGTCGCCCCCGAGGCCGACATGGTCGATCCCCGCGACCTCGCGCACGTGCTCGAGATGGGTGACGACGTCGTCGAGGGTGGACCGCGGGCTGGACGACTCGGTCTGGTGCGCCCGCTCGACCACCTGATAGGCCGCGAGGTCGCGCAGGTCGACGCCGGCCGCGAGCGCACGGCGATCGGTCTCGCGCGACCACTCGCGCACCGTCTGCGTCACGAAGCGTGGCACGAACGTCACCATGCAGGTGCCGCCGTTCGTGGTGAGCTGCTCGAGCACGTCGTCGGGCACGTTGCGCGGGTGGTCGCACACGGCGTACGCGGACGAGTGGGAGAAGATCACCGGGGCGCTCGTGACGGCAAGGGCGTCGCGCATGGTGTCGTGGCTGACGTGGGAGAGGTCCACGACCATCCCGATCCGGTTCATCTCCGACACGACGCCCCGGCCCACGTCGTCCAGCCCGCCGAGCACCGGCTCGTCGGTCGCGGAGTCCGCCCACGGGACGTTGTCGTTGTGGGTCAGCGTCAGGTAGCGCACCCCGAGCCGGTGGTAGAGCCGCAGCACCGCCAGCGACCCGGCGATCTGGTGCCCGCCCTCCGCACCCATCAGGCAGGCGATCCGGCCGCTCGACCAGGCCGCCTCGACCTCGTCGGCCGTGGTCGCGAGCGCCAGCCGGTCGGCGTAGCGCTCGACCATCGCGTACGCCGCGTCGATCTGCTCGAGCGTCGAGGTGACGGCCCGGTCGCCTTCCTGGGTCGGCACGAACACCGACCAGAACTGGGCGCCCACACCGCCCTCCCGCAGCCGCGGCAGGTCGGTGTGGGTCCGGGTCTGGCGCTGCCCGATGTCATAGCGGTCGAGGTCGTAGCCGACCAGGTCGCGCAGCTCCCAGAGCAGGTCGTTGTGCCCGTCGATCACGGGGTGGTGGCGGAGGAGCTCGGCGACGTCGTCACGGACGGTCATGCCTGCATCATGCCGGGCCGAGGACGTCGGTCCGCGCCAGGCCCGGTCACCTCGCGAGCACGCTCGCTTCAGTGCTCACTGCGGTGCTCCGTCCCTGCCGCCCGGGGCTCCGCCCCGGCCAGCCGGTCCGGAGCGTCCTCGCTCGGGTCTCACGAGGGGGAACAGGATGGTGTCGCGGATCGACAGGCCGGTCAGGCTCATCACGAGCCGGTCGATGCCCAGGCCCATGCCGCCGGCCGGCGGCATGCCGTACTCCAGGGCCTGGAGGAAGTCCTCGTCGACCTGCATGGCCTCGCGGTCCCCCGCCGCCGCCAGGAGCGACTGGGCCATCAGCCTGGCCCGCTGGTCGACCGGGTCGACCAGCTCGCTGTAGGCCGTGGCCTGCTCGGAGCCGAACATCACCAGGTCCCACTTCTCCGCGAGGCGTGGGTCCTCGCGGTGCTGCCGCGTCAGCGGCGCGTTCTCCTTCGGGAAGTCGGTGTAGAACACCGGCGTCGTGGCGGTCGCCTCGCAGAGCAGCCCGTAGAGCTGCTCCAGCACGTAGCCCGCCGGGGCGCGGGGGTCGAGGTCGAGGCCGAGCCGGACCGCGTGGCCGTGGAGCTCCGCCGCGCCGGTGTCGGGCGTGACCGTCTCTCCGAGGGCGTGGGAGACCGCGCAGTGGACCGTCTGCGCAGGCCAGTCCCCCGAGAGGTCGATCTCGACGACCCGCCCGTCGGCGTCGGGGCGGCGCGCGACCGGCACGCCGTACACCGCTGTCGCCGCCTCTTGGACGAGGGTCTGCGTGAGGCTGCGCATCGAGTGGTAGTCGCCGCAGGTCTCGTACACCTCGAGCGAGGTGAACTCGGGGTTGTGGGTCGCGTCCGCACCCTCGTTACGGAACTGGCGTCCCACCTCGAAGACCTTCTCCATCCCGCCGACCAGCAGCCGCTTGAGGTGGAGCTCGGTGGCGATCCGCAGCGACAGGTCGAGGTCGTAGGCGTTGATGTGGGTCTCGAAGGGCCGCGCGTTCGCGCCGCCGTGGACGGTCTGGAGGATCGGTGTCTCCACCTCCATGAAGCCGCGTGCGTGGAGCGAGTCACGGACGCTGCGGACGACCGTGGACCGGATCCGGGCGACGTCGCGCGCCTCGGGCCGGACGATCAGGTCGACGTAGCGCTGCCGTACGCGCGCCTCGGGGTCGGTCAGCCCCTTGTGCTTGTCGGGAAGCGGACGCAGCGCCTTGCTGATGATCTGGAGCGACTCCACCCGCACCGAGAGCTCGCCGTGTCGCGACGTCACCACCTCGCCGGTGACACCGAGATGGTCGCCGAGGTCGACCTCACGTCGCCACAGGGCGTGGGTCTCGGGTCCGACGACGTCCAGGCCGATCATCAGCTGCAGGTCGCCGCTACCGTCACGGACCGTGGCGAACCCGAGCCCGCCGTGGTCGCGCTTGAGCACCACCCGGCCGATGACGGAGACCCGTCGTCCGGACCGGGAGTCCGGGGCGTGGCTGCCCGCGACCGCACGCACCTCCGCCAGCGTGTGGGTGCGTGGGCAGGTGACCGGGTAGGGGTCGATGCCGCGGGCTCGGAGGCGGTCCACCTTGGCGCGACGTACGCGGACCTGCTCGGGGACGCGCCGGCACGCCAGCGCCGCGGCCACGGCGTCCTCCGGTGGCGGGATGAGCCTGCGCACGCTCTCGGCGTACTCCAGGGTGGCGCCGGCCAGCGAGCCGGCGTCGTCCGCGCCACCGCGGCGCAGGAACCGGGACAGCGATGGTCGCGACAAGAACCCCTCGGCGTTGCCGGCGGCGGCACCGACCCGGGGCAGGTCGGAGGCGTACTCGAAGCAGAGGTAGCGGGGCTGCCAGGCGGGCTGGTACTTGGCGTTGGAGCGGTAGAGCGACTCGAGCTGCCAGTTCCGGCTCGCCAGGAGCAGGGCCTGGCGCCACAGCCGCGCCACCGGTCCGGCCCCGATCTCGGCCCCGCGCTCGAACGCCTCGCGGAACATCGCGAAGTTCAGGGAGGCCGGGCCGACACCCAGGGTGGCCGAGCGCTCCGCCAGGGCCGAGACCATCAGCTCGACCAGCCCGTTGTCGGCGGTGGGGTCGCGACGCATCAGGTCGAGGGAGAGCCCGTTGCCTCCCCACGGCACGAAGCTGAGGAAGCCACGCAGAGCACCGTCCGCGTCCCGCGCGGACACCAGCACGCAGTCGCCGTCGAGCGGATCCTCGACCCGGCCGAGGGCCATGGAGAAACCGCGCTCGTCACCCCCGTCACCGCGCCACTGGGCTGCGGCCTCACCCATCTCCGCGAAGCGCGCGGCGTCGAGCGCATGGTGGCGTCGGACCACGGTGGTGTAGCCGCGGCGCTGCAGTCGCGCGACCGCCGTACGAACCGGCTTCATGCCCGGGCCGTTGAGGGAGAACTGCCGGAAGTCGATGATCGCCTCGTCGCCGATCTCGAAGGCGATCAGCCCGGCTCGCGCGTACGCCGCAGCACCCGCGGCGCCCGCGCCCATCACCGCCATGCTGAGCCCGGTACGACGGGCGTGGTCGCGCCAGCGCGCGATCGCGGCGTCCCACGCGAGCGGGTCGCCCACCGGGTTGCCGCTGGCCAGGCTGATCGACCCGAACGCGCGGTAGGACACGCCTGCCCGCGCGTCGGCCGGGTCGTCGCGGTCCCAGACGACCGCCTTGTCGCGACGGGTCGCGAAGTAGCCCAGGGAGTCGACGTCGCCGAAGTCGCGCAGGAGGGTGCGCACGCGAGCCTCGTCGTCGGCCGACAGGGTGCGGGTGTCGGGCGTCGGCCGGAAGAGCATCAGGGCCGAGAGCACCACCACGATCGCACCCAGGAAGCCGATGACCCCGTGGACCCAGAACGGCGCCGAGACCGCGGTGGCGTTGACGTCGTGCCGACCCACCTGCGACAGCATCTGGGCGAGGACGTAGCGCTCCGTCTGCCCGGCGCTCTCGGTGTGCCCGAAGCGTCCGACCAGCACGGCACCGACGCCGAGGACGACGGCGCCACCCAGGACGAACATGGCGATCGCCTGACGCAGGCTGCCGGCCACCCGGTGGACCACGAACTGGTGACGGACCCGCCAGGCGAGCACGATGGCCGCGGCCACCAGGACGAACCCGACGACCGAGGCCCAGTCCCAGTCCTCGTCGAGGAACGCGATCCGGGCGATCTCCGGCACGACGAGCCACCACACGAACGTCAGCCACCAGGCGGCGAAGATCCTGCGGCGCAACGCCGCGCCCAGCACCGCGAGCAGGGCGGCATACGCGAGGCTCGGGAAGACCGGGAGCGTCAGCGCCGACACCACGTCGTCGGGCCGGCTGAAGTACGCGCGCCAGTCCGGGAAGGAGCTGACCACGACGGTGAAGGCGGCGAAGGCGTACATCACGGCCGCGAACCGGTCGGGCCACCCGTCGTCGAGCGGGCGACCCCTGACCGCGCGCGACACCGCCTGCACCTCCGTCACGCTCGCAGCATCCTCCGTCCGGGCTCCGGCGGCCACGCTCACACGCTCCTCCTGCTCACGACCTGACCGTCGGGAGATCGATCCTCGGGGGACACCTTGAGGCACGGGGTCCTCCGGCACGGCATTCTCGAGGCCCGCGGCGCGGCGTCAGAGGCGCCCGCGACGCCGCAGCGCGTCGTAGGCGAGGACGCAGACGGCGATCGGCGACTCCCCGATGCGCCCGTCGAGGACGGCCTCGACGAGATCGTCGACCGGCACCCAGAAGCGCTCCATGTCGGCTTCCTCGTGCTCCAGGGCGAAGTCGCCCCGGCTGGCCGGTCGCAGGTCGCGGGCCAGGTAGCAGACCTGGCGCTCGGTGGTGATGCCGGCCGAGGGGTTGAGGTCGAACAGCCGGCGCCACTCCCCCGCCTCGAGCTCCGCCTCCTCGCGCAGCTCGCGCTTCGCCGTCTCGACCGGGTCCTCGCCGTCGGAGTCGCGCAGGCCGGCGGGGAGCTCGACGAAGCGACCCTGGGCAGGGTGGCGGTACTGCCGCAGGCAGCAGACGCGCTCCTGGTCGTCGACGGCCAGGACGACGACCGCCCCGGGGTGCTCGAAGACCCACCGCTCGAACGGCTCTCCCGTCGCGTCGCCCGGGCGTCGTACGGCGTCGGCGCGGAGCGCCATCAGCCAGTCACCCCGGTAGAGGTCGCGTGAACCCTCGACGGGCCAGCTCTCCGGGGTGTCGGCTATCTCGTCACGCGGCGTGGGCACGCCCGCACGCTACAGGCGCCCCGACTTCACGACCCGGCTGAGGAACTGCTGCGTGCGCTCCTCGTGGGGGTCCTCGAAGATCTGCTCAGCCGAGCCACGCTCGAGGATCTGGCCGGCGTCGAGGAAGCACACCTGGCTGGCGACCTCCTTGGCGAAGCCCATCTCGTGGGTCGCCAGCAGCATGGTGAGGCCACCGTGCGCCAGCTCGCGGACGATCTCGAGCACGTCGCCGACCAACTCGGGGTCGAGCGCCGCGGTGATCTCGTCGAGCAGCATGACCCGCGGCTGCATCGCCAGGGCGCGCACGATCGCGACCCGCTGCTGCTGACCGCCCGAGAGCATGTCGGGGTACGCCTTGGCCTTGTCGGACATGCCCACCGACTCCAGCAGCGCCTCTCCGCGGGCGCGAGCCTCGGACTTCGAGACGCCTCCGACCCGGGTCGGCGCGAGCATCACGTTCTCGATCACCGACATGTGCGGGAACAGGTTGTAGCTCTGGAAGACGATGCCGACGTCGCGTCGTAGTGCGTTGAGGTCCACTCCGGCTCCGGTGACCGTGTCGCCCTCGATCCGGATGGCCCCGCTCTGGATGTCCTCCAGGGCGTTCACGCAGCGCAGCAGCGTGGACTTGCCGGAGCCGGAGGCGCCGATCAGGCAGACGACCTCGTGCCGCTCCACGTTCAGGGTCACGCCCTTGAGGACCTCGTGATGACCGTAGGCCTTGTGGACGTCGTCGATCTCGAGAAACGACATCAGGAGCCTCCGGCCCGACGCTTGGTGTCACGCTCGATCAGGTAGTCCACGAACCGGGCCTGCGGGATGGTGATCAGGATGAACAGGAACGCTGCCACCGCGATCGGGGAGAGGTTGAAGTACTTCGCCTCGTAGAGGTTGGCCACGAGGAGGGCTTCGCTGATGCCCACCACCGAGAGCAGCGCGGTGTCCTTCTGGAGGCTGATGAAGTCGTTCAGCAACGGCGGGATCACGCGGCGCACGGCCTGCGGCACCAGCACCGTCCGCAGGGTCTGCCCGTAGCTGAGGCCCAGCGAGCGGGCGGCCGCGGACTGGCTGGGATGGATCGACGACAAGCCGGCCCGGTAGACCTCGGACACGTACGAGGTGTAGGTCAGGGACAGCGCGAAGATGCCCAGCCAGACCGTGGGGATGGTCTGGAAGAACTTGACGCCGGTGAGCGGGAGCCCGAACACGACCAGGGTCAGGACCACGATCGCCGGGATGGCCCGGAAGATGTCGCAGTAGAGCACCGCGATCGCCCGAAGGGGCGCACCCGCGCGGCCCGGGAGCATCCGGACGACCGCCACGAGGAGACCGAAGATCAGGACCAGGACCTCCGAGACGCAGGCCACCCAGATGTTGGTCCAGAACGCCTTGAGGATCGGTTGGAACGAGGCCTTGATGACGGAGACCTTGAAGAAGACGTTGACGACGCCGCCGCCGTCGGCGCTGTTGGCGAAGACGAAGAAGATCAGGAAGGCGACGATCAGGACCGCCGCCGCCCAGCCCATGCAGATGAAGGCTTCCTCGCGCCCACTGGCCGCGACGCGACGCGACGCGACCAGGTCGTCCTGGGCGAGCAGCGCGGACCGCTCCCTCGCCTTCACGAACGCACGGAACGCGAAGATCCAGGGATACAGGCTCACGACGACCAGGACGACCCCGACGATCGTCGCGACGGTCCCCTGGTGGTTGTAGTCGCGCACCATCGACGCGGCCTTCGCCATCGCCAGGGTGGCGAGGACCGCGATCACCAACCCCAGCCCCGCCAGGCCGGTGACCTGGCGGGGCTTGCTCGGGGTCGGTCCTGGCTGCAGCTCTTCGGAGACGAGGCTGGAGCTCACGTCAGGACTCCTTCATCGGCCTGGGTCAGGATCCGGGAATGGTCCAGACGGGCACCGTCGACGGGTCGCCACCGAAGGCGGGGCCGAGGTAGGTCTTGGACAGGTTGGCCAGGGTGCCGTCCTTCAGCATGGTCGCGATGCCCTGGTCGAACCCGGTCTTGTTCGCCGAGCCCTTCGGGTAGATCGCGCCGTACTTCTCACCAGTCTCGTACTGACCCGGGACGGCGAGCTGCCCGTTGGAGTCCTTGGCCTCGGCGAGCACGATCGCGGTGTCGAGGAAGGCTGCGTCGGACTGTCCGGACAGCACGCTCTGGTAGAGCGTCGTGGAGTTGGGGTAGATCTTCGTGCTCGAGCACTTGAGCTTGTCCTGGATGAACGGGACCGACGTCGTACCGGCGTAGGCGGCGCAGCGCTTGCTCTGGATGTTGTCCGCGGTGATGCCGGCATCCGCCTTCGTGAGCACGCCGATGTTGGAGTCGAAGTACGGCTTCGAGAAGTCGACGACCTGGGCCCGCTCGGGGGTGATCGAGATCTCCGCGAGCGCGAGGTCGAAGTCGTTCGTGTGACCCGCGACGAGCTGGTCGAACGAGACGTTCTTGACGGTGACCGAGCTCAGTCCGGCCATGTTGGCCAGCTCGGCGGCCATGCAGTACTCGTAGCCGTCCTTGATCGTGTCCGGCGTCGTACCGTTCCACCAGCCTTGCGCCGGCAGCGTCGTCTCGACGGTCAGCGTGCCCGCTGACACCGGGGTGATGTCGATGCTGTTGGGCTTGCTGGTGATGTCGCAGTTACCGATCTTGGTGGCGCCCCCGCTGGCACCGGCGTCGGTAGCCGTCGACGAGTTGGAGGAGCCGCAGGCCGCCAGCGTGGCGGCGAGAGCGACTGCACTGATCAGCCCGAGGGAACGCTTGAGACGCATGTGGGTGAGTTCCTTCCGCGTACGAGGAGGCCAAGTGGCCTGGGGTCACAGTGGTCGGCCCAGGGGGTGGAGTCAAGGACCCCCGCCCACGTTGGACGTCGGATCGTTACCCGTGCGCGCTCTGGTACGGGCGCTACGGTGGCCGGATGAACGATCTGGCGAGCCTGACTCGGGACGAAGCAGCCACACGGTCCGACCTCCTCACGGTGCAGCGGTACGACGTGCACGTCGACCTCCGCGGCCTCTACGACGGCGACCTCTGGGCCGCGACCTCGACCATCTCGTTCACCTGCCGCGAGCCTGGCGCGAGCACCTTCGTGGACTGCGCGGGACGGGTCGTCTCGGCGACCCTCAACGGCGTGCCGCTCGACCCCGACACCGCGGAGCGCGGCCGCCTCCCGCTCGCCGAGCTCCGCACCGACAACGTGCTGGTGGTCAGCTCGGTCCAGAGCGACACGTCCTCGGGCAACGCGATCCTGCGGACGGTCGACCCCAACGACAAGCTCGTCTACGTCTGGTCCACCTTCGAGCCCGACATGGCCCGCTACGCCTTCGCCTGCTTCGACCAGCCCGACCTCAAGGCTCCCCACGGCTTCGTGGTCGACGCCCCCGAGAGCTGGACGGTGACCAGCAACTCCGCCCCCGACCGGGTCGAGGACGTCGACGACGGCGGCCGGCGCTGGACCTTCGGCGACACGCCGCCCCTGTCGACCTACGTCACGGTGGTCAACGCCGGGCCGTTCCACGAGCTGAGGTCGTCGCGTGGCGGCTACGACCTCGGGCTGTTCGGCCGGCAGTCGCTCAAGCAGTTCCTCGAGCGCGACGCCGAGGAGCTGTTCGACCTCACCGAGCGCGGCCTCACGTTCTTCGGCGAGCGCTTCGGCCAGCCCTTCCCGCAGGAGCGCTACGACCAGGTGTTCGTGCCCAACATGGGCGGGGCGATGGAGAACTGGGGCTCGGTGACCTGGACCGACAGCGTGCTCTACCGCAGCACCCCGACCTACGGTCAGCGAGCCGTCCGGGCCCAGATCCTGCTGCACGAGATGGCCCACATGTGGTTCGGCGACCTCGTCACCATGCGCTGGTGGGACGACCTCTGGCTCAACGAGGCGTTCGCCTCCTGGGCGTCCAACTGGGCAGGCGTCAACTGCACGGCGTTCACCGACGAGTGGGCGACCTTCCTGGCCGCCGGCAAGATGGGCGGCTACCGCCAGGACATGTCTCCGGCGACCCACCCGATCCGTGGCGAGGTGCCCGACGTCGCCCAGGCGATGGCGAACTTCGACGCGATCACCTACACCAAGGGCGCCAGCGTCCTCAAGCAGCTGATGGCCTACGTCGGGGAGGACGCCTTCGTCGAGGGCCTGCGCGCCTACTTCCGCGAGCACGCGTGGGGCAACACGGTGCTCGACGACCTGATGTCGGCGATCGGCGACGCGTCGGGACGAGACCTGAGCGGCTGGACGGTCGCCTGGCTCGACCGGGTCGGTACCGACACCCTGCGCCTGACCGACGGCGCCATCTCGGCGATCTCGCCCGACGACGACGACCCGCGTCCGCACCGCCTCGACGTCGCGTCGTACCGCGTGTCCGACCACGACGTCTCCGACCCGGGCATCACCTTGCTCGGGGTCACGGAGGTCGAGACCAGCGGTGCGTCGACCCCCGTCGAGCTCCCCGAGGCCGACCTCCACCTGCTCAACGCCGGCGACCTCACGTTCGCCGCCGTGCGTCCCGACCCGGGCTCGGTCCGCACCCTCCTCGACCGCGCCGCAGACCTGCCCGCGGCCGTCGACCGCGCGCTCGCCGTGGTCACGGGCTTCCAGATGGTCTGCGACGGCGAGCTGGCCGGGGAGGACCTCTTCGCCTGCGTCCTCGAGGTGCTGCGACGCGAGCACAGCCATGCAGTGGTCGAGCCGTTCCTCAACGTCGCCCTCGAGCTGGCCCAGCGCTGGACGCCGACAGGGCGGATCGCCGAGCGCCTCGGGCAGCTCGCGGACGTGGCGGCCGCGCTG
This sequence comes from uncultured Actinomycetota bacterium, assembly GCA_963753705.1. GTDB lineage: Bacteria > Actinomycetota > Actinomycetes > Propionibacteriales > Nocardioidaceae > Nocardioides. Next base: position 61,662 of record CAVWDJ010000017.1, read on the forward strand.
GCCGACGACCCCGACCTCACCACGCCGGCCCTGCGCACCCTGGCGGCCGCGGCGTCGACCGAGGAGCACCTGGCCCGCCTCGACGAGGCCGCCGGTGACGACGTCGACCTGGCCTGGCGCGTGGCCACGCGTCGCGCCGCGATCGGTCAGTACGACGAGGCCACGGTCGAGGCGCTCCTCGAGCGCGACCCCGACCCCGATGCCCTCATCCGAGCGCTCGCGGTCCGCACCGCCCGACCCCACTCGGAGGCCAAGGACGAGGCCTGGGTCGGAGCTGTTCGAGAAGAAGAACGTGCCGGGGGGCCCGATGCTCGGAGCCCTGATCCGGGCGTTCTGGCAGCCCGAGCAGGACGACCTGCTCCTCCCCTACGCCGACCGGTTCCTCGACGAGGTGCCGGGGCTGGCCGGGGGCGGCATGCTCATGGTGTTCGGCCTGATGTTCGGGATGTTCCCCCAGGTCGCCGACGAGGAGTTCCGGCAGCGCGCCGACGAGATGGCAGCCGACCCCGACTGCGACCCGACGATCCGCGCAGCGATCCTGATCGGCGTCGACACGTTGGCTCGACGCGAGAGGGCCCGCGCGGTCTGACCGGGGGCCTCAGGGCGTGGCGGCGCGTCCCTCCAGGACCGAGAAGCGCGACGGCGTGTCGACCACGCGGGTGAGTGTCAGGCCCGCGGCCGCGAACAGCGCGCCGTACTCCTGCTCGGTGCGTTCGCGACCGCCCGGCATCACCAGCATGTTGAGGTCGGAGAACGCCGCCTGCACCTCGAAGCCGGGGCGTCCTACGACGGTCTCCACCACCAGGACGGCACCACCGGGGCGCAGGCTCCGGCCGCACGTGCGCAGGATGTCGACGCACCGCTCGTCCGGCCAGTCGTGGAGGATCGCCTTGAGCAGGTAGGCATCCGCCTCCGGCACCTCCTCGAAGAAGCTGCCCGCCACCGCCCGCCACCGTGGAGCGAGCGCCGCGCTGGGCGGTTCGGCAGCCACGGCCTGCGGGAGGTCGAGCACCGTCCCGGTCAGGTGCGGGTGGTGCTCGAGGACAGCCGCCAGCAGGGCACCCTGTCCCCCACCGACGTCGACCACGCTCGAGATCCCGGCGAAGTCGTAGACCTCGGCCACGGCGCCGGCCACGCTGAAGGTGAGCGCCGCCATGTTGGCGTTGAAGTTCTCGTTCTCCGTCGGATGGGTTCGGCGGTGTGCCCACACGTCGACGCCGTGCACGGCCTCGAACGCGTTCTCCCCGGTCCGGACGCTGTGGCCCAGGGCTCCCCAGGCGGCCCAGTAGGCAGGCGAGGAGACCGTCAGGGCGAGGGGACGCAGGCTCCCGGGCAGGTCGGAGCGCAATCCGGCGCCGACCTCGGACACGGCGTACGAGCCGTCCGGTCGCTCGTCGTAGACGCCGATCGTGGCGAGCGCCCGGAGCAGGCGGTGCAGCGTGTCCTCGTCGCTGGCGGTGGCCGCGGCGAGGTCTCCCACGGTGCGCGGCCCGTCGGCCAGGAGGTCGGAGAGTCGAAGGTCCGCCGCGACGTGTACGGCGGCCGACTGCTGGAACGCGGTGATCAGGGAACGGAGACGCGCGAGGTCCGGCATCCGTCGATCATGCTCGCGTCGACGCCCACCCGCCAGCGACCGCGTCAGTCATCGTCGAACTCGCGGCGCAGCTTGGACTCGTCGATCGGGAAGCGCTCCGCCTTCTGACGCTCGATCGCCGCGCCGACGAGGCCCGCGAACAACGGGTGCGGCCGGGTGGGGCGCGACCGCAGCTCCGGGTGGGCCTGGGTCGAGACGTAGTAGGGATGTACGTCGCGCGGCAGCTCGACGAACTCGACCAGGTCGAGGTCGTTGTTCATGCCCGAGAACACCAGGCCGGCAGCGGCCAGCTGCTCGCGGTAGTGGTTGTTCACCTCGTAGCGGTGGCGGTGCCGCTCCTCGATCCGGCCCTCGCCGTAGGCCTGCCGCACGATCGTGCCGGCACCCAGGTCGGCCGGGTAGAGCCCCAGCCGCATGGTGCCGCCCAGGTCGCCCGCACCGTCGACGTAGGACTTCTGCTCCTCCATCGTGGCGATGACGGGCTCGGGGCAGTCGGGGTCGAACTCGGTCGAGGCCGCCTTCTCGAGGCCGGCGACGTTGCGGGCGTACTCGATCACCATGCACTGCAGGCCGAGGCAGAGCCCGAGGGTCGGGATGCCGTGCAGGCGGGCGTAGGTCAGGGCGCCGAGCTTGCCGTCGAGGCCGCGGATGCCGAACCCGCCCGGGACGCAGATCGCGTCGACGTCATGGAGCTCGCGGTGGGCGCCGTGCTGGTCGGCGCACTCGTCGGACGGCACCCAGCGGATGCGCACGGCGGCCTCGTGGGCGAAGCCGCCGGCACGGAGGGCCTCGGCCACGGACAGGTAGGCGTCGTGGAGGTCGACGTACTTGCCTACGAGCGCGACGGTGACCTCCTCCTTCGGGTGGTGCACCTTCCGGAGCAGGTCGTCCCACGTGGTCCAGTCGACGTCGCGGAACGGCAGGTCGAGCCGGCGTACGACGTAGGCGTCGAGGCCCTCGCGGTGGAGCACCTTGGGGATGTCGTAGATCGACGGCGCGTCGGCCGCGGTGACGACGGCGTCCTGGTCGACGTCGCACATCTGGGAGATCTTCTTCTTGATCCCCTCGGGGATCTCGCGGTCGGCACGGCAGACGATGGCGTCGGGCTGGATGCCGATCGAGCGCAAGGCGGCGACCGAGTGCTGGGTCGGCTTGGTCTTGAGCTCACCGGACGGGCCGATGTAGGGCACCAGGGAGACGTGGAGGAAGAAGCAGTTGTCGCGGCCGATGTCCTGGCGGACCTGACGGGCGGACTCGAGGAACGGCAGCGACTCGATGTCGCCGACGGTGCCGCCGATCTCGGTGATCACCACGTCGACCCCCGGCGTACCGCCGTGGCCGCCCATCGCCAGGATCCGCTCCTTGATCTCGTTGGTGATGTGGGGGATCACCTGGACGGTGTCGCCGAGGTAGTCGCCGCGGCGCTCCTTGGCGATCACGCTGGAGTAGACCTGCCCGGTCGTGACATTGGCCTTCTGGCCGAGCTCGGTGTCGAGGAAGCGCTCGTAGTGGCCGATGTCGAGGTCGGTCTCGGCGCCGTCGTCGGTCACGAAGACCTCACCGTGCTGGAACGGGTTCATCGTCCCGGGGTCGACGTTGAGATACGGGTCCAGCTTCTGCATCGTGACCCGGAGCCCGCGGGAGCTGAGCAGCCGCCCGAGGCTGGAGGCCGTGAGGCCCTTGCCGAGTGAGGAGGCGACGCCCCCGGTGACGAACACGTGCTTGGTGACGGGCGCCTGCTTCACGGGATTTCATCCTACCCGAGCGGAGCCGATCCGTCGGATCCCGACGCACCGTAGGCGCCACCGTGCTGCGACCACGCCCGGATCAGTGCCAGGACGGCGGCCACCCGGCCCGCACTCGTCTCGCTCCCGTCGACCGTCGTGACCTGTCGCGTCACGCCGTCGGTGCCGAGACCGACCACGTTGGGTGCACTCGTCGGACCGACGGCGACCACGCCGCGTGCCTTGGTGGCGAGACCGGACAGGAGTCCGTCGGCGATGGCCTGGTCGACCTCGGTCCCGGTGACGACCAGGACCAGCGGTGCCGTCGGCGGGTTGCCGGCGGGCACCGTCAGCAGGTGTGCTGCCACCAGGCTCTGACGGACCGCCGCGACGTCGTCGTTCGGCTGCCCCGGTGAGGTGCCCGGGGTGGCGACGCCGATCGCCAGCAGCTGCCCGATCCTCGGGTAGGTACTGGTGTTCGCAGCCACCTGGCCCTGGAGCTGCTTGCCCAGCTGCACCCCGAGGGTGTCGACGAGGCTCTTCTGCTCGGCGTCGACCAGCTGCGAGCCGACCGGGTAGACGCCGGACACGGTGCCCCCGGCGAGCTTGACCTGCGAGGTCAGGGCCGAGACGGTCGCCGGGTCGGCACCCGGCAGGGTCACGACCGCGACCGGTCGGCGGGACAACCCGTTGGCGTAGAGGCGCGCGGCCACCGACGCGGCGAACGCGTCTGGGTAGGCCGCGTCGGGCGCGGCCGACGTGGTGCTGGGGGCGGGCGCGGCGCTCGAGCCGGTCGTGCTCAGCGGACCCGCGCCCAGGGCGATGCCGGTGGCCAGGGCCAGGAGGACGGCGACCAGCGGGACGGCGTAGACCCGCGAGCGGATCACGAGAGCCGCCCGCGGAGCTGGGTGACGAGCTGGTCGACCTGGTCGCGCAGGTCGAGGGCCCACTGGTGGCCCACATGCGTGGTCGCGATCGCCGCGCACACCGCGATCAGTCCGATCAGGAGCACGAGGTAGGCGTGGCGGGCCCGGAGCTGCCCGGAGTAGAGCATCGGCACGGCGGTGGCGTCCACGAGCTTCGGACCGACCTTGAGGCGGGTGACATAGCCGCTGCCCAGCCCGTCGCGGCTCGTGTCGAGGAACTCCTCGAGCGTGCCGCGCAGGCCCACGCCCACGATCGGGCGCGCTCCCGCGCCGTCGGCCAGCAGGAGTGCCGCGTCGGCCGGCGACGCCGTGGTCTGCATGACCACGGTCCGTACGCCGACCCGCTCGAACCGCTCGGTGCTCGTGCCGTTCTTCGCAGAGCCCGGCGGCTCCGTCACGACGACGTCGCGGGCGGCGCGCAGCCCGCGCGCTGCGGGGAGCTCCTCCGTGCGCGAGTCGAGCACGACGACGTCGGGGGTCAGGCCTGCCGTCCGGGCCACCTCGACGCCCTCGCCCGTGGCGATCACGACCGGGCGCATCTCGCGCAGGTAGCGGCGCATGCTGCGCAGCTCGGTCGCGTCGTCCGGCCCCTGGCCGATCACAACCACGGGCCGCCCCTTGATCCTGGTCCGGAGCCGGGGCAGGCCCTGGCCGTGGAGGAGCAGCGGCTCCTCACGGCGTACGAACTCGGCGCTGCTGTGGGTGAGGGTCTGGAGCTGTGTCGAGAGGCCGGCATGGGCGGCTTCGAGCTGCGCCGTGACGACGTCCTGGGTGACCTCGCGGCCCTCGGCCGCGACCTCGTCGCCGAGCAGCACGGACCCCGCCAGCACGCGCACCCGGCGGCCGTCACCGATCACCGACAACGGGTCGCGCCCGTCGGTGGCGACCAGCTGGTCGACCATCGGGATACCGGCGTCGACGAGGATCTGCGGGCCGCGGTTGGGGAACCGGCCGGAGATCATCTCCGCACGGTTGAGCACCGCCACCACCCCGGCCTCGACGAGCGCGTCGGCCGTGGGGCCGTCGAGGTCCACCTGGTCGAGCACGGCCACGTCACCGGCCGAGAGGCGGCCGAGGAGCGCCGACGTCCGACGGTCGGTCCGAGAGGTGCCCGTGACGCCCGCGGCATCGGGCCTGAGTCGTGTCCTGAGCTTCACCACTCGCGTCATCGTGCCAGCCGTGGCGGGCAGTTCCCGGCAGGGCGGGGAGCCGGGCGCGTCGCCCGACCGAGGGTCAGGTGACGGCTCGGCCGGCGGCTTCGAGGAGCTCGCGGGCGTGCGCCAGCGCCGTCTCGGACTCCTCCATCCCGGCGAACATCCGCGACAGCTCGCGCTCGCGCCCGGCGGCGTCGAGCAGGGTCAGGCCAGACGTCGTGACCGAGCCGTCGCTGGCCTTCTCGACCACGACATGGCGGTCGGCGAACGCCGCCACCTGGGGCAGGTGGGTGACCACCAGGACCTGCGCCACCTCGGCCAGCGTCGCCAGGCGACGACCGACCTCGACGGCGGCCTTGCCGCCGACCCCGCTGTCCACCTCGTCGAAGACGAACGTCGGCACCGGGCTGGTGCCGGCCAGGGCGACCTCGAGGGCCAGCATCACCCGCGACAGCTCACCCCCGGACGCGCCCTTGTGGAGCGGGCGCGGCTCACTCCCGGTGTTGGCGGCGAGCAGGAACTCGACCTCGTCGACCCCGGACGAGCCGAACCGCAGGGTCCGGTCGCCGACCGTCAGTCCGTCGTCCGTCTCGGTCTGCCGCACGGCCACGTCGAGCACCGCGTGTGGCATCGCGAGCAGGTCGAGCTCTCCGGTGAGCTCGGTGGAGAGCCGGGTAGCCGTCGTCGTACGGGCCTCGGAGAGTGCGCGTGCGGCCGGGCCGAGGCGACCGCGCAGGTCGTCACGTCGGGCATGGAGCCGGGTGATCCGGTCGTCGGTGTCGTCGAGCTGGGCCAGGCGCGTCGGCGGAGGTCTCGGCCCAGGCGAGCACGTCGGCCGCGGTCTCGCCGTACTTGCGGGTCAGTGCGGTCAGCGCCGCCCGGCGCTCGGAGACGGCGGCGAGCCGAGCGGGGTCGGTCTCGAGGCCGGAGGCGTAGGACGCGACGTCGGCCGCGAGGTCGGACAGCAGGTAGGTGAGCTCGGCGACCCGGTCGGCCAGCTCGGCGGCGGCCTGGTCGTGGTCGCGTACGCCGTCGAGGAGCGTGCGTGCGGCCGCCACCGCGGCCAGCGCGTCGGGGCCGCCGTCGTCGGACGAGAGCGCCGCGCGGGCCGACTCGGCCGCGGTGCGCAGCGTGTCGGCGTGACCGAGGCGTTGCTCCTCCTCGGCCAGGGAGACGTCCTCGCCGGCCTCGGCGCGACCGCCTCGATCTCGCCCAGCCCGAAGCGCAGCAGGTCGGCCTCGCGGGCCCGCTCCCGCGCCGTGGCCACCACCTCGGCCAGCTCGCGCTCGGTCTCCAGCAGCTCGGCGTGGAGCCGTCGGTAGTCGGCGAGGAGGGGCGCGATCGTCGTCGCCGCCGAAGGCGTCGAGCGCGTCACGCTGGGCGCGGGGCTGCAGCAGGCGGTGCTGGTCGGCCTGGCCGTGGACGGCGACGAGCGGCTCGGCCACCGCGGCGAGCTGGGACACCGGGACCGAGGCCCCGCCCACGAACGCTCGCGAACGGCCCTCGGCCGAGACGTTGCGCGCCAGCAGCACGTGGTCGCCCTCCACCTCTCCCCCGGCCTCGTCGACCGCCGTCGGCGACCTCGGGGAGGGCAGCTCACCCGGAGCGAGCCCTCCACCCGCGCCGCTCGGCTGCCCGACCGGACCGCGCCGCTGTCGGCACGGCCGCCGAGCAGGAGCCCGAGGGCGGTCACCACCATCGTCTTGCCGGCGCCGGTCTCACCGGTGATCACGGTCAGCCCCGGCCCGAGCTCGAGCGTGGCGGACTCGATCACGCCGAGGCCGGTGATCCGCAGCTCCTCAAGCATCGGTCTCACCCCGGCGGCGGCGCTCTCCGGCGCCCCGCCACCCCTCGACCGGCAGTCCGAACTTGGCCACCAGCCGGTCGGTGAACGGCGCCTCGTGGAGCCGCACCAGCCGCACCGGCCGCGCGCCGCGGCGTACCTCGATCCGGGCACCGGGCGGCAGGTCGACCGTACGGCGCCCGTCGCACCACAGCACGCCGGACGCCTGGCGGGAGATGACCTCGACGGCCAGCACGGAGGCGGGCGCCGACCACGAGCGGCCGCGCGAACAGGGCGTGGGCGCTGATCGGCACCAGCAGGAGCGCCTCGACCCCGGGCCAGACGATCGGGCCGCCCGCACTGAAGTTGTAGGCGGTCGAGCCGGTCGGCGTGGCGCAGACGACGCCGTCGCACCCCCAGCGCGACAGCGGCCGGCCGTCGACCTCGACGACGACCTCGAGCATCCGCTCGCGGGCGGCCTTCTCGACGCTCGCCTCGTTGAGGGCGAACGTGCTGGTCACCAGCTCGCCGTCGCGGAAGACCGACACGTCGAGGGTGAGCCGGTCCTCGGCGGTGTAGCGCCGCTCGACGATCGCGTCGATGGTGGCACCGACGTCGTCGTACTCCGCCTCGGCCAGGAACCCGACATGCCCGAGGTTGACGCCGAGCAGCGGCGTGCCGCTGGGGTGGGCGAGCTCGGCCGCGCGCAGGATCGTGCCGTCACCGCCGATCACCACGACCAGCTCGCAGTCGGCGCACGGGTCACCGCCGTCGTCGAGCTCGAGCCCGGTGGCGTCGACTCAGCCCGAGGGCGGTGGCCTCGTCGCGCAGCACCCGGACCCGGATGTCGTGACCGGTCAGCGCGTCCACCAGCTTCTGCGCCACGGCGCGGGCCTCCGCCCGGCCGGGGTGCGCGAGAAGGAGCACGCGTCGCTGGTCGCTCACGGCTCCACCTTCTCACCCGGCACCCCCGGCGGACCGGCCGACACCACAGCCTCGATCTCGGCCCGGCCGATCGCCGCCGGGCCCGCGTCGCAGCCAGAGGAAGAACTCGACGTTGCCCGACGGGCCGGGCAGCGGGCTCACCGTCACCGCGCGCGCACCCCAGCCGCGGGCCGCCGCCGCGTCGGCCACGGTCGCCACCGCCTCGGCGCGCAGCGCGGGGTCGCGCACGACGCCTCCCTTGCCCACGCGCTCCTTGCCGACCTCGAACTGGGGCTTCACCATCGGCACCAGGTCGCCGCCGTCGGCGGTCGACGGCGATCAGCGGCGTCGAGGACCAGGGTCAGGGAGATGAAGGAGAGGTCGCCGACGACCAGGTCGACCGGCCCGCCGATCGTGTCGAGATCGAGGTCGCGGACGTTGGTCCGGTCGTGGACCTGGACCCGCTCGTCCTGCTGGAGCCGCCAGGCCAGCTGCCCGTAGCCGACGTCGACCGCGACCACCTCGCGGGCACCTTCGCGCAGGAGCACGTCGGTGAAGCCGCCGGTCGAGGCGCCCGCGTCGAGGCAACGTCGACCCGGCACGACCAGCCCCGCCGGCTGGAACGCCGCCAGCGCACCCGCCAGCTTGTGACCGCCTCGCGACACGTACTCCTCGCCGCCCCGCAGCGCCGGGTCGGCCGCCACCACGAGCGCGACGTCGGTGGTCACCGCCGTCGCCGGCTTGGTCGCGGTCGCTCCCGAGACGCTCACCCGGCCCTCGGCGATCAGCTCCGCGGCGTGGTCGCGGGACCGCGCCAGGCCACGGCGTACGAGCTCGGCGTCGAGCCTGAGACGACGCGGCGCCACCGACTACGCCGGCTCGCCCGGGTCGGCGTCGAGGGCGGACCGAAGCGCCTCGTGGGCCCTCTCGAAGGCCGGGAGGTGCTCCTCGAGCGGCGTCTCGTCCAGGCGGTCGACGTCGGCCAGGACGTCGTCGACGGCCGGCACCCCGGTGTGGGTCGGCTCCGCCGGCTCGTGCGCGGGGTCCTCGACCTCGTCCCGACGACTCTCGTCGAGGTCCTCCGGAGCCGGCGACGGCGGGTAGTCGGTCATGGCCGCAGGCTACCCCGCCTCGGCGTCCGGACCCGGAGCGGTCAGGCCCGACACGTCGACCGCGTCTCCGGTCGCGTCGAGGTGGGCCCAACCCGCGGCTCCGACCGCCGCCCACCAGCCGTCGGGGTGGCCACCGCCGTCGACGACGAGCCGACCGTCCTCCGCTCTGCGCCGACCATCCCGAGCGCGCGCCATCCGCCGTCGTGCTCCGCGGCCGCACAGCCCGGACGGCCCAGCGCCCTCAGGTCGTGTCCGACCCAGGTCGGGCGCTGGTCGGGCCGCGCGGCCACCAGGTCGGACAGGGCGGTCACCCCGGTCATCACCAGCAGCGAGTCGGTCCCGGCCCGGTGGGCACCGGCGATGTCGGTGTGGAGGCTGTCGCCCACCATCAGCGGCCGCGTCGCCGCCCACCCGGCGGAAGGTCTCGTCGAACAGCGGCCGCTCGGGCTTGCCCGCCACCGCGGGTCGCACGCCGGCGAAGTCGCTGATCATCGCCACGAGCGTGCCGTGGCCGGGCGCGGGACCCTCGCCGGTGGGCAACGTCGGGTCGGTGTTCGTCGCCACCCAGGGCAGGCCGTTGCGGATCTCCACCGTCGCGCGCATGATCGTCTTCCAGCGGACCTCGGGTGCGTAGCCCGAGACGATCGCCACGGCGTCGGCGTCGCCCACCGGGACCGGCACGAGCCCGGCCTCGCGCAGCGCCTCCGACAGCCCCTCCGCCCCCAGCACCGCGACGCGGGCGCCCCGTCCCCGTGTTGGTCGCGCAGCAGCCGCGCTGCGGCCTGGGACGACGTCACGACGTCCGCCGCGTCGGCGCCGACCCCCAGCTGGCGGAGGTGCTCGGACACCTGCTCGGGAGTGCGGGACGGCGTTGTTGGTGATGAACGCGATGTGCGCGCCGGCAGCGCGGGACTCCGCGATGCTCTCCGCGGCGTGGTCCACCGCATGGCCGTCGAGGTAGACCACGCCGTCGAGGTCGAACATCAGCAGGTCGTAGGACGGTCGCCAGGCGCTCGCCCCCTGGATCGGCCACCGTCTTGCTCCTTGCTCGTTGCCCCTACGATGCACCGATGGAGTCCGGTCGCCCCACGGTCCCGCCGTATGTCGCCGGCCCGCTTCAGCTCTCGCCGTTCCGAGCCCTCTCCCTGGCGCCGCGGCGCGTCGGCGACCCGGCCTCGGCTCGCGCCTTCGCGCGACCCTACCGCGGGGTCCCGCAGCGTCTGCAGACCTGGCAGCGCCGCGGACTCGCGACCCGCGACGAAGAGCCGGCGCTCTATCTCCACGAGTACTCCGACTCCGGGCTCACGGTGCGCGGACTCGTCGGGTGCCTCGACCTCTCGCGGATCGCCGGGACGCCCGAGGAGCGACAGGTCTTCCCGCACGAGGGCGTCCACCCGCAGCAGGTCAAGGAGCTCGCGGCCCGGATGGGCACCATGCGCCTCAACCCGGCGCCGATCCTGCTCGTGCACCGCGGCCCGGCTGCCGTCCGGGAGGTGAGCCGGCAGGTCCGCACCACGGCGCCTGACCGGGAGTACGTCGACCACGCCGGGCAGCAGCACCGGGTCTGGGCCATCCGGGACGCGGACCAGCAGCAGACCATCGGCACCGCCCTGGCCGGCGCGCGGCTCCTGGTCGCCGACGGGCACCACCGCTACGCCGCCTCGGTGTCGCTGCACGACCGCGAACCGGGACTCGCCCAGCGCGACGGCCTGGTGATGGTCATCGACCAGGACGAGACCCCGCTCTTCCTCGGGGCGATCCACCGGCTCTTCCACGGCGTACGCCTCGACGACCTGGTCGCGGCGGCGACGGCGTCGGGCGCCCAGGTGACCCGGCTCGAGGACCGCGAGTCCGCGGTGGCGACGCTCGCTCAGGACACCCTGGTCCTGACCGACGGCCGGGCCTGGGCCTCGGTCCGGCTCGAGGTGCCCCGGGGGCACGCCGTCGTCCAGCTCGTCGAGCCGGCGCTGCTCGCCGGTCTCGCCCGTCGGCCCTCGAAGGTCAGCTACGCGCATGCGCTCTCCCGCGCCCTCGACGAGGTGAAGCCGGGCAAGGTCACGGCCGCCCTCCTGCCGGCGGTCGAGCTCGACCTGGTGGTGGACGTCGTCCGCGCGGGCGGGCTGCTGCCGGAGAAGGCCACGTCGTTCCAGCCGAAGCCCAGCCTCGGCTCGTTCATCCGTCTGCTCGACGAATGAGGCGGGCCGAGGCCACCTCGACCTCGCACCGCGACACCCGACCGCCGCCGGCCGGCGCGAAGAACCGTCGCCGCAGGCTCCCTCTGACCTCCACGACGTCGCCGCTGCGCCAGGTGACGACGGATCGGGCCGGCCGCTTGGTCCACACCACGCAGTCGAGCGCGTCCACGGTGGCTCGCTGAGCAGCCGCACCGCTCCGCCCGACGATCACCCGGAACTTCCACATCCCGTCGCCGCTGGGGAGCGTCTGCTCCTCGGCCGGCTGCGACATCCTGCCGACCAGGGTCACCTCGTTCACCTCGTCGGTCTGACTCTCGTGTGCGCTCATGCGCATCACCTCCTCGAGCGCCAGCCAACGGGTCGTCACCGACGGCACCGGCCTCGTCGGCGGCGACCCGGTGGAGAACGGGCGCACGAGGCCGCGCTGTGGACGGGAAGCGGCCCCGCGCGGCGCTCCACGGGCGTCCGATGAACCCTCGGAAAATGCGCCTGGAAATGCATTCAGGGGCCACCTCGCGGTGGCCCCTGAATGAAAGGATGTTCGGCGGCGTCCTACTCTCCCACATCCTGTCGGGTGCAGTACCATTGGCGCTGGCTGGCTTAACTTCCGGGTTCGGGATGGGTCCGGGTGTTTCCCTGCCGCTATGGCCGCCGTAACGTTGTGAACCGTTGTTCTGTTGTGAACGTGTGTGCCCTGTGCCCCCGTTGGTTTGTTGGTGTGGGGGTGGGTTGTTGGTTCAGATTCTGGGTAGTGGACGCGGGTGCACACTTTGTGAATGTGTGGTGGGTGGGTGACAAGCCCTCGGCCTATTAGTACCGGTCGGCTGGGCATTGCTGCTGTACACCTCCGGCCTATCAATCCCGTGGTCTGCGGGTGGCCTTACCCCATCTTGTGGGTGGGAAACCTTATCTTGAAATGTGCTTCCCGCTTAGATGCGTTCAGCGGTTATCACGTCCGGACGTAGCTAACCAGCGGTGCCCCTGGCGGGACAACTGGCACACCAGAGGTTCGTCCATCCCGGTCCTCTCGTACTAGGGACAGCTTTTCTCAAGTTTCCTGCGCGCGCGGCGGATAGGGACCGAACTGTCTCACGACGTTCTAAACCCAGCTCGCGTGCCGCTTTAATGGGCGAACAGCCCAACCCTTGGGACCTACTCCAGCCCCAGGATGCGACGAGCCGACATCGAGGTGCCAAACCATCCCGTCGATATGGACTCTTGGGGAAGATCAGCCTGTTATCCCCGGGGTACCTTTTATCCGTTGAGCGACACCCCATCCACATGGTGGTGCCGGATCACTAGTTCCGACTTTCGTCCCTGCTCGACATGTCTGTCTCACAGTCAAGCTCCCTTGTGCACTTACACTCGTCACCTGATTGCCAACCAGGCTGAGGGAACCTTTGAGCGCCTCCGTTACATTTTAGGAGGCAACCGCCCCAGTTAAACTACCCATCAGGCACTGTCCCTGGCCCAGATCATGGGCCTAGGTTAGACATCTAATACGACCAGAGTGGTATTTCAACGTTGACTCCGCCCTCACTGGCGTGAGGGTTTCACAGTCTCCCACCTATCCTACACAAGCCGTACCAAACACCAATACCAAACTATAGTAAAGGTCCCGGGGTCTTTCCGTCCTGCCGCGCGTAACGAGCATCTTTACTCGTACTGCAATTTCGCCGAGTCCATGGTTGAGACAGCGCCCAAGTCGTTACTCCATTCGTGCAGGTCGGAACTTACCCGACAAGGAATTTCGCTACCTTAGGATGGTTATAGTTACCACCGCCGTTTACTGGGGCTTAAGTTCAAAGCTTCACCTCACCGAAGTGGGTTGACTCGTCCCCTTAACCTTCCAGCACCGGGCAGGAGTCAGTCCGTATACATCGTCTTGCGACTTCGCACGGACCTGTGTTTTTAGTAAACAGTCGCTTGGGCCTGGTCTCTGCGACCCTTCACGCTTCCCCCAGCTAGTGGGTTCACGCTCCGGGTCCCCCTTCTCCCGAAGTTACGGGGGCATTTTGCCGAGTTCCTTAACCATGGTTGTCTCGATCGCCTTGGTATTCTCTACCTGATCACCTGAGTCGGTTTGGGGTACGGGCGGCGCATGGCTCGCTAGAGGTTTTTCTTGGCAGCATAGGATCACCCACTTCGCCCGTTGGGCTCCGCGTCAGATCTCACACTCCACATTGAAGTGAGGGCGGCGGATTTGCCTACCACCCGTGCTACGTCCTTGCCCGTGGTCTACCATCGCCACGGTTGGGCTACCTTCCTGCGTCACCCCATCGCTTGACTACTACCGGTTCGGGTCCCACGCTCTGCCACACCGCCTCGCCCCGAAGGGTCCGGTCGGTGTGGTTTCGGATGGTTAGCATCACCGGGTTCGTCAGGGGCGCCATGTTGCCGGTACGGGAATATCAACCCGTTGTCCATCGACTACGCCTGTCGGCCTCGCCTTAGGTCCCGACTTACCCAGGGCAGATTAGCTTGACCCTGGAACCCTTGATCATTCGGCGCACGTGTTTCTCACACGTGATTCGCTACTCATGCCTGCATTCTCACTCGTGCCGCCTCCACCCCTGGATCACTCCGGGACTTCACTGGCGGCACGACGCTCCCCTACCCATCCACACACCTGAACCAACCGCCACGAGGGCGGCGGCTTGGTACACGCGTGAATGCCATAGCTTCGGCGGATGACTTGAGCCCCGCTACATTGTCGGCGCGGAATCACTTGACCAGTGAGCTATTACGCACTCTTTCAAGGGTGGCTGCTTCCAAGCCAACCTCCTGGTTGTCACTGCGACTCCACATCCTTTTCCACTTAGTCACCGCTTAGGGGCCTTAGCTGATGGTCTGGGCTGTTTCCCTCTCGACTACGGAGCTTATCCCCCGCAGTCTCACTGCTGCGCTCTGACTTACCGGCATTCGGAGTTTGGCTAACGTCAGTAACCTGGTCGGGCCCATCGGCTATCCAGTGCTCTACCTCCGGCAAGAAACACGCAACGCTGCACCTAAATGCATTTCGGGGAGAACCAGCTATCACGGAGTTTGATTGGCCTTTCACCCCTATCCACAGGTCATCCCCCCAGTTTTCAACCTAGGTGGGTTCGGTCCTCCACGTCGTCTTACCGACGCTTCAACCTGCCCATGGATAGATCACTCCGCTTCGGGTCTTGATCGTGCTACTCAAACGCCCTGTTAGGACTCGCTTTCGCTACGGCTCCCCCACACGGGTTAACCTCGCAACACAACACAAACTCGCAGGCTCATTCTTCAAAAGGCACGCCATCACCCACCCACCCCACAAGGAGGCGCCAGGCTCTGACGGATTGTAGGCACACGGTTTCAGGTACTATTTCACTCCCCGCCAGGGGTACTTTTCACCTTTCCCTCACGGTACTTGTCCGCTATCGGTCATCAAGAAGTATTTAGGCTTGACGGGTGGTCCCGCCAGATTCACACGGAATTTCACGAGTTCCGTGTTACTTGGGAAACATGCTCACGAAGAGTGCGGCTTACACCTACGGGACTATCACCCTCTACGGTGCCACTTTCCAATGGACTTCAACTTCACCACACCTTGATCACTCCGCAACCGGCCGGCAGACCAGTAACAAACATGCCCCACAACCCCGCACACACAACCCCTGCCGGGTCTCACATATGCACGGTTTAGCCTCCTCCGCTTTCGCTCGCCACTACTCACGGAATCACTGTTGTTTTCTCTTCCTGTGGGTACTGAGATGTTTCACTTCCCCACGTTCCCTCCACACACCCTATTTCATTCAGGCGCGGGTAACTGGACATGACTCCAGCTGGGTTTCCCCATTCGGACACCCCCGGATCAACGCTCGGTTGCCAACTCCCCAGGGCTTATCGCAGGCTCCTACGTCCTTCATCGGCTCTTGATGCCAAGGCATCCACCATGTGCCCTTCACAGCTTGTCACACACACCACCAACCCAACCCACCACCAGAAAACCGAGAACCAGACCCCACCAGACCCCCACCCGCCCAAGACAACCAGAAGACAAGCAGAGCCACAAACCAGATCCAACCAACGATGACCCAGACGTGGCAGTGCACACAACACACTACAAAGATGCTCGCGTCCACTATCCAGATCTCAAACAACAACCCCACACCCGACCCACCCACCCACGCAGCCACGGACAGCCGAGCAGCCGAGCTCGCGGGAACCGAAGCCCCAGACATCGCCCATCACAGGGAGGCGGTCTGATTCTCTCAGAACCCCAACAGTGTGCCCCCACCCCCACCTGCCCAGCAGACCAGCACACAGGCCGGCCCGACTGCCACAGACTGGGACAGGGAAGTCGATGATTCCACTAGTGAGACACCACCACGATCGCGGCCACACCCCAGCACGTGCTGACCCGAGCGAGCGGGGTGTGTGCTCCTTAGAAAGGAGGTGATCCAGCCGCACCTTCCGGTACGGCTACCTTGTTACGACTTCGTCCCAATCGCCAGCCCCACCTTCGACCACTCCCTCCCAGCAAGCTGGTTGGGCCGTGGGCTTCGGGTGTTGCCGACTTTCGTGACGTGACGGGCGGTGTGTACAAGGCCCGGGAACGTATTCACCGCAGCGTTGCTGATCTGCGATTACTAGCGACTCCGACTTCATGGGGTCGAGTTGCAGACCCCAATCCGAACTGAGACCGGCTTTTTGGGATTCGCTCCCCCTCACGGGATCGCAGCCCTTTGTACCGGCCATTGTAGCATGCGTGAAGCCCTGGACATAAGGGGCATGATGACTTGACGTCATCCCCACCTTCCTCCGAGTTGACCCCGGCAGTCTCCCATGAGTCCCCAGCCACCCCGAAGGGTGCTGCTGGCAACATGGGACGAGGGTTGCGCTCGTTGCGGGACTTAACCCAACATCTCACGACACGAGCTGACGACAGCCATGCACCACCTGTACACCGACTAAAAGGGGCTCTATCTCTAGAGCTTTCCGGCGTATGTCAAACCCAGGTAAGGTTCTTCGCGTTGCATCGAATTAATCCGCATGCTCCGCCGCTTGTGCGGGCCCCCGTCAATTCCTTTGAGTTTTAGCCTTGCGGCCGTACTCCCCAGGCGGGGCGCTTAATGCGTTAGCTGCGGCACGGAACCCGTGGAATGGATCCCACACCTAGCGCCCAACGTTTACGGTGTGGACTACCAGGGTATCTAATCCTGTTCGCTCCCCACACTTTCGCTCCTCAGCGTCAGGACATGCCCAGAGAACCGCCTTCGCCACCGGTGTTCCTCCTGATATCTGCGCATTTCACCGCTACACCAGGAATTCCGTTCTCCCCTGCATACCTCCAGTCTGCCCGTATCGAAAGCAAGCCACCAGTTAAGCCAGTGGATTTCACTCCCGACGCGACAAACCGCCTACGAGCCCTTTACGCCCAATAATTCCGGACAACGCTCGCACCCTACGTATTACCGCGGCTGCTGGCACGTAGTTGGCCGGTGCTTCTTCTGCACATACCGTCACCACCTTCACAGGCGCTTCGTCTGTGCTGAAAGAGGTTTACAACCCGAAGGCCGTCATCCCTCACGCGGCGTTGCTGGATCAGGCTTCCGCCCATTGTCCAATATTCCCCACTGCTGCCTCCCGTAGGAGTCTGGGCCGTGTCTCAGTCCCAGTGTGGCCGGTCACCCTCTCAGGCCGGCTACCCGTCAAAGCCTTGGTAGGCCATTACCCCACCAACAAGCTGATAGGCCGCGAGCACATCCCCCACCGAAAAAACTTCCCACCCCACACCATGCGGTGCAAGGAGAATACCCGGTATTAGCCACCCTTTCAGGCAGTTATCCCGAAGTGAAGGGCAGATTACTCACGTGTTACTCACCCGTTCGCCGCTCGAGTACCCCCGAAGGAGCCTTTCCGCTCGACTTGCATGTGTTAAGCACGCCGCCAGCGTTCGTCCTGAGCCAGGATCAAACTCTCCATCGAAAACAGTAAAAACCGTTTCAATGAAAAACCATCTCCAAGCCAAAAAACGACAACTAGCAATCGCCAGAATCATCGTTCGTCAACTCAAAAAGAAACCACCAACACAACCCCCCAAAAAAGAGAGCCATGCCGACGGGATCATACAAACCAATTCATCGACAAACACACTGTTGAGTTCTCAAAAATCAGACGCGCACCTGATCAACCTCTCTCGAGGCGTCTCGGGGGCAACCTGAGAAAACTTACCGGTCCTGCCACGTGGGCGTCAAATCGGATCGGGTCCGTCTCCGCGCCGCTCGCCTGACCCTGCCGGCGACCGGCGGACACAGCATGAGCAACACCCGAAGACTACCCCGTTCTCGGGCGCGGACGCACACGGGGGTGGGGTCACGACACCGGTTCGGGGTCCTCGAGGCGGTAGCGGACGAACGACGGCGCCAGCACGGTGGAGAGCGCCAGGCCGACGAGCACCAGGAGCCCGCCGATGCCGGCTGCCCACGCCGTACCGACGACCGAGGCGGCGGCACCGTGGAGGACGTCGGCGATCCGCGGTCCGCCGGCGACGACCACGATGAACACCCCCTGCAGCCGCCCGCGTACGGCGTCCGAGGCAGCGTTCTGCAGCATGCTCGAGCGGAACGCGGCCGACGCCATGTCCGCCGCTCCCCCGACCACCAGCAGCAGCACCGAGGCCACCAGCATCGCCTGCTGCGCCTGCGGGGCCAGTCCCACCGCGGCTCCGAAGCCGGTCATCGCCAGGCCCCAGACCGCGATCGCGCCCACCACGGCTCGGCCCTGACCGCGCACCCGCGACACCCAGCCGGACAGGACACCCCCGAGGACGGCCCCGACGGGGATGCCGGCGTAGAGCAGGGCGAACGCGAGGCCGCCGTCGACCGGCCCGCCGAAGCTCTCGTGGGCCACCTGCGGGAACAGTGCGCGAGGCATCCCGAAGACCATCGCGATGATGTCGACGACGAAGCTCATCAGGAGCACCGGGTGACCGCGCAGGTAGCCGAAGCCGTCGAGCACCGCCGCCAGCCCGGGCGTACGGCCGGTCGAGCCCTCGATCGGCAGCCGAGGCAGACGGATCACCGCCCACAGCGTCGCGAACAGGGTGAGCGTGTCGACCAGGTAGAGCACCGAGAAGCCGAGCACCGGGATCAGCGCACCGCCCACCAGCGGCCCGGCGATCGCCCCGGCTCCCATGACGGTCATGTTGAGGGAGTTGGCGGCCGGCAGCTGGTCGGGTGGCAGCAGCCGGGGCAGCACGGCGCTGCGGGTCGGCTGGTTGATCGCGAAGAAGGCCTGCTGCACGGAGAACAGGCCGAGCAGCAGCCAGACGTTGTCGGCGTGGAGGGCGGCCTGCGCCCAGAACGCCGCACTGGTCAGGATCAGGCCCACGGTGGTGACCTGGAGGATCGTGCGCCGGTCCAAGACGTCGGCCAACGCACCGCCCCAGAGGCCGAAGACCACCAGGGGCACGAGCCCGAACACCCCGGTCAGACCGACGTACGCCGAGGAGCCGGTGATCGTGTAGATCTGTGCGGGGACGGCCACCACGGTCAGCTGGGCGCCGACCACGGTGACGATGTTGGCCGACCAGAGCCGCCGGAACGCCGGGGTGGACAGCGGCCGCGTGTCCGCGAACAGCCCCCGGAGATGCACGTGAGGACCCTACGGCTCCCGTCTGCGCGTCACGGCAGGGCGGTAGGCGCTGACGCTCGGCTCACCGGCCGACCAGAACCGCCACGGCCGCTCGGCGGCCAGGCGCAGGCCGACCCGGGGACCGGTGCGCACGTCAGCCGCAGGCGCGTCCGGCGGCGTCAGGGTGAGCGGTGGCGTGGTCAGGTCGTGACCGTTCTGGGCGGCATCGATCGCCAGGGCCCGACAGAGGTTGGCCGGCCCGCGCGCCAGGTCGCGGTCGCCCCCGACCGGCGTACGACGGGAGCGGGCGAGGTCGACGCCGTCGACGATCTCGCCGGCGCGGAGCAGCACGGCCCTGGGCTCGCCCTCGGGTCCGCAGACCACGTTGCAGCAGTAGTGCATGCCGTAGGTGAAGTAGACGTAGAGGTGGGCCGGCGGGCCGAACATCACCGCGTTGCGGGCGGTCTGCCCGCGGTAGGCGTGTGAGCCGGGGTCGTCGGCGCCGTCGTAGGCCTCGACCTCGGTGATCCGGCAGGCCACCTCACCGTGACGGAGGATCGCTCCGAGCAGGCGTGGCGCCACGTCGAGCACCGGGCCACGGAGCAGGTCGGGCAGGTCAGCCGAGCGCGGCACGGAGCTCCTGGGTCCGGGCCGTCGCCTCGGCGAGCTGCTCGCGCACCCGCGCCGGCGCCGTACCGCCGCGACCGGTGCGGGAGGCGACGGAGCCCTCGACGGTGAGGACCTCGCGCACGCGGGGCGTCAGGCGCGGGGAGATCGCGGCCAGCTGGTCGTCGGAGAGGTCCGGGAGGTCGCAGCCGAGGTCCTCGCAGCGGCGTACGCAGGCGCCGGCGACCTCGTGAGCCTCTCGGAACGGGACGCCCTCGCGGACCAGCCACTCCGCGACGTCGGTGGCCAGCGAGAAGCCCTGGGGCGCCAGCGCGGCGAGGCGCGCGGTGTCGAAGGCCAAGGTGGCGATCAGGCCCGGTCATGGCGGGAAGGACGACCAGCAGGGTGTCGACGGAGTCGAAGACCGGCTCCTTGTCCTCCTGGAGGTCACGGTTGTAGGCCAGGGGCAGGCCCTTGAGCGTCGCGAGCAGGCCGGTGAGGTTGCCGATCAGGCGGCCGGACTTCCCGCGCGCGAGCTCCGCGATGTCGGGGTTCTTCTTCTGCGGCATGATGCTCGACCCGGTCGACCACGCGTCGTCGAGCCGGACGAAGCCGAACTCGGCGGTCGACCAGAGCACGACCTCCTCGGCGAGCCGGCTCAGGTCGATGCCGGTCATGGCCGCCACGAAGGCGAACTCGGCCACGAAGTCGCGGGCCGCGGTGCCGTCGATGGAGTTGGCGCTCGAGTCGGTGAAGCCGAGCTCCGTCGCCACGGCCCGGGGGTCGAGCCCGAGGCTGGACCCGGCGAGCGCGCCCGAGCCGTACGGCGAGTCGGGGGCCACGCGGGCGTCCCAGTCGCGCAGCCGGTCGACGTCGCGCAGCAGCGGCCACGCGTGGGCGAGCAGGTGGTGGGACAGCAGGACCGGCTGGGCGTGCTGGAGGTGGGTCCGGCCGGGCATGACCACGTCGAGGTGGTCACGCGCCCGGGCGACGAGCGCGTCGACGAGGTCGAGAGCACGCGCGGCCACGTCCCGCGCCTCGTCGCGCAGGTAGGCCTTGAACAGCGTCGCGACCTGGTCGTTGCGCGACCGGCCGGCGCGGAGCCGACCGCCCACCTCGGTCCCGACGTCCTCGATCAGCAGCCGCTCGAGGGCACCGTGCACGTCCTCGTCGGAGGGGTCGGGGAGCAGGGACCCCGCGGCGTACGCCTCGGCGAGGGTGTCGAGGCCGGCGAGCAGCGTGCGGTGGTCGTCGTCGGTGAGCAGGCCGGCGGCGTGGAGGGCGTTGGCATGGGCGCGCGACCCGGCGAGGTCGTAGGGCACCAGCCGCCAGTCGAAGTGGGTCGACCGCGACAGCGCCTCGAGCTCGGGCGACGGGCCGCCGGCGAAGCGGCCGCCCCAGAGCTTCCCCTCGTTGGTCGACCCGGTCATCCGCGCCCGCTCACGTGGTCGACGGCGGCGCGGACGAAGTCGGGGAGCCGGTCGTTGTTGACGTCGCCGTCGGACTCGAGGGCCTCGACCGACCACCAGCGGTAGTCGAGGATCTCCTCGAACTCGTCGACGGTGTGCAGGGTGCTGTGGTCGGCCTCGAGCCGGACCGCGAACCAGGTCGAGTCGTTGACGAGCACCGCGCCGTTGTAGGGGAACGTCACCTCCGCACGGTCGAAGGGCTCGCCGAGGTCGGCCGCGTCGACCACGAGGCCGGTCTCCTCGTGCAGCTCGCGCGCCCCCGCCTCGGCCAGCGTCTCGCCCTCCTCGACCGCGCCGCCGAACGAGCACCAGTAGGTGACCTCGGGGTGGGCGGGGTCCCGGCTCAGCATCAGCAGCGCCTCGCCCCGGGCGTTGACCGGGATGACGCGCGCCGTCGTACGACGGACGGTGGGTGCGGACACGGGCCCTTTCCTATCAGTCGCGTCCTCCGCCGAGTCGTCACGTGCCGACTCGGCGCAGTTTCTGTGTCTCTTTGCGCCGACTCGGCGTAGTTTCTGTGTCTCTTTGCGCCGACTCGGCGTGGGGTCAGTCGGTGCCGACCTCCATGGCGGCGTGGTCGAGAGCGGCGTCGCGGTCGTCGCCGACGGCCGCCGGGTTGCTGGCGATCCGGTCGGCGCCGCCGGCCGGGAGCGCCCCGAGCAGGTGGCCGTGCTCGACCAGCACCTGGCCCTCGTCGAGGGGCTGCGTGGCGTAGAGCTCGAGCTTGCTCCGGGAGTCGGCGATGTCGAGGTTGCGCATCGTGAGCTGGCCGATCCGGTCGGTGGGACCGAACGCCGCCGACTCCACGCGCTCCATCGACAGCTTGTCGGGATGGTAGGAGAACGCCGGACCGGAGGTGCGCAGGATCGAGTAGTCGTCGCCGCGCCGCAGCCGCAGCGTGACCTCGCCGGTGACCAGCGAGGCGATCCACCGCTGGATCGACTCGCGCAGCATGAGGGCCTGCGGGTCGAGCCACCGGCCCTCGTAGAGCAGGCGACCGAGGCGGCGCCCCTCGAAGTGGAACGTCTCGAGCGTGTCCTCGTTGTGGACGGCGTTCAGCAGGCGCTCGTAGGCGATCCAGAGCAGGGCCATGCCCGGTGCCTCGTAGATGCCGCGCGACTTGGCCTCGATGATGCGGTTCTCGATCTGGTCGGACATGCCGAGCCCGTGCCGGCCGCCGATCTCGTTGACCGCGTGCACCAGGCGTACGGCGCCGCCGCTCCCGTCGTACGACGTGCCGTTCACGGCGACCGGACGGCCGCGCTCGAAGCGGACCGTGACGTCCTCGGCCTCGATCGCGACCGACGGGTCCCAGAACCTCACGCCCATGATCGGCTCGACGGTCTCGAGCGAGACGTCGAGGTGCTCCAGGGTCTTGGCCTCGTGGGTCGCGCCCCAGATGTTGGCGTCGGTGGAGTAGGCCTTCTCCGCGCTGTCACGGTAGGGCAGGCCGTGCTCGGTCAGCCACTGGCTCATCTCGTGCCGGCCGCCGAGCTCGGAGACGAAGGCCGCGTCGAGCCACGGCTTGTAGATCAGCAGGTCGGGGTTGGCGAGCAGCCCGTAGCGGTAGAAGCGTTCGATGTCGTTGCCCTTGAAGGTCGAGCCGTCGCCCCAGATGTCGACGTCGTCCTCGCGCATCGCCCGGACCAGCATGGTGCCGGTGACGGCCCGACCGAGGGGTGTGGTGTTGAAGTACGCCCGGCCGGCCGAGCGCACGTGGAACGCGCCGCACGCCAGCGCGGCCAGCCCCTCCTCCACCAGCGGGCCCTTGCAGTCGACCGCCCGGGCGATCTCGGCGCCGTACTCCACCGCGCGGCTCGGCACGGTGTCGATGTCGGGCTCGTCGTACTGCCCGATGTCGGCGGTGTAGGTGCACGGGATCGCACCCTTGTCGCGCATCCAGGCGACTGCGACGGAGGTGTCGAGTCCGCCGGAGAAGGCGATCCCGACTCGACTGCCGACGGGGAGTGCGGTGAGGACCTTGCTCAAGACGGGCTCTTCCTAGGTGAGGTGGGGTCTCGACGGGCCGGACCAGCGGGTAGCCGGAGGGCGCGCGAGAACGGGCTGGGTCAGGGCGCCGGCTGCTGGGCCAGCGCCAGGAGTCGTCGTGCGAGCGCATCGCCCCCGGCCGGGTCGCGGCCGATCAGCAGGACGGTGTCGTCGCCCGCGATGGTGCCGAGGACCTCGGGATACTCGACCTTGTCGAGGGCCGACGCGAGGAACTGCGCCGCGCCGGGCGGGGTCCGCAGGACGACCAGGTTGGCGCTGGCGTCGGCACTGACGAGGAGCTCGGCGAGGAGCCGTCCGAGCCGGTGTCCGGAGGCGGCCGTCTCCCCCGGGGCGACCGGGCGGCGGTCGCCGCCCTCGGCCGGTACGGCGTAGACCAGCGCGCCCGACGAGGACCGCACACGGACCGCGTCGAGCTCCACGAGGTCGCGCGAGAGCGTCGCCTGGGTGACCTGCATCCCCTGCTCTGCCAGCAGGTCGAGCAGCTCGGGCTGCGACCGCACCTCGTGGCCGCCCAGGAGGTCGACGATCAGCTGGTGGCGCGAGCTCTTGGTGGTGGGTCGCTTGGCCGTCCCGTTCACGGTCCCTCCTCGCCGCCGAGGTCGGCCGAGGCCTCCACCAGCCAGGTGATGATCGCCTTCTGGGCGTGGCGCCGGTTCTCGGCCTCGTCCCACACCACGCTCTGCGGGCCGTCGAGCACGTCGGCGTCGATCTCCTTGCCGCGGTAGGCCGGGAGGCAGTGCATGACGATCGCTGTGGGCGAGGCAAGCGCCAGCAGGTCGGCGGTCACGGTGTAGGCACCGAAGGCGGCCAGCCGCTCGGCGGCCTCCTCCTCCTTGCCCATCGAGACCCAGGTGTCGGTGATGACGACGTCGGCGCCGGTGACCGCCTGCCGGGGGTCGACCATCACCTCGGCCGAGCCGCCCGTCTCCGACGCGATCTCGCGGGCACGCGCGACGTACTGCTCCTCGGGCTGGTGGCCCTCGGGAGCGGCGATCCTCACGTGCAGGCCGGCGGTGGCGCCGGCGATCAACCACGAGTTGCCCATGTTGCAGGCGCCGTCGCCGACGAAGGCCACGACGAGGCCGGCCAGCTCGCCCTTGTTCTCGCGGATGGTCAGCAGGTCGGCCAGCAGCTGGCAGGGGTGGAACTCGTCGGTCAGCGCGTTGACGACCGGCACCCCGGCGTGGGCCGCCATCTCGTCGAGTGCGGTCTGGGCATAGGTCCGCCACACGATGACGGACGCCTGACGGCCGAGCACCCGCGCGACGTCGGCGACCGACTCGCGCTTGCCGATCCCGGCCAACGACCCGTCGACCATCATCGGGTTGCCGCCCAGCTCCGCGATGCCGGCTGCGAAGGACGCCTGCGTGCGCAGGGTCGGCTTGTCGTAGATGGTCGCGACCGTGCGTGGACCCGCCAGGCTCCGTGAGTCGTACGGCGCGCGCTTCAGCGTCGCCGCGAGGGCCAGCACCTCCTGCTGCTCGGCCGGGCTGAGGTCGTCGTCGCGGAGGAAGTGACGGGTCATGGGTGGGCTCCTGTCCTGGCGGCGTCGTCGAGGATCGCGGGCCACACGGCCCGGAACGCGTCGACATCATCGTCGCCGAGGACGAGAGGAGGGGCGAGACGCACCGTGTGGGGCCCGGTCGCGTTGACGACGAACCCGTGGGCACGTGCCGCCGCGACGACGGACGGCGCGTCGACCGTGACGTCGAGGCCGACCAGGAGCCCTCGCCCGCGCACCCCCGTGACGCGCGGATCCTGGGCGAGGCCGTCGCGGAGCCGCGCCCCGAGGTCACGCGCGCGGGCTAGCAGGTCGTCGCCCTCGATGACGTCGAGGACGGCCAGGGAGGCGGCGCACGCCACCGGATTGCCGCCGAACGTGGTGCCGTGGTTGCCCGGCTGCAGCAGGTCTCCCGCGGCGCCGAGGCCCAGGCAGGCCCCGATCGGGATGCCGCCGCCGAGCCCCTTGGCCAGGGTGACGACGTCGGGCTCGACCCCGGGCTCCACGGCGGCCGCGAACCACTCCCCGGTCCTCCCGATCCCGGTCTGCACCTCGTCGAGCCACAGCAGCGCACCGTGCTCGCGAGTGACGCGACGGGCGTCGGCGAGGTAGCCGTCCGGGGGTACGACGACACCCGCCTCGCCCTGGATCGGCTCGAGCACCACCGCCGCGGTCTCGTCGGTGACCGCCGCCGCGAGCGCCGCGCGATCGCCGTACGGGACGAAGGTGACGTGGCCGGGCAGAGGCTCGAAGGGCTCGCGGTAGGCGGCCTTCGAGGTGAGGGCCAGCGAGCCCATGGTGCGGCCGTGGAAGGAGCCCTCGGCGGCGACCAGGTGGGTCCGGCCGGTCAGCCGGGTGAGCTTCAGCGCTGCTTCGTTGGCCTCGGCCCCGGAGTTGGTGAAGAAGACCTTGCCGGGTCTCGACTCCGCTCGACCGGCGAGGTCCGCTTGCCCGACGGCGTGTGCGTCGGAGCCGAGAGCGACCTCCCCGACCTGCGGGGGGCTCGCCAGGTCGAGGAGGCGCTCGGCCAAGGAGATCTGGGGCTCGGTGGCGAAGAAGTTGGAGACGTGACCCAGGGTGGCCAGCTGGCGGGTCACCGCCTCCAGCACGGCCGGGTGGGCGTGGCCGAGGGCGTTGACCGCGATGCCGCCGAGGAGGTCGACGTACTCGTTGCCGTCCTCGTCCCACACGTGGGCGCCCTTGCCGCGGGCGAGCACCAGCTGCGGCGGCCCGAAGGTGTTCATCAGCGCGGCGGCGTACCGCTCCCGCGTGGTGGGGCCGGTCATCCGCGCGCCTTCCTGGTCAGCGTCTCGACGCCGGGCAGCACCTGGGTGCCGACGCCCTCGTCGGTGAAGAGCTCGAGCAGGACCGCGTGGGGCTCACGGCCGTCGACGACGGTGGCGCGGGGCACGCCGCCCTGCACGGCCTGGAGGCACGCGGCCATCTTCGGCACCATGCCCGAGGCGAGCGACGGCATCAGGTCGGCCAGCGCCTCGGGGCTGATCTCGCCGATCACGTCGTCGCTGTCGGGCCAGTCGCGGTAGAGCCCCTCCACGTCGGTCAGGACCAGCAGCTTCTCGGCTCGCAGCGCCACGGCGAGAGCGGCGGCCGCCGTGTCGGCGTTCACGTTGTGGACCGTGCCCTCCTTGTCGGGGGCGACGCTCGAGATCACGGGGATCCGCCCCGCCTCCACCAGGTCGAGCACCGCCTCGGGGCGGACGTGGGCGACCTCGCCGACCAGGCCGAGGTCGACCTCCTCGCCGTCGACGACCGTGTTGGTGCGCTTGGCGGTGAAGAGGCCGGCATCCTCGCCGGAGAGGCCGACCGCGAGGGGGCCGTGCTCGTTCACCAGCCCGACGAGCTCGCGCTGGACCTGACCGACGAGCACCATCCGGACGACGTCCATCGCCGGGGGCGTGGTGACCCGCAGGCCGCCCCGGAACTCCGACTCGATGCCGAGCCGGTCGAGCATCGCCGAGATCTGCGGGCCGCCGCCGTGGACGACGACGGGCTTGAACCCGGCGAAGCGCAGGAAGGCGATGTCCTCGGCGAAGGCGCGCTTGAGGGTGTCGTCGGTCATGGCGTTGCCGCCGTACTTCACCACCACGATCTTCCCGTGGTAGCGCTTCAGCCACGGCAGGGCGGCGGCGAGGGTGGCGGCCTTCGCGGGGTCGGGCGCCGTCATGAGGAGTACGCCGAGTTCTCGTGCACGTAGGCGTGCGTGAGGTCGTTGGTCCAGACCGTCGCCCGGGCGTCGCCGGCCTTGAGGTCGATGGTGACCGTCACCTCGCGGGGCTTCAGGTCGACGGTGGACGGGTCGGCGGCAGGGGTCGACCGCCGGCACACCCAGACCCCGTTCATCGCCACGTCGAGGTCGGCAGGGTCGAAGGCGGCCCGCGTCGTCCCGATGCTGGCGAGCACCCGCCCCCAGTTCGGGTCGTTGCCGAACACGGCCGCCTTGAACAGGTTGCTGCGCGCCACCGACCGCGCGACCTCGACCGCCTCGTCCTCCGTGGCCGCGTTGAGGGCCGTGATCGCGATCTCGTGGTCGGCACCCTCGGCGTCGGCCAGCAGCTGCATGGCCAGGTCGGTGCAGGCCCGGGTGAGTGCCTCGGTGAGGTCGGGCAGCGTCGGGGTGATCCCGCTGGCTCCGCTGGCGAGGACGGTCACCGTGTCGTTGGTCGACATGCAGCCGTCGGAGTCGAGCCGGTCGAAGCTGACTCGCGTCGCTGCCCGTAGCGCGACATCGAGGTCTCCCGCGGACGCGACGGCGTCGGTGGTCAGGACCACGAGCATCGTGGCGAGCTGGGGAGCCAGCATCCCGGCGCCCTTGGCCATGCCACCGACCGACCAGCCGGCGCCGTCGACGACGACCTGCTTGGGCACGGAGTCGGTGGTCATGATCGCCCGTGCGGCGTCGTCCCCGCCTCCCCCACTGCCCGTGCCCAGCGCGTCGTACGCCGCGTCGACGCCGGCGAGCACCTGCGCGCGGTCGTTGGCCAGGCCGATCAGCCCGGTGGAGCACACGACGACGTCGATGGCTCCGATTCCGAGATGCGTGGCGACTCGCTCGGCGACGGCGTGGGTGGTCAGGAAGCCGTCGGGGCCGGTGTAGCAGTTGGCGCCGCCGGAGTTGAGGACGACCGCGCGGACCACCCCGTCCTTGGCCACCTCCTTGCTCCAGAGCACCGGGTTGGCCTGGCAGCGGTTGGCGGTGAAGACGCTCGCCGAGTCGTACGACGGGCCGTCGTTCACGACCAGCGCGACGTCACGGGCGCCGGTGGACTTCAGCCCGGCGGCCACGCCGGACGCCCGGAAGCCGCGGGGAGACGTGACGCTCACGGCGCCACCCCGACCGAGGTCAGGCCGAGGGTCTCGTCGAGGCCGAGGGCGAGGTTCATCGACTGGATCGCGCCGCCGGCGGTGCCCTTGGCGAGGTTGTCGATGGCGCCGACCACGACGACGCGGCCGGCCGCCTCGTCGACGGTCACCTGGAGGTGGCACGCGTTGCTGCCGTGGACCGCCTTGGTCTGCGGCCACTCCCCCTCCGGCAGCACGCGGACGAAGGGCTCCGCGTCGTACGCCTTGAGGTAGGCCTCGCGGAGGTCGGTGGCGGAGGCACCCGCGGTGATCGGCGCGGAGCAGGTGGCGAGGATCCCGCGGGGCATCGGGACGAGCAGTGGGGTGAAGCTCACCCGCACCTCGTGCTCGGTCAGGGCCGACAGGTTCTGGACGATCTCGGGCGTGTGCCGGTGCGTTCCGCCCACGCCGTACGCCGACGCGTTGCCCATCACCTCGCTACCGAGCAGGTGGGGCTTGGCCGCCTTGCCCGCACCACTGGTGCCGGAGGCGGCGACCACGACGACGTCAGGGGTCACCAGCCCGGCCTCGACCGCGGGGGCCAGGGCGAGGGTCGACACCGTCGGGTAGCACCCCGGTACGGCGATCCGTCGCGCACCGCGGAGCAGGTCGCGCTGGCCGGGCAGCTCGGGCAGGCCGTAGGGCCAGGTGCCCGCGTGGGCGCCGCCGTAGAAGCGCTCCCACTGACGCCCGTCACGGAGCCGGAAGTCCGCACCGCAGTCGACCACGACCGTGTCGTCGCCGAGGTCGGCGGCCAGGGCGCCCGACCGGCCGTGGGGAAGCGCCAGGAAGACCACGTCGTGGCCCGCGAGCGCCGACACCGACGTCTCGGTCAGCACGCGGTCGGCCAACGGGGTGAGGTGCGGCTGCAGCGCGCCGAGGGTCTCGCCCGCGTTCGACCCGGCGGTCAGGGCGCCGATCTCGACCGCGGGGTGGGCGAGCAGGAGCCGCAGCAGCTCACCGCCGGCGTACCCGCTCGCGCCGGCGACTGCCACCTTCGTCGTCATGTGCATGATCATACATGCGTTTGCATGTTCACTCGCATCCGCATCCGCCGTGCGGACCAGGTGCGGTTGTCGGCCGGTCTCGCTAGGTTCGCTGCATGAGCCGTCTCGACCCTCCGACGTACCTCCAGCACATCCGCGACGAGTCGCAGCGGTTCCGCGACGTGCTCGCCGACTGCGACCCCGCCGCCGACGTGCCGACGTGTCCCGACTGGCGAGCCGACGACCTGCTCTGGCACCTCGGCGAGGTGCAGCACTGGTGGACCTGGATGGTCACGCACCGGCCCAAGGGCCCCGACGACTATCCCGAGCCGGAGCGACCGAAGGACCACGCCGGGCTGCTGGCCTTCTTCGACGAGCACTACGCCGCGCTCGTCGACGCCCTGGCCGTGGCGGAGCCGGCCGACGAGGCCTGGACCTGGCACCCCGAGCACAAGAACGTCGGCTTCATCCTGCGCCGCCAGGCCCACGAGGCCCTCATCCACCGGCGCGACGCCGAGCTGGCAGCCCACTCCCTGTCGCCGTTCCCGGTCGACCTGGCCGCCGACGGTGTCGACGAGGTGCTCGACGTGATGTACGGCGGCTGCCCGCCCTGGGGTTCGTTCTCGCCGCTCCCCCACTACATCCGGGTCGACATCACCGACACCGACGAGAGCGTGTGGGTGCAGCTCGGACGCTTCCACGGCACCGACCCCGACGGCATCGACCACGACGAGGACGACGTCCACGTGGTGGCCGACCCCGGGGTCGAGCCCGATGCCGTGATCAGCGGCTCGGCAGAAGTGCTCGACGCCCGCATCTGGCGGCGCGGCGACGGCGCCGACACCCATCTGGCCGGCGACCTGGCGATCATCGACCGCTTCCGCGCAGTCATCCACCAGCCGATCAACTGATCAGCCGCCCGCGAGGCACGAGCGCGTGGCGCGGGCGACGGCGCGGCTCAGCCCCTCACTCCTCGAGCCAGGTCGCGAACGAGTCGAAGCCGAACGGCCGGCCCAGGAAGTCCTCCACCAGGTCCGCAGCGTCCTTGCGTCCGCCCTGGGCCAGGATCCGGTCGCGGTAACGGCCCGCGATCTCCGCGTCGTAGAGGTTCTCCCGGTCGAAGGCCGAGAAGAGGTCCTTGGCGATGACCAGCGACCACATGTAGGTGTAGTAGCCCGACGAGTACCCGTCGAGGTGCCCGAACGACGCATGGAAGTGGGTGTCGGGCAGCGGCGTGACCATCGAGTACGCCGCCTGCAGGTCGCGGGAGAGCGTCGTGATCGCCGGGCCGTCGGCGGGCGGGTCCTGGTGGATCCGGTAGGACAGGGCCGCGTAGAACATCTGGTTGCGCGCCTGCATGCCCTTGCCGAAGTCCTCCGCCCGGCGCATCCGCGCGACGAGGTCGGCCGGGATCGGCGTGCCGTCGTCGTCCGTTGCGAAGCCCTCGAGCACGGTGGCGTCCCAGGCCCACTCCTCGAGGAGCTGCGACGGGGCCTCGACGAAGTCCCACTCGGTGGCGACACCGGCGAAGCGCGACCAGTGCTGGTGGCCGGCCAGCACGTGGTGCACCAGGTGACCGAACTCGTGGAACAGGGTGACGACGTCGTCGTGCTCCATGAGCCCGCGCGGGAAGTTGCACACCAGCACGCCTTCCGGCAGCTGCCGGCCGCTCACCCCGTCGGTCAGCGTGAACTGGGCCGCATGGCTGAACTTGTTGGCGCGCGGATGCAGGTCGAGATGGATCCTGCCGATCCGCGCCCCGCCCAGCGAGACGTCGTACGACGTGACGTCGTCGTGCCACGTCGGGACGTCGACGGCCTGGTACTCGAGCCCGAACAGGCGACCCGTCACCTCGAGCAGCCCCTGCCGGACCTTGTCGAAGGTGAAGTAGCGGCGCACCTCCTGGGCGTCGACGCTGTGCTGCTCGCGCTTGATGGCCTCGAGGTAGAAGCGGTTGTCGGCTCCGTCGAGGGTCTCGGCCTCGGGGCGGTCCTGCCGGACCCGCTCGAGGAGCACCTCGCGGTCGCGGAGCGCGGAGGCCTCGGCGGCCTTGCTGATCTTGTCGACGAAGGTCGCGATGGCGTCTCCGGTCTCGATCATCTTGACCTCGGCGTCGTACGCCGGCCACCCGTCGTACCCGAGGAGCGTGGCGTGCTCCTGGCGTAGCGCCATCAGCTCGACGAGGACGTCGTCGTTGGCCGGCCAGGCGCGGTTGTTGAACGCCGTGCTGATCGCGACCCGTGCTTCGCGGTCGGTGGCGAAGGTGAGCATCGGGACGACGTCGGGGTACTCCAGGGTGAGCTCGACGAGGCCGTCGTCGCCGACCGGGTGGGCGTCGACCCAGTCCTGCGGGAGCCCGGCGAGCTGGTCGGGGCGCACCTTGACCGTGGTGTCGTCGTCGCGGATGTGGCGCTCGAAGGTCTGTCCGAGCTCGGTCTCGCGCTCGTTGATGGCGCGTACGCGGTCGCGCGTGGCCTCGTCGCGGTCGACTCCCGAGCGCCGGAAGTCGCGCAGCGCGAAGTTGCGGACCCGTTCCGCCTCGTCGTCGAGACCGGTGGTCCGCTGCTCGGCGTCGTCGACGACGAGGAGGTCGTACACCTCACGGTCGAGCGACAGGTCGGTCAGCAGGCGATGGGCCTCGACCTCGGCGGCCTCGGCCTGCTCGCGCAGGGCGGCGTCGGGATGGACCTGCTGGACCAGGCTGCCCGCCGCGAACGCGTTGCTGAGAGCGAGCCCGATGTCGTTCCAGCGCTCGAGGAGCACGGCGGCCTGACGCGGCTGCTCCGCCTTGAGGGCTGCGATCAGCTCGCGAGCGATGTCGAGCTGGTCCGTCGTACGGGTGGTGAGCCAGGACGACCAGGCGTCCGTCCCGGCGTCGGCTGCGGGCAGGGTCAACGGGGCGAGATCGGTCACCTCGCCGACGCTACCGCGCTTGCCTCGCCGAGTCGTCACCTGCCGACTCGGCGTGATCTGGATGTCCCTTTGCGCCGACTCAGCGTGATCTGGATGTCACTTTGCGCCGACTCGGCGTCCGCGTGGTCGGCGCTGCTCAGCGTTGGACGGCGCCGACGGCGGCGGCCGCCGCCGCGACGGCGGCGTCGCGGGCCGCGCCGGTCTCGCTCTCGGTGAGGGTGCGGTCGGCGGCCCGGAAGCGCAGGGCGAAGGCGAGCGACCTGCGCCCCTCGCCGATCTGCGGACCGGTGTAGACGTCGAAGAGCCGGACCGACTCCAGCAGCTCACCGGCACCCGCGCGGAGTGCGGCCTCGACCTCAGCGGCAGACACGCTGTCGTCGACGACGAGCGCGACGTCCTCCTTGGCCAGTGGCTGGTTGGAGTACGTCGGCGCGCGGGGTACGTCGACCGCCCGGCGCATCAGGGCGTCGAGGTCGATCTCGAGGCCCGCGGTGCCGCGGGGCAGTCCGAACCGGGTACAGACCCGTGGGTGGAGCTCGCCGGCGTGACCGATCTCCTGGTCGCCGATCAGGACGCGGGCACACCTGCTCGGGTGCCACGGCATCCGCTCGGCGGCCTCGACCCGGATCTCGACCGCCAGCGCGGCGGCCACGGCCCGGACGACCTCCACGGCGTCCGACCAGTCGGCGGAGCGTCCGGCGCCCCACCAGCCCGAGGGCTCGCGCTCACCGCTGAGGACGGCGGCCAGGAAGAGCGGCTGCAGCGGGATCGCGTCGAACAGCTTGCCCAGCTCCGCCTCGGAGGGGCGCCAGTCGACGCCGTAGACGGGTGCCGGACCGCGGTCGACGGGGAACGCGACCGTGCCGGTCTCGAACAGGGCGACCCCGGAGGCACCCCGGCCGAGGTTGCGGGCCGCGGCGTCGAGGAGCCCGGGCAGGAGCGTCGTGGTGTAGAACGGCTTCTCCGCAGAGAGCGGGTTCGACAGGCGTACGGCGTGACGCAGCACGTCGTCGTCGGTCAGCCCCAGCGCCTCGAAGGTGTCGTCACCCACGAACGGGAAGCTCAGCACCTCGACGCAGCCCTCGCCGGCGAGCGTCCGACCGATCCGGCGGCGCAGCCGTTGCTCGCGGGTCAGCCCGCGGCCGGCCGGCGGGGTCGGCAGCACCGACGGCACCTGGTCGTAGCCGACCACCCGGACGACCTCCTCGACGAGGTCGTAGGGGTCGCGGAGATCGGGTCGCCAGGGCGGCGGCGTGACCGACAGGGGGTCCGCTCCGGTCACCTCGCACCCGATCGCGCGCAGACACTCGACCACCCGGTCGGGGTCGATCGTCAGCCCCGCGACCTGGCCGGGCAGCGCCCCGGCGAGCTCGATCGACGGCGGCACGGGCGGGCTGCCCACCACGGTGACGCCCGGGGTGACGATGCCCCCGCCGTACGTCGTCAACAGCTCGGCCACGCGGTCGGCCGCGGCCTCGCAGATCGTGGGGTCGACGCCGCGCTCGTTGCGCTTGCCGGCCTCGGAGGTGAGGCGGTGACGCTTGCCGGTACGGAACATCGAGACGGGGTCCCAGTGGGCGGCCTCGATGACGACCGTCGTCGTGGCGTCGGACATCTCGGTCGCCTCGCCACCCATCACACCGCCGAGCCCGATCACGCCGGAGTCGTCGGTGACGACGAGGTCCTCGGTCGACAGCTCGCGGTCGACGCCGTCGAGGGTCGTCAGCCGTTCGCCCTCGTGGGCCCGGCGGACGACGAGCGGCCCACGGAGCCGGTCGCCGTCGTAGCCGTGAATGGGCCGACCGAGCTCGAGCATCACGTAGTTCGTCACGTCGACCGCCAGCGAGATCGGCCGCATCCCGGCCAGGCGGACCCGGGTGGCGAGCCAGTCGGGGGTGGGCGCGGACGGGTCGAAGCCGGTGACCGTGCGGGCCACGAAGACCGGACAGCCGGCCGGGTCGTCGACGCGCACCGGGTAGCCGTCGCCGTTGGCGGCCGGGACGTCGCGCAGGGCCGGGTCGGTGTAGGCCGTGTCGAAGCCGAGAGCGGCCTCACGGGCGATGCCGCGCAGCGAGAGGGCGTAGGCACGATCGGGGTTGATCTCGAACTCGATGACCTCCTCCTGGAGGCCGAGCACCGGTCGCGCGTCGTCGCCGGGGGCCCCGGCGTCGGCGGGGAGCACGATGATGCCGTCGTGGTCGTCGCCGAGCCCGAGCTCGCGGGCCGAGCAGATCATCCCGGCCGAGACGTGGCCGTAGGTCGTGCGCGCCGAGATCTCGAAGCCACCCGGCAGCACTCCCCCGGGCAGGACGACCACGACGAGGTCACCGGCCGCGAAGTTGTGCGCACCGCAGACGATTCCCTGAGGGTCACCGGTCCCGTTCGCGTCACCGACGTCGACGGTGCACCAGTTGATCGTCTTGCCGTTCTTCTGCGGCTCGGCCTCGACGGTGAGGACGCGACCGACCACGAGCGGACCGGTGATGTCGGCCCCGGGTCGCTCGAGCGCCTCGAGCTTGAGGCCGAGCGCGGTCAGCCGGCGGGCGAGGACGTCGCTCGCCAGGTCGTCGGGCAGCGCGGCGTAGTCGCGGATCCAGGAGACGGGGGTCTTCATCTCACCACTCCGTCCCGAAGGCGGCGCTGAAGCGCACGTCGCCGTCGAACATCGCACGCAGGTCGCCCGCACCCGTGCGGAACATCAGCGAGCGGTCGATGCCCATCCCGAAGGCGAACCCGCGGTAGCGCTCGGAGTCGACCCCGCAGGCGGCCAGCACCCGCGGGTTGACGACGCCGCAGCCGCCCCACTCGATCCAGCCCTCGCCCTTGCACGTGCGGCAGTGCTCGACCTGCCCGGGGGTGCCGCGACAGACGAAGCAGACCAGGTCGACCTCGGCGGACGGCTCGGTGAAGGGGAAGTACGACGGGCGGAAGCGCGTCACGATCCCGTCGCCGAACATCTGCTGCGCGAAGTGGTCGAGCGTGCCCTTCAGGTGGGCCATCGTGATGCCCTCGTCGACGACGAGGCCCTCGACCTGGTGGAACATCGGCGAGTGGGTCGCGTCGTACTCGTCGGTGCGGAACACGCGCCCGGGACAGATCACGTAGATCGGCGGCGTCCGGCTCAGCATGGTGCGGGCCTGCACCGGCGAGGTGTGGGTGCGGAGCACCAGGTGGTCCGACGACGGATCGGTCCAGAAGGTGTCCTGCATGGTGCGCGCGGGGTGGTCGGGCCCGAGGTTCAGTGCGTCGAAGTTGAGCCACTCGGCCTCGAGCACCGGCCCCTCGGCGACCTCCCAGCCCATGGCCACGAAGAGGTCGGCGATGTAGTCGGACATCAGCGTGATCGGGTGTCGGGCGCCGTGGGCGTGCCGGTCGGTCGGCAGGGTGACGTCGACCGTCTCCTCGACGAGCATCCGCTCCTCGGCCTCGGCCTCCAGGACCGCCGTGCGCTCGGCGAGGGCCTGGTTGACCGCGCCGCGAGCCTGCCCGACGCGCTGGCCGGCCTCCTTCTTGGCCTGCGGCGGCAACGCGCCGATCTCGCGGTTGGCCAGCGCCAGCGGCGACCGGTCACCGGCGTGGTCGATCCGGGCCTGCTTGAGGGCGTCGAGATCGGCCGCCGCGGCGATCGCGGCCAGCGCCTCGTCGCGCATGGCCGCGACCTGCTCGGCCTGGAGCGGCGTGACCTCGACCGGGTCGTACTGGGTGTTCGGGCCCGACATGGGTGCCTTTCACGGTGCTCGGACGGGGGCGCTGGCGCGCCTGCGCCGCACCAGTCTAGGAAGGCCGCGCCCGGCGGTGCGACGGGGTTACGCCCTGCGGGCGGGTCAGTCGGGGTCCGTCCCGAACGCCGGCCAGGTCATCACGAACCGAGCGCCGCCCCCGGGCGCGTCACCGATGGTGACCGTGCCACCGTGGGCACGCACCAGACCGTTGACGAGGTAGAGGCCGAGGCCGGAGCCGCCGCGCTGGCCGGTGGTCCAGAACTTGGTGAAGGCACGCTGCCGCGCCTCGGGCGACACCCCGTCTCCGGAGTCGTCGACCTGCACCACGACGCGCTCGCCGTCGCGGCTCGCGGTCACCGTGACGGGGTCGGAGCCGTGCCGGATCGCGTTCTCCAGCACGTTGGTCATCACCTGGGTGAACTTGTCGGGGTCGGCCCAGATGGCGGGCAGGTCGTCCGGCGCGACGTACTCGATCCGGTGGGGGGCACCCGCCCGGACGCTGTCGATCACCCGGTGGGTGAGCTGCGCGACGTCGCACGGGCGCTGGTGCATCGACAGGCGGCCGGTGTCGAGCCGGGCCACGTCGAGCAGCTCGGTGATGAGGCGGCTGAGCCGGTCGGAGTCGGCGTGGACGGTGGTGAGCATCAGCTTCTTCTGGTCGTCGCTGAGCCGGTCCCACCGGTTGAGGAGTGCCTGGACGAAGCCCTTGACACCGGTCAGGGGCGAGCGCAGCTCGTGGGCGACCGTCGCGACCAGGTCGGAGCGGTCGCGGTCGAGGCGGGCGCGCGCCCGACCCGAGCGCAGGCTGACGGCGACCTCGGTGACCGGGCCGCGTGCCGGGGAGCGATGGAACCGGGCCGCGACGAGCACCTCGTCGCCGGTGGGCAGCACCCACGACTGCTCGGGCACCCCGGTCCGCATCACCAGCCCGTCGTAGGGCCGGACGCAGGCGCACCAGCCGAGGCCCTCCTGGTTGGTCACCGCCAGGACGTCGTCGAGCGGCTTGCCCGCGGCGGCGTCGGGGCGCAGGCCGAGCATCTGGCCGGCCGCGTGGTTGAGGAGGCGGACGAGGCCGTCGCCGTCGGCGATGATGACGCCGTCGGGCAGGAGATCCACAGCGGCCTGCGCGCTGAGAGCACCCTCGGGGACGTCCACGCGCGGCAGCCTAACCAGGTTGCACGTTGCTGGGGCGGCCCCTCCCCCCGGTGGGGCCGGCCCGCAACGTGTGGTGGACGGACCCTCCCCCGTGGGACCCGCCCGGTGTTCGCCTCTCGGGAACGCGAACACGTAGTAAGATAGTGGCGCTATCCACCCGTGCACAACTGATTTCGCAGGGTTTTCGCAGATTTTGCCATGAATCGAGTGCAAACCATGTTGGTCTCCGAGCTGGCCGACCGTGCGGACGTGCCGCTCGCCACGGTGAAGTACTACCTGCGCGAGGGACTGCTGCCCCCCGGTGAGATGGTCGGCCCGCGCCGTGCGGAGTACGGCGAGGTGCACCTGCGCCGGCTGCGCGTGCTCAGGGCGCTGCGTGAGGTGGGCGGCGCCCCTGTGTCCACCCTCCAGGTGATCGTCGACGCGATCGAGGACGCCTCCCGCCCCTCACATGAGGTGCTGTGCGAGATCTCCGACGCGCTCAGCCCCCCGCTCCCCGACGAGGACTACCGACCCGACGCGGAGCTCGGCGGGTGTGTCGACGCCGCGATCGAGGCCGTGGGCTGGACGGGCGTCCGCGCCGACGCCGCCGCACGCAACCGCCTGGCCGAGGTGGTGCAGCTCGGGGGTGCGGAGCTGCTCACGGTCAACCCCGAGATCCTCGGCTACTACGCCCGGCTGGCCGACGAGCTCTGCCGGACCGAGCTCCAGCTGGTGGACCCGACCAAGGACCGCCAGGGGACGCTGGAGGACATGGTCGTCGGAGAGGCGGTCTTCGGGGAGATCCTCGCGCTGTTCCGCCGCCTGGGGCACGAGCACTACGACGAGCAGCGGGCGCGCGCAGGCGCCGTCTGAGCCGTCAGCGCGCGCGTGCGCTCTCGTGGAGGCAGATCGCGGCCGCGGTGGCGAGGTTGAGGCTCTCGGCGCGTCCTTGGATCGGGATCCGCACG
This sequence comes from uncultured Actinomycetota bacterium, assembly GCA_963753705.1. Lineage (GTDB taxonomy): Bacteria > Actinomycetota > Actinomycetes > Propionibacteriales > Nocardioidaceae > Nocardioides. The sequence continues at coordinate 99,351 of CAVWDJ010000017.1, forward strand.
CGGTGGTCGGCCAGGGCGGCGAGCTCGGCGGGCAGCCCCCACGCCTCGTTGCCGAAGAGCCAGGCGGTCGGGCCGGCCAGGATCTCGGCGGCGTCGGAGAGCGTCAGCTCCCCGCCGCCGTCTGCCGCGAGCACGACCAGCCCGGCCACCTGGGCCGCGGCGACCGCCGCGCCCGGGTCCGGCTCGACCGCGAGGGGGAGGTGGAACAGGCTGCCGACGCTGGCCCGGACGCACTTGGCGTTGTAGGGGTCGACCGAGTGTCCGGCCAGCGCGATCGCGTCGGCGCCGAGGGCGTCGGCGGTGCGGATGATCGTCCCCGCGTTGCCCGGGTCGCGCACGTCGGCACAGATCGCCACCAACGATGATCCGTCGCGGGCGGTGCCGAGCGCGGACTCGAGCGAGACGTCGAGGAACGAGCACACCGCGACCATGCCGGCCGGTGTCACCGAGTCGCTGAGCGACGCCAGCGCACGGTCGTCGACGAGCGAGACCCGGGGGGCGACCGCGAGCAGCGCGTCGTACCGCTGGGAGGCGTCGGAGGTCGTGAACACCTCGACGACGCACTCGGCCTCGAGGGCACCCTCCACCGCCTTCGGGCCGTCGGCGAGGAACAGCCGCCGCTCGGTACGGACCGAACGGCGGCTGAGCCTGCGGGCGTCCTTGACCCGGCTGTTGCCGACGGTCAGCGGTGCGTGCTCAGGCACGCGGCCTCAGGAGGCCTTGGGTGCGTTGACGTCCTCGGGCAGGGCGGCCTTGGCGGTCTCGACGAGCGCGGCGAACGCGGGTGCGTCGTTGACGGCGAGGTCGGCCAGGATCTTGCGGTCGACCTCGACACCGGCCAGGTTGAGCCCCTGGATGAACCGGTTGTAGGTCATGCCGTTGGCGCGGGCAGCGGCGTTGATGCGCTGGATCCACAGGCGACGGAAGTCGCCCTTGCGCGCCTTGCGGTCACGGTAGCTGTAGACCAGCGAGTGGGTGACCTGCTCCTTGGCCTTGCGGTAGAGGCGCGAGCGCTGGCCGCGGTAGCCGCTGGCGCGCTCGAGAGTGGTACGACGCTTCTTGTGGGCGTTCACTGCCCGCTTGACGCGTGCCATGGTGGTTCTCCTTGCGGTTCGATCTTTCGGTCTACGTGTGATGCGGCTCGGGCGCCCAACGCGCTTCGCCGTTCGCTCCGCCGAGCCGCCCGGACGCCGTCCGGTCTGCTCGGCTCCGCTCTCAGCGGCCGAGCAGCTTCTTGATGCGCGGGGTGTCGTTCTTGGAGACGGCGGCGTCTCCGGACAGGCGACGGGTCACCTTGGAGGGCTTGACCTCCAGGTGGTGACGCTTGCCGGCCTTCGCGCGCATCAGCTTGCCCGAGCCGGTCACCTTGAACCGCTTGCTCGCGCCCGAGTGCGTCTTGTTCTTCGGCATCGTTCTCTCTTCCTCATCTGGGTCGTGCGGCCGCGTCTCGCGGCCCTCACGCTTGCTGGTGGCGGGTGCGGGCACCCGCCACCGAAACTCTGCGTGGTGACTCGGTGCGGGCACCGGCCACCGGAACTCGGTGGGTCCTGCTTTCGCTGGCTCGAGTCCGTCGCCCTGGTCAGGCCTCGATCTCGGGATCCAGGTTCTCCGAGCGGCCGCGTTCCTTCTTCTGGGCGACGGCGTGCCCGGCGTTGTGGGCCGTGCGCTCGGCGCGCTCCTCGGCCTCCTCCGCGGCCCGGGCGGCCATGCGGTCGGCCTTCGCCGCCTCCATCTCCACCTTGGCCTCGGCCTTCTTCTTGTGCGGCCCGAGCACCATGATCATGTTGCGACCGTCCTGCTTCGGGGCGGACTCCACGAAGCCCAGCTCCGTGACGTCCTCGGCCAGACGCTGCAGCAGACGGAACCCCAGCTCGGGGCGGTGCTGCTCGCGACCGCGGAACATGATGGTGATCTTGACCTTGTCGCCGGCCTTCAGGAACCGCACGACGTGACCCTTCTTGGTCTCGTAGTCGTGGGCGTCGATCTTGGGACGAAGCTTCATCTCCTTGATGATCACGTTCGTCTGGTTCCGGCGCGCCTCACGGGCCTTCTGGGCGTTCTCGTACTTGAACTTCCCGTAGTCCATGAGCTTGCAGACCGGGGGCTTGCCCATCGGGGCGATCTCGACGAGGTCGAGGTCGGCTTCCTGGGCGAGCTTGAGGGCCTCGCCTGTGGGGACGATGCCGACGGTCTCGCCGTTGGGTCCGACGAGCCGGACCTCGGGTACCCGGATCCGGTCGTTGATGCGTAGCTCGGTGCTGATGTGTCCTCCATGGGTCGAACGGCTGGGTGACCGCCACGGGTGGACCCTCGGATACGACGAGAGCCCCCGCGCGACGCGCGGAGGCTCGAGGTGCATCGAGGGTAGGACGACATGCGTCACACCTTCGGTGCGGACCGGACCCGACGACCTGGTGGTGCTTCGGTCGGTGCGGGTGGGAGTGAGCCTCCACTTGTCGGACCGGGTGTGCCTTGTCGAGACAGGGCGCGCCCGGTCGGTCGGTGACAAGGGTACAAGGCGCGGAGGGTGCCTGCCTATTCCTGAGCGGGCGGCTCCAGCCAGACCGGCCCGTCGGGCCCGGGAGCGAGCGTCCAGCCGCGGGCGAGACCGTCGAGCAGGGCGCCCTCCACGACGTACGTCGTCGGGCCGGCGACGTCGACGACGAGCGCAGCCGCGCCCTCCTGCAGGGCCGACCGGGCGGCCAGCGGTGCCGCGACCGGCACCGGGCGGGCGTCCGCGCGCCACGCGGCGAGCGCCTCGAGGCACGTGAAGGCCAACAGTGCCTGTCTCCCGTCGCGGCCGGTCAGCAGCGCGGTCGCCATGTCGCTGGTCTTGTCGTGCGCCAGGCCGTGGTCGTCGACCTCGACCTCGCCCAGCACGGCGACCACGGGGACCAGCAGGCGCGAGCGCTGCAGCACGAGGAACACCTCGAGACGTCGGCCCGGATCGGACGCGTACGCCGCCAGCGCCGCCTGGAGATCGGAGGGCACCGAGCCGTCGTCACCCGCGAACCCCGGGTCGGGGATCGTCCGGCCGCCGACGGCGGGATCGGGCTCGTGCGGCATGGGGCGGATCCTGCCACGCGGCCCAGGTGAGACCTTCCACCGCACGGCCTACTCTGGAGGAGTGAACGACGTGTCCTGGGGTGCGCTGGCCCTGTCGCTGACGGTGCTGGGTGGGATCTACACCTGGTGGGCTCTCCGACATCGCGGAATGACCGCTGCCGTGCGGGCCGCCGGCATCACCCTGCTCCCGATCGCGGCCTGGATGACGGGACTGTTGTCGGTCTTCGGCGACGTCGTCGACACCTTCTCGAACTGGTTCGCCCACCTGATCTTCAGCCCCAAGGTCTGGCTCGGGATGATCATCTTCGTGGTCGCCTTCGTGATGATCGGCGGCGCGAACGCGATGTCGCGGAGGATCGACCCGAAGCCGGCCAAGAACACCAAGGGTGCGAAGGCCAAGCCGAAGGCGGTCCAGGCCACCTCACCGGCCGACCCCCTCATCGACGACGAGATGGCCGAGATCCAGGCGATCCTCAAGAAGCGTGGCATCTCCTGATGCGCGGCAGCGCGCCCGGCGACTCCCACGTCGCCCGTAACCGCCTGTGGTCGCGGCTGACCGGCGCCGTAGCCGCGCTCGACGCGCCTCCCCCGACGCCGCTGATGGTCGTCGACCTCGACGCGTTCGACGCCAACGCTGCCGACCTGGCCCGCCGGGCGGGTGGCAAGCCGATCCGGGTCGCCTCGAAGTCGCTCCGCGTGCCGGCCCTGATCGAGCGCGCCCTGGCTGCACCCGGGTTCCACGGGGTCCTCGGCTACACCCTGCGCGAGGCGCTCTGGCTCGAGCAGCAGGGGATCGCCGACGACATCGTGATCGCCTACCCGACCGTCGACCGGGCCGCCCTGACCCAGCTCGTCGGCTCACCCTCGGCCGCGAGCCGGATCACGCTGATGGTCGACGACCTGGCCCAGCTCGACGTGGTCGACTCGGTCCGGTCCTCGCACGCCGTCCGGGTCCGGGTGGCCCTCGACATCGACGCCGGCCTCCGGATGGGCAGCCAGCACGTCGGCCCCAAGCGGTCACCGCTCCACGACACCGAGGACGTGCTGCGGCTGGCCCGTCACCTCACCGAACGTGCCGGGTTCAGCCTGGTCGGGGTCATGACCTACGAAGGACAGGTGGCGGGCGTCCCCGACGACGTACCGTCCCAGCGCGCCAAGTCGCTCGTCGTACGCCGGCTCAAGTCCGCGTCGATGAGCCAGCTGGCCGAGCGACGCCGCGTGATCGCCGACCGGCTCGCCGACCTGGTCGAGCTGGAGTTCTGGAACGGTGGTGGCTCGGGATCGGTGGAGGCCACCGCAGCAGACGGAGCCGTCACCGAGATCGCCGCCGGCTCGGGCCTGCTGGTGCCCGGCCTGTTCGACCACTACCAGTCCTTCTCACCGCGGCCCGCTGCGTTCTACGGCCTGCCGGTGACCCGCCACCCGTCACCCACGATGGCGACGGTGCACGGGGGCGGGCTGATCGCGTCCGGGCCGACCGGTGGCGACCGCGCACCGCTGCCCTGGGCGCCGCCCGGCCTCCACCTGACCGGGCTCGAGGGCGCCGGTGAGGTACAGACTCCGCTCACCGGCTACCCGGCCGCGATGCTGCGGATCGGCGACCTGGTGTGGTTCCGACACGCGAAGTCGGGCGAGCTGTTCGAGCACACCAACACCGTGCGGCTGCTCGCGGGCGACGCGTTCGTCGACGAGGTGCCGACCTACCGCGGGTGCGGGAACGCCTGGTGAGCAACGCGGCCGAGGTCCTCGACCTGGCCCGGTCCCGGCCGCCGACCCTGGGCCCCGGCCGGCTGATCTGCGTCGACGGGCCGGCGGGCTCCGGGAAGACGACCCTGGCGGCGGAGATCTCGGCGCTGTCCGGGGCGCCGGTGGTCCACATGGACGACCTGTTCGAGGGCTGGGGCGGGCTGGCCCGGGTCAGTGACCAGCTCGACGCCCTCCTCCCTCCCCTGGCGGAGAACGTCCCGGGCAGCTACCGGCGCTGGGACTGGCCGGGACACCGCTGGGCCGAGACGGTCGTCGTACCTCCGGCACCACTCCTGGTGCTGGAGGGCGTCGGATCGGCCCCGCTCGCGCACGCGGCGCTCGTCACGGTGCTGGCCTGGGTGGAGGTGCCCTACGACCTGCGGATGGCGCGCGGCCTCGAGCGCGGGGGCGTCGGCGTGGCGGAGAACTGGCGTCAGTGGGCGGTCGACGAGCAGGTGGTCTTCGCCCGCGAACGCACCCGGGACCGTGCGGACGTCGTGCTCGACGGGCGGGTCGGCTCGCTGGAGGCGTGACGGTGGTCGCCGACGTCTCCCGGCCGGGCGGGTTTCCGCGACGAGGTGGCCGGGCAGGGTCGAGGACATGGATCCACGCATCTCGTTCGTGACCCTCGCCGCACACGACCTGTCGGCCACCCGCGCGTTCTACGTCGACAGGCTCGGGTGGACTCCCGAGCTCGACGTGCCGGGCGAGGTGGTCATGATCCGCGCCGGCGAGCGGTTGGTGCTGTCCCTGTGGGCCGAGGCGGGCTTCGAGCAGGAGGTCGGGCCGGTCCGCCGCGGTGCGGGCGTCCCTCCGTTCACGCTGGCCCACAACGTGGCGACCCGCGAGGAGGTCGACACGGTGCTGGCCGAGGCGCGGGCCGCCGGCGCCTCGGTGACCGGCCCCGAGGAGCGCGACTGGGGCGGCTACACCGGCTACTTCGCCGATCCCGACGGGGTGCGCTGGGAGATCGCCTGGAACCCCGGCCCGATCGGGCAGCTGGTCCTGCCGTAGCCCGAGACCCCAGGCTCGCAGAGCGAGCACCTGACGCGAGGACGGCGAGGGTGGCTAGTCTCCGACCATGGTGGCGCCGTCGGGAGACCAGTACGAGCTGTCCGCCGCGGGATACCGCGCGGTCGTGACCGAGTGCGGGGCCACGCTCCGCGTGCTGGAGCACGCGGGACGCCCCCTGCTGCACGGCTTCGGCGACGACGAGATGTCGACCGCCGGCCGGGGTCAGCTGCTCATGCCCTGGCCGAACCGGGTACGCGACGGCGCCTACTCCTTCGACGGCCGCGACCACCACCTGGGCCTGACCGAGCCCGGCCTCGGCAACGCCATCCACGGCCTGGTGCGCTGGGCCGCCTGGTCCCCCGAGGAGCACAGCACCACGTCGGTGTCGCTGAGCTACCGGCTGATGGCGCAGAGCGGCTACCCGTGGACGGTCGACCTGCACGTGCTCTACGACCTCTCGGCGGAGGGGCTCACCGTCACCCAGACGGCGACCAACCTGAGCGACCGCCCCGCGCCGTACGCCTCGGGGGCCCATCCCTACCTGAGCGCCGGACCGGCGCCGGTCGACAGCTGGGAGCTCACGCTCCCCGCCTCCCGTCGGCTGCTCGCGGACGAGAGGCAGCTCCCCGTGGGCGACGAGCCGGTCGACGACACGGCCTACGACTTCCGGGTGTCGCGACCGCTGCGCGACCTCCGGCTGGACGACGCGTTCGGCGACCTGGAGCGTGACGCGTCCGGTGTGGCGACCGCCGCGGTCCGCGACCCGGCGACCGGCCTCGGGGCAGCCCTGTGGGTCGATCGGCACCACCCCTGGCTCATGGTGTTCAGCGCGGACGTCGGGTGGGACCCGCCCCGACAGGCGCTCGCCGTGGAGCCGATGACCGCACCACCCGACGCGTTCCGCAGCGGTCACGACCTGATCACCCTGGCTCCCACCGGCGAGCCGGGCGACGAGGTGTCAGTCTCGTGGGGGATCCGGACGCTCGAGTGACTCCGCGGCCGTGCGGGCCAGGATCATCCGCAGCTGGCGCACCGCGATCCTGGCGCGGTCGCCGTCGGCCGACTGGATCCCCAGCGCCTGTCGACTCGTGCCGTCCGCGAGGTCGAGGATCGCGAACGGCGCGCCCGGCGGCAGGTGGACGGCCAGCACCTCGGCCCAGTCGTAGGCGTGCCGGTGGTAGCCGTTCACGATCTCGAGCCCGACGGGCGTCGCCATGACCTTGCAGCGCATCAGCCCCCACGCGAGCGCTGCTGCCATGGCGGCGAGCAGGAGCATCGTGAGCTGCTGGTAGACGTTGACCCGCGACCTGACCTCGGGCCCGACCGCGATCCACCCGGCGACGCAGACCACGACGAGCAGGCCGCCGAAGAAGCCGAACGCGAGCCGCACCCCCAGAGGCCGCCAGGTGTGGGGCAGGGACGGCTCAGAGACGGCAGGCATGGATGTCGGTCACCAGGATCCCGCGGGCGCCGATGGTCCACAGCTCGTCCATCACCCGGTGGGCGCCGGCGCGGGGCACCATGGCGCGGACCGCGACCCAGCCCTCGCGATGCAGCGGCGAGACCGTGGGGCTCTCGATGCCCGGGGTGAGCGCGACCGCCCGGCCGACCTGCTCCTCGGGGATGTCGTAGTCCATCATCACGTAGCTCCGCGCCACCATCACGCCCTCGAGCCTGCGGCGGAACACGTCGAGACCGGCCGGGGTCGCGCTGTCCCGGGTGATCAGCACGGCCTCGGACTCCAAGATCGCCTCGCCGAAGGTCTCGAGCCCCGCCTTGCCCAGGGTGGTGCCGGTCTCGACCACGTCGGCGATCACGTCGGCGACCCCGAGCTGCACGCTGGTCTCGACGGCGCCGTCGAGCCGGTTCACCGTGGCGTCGATCCCGCGCTCGGCCAGGAACTGCCGCACGATGCCGACGTAGGACGTGGCGATCCGGGTGCCCTGGAGCTCGGCGGAGTCGGTGTAGCGCCCCACCGGCCCCGCGAAGCGGAAGCTGCTGCGCCCGAAGCCGAGCCCGAGCACCTCCTCGGCCTTGGCCCCGGAGTCGAGCAGGAGGTCACGCCCGGTGATGCCGACGTCGAGGGTGCCCTCCCCGACGTAGAGCGCGATGTCACGCGGGCGCAGGTAGTAGAACTCCACGCCGTTGTCGGCGTCGACCAGCGCCAGCTCCTTGGAGTCCTGGCGCTGCCGGTAGCCGGACTCGCGCAGCATCTCGACCGCGGACAACGACAATGCGCCCTTGTTGGGGACGGCGATCCGCAGCAGGGCGTCGCCGGTCGGGCCGCTCGCGCGGTGGGCGGAGCTCGTGGACACCATCAGGACCTCACAGGTGCGCGTAGACGTCGTCGAGGGACAGGTCGCAGGCCAGCATCAGCACCTGCGCGTGGTAGAGCAGCTGGCTGATCTCCTCCGCGGCCCGCGCCGGCGACTCGTGCTCGGCAGCCATCCACGACTCGGCCGCCTCCTCCACGAGCTTCTTGCCGATCGCGTGCACGCCGGCGTCGAGCTCCCGGACCGTGCCGGAGCCCTCGGGGCGGTGCTCGGCCTTGTCGGCGAGCTCTGCCCACAGCTGCTCGAACGTCTTCACGCGAGAAGGGTAGTTCTCGGTTGACCCGCGCTCGGCACCCCGTCCAAGGTGGCGACATGGAGGAGCCCACGCCGTTCGAGCGGCTGACCTGGCCGGTCCGGACCGAGCGCCTGCTGCTGAGGCCGCTCGACGCGGGCGACGTCCCGGCCCTGTTCGCCATCCGGAGGCTGCCCGAGGTCGCGAGGTGGATGACCGCGTCCCCCGACGACTACGACGAGTTCGCCCAGGCGTTCTCGGAGCCCGCACGCACCGACACCACGCTCGTGATGCTCCACGACGGCACCCTGGTCGGCGACCTCTACGTGGCCGTCTCCGACGCCTGGGGGCAGCGCGAGGTCGCAGCCGGGACGAAGCGCACGCAGGCCGAGATCGGGTGGTGCGTCGACCCGTCGTACGCCGGGCAGGGCTTCGCCACCGAGGGCGCCGCCCAGCTGCTGCGGCTGTGCTTCGACGGGCTGGGCCTCCGGCGGGCGACGGCCGGGGCCTTCGCGGCGAACACCGCCTCCGTCCGGGTCATGGAGAAGATCGGGATGACCCTGGAGGGACGCGGTCGGCAGGACTCGCTGCACCGTGACCTGGGCTGGGTCGACGGGGTCACCGCGGCCGTCCTGGCCGACGAGTGGCGGGCCGCACGGGCCTGACCCGAAACCGCGTTGACCGTGCCGCGCCGCACCGCGAGGGTGGCCGCTGTGACCCACGACCGGATCGCCTGGCCCTGCCACACCGCACGGCTCGCGATCCGCCCCGCGACCATCGACGACCTCGAGGCCCTGGGACGGATCCAGAACCTCGCCGAGGTGGCGTACTGGCTGCCCTCGACCGCCGGCACCCAGGCCGACTACCTCCTGCGGATGGGCAGGGAGGGGCTGCTGCCCCGGACCCTCGTGGTCGAGCTGGAGGGCGTGGTGATCGGGGAGCTCTACCTGCACGTGGCCGCCGGCTGGGCCCAGGTCGAGGTCGCCGACCGGGCGGTGGACACCGAGGCGGAGATCGGCTGGGCGCTCGACCCGGCCCACCAGGGCCACGGCTACGCCACGGAGGCGGCCACGGAGCTGGTCCGTCGCTGCTTCGAGGACCTCGGCGTCCGGCGGATCACGGCGACGGCCTTCGCCGACAACGGTCCCTCGCTACGGATCATGGAGCGGTTGGGCATGCGCTGCGAGACCCGAGGCGTCCGGACCACGCTGCACCGTGAGCAGGGGTGGGTCGACAGCACGGTGTACGCGCTGCTCGCGGACGAGTGGCGGGGCGTGTCCCTCCCGCGTGAGGACGCACGCCCGTGACCGCTGTGCCTCTCGACCGCGTCTCGTGGCCGCTCCGCACCGCCCGGCTCGCTCTCCGGCCCGCCACCGGCGACGACCTGCGGGCTCTGTTCGACATCCACTCGCTGCCGGAGGTGGGGTACTGGGAGACCGAGCAACCGACGTCGTACGCCGCCTTCGTGCTGCGGTCCGGTGAGCGCGGACAGCTGGCCCGCACCCTCGCGATCGACCTGGAGGGCGTCGTCATCGGCGACCTCTACCTGCGGGTGTCGGACGCCTGGTCCCAGGAGGACACCGCGGACCGTGCAGGTGAGGAGGCCGAGATCGGCTGGTGCGTCTCCCCCGCCCATCAGGGCCGTGGCCATGCCACCGAGGCCGCCGGCGAGCTCGTCCGGGCGTGCTTCGAGGACCTCGGCGTACGCCGGGTCACGGCCGCCGCGTTCGCCGCCAACCACCCGTCGCTGCGGATCATGGAACGCCTGGGCATGCGTCGGGAGAGCTACAACGTCCGCGACTCGCTCCACCGCGACCTCGGCTGGGTCGACGGCGTGGGGTACGCGCTGCTGGCCGAGGAGTGGCGGGAGCTGCACAGATGAGGCCATGTGGCCTCAGCTACGCAGTGACCCCAACGTGCGTGCGGTCAGCAGGGCGGCAGCGGTGGCCTCGTAGCCCTTGTCCTCTCCCGAGCCGGGGAGGCCGGCCCGGTCGAGGGCCTGTGCATCGTCGTCACAGGTGAGCACCCCGAACCCGATCGGTGTGGCCGTGTCGAGAGCGACGCGGGTCAGGCCGTCGGTGGCGGCCGAGCAGACGTAGTCGAAGTGGGGCGTGCCGCCGCGGACCACGACGCCGAGAGCCACGACGGCGTCGTGGGTGCGCGCCAGCTCGGCCGCCACCACCGGCAGCTCGAACGTGCCCGGCACGCGAACCTCGGTGACCTCGCTGACGGAGTAGGCCGCCAGGGCCCGGCGGGCACCGTCCACCAGCCCGTCCATCACCTCGGTGTGCCAGAGCGCCGCGACCACGCCGACCCGCAGGTCGCTGCAGTCGACGGGCTCGTCGGCCGGGGCGCCGTGGCCGCTCACCGGGCCGCCCCCGTGTCACCGGGCAGGTCGGGGAGGCTGTGTCCCATCCGGTCCCGCTTCGTGCGGAGGTAGGCCAGGTTGTGCTTGTTGGGTCGCGGCGTGAGCGGGACCTGGGCGTCGACGTGGATCCCGAAGTCCTCGAGGCTCTCCGACTTCTCGGGGTTGTTGGTCAGGAGCCGCACGCGGGAGACCCCGAGGTCGCGCAGCACCTGCGACGCGGCGCCGTAGTGCCGGGCGTCTGCCGGCAGCCCGAGGTCGAGGTTGGCGTCGACGGTGTCACGACCGGCGTCCTGCAGCGCGTAGGCCTGGAGCTTGGCCACCAGCCCGATCCCACGGCCCTCGTGACCCCGCAGGTAGACGACGATGCCCCGGCCGGCGGCGACGACCTGCTCCAGGGCCTCGTCCAGCTGAGGACCGCAGTCGCACCGCTGCGAGCCGAACACGTCGCCGGTCAGGCACTCCGAGTGCACCCGGGTCAGCACCGCCTCCCCGGTCGAGCCCCCGCTGGTCGAGCCTGTCGAGACCCCGCTGGTCGAGCCGCCCGCGCTGGTCGAGCCTGTCGAGACCACGTCGCCGTACACCAGGGCGAGATGCTCCGAGCCGTCGATGGTCGAGCGGTAGCCGTAGGCCGTGAAGTCGCCGTGCCGGGTCGGGAGCCGCGTCTCGGCGACCCGCTCGACCAGGACCTCGGTGCGGTGCCGGTAGCGGACCAGGTCGTCGATCGAGATCATCGCCAGCCCGTGCTCGTCGGCGAACGCCCGTAGCTGGGGCGAGCGCTTCATCGTGCCGTCGTCGTTGACCACCTCGACCAGCACGCCCGCGGGCGTCAGACCGGCCAGGCGGGCCAGGTCGACGGCCGCCTCGGTGTGGCCGCGCCGGACGAGGACGCCGCCCTGGCGGTAGCGCAGCGGGAACACGTGACCCGGTCGCGTGAGCTCCCACGGCTCCGTCGCGGAGTCGGCCAGCACGCGCGCGGTGTGGGCCCGGTCGGCGGCGCTGATCCCGGTCGAGACCCCGTCGCGGGCGTCGACGGAGATCGTGTACGCCGTCCGCATACGGTCGCGGTTGTGCGGCGTCATGAGGGGGATCTCGAGCCGGTCGAGCATGTCGGCCGGCATCGGGACACAGATCACGCCGCTGCTGTGACGGATGGTGAACGCCATCAGCTCCGGCGTCGCCTTCGCAGCCGCGAAGATCAGGTCTCCCTCGTTCTCCCGCTCGAGGTCGTCGACGACCACGACCGCCTTGCCGGCCGCGATGTCGGCGATCGCGCGCTCGACGGTGTCCAGTCGGACGCTCATGCCAGTGCCTCCTCGAGTACTGGATCTCGCTCCGACCGGCTGGCCCGCAGCCACACCACGAAGCCCCACACCACCAGGCCGGCGTAGGCGATGAACATGATCGCCGTCACGTAGTACTGGCTGTGCCACAGCAGCGGGACCCCGACCAGGTCGACCGCGATCCAGGCCAGCCAGAAGTCGGTCCAGCCACGCGCCATCGCGTACGTCGCGATCATCGACCCGACGAAGATCCACGCGTCGCACCAGTAGTACCAGCGCGGAGCGGGCCAGCCGGCACCGATCTCCGAGAACAACCACTGGAGGACCAGCACCCCGGCGGCCCACACCGCGACGTACGCAGCGCGCTCACCGAGCGTCGCCCAGCGCGGTGTGATCACCGGCGCCGACTCGGGTCGGTGGGACTTGCTCTGCTGCCAGCGCCACCAGCCGTAGATGCTCACGATGATGAAGAACACCTGACGGCCCGCTTGCCCGAAGAGCGGTACCTGGGCGTCCGCATCGAAGGTGGCGGCGAGGAAGACGCTCAGGAGGAGCACGTTGCCGATGATGCCGATCGGCCACGCCCACACCTTGCGGCGCAGGCCTCCGACGGCGGAGGCGAAGCCGAACCCGTTGCCGAGGATCTCCCGCCAGAAGACCTGGTAGCCCGCGATGGAGACCTGGGAGTCGTAGAGCCAGTGCAGGACGTTCACGAGCGGGACCCTTCCGAGGGAGCGAGGTGGGCCAGCCGGGCGTCGAGCTGGCGGGCGACGTACTTGCCGATGACGTCGACCTCGAGGTTGACGGCGTCGCCCGGCTGACGGAAGCCGAGGGTGGTGCGCTGGAGCGTCTCCGGGATCAGGCTGACGGTGAACGATGCCTCCTCGCCCGCGCGTGTCTCGGGCGTGGTCGAGACCACCGTGAGGCTCACGCCGTCGACGGTGATCGAGCCCTTCTCGACCAGGTACGGCGCGAGGTCGGCCGGCAGCGAGACCGTCACCACGTCCCAGTGGTCGCCGGGGTCGCGGCCCACGACGTGTCCGACGGCGTCGACGTGCCCCTGGACCAGGTGGCCGCCCAGCCGCGTCCCGGCCGTGACGGCACGCTCGAGGTTGACCCGGTCACCGGGAGTCAGCGCACCGAGCCCGGTCTTGTCGAGCGTCTCGGCCATCACGTCCGCGGTGAACAGGTCGACCTCGCCGGTCGAGCCTCCGCCGGTCGAGCCCGTCGAGGCCACGGTCAGGCAGCAGCCGTTCACGGCGATCGAGTCGCCCAGGCGCACGTCGTCGAGCACGCTGGTGGCGCGCACGGTGAGGCGCACGGCGTCCGACAGGCGCTCCAGCGCCTCCACGGTGCCGAGCTCCTCGACGATCCCGGTGAACATGGTCAGTCCTCTCTCTGGGTCTCGACCGACTCGACCGGCGCTGGCGGCGGGGTCATGGTGATGCGTACGTCGGTGTCGTCGCCGTCGTTCAGCGGCGGCAGCACGGTGACGTCGGTGACCGACAGGTGCAGCGCGCCGGAGATCGTGGTGATTCCCAGGTCACCCACCGCGGCCCGCCCCGAGCCGAGGAGCATCGGTGCGACGTAGGTCACGACCTCGTCGACCAGGCCGGCCTGCAGGAACGCCGCCGCGAGGGTCGGCCCGCCCTCGAGGAACACGTGCTGCCGGTCGCGGGCGAACAGGTCCTTCAACGCCGCCTCGGGGTCGCGGGTGCGCAGGTGGACGGTCTCCGCGACCTCGTCGAAGATCCGGCGGCCGGGGTCGAGGTCGCGCTCGCCCATCACCGCCCGCAACGGCTGGCGCGGCAGCGGCAGGCCCTCCGCGTCGCGGACGGTCAGGTGGGGGTTGTCGACGGCGACGGTGTGGGTCCCGACGAGCATCGTGTCGCACAGGGCCCGCAGCCGGTGGGTGTCGAGACGGGCTGCCGGGCTCGAGACCCACCGGCTCGACCCGTCGGCGGCGGCGCTCCGACCGTCGAGCGTCGTGGCGAACTTCCAGGTCACGAACGGCCGGCCGTGCTCCACGGCGAAGGTCCAGACGCGGTTGAGGCCGCGCGCCTCGTCGCCCAGGAGACCGGTCTCCACCTCGACGCCCGCAGCGCGCAGGGTCTCGGCGCCACCCGTCGCGACGGGGTTCAGGTCGGGTTGGGCGATCACGACCCGCCGCACGCCGGCAGCCAGGAGCGCCTGGGAGCAGGGACCGGTGCGGCCCGTGTGGTTGCAGGGCTCGAGCGTCACCACGGCGGTCGCGCCCGTCGCCCTCCCACCGGCCCGGGTCAGGGCCTCGACCTCGGCATGCGGCGAGCCGGCACCCCGGTGGTAGCCCTCGGCGAGCGTGCGCCCGTCGGGGTCGAGCAGGACGCACCCGACGCGCGGGTTCGGCCCGAGTGGTACGCCGTCGGTCGCCGCCAGCGCGAGGGCACGCCGCATCGCGGCCACCTCGGTCTGGCTGACGGTCATCGAGGGCCTCCGGTCCGGTCAGGTCACGGACTCCGGGGCAAGGTGGGTGGCTGTCGTGGTCTCGACTCCGCTCGACCGACGACCGGCACCCTGCGTGCGCTTCCCATCCGGACTTTGACCGTCGGTCCAGGAGTTCCACCTGGTCAACCGGCCTCTGGCTGAAGCCGGGTCGCGGACTTCTGAGCGAATCTGCCGCTCAGTCACCGCCGGTGCGGATTTCCACCGCCCCCAGAGCACGCGAGCACTTGGCTCTTGCTGGCCTCAGCCTACCGCGCGAGGCGGACCGGTCTCACGTGGCGGTGGTCACGCACCCGCACCCTCGGCGGCAGCGCGCAGCGCCCCGACCATCGCGTCGGGGTCGGACGCGTCGAAGACCGCCGAGCCGGCGACGAACACGTCGGCTCCTGCCTCGGCGCACCGCTCGATGGTCTCCAGGCTGACGCCACCGTCTACCTGGAGCCAGGTCTCGACGCCGTGCTTGTCCATCAGCTCACGCGCCCGGCGGACCTTGGGCAGGCACAGGTCGAGGAACCTCTGTCCTCCGAAGCCCGGCTCGACGGTCATGATCAGGACCATGTCGAGCTCCGCGAACAGGTCCTCGTAGGGGTCGATCGGCGTGGCCGGCCGCAGCGCCATGCTCGCGCGGGCGCCCGCGCTGCGGATCTCCCGAGCCAGCCGCACCGGCGCGTTCGCAGCCTCGACGTGGAAGGTCACGCTCGCGGCCCCTGCCTCGACGTACGCGGCGGCATTGCGGTCGGCGTCGGCGATCATCAGGTGCGCGTCGATCGGCACGCTGGTGCTCCGCGCGAGCGCCTCGACCATGGTCGGGCCGAAGGTCAGGTTCGGGACGAAGTGGTTGTCCATCACGTCCACGTGCACCCAGTCGGCACTCGGGATCCGCGCCACCTCGGCACCGAGGGCGGCGAAGTCGGCGGAGAGGATGCTCGGCGTGATCTGGATGCCCACGCGCCGATCCTAGGGCGTGGCGGCGGTCGTGCCTCGCAGCTTGTCGAGCCGTGCCTCCAGGGCCGCCTCCCGGTGGGCGTTGCCGTGCAGCCCGACGTAGGTCGCGCCGTACGTCGCGAGGAGCGCGTCGTCGAGCCGGCGTACGGCGCCGGGTGGGTAGCGGTAGTCCATCCGCTCCCTGATCAGCTCCTCGTCGGTCGCCCGCAGGACGTCGCCCAGCTCGTCGAGCGAGGTGATGCCGAGCTCGAGGAGCAGGCCGGAGACCCAGTCGTAGTGGTCGGCGCGGGACCACCCGGCATCGGCGTACTGGCCGGCGAGGAACGCCGCCAGCTCACGGGCGTCGAGCCGTGGGTCGTCGTCGGGGGTGACCGGCTCGACGTGGCCGGCGCTGGCGACCGGACCGCGCAGGCGGTCACGGATCGTGGCGAACTCCTGGTCTGCCAGCTCCAGCAGGCCCGCGGCGAGGGTGAACCGCCGGTCGAAGTCGTGAGCGTGCTCGGGAGGGACCGTCCCCTTGTAGCGGATGTCGTGCTCGAACTCCGCCCACGCGTGCTGGAGGACGGTCCGGATCTGGACCTGGACGTTGCGCCCGGCCAGGTGGGCGTAGGCCGGCTGGCCGACGCGGGCCGCGTCGAGCGAGATCTGGAGGTGGCGGCTCGCGTAGCCGAACCGGCCCTCGCTGGCGGTCTCGCGGCCGAGGTCGCGGTCGTCGTTGACGACCACCTGGTCGGCCAGGAGGTCGGCCACGGCGTCCACGTCGTCGCGGACGTAGGTGATCACCCGGACGCCCAGCTGGTCCCCGATCTCGCGCAGCGGGTCGGTGTAGAGCCGCACGCCGTCGACCGAACGGACCGCCTTCTCGGCGAACGACGCGACGCTCTTGGTCCGCCCCGAGACCGTCAGGTAGTTGATGCCCGCCTCGTCGAGCAGGCTGGTGACCAGCTCTACTGCCTCGGCGCCGGCGAGGACGAGGTCGTCGTGTCCGGCGGCGTAGGTCGCGACGGCGGCTTGGGCGGGGTCAGGCGTGTCCGACCGGTCGGAGGCACGCTGGGCGGAGGGCACGGGTGCGATCCTAGGTGTCGACCTCGCTCGACCGACGATCCTCCCCGGCCGCCTCGTCGCGGTCGGCCCACTCCCGGAGCGGCTCGAGGTCGAAGACGTGGTCGTCGAGGTCGTGGTGGAGGTCGCCCAGGGCGGCGAACCGCTCCGGCACGGTGAAGATCGTGAAGTCGTGGGGGTCGCAGTCGTCGACCTCGTCCCACCGGACCGGTGTCGAGACGCGGGCGTCGGGGAAGCCCCGCACGGAGTACGCCGCCGCGATCGTGTGGTCGCGGGCGTTCTGGTTGTAGTCGACGAAGAGGTGGTGGGGGTCGCGGTCCTTGCGCCACCACAGTGTCGTCACGTCGTCGGGCATCCGTCGCTCCACCTCACGGGCGAACGCGAGGGCGGCGCGGCGTACCTCCTTGTGGCCGTGGTCGGGGCGGATGCGTACGTAGACGTGCAGCCCCTTCCCTCCGCTCGTCTTCGGGTACCCCACGGCGCCCAGCTCGTCGAGGATCTCGTGGGTCACGCCGGCCACGCGCTGCACCTGGGCGAAGTCGCTGAGGGGCCCGGGGTCGAGGTCGATCCGCCACTCGTCGGGCTTCTCGGGGTCCTCGCGGCGACTGTTCCAGGGGTGGAACTCGACGGTCGACATCTGGACCGCCCAGATCACGGCCCCCAGCTCGGTGACGCAGAGCTCGTCGGCGGTGCGGTTCCAGCGGGGGAAGTGGAGCCGGACGGTCTCGACCCAGTCGGGGGCTCCGGCGGGGAGCCGCTTCTGGTGGACCTTGTCGCCCGAGAGCCCGGTCGGGAAGCGGTGGAGCATGCACGGGCGCTCGAACAGTGCGTTGACGATGCCCGGGCCGACGCTGAGGTAGTAGTCGACCAGATCGAGCTTGGTCGCCCCGCTCTCGGGGAAGTAGACGCGGTCGGGGTTGGTCACCTTCACCACGCGGTTGTCCACCTCGACCTCGGTGAACGGGGACGCCATGGCCCCCAACCTAGTCGGCAGCGCCCCCTATCGTGCGGCCATGGACTTCGACCAGCCGCCCGTCGTACGGGTGGAGGCCGACGCCGAGCGCCCGCTGGCCCGGGATCGGTGGCCGGCCGACATCCCCGCGGTCGCGCACCTCCTGCGCGACGGGCTGACGCTCCCGAAGGGCGTGACCTTCCTGGTCGGTGAGAACGGCTCGGGGAAGTCGACGCTCGTCGAAGGCGTCGCGATGGCCTACGGGTTGGGCCGGGAGGGTGGCTCCACGGGCAGCCAGCACGGTACCCGCGCGTCGGAGTCGCCGCTGTCCTCCGCCCTGCGCCTGCAGCGGGGGCTCGGCGCGGGCCGCTGGGGGTTCTTCCTCCGCGCGGAGACGATGCACGGCTTCTACACCTACCTGGAGGAGAACCCTGCCCCGGTGCGGGACTCGTTCCGGGACGAGCCCCGCTTCCACGAGATGAGCCACGGGGAATCGTTCCTCGAGGTGCTCGCCCGCCGGTTCGACACCCCCGGGTTCTACTGTCTCGACGAGCCCGAGGCAGCGCTGTCGTTCACGTCGACCCTGAGCCTGATGAGCACGCTGCTCGACCTGGCGGCCCACGGGGGCCAGGTGCTGTGTGCCACGCACTCCCCCGTGCTGGCCTCCCTGCCCGGCGCGCGGTTGCTCGAGGTCGGCGAGTGGGGGCTGCGCGAGACCGCCTGGGAGGACCTCGACCTCGTCTGGCACTGGCGACGCTTCCTGACCACGCCCGAGGCCTACCTGCGCCACCTCACCGACTGAGGCCGGGCGCGGTCGGATGGCGGTGAGAGTCCCACCGTTCTGCCCCGAAGAATCGTGGCCAGCTCACCGCCCAGGGGTCAGGCGCGGCGCAGGAGGGCGAGGAACATCGCGTCGGTGCCGTGCCGGTGCGGCCAGAGCTGGGCCGTGCCGTGGAGCGGACCGGCACAGTCCGGTACGTCGGCGCGCAGTCCGGCCGCCGACGTCAGCAAGGAGCCGGCGTCCGCGAGCGTCACGTCGTCGCGCTTGACCAGCAGCGACCCGACGACGTCGCGGGTCTCGGCGAGCACGGGCGAGCACGTCGCGTAGAGGACCACCCCACCGGGGCGGACCAGGTCGAGCGCGGACGTCAGCAGCGCTCGCTGGAGGGGTACCAGCGAGCGGAGGTCGTCGGGTTTCCGCCGCCAGCGGGCCTCGGGCCGGCGTCGCAGCGCGCCCAGGCCGGTGCACGGTGCGTCGACCAAGACGCGGTCGAACGAGCCGGGTTCCCAGGGCGGCTCCGTGCCGTCGGCGACGGTGACCTCCTCGACACCGGCCACGCCAGCCGGTCGAGCCCCGGTCGTCCCACGAGCGGAGTCGAGACCCAGCGACCGGCGGACCAGGTCCGCACGGTGCGGCTGCAGCTCGTTGGCGACGATCCGGGCCCCCCGCGTGGCCGCCAGGGCCGCCAGCAGGGCCGCCTTGCCGCCGGGGCCGGCACACAGGTCGAGCCACCTGGTGTCGTCGCCGTCGATCGGAGCCGAGGCCAGGGCAAGCGCCACGAGCTGTGACCCCTCGTCCTGCACCCCTGCGCGCCCCTCGGCGACGGCCGGGACCGTGCCCGGGTCGCCGCCCGCCGAGGTCACGCCGAACGGCGAGTACGGCGTCGGCTTCCCGGGCAGCTCACCGGGGTCGGAGCGGCCCGGTCGCGCGACGAGGGTGACCGCGGGAGGTGCGTTGTCGGCGTCGAGCAGCGCGTCGATCTCGTCCTCACTCCCCGCCTCGGCCAACGCCTCCGTCAGGGCGTCGACGATCCACTGGGGATGGGAGTGCCGGGTGGCGCGGTCGGCGTCGATCCGGGTGAGCCAGGTGTCGAGGTCGTACGCCGAGACCTTCCGCAGGACCGCGTTGACGAACCCCGACGGACCAGGGCCGACCTCGGAGCGCACCAGGTCGACGCTCGTACTGATCGCTGCGTGGGGTGCCACGCGCATCCCGAGCAGCTGGTGACACCCGAGCCGCAGCACGTCGAGGACCTTGGCGGCGGTGTTGGCCAGCGGCCGGTCGGTGCAGGCGGCAAGGACGGCGTCGTAGGTCCCCTGCCGACGGATCGTGCCCGACGCCAGCTCCGTGGCGAACGCCGCATCGCGGCCGCTCAGGCGGTACTTGCCGAGGTGGTGGGGCAGGACGAGGTTGGTGTAGGCGTCCTTGGTCCGGACCGCCTTGAGCACCTCGAAGGCGGCCCTCCGGGCGGGATCCGGGCCGTTCACGCGTTCCTCGACGGTCGAGCGGAGTCGAGACCCGCCAGGAACGCCTTGGCGAGCGACTTCGGCGCCACCGCGAGCCACGCATCGGTCAGCACCTCGCGCAGCTCGTCGACCTCGAGCTCGCCGAGCCGGCTCTGCTGGACGAGGACGCCGTTGTAGTTGCGGAAGTGGTCGATGGTGAAGAAGGGGCCGTCGCCCTCGACCAGGGCAGCCTTGTCCTCGGCGCTCGGGGTGCGCACCACCAGCAGGTCGCGGTACTCCTCGCCGGTCGCGGGGTCGACGGCGTCGTGGCGCGGCGCCCGCGCGAGCACGAACCCGCGCGGTTTCGGCTTCTGCCGGACCAGGTACGTCGGGAGGTCTCCCCACGACGTGCCGAGCTCGACCTCCGGCAGAGACCGGCAGATCGCGTCGACGTCGGAGACCTTCGCCTTCCGGCTCACGAGAGGACCTCTCCCCCCGCGAGCCGGAGTCCGCGCGCCCAGTCGGCTGCCGGCATCGGGCGCTTGCCGACCGACTGGACGTCGCCCAGCCGCACGGCACCGGCGCCGGTGCCGACGACCACCGCGCTCTTGCCCGCCATCAGCTCGCCCGGTGGCAGCGAGCCCTCGGCGGCCGCGACCGGTCCGAGCTTGAGCCGCTCACCGGCGTACGTCGTCCACGCTCCCGGCGTTGGCGTGCAGGCGCGGACCTGCCGGTCGATCACGGCGGCGGGCTGCGACCAGTCGACACGGGCGTCGTCGACGGTGATCTTCGGCGCGTAGGACACGTCGTCCCCCGACTGCGGGCGCTCCTCGAGCGACCCGTCGGCGAGCCCGTCGAGGGTGGCCACCAGGAGTCCGGCGCCCCCGTCGGCGAGCCGGGCCAGCAGGTCCCCGGCGGTGTCGTCGGGGCGGACGGTCTCGGTCATCAGCCCGTACGTCGGGCCGGCGTCTAGCTCCTGGACGATCCGGAACGTGGTCGCACCGGTGACGTCGTCACCGGCCCAGATCGCGTGCTGCACCGGTGCCGCACCCCGCCAGGCCGGGAGCAGCGAGAAGTGCAGGTTGACCCAGCCGCGGGGTGGGATGTCGAGCGCCGACTGCGGCAGCAGGGCGCCGTAGGCCACCACGGGGCAGGCCTCCGGAGCGAGCTCGCGCAGGGCGTCCTGGAACTCCGGCTCACGTGGGTGCCGCGGCTTCAGCACCGGTACGCCGAGCGCATCGGCCGCCTCCGCCACCGGCGACGGTGTCAGGCGGCGGCCCCGCCCGGTCGGTGCGTCCGGTCGGGTGAGGACCCCGACCAGCTCGTGGGCGGAGTCGGCCACCGCGGCGAGTGCCGGCAGGGCGACCTCGGGCGTGCCCGCGAAGACGACCCGCATCAGGGCCGCCTCACAGACCGAGCCCGCCGGTCGGGTGTGGCGAGACCTTGATCGTCGGTGCCCCCGCCAGCCCGAACCACTCCGACTCGCGGATCTCCTTCATCGCCAGCTTGCGGTTCGCGGGGTCGAGCCGGTCGAGGAAGAGCACCCCGTCGAGGTGGTCGGTCTCGTGCTGGATCGCCCGCGCGAGCAGCTCGCTGCCCTCGATGGTGACCGGCTCGCCGTACTGGTCGAAACCGTGGGCGACCACCGACAGGGCCCGCCTGCAGTCGATCGAGAGCCCGGGGATCGACAGACAGCCCTCCGGACCGTCCTGCTGGTCCTCCGACAGCCGGAGCACGGGGTTGACCAGGTGGCCGACCTCGCCCTCGACGTTCCAGGTGAAGACGCGCAGCCCGACTCCGATCTGGGGTGCCGCCAGACCGGCACCGGGCGCCTCGAGCATCGTGTCGGTGAGGTCCTGGACCAGGCGACGCAGCTCCCGGTCGAAGTCGACGACCTCGAGGGCAGGCTTGCGCAGGACCGGGTCGCCGAACAGGCGGATCGGCTGGATGGCCACGGAGCTCCTCTACCTCGGTGGTCGAGCCTGTCGAGACCCGACGACGCCCCGAGTCTAGGAGCCGTTCCGACCAGTCGGCGCGGACGCCTCCCGCGATCAGCCGAACTGCGCGAAGTAGGCCTGCCTGATGTGGCCGTTGTTGAACGTCGTGAACTCGCCGCCCGCGGCGAGCCGCCCCGTCGCAGGGTCGCCCGCCAGGGCCCAGGCGCCGTGCGCCGAGTTGGCCATCGGCGCCCAGCTCTGCAGAGTGCCGGCGGCGTCGACCGCGGCGAACTTCTTGCGCGAGACCTGGCCGTCGAGGCAGGCACCGCCCTGCGCGGCGTTCCGCGCGGTCGTACAGATGTTGTCGAAGTGACCGCCGATGTAGATCGCGTCGCCGACCACTGCCACCGCCTGCACCCCGCCGTCGGCGGTCAGGGTCCAGCGGCTCGAGCCGTTCAGGTTGAGGGCCCTCAGGTGTCCGCCGGCGCCGTCGGCCGCGGCATAGATCAGGGACGGCGTGACGACCATGTCGAAGACGGTGTAGGTGACCTGCGAGTTGTAGCCGGGCTGGAGCGCGCCGGTGCCGGGGTCGAGCGAGGCCAGGAAGCGGCCGTGCACGTCGCCGTTGATCGAGGTGAACTCGCCGCCGGCGTAGACCCAGCCGTTGGCGGCCTTCACGTCCCACACGTAGCCGTTGGCGACGGGCGCCCAGGCCGGGTCGAGCGCGCCGGTGCCGGTGCTGAAGCCGGCCAGGTAGCTGCGCGGCTGACCGCCCGCGGTGGTGAACGCACCACCGGCGTAGACCTCGGAGGGAGTCACCGCGACGCTGCGGACGGTGCCACCGACCGACGGGTTCCAGGAGTTGTCCACGACCCCGGTCGTGGCGTTGACCCGGGCCAGGCGGCGGTGTGTCGCCCCGCCGGCGTGGGTGAACGCTCCGCCGAGGTAGACCGAGCCGCCGTCGACGACCACCGAGCGGACACTGCCGTCGGCGCCGGGGTTCCAGGCCAGGAGCTGGCCGGTCGACTCGTTGATCGCGGCGACGTGGTTGCGCGCGATCGTGGTCCCCCCTTGGACCGCCGCGGTGAAGTCGCCGCCGACGTAGACGACGCCGTTGCCGTAGGCCACGGTGTGCACCACCCCGTTGAACCCGACGGTCGCGCCCGGTGCGCTGGGGACGGTCGTGGCCGCCTGCGCGGCGGACATGCCGCCGAGCTGGACCACGCCGACCGCCGCAGCGGAGGCGACAGCGAACGAGAGCCGCATGCGCATGCGGCTGTGGGTCTGGGCCATGTCACACCATCCTGGGTTCACGGTAGGCGTGGACCACCACCCGGCAATCCCCACAATTGGGCACCTACCCCACCTAGGAGTCGGTCATCGGCGGATCCGGACCTCACAGGGTGACCGGATCGACCTGGATCCGGACCGGGTCCAGCTTGCGGGCCGAGCGCACGCGTTGCACCTCGCCCAGGGCTCGCGAGAGCGACGGGCCGTGGGCACGCGGGACCCGGACGACCACCCGCGAGAGTCCGTCGTCGACCTCGACGGGTCCGAGCACCTCGGTGCCCGGGGGCTGGTCGAGCAGGGTGAGCGCGTCGTCCACGGCGCCGGGTTCGCCGGTGAGCGTGGCCAGCCGGCTCGCGGGCGGCAGATGGGCCTCGGCTCGCGCGGCCGCTTCACGCTGGGCGAAACCTGCGGGGTCCCAGCGCACCAGGGCCTGGACGACGGGCAGGGACGGGTCACCGACCACGACGACGGACCCCCCGGGGGCCACCAGCCCCGCCGCGCCGCACCACCGGCGGAGCGCCTCCTCCTCTGTGCGCAGGTCGGGCCGCGCCAGCGCGAGCCAGGTGTCGAGGACCACGACCGCGGCATAGCCGCCCTCGGCGACGGGCTCCGCGCCGGGGGTGGCCACCACGATCGCGGGTCGGTCGGGCACGGAGGCGACGACGTGGTCACCGCCCGACGCCACCACCGGTGTCGAGGGGAAGGCACGGCCCAGCTCCTCGGCCGTGCGCCGCTCGCCCACCACCGGCGCCCGGAGCCCTCGATGGCCGCACACCTGGCAGGCCCAGGCGTCGACGACGGTGCCGCACCACCGACACGCAGGTGGTGCGGTGGGTCCGGACACCCCGAGCGGCCCGGTGCACACGTCGCACCGGGCCGGCGTACGGCAGCGCTCGCAGGCCAGCGAGGCGGCGTAGCCGCGGCGCGGCGTGTGCACGAGCACCGGTCCGTGCACCAGACCGGACGACAGCGCATGAGTGACCTGCTGGGGCATCCGGGCCGCCCGGACGAGCGGGTCGCGCTCGAGCTCGAGATCGGTGGCCCCGGTGACCGACACGGTGACCGCAGCGCGGAGCGCCTCGCGGGGAGCGACGAGCTCGTGGGCCCAGCCGGCGGCCAGCAGCTGCTCGGCCTCGACACTGCGGGCGAAGCCGCCGACCAGACACGCGGCGTCCTCGACCTGCGCCCTGGTGAGGAGCACCTCACGCGCGTGGGGGTACGGCGCACGGGGCTCGGCGTGGAGGTCGTCGCCGTCGTCCCAGACGGCCACCAGCCCGAGGTCGTGGACGGGGGCGAAGGCTGCCGCGCGGGTACCGACCACGATCCGCCTGGTGCCGCGGGAGACGGCGAGGAACTCGCGGTAGCGGCGTGCCGGACCCGCCCCGGCGGTGAGGACGACATGGTGCCCGGCCCCGAGCACCGCGGTGAGGGCTGCGTCGAGGCGGGCCACGTCGCGGTGGTCGGGGACGCAGAGCACGCTCCCCCGCCCGCCGGCCAGGGTCGCGGCCGCCGCCTCGGCGAGCAGGCGTGGCCAGCGCTCCCCAGGGAGGGCCGACCACACCGCGCGCGGCGAGCCACCGCCCGCGAGATGGGTCAGGAACGCTCCCGCCGCGGGGTAGGCCAGCCAGGCGTCGGCGGCCGACGCGCTGTCGACGGCGATCGGCCCCTCGGGCGGCGACGGCTTCTTCTCGGTGGTCGCATGGCGGGGCGGGACGGCCAGCCGGAGCACGTCGGCGCGGGTGCCGGCGTAGCGCTCGGCGAGCCGTCCGGCGAGCTCGGCGATCGCGGGGCTGAGCACCGGCTCGGGGCTGACCACCCGCCGCAGCGGCGTGAGCGTGCCGGTGTGGTCGGTGTGGGCGCTGCGCCCGACGACGTAGCCGTGGAGGTCCTTGCCGGCGAAGCGCACCTTGACCCGTGCTCCGGCGACCGCGGTGTCGCTCATCGAGGCCGGCACGGCGTAGTCGAACGGGCGGTCGAGGTGGGCCAGCGGCGTCTCGACCAGGACGTGCGCGACCGGATCCACCGCCGCGACCGGCTCCGTCGCAGCAGCCCGTCGCGGCCGGGCGGCGCGCACGGCCTCCCGCAGACCCGGCAGGGTCTCGGGAAGGAGCTCGCGCGGGCGCTCGGGGCGGTCGGCCACGGCGGCTGTTCTACCAGCCGCCGACGACCACGCCGCTGGTCACCCGCTGGTCACCGGAGCCGTGGCCGCCGAGAACGTGGACGCGTGCCGACCGAGACCGAAGGCAGACACCCTCACCGAGATCCGCTTCCCGAGGTCGGCGGGCTGCACGACGTAGGACGGTCCGGTCGCCCCGGCGATCCGGTGACCGTCCGCCCACCACTCGATCGCCAGCGTCGCGTCGGACGGCGACCACGAGCCGGGGCTGGCCGTGAGCTGAGCGCCGACGATCGCGTCGCCGGTGATCTGCGGGGTGCTCCGCGGCACCGGGGCGCGGCCGCACGTGTAGACGCGGACGTCGTCGAGGTACCAGCCAACGGCCGTGCTGTCGTTGTCGGTGTTCATCGTGAACTGCGGCGACACCGCGTGCCCGGCGTACCGGCTCAGCCCCACCCGGCTGGCGAGGTAGCCGTGGCTGTCGCGGCTGAAGCCCACACGACCCGCGGAAGGGTTCCCGAACATGTCGGTGATCACGTCGCGTGGGCCGTTGACCCACGGAAGGCCCTCGGCGGGACCCTCGGGGGCGCCACGGGTGGCGTCGGCGACCTCGACCGTGCCGGCGTCGTAGTTCACCGGGGTGCCGTCGAACCTCGTGCCGGCCTCGAGCAGGCGCCACTGCTGGAACCACAGGTACGCCGGACGGCTGCTCGGGAGAGCCACGGGCTGCACCGTCAGCGAGCTGACCGTGGTGTCCTGGGGCTCGCTGGAGAACCACGATGTGTGGCCCGACGTGGCGTTGGCGGCCACCGGCGGGAACACCGTCTGGTCGGGAGCACGGACCCAGGTGGGTCCGGCGACGACCTTGCCGGCCGGGTGGCCCCTCTCGGAGTCGAACAGCAGCCGCACCGGGCCGGCGCCCCTCGGGCAGGTCATCGAGGCGTCGGCCGGCTGCGTCGCCCGCGGCGGCGTGGTGCGCATCCGCGTCGCCAGCGTGGCCCGGTGGACGTTGCGGCAGTCATCACGGGTCATCCCGACGGTGTGGTGGCGGGCCAGGTCGCGGCAGCTGCGGTCGAGCACGGCGCCGAGGTCGGCGTAGTCGCTGCCGGACACCAGGTGCTGGATGACGTCGAGGTAGAGGGTCGCCGACTTGCGCAGCGACCGTCCGTCGATGCCGTGCACGGTCCGGCCGGCCTGCCGACCGCCCTGCGAGATCAGGTAGAACGCGCGGTTCCCGACACCGCTGTTGGTGTGGACGCCGCCGTTGTCGTCCTGGCCGCGCGCGTAGCGCCGGCTGGTCATGGTGCCGGGCTGACCGAACCTGCCGGGCTCCCTCATGCTCCGGAGCGCACCGATCGGCAGGTCCTCACCGATGGTCCAGCTGTGCGCGGAGTCACCCGGGCTCCGGTGGCGGTGGTCCACGATCTCGCCCATGACGTCGGCCAGCGACTCGTTGATCGCACCGGACTGGCCCCAGTAGAAGAGGTCGGCGTTGTGCGAGATCACGCCGTGGGTCATCTCGTGGCCGACCACGTCGTCCGCGGACGCGAAGCCCTCGCCGTAGAACATCCCGACGCCGTTCCAGAACGCGTTCGCGAGCGGGCAGAAGGCGGGTGGGGCGAACGGGTCGCAGTAGCGCACGGTCGAGGAGAGGCTTCGGTGGTCGCCCTCGTCGACGCCCAGCAGCCGCGTGAGGTCGAGGTGTCCGATCGTGCGGTAGAACACCGACACCGCGCCCGCGAGGTCGAACGCGTCGTTGACGTCCTTCACCCGGCTCGCCCGGCCGTGCTCGGTGCGGGCGAAGTCGTGCGTGCACGGGAGGTCGAGCTGGGTCATGTCGTTGTCGTTGTCGCAGACGACCCGGTCGATCTGCTCGACCAGGTCGAGATCGAGGACGACGGCACCCGTCCGGTCGTCGACCAGCACGAGCCGCTCGAACGTCGGACCGGCGTGCACCTGGACCCACCAGACACCACGGGCCCGGGTCATCGGGTCCCGGCTGCGGGGCACGCCGAACACCGCCGGGTCGAAGAGACGTCGTCGCGGTGGGTCGGCCGTGAGCCGGTGCGTGGCATCCGGGCCGAGGTGCTTGGTAGCGACGGCCAGCGCTTCGTGCACGGCAGCACCTCGCGGGTACGTCGCAGCGGGCACGCTCGCCCGCGAGACCGACGCCGTGACCGAGGCGAGCTGGCGGTCGGGCCGCAGGTCGACCGCCACCGCTCCCCCGATCACGAGGAGTCCGTCGCGTCGCTGACGGAGGCGCACGACGTCGTCGCCGGTCACGGTCCGGGAGACGGTGGCGCCGCTCCAGCTCGTGTCGCCGCCGCCCAGCACCGCGTCGTACCGCGCGAGCTGCAGGCGGGCCGCGGCCCGAGGGTCGGCTGACCGGTCGACGGCCGGATCGCGGGCGTCCCTCGGCACCGAGAACGTGCGGACCGATCCGTCCGGTCCCCTGCCGACCCGGAGCGTGTGCGTGGTCTCGACCGAGGCTGCCGCGCCCCGGTGCGGCGTAAGCACCCGCGCACCGTTCGCCGGCAGCTGGGTGAGCGCCGCGGCCGTGACTGCGAGCACGGCACCGAGCGCCGCGGCCTGGGATCTCACTCGTCTGCCCCCGTCTGGCCCTGCGGCCGTCCGTCTCCGGGCAATCTAGTCAGCGCGGAGGACCCGTTGGTCAAGAACCGGTAACGGTCCCCGGCAGGGGGCGTGCACCCGTGCGCGACCGGTCCGGAAGCACGAGCGCACGTCAACTAGCGTGAGCGTATGCCCACCTCACGCGCATCGGTCGCCTACGCAGCCATCAAAGGCTGGTTCAACGAGATCGACCGCCGGTGCTTCGCGGCCCTGCTCGACAGCCAGCGCGAGTCCCCCCGGGGCGACCTGGTCGAGGTCGGTGTCTTCCATGGCAAGAGCGCTGTCATCATCGCCGACTACCTGCGCGACGGTGAGCGCTTCGTCGTCGTCGACCTCTTCGGCGACGACGAGCACTTCGACGACACCGCCGAAGCGGCTGCCAACCGCAGAGAGAACCGACAGAGCTACCCGAACCTGACGCGGCGCGCCTTCGAGGAGAGCTACCTGTCCAGCCACGACCACCTCCCGGTGGTGGTGCAGGGGTTCAGCTCCGAGGTGGTCGACCATGTCGCGCCGGGCACAGCCCGGTTCATCCACATCGACGCTTCTCACCTCTATGCGCCTGTGAAGACCGACTGCGAGTCGTCCAAGCTGCTGCTGCGCAACGGTGGGGTCGTGTCGTTCGACGACTGGTCCAACCCCAAGTGCCCCGGCGTCGCGGCCGCCATCTGGGAGTCAGTGGCCAACGACGGGTTGATCCCGTTCGCGACCACCCGCAAGAAGCTGTACGGCTGCTACGACGACCCTCTCCCCCACCTGGAGACGCTGCGAGCCATGATCGCCGAGGATCCCGACTTCTACGACGCGTTCGAGGTCGACGTGATGGACCGCCCGGTGCTGCGCATGATGCCCAACCCGCAACGGAAGGGCGGAGCCCCCGGCGGCTCGGCTCACCAGGCGTCCACCACCCGCTGACGCGGCTCCGTCAGGGCGCTACGCCCGCAGCCTTGCGCAGCTCGTCGACCCGGTCGGTGCGCTCCCAGGTGAACTCCGGCAGCTCGCGGCCGAAGTGGCCGTAGGCCGCGGTCTTGGCGTAGATCGGCCGGAGCAGGTCGAGGTCCTCGATGATCGCGGCCGGACGGAGGTCGAAGACCTCGAGGACGGCGCGCTGGATCTCCTCGTCGGGGATCACGCCGGTGCCGAAGGTCTCGATGAACACACCCACCGGCTGGGCCTTGCCGATCGCATAGGCGACCTGCGCCTCGCAGCGCCGCGCCAGGCCCGAGGCCACCACGTTCTTGGCCACCCAGCGCATGGCGTAGGCCGCGGAGCGGTCGACCTTCGACGGGTCCTTGCCGGAGAACGCCCCGCCGCCGTGGCGGGCCATGCCGCCGTAGGTGTCGACGATGATCTTGCGCCCGGTCAGACCCGCGTCGCCCATGGGGCCGCCGACCACGAAGCGCCCGGTCGGGTTCACCAGGAGGCGGTAGCCCTCGGAGGGGATGTCGAAGGTCTCGAGGACGGGGTCGATCACGTGCTTCTTGACGTCGCCCTCGAGGGTGTCGAGCTCCGTGTCGTCGGAGTGCTGCGTCGAGAGCACGACCGTGTCGACGCGCACCGGGCGGTTGTCGGCGTCGTACTCGATGGTGACCTGGGTCTTGCCGTCGGGACGGAGGTAGGCCAGCGTCCCGTCGTTGCGGACGGCGGTGAGGCGCTCGGCCAGCCGCTGAGCCATGGTGATCGGCAGCGGCATCAGCACGTCCGTGTCGTCGCAGGCGTAGCCGAACATCAGACCCTGGTCGCCCGCACCCTGCTTGTCCATCGCGTCGATCGAGCCGGTCCGCGACTCGTGGCCCGAGTCGACGCCCTGGGCGATGTCGCCGGACTGGCCGCCGATGGCGACCATCACGCCGCACGAGTGTCCGTCGAAGCCCTTCTCCGACGAGTCGTACCCGATGGTGAGGATCCGGTCGCGGACGATCTGCTTGACGTCGACGTAGCCGGTGGTGGAGACCTCGCCCGCGACCACGACGAGACCGGTGGTGAGCAGGGTCTCGACCGCGACCCGGCTGTGAGCGTCCTGTCGGAGCATCTCGTCGAGGACCGAGTCGCTGATCTGGTCGGCGATCTTGTCGGGGTGTCCCTCGGTGACGGATTCGGAGGTGAAGAGGCGTCCGGTCACGGTGTCGGTGCTCCTGATTCGGCGTGGTGGCAGCAGTCGGTGGTCAATCTTGCAGCCTGCGGGCCACTTCGTCCCAAATGACGTGGGCCAGCGCGGTCTTGGACCCGAACGGTACGTCGAGGCGGTCGCCGTCGGCGGAGAGGATCACTGCTTGGTTGTCGGCGGACCCGAAGACGGCGCCCCCGCCGACGTCGTTGACGACCAGCAGGTCGCACCCCTTGCGGGCCAGCTTGGCGCGGGCGTGGTCGAGGACGGAGCCGGCGTCGTCACCGGTCTCGGCGGCGAAGCCGACGACCACCTGCCCGGGCCGGGAGCGGTCGTGGGACAGCTCGGCCAGGATGTCGGGGGTCTGGGTCAGCTCGAGGGTCGGCGCGGCGTCGCCGGACTTCTTGATCTTGGCCTCGCTGGTCGCGGTCGGCCGGAAGTCTGCGGGGGCCGCTGCCATCACCACCGCGTCGGCCGACACCGAGGCGGACACCACCGCGTCGCGCAGCTCCTCGGTGGTCTCGACCCTGACGACCTTGACCCCGGCCGGGTCGGGCAGGGAGACGTTGGCCGCCACCAGGGTCACGTCGGCACCGCGGGCAGCGGCCGCACGGGCCAGTGCCACACCCTGGCGACCGGACGACCGGTTGCCGAGGAAGCGCACCGGGTCGATCGGCTCACGGGTGCCACCAGCGGACACCACCACGGTGCGCCCGGTGAGGTCGAGCAGCGGCTGGTCGGGGCGATCGAGACCCACCCCACGGGCCAGGACGTCCTGGCAGAGCGCGAAGATCTCGTCGGGCTCGGGCAACCGGCCCTTGCCCGTGTCGACTCCGGTGAGCCGCCCGACCGCCGGCTCGACGACGAGGGCGCCGCGCTCGCGCAGCGTGGCGACGTTCGCCTGGGTGGCGGGGTGCTCCCACATCTCCGTGTGCATGGCCGGTGCGAAGACGACCGGGCACCGAGCCGTCAGCAGCACGTTGGTGAGCAGGTCGTCGGCCCGGCCCTGGGCCGCCCGGGCCAGCAGGTCTGCGGTGGCGGGCGCGACCACCACGAGGTCGGCCGACTGTCCGATCCGGACGTGGGGCACCTGGTGGGCGTCGTCCCAGACCTCGGTGTGCACGGGCTTGCCCGACAGGGCGGACCACGTGGTCGCCCCGACGAACTGCAGCGCCGCGGCCGTCGGTACGACGGTGACGTCGTGACCGGTCTCGGTGAACCGGCGGAGCAGCTCGCACGCCTTGTAGGCCGCGATCCCGCCGGAGACCCCGAGAACGACGGAAGGCCGCGACCCGGCACCCTCGGGTGCGTCGGTCGCGGCCACGTCGGTCATGGTCGGAGCGAGGATCAGCTGTCGGTCGAGAAGCCGGCCTCGAGGGCGGCGGCCTTCTTGGCCTCCTCCTCGGCGGCGAGCTCGGCCGGGTCGACGTCCTCGCAGGTCAGCAGGTCGTCGTTGATCTCGCGCAGCGCGATCGACAGCGGCTTCTCCTGGACGTGGGTGTCCACGAGCGGGCCGACGTACTCCAGGAGGCCCTCACCGAGCTGGGAGTAGTAGGCGTTGATCTGGCGCGCCCGCTTGGCGCTGTAGAGGACCAGCTTGTACTTGCTGTCGGTCTTGGTCAGCAGGTCGTCGATCGAGGGGTTGGTCACGCCCTCGGCAGCGGGGGTGGGTGCAGACACGCAGATGCCTCACAAGTCGTCGGAGGTGGGTGGGCCAAGATGCCCAGTCATCAAGGCTACCAATTCCTCCGCTGCAGCGTGAATTTCGCGGTTCACGATGGTGGCGTCGAACTCGGGTTCGGCCGCCATCTCCAGCCGGGCGCTGGCCAGCCTGCGCTCCCGCTCCTCCTCGCTCTCGGTCCCGCGTCCGACGAGTCGTCGTACGAGCTCCTCCCACGACGGCGGGGCGAGGAAGACGAAGAGCGCCTCCGGCATCCGCTCGCGCACCTGACGCGCCCCCTGGAGGTCGATCTCGAGCAGTGCGGGCCGACCCGACGCCACCATCTCCTCGACCGGCGCGCGCGGCGTGCCGTAGCGGGCGGCGCCGTGCACGACCGCCCACTCCAGCAGCGCCTCCTGCTCGACCAGGGCGTCGAACTCGCTCTCGGACAGGAACCAGTAGTGCACGCCGTGGACCTCGTCGGGGCGCGGAGGACGGGTGGTGGCGGAGACCGAGATCCAGATCTCGGGGTGGTGGGCACGGATGTCGGCCGACACCGACCCCTTGCCGACCGCCGTCGGCCCGGCCAGGACCGTGAGGCGGGCGCGGCCGGCGGGAGGCTGCTCGGAGACGGGGAGGCTCACTCGCCCGGGGCGAACTCGCGCTCGAGCGCGGCGACCTGCTTGGTGCCCAGACCGCGGACGCGCCGACTCTCGGCGATCCCGATCCGCTCCATCAGCTGGCGGGCCCGGACCTTGCCGACGCCCGGCATCGAGCACAGCAGGTCGACGACCCGCATCTTGCCGATGACCTCGTTGCCCTGTCCCTCGTGGAGCACGTCGGAGATCGAGGCGCCGGAGTTCTTGAGGCGGTTCTTCACCTCGGCACGCTCGCGGCGCGAGGCCGCGGCCTTGTCGAGTGCGGCCTGGCGCTGCTCTGGCGTGAGCGGTGGGAGAGCCAAGGCACTTCCTTCGTGTTCTCGAGAGTCCGCGGGTCGGCCGCCAATCTAGTCAGCAACCGCTCGGAGCGGCAACGCGGACGGGTGAGTTCGCGGCGGCGGGCGTGCGTCTCACAGCTCCAGCTGGGTGTGACACACGTCGCGCACCTCCTGCTGGACGTTCGCCAGTGCCTGCTGGGTGTCGGTGGCTGCGAGCCGGGCCGCCGCGTCCCGGATCAGGCCCCGGTCCTCGGCGTCGAGCCCGGCCGGTGGATGACGAGGGTCGTACGACGCGGGGTCGACGCCGGCATGGTCCAGCGCCGACTGCAGAGCGGTCACCCGGGTCACGAGCAGCGTCCAGTCGGCAGTGACGTCGGCGGGCGCCTTGCTGCTGAGGTCACGGAAGACCGGGAGGGCCTGGATCAGGGCCGTCCGGTCGCCGCTCTGCACGATCGACCCCAGCTCCGACTGGTGCTCCTGGACTGCGTCGCAGTAGCTCTGTCCGCGCCCGCAGCCCGTCAGCAGCGGCACCACGACCAGGAGTGCGGTCAGACCGACCCGGGCTCGGGTCATCCGAGCAGCTCGCGGAGCTGGTCGTTGAGGCGGTCGGCCGCGTCGGCGAGGCCGGTCGGCCCGGCGCCCAGGAGCTCGCGTGAGGTGCTGGGCAGGACGTGGCGGGCCGCCGCGCCGAAGATGCGGTGGAGGTCGGCCAGGGTGCCGCCCTGGGCGCCGTACCCGGGAGCGAGGATCGGGCCGTTGATGTCGAGGTGGTGGTCACGGCCGTCGATCGTGGCCCCGACCACGGCCCCGAAGTCGCCGAGCGGGTCGGCGTCGTGGTTGAGCGCGCGCAGGTGGTCGAGCACGCCGTCGGCGACGGTGCCGTCGGCGGTGCGCGCCTCCTGCACCTCCGGGCCCTCCTTGTTGGAGGTGAGGGCGAGCACGAAGACGCCGCGACCGTGGCGGCGTGCGGTGTCGATCATCGGGGTCAGC
This sequence comes from uncultured Actinomycetota bacterium, assembly GCA_963753705.1. Classification (GTDB taxonomy): domain Bacteria; phylum Actinomycetota; class Actinomycetes; order Propionibacteriales; family Nocardioidaceae; genus Nocardioides. The sequence goes on from CAVWDJ010000017.1 coordinate 132,724, forward strand.
GACCCGAAGCCGAGGTAGGGGCTGGCGGTGATGGCGTCGACGGCCAGCGGCGAGGTCGGGTCGAGGTAGGCGTCGGCGTACGCCTGGCTGGTGGAGCCGATGTCGCCGCGCTTCACGTCGAGCAGGACGAGCGCTCCGCCCTCGCGGCACGCGCTCACCAGCCGTTCGAGCACGGCGACGCCGCGACTGCCGAAGCGCTCGTAGAACGCCGACTGGGGCTTGACGACCGCCACCCGGGGGGCCAGGGCCTCGGCCGCGGTGAGCGCGAAGCGTTCGAGCCCGGCGACGTCGTCGTCGAGGCCCCAGTCGGCCAGCAGCGAGGCGTGCGGGTCGATGCCGGCGCAGAGCGGACCCCGCTCCTGCACCGCGGCATGGAGCCGTGAGCCGAAACCCGTCATCGGTGAGCTCCTTGGGTCAGGGCGGTCGCGATACGGCGTGGCCACAGCGGGCCGCCGTAGACGAAGCCGGTGTAGGCCTGGACCAGGTCGGCGCCGGCGTGGAGCCGGGCGCGGGCGTCGTCGGCGCTGGTGATCCCCCCGACGGAGACGATCGCGATCCGGGGGTCGTGGGCCCGCAGGATCCGCAGCACGTCCGTGGAGCGCTTGCGCAGCACGGGACCGGAGAGGCCACCCGCGCCGAGTGCCGTGACCTCGGCGGGGTCGGTGCGCAACCCGTCGCGCGAGATCGTGGTGTTGGTGGCGATGATCCCGTCGAGACCCTGGCTTCGGGCCAGCTCGGCGACGGCGACCACGTCGTCGTCGGCCAGGTCGGGGGCGATCTTGACGCAGAGCGGGACGTCGCGCGCGGCTCCCTCGTCGGCGACCCGTCGTACCTCGGCGAGCAGGGGTGTCAGCCGCTCGACGGCCTGAAGACTGCGGAGACCCGGGGTGTTCGGTGAGGAGACGTTGACCACGAGGTAGTCGGCGTACGGCGCGAGCAGGCGGGCGCTGAAGGCGTAGTCGGCGAGCACGGCCTGCTCGTCGTCCTCGGGCACGACCTTGGTCTTGCCGATGTTGATCCCGAGGACCGGACGCAGCGGGGGCCGCTGCCCGATCCGCCCGGCCAGGCGGCGGTCGCGGCGGTCGAGCCGCGCCGCTCGGCGCGCCAGCCGCTCCGCGACGGCCTCGGCGCCGTCGTTGTTGAAGCCCATCCGGTTCACGATCGCCCGGTCCTGCGGGAGCCGGAACAGCCGAGGCTGCTCGTTCCCCGGCTGCGCCCGGGCGGTGACCGTGCCGACCTCGACGAACCCGAACCCGAGCGCGGCCAGCGCGTCGATGCCGACGGCGTTCTTGTCGAAGCCGGCGGCCAGGCCGAGCCGGCTGGGGAACTCCAGCCCCATCACCGTCACCGGCGACGGCGTGGTGCGGACGAAGGTCTTCACCAGCGGCCGGCCAGCCCGGATCGCCCGGAACCCGAGGCGGTGGGCGCGCTCCGGGTCGACCCGGGTCAGCACGCGGTCGAACAGGGTGTCGTAGGTCAACGCCGCGCCCAGTCCTGCAGCGAGCAGACGCCGATGTCGCCCCGGATCCGTGCCTCGATGCCCTGCACGGCCGCCCCGAGCCCCTGGACGGTGGTGATGCAGGGGACGTTGGCACGCACCGCGGCCGTGCGGATCTCGTACCCGTCGACCCGGACCGACCCTCCGCTGCCCGACGATCCGTGGGGCGTGTTGACCACGAGGGCCACGTCGCCGTCGGCGATCAGCTGCACGGTCGTGGGCTCGCCGTGCGGGCCGGGGCCGTCGAAGTGCTTGCGGACGACGGTCGCGGGCACGCCGTTGCGCCGCAGCACGTCGGCCGTCCCCTGCGTGGCCAGGATCTCGAACCCGAGGTCGGAGAGGACCTTGATCGGGAAGATCATGGTCCGCTTGTCGCGGTTGGCCATCGAGACGAACACCCGGCCCGACGTGGGCAGCGGCCCGAAGGCCGCGGCCTGGGCCTTGGCGAAGGCGCGGCCGAAGTCGGCGTCGAAGCCCATCACCTCGCCGGTCGACTTCATCTCCGGGCCGAGCACGGTGTCGACGTAGCGGCCGTCGGGCTGGCGGAACCGGTTGAACGGCATCACCGCCTCCTTGACCGCGATCGGGCAGTCGGCCGGGAGCGACCCGCCGTCGCCCGAGGCAGGCAGCAGACCCTCGGCCCGCAGCTGCTTGACCGAGTCGCCCAGCATCACCCGGGCCGCGGCCTTCGCGAGCGGGGTCGCGGTCGCCTTGGAGACGAACGGCACGGTACGGCTCGCCCGCGGGTTGGCCTCGAGCACGTAGAGCACGTCGGAGCCGAGGGCGAACTGGATGTTGATCAGGCCCAGCACGCCGACCCCGCGCGCGATCGCCTCGGTCGCCTCGCGGATCCGGTCGATCTCACGGTCGCCGAGGGTGATCGGGGGCAGCGCGCAGGCCGAGTCGCCCGAGTGGATGCCGGCCTCCTCGATGTGCTCCATCACCCCTCCGAGGAAGAGCTCCTCGCCGTCGAAGATCGCGTCGACGTCGATCTCGACCGCGTCGTCGATGAACCGGTCGACCAGGACCGGGTGCTCGGGGCTGATCGCGGTGGCGCGGGCGATGTAGCCCTCGAGGGCGCCGTCGTCGTACACGATCTCCATGCCGCGGCCGCCCAGCACGTACGACGGGCGGACCAGCACGGGGTAGCCGATGTCGGAGGCGATCGCCGCTGCCTCGTCGTAGGACGACGCCATGCCGTGCAGGGGCGCCGTGAGGCCGGCCTCGGCCAGCACCCGCCCGAAGGCGCCGCGCTCCTCGGCGAGGTGGATCGCCTCGGGCGTGGTGCCGACGATCGGGACACCGGCGTCCTCCAGCCCCTGCGCGAGCCCGAGCGGGGTCTGGCCGCCGAGCTGGCAGATCACGCCGGCGACCGGTCCGACCTGTTGCTCGGCGTGCACGACCTCGAGCACGTCCTCGAGGGTCAGCGGCTCGAAGTAGAGCCGGTCTGAGGTGTCGTAGTCGGTGGACACGGTCTCGGGGTTGCAGTTGACCATGATCGTCTCGAAGCCGGCGCCACCCGGCCCCGACCCGAGCGCCAACGACGCGTGCACGCAGGAGTAGTCGAACTCGATCCCCTGCCCGATCCGGTTCGGGCCCGAGCCCAGGATGATCACGGCCGGCGTGGTGCGGGGGGCGACCTCGGTCTCCTCGTCGTAGGACGAGTAGTGGTAGGGAGTCGCTGCGGCGAACTCGGCGGCGCAGGTGTCGACCGTCTTGTAGACCGGCCGGATGCCGAGCGCGTGCCGGACGCCGCGGACGACGTCGGCGGACATCCCCCGGATCTTGCCGATCTGGGCGTCGGAGAAGCCGTGGCGCTTGGCCAGGCGCAGGAGGTCGGGAGTCAGCTCCGGTGCCGCCGTCACCGCCGCGGCCACCTCGTTGATCAGCGCCAGCTGGTCGAGGAACCACGGGTCGATCGCCGTCGCCTCGAAGATCTCCTCGGGCGTCGCACCGGCGCGGATCGCGTCCATCACCAGCTTGAGCCGACCGTCGTGCGGGACCCTGATCTGCTCGAGCAGCGTGGCCTTGTCGAGCTCCACCCACTCCTGGTGCCAGTCGAAGACCGCACCCGGGCTCTCCAGCGAGCGGAGGGCCTTCTGGAGCGCCTCGGTGAAGTTGCGGCCGATCGCCATCGCCTCGCCCACCGACTTCATGTGGGTGGTCAGCGTCGGGTCGGCGCCGGGGAACTTCTCGAAGGCGAACCTCGGCACCTTCACCACGACGTAGTCGAGGGTCGGCTCGAAGCTCGCGGGGGTGCTCTGCCCGTCGGGTCGCGTCGTGATGTCGTTGGGGATCTCGTCGAGGGTGTAGCCGATGGCGACCTTCGCCGCGATCTTGGCGATCGGGAAGCCGGTCGCCTTGCTGGCCAGGGCACTGGAGCGGGAGACGCGGGGGTTCATCTCGATCACGACGATCCGGCCGTCGACCGGGTTGACCGCGAACTGGATGTTGCAGCCGCCCGTGTCGACGCCGACCTCGCGGATCACGCCGATCGCGATGTCGCGCAGGCGCTGGTACTCGCGGTCGGTGAGGGTGAGGGCGGGGGCGACGGTGATCGAGTCGCCGGTGTGGACGCCCATCGGGTCGACGTTCTCGATCGAGCAGACGATGACGACGTTGTCCTTGCGGTCACGCATCACCTCCAGCTCGTACTCCTTCCAGCCGAGGATCGACTCCTCGAGGAGCACCTCGGTGGTCGGGCTGAGGGACAGGCCGAGGCCCGCGATACGACGGAGGTCCTCCTCGTCGTACGCCAGGCCCGAGCCGGCGCCGCCCATCGTGAACGAGGGGCGGACGACGACCGGGTAGCCGAGCTCGCCCGCGGCCGACAGGCAGTCGTCCATGGTGTGGCAGATCCGCGACGCGGCGACCTCGGCACCCCACTCCGGAGGGAGGGCCTCGACGATCCGCTTGAACGACTCGCGGTTCTCGCCCTTCTCGATGGCCTCGATGCTGGCACCGATCAGCTCCACGCCGTACCGCTCGAGGACGCCGGCCTCCGCCAGGCTCATCGCGCAGTTGAGCGCGGTCTGGCCACCGAGGGTGGCCAGCAGGGCGTCGGGTCGCTCGCGGGCGATGACCTGCTCGACGAACTCCGGGGTGATCGGCTCGACGTACGTCGCGTCGGCGAACTCGGGGTCGGTCATGATGGTCGCCGGGTTGGAGTTCACCAGGACGACCCGGATCCCCTCCTGGCGCAGGACGCGGCAGGCCTGGGTCCCGGAGTAGTCGAACTCGCACGCCTGCCCGATCACGATCGGTCCGGACCCGATGACGAGCACGCTCTGGATGTCCGTACGCCGCGGCATCAGCCCACCACCTTCCACAACTCGCTCCACGGGCCGGTGCCAACCTCGTTGAATTGGCCCTCCGGGCTCGACGAATTGGCCCTTACGGCGCAACGGACAGCCCGGAGGGCCAACTCAACGCGCCCGGAGGGCCAACTCAACAGGCTCATGCCTGTCCTCCCATCAGGTCGCAGAAGCGGTCGAAGAGGTAGGACGCGTCGTGGGGACCGGCCGCGGCCTCGGGGTGGTACTGCACGGAGAAGGCCACCAGCCGCCCGTCGCGTCTGAGCTCGAGCCCCTCGACCACGTCGTCGTTGAGACAGACGTGGGAGACCGTCGCCTCGCCGTACGGCGTGCTGGTCGCGGCGTCCAGCGGTGCCGCGACCGCGAACCCGTGGTTGTGCGCGGTGACCTCGACCGTGCCCGTCGTCCGGTCCAGGACCGGCTGGTTGATCCCCCGGTGCCCGTAGGTGAGCTTGTAGGTGTCGAAGCCGAGCGCCCGCCCGAAGAGCTGGTTGCCGAAGCAGATCCCGAAGTAGGGCAGCCCGCGCTCCAGAGCCCCGCGCAGCAGCTCGATCTGCGACGTCGTCGCCGCCGGGTCTCCGGGTCCGTTGGAGAAGAACAGCCCGTCGGGTGACACGGCCAGCACCTCGTCCAGGGTGGAGGTCGCCGGCAGGACGTGGGTCTCGATGCCACGCGCGGCCATCATCCGGGGTGTGTTCGCCTTGATCCCGAGGTCGACGGCGGCGACCCGGAAGCGGGGCTCGCCGGTGGCGGCGGGGACGACGTAGGGCTCGGCGGTCGAGACCTCGCCCGACAGGTTGGCCCCGGCCATCAGCCCGGAGTCGAGGACCCTCGCCAGCAGCGCCTCGGGGTCGCTCTCGGTCGTGGAGATGCCGACCCGCATGGCGCCGCGCTCACGCAGGTGACGCGTGAGGGCGCGGGTGTCGATGCCGGAGATGCCGACCACCCCCTGCTCGCGCAGCGCGGAGTCGAGCGAGCGCCGCGAGCGCCAGCTGGACGGGACCCGGGCCGGGTCGCGGACGACGTAGCCGGCCACCCAGATCCGCGAGGACTCGGGGTCCTCGTCGTTGAGGCCGGTGTTGCCGATGTGGGGAGCTGTCATCACCACGACCTGGCGGTGGTACGACGGGTCGGTGAGCGTCTCCTGGTAGCCCGTCATCCCGGTGGCGAAGACCGCTTCACCGAAGGTCTCCCCCTCGGCGCCGTAGGCCTCCCCGCGGAAGGTCCGGCCGTCTTCGAGGACGAGTAGTGCAGGCGCAGGAAGACTCACGCCGTACCTCCTTCTCCGCCTCACGGGACGGATCGTTAAAGGATGTCGAGCGAGGCCGACCCTATCAGTGCGACGACCCCGGGCCCGACCCGCGACGCGTCACACGGACGCGACGAAGGCGGCGATCTCGGTCAGCGTCCGCTCGTCGCCCTCGAGGTGGGGCAGATGGGCGACCCCGGGCAGCTCCACGGCACGCGCGCCGGGGATGCTCGCCGCCGCGTGCGCGACGCCGTGCCGGATGTACTGCAGGTCGAGGTCGCCCACCAGCAGCAGCGTCGGTACGGCGACCTCGGTGAGCCGGTCCCACGCCGCGACGTCCTCGCGCCGCTCCCCCGGGTCGTCCGCGTCGAGGGCGCGTCCGTTCATGTCCAGGAACAGGTCGCGGATCTCGCCCGCCACACGGCCCTCCGCGGCCGCCGGCCCGTCGAGCCAGACCCGGGCCTCCAGCCGGTTCACGGTCGCGAGGTCGCCGCGCTCCTCGGCCTCCTCCCACTCCTCGTCCAGCGCGAGGACCTCCGGCTCGTACGTCGCCTCCGGTGCCCCGCTGATCGCGGGGCCGATCAGGACGAGTGCGCGCACCCGGTCGGGGTGGAGCAGGGTCAGGTCGAGCGCCGTCCTCCCACCCATGGAGGCCGCGATCACGACAGCCTGGGCGGCGTCGTACGCGTCGAGGACGGCGAGGGCGTCGTCGACGCTCGACCATCCGTCCTCGGGCTCGTACGTCGTACGCCCGTAGCCCCGCGCGTCGTAGGTCAGGCAGCGGCGGTCGGGCAGCACCCCGACCACGCGGCTCCAGCTGCGCTGGTCGGTGACACCGGCATGGACGAGCAGGACGTCGGGTCCGGTCCCCGCCGACTCGGCGGCGAGCACGGCGGATCCTGAGCTGATCTCCATGCCTGCGAGCCAACCGGTCCCGGACCACGGCGACAACCGGTTTACGCCGGCCGCCTCGTCGGTGGGCTCGGCTAGCGTCGCCGCCATGCCGGACGTCCATCGCCTGACGCGTCAGGAGGCGCGCCAGATCGCGGTCCGCGCCCAGCTGCTGGCCGGCGACCGCCCGACCGGCTTGGTGGAGCTGGTCACCCGGCTGACCGCGCTGCCCGTGGACATGACGGCCGCCGTCGCACCGGCGCCCGACCTGGTGTGCTGGGCCCGGCTCGGCCCGGCGTACGACCCGACCGACCTCGACGACGCGTTGGCAGGCCGCGACCTCTACGACGACGGCAACGCCATCCGCCCGATGGCCGATCTCCCACTCCACCTCGCCGACATGGCGGACTGGCCTCCTTGGGAGCGGACGCGCGACTGGCTGGAGGCCAACGAGCTGTTCCGCAACCAGGTGCTCGACATCCTCGACGCCGACGGCCCCCTGCTGTCGCGCGACATCCAGGCGTCCGCCCAGGTGCCCTGGAGGTCGAGCGGGTGGAACGTCGACCGCAACGTCCGCATGATGCTCGAGTGCCTCCTCGGTCGTGGCGAGGTCGCGATCGACGGCCGCCAGGGCAACCAGCGCCTGTGGGACCTCGCCGAACGCGTCTACCCCGCCGGCCTCGAGCCCGTGCCGAGCGACGGAGGCGGCACGGATCCGTGCCGAGCGTCGGCTGCGTGGCCTGGGCATCGCCCGCGCCAAAGGCACGGTCCTCCCCGGCGAGCCGATCCACGTGGGTGGGGCCGGAGAGCCGGCGGTCGTCGAGGGTGTCGCCGGCGAGTGGCGCGTCGACCCGGACCAGCTCTCCCAGCCGTTCGCCGGTGGCCGCACGTCGCTGCTCTCGCCGTTCGACGCGATCGTCCGCGACCGGAAGCGGATGGAGGACCTCTTCGAGTTCGACTACGTCCTGGAGATGTACAAGCCGGCCGCGCAGCGCCGGTGGGGCTACTTCGCCCTCCCTGTCCTCCACGGCGACCGCCTCGTCGGCAAGCTCGACGCCACGGCCGACCGCAAGGCCGGTCGGCTCTTCGTCGACGCCGTCCACGAGGACGTGCCGTTCACGAAGGCCGTGACCTCAGCCGTCGACGCCGAGATCGCGGCCCTCGCCGACCGGCTCGGGCTCACCGTCGCGCGCTGAAAATGCGTGCGGTTTGGTCCCCAACCGCAGAGTTTTCGGTCCCAGAGCTGCGGTTCGTGACCAATCGGTGGGGTCGGTGGCGGCCGCGGAGGTGAGTCCAGTGGACCGACCACCTCGGCTGTCCACGGGTGACACCGATTGGTCACGAACCGCACGGATCCGGCCCTGATTGTTGCGGTTGGGGACCAAACCGCAGGGATTTCAGCCGCTCAGGGCGGGGGTGAGGGGCAGCTCGGCGCCGTCCCAGCGCCGACGCAGCCAGCGGTCGTGACTGGCGACGACCACGGTGCCGGGCGTGGTGCGGAGGGCCTCCTCGAGCTCGCCTGCCAGCGCCAGCGAGATGTGGTTGGTCGGCTCGTCGAGCAGGAGCAGGTCGGGCGCGGCGGCCACCGCGACCGCCAGCCCGAGCCGTCGACGCTGCCCGACCGAGAGCAGCCCGACCGGGGTGCCGTGCCGATCGGGGGGCAGCAGCCCGAGCTGGCGCAGCGGCATCAGGGAGGCGCGCTCGGCGCCGACCAGCTCGTCGTACGTCGCACGGGCGCTGCGTCCGGGCTCGTCGAACCGGACGTCCTGCACGAGCTCGGCGACGCGCCGCGCCGCGACGGACACCGACCCCGACGAGGGCTGCAGGCGGCCCGCGAGCACGCCGAGGAGGGTCGACTTGCCCGACCCGTTGGCTCCCGACACGAGCAGGTGCTCCCCCACCTCGACGTCGAGCCGGTCGACGCGGAGCCGCCCGGGGACCTCGAGGTCGCGCACCTGCACCAGCCTGCCGACGGTCCCGGCGGCGGTGAGGTCGGCCCGGAGCTCGAGCGGCGGCCGCGGCTTGCGCACCTGCTCCCGCTCGGCGACCGCGAGTCGGCGTTCGGCGTCGCGCTTGCGGCGGGCGAGGGTGCGCTCGACGTTGGCGCCCTTGAAGGCGTAGATGAACTTGTCGTTGTCGCGCGGCGGCCGGTTGTGGGCGATGGCCGACGTCCCGATCCTGGTCGCCGCCCGCAGCCGCGCGAGCTCCTCCTGCTGGGCGGCGTACGTCTCCTCCCAGCGGCGCCGCGTGGCGGCGCGCTGCTCCTCGTACGCCGTCCAGCCGCCACCGAACCGTCGACCACCCCGGCCGTCCGTACCGAGGTCGGAGGGGTCGAGATCGAACAGGTCGGTGCACACGTCGTCGAGCAGCACGCGGTCGTGGCTGGCCAGGACGACCACGCCGGGCAGGTCCCGCAGGAACGTCGTGAGCTGCTCGACCGCGTCGTCGTCGAGGTGGTTGGTCGGCTCGTCGAGGAGGAGGCACGACGGGCGGGTGGTCATCACCGTGGCAACCGCGAGCCGGGTGCGCTGGCCGCCCGACAGGGTCCCGACCGCACGCTGCGGGTCGAGCACCCCGAGTCCGAGCCGTTCCGCGGACTCCGCTGCCCGGCGGTCGGCGTCCCAGGCTTCGTGGACGACGGCCAGGTCGAGCGCGGCTGCGTACGCCGTCTGCGCCGCCTCGTCTTCCAGGTCGGCCGAGAGCCGCTCGACGTCGGCGACCATCCGGCGCAGCGGCGCCAGTGCGCCGGCCAGGACGGACCCGATCGTGGCGTCGTCGCGGAACGGCGGCTCCTGGCCGAGCATCACCACGTCGGGCGGTACGTCGACCGTGCCCGAGACCAGCGCGCGCGACGGGAGCGTGCCCGAGAGCGCTCGCAGGAGCGTGGACTTGCCGGAGCCGTTCTCGCCGACGAGGCCCGTCCGGCGGCCCGGCGCGACGGTCAGGTCGAGGTCGTGGAGGACCTGACGGGTGCCGAACCACACGTCGAGGCCGGAGACATGGACGGCGGGTAGCTGGAGATCGGTGGATGCAGGCATGCGCGAGCCCTTCCATGGCCGGAGGGAGGACTCGCCGGGCGAAGCCGCGGACGCGAGTCTGATCAGCGCGCGAGGTACATGATGGCCCGATCGTACGCGCGGTCACCCAGGGCGAGCCAGCGGTTTACCGTCACTCGGGCGACACCAGCTCGGCGAGCTCCGAGCGCGAGCCGATGCCGAGCTTCGCGTACACCTTGCGCAGGTGGTACTCCACCGTCTTGGGACTGAGGAAGAGCGCCGCGGCGGCCTCCCGCGTCGTACGCCCCTGGACGACGAGCAGGCTCACCTGGAGCTCCTGCGGGGTGAGCGAGCTGCGCGGGTCGGCGTCGCGACGACGCACGGTCTCCCCCGTCGCGGCCAGCTCCGAGGCGGCCCGCTCCGCCCACCGCGCCGCGCCGAGGTCCTCGAAGTCCTCGAGGGCCGCGCGCAGCTGCGAGCGGGCATCGATGCGCCTGGCGAGACGGCGCAGCCGCTCGCCGTAGGCCAGCCTGGTGCGGGCGGCCTGGAACCGGTCCACCGTCACGGCGTGGGCCTCCAGCGCCGCCTCGAAGCAGCCCGGGGCCGCGTCGTCGTCCGCCAGCAGCCCGCGCACCCGCTCGGCCCTGGCCAGCGCCCAGGGCTGGCCCTTGGCCCGGGCCGCACGTTCGTACGACGCACCCACGACGCGTGCTTCGTCCACCTCCCCGACCCGCACCAAGGCGTCCACGAGCTCCGCCGCCGGCACCAGGTCGGCATCGGCCAGCTCGTGCACGTCGAGCAGGTGGACCAGCTCACGCAGCGCGGTCACGGCCCGGGCCGGTTCGCCCAGTGACAGCTCCAGGTCTCCCAGCGCGTAGCGCACCCAGGCCTCGGCCATGTGCAGCTGCGTCGTCGCGGGCGCCCCGAGCACCTCGGTGGCGTGGTGTCGACAGCGCTCGGTGTGACCCTGCCGCGACTCGAGCCAGCAGAGCCCGGCCAGCGCCATCACCTGCTCCGTCACCTGCCCCGTCTCCTCGGCGTAGCGCACGACCGCGGCGTAGTTGGCCTCCGCCTCGGTCCACGCCGAGGTGGTGGCCTGCTCGAGCGCCAGGTGCCAGAGCAGGGCCGGCATGGCTCCCACGCCCGCCCGGTTGCGAGCCGCCTCGACGAGGTCGTGCACGGCAGCGCTGCCACTCGAGACGTCGCGCAGGTAGAGAGGCACCTGCAACACCAGTGACAGTCGCAACGGGTCCTCGTAGAGCGAGGGAGTCGACGCGAGCAGAGGCAGCGCCGCGCGGAGGTCGTCGGCCCCGCCCGGCTGACCGGCGAGGATCCGCGCGGTCCCGGTGGCGACCAGGCCGAGGGCCCGTGCCCCGTCATCGGTCACCGAGGGGGCCAGCTCGGTGAGCCGCTTCGCGAGCGCAGCCGCGCTGGGTGCGCCGGCGAGGTAGTAGTTGGCGTGCACCGCGTCGACGAGGATCAGGGTCTCGTCGTTCGGGTCGGTGGCGAGCTCGGCTGCCGCCATCAGCATCGCCCGGGCGTCCCGCGGCCGCCCGGTCCGAGCCGCGATCGCACCACGTAGCGCCAGCTCCTGGCTCCGACCCTGCTCCGACGGGTGCTCCCGCTCGTGCGCATCGAGCAGCCCCAGGGCGCGGTCGGTCAGACCGGCCGACCAGGCCGTGTGGGCCGCCTGTAGCAAGAGCTCCGCCCGGCGTCCTGGATCGGGGCTGAGCCGCGCCGCACGCTCGAACGCCCCCGACGCCACCGAGTACGCCGTCCGGCCGCGGGCGCGTCGTGCGGCCTCGGCGAGCAGCCCGGACACCTCGGCGTCCGGCCGCCAGACCGACTCGGCGAGGTGCCACGCGCGGCGGTCGTCGTCATCGTCGGGGAGCGCATCCGCGACGGCCCGGTGAACGGCGCGCCGGTCGCGTGCCTTCGCCCGGGAGTAGACCGCCGCCCGCACGAGCGGGTGCCGGAAGGCGATCTGCCCGGACGTGACCGCGACCAGGCCCCCGTCCTCGGCCTCGCTCAGGGCCTCGATGTCGACACCCAGGGTGGAGCAGGCACGGCTGGTGACGACCAGGCTCCCGCCGCAGACCGCCGCGACCAGGAGTGCTGTGCGGCACGCCTCCTCCATCCGGTCCAGTCGCCGCGCGAACGCCTCGGTGACGGTGTCGGGCACGCGTGCCGGCAGGTCGGACGGATCGGTCGCGAGCACGTCGAGGTCATCGCCGGCGAGCTCCATCAGGGCCAGCGGGTTGCCGTCCGCGAGCGCAAGCAGCGGCTCGAGCTGTCCCGGAGCGAGGTGCCCACCGACCGTCCGCGCCACGAGCGCGGTCGCATCGTCGGGGTCGAGCCCCGACAGATGGATCACGGGAAGGCCGGCGACCAGCTTGTCTGCCTCGGACGTGCGGAGCGCGAGGAGCACGACGACAGGGTCGGCCGTGAGCCGACGGGCGGCGAAGACGAGCGCTTCCGCCGATGGCGGGTCCAGCAGATGCACGTCGTCGACCACGACCGCGACCGGAGCCTCCTCGGCGTACCGGCAGAGCAGGCTGAGCACGGCCGCGCCGATGACGAACCTGTCGCGGCTCCCCGGACCGGCCTCCGAGAGGGCGAGGGCGCCGGAGAGCGCCGCCGCCTGCGGTGCGGACAGGCTGTCGAGCTGTCCCAGGGCCGGACGCAGCAGCTGCAGGAGCCCGGCGAACGGGATGTGCCGCTCGGCCTCCAGGCCGGTGGCCCGCAGCAGGCGCATCCCCTCGACCGAGCTCAGGGCGTCGTCGAGCACCGCGGTCTTGCCCACGCCCGGCTCGCCCATCAGCACGAGGGAGCCGCCGACCCCCAACCTCGCGGTCGCGACCAGACGGCTGACGGCCTCGCGCTCTGGGTCCCTCCCCAGCAGCACGGATCGAGTGTAGGACCCCTGGGCGTCGACGCCCGGCGGACTAGGGGCCCCTCCGGATGCGACCCCCGACGGATCCGAGCAGCGTGGCCCCTCGACAACGACGACCAGATCGGCCACCACCGGCCGAGGACGGAGACATGAGCATGACCATCACCACCGCACCGATCGACAACGGGGTCAACGTCGAGGCACTGCTCGACGCGCGGGCCGCGCTCGCCGACACTCCGGAGATCGCCCAGTTCCAGTGGCGATCCTCGGTGACCTGGGTGAACGGCACCCACAGCCGCTCCGAGGTCGAGAGCTTCTACGGCTTCACCGAGGAGCAGATGCACCACACGTCGTTCGCACTCGAGGCCGATCACCCGCTCCAGTTCGCCTCCCAGGACAAGGGCCCGACCCCGGTGGAGTACGTCCTGGTGGGCCTGGGTGCCTGCCTCACCGCCGGCGTGGCCGCGGTCGCCCAGCAGCGCCAGATCCAGCTGCGGTCGGTCAAGGCGCAGCTCTCGGCCGAGATGGACCTGCACGGCATCCTCGGCGCGGACCCGACCGTGCGGAACGGCTTCAGCGGCGTCAAGGTCGCCTACGAGATCGACGCGGATGCCTCCGCCGAGGACATCCGGGCTCTCGTGGCGCAGTCGCAGAAGCGGTCCGCGGTGTTCGACATCGTGACCAACCCGACTGACGTGACCGTCACCGTGGTCTGATGACGACCGCCACCGCGGTCGTGGTCGGGGCCGGGCACGCCGGGCTCGCCATGAGCCGCCACCTCAGCGGCCGCTCGATCGACCACGTGGTCCTCGAGCGGGGCGAGGTCGGGCACTCGTGGCGCACCCAGCGCTGGGACTCGCTACGGCTGCTCACGCCGAACTGGATGACCCGCCTTCCGGGCTGGGCCTACCAGGGCGACGACCCGGACGGCTACCTCTCCGCGCCGGAGGTGGCCGATCTCGTCGCCGGGTACGCCGCGGCGTCCGCCGCGCCCGTGGTGACCCGCACGACGGTCACGGCGGTGCGGCCCGGGGGTCGGGGGTTCGAGGTGGAGACCGACCAAGGGCGCTGGGACGCGCGCATGGTCGTCCTGGCAGCCGGTACGACGCAGGGCGTCGTCCCGGCCGTGGCTCGGCGGATGCCCGGGCTGTGCTCGCTCCAGGCCCTGCACTACCGCAACCCCGACCAGCTGCCGCCGGGGGGCGTGCTGGTCGTGGGGGCGTCGGCCAGCGGGGTCCAGATCGCCGACGAGCTCCAGCGCTCCGGGCGACCCGTCACGCTCGCGGTCGGTGAGCACGTGCGGGTGCCTCGCACCTACCGGGGTCGCGACATCCTGGGGTGGCTCGACGAGCTGGGCATCCTCGACGAGCGGTGGGACGAGGTCGACGACCTGGTCCGCGCCCGGCACCTGCCGTCGTTGCAGCTCGTCGGAGCGTCTCGCACCCTCGACCTCAACGCCCTCCAGGCCTCCGGCGTTCGCCTGGTCGGCCGTTTCGCGGGGGTCCGCGACGACCTCGCCCAGTTCTCCGGCGCCCTGGCACACGTCTGCGCGCTGGCCGACCTCAAGCTGGGGCGCCTGCTGGACGCGATCGACGACGCAGTCGGCGGCCGGGGCGAGCGCCTCGAGCCGACCCGCGTGACCACGCCGTCGCTCGGCATCGGCCTGAGCTCGGGAGAGCTCCGCTCGGTCGTGTGGGCCACCGGCTTCCGCCCCGACTTCTCCTGGCTCGACGTCCCGGTCCTCGACCACCGTGGACGGTTGCTGCACGACGGGGGCGTCACGCGGTGGCCGGGCCTCTACGTCCTCGGCCTGCCGATGCTGCGCCGCCGCCGCTCCACCTACATCGACGGCGCCCGCAGCGACGCGTCCGACCTGGCCGCGCATCTGACCGACGCACTCAAGGAGGCATCGTGAACAACCATCCGCTCGCGACGTCCGTCGCGACCGCCGTGGCCGACCGCGCTCTCGACCGGCTCGGGACCCACCTCACCGACGAGATCCGCCTGCGCGCGCTGCTACCGGCGGGCTCGATCGAGGAGCACGGCCGGGACGCCGTGCTCGCTCGCTTCGACGACTGGTTCGGTGACTACGACACCATCGTGCTCACCGACGTGGCCGGCGACGACGTCGGTGACCGCGTGTTCGTGCACTACAAGCTGACCTTCGACCCCGACGGCAACTCTCGCGTGCTCACCCAGTCCGTCGTCTGCACCCTGCGCGACGGGCTCGTGGGCCGGATGGACCTCGTCTGCTCCGGCTTCCGGGAGCTCGCGTGACCACCACCCGCGAGGCCGCGCTCGACCGCTGGGGCGACTACGACCGCGACCACCCCTTCCCGCTCTTCGGCCGGGTCCAGGAGGCGGGGGCCGTGCACGACGTGACCCTGGCCGACGGCCATCGCGCGTTCCTCGTCGTCGGGTACGCCGCGGCGCGCGAGGCCCTGAACCATCCGGACCTGTCGAAGAACATGCTCGCGGCGCTGGCGACCGACGGTGGCGTCGTCGCCGAGGGGCTGCCCGGGCCCGCGTTCGCGCGCCACATGCTCAGCGTCGACCCACCCGACCACACCCGGCTCCGCCGACTGGCGGCCGGCGCCTTCCGGCGCGCCCGCCTGGAGCTGCTGGAGCCGCGCATCCGACAGCTCGTGGACGAGTTCCTCGACGAGCTGGCTGCCGGTGACGACCCGGTCGAGCTGATGGCGGGGTTCGCCCGTCCCCTCCCGTTCGCGGTGGTCGGCGAGCTCCTGGGCATCGACCGCCCCGACCAGCAGGTCCTGGCGGGCTGGTTCGCCACCCTGCTGGCGCCGTACCCCGGTGGCGAGCCACCGGCCGAGGCCCGGGCCGCCTCCGACGCGATCGTCGGCTACCTCGAGGACCTCGTCGACAGGAGGTGGGAGGACCCCACCGAGGACCTCGTCGGAGACCTCGTGCGGGCCTGCCGGGACGACCTGCTCACCCGGCAGGAGCTGCTGTCGACCGTGTTCCAGCTCATCGTGGCCGGGCACGACACCACGACCAGCCTGATCGGCAACGGCGTGGCCCTGCTGCTCCGCCACCCGGACCAGCGCGCCGCACTGCTCGCCGAGCCCGCCCTGGTGGGCCGCGCCGTCGAGGAGATGCTCCGGGTCGACGCACCCGTGCACCACGCGACGTTCCGGTACGCCGTGCGCGACGTCACCATCGCCGGCGTGACGATCCCGGCCGGTGTGCAGGTGCTGGTGAACCTGGCCGCCGCGGGGCGGGACCCGGAGCGGAACGACGACCCGGGCGTCTTCGACATCCAGCGGACCGGCGGGGCGCACGTGACGTTCGGACACGGCGTCCATCACTGCCTCGGCGCACCCCTGGCCAGGCTCGAGGCGGAGATCGCCTTCACCCGGCTGATGGAGCGGTTCCCGGAGATGCAGCTGGCCATCGCTCCCGAGGACCTGCACTGGGGGCACGGGGACGGCTTGGTCCTGAGGGGGCTGTCGGCGCTGCCGGTCCGGCTGGGGCGACCCGGGTCGGGCTGACAGCGCCGCGCCGCCACAGGCGTCCGGACGGCGGAGGTCAGAGCACCTCCGCCAGGAGCGCGGCCGCCCGTCGAGCGCCGTCACCCGGCACGGGCAGGTAGTCGTGCGGGCGCGACAGCTCGGCGACGAGAGCCTCGGCGAGGGTGTCCGGGTCCGCGGCGTCGTAGTCCATGGCGCGGCCCGCGCGGTGGCGCTCGAGCCGGTGCCGGACGTGCACCTGCTGCTCGAAGTGGTGGCGCAGCGGGAAGTAGAGGAACGGACGGCCTGCGGCAGCGAGCTCCATCGTCGTGGACAGCCCGCCCTGGACGATCGCGACGTCGCAGGCGGCGTGGTGCTGGTCGAGGTCGGGGAGGAAGCCGTGGACCCGGACCCCGGACGGGGCCGGGAAGGCCGCCGGGTCGAGCCGCGGACCCGTCACGACGTGCATGGTGAGCCCGGGCACGCGCTCCGCGGCCGCGTCGTAGGCGTCGATGATCCGGCGCAGCAGGGGCGCTCCGACTCCCGAGCCGCCCACGCTGACCAGGCAGACCACCTCGTCCTCGCCGTAGCCGAGGCGCGTGCGCAGGGCCCCGCGCTCGTCCGGGTCGGGGCGGTCCCCCATCACGTAGCCGCTGAAGTCGAAGTGCTCCGAGGTCCAGTCGCGGATCGACGGGAGGCCCGGGCCGAGCAGGTCGTCGATGAGGTCGTCGGGGTCCCCGATGAAGACCGACCGGTCGCGCAGCCGCGGGTAGCGTGCGACGTGCTCCACCATCTCCGCGTTGTAGTCGGAGGTGAGGAAGGCCTCGCGGTCGCCGCCGTCGGCCATCGGCACCCAGCCGACGAAGTCGGTCATCCAGGCGAACGGCGCGCGCTTGAGGCTCGGGTTCTCGTGCAGGAAGTGGTCGAGGTCCCAGGCCTCGTCGCCGATCCAGAGGTCGTAGTCGCGCTCGCGGACCAGGTCGTCGAAGACCATGAAGTTGGCGACGAGGATCTCGTCCATGCGGCGGATCGCCTGGAAGGCATGCAGGTCGTGCTCCCCTGACTCCGCCTCGATGTGGCCGCTCTCGCTCGACAACCAGGCGGATGCCGGGTGGATCCGCTCGCCGGCACGCTCGAGGAAGTCGGTCACCGGCGACTGTGAGAGCCACTCGATCTCCAGGCCGGGGTGAAGCGCGCGGAGCTCGTGGGCGATGGCGAGGTCGCGGCGTACGTGTCCGAGGCCGATCGGTGACGACAGGTACAGCACTCGCTTCGGCCGCCGTGGCGCCCGCTCCCGCCGCTCGACAGGTCGGGGGCCACTCACCCCGACCAGCGTGTCGTCGAGCACGCGGTTCAGGGCGACGGGTTCGCGGCTCTGGGGGCCGTGCCCGGAGCCCTCGAAGGTGACCAGCGTCCCGCCCGTCAGCTCCGCCAAGCGTGCCCCGGCCTCGTAGGGGATGACACGGTCGTCGGTCCCGTGCACGACGACCACCGGGCACCGCACCAAGGCGCACTGCTCCTCGACCGAGCGCTCGCCGACGACCCGTCCGCCCTCTGCTCTGACCAGGGTCTCCCCGGTGGTGCCGCCGCCCCACCCCACGAGGTCCTCGATCAGCTTCGTCGAGTGCTCCTCGGGCACCAGCTGGTCGAAGAAGAAGTCGAGGAACCCCGGGTAGTCGCGGAGCCAGGAGTACCGGTTGTAGCGACCCCAGCCCTCGTCGTCGCCGGTGTCCTCGCCCCACCGGTCGAACGACGCCTGCCGCTCGGGCGGGAACGGTGCCAGGTCCCGGATCGCCGGTGCGATGGCGACCCAGGCCGCGACCCGCTCCGGGTGGTCCGCGGCGAGGTCGAGTGCGTGGAGGTTGCCCATCGAGAGCCCCACCACGACGGCGCGCTCGGTCCCGGTCGCGTCGAGCACGTCGAGGGCGTCCTGCGTCTGCTGCGCACGCGCGTACGCCGAGGTGTGCTCAGGGCGGTCGGACGCCCCGTTGCCACGGGGGTCGAACGTGATCACCCGGGTCCGCCGGGCGAGGAACGCGACCTGGAACTTCCAGATCTCCGCCGGCACGATGCACCAGGTCGGGAGGAGCAGCACCGCCGGGTCGTCCGGGCGGCGCAGCTCGCCGTACGACTGCCAGGCGACGCGGACACCGTCGCGCTCGACGTATCCGGTCGAGTCGGGCTCGCGTGCCTTCATCTGCGTCTCCTCCAGCGTGGTCGGGGCGATCCGGACCCGGATGGCGCCGTCAGGTCGGGTCGCCTCGCCGGACTCGACCCGGTCGGCGAAGTCGGCGATGGCGTGGTTCACGACCACCGGGTAGCGGGCCTGCGGCAGGTGGCCGGCGCGCCCCAGCACGAGCAGCTCGGCCCCGGCCATCCGGGCCATGTGGACGCCGCGGGCGAAGGGCTGGCAGAGGTCGTGCGTGCCGTGGACGACCAGGACCGGACAGGAGATCGCGGCCAGGGTCTCGGCCACCGCCGCGGCGTCGTCACCGACGAAGTCGGCCGAGCTCAACGAGAGCATGACCTCACCGCTCGTCTGGCACGCCCACTCGACGACGTCCTCGTAGATCTTCGTGCTGTGGGGGTCGTTGCAGATCTGGGAGAAGAACCAGCGGGGGAACGACGGCCAGTCGCGGCGCCACACGCCCTCGTTGTACAGCTGCCAGCCCTGGGGGTCGACGAGCTCCGCGCTCCAGTTGGCGGCGGTGTCGAGGCCGCGGTCGTGCTTCGGCGTCCCGTCCTGGGCACCGGGCGCGATCGCCACCACGCCGGCGACCCGTGCGGGATGGCGCGCGGCGGCCAGCAGTCCGTACCAGGAGCTGTCGCACAGCCCCACCAGCACGGCCCGGTCGATGCCCACGGCGTCCATCACCGCCAGCAGGTCGCCCACGGCCAGCAGGTCGGTGTAGTACTCAGGTCCGACCGGACGGTCACTGAGACCGTTCCCGCGCGGGTCGATGACCACGACCCGGTGGCGGCGCGCCAGGAAGGCGACCTGGGCCTTCCACATCCGGGCGTCCACGATCGTGTCCGCGGGCGTGAACACGATCGGGCTCGGGCCGTCGCCATACACCTCGTAGTGCACCCGGACGCCGTCGCGGTCGACGTACGCCGAGAGGTCGGGCTCGCGTGCCCTCATCACCGCCACCCCCTGACCTGTGGCCCGCGACCGATGCTGCTGCGTCCCAGCATCCACCCGCGGGCGGCGTTCGCACCATGGGCGACCCGTCGGGCGTCAGTAGCGGTCCTTCCCCCGGATCGGACCGGGTCGTCCGTCGGGGTCGTGCACCACCTCGAGGGGGATCTTGGCCAGGAGCCGCGCGGGCGCCGACAGGGGCGGGAGCGGGATCGGTCGCAACCGACCCGGAGGCCGCTCACCCACCCGGCCTCCCCGGTGCCACGCCTCGAGCCGCGCGGCGTGCTCGGCGTAGACGTCGAACAGACCGGACGGCTCGACGCAGTCGGCCATCACCTCGTGGAGGCCGCGGTCCGCGACCTCGCCCAGGCGGTCGAGGTGCTCGGCGGCCAGGGTCAGCCGCAGGTCGCGCGCGTACTCCTCGTCGAGCACCACCGCGGACAGCTCGGAGTCGTGGGTCCACGAGCGCCGGTTGAAGTTGTCGGAGCCGGTGCTGGCCCAGATGTCGTCCACCACGCACACCTTCGCGTGCACGTAGACCGGGGTGCCGGCGTGGTTCTCGATCCCGTACGCCGCCACCCGCCCCGGGGCGACCCCCATCAGGGTCTCGAGGGCGCGCTCGCGCCCGAGGTACTGCGGGATGCGGTTCAGTCCGGCGATGTCGGGGACGAGCGGGATCACCACGACCAGGCGGAGCTCGGGGTGGTCGCGCAGCACGGGGACGAAGACCCGTGCCACGTCGTGCCCCCAGAAGTACTGGTCCTCGACGTAGACGATCCTCTCGGCGCGGGCCGCCGCCTTGGAGTAGCCGCGGGCCACGCTTCGCTCCCCGCCCCGGGCGAAGGGGTAGTCGCGGCCGTGCCGCAGGTTGGGATAGGTCCGCAGCAGCTGGACGACGTGGTGCCCGGCTTCGGGCGGGGGTGGCGCTTGCGCTGGCAACGGGTCGGGATGCGTGTCGAGGCGGCGCACCTTGTCGGCGAGACGGCGCCACGGCGCCTGCGAGAGCGGGGTCGGGTCCTCCCAGCGCTCGCGGAACACCGTCTCGACGTCGTACACAGCCGGTCCCTGGATGGCCACCTGGACGTCGTGCCACGGAGGATGCTCGCCGTACTCCTCGGTGAGCGGCTGCGGCTGCGGGTCGCCGCCGTGGTCGGCGTCGTCGCGGCGGTTGTGGGCCAGATCCATCCCGCCCACGAAGGCGACGTCTCGGGTCGGGTCGTCGGCATGGCGGATGACCACGAACTTCTGGTGGTGGGACCCACCGGTCCGGACCCGCATGTCGAGCAGCACCTCCGCGCCGCGCTTCTGCAGCTGCTCACCGAGATGACGGTTCTCCGAGGCGAAGAAACCGGACTGGTCGAGGTGGGAGCGCCAGACCAGCCCGCGCACGTCGACCCCCCGCTCGTCGGCCCGACCGAGCACCTCGACGACCTCGCTGCCGGGCTCCCCCGTCAGCCGCTCGTCGGCATCACCCTGCCAGTCGGTGAACAGGACGAGGTCGCCCGCGCGGGTGGCCTCGAGGGCGTCGTACAGCTCGCCGAAGTACGTCGAGCCGTGGATCAGCGGCCGCACGAGGTTGCCGGTGGACCAGGCCTGGTCGCCCTCGTGCCGGTCGTCGAGAACCGTCGCGGGGTTGCCGCGTTCGGCCTTGCCCAGAAGCCACTCCGAGAGGTCCATGCCCCGAGCATGCCCGATCCCTCCCAGAACGCCGCCCCCGGAACGGCGGTCAGGACGCCGCGGCGCCCGCGCTCGTCCCGGCGTACGACGCGCCCGCCCGCTCGAGGTAGCGCTCCGCAGCGCGGGCCGCGGGGTGGGCGACCACGGCCGCGAGCACGGCCAGCCCGGCGATCACCGCCCAGCCCGGTGCGCCCCACTGGAGGGCGAGGAAGGTGTAGAGCCCCGGGAAGATGATCGGTCCGGCCTGGTAGCCCAGGCTCCAGACACCCTGGTAGTCGCCGAGTCGGCGGTGGTCGGACAGCTCGGACTGGAAGCCCCAGTCGGAGGCCGACTGCCACAGCTCCGCACCGGTGATCGTGACGTGTCCCAGCCAGATCAGGGCGATCGAGACCCAGCCGACGGTCTCGTGGGTGGCGCTGATGACCAGGCAGGAGAGCACGAACGACCAGCCGCACAGCCGCACGGCTCGCAGCGCGCCGGGCACCGTCTCCGAGCCACGCGACGCGCGCACCTGGAGGGCAACGGCCATCACCGTGTTGGTGCCGAACAGCCAGGCCAGCAGCGTGTGGGGCGCGTCGGTGCGCTCGACGAGCCACAGCGGCACCACGACGTTGAGCAGCACCTGGTTGGAGGTGAGGACGCCGTTGCAGGCCGAGAGCACCACGAAACCGTGGTTCCGCCAGGCCGGCGGCGCGGGACCGTCCTCCTCGTCGTGCCGCGCGGCCGTCGCGGGCCGGTCGATCCGGGGCAGCATCGCGACCATGGCGGCGTTGAGGAGCAGCAGGACGCCGGTCAGGATCGGGACGGCGACGATCGCCTCGCGCGTACCGATGGCCAGCGCGATGCCGCCGGCGAGCGCCCCGAGGGTGTAGCCGACGTTGCGCGCGGCCCGCATGTAGGCGAGGGCACGGACCCGTACGTCGCGCGGGAAGACCGCGATCCGATAGACGTTGCGACCGGTGTTGCCGGCTGTGGAGATCGCCGACAGCAGCGCGAGCAGCAGGATGAACGACCCCATCCCACCGACCAGCGGCCACGCGAAGTAGAGCACTGCCTCGACCAGGGCCCCGACCGCCCAGAGCGGCTTGGCGCCGACGTGGTCGGAGAGTCGGCCCAGGGGCAGCGACAGCAGGAGCGTCACGACTCCCGCGATCGACATCCCGAGCCCGACCTGGGCACCGGTCAGTCCCACGATCTGGGTGAAGAACACCGCCGTACCGGTCAGGAACGAGCCGGTGGCGAACGCCGAGAGCACACACTGCAGGGCGAGGTCGCGCTCGAGCTTGGTCGGCGGGAGGATCCGAGAGATCACCGAGGCATCACGCGCCACATCCTCACCCGTCGGCCCGGCGTCGCGCCAATCCGTTCTTGCGGAAAACGCGGAACGGACCCTCGACCCGCCCGGGTGTCGGACGCATCTGTTCCGCGTTTTCCGTCGCCGGCGAGTCAGGCGAGCTTGCCGTCGAGCACGGTGGGCTTGCCGCGCAGGAACGTCGCGACCACGCGACCGGGCAGCTCCATGCCGGCGTACGGCGTGTTGCGCGACAGCGAGACCGAGTCGGCCGCGTCGACCACTCGTCGTACGGACGGGTCGTAGAGCACCACGTTCGCCGGCGCACCGTCCTCGAGGGGCTGCCCGTGGTCGCCGACCCGACCGATCCGGGCGGGCGCGTAGGACATCCGCTCGGCGACCTGGGCCCAGGTCAGCAGACCGGGGTCGACCATCGTCTCCTGCACCACCGAGAGGGCGGTCTCGAGGCCGAGCATGCCGAACGCGGCCGCCGCCCACTCGCAGTCCTTGTCCTCCAGCGGGTGAGGTGCGTGGTCGGTGGCGACGATGTCGATGGTGCCGTCGGCCAGGGCCGCCCGCAGCGCCTCGGTGTCGGCCGCCGTGCGCAGGGGCGGGTTGACCTTGTAGATCGGGTCGTACGACGTCGCGAGCTCGTCGGTGAGCAGCAGGTGGTGGGGGCAGACCTCGGCCGTGACGCTCCAGCCCGACGCCTTGGCCTGCCGGATGATCTCCACCGACCCGGCGGTCGAGACGTGGCACACGTGCAGCCGCGACCCCACGTGGGCGGCGAGCAGGCAGTCGCGGGCGATCACCGCCTCCTCCGCCACGGCCGGCCAGCCGGCCAGCCCCAGCCGGCCCGAGAGCTCGCCCTCGTTCATCTGGGCGCCCTCGGTGAGCCTCGGCTCCTGGGCGTGCTGGGCGACGACGCCGTCGAACGCCTTGACGTACTCCAGCGCCCGCCGCATCAGCACCGCGTCGTCGACGCAGTGTCCGTCGTCGCTGAACACCCGGACCCGGGCGGCCGAGTCGGCCATCGCCCCGAGCTCGGCGAGCTGGTGTCCCGCGAGCCCGACGGTGACGGCGCCGACCGGGTAGACGTCGCAGTAGCCACCCTCGCGGCCGAGCCGCCAGACCTGCTCGACGACCCCGGCGGTGTCCGCGACCGGATCGGTGTTCGCCATCGCGTGCACGGCGGTGAAGCCGCCCATGGCAGCCGCCTGGGTGCCGGTCAGCACGGTCTCGGCGTCCTCGCGCCCGGGCTCACGCAGGTGGGTGTGGAGGTCGACCAGACCGGGCAGGGCGATCAGCCCGGTCGCGTCGATGGTCTCGACGTCCTCGCCTGCGTCCGTCGCGCCGGTCGTCGAGACCACCCCGTCGCGGATCCAGACGTCGCTCGGCTCACCGCCGAGGATCGAGGCGCCGGTGATCAGGTAGCTGGTCATGCGAGGGCCTCCGTGGTCTCGACAGGCTCGACAGGCTCCACAGGCGACGATGGCTCGACCGCCGACGATGACTCGGACGAGCCGACTGCTGGTTCGCTGCCGCCGAGCAGCAGGTAGAGCACCGCCATCCGGACGGCGACGCCGTTGGTGACCTGCTCGACGATCACCGACCGCGCCGAGTCGGCGACGTCGGCGGTGATCTCCATCCCGCGGACCATCGGGCCGGGGTGCATCACGATGGTGTGGTCCTGCAGGGTCGCCATCCGGCGTCCGTCGAGTCCGTAGCGGCGGCTGTACTCACGCGGAGTCGGGAAGAACCCGCCGTTCATCCGCTCGCGCTGCACGCGGAGCATCATCACGGCGTCGGCCTTCGGCAGCACCGCGTCGAGGTCATACGACGTCTCGACCGGCCAGCTGTCGATCCCCACCGGGAGCAGGGTCGGCGGGGCGATCAGCGTGACCTCCGCGCCGAGGGTGTGGAGCAGCAGGGCGTTGGACCGGGCCACGCGCGAGTGGAGGACGTCGCCGACGATCGCGATCCGCTGGCCGTCGAGGGTGCCGCCGTTGCGCGGCCCGAGGTGGCGCCACATGGTGAACGCGTCGAGCAGGGCCTGGGTGGGGTGCTCGTGCGTGCCGTCGCCGGCGTTGACGACCGAGGCACGCACCCAGCCTGAGTTCGCGAGCCGGTGGGGCGCACCGCTGGCGCCGTGGCGGCAGACGACCGCGTCGCAGCCCATCGCCTCCAGCGTCAGCGCGGTGTCCTTGAGCGACTCGCCCTTCGACAGCGAGGAGCCCTTGGCCGAGAAGTTGATGACGTCGGCCGAGAGCCGCTTGGCGGCGGCCTCGAAGGAGATGCGCGTGCGCGTGGAGTCCTCGAAGAAGAGGTTGACCACCGTACGGCCGCGCAGGGCCGGCAGCTTCTTGATCGGCCGGTCTGCCAGCGACCTCATCTCGTCGGCGGTCGCCAGCACCCGCTCGGCGTCCTCGCGCGTCAGGTCGGCGGCGGACAGCAGGTGCTTCTTCATGCCCCGGCTCCCTCGATGATCACGGCGTCCTCGTCGTCGACACCGGTCAGGTGGACCCGCACCCGCTGGACCAGCGAGGTCGGGAGGTTCTTGCCGACGAAGTCGGCACGGAGCGGCAGCTCGCGGTGACCGCGGTCCACCAGGACGGCGAGCTGCACCGCGCGCGGGCGCCCCACGTCGTTGAGGGCGTCGAGGGCGGCTCGGATGGTGCGGCCCGAGAAGAGCACGTCGTCGACCAGCACCACGACCTTGTCGTCGATGCCGCCGTCGGGGATCTGGGTGGGGAGCAGCGTGCGGGCGGGCTTCAGCCGCAGGTCGTCGCGATACATCGTGACGTCGAGCGAGCCGCTGGGGACGGCCTCGCCCTCGACCGCGGCGATCCGCTCCGCGATGCGCTCCGCGAGCGGGACGCCGCGCGACGGGATGCCCAGGAGCACCAGGTCGTCGGCGCCCTTGTTCCGCTCGAGGATCTCGTGGGAGATGCGGCTCAGGGCCCGGGCGATGTCACCGGAGTCGAGCACGGTGCGGCCGGTGTCGGGACCGGGCGCGGGGGTTGCGGCAGGCGCAGGCATTCGGTGCCAGACCTCCTTCTCCGCCTCACGGGACGGCTCGTTAAAGGATGTCGATCGCGCAGACAGTACCAGCCCGGCCGGCACCCTCGTGCCGGCCCCTATAGTTCCGGCGTGCGTGTTTCCGACACCTCCCGCGTGCTGTTCGTCCACGTCCCCAAGACCGGGGGCTCGACGATCGACGGCTTCTTCGACCGCGAGGTCCCGGACGCCCGCACGGTCGCGGAGATCCCGCGCCACTCGCCGTACGGCGTGATCCTGCGCCGAGCTCCGACCCTCGCCGACTATTGGTCCTTCGGCTTCGTCCGCAACCCCTGGGCGCGGATGGTCTCCTGGTGGGCGATGGTCAACAAGGTGTTCGACAACGCCGAGGCCGGCCAGGAACAGGCCCTGCGCAAGCTCCGGGACTACCCCCAGGCCTGGCTGCGTGAGGGTGCGCTGCGCCACGACTTCTCGGCCTTCGTGCTGCAGGGCACCGAGACGATCCCCAAGGTGGGGCGCCCGCAGCTTCGCACCCTCTCGGCTCCCGGTGGGCGCACGGTCGACTTCATCGGCCGGATCGAGAACTTCGACCACGACACGGCCGTGGTGCGCGAGAAGCTCGGCCTCCCGGCCATCGAGGCCGCTCCTCGCCGCAACACGAGCAGCCACGGCCACTACAGCGACTACTACGACGACACCACTCGGGCCAGGATCGCCGAGGTGTTCGCCCCCGACATCGACGCGTTCGGCTACACCTTCGACGACCAGAGGTGACCGGTCCCGGTCCGACCTCCGGACCCGTCACCGGGGCGCGGCGAGGTCCTTGAGCACGGACTCGATCGCCCGGTGGTAGGTCGGATAGGCGAAGTGCATGTGGAGGAGCGTCGGAATGGGCACCTCGGCATGGATCGCGAGTGCGAGCACCGACATGATCTCGCCGCCCGCCGGCCCGACCACGGTCGCACCGACCAACACGTCACGCGAGGTGTCTGCGACCAGCTTGATCAGCCCGGCCTCGCGTGCCATCCAGCCCCGCGCGCCGAGGTCACCGGTGGCGACCGCGACCTCGAGACCGGCGGCGCGCGCAGCCTTCTCCCCCAGGCCGACCGAGGCGACCTCGGGGGCGGTGAACGTCACCCGCGCGACCGCGCGGTAGTCGGCCCACGGACCGTCGCGGTCGAGCAGGTCGTTGACCACGACCGCGCCCTGATACATCGACACGTGCGTGAACGCCCCCTTGCCGGTGATGTCGCCGATGGCCCAGATGCCGTCGGCCACGCGCATCCGCTCGTCGGGGTCGAGCACCGTGGCGTCGGGGTCGAGACCGACGGTCTCCAGGCCCAGCCCCGCCAGGTTCGGACGACGGCCGGCAGCGACGAGCAGCTTCTCGGCCGCCACCTGCTGGTCGCCGAGGTCGAGGGTGAACTGCCCGTCGGCGTAGGTCACCGATCCGATGGACGCGCCGGTCAGGACCTGGATTCCCGACTCGGCGAACGCCTTCTCGAGCACCTCGCTCGCCTCGGGCTCCTCCGGCGCGACCAGGCGGTCGGCCGCCTCGACGACGGTCACCCGGACGCCGAACAGCGCCATCACCTGGGCGAGCTCACACCCGATGGCGCCGCCGCCGATGACGACCAGCGACGACGGAAGCTCACGCAGCCGGACGGCGTCGCGGTTGGTCCAGAACGGCGTGTCCGCGAGCCCGTCGACCGGCGGTGCGGCCGGGGCCGTGCCGGTGTTGATCACGATGCCCCTCGTCGCGGCGTACGTCGTGTCGCCGACACGTACCCGTCCGTCGCCGGCGAGCACACCACGACCGCGGACGAAGGTGGCCCCGCTGTCCTCGAGACGCTTCACCGCGACGGTGTCGTCCCAGTCGTCGGTGGCCTCGTCGCGGATGCGATCGGCCACCGGGGTCCAGTCGGGAGTCACGGTGGACGAGCCGGCGAGCGCGTTGACGCGGCCGGCCTCGCGCAGGGTGTGGGCGGCCGCGATCATCATCTTCGAGGGCACACAGCCGAAGTAGGGGCACTCCCCGCCCACCAGTCGCTCCTCGATCCCGAGCACCCGGAGCCCGGCCTCCCCGAGCTTGATGGCCACGTGCTCGCCACCGGGGCCGAGGCCCACCACGATCACGTCGTACTCGGTCTCGTCCTCGCTGCCGGTCATGGCCCCACCCTTCCATCGCCGTGGTGACGCGTCGTCGACTAGGTGACCGCGTCGACGTCACGGAACCACGACTCGGTCGCGTAGTCGGTGACCCAGCCCATCGCCACGTAGAGACCGTCGGCGCCCGTCGGGGAGTCCGCATCGACCTCGAGCGCGACCCGGTCGCGCCCGCGCTCGGCCGCGTCCTCCAGCACCGTGTAGAGCAACCCCTTCGCGACGCCCCGACCCCGCGCGGCCCGGTTCACTCCGATGTAGTCGACGTACGTGCCCTCCGCCCCGGTCCGGTCGGCCGCGAGCACCGAGCAGACGATCGCACCGGCCGGCACGCCCTCACGGCGGTCGAGCTGAGGCGAGACCTCGCCCTCACGCCCGTCGAGCGGAGTCGAGACGAACGCCAGCCACCAGTGGTCCCACCGGTGACCGGGGTCCTCCCGGAGCCGCTGCACGAACTCGGGGAAGCTCTCGCGGTAGGAGTTGAAGTGGTCCTGGAACGACTCCTCGAGCATCAGGTGCACGATCTGCAGGTCGGACGCCAGGGGTACGCCGTTCTCGTGCCGCGCCACGCGACGCACGTGGACGCCCTCACGCAAGGGCGGATGCAGCTCGGTCGGGTCCACCGGGCGGCTCATGTGGAGCCAGCGACGCCGCCGTGTGTAGCCCGCGGCCTCGAGCCAGCCTCGCTGCACGTGGTCCTCGGCGAACGGCGAGGCGTCCATCCGCGTCCGCTCCAGGCCGCGCAGCCGCGCGATCGCGCGGCCTTCCCCGTCGGCCCAGGCGTAGAGACCCATGGCCACCGCCTCCGCGTCGGCCACGCCGCGGTCGAGCCAGAGCGCCACGACGGTCCGGCCCGCGGCACGGTCCTGCACCGAGATCCAGCCCCGGAGCCGCCCCTCCGGATCGACGGCGACCAGCTGCCGTCGCGTCCACGAGGCATAGCCGACCACCTCCGACTCCACGGCGGCCTCGTCCACCGACCGCTCCTCGGTCCACGGGGTGCGGTCGGCCAGCCGCAGCGCGACGAGCTCCGCCACGTCGTCCTGGTCCGGCAGGCGAGCGCTCCAGCCGTCCGGCAGCACCGGCCCGGAGGTCGACGCGCCTGACTGTCCGGTCATCTCGACAAGTGTCGCGCACGTGCGAAGCAGAAGAGTCCGTAGCAGGCGATGCCGGCGGCGATCAGGATCAGGAGCACCTGACCGAACGGGTAGTCGAGCAGGGAGTGGAGTGCCTGGTCGAGGTTCCCGGACTTCTTGGCGTGGTGGGTGACGGCGGCCGTCACGAACAGGCCGCCGATCAGGATGAAGGCGATGCCCTTGGCGATGTAGCCGATCTTGCCGATCATCCGGTAGGCACGACCGACGTCACCGGCGGAGCCGCGTGCATCGAGGTTCTCCATGAACTTCTCGGTCCAGCCCCGGCGGATCTGGGCGATGCCGTAGGCCGCGATCGCGAGCCCGACGAGGCCGACGAGGAAGCGCCCGAACGGCTGGTCCATGAGCTTGGCTGTGGTGGAGTCGGTGCTGCCCGAGGAACCCGCCCCGATGGCGTAGCGGAAGGCGAGGTAGGCGACGTAGCCGTAGATGACCGCCTTGCCCGCGGACATCAGGCGCTTGCGGGTGCGCTTGCCGCCGTCGTACTCCCGGTGTCCGATCAGGGCCTCGAGCGCACGCCAGACCACGAGGACCGTGAGGCCGATCGCGATCAGCCACAGCAGCACCGGGCCGAACGACTGCTTGGCCATCAGCTGGAGGGCCCCCTTGTTGGAGGCGTTGGAGCCCTGGTGCCCGAGCGCGAGCTGGAGCGCGAGCCAGGCGACCAGGAGGTACACCACGCCGTAGCAGACCATGCCGAACCGGACGCCACGATCCATCCACGGGCTGTTGTCGGCGCGGCGCCCCATCTGCTGTGCCTGGTCGCTCACATCTGCCATGTCGGTGACCCTAGACCCGCGACGGCGTCCCTCGGCCACCCTAGAGGGTGATCGAGTCGCGATCGCGCAGCATGCTGCCGAGCACCCCGTTGACGAAGGCCGGCGAGTCGTCGGTGGACAGGTCGCGGACCAGGGCCACGGCCTCGGTGACCGCGACGGCCGGGGGCACGTCGTCGACGTAGAGCAGCTCATAGGCACCGATCCGCAGCGCGGTCCGGTCGACGGCCGGCATCCGGTCGAGCGTCCACCCGTGGGAGTACGTCGAGAGCAGCTCGTCGATGCGCGCGCGGTGCTCGGTGACGCCGCGGACCAACGTCTCGGTGTGGGGGTTGGTCGGGCCTTCGCCGTCGGCGATCGCCGCGTCGAGGGCCGCGACCGGGTCCTGGCCGCGCATCTCGGCGGCGTAGAGGACGTCGAGTGCGCGCTTGCGTGACTTCGTGCGTGCGGCCATCAGGGAGTGCAGCCGGGGTTCAGGACTTCACGCGGCCGAGGTACGACGAGTCGCGGGTGTCGACCTTGACCTTCTCGCCCTGGGTGATGAACAGGGGCACCTGGATCTCGTGGCCCGTCTCGAGGGTCGCCGGCTTGGTGCGCCCGGTGGCGCTGTCGCCGACCACACCGGGCTCGGTGTAGGTGATCTCGAGCTCGACCGACGCGGGGAGCTCGACGTAGAGCACGCGGCCCTCGTTGGTCGCCACGATGGCGTCCTGGTTCTCGAGCAGGAAGTTCTTGGCGTCGCCGAGGAGGTCGGGGCCGATCTCGAGCTGGTCGTAGGTGCCGGTGTCCATGAAGACGTAGGACGTGCCGTCGTTGTAGAGGTACTGCATCGTCCGCTTGTCGACGCTCGCCACGTCGACCTTCACGTCGGCGTTGAACGTCCGGTCCACGGTCTTGCCGGACTCGATGTTCCGCAGCTTCGACCGCACGACGGCGCCGCCCTTGCCGGGCTTGTGGTGCTGGAACCAGATGACCTGCCAGAGCTGGCCGTCGAGGTTCAGGACCATGCCGTTCTTCAGGTCGTTCGTGGTGGCCATGACGCAGCTGCCTCTTCTGTCGCGGGCGAGAGTCGGGTGGCCCACCTCCGTTGCGCGATCCGGGCGGGCGACCTCGGATTCTAGTACGGCGGCCGCCCCGGCCCGGAATCGTCAGATCAGCCGAAGGACCACTCGATCCGCACCGTGACCGCGAGCTTGTCCTTGCCTGCACGGATCGGCAGCGCGCCCGTGGCCGCGTCGAGCGTCGCCCGCTCGAAGCGGAGCGTCTGCGGTGCGACCGGGGTGGCGTGCACCTCACGCAGGCTCAGCACCGGACCGAGGGTCTGGCCCGTGGCGTCGGCGTACTGCTGCGCCTCGGCCGTAGCCTGCTTGACCGCGGCGTCGCGCGACTGCGCGAGCAGGGAGTCGGGGTCGGCGATGCGCAGCCCGATGTCGCCGACGCGCACGTCGTTGCCGCCGGCCCGGACGGCCGCCGAGACCGCCTGGCCACCGGTGGTGAGATCGCGCACCAGCACCTGGGCGCGTTGCCCGACGCGATAGCCGCGCAGGGTCGGCGGACCGTAGGAGTGGTAGTCGTACACGGCGTTCATCGACAGCCCGGTGGTCTGGACGTCGGAGCTGCGCACGCCGAGCCGGTCGAGCGCACGCAGCACGCGTCGCATGGTCGCGTTCGCGTCCGCCAGCGCCGTGTTCAGATCGGGTCGCACCAGCCCCACGGACAGGGAGAACGACAGCTCGTCGGGTACGCCGACCGTGTGGCCGGTGCCGGTGGTCACCAACGTCCGTGGATGGTCGCCGGCGGACGTCGGGGAGGTCTGGGGCGCGGCCTGAGCGCTGCTCCCGGCGTTGCCCAGGAGGTAGGCGACGAGGAGAGCGAGGACCGCGACGAGGGCGACGAGCACGCCCTTGGCACTGAGGGTGACCGATCGGTTCATGAGGGCTCCTGGGGTCCGTGTCCCGGTCGGACGGCTGAGGAGACCCAGCGGTTCCCGTCGTCGACGCGGACCCGGCCCCCCGGACGCCGCGAGGCCCACCGGCGGTGTGCCGGTGGGCCTCGGTGGGCATGGGCGCCGGCAGCGCCCCGCCCGATCAGCGCTACTTGCCGGGGGTCGTGTTGACCGTGATGGTGGCGATGCCCACGAGCAGGCCCGGCTTGACCGCGTCGGTGCCGAACGTGGAGTCGAGCAGGGGCGCGGCCACCGGCGAGATCTCGACCTGGGTACCGGTCAGCGTGGCCGTGTCGCCCGAGGTGGTCAGGGGCTTGAGCGTCGCGCCGTCGAGGGTGAACAGGTAGGCGCTCGTCGCGGCCACCTTGCCGTTGACCGTCACGTCGCCGTAGACACGCTGCACACCCGGGTCCACGTTGAAGTTCGTGAGCTCCACCTTGGTGCCGCCGGCGCTCAAGGAGAGCCCCGAGCCCTCGTGCTGGATCTCGCCGATGACGTAGGGCACGACCTCGCCCTTCTTGAAGACGCGGACGCTGCCGCCGGTGATCGGGAAGATGAGCGAGCCGTTCTGGAGCTTGGCCGTGCCGACGGTGCCGGCGGTCAGCTTGAGCGACGTGAGGGCATCGGTGAACCCCTTGTCGAGCGCGATGGCCGTCGTGTCGCCGGTGAGTGAGTCGACCCGGGCGACCGGCTGCGGCGCACCGGAGTCGCTGCTGCTGCTGCCGCACGCAGCGAGCGGGACGGCCAGCATCGCGATGCCGGCGACCGCGACCAGGCGGCGCTTGGTGATGGACGTGGTGGCAGAGATGGTGCGCATGGTGACTCATCCTTCGAGTTCGACTGGAACATGGGAGAGGCACCGGATCGGCGCCTTGATCACCCGTCATTCGTCACGCAGCACCGAATCGCTTGGTCTCGCAGAGGATGCGGCACCTCACGTCACCGGGCGCCGCACCGGGCAATCCGCCGCGCCCGCCGCCGCGAATGCTCGGTCGCAGACCCAGAAGGCGGGCCCTTCTGCCACCTGGTGGAGACCGAGCCGCCGGGCGGTCGGGAGGTCAGTCCGACGCCGCCACGAGAGCGGCAAGAGCCTGCCGGTAGCCGTCGATCCCCTGCCCGGCGACGACCTTCGCGGCGTAGGGGGTGACGACGGACGTGTGCCGGAACTCCTCCGGACGCGAGGCCGGGTCACTGATGTGGATCTCGACCAAGGGTGCCGTCAGCTGGGCGCAGGCGTCGGCCAGGGCGAACGAGTAGTGGGTCCAGGCGGCTGCGTTGAGCACGACCGGGGTCTCGTCGTCGGCGGCGGTGTTGAGCCAGTCGAGCAGGTCGCCCTCGTGGTTCGTCTGCCGCACCTCGACCTCGAGTCCGAGCTCGCGCCCCCAGTCCACGCACCGGCCGACCAGCTCGTCGTAGGACGTGTGGCCGTAGATCTCGGGCTGGCGCCGGCCGAGGCGACCGAGGTTGGGACCGTTGAGCACGAGCACCCTCATCTCGCAGCTCCGGTCATCACGTCGTACGCCGTACGCAGGTCGTCCTCGCGGGGGCCGGCCAGGATCCGCGGACGGGCCAGGCCGGACAGCACGACGAACCTCAGCTCGGAGCCCCTTGACTTCTTGTCCACGGCCATCCGCCCGCGGAGGTCGTCGAAGGAGGCACCGTCCCAGCCGGTGGGGAGCCCGACGCCGGCGAGTGCGGTCCGGTGCCGGTCGGCGACCGCGTCGTCGAGGATCCCGGCTGCCCTCGCCAGCTCGGCGGCGTAGACGCAGCCGATCGCGACGGCCTCGCCGTGGCGCAGCGTGTAGCCGCTGGCGAGCTCGACCGCATGACCCATGGTGTGACCGTAGTTGAGCACCGCACGGCCCGGGTGCTCGGCGCTGCCGCCGGTCTCGGTCAGGTCGTCGGCGACCACGGCGGCCTTGACGCGGACCGCCCGTTCCACGAGCTCGCGCAGCACCGCGCTCCCGGGCGCGACGTCGTCGTGCTCCTCGACGAGGCGCAGGATCTCGGGATCGGCGATGAAGCCGCACTTGACCACCTCGCCCAGGCCCGAGCGCAGCTCGTCGGGCGGGAGGGTGGTGAGGACGCGCAGGTCGCAGAGCACCCCGGCAGGCTCGTGGAACGCCCCCACGAGGTTCTTGCCGGCGGCGGTGTTGATGCCGGTCTTGCCGCCGATCGCGGCGTCGACCATGCCGAGGAGGGTGGTGGGCACGTGCACCACCCGCACGCCACGCAGCCAGGTCGCGGCCACGAACCCGCCGAGATCGGTCGTCGCTCCCCCGCCGACGGTGACCAGGGCGTCGCTCCGGGTGAACCCCGCGCGGCCGAGCATCTCCCAGCACCGATCGGCCACGGCCGCGGTCTTGGCCGCCTCGCCGGGTGGAAGGGGCAGGTCGAGCACCTCGACGTGCTCGGCCAGCAGCGCTCGGACCTGCTCGGCGTGGTCGGGCAGGTCCTCGGGGAACACGAGACCGACGCGCTGCACCCGCGGACCGAGCATCGCCGGAAGGCGGTCCGTGAGCCCCTCGCCCACCAGCACGTCGTACGGCGAGCCGGTGGCGACGTGGATCACCGTCGGGTCGCGGGGCTCAGCCACGGAGCACCTCCTCGACCCGGTCGGCGACCTCGTCGGGGGTCAGGCCGTCCGTGTCGACCGAGCCGGTCGAGACCGACTCGTAGACCGGGGTGCGCTCGTCGAGCAGCGCCTTCATCGTGCCGCGCACGTTGCCCAGCAGGAGCGGTCGCGAGGTGCCGAGCCCGACGCGGGCCGCGGCGTCGGAGAGCCCGACCCGGAGGAAGACGACGGCGTGCCCGGCCAGCGTCGCACGGGTCTCCTGCGACATCACGGCGCCGCCGCCGAGCGCGAGCACGCCCGGATGGCCGGCCAGCGCCTGAGCGACCGCCGCCCGCTCCAGCGCGCGGAAGTGCTCCTCGCCGGAGTCCACGAAGATGTCGGACACGGAGCGTCCCTCTGCGCTCTCGACCACGTCGTCGGTGTCGGCGAAGGGCACGTCCCAGCGCTCGGCGAGCAACCGGCCGACCGTCGTCTTGCCCGCGCCCATCGGGCCGACGAGCACCACCCGCGGTGCGGTCATCGCACCTTCAGGTGGTCGGGCAGGTGCTCCAGGTAGCTCTCGACGTTGCGCCGGGTCTCGGCGACGGCATCGCCACCGAACTTCTCCAGCACCGCGTCGGCCACCACGAGCGCGACCATGGCCTCCGCGACCACCCCCGCCGCCGGCACGGCACACACGTCGGAACGCTGGTGATGTGCTACCGCCGCCTCGCCGGTGGCGACATCCACCGTGCGCAGGGCACGCGGCACGGTCGCGATCGGCTTCATCGCGGCCCGGACCCGCAGCACCTCCCCGGTCGACATCCCACCCTCGGTCCCGCCGGAGCGTCCGCTCGAGCGTCGTACGCCGTCACCGGAGGGCTCGATCTCGTCGTGCGCCAGGCTGCCCCGGGTAGCCGCCAACGCGAAGCCGTCACCGACCTCGACGCCCTTGATCGCCTGGATCCCCATCAGGGCCCCCGCCAGCCGGGAGTCGAGGCGCCGGTCCCAGTGCACGTGGGAGCCGAGGCCGGGCGGGAGCCCGTGGACGACGACCTCGACGACGCCGCCGAGGGTGTCGCCCTCACGGTGGGCCTCGTCGATCGCAGCCACCATCGCAGCGCTCGCACCGGGGTCGAGGCAGCGGACCTCGTCTCCGTCGAGACGCGCCACGTCGTCGGGACCGGGGACGACCCCGGCCGGCGCGCGGACGCCTCCCAGCTCGATCACGTGGGTCACGAGACGGGCGCCGGTCGCCTGCTCCAGGAAAGCGCTCGCCACACACCCGAGCGCCACCCGCGCCGCGGTCTCGCGGGCGGAGGCCCGCTCGAGGACCGGCCGCGCCTCGTCGAACGCATACTTCTGCATGCCGACCAGGTCGGCATGTCCCGGCCGCGGCCGGGTCAGGGGCGCGTTGCGCGCCAGGTCGGCGAGCACGTCGGCGTCCACCGGGTCGGCCGACATCACCTGCTCCCACTTGGGCCACTCGCTGTTGGCGACCTCGATGGCGACCGGACCGCCCTGGGTCTCGCCGTGGCGGACCCCGCCCAGGATGGTCACCCGGTCCTGCTCGAACTTCATCCGGGCGCCGCGGCCGCGTCCGAGACGCCGCCGGGCCAGGGCCTCGGACACGTCGTCGGTGGTGATCGCGACGTGCGCCGGCAACCCCTCCAGGATGGCGACCAGGGCGGGGCCGTGGGACTCCCCAGCAGTGAGCCAGCGCAACATGGCGTCAGTCTCGCACGGGGTCCGCGACCGTCCGGTTCCCTAGCCCGAGACGAGAGACGACCACAGCGGCTCGCCCCACAGCAGACCGATCAGCGCACCGAGCAGCATGAACGGCCCGAACGGAACGCCCTTGCGCTCGACGATCTTCAGCAGGGCGAGGAGTCCTCCGATGACGCCGCCGAGCAGGAAGCCGGCGTAGACGCCGACCAGCAGGGTCCCCCAGCCGACCCAGCCGAGGCCGATCCCCAGCAGCCCGGCCAGGCGTACGTCGCCGTACCCCAGCCCGCGCGGGTAGATGAACCAGAGGATGGCGAAGAGGCCACCGGCCACCAGCCACCCCAGAGCGGAGCGGACGACGGCCTCGGAGTCGCCGGTCACGGCCCAGCCGAGCAGCACCAGGACGACCAGCCCGCCGTACGACGGGCGGATCACGGCCGTCGGCAGCAGGCGGGTGCGCCAGTCGACCACTGCGAGCGCGACCGACACCGGCACCAGGGGCACCCAGAGGACAAGTGCCCAGGTCCAGTCCAGCGCGAGGCCGACGAGAGCGCCTGCGACCGCCGCCGCGACAGCGCTCTTCCAGGCCAGGCCCGGGAGGCGCGCGATGTCGGTGTAGGGCTCGGGAGGCTCGGGCGGTGTCGCCGAGGGCGCCTCCGCGTCGACGGTGCCGTCGACCTCCGACCCGCTCTCACTCGACTCGTCGTGCTCCTCGTCGGCCACGTGGGGCGGGATTCGGCTGATCAGGGTCGGCACGAAGAGCCCGCCCGCTCCCGCCAGCACGGTCGCGACGACGACGGCCAGCACGGTCGAGTCCACGGGCTGCACGATAGTGGTGGTCGATGGGTCAGCGGCGCCGTTCGGCGAGTCCCGCCTCCCCCGCGGCGCGCATCGCCGCCACCGGCACGTCGAACCGCCCGGTCATCGCCCTGACCTGGTCGACCGCCTGCCACAGCAGGAGGTCGAGCCCGCCGACGACGACGCGGCCGGCGGCCAGTGCGGCGGAGGCCAGCGGCGTCGGCCACGGGTCGTAGACCACGTCGAACACCACGGGCGCGTCGCGCACGGCTGCCAGCAGCCCGGCGGACTGGGCAGCGGCCGGCACCGTCGACACGACCACGTCGGCGCCCAGGGGGCCCAGCTCGTCGAGGCTCACGGTCTCGAGACGCGGCGGGTGCGCATGGCGACCCACCGCCTCGATCGTCTCTGCCGCCCGCTCGACGTCACGGACGGCGAGCACGGCCGAGCTGCAGCCCAGCTCGGCCAGCGCGAGCAGGACAGAGGTCGCGGTGGCGCCGCCGCCGAGCACCACCGCCCGCTCGCACGAGGCGGTGGTCGCCTCGCGCAGCGCCGCGATCGCCCCCGGCACGTCGGTGTTGAGCCCGTGCACGCCGCTGCCGTCGAGCAGCAGGGTGTTCGCGGCACCTGCCAGGTCCGCCCACGCGTCGCGGGAGCCGAGCAGCGACATCGCCTCGCGCTTGAGCGGCATCGTCAACGACAGGCCGCGCCACTCGTCGTCCAGGCCCGCCGACGAAGTCGGCGAGACCGCCGCTCGGCACGCGCACCGCGTCGTAGGACCAGTCCAGGCCCAGGGCGGCGTACGCGGCGCGATGCAGGGCAGGCGACAGCGAGTGCTCGATCGGGTCTCCGAGGACGGCGCAGCGCACGACCGGCCTCAGCAGGCGTCGGAGGTCTGGCAGTACTGGGTGAACTCCTGCTTGAACTGGAGGAACTCCTGGTACGTCGTGCCGAACTTGGTCTCACCCGTCCGCAGGTTGACGGTCACGTAGTAGTACCAGGGGCCGTCGGCCGGGTGGAGCGCCGCCTTGATCGCCGCGTCTCCGGGCGAGTTGATCGGGCCGGGCGGCAGTCCGGGATGGATGTAGGTGTTGTACGGCGACTGGGTGTTGTGCGCCTCGTCGGTGGTCACCGCGACGACGCCCTTCCGGTCCAGGGCGAAGTTGACGGTCGCGTCGATCTGGAGGAGTCCGTTCGTGCCTTGCTTGTCGCCCGGACCGTCGAGCCGGTTGTAGATCACCCGGCTGACCTTCGCCATGTCGCTGCCCCGCCCCTCGGCCTGGATCAGGCTGGCGATCGTCATGATCTCGGCCGGGGTCTTGCCCTGCGCCGCAGCCCCGGCTTCGAGGTTGTTGTCATCGGCGGACTGCTTCCACCGGTCGACCATGTCCTTGAGCATGTCGACCGGCTTCTCCTTCGGGCCGAACCCGTAGGTCGACGGGAACAGGTAGCCCTCCGGGTTGCCGTTGGCGTAGGACGGGAGCCCCAGCGCACCGGGGTCCTTCAGCGCGTCCTCGAACTGCCGCGTGGAGTACTTCGTCTTCGCCGCGAGGATCGCCACCGTGTCGGAGACCCGGAGCCCCTCGGGGACGGTGACCTTCGTGGTGAGGATGTGTCGGGGGTTGATCAGCACGTCGAAGGCGTCCTGGGCCGCCATCTTCT
The DNA here is from genome assembly GCA_963753705.1 of uncultured Actinomycetota bacterium. GTDB lineage: Bacteria > Actinomycetota > Actinomycetes > Propionibacteriales > Nocardioidaceae > Nocardioides. The sequence continues at coordinate 170,937 of CAVWDJ010000017.1, forward strand.
TCTTGAGCTCGTAGAAGCCGACCTGGATGCCGGTCTTGCCGTGTGAGGCGTCCATGAACGCCTGCACCGAGGCCACGACGCCCTTCTGCTTCAGCTCGCGTCCGATCTCGGTGACCGTGTCGCCCGACTTGACCTCGAACAGGACCTGGCCGTGGCCCGGCCCGGGGTAGTCCTCGGCGGACGACAGGTGGTCCTTGAGGTAGTGGTAGCCCTTGTTGCCCACGAAGTACGCGCCGCCGAGGATGACCGCGAGCGCCACGATCACCGCGGCGCATCCGGAGAAGCCGCGCTTCTTCTTGCGCGACCCTCCGAGGTACTGCGGCTCGTAGACGTCGTCCGAGCCCGCTCCGGGGTCGGCCGTGGCCTCCTCGGTCGCCGGCGTCGTGCCCGGCACGGCGTCGTAGTGGTCCTCGTGGGCGTCGCTCATGAATCTCCTGTGACGATCTCTCCTGGTGGACGACCGGTCTCCCGCTCGGTGTCCAGGGCGTGTTGCAGGATGAGCACCGCCGCAGCCTGGTCGACCACGGCCCTCCGTGAGGCACCCTTCTTCCCCCGGTCGCGCAGCATAGCCTCCGCCGACACCGTGGTCAGACGCTCGTCCTGCAGTCGCACCGGAACGGGCCTGACGCGAGCGGCCAGGGCGCCGGCGAAGTCGCGCACGCGCGCAGCGGCCGGTCCCTCGCTCCCGGACAGTGAACGCGGCAGCCCGACCACGATCTCGACCGCCTCGGCCTCGCGCGCCAGCCGGGCGATCCGGGCGAGGTCGCCTCGGCCACGCCGTACGGTCTCGACCGGCGTCGCGAGGAAGCCGGTGGGGTCGCTCCGGGCGACCCCGATCCGGGCGTCACCCGGGTCGATGCCGATGCGTACGCCGGACCGCAACGCCTCAGACCCCGGTGGCGCTCGCGACGGCCGCGCTCGCCGCGGCCAGCGCCTCGTCGACGCGGCTGACGTCGGAGCCGCCACCCTGGGCGACGTCCTCCTTGCCACCCCCGCGTCCCCCGACGTAGGGCATCACCGCGGCGAGCAGGTCGTTGGCCTTCACGCCACGGTCGCGGGCCCGCTCGTTCGTCGCGGCCACGACGGCGACCTTGCCGTCCTTGACGCCGATCAGCACGGCGGCGCCGGGCTGCTCCTGGCTGAGCCTGCTGCGGAGGTTGAGCGCCATCGTGCGCACGTCGCCTCCGTCGGCACCGTCGATGCGCAGGCTGATCAGCCGGACGCCATTGACGTCCACCGCGTCCGCGGCGAGCTGGGCTCCCTCGGACAGCAGCTGGGCGATCCGCGTCTGCTCGAGGGCCTTCTCGGCGGCCCGCAGCCGCTCGACGATGTCGTTGACCCGCTCGGGCAGCTCCTCGGGCCGGGCCTTGAGCGCCTCGGAGAGCTGGGCGACGAGCACGTGCTCGCGGGCCAGGAACTTGTAGGCGTCGGCGCCCACGAGCGCCTCCACCCGGCGTACGCCGGACCCGATCGACGACTCCCCCAGCAGCTTGATCACGCCGAGCTGACCGGAGCGACCCGCATGGGTGCCGCCGCACAGCTCGCGGGCCCAGTCTCCGACCGAGACGACCCGTACCTGGTCGCCGTACTTCTCGCCGAAGAGCGCCATCGCCCCCGAGCGCACCGCCTCGTCCTGGCTCATGATCTCCGCGTGCACGCCGAGATCGGCCAGGACCAGGTCGTTGACGCGCGCCTCGACGTCCTCCATCACCGACACGGGAACGGCGCCCGTGGCGGAGAAGTCGAACCGGAACCGGCCGGGCGCGTTCTCCGAACCCGCCTGTGTCGCGGTGTCACCGAGCGCCTCGCGGAACGCCTTGTGCACCATGTGGGTCGCGGTGTGGGCGCGCGAGATCGACTTGCGTCGCTCGATGTCGACCTCGGAGTGTGCCGCCAGTCCGGGTGTGACCTCACCGCTGAGGACCTTGACCGTGTGCACGACCAGGCCCGTGACCGGCGTCTGCACGTCACGCACCTCGACCCGCGCGCCGTTCGCCAGCTCGATCACGCCCTGGTCGGCCAGCTGTCCACCACCCTCGGCGTAGAACGGCGTGCGGTCGAGGACCAGCTCGACCTCGTCGCCCTCGCGCGCGGAGTCGACCACACCGCCCGCCGCCACGAGCCCGCGCACCGAGCCCTCGGAGACGACCTCGCGGTAGCCGGTGAACTCCACCGGCGTGCCCAGGGTGTCGGCCACCTGGCGATAGGCGGTGGCGTCGACGTGGTGGCCCTTCTTGGCGCGCGCGTCGGCCTTGGCCCGGTCGCGCTGCTGCCCCATCAGCTCGCGGAAACCCACCTCGTCGACCAGGAGCCCCTGCTCCTGGGCCATCTCCAGGGTCAGGTCGATCGGGAACCCGTAGGTGTCGTGCAGCGCGAAGGCGCGCTCCCCGCTGAGCACGGTGTCGCCGGACCGCCTGACCTCCGCGGCGGCCTGGTCGAAGATCGTGGTGCCGGCACGCAGCGTCTGCCGGAACGCGTCCTCCTCGGCATAGGCGACCTGCGAGATCCGCTCCCAGTCGCGGAACAGCTCGGCGTACGTCTCGCCCATCTTGTCGCGGCTCACGGGCAGCAGCTCGGGGAGGGCTCGGTCCTCGTAGCCGAGCAGGCGCATCGAGCGCACCGCGCGGCGCAGGAGCCGGCGCAGGACGTAGCCGCGGCCCTCGTTGCCCGGCGTCACGCCGTCGCCGATCAGCATCATCGAGCTGCGGACGTGGTCGGCGACCACCCGGAAGCGCACGTCGTCGGCGTGGTCGGCGCCGTACGTCCGCGACGTCAGCTCCTCGGCACGCTCGATCACCGGGTACATCACGTCGATCTCGTACATGTTGTCGACGCCCTGCAGCAGGTACGCGACCCGCTCGAGGCCCATGCCGGTGTCGATGTTCTTGCGCGGCAGCGACCCGACGATGTCGAAGTCCTCCTTGGACCGCACCGCGCTCAGCTCGTCCTGCATGAACACGAGGTTCCAGAACTCCAGGTAGCGGTCCTCGAGCTTGGCCGGCATCGCCACCCGGTCGGTGGTCTCGAACTCGGCGTCGGGGCCGTGCTCGGGACCGCGGTCGTAGAGGATCTCCGAGGCGGGGCCGCCCGGACCGGGCACGCCCATCGACCAGTAGTTCTCCTTCGGACCGAGCTTGACGATCCGCTCGGTGGGCAGGCCGGTCACCTTCATCCACAGGTGCAGCGCCTCGTCGTCGCCGTGCAGGATCGAGGGCCAGAGCCGGCTCTCCTCCAGACCCAGACCGCCGTCGGCCTGGGACTTGGTGACGAAGTCCCAGGCGAGCTCGATCGCGCCTTCCTTGAAGTAGTCGCCGAAGGAGAAGTTGCCGCACATCTCGAAGAACGTGCCGTGTCGCGTCGTCTTGCCGACGTCCTCGATGTCGGGCGTGCGGACGCACTTCTGGATGCTCACCGCGCGGGAGTACGGCGGCGTCTCCTGGCCCAGGAAGTAGGGCTTGAACGGCACCATCCCGGCGTTGACGAACAGTAGGTTCGGGTCGTCGAGGAGCAGGGACGCCGAGGGCACGGCGGTGTGCGCGGCTCGCTCGAAGTGAGCCACGAACCGTCGCCGGATCTCCGCGGTGTCCATCAGTCGTCGCCTTCCTCGTCGAGGTGCCGCCCGGGCAGCGGCGTGCTGGTCGAGGCGACCAGCTCGGGGGGTCCATGAGGCACGAGGCCGAAGCGCTCACGCAACTCGGTTTCGGCCTCTGCCTGGCCCTGGGCGACCTCGTCGCGGAACATCCGCGCGCCGAGGGTCAGCGCCTCCCACCGGTCATGGAGCCCCTCCGCGGTGAACGCCTGGGCGACCCGGCGGCCGCGCACCATCGCATAGACCCCGGCGCCGGCCCCGGCCATGAACCAGAACCCACGTCTCACTGGCGACTCACCCGGCCTCGGCCTCCTCCGCGAGCATGGCCCGCTGTCGTGCGTGCAGGTCGCGCTGGGCCTGCTTGAGGTCGGCCCGCCGCTGCCGGCGGGCCCGGCGTACCTCTTGCTTCATCTCGAAGCGGATCCGGTTCCGGGTGGCCGGCGCCAGTCCACGTCGTACGCCGTGGGCGAGCGAGGCGGCCTTGACGACCGTCTCGCGCAGCACGGTGTCGGCGAAGGCGGCCCCGTCGATCGGTGGGGCGGGCGCCGGGGCGGGCTCGGGGTCCGCCTGCTCGCTGCCCAGCCCGGTGATCACGAACTCCGCCTCTGTCGACGCGAGCGGCGCCCGGCGGTCGTGCTCGAGCTCCTCCAGACGTGCCCGCAGGTCGGCCACCTCGGCGCGTGCGACCTCCCGCTCGTGGGCCCACGACCGGCGGCCGCGGACGGTGATCCCGAGCAGGAGCAGGCACAGCACCGCCACCCCGCCGACGGCGAGCCACAGGGCCTGGTCACTGGTCACAGCCACCGACCCTATCGCCCGCGGATGAGCCGCCGGATGCGCTCCCAGCGCTCCTTGACCGCGGCCTCGGCGCCCAACGACGTGGGCTGGTAGTACTCCGCGTCCGCGACCACGTCCGGGGCGTACTGCTGCTCGGCGATGCCGAACGGCTCGTCGTGGCTGTAGGTGTAGGAGGTGCCGTGGCCGAGGCTCTTCGACCCCTGGTAGTGGGCGTCGCGCAGGTGCGGGGGCACCTGGCCGATCTTGCCTGCGCGGACGTCGGCGCTCGCGGCCTCGATCGCCTTGATCACCGCGTTCGACTTCGGCGCCACGGCGAGAGCGATCGTCGCCTGGGCGAGGTTGAGCCGGCCCTCCGGCAGGCCGATCAGCTGCACCGCCTGGGCCGCCGCGACGGCCGTCGTCAGGGCGGTGGGGTCGGCGAGTCCGATGTCCTCACTGGCGAGGATCACCAGGCGCCTGGCGATGAAGCGCGGGTCCTCACCCGCCTCGAGCATCCGGGCGAGATAGTGCAGCGCGGCGTCCGCGTCGGAGCCCCGGAGCGACTTGATGAAGGCCGAGATCACGTCGTAGTGCTGGTCACCCTGGCGGTCGTAGCGGACGGCGGCCCGGTCGACGGCGGTCTCGGCCGTCTCCAGGTCGATGACCACGGGCTCGCCGGGCGGTCGAGCCTGTCGAGACCCGGCAGCACCGGCGGCCGCCTCGAGGTAGGTCAGCGAGCGCCGGGCGTCCCCGCCGGCGAGGCGGACCAGGTGGGCGCGGGCGTCGTCGGCCAGGGTGAACTCCCCGGCCAGCCCGCGCTCGTCCACCAGGGCGCGATCCATCACCTCGGCGATGTCGTCGTCGGTCAGGGTGTCGAGCTGGAGCAGCAGGCTGCGCGACAGCAGGGGCGAGATCACCGAGAAGAACGGGTTCTCCGTCGTCGCCGCGACCAGGGTCACCCAGCGGTTCTCCACGCCGGGCAGCAAGGCGTCCTGCTGCGCCTTGCTGAACCGGTGGACCTCGTCGACGAAAAGCACGGTCTCGCGCCCGCGGTGGGTCAGGTCGCTCCGCGCGCGGTCGATCGCGGCCCTGACCTCCTTGACCCCGGCCGAGACGGCGGAGACCTCCACGAACGACCGGTCCGTCTGGCCGCTGACGATCGCCGCGATCGTCGTCTTCCCTGTCCCCGGAGGACCCCACAGCAGCAGGGACAGCGCCTTCCCACCCTCGATCAGCTGGCGCAGGGGCGAGCCCTCGGCCCGCAGCTGGGGCTGGCCGACCAGCTCGTCGAGGGTCCGCGGCCGCATCCGGACGGCCAGCGGGGCGGACGCGTGGGTGTTCGCCTGGAGCGAGCCGGCACCGGGAGTCACCGGGGCGACCGGGCGTAGTGCGTCGGTCTCGAACAGCTCGTCGTCGGGCACGGAAGGCAGCGTAGGCGGTGTCCCGAGCCGTCGACGCGGCGGCGGTCGGGACCCCTCGTCAGTTCGGCGTGCTGACCGACTTCGTGTTCAGGTCGAACCAGGTGTCGGCGAAGCCGGGCGCGTCGTGGTGGTCCTGGGGTGCGGCACCGCTGTCGGGGTTGCCCTGGTCGTCGACCCCGAGCAGACCGGCGGTCACCGGTCGGTCGGGCTGCTGACCGAACTCGCCCGCGAAGTGGCAGGCCACCTTGTGCTTCTTCCCGATCTGCATCAGCGGCGGCTCCTGCTTGGAGCAGATCTCCTGCGCCATCCAGCACCGCGTCCGGAAGCGGCAGCCGCTGGGCGGGTTGATCGGCGAGGGGACGTCGCCCTCGAGCCGGATCCGCTCCCGACGACCACCGACCGCGGCCTGCTTGACGTCGGGCGCAGCCGACAGCAGGGCCTGGGTGTAGGGGTGGTGTGGGTGCTCGTAGATCGTCTCGCGGTCACCGATCTCGACGATCTTGCCGAGGTACATCACCGCCACGTCGGGGCAGAAGTGACGCACGACCGCGAGGTCGTGCGCGATGAACAGGAAGGCGATCCCGAACTCCTCCTGCACGTCCTTGAGCAGGTTGACCACCTGGGCCTGGATCGAGACGTCCAGCGCGGACACGGGCTCGTCAGCCACGAGCAGCTTCGGTTGCAGGGCGAGCGCACGGGCGATGCCGATGCGCTGCCGCTGACCGCCGGAGAACTCACTGGGATAGCGGTTGTAGTGCTCCGGGTTGAGGCCGACGACCTCGAGGAGCTCCTGGACCCGCGGCAGAACCTTCTTCTCCGGCACCATGTTGTGCACGCGCAAGGGGGTGCCGACGATCGTGCCCACGGTGTGCCGCGGGTTCAGCGAGGAGTAGGGGTCCTGGAAGATCATCTGGATCTCGCTGCGGATCGGCATCATCTGCCGGCGCGAGAGACCCGAGATGTCGGTCCCCTCGAAGTTGATCGCGCCCGAGGTCGGGTCGTAGAGCCGGGTGATCAGACGACCGGTCGTCGTCTTGCCGCAGCCCGACTCGCCCACCAGGCCCAGGGACTCGCCCTTGCGCAGCGAGAACGACACGCCGTCGACCGCTTGGACGTGGGCGACGGTACGACGGACGACGCCGCCGGACTTCACCGGGAAGTACTTGGTCAGATCACGGACCTCGAGCAGGGGATCACCTGACGGTGCCCCGGACTGTTCCGGGGCACGCTCGACGTCTGCGTTGGTCACGGTGCTCATCCTGCCCTCAAATGTCGTCGGGGTCGACTGCCGCCAGCTCCGCGATCATCTCACCGGTGCTGGGGTCGATCAGATCCGGCGCGATCTCCGGGAGGATCTCCTCGGTGTAGATCTCACCCGGGTTGGCCAGGTGGCACCGCTTGACGTGGTTCTCGCCGCGCTCGCCCGGAACGAGGTCGGGCAGGGTGGTCCGGCACAGGTCACCAGGCACCTTGTCGACATGAGGGCACCGGGGGTGGAAGGCACACCCGGACGGCGGGTTGAGGAGACTCGGGGGTGTACCCGGGATCGGGATGAGGCGCGCGTTGGCGTCGCCACCGACCTCGGGGATGCTGGCCAGGAGCCCCCACGAGTAGGGCATCTCCGGGTGGGTCAGGATCTCGCGGGTCGCGCCGTACTCCACCGCACGGCCGCCGTACATCACCATCGTCTGGTCGGCCATCTCGGCCACGACCCCCAGGTCGTGGGTGATGATGATCACCGCGGAGTTGAACTCCCGCTGGAGGTCCTGGAGCAGGTCGAGGATCTGCGCCTGCACGGTCACGTCGAGGGCCGTGGTCGGCTCGTCGGCGATCAGCAGCTGCGGGTCGTTGACCAGTGCCATGGCGATCATGGCGCGCTGCCGCATGCCGCCCGAGAACTGGTGGGGATAGTCGTCCACACGGCGGTTGGCCTGCGGGATCCCGACGCGGTCGAGCATCTCGACGGCGCGCTTCTTCGCCTCCGACTTGGACACCTTGTGGTGGATCCGGTAGCCCTCGGAGATCTGGTCACCGATCGAGTAGAACGGATGGAGTGCCGTGAGGGCGTCCTGGAAGATCATCGCGACGCTGTTGCCGCGGATCCTGCGCATCCGGTCCTCGGAGGCGCCGATCACCTCGAAGCCGTCGACCCGGATCGATCCGGACAGCCGGGTGTGCTTGGGGTCGTGGAGACCCAGCACGGCCATCGACGACACCGACTTGCCCGACCCGGACTCCCCCACGATGCCGAGCGTCTTGCCGCGCTCGACGCTGTAGGAGAGGTCGCTGACGGCCTGGACCAAGCCGTCGTGGGTCGGGAACTTGACGGTGAGGTTCTCGACGACGAGGAAGGGGTCGTCCGGGTTGGCCGGCGCCGCCATGCCGTCGGGGCGCTCGCTGATGTCGGCGGTCATCCGACACTCACCCGCGGGTCGAGGAAGCTGTAGAGGACGTCGACGATCAGGTTGGCGGTGACGATCAGCACCGAGGCCACCAGCACCGTGGCGCTGATGACGTTGATGTCGATCGGGTCGTGGAGGGCCTGCAGGCCCCAGTGGCCGATCCCGTCGATGCTGAAGATCTGCTCGGTGAAGAGCGTGCCGCCCAGCAGCGTCGCGAAGTCGAGACCGAAGATCGTCACCACGGGGACGATGGCCGCCCGCAGTGCATGTTTGAAGAGCACGTTGTTGGTCTTCACGCCCTTGGAGGCTGCGGTCCGGATGTAGTCCTCACTGAGGGTCTCCACCATCTGGCCGCGTGTGAACCGGGCGTACTGCGTGCAGTTGGTCAGGCCGATCACCAGCCACGGCAACATCATGTAGGACACGGTCTTCGCTGGGTTCTCGGTGATCGGGTAGTACCCGGTGTTCGGGAAGATCTTGAGCTGGAGTGAGAGATAGATCCACGCCAGCAGGGCGATGATGTAGAAGGGGATCGACGAGACGACCAGCGTTCCGCCCACGAGTAGTCGGTCGGCTGAGGTTCCGCGCCATCGGGCCGCCATGGCGCCGAGGAAGACTCCCAGCGTGAGGTAGATGGTGGCGCCGCCCACGGCGAGCACCAGGGTTGCTGGGTACTTCTGCTTCAGGTCGTTCCACACCGGCTCGCTGGTCGTGATCGAGATGCCGAGGCACGGGGCCGGGCACTTGTAGAGCTTGCCGTCGCTGTAGACGGCGTCACGGCCGACGAAGATGCCCTTGGCCCACTGGCCGTAGTTGTAGACGAGCGGCTTGTCGTAGCCCATCTGACGCTTGATCGAGGCGAGCTTGGTGGGGCTGCACTTGCCCGCTCCACCCTTCTCGCAGGCGTTACGAGCGGGACTGTCGCCGAGTCCCTTGAAGAAGAGAACGAAGACGAACATCGAGGTCAAGATGACCACGAGGATCGCGCTGAGCAGTCGGCGAACGATGAATCCCGTCATCTCTGCTTCCTAGCGGTTGTGGGCGATGTGGTGGGTGGTGGGGTACGGCGTGAGCCGTACCCCACCACCCGGCGGTCAACAGCCCGAGCTGCCGACCGGGTCGATCACTGGGAGACCCAGATGTTCTTCCAGGTGGGCATTCCGACGGTGTTGTCGTCGAAGTCGCCCTGGATCTTGGATCCGTGTGCCTGGGCGATGCCGGTGTAGTACGTCGCGAACAACGGGAAGTACTTCTGGGCGATCTCCTTGTCCAGGCTGTTCCATGCGGCGGCCTGCTGGTCCAGCGGCAGCTTCTGGATCGAGTCCATCTTGGAGTCCATGGACTTGTTGCTGAACGCGGAGTAGTTCGTACCGAACGAGTTGGTCTTGTTCGGGTCGGTCGAACCGAACACCGTCGGCAGCCAGGTCGCGCCCGACGGCCAGTCAGAGCACCAGCCCGCGGAGCGGACGTTGATGTCTTCCTTGGTGTTGTCACGGGCCACGACGTAGTTCGCGGTCGTGGTCGGCACCGGGGTGGCCTTGAAGCCGGCCTCGGTCAGCGCCTTGACCACCGCGTCCTTGACCTTGATGTTGACCGGGTCGTCGGTGCGGAAGAGGAACTTGATCTCGTAGCCCATGGCGTTGGCCGACTTCAGCAGCGACTTGGCCTTGGCCGGGTCGGTCTGGAACGCCTTGTGACCGGTCGTGTTGTAGGGAGTACGACCAGGCAGGCCCGGAGGCATCAGGTTCGACGCCGGGATGGCGTTGACGCCCGGGATCAGGCCGGCAGCGAGGATCGCGTTCTTGTAGGGGTAGGCGAACTGCAGGGCCTGACGCACCTTCTTCGACGTGATCTTCCGGTTGTCGGGCGCCCAGTAGTAGGTGCACGGCGAGCCACCGAGGGTCAGCCGCTCGGGCGACTGCTGCTTCATCTTGGCGAAGTCAGGCGCGAGCAGGTCGTCGTAGGTCAGCGTGGTCTGACCGTCACCGGAGTCGGCGAGAAGGATCTGGTCGATCTTCTCCGACGGCTGCTGCAGCTTGAAGTCGTACCCGTCGGGGTACTGGGTCCGGGCCGGGTCCGTGTTGGGGTCCCAGTTCGGGTTCCGCTTCAGGGTCATCTCCTTGGCGGGGCTGAACTTGTCGATCATGTAGGGACCGGCAGACCACGGGTGGTTCTTGTAGGTCTTCGGGTCGGAGACCTTGCCCTGCGGGATCGGGCCGTTGGCCGGGAAGGTGCCCCAGTACGGCATGTCCGGGAACGGCTTGGCCATCTTGATCGTGATGGTGTCGCCGTTGACGGTGATGCCGTTGTACTTCGAGCCCGGGTCGGTGTACATGCCCTTGTAGTTCTCGCCGCCCTTGAAGTAGGCGTTGGAGTAGTACTGGCAGGCGCCGGTGGGGAAGGTCGCTGCGTCCATGCAGCGCTTCATGCCGAAGGCGACGTCGTTGGCAGTGATCTCCTTGCCGTTCTCGCCCCACTTCACGCCCTTGCGGATCGTGAACGACCACTTGGTGTAGTTGTCGTTGTGGGTACCGAGGTCGGTGGCCAGGTCGGGGACCAGGACCATCTGCTTGGAGGTCGGGTCGTACTTGTACTGGGTCAGCGAGCGCGTGATGAGGCCGCTGAGGATCGACGAGGTGTCGGTGTAGTACGACTCGCTCGGGTCCATCGTGGTGGTCATACCCGTGAGGGTCATGACCGTGACGGTGCCGCCCTTCTGGGCGCCGGAGATCGTGACCGGCCCCTGAGCCTTGGCGTCCTGGAAGTTACCCGTGTCGCCGCCGTGGCTGTTGACATCGTCGCCTGACCCCGCGTTGCTCGATGACCCGGAGCCGCCACAAGCGCTCAGGGCCAACATGCCGACAGCGGAGATGGCAATCAACGGTGATTTGAACCGCATAGCCCACCCTTTCCGTGGATGTTGCATTTCTCCCGGTGAAACGGTCACCGGCGAGTCTTGGGGTCGAAGGCGTCCCGGATGGAGTCACCCAGCAGGTTCAGGCTGACGACGAGGATCGAGATCGTCAGCACGGGAGCCCACAGGTACAACGGGTACTGGTCCCACCACTGCTGCGCGTCGGCGATGGTCTGGCCGAGCGAGGGGTACCCGTTGATTCCGATGCCGAGGTAGGACAAGCCGGCCTCGGCGGTGATCAGGCCCGGGAGGGCCAGCGACGTGGCCACCACGATGGGTGCCACCAAATTGGGAAGAAGCTCTTTGAACAGGATCTTGCGCGTCGGCACGCCCATCACCTCGGCGGCTTGGACGAACTCGCGCTCACGCAGAGACAGCACCTGCCCGCGGATCAGTCGGGTCATGCCCATCCAGCCGAAGATCGTGAGGATCGCGACGAGGGCGATGAACTGCACTCTGTAGAGCCTGGCGAGGTCGTTCCCCTTGCCGAACCGCTCGACCAGGATCGGGGCCATGGCCAGGGCGCCGAGCAGGAACGGGAACGCGAGGAACAGGTCGGTGACGAACATGATGATCCGGTCGAGCCAGCCGCGCGAGAACCCGGCGACCAGACCGAGGATGACGCCGATCCCGATGCTCAGCACGGTGGCGACCGTGGCGATCAGGAGGTCGGTGCGCAGGCCGTAGAGGAGGCGCGCGAGGTTGTCGACTGCGGTCTGGGGGGCCAGGCCGAGCGGGTGCGCCGCCCAGAAACCGTGGTCGGGGGGACCCTTCTTCGGCACACCGGTGTTGAAGTTGAGGACCTTGTCAGGGCTGTAGGGGATCGTCTCGGCCGTCGGGTAGATGTTCAGCACCTTGCAGATCCACGGCGCGAGCACTGCGGCGAGCACGAGGAGCGTGACGATGATCGTGCAGATGATCGCCATCTTGTCCTTCTTGAGGCGATCGAAGGCGATCTGTGTCGGCGACCGGCCGGCGAGCTTCTTACCTTCGGGCTCTTCTTCGCCGGTAGAGAGGGGAGACCCGGAAATCTCCTGTGCCGCCAACATAGCCATGTGGTCGACCCTTTCCTTCGCCTAGAAGATCATTCATTGCGGCTGGTACCCGTGCAGGTGGACACTGCCGGGTAAGGCAGGTCACGGGACCCGGGCCGAAAGGGACTCTAGAGGACGGTCAACTGATTTCAACGCGGGCCGAGGTAACGATTCTGTCTCAGGGAGTGGTCGCCTCCGGGCGTGAGTCGACACCCGCCTCACGCCGTTGCGCAATTGTGATCGGAGCGGGGGCGCCGGTCAGCGGGTCGTAGCCGCCGCCCGACTTCGGGAAGGCGATCACGTCGCGGATCGACTCCGCGCGCGAGAGCAGGGCCACGATCCGGTCCCAGCCGAAGGCGATGCCTCCGTGCGGGGGTGCGCCGTACTGAAAGGCGTCCAACAGGAAGCCGAACTTCTCCTGAGCCTCGGCCTCCTCGAGCCCCATCACGGCGAAGACGCGGCGCTGGACGTCGGCGCGGTGGATACGGATCGAGCCGCCGCCGATCTCGTTGCCGTTGCAGACGATGTCGTAGGCCCAGGCGAGGGCGCCGCCCGGGTCCTGGTCGAACGTGTCGAGATCCTGCGGTGACGTGAAGGCGTGGTGCACGGCCGTCCACTGTCCGCTGCCGACGGCCACGTCACCGGCCGCGGTCGCCTCGTCGGCGGGCTCGAACAACGGTGCGTCGACGACCCACAGGAAGCTCCAGGCATCCTCGTCGATCAGGCCACCGCGCCGGCCGATCTCGAGGCGCGCGGCTCCGAGCAGGGCCCGGCTCTGCTTGACCGGGCCGGCCGCGAAGAAGACGCAGTCGCCCGCCTCCGCCCCGACGTGTGCCGCCAGACCCGCCCGCTCGTCGTCGCTGAGGTTCTTCGCCACCGGACCGCCCAGCTCGCCGTCGGCGCCGATCGTGACGTAGGCGAGCCCCCGGGCACCGCGCTGCTTGGCCCACTCCTGCCACGCGTCGAACTGGCGGCGCGGCTGGTCCGCGCCGCCCGGCATCACCACAGCACCGACGTAGGGCGCCTGGAAGACGCGGAAACCGGTGTCGGAGAAGTACGACGTGCAGTCGACCAGCTCGAGACCCATCCGCAGGTCCGGCTTGTCGGAGCCGAAGCGCGCCATGGCCTCGGCGTAGGTCATCCGCGGCAACGGCGTGGGGACGTCGTACCCGATCAGGCGCCAGAGCGAGACCAGCACGTCCTCGGCGACGGCGATCACGTCGTCCTGGTCGACGAAGCTCATCTCGATGTCGAGCTGGGTGAACTCCGGCTGGCGGTCGGCCCGGAAGTCCTCGTCGCGATAGCAGCGCGCGATCTGGTAGTAGCGCTCCATCCCGGCGACCATGAGCAGCTGCTTGAAGAGCTGGGGGCTCTGCGGCAGCGCGTACCAGCTGCCCGGCTGGAGCCGCGCCGGCACGAGGAAGTCACGGGCCCCCTCGGGGGTCGACCGGGTCAGGGTGGGGGTCTCGATCTCGACGAAGTCGTGCTGGTCGAGCACGTCGCGCGCGGCCTTGTTCACCTTGCTGCGCAGGCGAATCGCGGCCGCCGGCCCACTGCGACGCAGGTCCAGGTAGCGGTGCTTGAGCCGTGCCTCCTCGCCGACGTCGCCGCCCTTGTGCGACCCGGCGTCGTCGATCGGGAACGGGAGCACAGCACTGGGGTTGAGCACCTCGACGTCGGAGGCGATCACCTCGATCTCGCCCGAGGGCAGCGCGGGGTTGGCGTTGCCCTCGGGGCGCCGGGCGACCTCGCCGGTCACCGCGAGGCAGTACTCGCTGCGCAGGCTGTGGGCGACCGTCTCGTCGCGGATCACGACCTGGGCTACCCCGCTGGCCTCGCGGAGGTCGATGAACGCCACGCCGCCGTGGTCACGCCGGCGGGCGACCCAGCCGGCGAGCGTGACGGTCTCCCCCACGTTCGCGGCGGTGAGCGTTCCGGCGTCGTGCGTGCGGATCACGAGGAGATCTCCTGGCTGTCGGGGGTGGGGCGGGTCTCGAGCGGGGTCAGGATCTGGGGACGGAGGTCGGCGTCGGGCGGCGCCCACCTGGTGGCGTCGGCGTCGACCTGGTCGCCGGAGCGGATGTCCTTGACCTGGTCGGAGCCGTCGGCCTCCCCGGCCGGGAACCACACGAACGGGATGCCCCGGCGCTCGGCGGAGCGGATCTGACGACCGTACTTCTGGGGCGCGGCGGCCACCTCGCAGGGGATGCCGCGCCGGCGGAGCGCGTCGGCGATCCGCTCGCTGTCGGGGCGACTCTCTTCGTCGGCGAGGGCGACCAGGACGGCGCTCGGCACCGCCCTGCTCCCGGCCAGGACTCCCTCGGCCAGCAGCGGCAGCAGGGTGCGCGAGACCCCGAAGGAGATGCCGACCCCGGGGTACGTCGTCCGGCCGTCGTCGGCGAGCGCGTCGTAGCGTCCGCCCCCACCGACCGACTTCAGCCGCTCGTACCCGGCCATGAAGATCTCGACGACCGTGCCGGTGTAGTAGTCGAGCCCGCGCGCGATCCTGAGGTTGGCCTCGACCGTCACGGTGTCGGTGACGACGCTCGCACAACCCTCGAGCACGGCCGAGAGCTCGGCGAGTCCGCGATCGAGGAGCTCGTCGGAGACGCCCAGGGCCATCACCCGCTCGACGACCGAGCCGTCGCTGACGCGGATGGTCGCGAGCTCGAGACAGCGTCGCGCCTGCTCCGCCGTCGCGCCCGCGTCGTCGACCAGGAGGCCCGCCACGGTCTCGGCCGGCAGCTTGTCGAGCTTGTCGATGGTCCGGATGGCGGCCGTGACGTCGGGGATGCCGAGCCCGCGGTAGAAGCCCTGGATCAGCTTGCGGTTGTTGACCTGGAACGACAGTGCGGGCAGCGGCAGGGCGCCGAGCGCCTGCACCATCACCCGCATCACCTCGACGTCGTGGTGGAACGGCAGGTCGTCGCGGCCGACGACGTCGATGTCGGCCTGCGTGAACTGGCGGTAGCGGCCCTCCTGGGGACGCTCGCCGCGCCACGCCGGCTGGATCTGGAACCGCCGGAACGGGAACTCGAGGTGGCCGGCGTTCTCCAGCACATAGCGGGCGAACGGCACAGTCAGGTCGAAGTGCATCCCCAGACCGGTGTCGTCGCCGGCGTCGGTCGACTGGAGCCGGCGCAGGACGTAGATCTCCTTGTCGATCTCGCCGCCCTTGGCCAGGCGGTCGAGCGGCTCGACGGCCCGGGTCTCGATGTTGGCGAACCCGTGCAGCTCGAAGGTGCGTGAGAGCGAGGCGATCACCTCGCGCTCGACGACGCGCGAGGACGGCAGCAGCTCGGGGAAGCCGCTGAGCGGCGTGGGTCGGGCCATGGGTCAGAGTCCTCGGGTGACCTGGCCGGCGTCGTCGTGGTCGACGAGGTCGAGCAGGAACGGGTTGGTGGCGCGCTCGCGCCCGATCGAGGTCTGCTCTCCGTGACCGGGCAGCACGACGACGTCGTCGGGCAGCGTGAGCACCTTGTGACGCAGGGTCTCGAGCATGGTCGGGTGGCTGCCGCCCGGCAGGTCGGTGCGACCGATGGAGCCGGCGAACAACAGGTCACCGGAGAACATGACCTCGGACACGTCGGCGTCGCCCTGCCCTGAGCCGGCCGAGGCGTACGGCGTACGGAAGGTCACGGAGCCCTGGGTGTGGCCGGGCGTGTGGTCGACCGTGACCGCCAGCCCCGCGAGCTCGAGCTGCTGCCCGTCGGCCAGCTCGGCGACGTCGTCCGGCTCGACGAACTCGTAGCGGCCCCCGAGGAGCATGGCGGCGGTCTCGCTCGAGATACCGGCCATGGGGTCAGCCAGCAGATGGCGGTCGGACGGGTGGATCCAGGCGGTGGCGTCGTAGGCGCCGGCGACCGGCGTGACCGACCACATGTGGTCGATGTGGCCGTGGGTGAGCAGCACCGCCACAGGCTTCAGCCGGTGCTCGCGGACGATCTCCGCGACCCGTCCAGCGGCGTCCTGGCCGGGGTCGACGACCACGCACTCGGCGCCGGGGCCGGTGGCCACGACGTAGCAGTTGGCGGCCCACGAACCCGCTGGGAACCCGGCGATCAGCACCCCGGCAGACTATCGACCGTCCGATGCCTGGCTAGCATGGGGCGTTGCCGACGGGAGTGAAGAGGAACACTGTGACGACGAGCGAGTGGGGACGCGTCGCCGAGGACGGAACCGTCTACGTCAGAACGACCGACGGAGAGCGGTCGGTGGGCCAGTACCCCGAAGGAACTCCCGAGGAGGCCCTGGCCTTCTTCACCAAGCGGTACGACGAGCTGGCCGGCAGCGTGCACCTGCTCGAGCAGCGCGTCCAGGCCGGTGTGGTCTCCCCCGACGAGGCGACCGAGTCCGTCCGCAACCTCCGGAGCCAGGTGGCCGACGCCCATGCGGTGGGAGACCTGACGGCCCTCGTCGGACGGCTCGACGCGCTCGGGCCCGTGATCTCGCAGCAACGGCAGGCGCGGCGCGCCGAGCGTGCCGAGAAGACCGCGGCCGCGAAGACCGAGAAGGAGCGGCTGGTCGTCGAGGCCGAGAAGCTCGGGAACGGCAACGACTGGCGCAACGGCGCGAACAAGCTGCGGCAGCTGCTCGACGAGTGGAAGGCACTCCCCCGCATCGACCGCGCCTCGGACGACGCGCTGTGGAAGCGGTTCTCCAGCGCCCGCACGTCCTACACGAGGCGACGCAAGGCGCACTTCGCCGAGCAGAACGAGAAGCGCGAGAGCGCGAAGGTGGTCAAGCAACGGCTCGTCAAGGAGGCCGAGGCGATCGCCGGCTCCCGCGAGTGGGGACCCACCTCGTCGACGTACCGCGACCTCATGCGCCAGTGGAAGGCCGCCGGCCCGGCGCCCCGCGACGTGGAGGAGGAGCTGTGGACCCGGTTCCGGGCCGCGCAGGACACCTTCTTCGGGGCGCGCGACGAGGCGATGGCCGCCCAGGACTCCGAGTTCGCGGCCAACGCCGAGGCCAAGGAGAAGCTGCTGGTCGAGGCCGAGGCGCTGCTGCCGGTCACCGACGTCGCCGCCGCGAAGCGGTCGATCCGTGACCTCTCCGAGCGCTGGGATGCCATCGGCAAGGTGCCGCGCGACAAGATCCGGCCGCTGGAGGACCGGATGCGCGCCGTCGAGCAGGCAGTCCGCGGCCTCGAGGAGGAGCAGTGGCGCAAGTCGGACCCGGAGAAGTCCGCCCGCGCCGACGACATGGTGGCCAAGCTCCAGCAGGCCATCGGCAAGGTCGAGGCCGACCTGGAGCAGGCCCGCGCCGCGGGTGACCAGAAGAAGGTCGCCGACCTCGAGGAGAACCTCGCCTCCCGCCGGTCGTTCCTCGAGATGGCCCAACGCGCGTCCGCCGACTTCTCCGGCTGAGCGGTGCCGGGCGGCGGGAGCAACCTGGCGGCGGCGTTGCGGGTCGCCCGGGAGCTGGGGATGCCGGTGGGCGAACCCGTCGTCCTGCGTGACCTCAGCACCACGCTGGTCCACCTCGCCCCGAGCCCCGTGGTGGCGCGCGCCTGGCGGGTCGGTGGTCGCGACCCGGTCGTGGTCGAGCGCGAGATCGGGCTCACGGCGTACCTCGCCGGCCGTGGCGCCCGCGTGGCTGCGCCGTACGACGAGCCCGGGCCGCACCGCACCGGTGACCACGTGGTCACCCTGTGGCACCACGTCGACCACGACCGTGCTCGCCCACTGGACGGTCGGGCGGCCGGTCGCGCCCTGCGCGAGATCCACGACCTGCTGGGCGAGCCCGAGGCGGCCGCCTTCGCGGACCTCCCCCACTTCGCCCGGCTCGAGGAGGCGACCGTCGTCGCTGCCGCGCTCGAGGTGACTGCGGAGGACCGCGCGGGTCTCGACGAGATGCTGGCGCTCGCCGGGGACCAGGTCCCCCGCCTGACCCTCCCGGTGCAGCCGCTCCACGGCGACGCGTTCCTCGGGAACGTGCTGCGGACTCCCGACGGGCCGGTGTGGACCGACTTCGAGTTCGTCTGCCGCGGACCGCGCGAGGTCGACGTCGCCACGAACGAGGCCGTGGCCCGCGAGCGCGGGCGGCGACCGGAGGACGACGAGTTCCTGGTGGGCTACGGACCCGTCGACCGGGACATCGTCGGGGCGGTCACGCCGCTGAGCCTGGTGCCCTTCGTGGTCTGGACCTTCCGGCTGGCGGCCCAATACCCCGACCATCTGGCGACCGCCCGCAGCAGGCTCGACGTGGCCCTGACCGGGCTCCGTGCGGCGGGCGGCTGAGGCGCGCCGACGCTGCCTCTGGTCACCTCAGCACCACCGCCGCGCACCTCCTCACGCATCCCCGGTCGACCGGGCGATGCGCACAGCCCGGCCTACTGCGTCACGCGGTAGGCGTCGAAGACGCCGGGGACGCCCCGTACGGCGCGGAGGACGGTGTCGAGATGCTTGGCCTCGGCCATCTCGAAGGTGAAACGGCTCTTGGCGACCCGGTCGCGGCCGGTGGAGAGCGTCGCGCTGAGGATGTTCACGTGGGCGTCGGACAGGACCATCGTGATGTCGGACAGCAGACGGGCCCGGTCGATGGCCTCGACCTGGATGTTGACCAGGAACGTCGACCGCGCCGTGGGCGCCCACTCGACGTCGAGCAGCCGTTCGGGCTGGCGCTGGAGCTCCGCGGCGTTGGTGCAGTCGCGACGGTGCACGGACACGCCGCCACCCTTGGTCACGAAGCCGAGGATCGCGTCGGGGGGCACCGGGGTGCAGCACTTCGCGAGCTTCACCCAGACCTCGGGTGCTCCCTTCACCACGACGCCCGAGTCACCCGGGGCTGCCGTCTTGGAGCGCGGGCGCGACGTGGTGATGCTGACGCCCTCGGAGAGGTCCTCGGCTGCCCCGTCCTCGCCGCCGTGGAGCTCGATCACCCGGCGTACGACGGCCTGGGCCGAGAGGTTGCCCTCCCCCACGGCCGCGTAGAGCGCCGAGACGTCGGCCAGCCGGAAGTGGAGCGCCGCCTCGGTCAGCGACTCGTGGGAGAGCACGCGCTTGAGCGGCTGGCCCTCCTTGCGCATGAGCTTGGCGATCTGCTCCTTGCCCCGCTCGATCGCCTCTTCGCGGCGCTCCTTGGTGAACCACTGCTTGATCTTGCTCCGCGCGCGCTGCGACTTCACGAAGCCCAGCCAGTCGCGTGACGGACCCGCCGTCGGCGCCTTGGACGTGAAGATCTCGACCACGTCGGAGTTGTCGAGCGTCGACTCGAGCGGCACCAGCCGGCCATTGACCCGAGCCCCGATCGTGCGGTGGCCGACCTCGGTGTGCACGGCGTAGGCGAAGTCCACGGGCGTCGCCCCGACCGGCAGCGCGATCACGTCGCCACGCGGGGTGAAGACGAAGACCTCCGCCCGGTTGATCTCGAAGCGCAGCGACTCGAGGAACTCGCCGGGGTCCTCGACCTCGCTCTGCCAGTCGAGGAGCTGGCGGACCCAGTTCATGTCGTCGAGGTCGCCGAGTCGCTCGGTGTCGACGCCGCTGCGGCCGTTCTCCTTGTACTTCCAGTGCGCCGCGACGCCGTACTCCGCCCGGCGGTGCATGGCCTTGGTCCGGATCTGCATCTCGACCGGCTTGCCCTGCGGGCCGATCACGGTCGTGTGCAGCGACTGGTACATGTTGAACTTCGGCATCGCGACGTAGTCCTTGAACCGGCCGAGCACCGGGTTCCAGCGCGCATGGATGACACCGAGCGCGGAGTAGCAGTCGCGGTCCTCCTCGACCAGGATCCGCAGGCCCACCAGGTCGTAGATGTCGGTGAAGTCGCGGCCCCCGACGATCATCTTCTGGTAGATGGAGTAGTAGTGCTTCGGCCGACCGCGCACCACGGCCTTGACCTTGGCCTCCTTCAGGTCCTCCTCGACCTGGTCGATCACCTGGGTCAGGAACTGGTCGCGCGAGGGAGCCCGCTCGGCGACCATCCGCACGATCTCGTCGTAGATCTTGGGGTGGAGCGTCGCGAAGGCGAGGTCCTCGAGCTCCCACTTGATGGTGTTCATGCCCAGCCGGTGGGCCAACGGCGCGTACACGTCGAGCGACTCCGTGGCCTGCCGCTCCTGCGTCGACTGCTTCACGTAACGGACCGTGCGCATGTTGTGGAGCCGGTCGGCCAGCTTGATCACCAGGACGCGGATGTCGCGCGACATCGCCACGATCATCTTGCGGATGGTCTCGGCCTGCGCCGAGTCGCCGTACTGCACCTTCTCGAGCTTGGTCACCCCGTCGACGAGGACGGCCACCTCGTCACCGAAGTCGGTGCGCAGCTGGTCGAGGGTGTACGACGTGTCCTCGACGGTGTCGTGGAGCAGGGCCGCCACCAGCGTCGGCTCGGTCATGCCGATGTCGGCCAGGATCGTGGCCACCGCGAGCGGATGGGTGATGTAGGGGTCGCCGCTCTTGCGCATCTGCGAGCCGTGGAGCTCCTCGGCGGTGCGGTAGGCGCGCTCGATCAGGCCCAGGTCCGCCTTGGGGTGGTTGGCCCGCACGGACCGGAAGAGCGGCTCGAGCTCCGGCTTCTCCCCCGGGCTCCGCGCGCCCATCCGGGCCAGCCGGTTGCGCATGGCCCGGCGCGACGGGATCCGGTCGACGGCACGGTCGCGAGCAGAGCCCGTGGCACGCTCAGGTGCCTCGGGAAGACTGCTCTCGGTCGCCATGTACCGAGTCTACGTGTGGCGGTGGGGCCTCAGACGGTCATCAGGCTGGTGAGGGGCAGGTCACCGATCGCCTCGCGGCCCGGCAGGAAGCTCAGGTCCATGAGCACGGCCACCCCGTGCGGCACGGCGCCGCAGGTCTCGACCAGGCGACGAGTGGCCGCGACGGTGCCGCCGGTGGCCAGCACGTCGTCGACGAGCAGGACGCGGTCACCGGGCTTCAGGCCGTCGCGATGGACCTCGAGGGTCGCCTCGCCGTACTCGAGCGCGTAGGTCTCGGCGTACGTCTCGCGCGGCAGCTTGCCGGCCTTGCGGACCGGCACGAAGCCCGCCCCGAGGGCGAGTGCCACCGGGGCCGCCAGGATGAACCCGCGCGCCTCCATCCCGACCACGTGGTCGACCACCGACCGGCCCGACGCATCGCGTCCGGCCTGCGCCATGGCCTCGATGACCGCGCCGAACGCCGGCGGGTCGGCGAGCATCGGCGTGATGTCCTTGAACACCACCCCCGGCTCGGGGAAGTCCGGGACGTCGACGACCAGGCTGCGCAGCAGCGCCGAGACGTCGACCGTGCCGGACTGGGTCACTTCTTGCCCCGCTTCGACCTCGTCTGCCTGGTCGGTTGTGCCCGTCCGGACGAGGTGCTGGGCTTCACCGGTCCCCGCGACGGGGGTACGACGCGACCGCGCCCGACCGCGTCGGTCGAGGGCAGCGGGCGGTTGCCCCCGGACCGGGTGGCGGCCGGCTGGCCGCCCTCCCGAGCGGCGGGCGCCTCGTTGGGGTCGGCGGCGATCGGCAGGTCCTCGGTGAACGCGGGCACGGAGGCGTAGCGGTCGGCATCGTGGCGACGACGGGCCTTGATCCGCCTCTCCTGCTCCTGGACGCCGGCTTCCTTCGACTTCATGTGCGCCAGCAGCGGCGTGGCGATGAAGATCGAGGAGTAGGCACCGGCCGCCATGCCGACGAACAGCGCCAGCGCGAGGTCCTTCAGCGGTCCGCTGCCGAGCTGGACGGCTCCGACGTAGAGGATCGCGCCGACCGGGATGAGCGCCACGATCGAGGTGTTGATCGAGCGCACCAGGGTCTGGTTGACCGCCAGGTTGGCCGCCTCGGCGTAGGTCTGGTGGCTCTCGCGGAGGTTCTTGGTGTTCTCACGCACCTTGTCGAAGACCACGACCGTGTCGTAGAGCGAGAAGCCGAGGATCGTCAGCACACCCGTCACCGTGGCCGGTGTCACCTCGAACCCCGACAGCGCATAGATGCCGATGGTGATGATGAGGTCGTGGGCCAGGGCCACGATCGCGGCCACCGACATCTTCCATTGTCGGAAGTAGCCCCAGATCAGGAGCACCACCAGGATCAGGAAGACCACGAGCCCGATCAGCGACCGTTTGGCGACCTCCTTGCCCCAGGACGGACCGATCTCGTCGATCGAGATGTCGGACTTCGGCACGTCGACCGTCTGCTGGATCGTCGTGGAGATCGTGTTGCTCTCCAGCGGTGTCAGCGGCTCGGTCTCGACCAGGATCGAGCTCGTGCCCGCAGTCGTGACGATGACCTGCTGGGCGGCGGGGATCCCGGTGTCGGCGACGGCTGAGCTGAGCTTGTCGGCGTTGGACTGCGTCGCCTCACCGGACGGCATCGACACGGTGTACTGCGCGCCACCGACGAACTCGATGCCGAAGTTGAGGCCCCGGAAGTAGAGCCCGAGGACCGCGGCGATGATGATCACGCCGGACGCGGCGTACCAGACGTGGCGACGGCCGACGAAGTCGATCGACCTGCGACCCGAGTAGAGGTCGTTGCCGAGGCGGCTGAACTTGCCCATCAGGCCCTCCCTCCTGCCGGGAGCGTGTCGAGTCCGAGGCTCTCCGCGTCGAGACCCGACAGCTTGTGGCCCTGGTTGAAGAACGGGAACCGCGCCAGCCAGGACACCATCGGGTAGGTGAACCAGAAGAACACCGCGAGGTCGATGATCGTCGACAGACCGAGGGCGAACGCGAATCCCTTCACGACGCCGGCGGCGAAGATGTAGAGGACGACCGCGGCCAGGATCGAGATCGAGTCGGCCGCCAGACACGTGGCCCGGGCGCGGATCCACCCCGCCTGGACGGAGACCCGCATCGACTTGCCCCCTCTCATCTCGTCACGTATGCGTTCGAAGAACACGATGAACGAGTCGGCGGTGATGCCGACGGCCACGATCAGACCGGCGATCCCGGGCAGGGTCAGCGTGAAGCCGGCGCTCTTGGCCAGCAGCAGCACCATCGCGTACGTCGTGGCGCCGGCCACGAGCAGCGAGGCGATGACCACGAGGCCGAGGCCGCGGTAGTAGAGCAGGCAGTAGAGCATCACCAGGAGCAGACCGATGATGCCGGCCGTGATCCCCGCCTGGAGCTGGTCGCCGGCGAGCGAGGGGCCGATGACCTGGTTGGTGGTCTTGCTCTTGTCGAACGTGATCGGCAGCGCGCCGTACTTGAGGCTGGTGGCCAGGCTCT
Source organism: uncultured Actinomycetota bacterium (assembly GCA_963753705.1). Classification (GTDB taxonomy): domain Bacteria; phylum Actinomycetota; class Actinomycetes; order Propionibacteriales; family Nocardioidaceae; genus Nocardioides. The sequence goes on from CAVWDJ010000017.1 coordinate 194,228, forward strand.
TGGCGCTGCTCTCGGTGAAGTTGCCGCTGATCTGCGACGTGCCGTTGGCGATGACCGACTCGAAGTAGGGAGTGGAGATCACCTGACCGTCGAGCACGATCGCGAACATCTTGCTCTGGTCGCCGGCCATCGCCTGCGAGAGCTTGCGCTGGGTGTCGGCACCGCTGTTGTCGAGCTGGATGTTGACCGTCCACTGCACCTGGCCCTGGGTCGAGCCGGGCGCTCCCGCGGAGGCCGAGTCGATCTGGGTGCCCTCGATCAAGGCGGGTGACAGCAGGAACTTGTTGCCGTCGGCGTCACAGGTCACCAGCGGGATCGTCGGGTCGTCGACCACCGGCTTGGACGAGGGGCACGTGTAGGCGTTGTAGACGGCGACCGACTGCGGGTCGGGGTTGGTCTGCCAGGTGAGCGCGTCCTCGTAGGCCTTCTTGTTGGCCGGCGTGTAGTGCACCTTGCTGGTCGAGTCGGGGACGTTGCCGCCGGTGCCGGGCGCTGTCGTCGGGCTGGAGCTGGGGCTCGAGCTCGGGCTCGAGGTCGCCTTCGACTTGGCGGGCGTGCTCGCGTTGTTCTTCTTGGTCTTGGTCTGGTCCTTGCCGAGCAGCGCGGGCGGGCGGTTCTTGCCGCTCGGCTTCGTCGTCGCCTTGGACTTCGACGGGTTCGGGTTCGCCGGCTTCGTCACGCCTGAGCCGGGCGACGCGGACGACGACGGCAGCGGTGTCGTGGTGGTGCTCTGCGGCACCTGCGCGACCAGCCGGAACCGGAGCTGCGCCTGGCGGACGACGGTCTGGATCAGGTTCTCGGGGTTCTGACCGGGCACCTGGACCACGATCTGGTTGCCACCCTGCGTGTTGACGGTCGCCTCGGTGACGCCGGAGCCGTTGACGCGGCTGTCGATGATGTTCGCCGCCTCGTTGAGGTTGTCCTTGGAGACGTTGCCCTTCGCGGTCAGCACGATCTGGGTGCCACCCTCGAGGTCGAGTCCGAGCGCGGGCTTCCAGGTGCCGATCAGGGCCACCAGGCCGTAGGCGAGCGCCAGACCGATGAAGAACACCGAGACGGTGCGACCCGGTCGAGCCTTGTTCCGTGCCATCTACTGCTTCTCCTCAGGCTCGTCAGCGACGAGCTCCGTGTCGTCGTCCTGCTGAGAACGAGCCGCTGGGGTCACTACGTTCCCGACCGCGGCCCGGACGACCCGCAGGGTCACGCCGTCGGCCACGTCCAGTGAGAACGAGTCGTCGTGAAGTGCGCTCACCGTGCCGAAGATGCCCGAGGTCAGCATGACCTCGTCACCGACGGCGAGGGCGCGCTGCATGCTCCCCATCTCGCGCTGACGCCGCTGGGCGGGCCGTACGAACAGCAGCCAGAAGAGGAGTGCGATCCCCACCAACGGGAGGAATGGCACAAGGTTGCTCACGACGATCCTTCGACTGGGGCGGTGGGGGGCGGGGCCGGCCGGCGAGACAGGGGTCGGGCCGACCGAAGGTGAAGTGTAACCGGGTGGGGGCGACCACCCACAGTTCAGGACTCGAACAGCGTGAGGTCGGGCGGCCCGTCGGCGGGTGGGACGGGGGGCGGGGTCAGCCCGAGGTGCTCCCAGGCGGCCCTGGTGGCAACGCGGCCACGCGGCGTACGGGCCAGGAAGCCGTTGCGGACCAGGAACGGCTCGGCCACCTCCTCGACCGTCTCGCGCTCCTCGCCGACGGCGACCGCCAGCGTCGAGATGCCGACCGGACCGCCCCCGAACCGGCGGCACAGGGCGTCGAGGACCGCCCGGTCGAGGCGGTCGAGGCCCAGCGCGTCGACCTCGTAGAGGTCGAGGGCGGCGTGGGCGATGTCGCGCGTGACGACGCCGTCGGCGCGGACCTGGGCGTAGTCGCGCACGCGGCGGAGCAGCCGGTTGGCGATCCGTGGGGTGCCGCGTGAGCGAGAGGCGATCTCGGCGCTGCCCTCGGCGTCGGCCTCGACGCCGAGGAGGCCCGCGGACCTCCGGATGATGGTGTCGAGCTCGTCGGGCTCGTAGAACTCCAGCTGGGCGGTGAAGCCGAAGCGGTCGCGCAGGGGTCCGGGCAGCAGCCCGGCCCGGGTGGTGGCGCCGACGAGCGTGAACGGCGGGATCTCCAACGGGATCGCGGTGGCGCCGGGCCCCTTCCCGATCACGACGTCGACCCGGAAGTCCTCCATGGCGAGGTAGAGCATCTCCTCGGCCGGCCGCGACATCCGGTGGATCTCGTCGACGAACAGCACGTCGCCGTCGTTGAGGCCCGACAGGATCGCCGCCAGGTCGCCGGCATGGGTGATCGCCGGGCCGCTCGTGACGCGCAGCGGCGTCGACATCTCGTGGGCGATGATCATCGCGAGCGTGGTCTTGCCGAGGCCCGGCGGGCCCGACAGCAGGACGTGGTCGGAGGCCCGTCCCCGACGGCGCGCCGCCTCGAGCACGAGCCCGAGCTGCTCACGGACCCGGCCCTGGCCGATCACCTCGTCGAGGGTGCGCGGACGCAGCGCCGCCTCGACGGCGCGCTCGTCACCCTCCGCCTCGGCGGTCGTCAGGGAGGCGAGGTGGGCCTCCTCGTGGGCGTCGAGCTCGTCGCGCGGGGCCATGGGCTCAGGCCCTGCTCAGGGTGCGCAGCGCAGCACGCAGCAGCGCGGCCACGTCGGGCGAGCCGTCAGCGGCCGCGGTGGTCGAGACCTGGTCGGCGACCGCCTCGATGGCCTGGTCGGCGTCCTTCGCCGACCAGCCCAGCCCGACCAGGCCCTGCTGCACCTGGTCGCGCCACGGCTCGGTCGTACGCAGCCGGGCCGGGGTCGCGCCGGAGGACGACGGCGCGCCGATCCGGTCCTTGAGCTCGAGGATGATCCGCTGGGCGCCCTTCTGGCCGATGCCGGGGACCGCGGTCAGGGTGCGTACGTCGTCGCCCGCGACCGCACGGCGTACGGCGTCGGGCGTGAGCACCGCGAGCATGGCCTGGGCGAGCTTGGGGCCGACCCCGCTGGCCGTCTGGACGAGCTCGAAGACCTGCTTCTCGTCGTCGTCGGCGAAGCCGAACAGCGTCAGGGAGTCCTCGCGCACCACCAGGGAGGTCGGCAGCGCCGCGACCTGCCCGAGTCTGAGCTCGGCGAGCGTGTGAGGGGTGCACATCAGCTCCAGACCCACCCCGCCGACCTCGAGGACGGCACTGGTGAGCGTGAGCGCGGCGACCTCGCCCCGGACGAAGGCGATCATCGGGTACGCCGTACGGCGGTCGACGGTCGAGCGGCCCCGGCCGCGGCGAGAGCGGCGTCGATGCGTGCCTGGGCGCCCCCACGCCAGATGTGGGTGATGGCCAGGGCCAGCGCGTCGGCGGCGTCCGCGGGCTTCGGCGGCGCGTCGAGCCGCAGGATGCGCGTCACCATCGCGCCGACCTGGGCCTTGTCGGCGCGGCCGCTGCCGGAGACGGCCGCCTTGACCTCGCTCGGGGTGTGGAGCGCAATCGGCAGCCCGCGCCGGGCCGCCGCGACCATGGCGATGCCGCTGGCCTGGGCCGTGCCCATGATCGTGCTGGAGTCGGAGCGCGCGAAGACCCGCTCGATCGCGACCGCGTCGGGCTGGTGCTCCTCGAGCCACGCCTCGATGCCCCGCTCGATGTGGACGAGCCGCAGCGAGACGTGCTGGTCGGCGGAGGTGCGGAGGACGTTGACGTCGACGAGCCGCAGCGGCCGCCCGACGCTGCCCTCGACCACGCCCATGCCGCAGCGGGTCAGCCCGGGGTCGATCCCCAGCACACGCATGTCGTCGCCCTTCGTCCGAACACCTGTTCGTACGTCACGCTATCCGGGCTCGCGGCTCGGACGGCGAACGACACGCAGAGTCCTCCCACGGCCCTCAGGCGTCCAGCTCGGCCAGGACCTCGTCGGGGACGTCGACGTTGGTGAACACGTTCTGGACGTCGTCGAGGTCCTCCAACGCGTCGACGAGGCGGAAGACCTTCCCGGCCGCGTCGGCGTCGACCGGGATGTCCATGCTGGCGACGAACTGCACCTCGGCGGAGTCGTAGTCGATCTCGGACTCCTGGAGGGCGCTCCGCACGGCCACCACGTCGGTCGCCTCGGAGACGACCTCGAACGACTCGTCGAGGTCGTTGACGTCCTCGACCCCGGCGTCGAGGGCGGCCTCGAGGACGGCGTCCTCGTCGACCTCCCGCGCCTCCTGGGACTTCGGCACGATCACGACGCCCTTGCGGTTGAAGAGGCGGGAGACCGAGCCGGGGTCGGCCATGGTGCCGCCGTTGCGGGTCACGGCGGTGCGGACCTCCATGGCGGCCCGGTTCCGGTTGTCGGTCAGGCACTCGACGAGGAACGCCACACCCTGGGGGCCGTACACCTCGTACATGATCGTGGAGTACTCCGCGCCCCCCGCCTCGGCGCCCGAGCCGCGCTTGACCGCGCGGTCGATGTTGTCGTTGGGGACCGACGACTTCTTGGCCTTCTGGATCGCGTCGTAGAGAGTCGGGTTGCCGGCGACGTCACCACCGCCCATCCGGGCAGCGACCTCGATGTTCTTGATCAGCTTGGCGAACATCTTGCCGCGACGGGCATCGATGACCGCCTTCTTGTGCTTGGTGGTCGCCCATTTGGAGTGGCCGGACATGCTTCCTCTTCTTACGAACGTTGCGCGGGTCGGTCGATCAGGTCCAGGAACAGTCGGTGGATGCGGCCGTCGCCATCCACCTCCGGGTGGAAGGAGGTCGCCATCAGCGACCCCTGCCGGACCGCCACGATCCTACCGGCGGCCGGGTCCGGGGCGGTCACGTCGTCGATCCGCGCCAGCACCTCGACCTCCGGGCCGGCACTCTCCACCCACGGCGCGCGGATGAACACCGCGTGCACGGGGTCGTCCAGTCCGGCGAAGTCGAGGTCGCCCTCGAAGGAGTCGACCTGGCGGCCGAAGGCGTTGCGCCGGACCGTGATGTCGAGCCCGCCGAGCGTCTCCTGGTCGGGGGTGCCGTCCTCGATCCGGTCGGCCAGCATGATCATCCCGGCACAGGTGCCGAAGACGGGCATGCCCTCCTTGATGCGCTGCCGGATCGGCTCGAACAGGTCGAAGGTGCGCGCCAGCTTGAACATCGTGGTCGACTCACCGCCCGGGATGACCAGCGCGTCGCAGGCGTCGAGCTCGGCCACCCGTCGTACGCCGGTCGCGGACGCGCCCAGCGACGCGAGCACGCGCAGGTGCTCACGGACGTCGCCCTGCAGGGCGAAGACTCCGACGCGAGGGCTCATCCGGGCGGGCGGCGGCTACCAGCCGCGTTCGGCCAGGCGGTGCGGCTGCGGGATGTCGTCGACGTTGATGCCGACCATGGCCTCACCGAGGCCGCGGCTGACCTTGGCGACCACGTCGGGGTCGTCGTAGAAGGTCGTCGCCTTCACGATCGCCTCGGCGCGCTGGGCCGGGTTGCCGGACTTGAAGATGCCCGAGCCGACGAAGACACCCTCGGCCCCGAGCTGCATCATCATCGCGGCGTCGGCCGGCGTGGCGATGCCGCCCGCGGTGAAGAGGACGACCGGCAGCTTGCCGGCGGCAGCGACCTCGCGGACCAGGTCGTACGGCGCCTGCAGCTCCTTGGCGGCGACGTAGAGCTCGTCCTCGTTGAGGCCGTGGAGGCGGCGCAGCTCGGCACCGATCGTGCGCATGTGGGTGACTGCGTTGGAGACGTCACCGGTGCCGGCCTCACCCTTGGAGCGGATCATCGCCGCACCCTCGGTGATGCGGCGCAGGGCCTCACCGAGGTTGGTGGCACCGCAGACGAAGGGCACGGTGAACTGCCACTTGTCGATGTGGTTGGCGTAGTCGGCCGGGGTGAGCACCTCGGACTCGTCGATGTAGTCCACCCCGAGGCTCTGGAGGACCTGCGCCTCGGCGAAGTGTCCGATCCGGGCCTTGGCCATCACCGGGATCGAGACGGCCTCGATGATGCCGTCGATCATGTCGGGATCGCTCATCCGGGAGACGCCGCCCTGGGCTCGGATGTCGGCGGGGACCCGCTCGAGCGCCATCACGGCGACCGCGCCGGCGTCCTCGGCGATCTTCGCCTGCTCGGCGGTGACGACGTCCATGATCACGCCGCCCTTGAGCATCTCGGCCATGCCCCGCTTGACGCGGGTCGTGCCGGTGCCGGGGGCGTGCGACGTGCTCTCGGTGGTGCTGTCGGTGGTGCTCTGGGCCATGCCCCGATCCTACGGCGGAGGGCCGAGCCGCCACTATTCGGCGGGGGTGTCCAGGGCCAGTGCCTGACGGCGTACGACGAGGATCCGCTGCACCACGGTGACGGTGCTGGCCACCGCCAGCAGCGCGAGCGCGATCGGGATCAGCCACATCACCTTGTCGTCGACGCCCAGCAGGCGCAGCAGGTCGGCCAGCCCCACGGCCGCCAGGATCAGGACGAGCCGGTCGGCGCGCTCGGCGATGCCGACCTTGGCCTGCATGCCGAGCGACTCTGCCCGCGCCCGTGCGTACGACGTGACCGAGCCCATCGACAGGCAGTAGATCGCGAGGGCCGTCCACCAGCGGTTGTCTCCCGGACCGACGTAGTACATGGCCAGACCGCCGAAGATCGCCGCGTCACCGATCCGGTCGAGCGTCGAGTCCAGGAACGCGCCGAAGGGCGAGATCTGTCCGCTGGTGCGGGCCATGTAGCCGTCGATCATGTCGCTGAAGACGAACGCGGTGATCACGAGCACGCCGGCGAGCAGCCACCCGCGGGGGAAGAACACCAGCGCGCCCGCGACGACGCCGAGGGTGCCGACGAGCGTGACCGTGTTGGGGCTGACGCCGAGGCGCAGCAGGAGGTCGCCCAGGGGCGACCAGACCTTGGTCCAGAACTGACGGAAGCGTTCGAGCATGGCGGCAGCAGGGTAGCCGCCCCGGCGCCCCGGACCGCATTCCGCCCTCGGGTCGGCCGTGCCAGGGCGTACGGTGAGGACGCGGAGCCATTCAGGCTCCCGACGATGGAGCCAGCATGAGCGACAAGTCGCCGCGGCAGGGAATGTCCAAGAAGTCCACGAAGTCGATCAAGGAGAAGCGCGCCGAGAAGCGTGCCAAGGGCCACACCGAGAGCCTGTCGGAGACCATCCACCCGACCAAGAAGCGGTGAGCCTGCTCCGCCTGGGTCTCCTGGGCCGGTCAGCCAAGGAGAACGAGTACCGGCTGCCGATCCATCCCGACCACCTGACGCGGCTCGATCCGGACGTGGCCGCCCAGATCACCCTGGAGCACGGGTACGGCGAGAGGTTCGGCCGGGCCGACGCCGACCTGGCGCCTCTCGTCGGCGGGCTCGCGTCCCGCGAGGAGATCCTCGAGGGGTCCGACGTGGTCCTGCTGCTCAAGCCGCAGCACGAGGACGTCGCCGCGCTCCACGCGGGTCAGACCCTGTGGGGCTGGCCCCACTGCGTGCAGGACACCGAGCTCACCCAGCTCGCGATCGACCAGGAGCTGACCCTGATCGCGTTCGAGGCGATGAACCACTGGACGCGCGACCAGGCGGTGGGACTGCACGTGTTCCACAAGAACAACGAGCTCGCGGGCTACTGCTCCGTCCTCCACGCCCTCCAGCTCGTCGGCTCGACGGGCGACTACGGACGCCGCCTCACCGCAGCCGTGATCGGGTTCGGAGCAACGGCGCGTGGCGCCGTCACCGCGCTCAGCGCCCAGGGCATCCACGACGTGGCCGTGCTGACGACCCGGGGGGTCGCGGCGGTGGCCTCGCCCATCCACTCGGTGCGGATCGTCCAGTTCGACCACGACCCGGACGGCGGTCCCAGCCATGCCATCACCAGCCGTGGGCGGATCCCCCTCGCACCGTTCCTGGCCGAGCGCGACATCGTCGTCAACTGCACGCTCCAGGACCCGTCGGCCCCGCTGATCTATCTCCACACCCGTGACCTGGATGACTTCCGTCCTGGCAGCCTGATCGTGGACGTCTCGTGCGACGAGGGCATGGGGTTCGAGTGGGCCCGCCCCACGACGTTCGACGAGCCCATGTTCGACGTCGGGGACCACGTGCACTACTACGCCGTCGACCACACCCCGTCCTACCTGTGGAACTCGGCGACGTGGGACATCAGCGAGGCGCTGATCCCGTTCCTCCGTCCGGTCCTGGAGGGCGCCGACGCCTGGGAGCTGGACGAGACCCTCAGCCGTGCCATCGAGATCCAGCAGGGGCGCGTGAGGAACACCGCGATCCTCGACTTCCAGCATCGCAGCGAGGAGTACCCCTACCCGGTGGGCTGACCGCCCGGCTGCTCCGCCTCGAGAGCGGCACAGACCTCCGCGACCGCCGTCGGCACGCCGGCGACCGACCACGCCACGCCGCCGGCGGTCACCCTGCGGGCGGCTCCGCCGGCGCCGCGGACGATCGCGACCCCGGGATACCAGTCCCAGTCCGGGACGCTGTGCTGGAAGAGCACGTCCATCTGCCCCTGCGCCACCGCCATCTGGTCCATCGTCCCCGAGCCGAGCATGCGCAGGGTCGCCACGCCCGACACCGCGCGTACGAACGCCGCGCCCACCTCGCCGTCGTAGAACGGCGGGTGCAGGTACGTCGACGCACACGACTCGGCCAGCGGCCGGTCTTCCAGCCGTGCCAGCGGCACGCCGTCGCGGGTCGACGGCAGGGTCGGCCCGCCCACGAACAACGCGTCGTCGTGGGGGTGGTGGACGGCACCGAGCAGGACGTCGTCGGGCCCGCGCAGGGCGATCGCCGAGCACCACCACGTCAGCCCGCGCACGAAGTTGAACGTCCCGTCGACCGGGTCGATGACCCACGACCGCCCGCTGGTGCCCGGTCGGTCGGTGCCCTCCTCACCGACGACCGCGTCGTCCGGGCGCTCGCGGGCGAGTCGGTCGGTGATCAGCTGCTCGGCCGCCCGGTCGGCAGCGGTGACGACGTCGCTGACCGAGGTCTTGCGTTGGGTTGTCAGCCCGTCGGCCCGCATCCGGGCCGCCAGGCGGCCGGCGTCGCGGACCAGGTCGGCGGCCAGGGCCGCGTCGTCGGCCAGGTCGGTCACGCCCACGCCCCGGCGAGCAGCTCGCGGGTCTCCTGGAGCAGCTGGGGCAAGGTCTTCGTGTGCCCGATCACCGGCATGAAGTTCTGGTCCCCCACCCATCTCGGTACGACGTGCTGGTGCAGGTGGGCGGCGATGCCCGCGCCGCCCGCCGCACCCTGGTTCATCCCGACGTTGAAGCCCTCGGCGTTCGAGACCGTCCGCAGCACACGCATCGCGGTCTTGGTCAGGACGCTCATCTCCTCGGCCTCGGCGGCGGTGGTCTCCGTGTAGTCGGCGATGTGGCGGTAGGGGCAGACCATCAGGTGCCCCGGCGCATAGGGATAGAGGTTGAGCACCGCGTACGACAGCTCGCCCCGTCGTACGACGAGCCCCGCGGAGTCGTCGCCGAGGGCGGGGATGCGGCAGAAGGGGCACTCCCCCGCCGAGTCGTCCGCCGGCTTGTTCTCGCCCCGCAGGTAGGCGATCCGGTACGGCGTCCACAGCCGCTCGAGCCCGTCCGGTGCGCCGATGCCGTCCTGGTGCAGCGGGTCGTCGGCCATGGCGACACTGTAGGAGGACGGCCTGCCGCGCCGACCCCTAGGCTCGCGGCGTGAGCGACCGGATCCTGCGTCCCGCGACCACCGACGACGTGGAGGCGGTCACCACGCTGTTCCACCGGGGCTGGCACGACGTGCACCCCGGCCGGGTACCCGACGGGCTGACCGAGCGACGCACGCTCGAGGCCTTCCGCGACCGGGTGACCCAGCGGATCGCCGAGACGGACGAGACCACGGTCGCCGAGGTCGACGGTGTCGTCGCCGGCTTCGTCATGGTCGCGGACGACGAGGCGGAGCAGGTGTACGTCGACCGCGCGTTCCGGGGCAGCGGCGTCGCGGCCCTCCTGCTGACCGAGGCCGAGCGCCAGATCGCCGCGGCCGGCCACGACGTCGCGTTCCTGGCCGTGGTGCGTGGCAACGACCGCGCCCAAGCCTTCTACACCCGGCAGGGCTGGGTCGACGAGGGCGACTACGACTACCCGGTCCAGGCGCTCGGCGAGGAGTTCATCTCACCCTGTCGGAAGTTCACCAAACGCGTGCGCTGACTCAGACCTGCTCCCGCGAGGCGACGGCGGCCGCCACGCGCTCGATGGCCTCCTCGATCGGGACGCCGTTGTCCTGGTGGCCGTCGCGGTAGCGGAACGAGACCGCTCCCTCCTCGACGTCGCGGTCGCCCGCGATCACCATGAAGGGCACCTTCTGCAGCTGCGCGTTGCGGATCTTCTTCTGCATCCGGTCGTCGGACTCGTCGACCTCGACGCGGATGCCGCGCGCCTGCATCCGCTTCGCCACGTCGTACAGGTAGTCGACGTGGCGCTCGGCGATCGGGATGCCCTGCACCTGCACGGGCGAGAGCCACGGCGGGAAGGCGCCGGCGTAGTGCTCCACGAGCACGCCGATGAAGCGCTCGATGGAGCCGAACTTCGCGGAGTGGATCATCACCGGCTGCCGCCGTGAGCCGTCGGCCGCGGTGTACTCGAGCCCGAAGCCTGCCGGCTGGCCGAAGTCGTACTGCACAGTCGAGAGCTGCCAGGTGCGGCCGATCGCGTCCTTGGCCTGGATGGAGATCTTCGGGCCGTAGAACGCCGCGCCGCCGGGATCGTCGACCAGGTCGAGACCCGACTCGTCGGCCGCGTGCTGCAGGACCGCGGTGGCGGTCGCCCACTCCTCGTCGGAGCCCTGGAACTTCTCGGCGTGCTTGTCGTCACGGGTCGACAGCTCGAGGTAGAAGTCGTCGAGCCCGAAGTCACGGAACAGGCCGAGGCAGAAGTTCAGCAGGTGCTTGATCTCGTCCGACGCCTGCTCGGGAGTGACATAGGAGTGAGAGTCGTCCTGGGTCATCCCGCGGACGCGGGTCAGCCCGCCGACCACGCCGGACTTCTCGTAGCGGTAGACCCCGCCGAACTCGAACAGGCGCAGCGGCAGCTCCCGGTAGGAGCGGCCCCGCGACTGGTAGATGAGGTTGTGCATCGGGCAGCTCATCGCCTTGAGCTGGTACTTCGCCCCGTCGAGCTCCATCGGGGGGTACATGGTGTCGGCGTAGTAGGGCAGGTGGCCGGAGGTGTGGAACAGCCCGTCCTTGGAGATGTGGGGGGTGCTGACGTACTCGAACCCCTCCTCGATGTGCCGCTGCCGGACGTAGTCCTCCATCACCCGCCTGATCACGCCGCCCTTGGGGTGGAACACGACCAGGCCGGGCCCGAGCTCCTCGGGGAAGGAGTAGAGGTCGAGGTCGCGCCCGAGCTTGCGGTGGTCGCGCTTCTCGGCCTCCTCGAGCCGGTGGAGATGCTCCGCCAGGGCCTCCTTGGTCTCCCAGGCGGTGCCGTAGATCCGCTGCAGCTGCTTGTTCTTCTCGTCACCGCGCCAGTACGCCGCGGCGGTGCGCATCAGCTTGAACGCCGGGATGCGCTTGGTGGTGGGCAGGTGCGGACCGCGACACAGGTCCTTCCATGCCAGCTCGCCGTCGCGACGGAGGTTGTCGTAGATGGTCAGCTCGCCGGCGCCGACCTCGACGTCGGCGCCCTCGGCTGCACCCTCGCCGTGCCCAGAGCCCTTGAGGCCGACCAGCTCGAGCTTGTAGGGCTCGTCCTGCAGCTCGGTGATCGCGTCCGCGTCGCTGACGACCCGCCGGGAGAACCGCTGGCCCTCCTTGATGATCTTGCGCATCGCGGTCTCGATCTTGTCGAGATCCTCGGGGACGAACGGGCTCTCGACGTCGAAGTCGTAGTAGAAGCCGTTCTCCACCGGCGGCCCGATGCCCAGCTTCGCCTCGGGCCACAGCTGCTGCACGGCCTGGGCCATCACGTGCGCGGTGGAGTGCCGCAGGATGTCGCGGCCGTCCAGGCTGTCGATCGCGACACCCGCCACCTCGTCACCGTCCTCGAGCTCGTAGGCCAGGTCGCGAAGCTCGCCGCCGACGCGGGCAGCGATCACGGTCGGGTCGTCGGCGTACAGCTCCCAGGCCTTGGTGCCGGCCGTCACCGTCCGCTCCTCACGCGCATCGGCGTGGGTGAGGACGATCTTCAGGTCGGACACGACTGCTCCTGGTGAGGACGACGATGGGATGCGTCGATGCTATCGAGAGGAGGAGGCCGCCTTCCCCCCGATATCCGCCCGCGATCAGGGCTCACCCTGTTTACTCGTGCCGTGCACCTGCGAGAGAACCGGCAGGAGGCGACGCCGCAGGACGTGGGGGACGACGACCGGGGGGCACGTCGCCGACGTCGGCGTGGCCGGATCATCGCCGTCCTGGCTCTCATCGTGGTCACCGCAGGCGTGGTCCTCGCCGTACTGGCCCGACCGCTCGTCGACGCCAAGCGCGAGGCGGACGCCGCGCAGGCGGACCTGAAGCTCGCCAAGACCCAGCTCTCCCAGCAGCACCTCGCCCAGGCTCGCACCTCGATCGCCTCTGCGCGCAGCCACGTGGACGCCGCCCACGAGGCGGCGAACGGCTTCGGGTCGGACGTCTGGGCCGCCGCGCCGATCGCCGGCGGCGCCGTGGACGACGAACGCCACCTCGTGGACGCTCTCGCGGAGACCACGTCCGTGGCGGAGCTCGGCGCCGAGGTGTACCCGATGGTGTCGGGTCACGACTCCCACATGGTCACGGGCCAGGCGATCGACCTGAAGGTCCTGCAGACCGTCGTCGACCGGGTCGGCCAGATCGGCGACCACCTCGATCGGGCCATGGCCGACGTGAATGCCGTGCACGGCAACACGCCGATCGTCGGCAGCGCGGCAGCCAGCGCCAAGGCCTCTGCCCTCAGCTACCTCCAGCCGGTGTACGACAGCTACGCCAAGGCCGGCCCACTCGTGGCGACGCTGCCGTCGATCGTCGGCGCGGACGGTCCTCGCACCTATCTCATCGCGATGCTGAACCCCGCCGAGCAGCGCTACTCCGGAGGCGGCACGCTCTCCTTCACGACCATGCGCTTCGACCACGGTCAGGTGACCTTCGGCAAGAGCGTCAACGTCGACGACCTCCGGTCGCGTGGCACGACCCAGCTCTGGCGACCCGTGCGCGGCAACACGTTCCACCCGCCGGGTCCCCTTCGCGTCACCAGCGCCACCTTCTCCCCGTGGTGGTCCGTCTCGAGCGAGGAGCTGCTCCGCGGCTACGAGGCGACGTACCCGGGCACGAAGCTCGACGGCGTGTTCGGGCTCGACCTGCAGGCCCTCGCGGACGTCTTCCGCGTGACCGGGCCGGTCGACCTACCGCAGTTCGGGACCATCACGGCCGACAACCTGGTGCACACCCTGGCCGGCAGCTACGGCGACTTCGCCTCCATCCAGGTCCGTCACCAGCTCAACAAGGAGCTGATCCCCGCCTTCCGGCAGAAGTTCTTCGAGGGCGGCCGGATGGCCGACAAGCTGACCGCTCTGGTGGACTCCGCCGACGGCCGCCACTTCTTCACCTACTTCCGGCAGGGCAGCATCCAGCGACCGTTCGTCCAGGTAGGGCTCGCGGGCAACCTGGCACATACCGGCAACGACTACATCGGGGTCTTCACCCAGAACCTCAACGGCAGCAAGGTCGACTACTGGCAGCGCCGCTCGGTCATCTCCCAGGTGCGTCTGCACGCAGACGGCAGCGCGGCTGTGCACCTGCGGGTGGACGTCAAGAACGGCGCGCCGCGCTACGCGCTTCCGACCCCGGATCCCAAGATCGGCTACGACACCCGCTACCTCGGTGCTCTGGTCGGGATCTTCCTGCCCCGCCACGCCCAGCTCGGGACCGTGTCCGCGGACGGTACGCCGTTCAAGCCGGTCGTCCACCACCCCGCTGCGCCCCACGTGCTGAACCGCCGGTACTTCCAGCACCCGTTCCTGCTCGACTCCGGCGAGAGCGGTCGGCTGGACGCCGACTACACCGTGCCGAGGGCCGCCGTGCAGGACTCCGACCGGACCATGACGTACGTCCTCGACGTCGACCCACAGGACCTGGTCTACCCGGAGGCCCTGCAGGTGTCGGTGACCTTCCCGACAGGTTGGACGTCGACGTCACTCCCCGACGGCTGGCAGGCGACGTCCACCGGTGCCCGGTGGAAGGGTCACGTGCCGACGAAGATCCATGTCGAGATCCCGCTGGAGAAGACCTCCGGATAGAGGTGCTGCTGAGGCGAAGACCTCAGCAGCTACCGCCACCGCTCTTGCCGACGCTGTTGCACGTCTTCTGGAAGATGTTCTTGACGACGCCGCCGAAGGCGAAGACGACCACCACGATCAGCGCAGCGATGCCGGCGATGAGCAGGCCGTACTCGACGGCCGAGGCGCCTCGCTCGTCCATCTTGGCCAGGCGGGCGTTGAGCATGATGCGTACGTAGTCGAGCACGGCGTCCCCGTTTCGTCGAGATGTCCAGTTCCAGGTACAGCCTGACGGTCAGCGGCCTCGCGTGACATCGGGTGGCCGGGCCTCCGCCCTTAGTCCATGGGGACTAGGGATCGGGCCCGAGCGTCGGGAGCGCGACGCCTCCAGGTGGAAGGGAGCAGGAGCGGGTCTCGCTGCTCTGGACGCGCCCGCACCGCTCGCCCGAGACCCTGGCCCCCGCCGAGCGGCCGGGCGCTAGGCCCTCGGTGGCACACCCCCCGGAGCCCTTGGGGCGAACGTAGGACGCCGCTCGTCGTGGTGACACACCAAATTGGGTGAACCGCCACGGTCACCCGCGGGGAGGCAGTCACGATGGCGCCAGGCTCACACCGGTGCAGGCGGCGGAAGAAACGCGCCCCGCCGGGAACGGGGGGATCCGGCGGGGCGCGGCCTCTCATGAGGAGAGCGCTCCCAGGCTAGCGCTGCAGAACCCGCGGACGCAGGCTTTCGGCGGCCCGACGTACCGGCGACGGTCATCGACCTGCCACCGGGTCCCCGCCGCGGTCTAGTCGCGTCGAAGAGCGTCCGGCGGCTGTTTGCGAGGCTCCAGCAACGCCATGATCACCAGCAGTGCGACCAGGGTGAGGAGCGCGACCAGCACGACCACCAGCCCGCGCCCCAGGTCGTCGTAGGAGACCGTCGCCGCAGGGTGGGCCGTGACCACCGGGGTGGCGATGTGATGGCTCTGCTCGCCGACCATGGCGTGTCACCCCTAGCGCTTTCGTCAGGGCGCTCGTGCCCTCTTTCGGGCAGGCTCAAACTCTCCGGTCATCGGAGCAGGGGGCTCGACTCCGCGAGGAGTGACGGCAGGTCCGGAGTCACGAGCGACCACGCGGATCCGACGGAGCGTCCGGCCGAGACGGGACCCGTCGAACCGGAGGATCTGAACGAGATCCTGACGACGCTGATCGAGCTTCCCCTGCCACAGGAGCCGACTGCGGAGCCGCACGACCCCGCTCGCGGCCAGCCCGGTTCCCCGCCTCGGTGAGACGGTCGAGCCGCGGACCCGGCAGCGGCTCAGATCTGGGAACGCGTCGGTCGGGTGGGCGATACTGGGTTCGAACCAGTGACCTCTTCGGTGTGAACGAAGCGCGCTACCACTGCGCCAATCGCCCCGTGAGAGCACGTGAAGGCTCTCGTGACTGCGGACCGAGACTTTAGCGCACGCCACGCGGCCGACCACATCGGCGGTGGGTCAGCGCCCGAGCAGGTCCGGCTCGCGCCCCTGCCACACCTTCTGCACCCCGACGGTGATCGGGCCGGGCGCCACCAGGTCGAGGTCGTCCCAGCGGGCGATCGCCTGGACGTCACGGGTCGTGGAGGCGAGGAACGCCTCGCTCGCGTCGCGGAGGACCTCGATCGGCTCGTCGACCTCGCGCCCGCCGTACCACTCGAGGACGAGGTGTCGGGTGATGCCGGCCAGGCAGCCGGCCGCCAGGGTCGGCGTACGCAGCTCGCCGTCGACGACGTAGAAGACGTTGGTCCCGGTGCCTTCGCAGAGCTGCCCCTGCAGGTTGGCGAAGACCGCCTCGCTGGAGCCCTGCGCGCGGGCGTGGGCCAGGGCGCGCACGTTCTCGCCGTACGACGTGGTCTTGAGGCCGGCCAGGGCCCCGCGCTCGTTGCGCGGCCACGGCACGGTGGTCACCGCCGTGGTGTGGGGCCAGGGGTCCATCGGTGCGGCGACGACGACCAGCGACGGCGGGCCGTCACCGCGATCGGAGCCCAGGGGCGACGGACCACCGGTCCAGGTGATGCGTACGCGGCCCAGCGTGAGTGGCTCGCCCTCGAGCACTGCGTCGACACCGCGTCGGACCTCCGCGAGGTCGACGTCGGGCAGGCCGAGTCCCTCGGCTGACCGCACCAGACGCGCGAGGTGGAGGTCGAGGGCGAAGGTCTGGCCGTCGACGACCTTGAGCACCTCGAACACGCCGTCGCCCACGGTGAGCCCGTGGTCGCGCGCGCCGACCACCGGCGCGTCGGGGTCGGTGAGGAGCCGGCCGTTCACCCAGGTGCGCATCGTCCGACCCTAGCCGCGGAGCGGGTCCGCGCTGCCCAGCTGCCACACCGCGACGCCGTGCAGGCCGAGGTCGGCGGCCAGCGCGACCCGACGCCGGTAGGAGAGTCCGTCCGACCACCAGAGTGTCCCGCGTGCGACATGGGCGCTCCACTCGCCGGCGCCTGCGTGCCACACGGCCCGGTGGCCGGCCAGGTGTCGCGCCCTCGCGTCCGACACGCTGTGGCCCGTCCGGGCGGAGGTCCAGAGGTAGCCGTAGCCGGCGATGCCGAGGTCGACCCGACCGGCGCCGACGGCAGCGATGAGCGGGAAGGCCGTCCGGCGAGCCCACGGCAGCGCACCGACCGGACCCGGGCCGCTCCAGCCGGGCCCGTGCTCGTCGTATGCCATCAGCACGAAGCGGTCGACGGCGTCGAGGCCGGCGAACCCGTAGCCGTGACGGCGGTACGACGCTCGCGACGTCTCGGCCATCACCGCCATCGAGATCGCGGCCCGGCCAGGGAGGGCGGTGCGGAGGGCGCGTACGAAGGCGCTCAGCCCGGTCCGGTCGTGTCCCGTCAGGGACTCCAGGTCGACCTGGATGCCGTCCCACCCCTGTCGTCGTAGGACGCGCGCGAGGTCCGCGGCGACGTGGCGGCGGTGAGCCGGTGACGTGAGCATGCGGTGGGCCAGGGCCGGGTCGAAGTCGCCCAGGGCGTCGGAGTAGTTGCTCACGAGCAGCTCGGCCGTGTCCCCGTGGCGGTGGGCCGCCACGAGCACCGGCCGGGCAGCGTCGGGCACCGCAGTGACGCCGTCGGCGTCCGCGGTCAGCTCGACGCCGTCGACGCCCGCGACGTCGACGGTGTGAGCGTCGTCGAGATAGGCCGCTCGCCCACCACCCCAGCCGAGGACGTACCCCTCGACGGCGAGCGACGTGTCGGGACCCGTCATGGCCCTCGCTCCCCGGGCCGCAGCGGCGGCGTCCAGGACTGGGAGCATGAGCACCAGGACCGCCACCAGACCGAGGGTCGTGAACCGGCTACGAGTGGTCGTCACCAGGCGAAACTAGCGGCCCGCCACCCGAATTGGTGGTCCCGAACGCATCGGCTATGGTTCTCTTCGCGTCTCCGGGAGCGCCTTCGGGTGCGGAGAAGCAAGCGGACGTAGCTCAGTTGGTAGAGCGCAACCTTGCCAAGGTTGAGGTCGCGAGTTCGAGCCTCGTCGTCCGCTCGGAGCGGGTCTCGAGCCCATCCAGCGGTGGGTTGGCCGAGAGGCGAGGCAACGGACTGCAAATCCGTGTACACGGGTTCAAATCCCGTACCCACCTCGCAGCACCACCCTTTCCACGGGCGATTGGCGCAGCGGTAGCGCGCTTCCTTGACACGGAAGAGGTCACTGGTTCAAACCCAGTATCGCCCACCACACAGAAACAGCCCCTGACCTGGTCACACACCAGAATCAGGGGTTTTCTTCGCACGTACCTGTGCTACCGGACTCTGGCTGACCTCGCGTTGACGGGTGTCAAAGCAGACCAGCTCGAGTCCACCGTCGCGATGTCACTCGCCACGTGGCTCGCAGAGCGCCGAAAGGGCGCGTAGTCGCGCTACATTCGAAGGTGACGCCCGCTGGGACCCGAGACCCGGCGGGCGTCGCTATGTATCGGTATCCGATTGAAATCTTGGTAGACCCACGCAGGCCCAGCTACCCACCTAGGGTGAGATCCACGTCCAGCTGCGTGTATCGGCCGGGCGTGCCTAGTGCAGAGGACTCGGGGCCCTGCAGTGGGTTAGGACGCCCGTCGGCTCCCCCCAGTGCCGGCGGGCGTTCACGCAGGTGGGCACGACGTCGTCTCACCTGACCGACGGCTTCCTCACGCAATCCAGGTTTCGGCAGGCAGCCTCAGGGGAATCCTTCATCCACCGGGTCACACCTGCCGCGTTCTACCCCCGTCCGCGGCAAGCGCCCCGCCGCTCCTGCGCATGGCGGCGGGGCGCTCTCAGGCCCTGGCCCCTACGACGTGCGCCCGGCTACCGGTTGCCCCCAGTGGTAGAGGCTCTCGACCCAGGTGACGCACAAGGCTCGATGGCAGTGAACGTCTCCGTCACCGACCGGCACCAGCCGTAGCCCCGCCTTGGCCGCTCTCCGGCTCGTGATGGTGCCCTTGCAGGCAGGTCTAGGCTTCACGCCAAGAACCCGGGAAGGTGCCGACACAGCCCACGCCCGGGGACCTAGCGCCCCGCCACTCACGTAGCCGCGGGGCGCGACCATGCCGGCCGACGAGGCCCCTGGCCCTGCAGCGCCAGGGCGAACATGGGGTGGGCGGCGCTAGGTTCCCGTCTCAAGCCGCTGACGTCGCGGTCCCCCCGTGCCTTGGCGTCGGCGGCCCATCCGCGCGTCGTGCGGTGCGACTGGGCCGTGCTCGGCGGGGTGAGGTGCAGCTCGCGCATTCGTGGCGTCCTGAGCCGCGGCGGGCACGCCGCGTTTCGCGTCCGCAGGTCGCTTCAAGCTCTAGCCCTTGGGGTGTAGGACCAGCCGTGGAGCCGTCTTACGTTGGGAGAGACCTCGAATCTCCCGATACCCGAGGTGCACGCCCCTCTGGGACATGACGGTCTGGGGGCGGACAACTGAATAGCCCGCCCGAGCCATGAGCCGTGCGGGCGCCCCTCACGGATTCACGCCGTCTCACCAGGGGCTCGGAGCCCGCCGGGCGGTTCGCGCTCCGGCGGGCTTCGTCATGGTTCGGATCCGGGGCACGTGAGTGCGTTGGTCGAACGCTCCGGGGTCTCTGTGGCGGGGCGGACCGGGCGCTGACGCTTGGGCCCCGCCAACTGTGGGTACGAGGCCGGCACATCTACCCAGGGAGACCTCAATGTTGTGGACC
Organism: uncultured Actinomycetota bacterium; assembly: GCA_963753705.1. Lineage (GTDB taxonomy): Bacteria > Actinomycetota > Actinomycetes > Propionibacteriales > Nocardioidaceae > Nocardioides. The sequence continues at coordinate 213,547 of CAVWDJ010000017.1, forward strand.
ATTCTCATCGTCTTGGTGATCATCGCGCTCGCCATCTTCATCTTCTCCCGCGTCCGCGGTGGCCGCGGAGTCTGATCCAGGACGTGTCGTCGGGCGGCGGCACGGACCGTGCCGCCCCCGACGTCACCGGCTCCCGTGCGTCCGCACGGATGCACCCTTCCGGGGGTGGGGCGCTCGTTGCACGCCCGTTTAGGCTCCACGCCAAGAACCCGGGAAGGTGCCGAGACGTATCAGGCCCGGGAACTAGCGCCTCGCGGCTCACGTAGCCGCGAGGCGCGACTATGTCCGGCCCTGGGCGGCCGACGCTCCGTGTCGTCCCGCCCAGCCCGACCTTCAGGTGGTCGGAAGCTGCGCTGCCGGAACGCCCAGATCTAGGGATGCGTCGCGCCCTTTCACGACGTACGCTCGACCGCGAAGCCTGCCGGAGACCCGAGACTCCGGCGGGCTTCGCCATGCAGTCGGTCAGGCAGCCGGTCAGGCGGTCGGCGTCGTCGTGCAGAGGGGGTGCCTCCCCGACGAAGACGTCCGCGCGATCGAGGAGGCACTATCCCGGTGGGGGACCGGAATCTTCCAACGCTAGATCCCGCGTCGGCCGGTCGGCATCACCCATCTGGGGGTCACGGTGAGCACTTCCCCTTCCCCGCCGAACGGCGTACGTTGCCCACCATCCGAGCACCCCGCGCACCGGGGTGTCCCGGGGTTCCCGGGAGACGACGCGCCCTGCCCAATCGGGGGTGATGGCGGGGCGCGTCCGGCCAGGTGCACACGTCCGTCGCCCGCTCGCACCCGTGAGCCTCCTGCCCTTTGTCATGTAGGTCACTCAATTCGGTGAGGTTCGAGGCACAGCGCCGGTCCTAAGGTCGGGAGTGAGCCCTTCGCGCATCCCTGTCGCGGGGTTCTGACAGGTGTCCGTCGGCGACCCCCATCGCCGGCGGACATCGCTGTCCGGCGCCCGCGACGGGCGTGCGACGCGGGTCACACGAGCACCTCGCCGATTTCGATGACGAGACCCGCTCGGCCAACGTCTAGCGTCGATCCTGGGCGCCGGTCACTCCCACGCCGGCGTCGGACCGGCGAGAACCCCATGCCTCGCAGGTCTGGGGCCGCCCGCCCCGTCCCACGCGACGGGCGGCCCTGCTCCTGTCCGCTGCGCCCTGGTGGGGACGGCTCCTGGCGCGTGCACGCAGGCACCTGACGCGACGCCCGTCGAGAAACCCCCCGACACCTCGGCGGGCGTCGTCAGATCGCCGTTCTCGGTCCGTCCGGGAAGAGAAGGCGGCGTACCAGACGCCGGCTGACCAGCAGCACGACGATCAGCAGCGTGACCGAGACGAACCCGCCCAGGCTCACCGCGTCGCCGAACACCAGGTCGACCAGCTCGAGCACCGCGAGCTTGCTCCCGACCGCCACCAGCCAGAGCGCCACCCCGGCAACGACCTGTCCGGCTCGGGTACGCGCGCGCCGGAACCGCTCGACGACCCGGCCCTTGACGAGGACGACCAGCTCGAGGACGAGCTTGAGCAGGAGCGCGGTGAGCAACGACAGCGTGAAGCCCTCGCTGATCACCGCAGGCACGTACTCGATCGCGAGGTTGAGGACGACGACGTAGACCAGGACGTCGACGACATCGGCGGGGTCGACGCGCACGCGGGTGGGACCGACCGTGCGCATGCCCGGACACTACTCAGGGACGTCGTGGGTACGGAGAACCGAGTGCGCCCCGCGAACTGCGTAAGCCCCCGCGAGAGCGGGGCGCTTGATGCGGCGAAAACTACTCCCCTCCCCCGTCCGGCGCCAGTGCCGAGGGCCCCGGAAACACGCCCGACAGGGTGAGGACGGCCATCCCGGCCGACGGGCATCCTGGGGACGCGGCCGTCGGCTCAGTCACGCACACCGACGACCGTCCCGGACTCCATGCCGGGTGGGCGCGCCTCGTTCTCGGGCAGAGCGGGGCGCGTTCGTGCGTCGCGAGGTCCCCGGCCCACGGCGGCTGACGGTGCCCCGGGTCGTCACCCGACGCGGGTGATGCCGAGGCATCACGCGCAGGGCCACGCTGGGGTGCATCACGTCCTCAGGAGGGAAACCATGTCCATTTCTCCCATGTCGTCCATGGACCCGGGCGAGCAGCGATCGCTGACGCAGACCGGTGACTCCGACCTCTCGGCCTGGACCGGATGGATCGCCTTCGCCGGCGTCATCATGGTCATGCTGGGCATCTTCCACGCCATCCAGGGCCTGGTCGCCATCTTCAAGGACGACTACTACCTCGTCCACTCGTCGGGCCTGGTCGTCAACGTCAACTACACGACCTGGGGCTGGGTGCACCTGCTGGGCGGGATCATCATCGCGGCCGCCGGGTTCTGCGTGTTCACCGGTCAGATCTGGGCCCGCACCGTCGGCGTGATCCTGGCGCTGCTCAGCGCCATCGTGAACATCGGCTTCCTGGCGGCGTACCCGGTGTGGTCACTGATGATGATCGCGCTCGACGTCGTGGTCATCCTGGCGCTGACCGTCCATGGCGCGGAGATGCGGAACCGGCGTCGCTGACCGCTCCCACGTCGTCGTCCACCGAGGAGATCTGATGGCTGAGGCCGCACCCGTCCCACCACCCGCCGAGCCGTCGACGCGAGGGAGAGCGATCGCGGCGGTGGTGTGCCTCGTGCTCGCGGCCGTCCTGACCGTCCCCGCATCGTTCTCCTACTGGGGGCAGCGGACCATCAACGACGGGCAGCGTTACGTCGAGACCGTCGGGCCCCTGGTGGACTCGCCCGAGGTCCAGACGGCGATCGCCACCAAGGTCACCGATGCCATCGAGCAGCAGGTCGACGTCGAGGCCCTGCTCACGCAGGCGTTCTCCGGGGTGACCCAGGACAGGCCCCGGATCTCGCTCCTGATCGGCCCGCTGGCGGGAGCGGTCAACGGACTCATCGAGACCCAGGTCCAGAACTTCATCGCCTCCAACGCGTTCCGTGAGCTGTGGCTGGCGGCGAACACGCGGGCCCAGGAGGCCCTGGTCCGGCTCCTGAATGGAGATGACTCCGGGGCCGTGTCCGTCCAGGGTGGTGAGGTCGTCCTCGACCTCTCCACGGTCATCGACCAGGTGAAGCAGCAGCTCGTCGACCGGGGGCTGACGTTCGTCCAGCATGCGCCCGCCCTGCCCGCAGCGGACCAGCAGATCGTGCTCCTCGAGTCGTCGCAGCTGAAGCAGGTGCGCACGATCTACGCCTTCAGCAACCCGGTCGCGAAGTGGCTCATCCTGGTGGTCGCGCTGCTCTACCTGGCGGGACTGCTCCTCTCGCGCCGTCGGCCGCGGACGACGGTCGTCATCGGCATCCTGCTCGCCGCGAACGCCCTGCTCGTGGCCCTGTTCCTCTCGATCGGACGACAGCTCTTCATCAACCAGCTCTCCGGCACCGTGTTCGGTCCGGCGAGCCGCGTCTTCTACGACACCCTGCTCTCCTACCTCGAGCGTGGGCAGCACGTGATGCTCTGGCTGGGCCTGCTCCTGATCGTGGTCGGCTGGTTCGCCGGGCAGACGAAGACCGGCGTCGCCGCACGTACGACGACGACCAACGGCTTGGAGTCCGTCGGAGCCGCGCTCGCCGACACCCCGGTGGCAGGCACGGGCCGCTGGACCCTCGCGAACGCCGTCTGGCTCCGCATCGTGGTCGGCGTCCTGGGTGTCATCGTCCTGCTGTGGGGGCTCGACGTGTCCGTGTCGCGGCTGTTCTGGTCGGCCGTGCTGATGGCCGTGCTGCTCGCCGTGATCCAGGTCCTGGTCGGCACCGGCCGCTCCGCGGGCTCACCCGACGACCCGGGCGACGCCGCCCCGACGGAGCCACCGCCCGACACCGTCCCTCTCCCCACCAGCGGGCAGGCCTAGGTCCCGTAGGGCTGAGCGCCACAGCCCCGCGGTGAGCCTGCGGAATGAACCCCCGCCCCCGCCCGTTCAGGTGGCCATGACCACCATCGGACTCATCGGAAGCGGACACATCGGCAGCACCGTGGCTCGACTCGCGGTCGACGCCGGGCACGAGGTCGTGCTCAGCAACAGCCGAGGCCCGGAGACGCTCCAGGACCTCGCCGACGACCTGGGCCCCCACGCCCGCGCCGCGACGACGTCAGAGGCGGCCGCGGCCGACCTCGTGGTCCTCACCATTCCGCTCAAGAGCGTCGCCCAGGTGCCGGTCGAGCCGCTGCGCGGCCGGATCGTGATCGACACCTCGAACTACTACCCCCAGCGTGACGGCCAGATCGCGGCCCTCGACGACCTGTCCTCGACGACGAGCCAGCTGGTGCAGGCGCAGCTCCCCGGCAGCCGTGTCGTGAAGGCCTTCAACAACATCAATTACCTCCACCTGGGCTCGCTGCAGCGGCCGTCCGGGAGCCCCGAGCGCTCCGTGCTCCCGATCGCCGGCGACGATGCCGAGGCGAAGGCAGCGGTCAGCGAGTTCCTCGACAGCATCGGGTACGACGCCTACGACGCGGGCTCCCTCGCCGAGAGCTGGCGGTACGACGTCGGCACACCGGCGTACGGCCGGCCCTACAACACCGACACCACGGGGGCCTTCCCGCCGCCGGTCGACAGCGGACGGCAGGCGACGGCCGAGGTGATGCGCCAGGCGCTGGCCGAGGCGACGCGCTGACGTCTCCGCCCGGCCCGCGGCTGAGTCAGGCGTCCTCGTCCGTCTCCTCACCGTGCGTGCCCGGTCGCGGCGCCCAGGGCAGCTCCCTGGCCGGTCGTACGACGATCAGCCGGTCGCCGCGGGAGAGCTGGGTGACCACGGGGTCGAAGTAGCGGTACACGTTCTCGTCCCGGACCACAGCGATCACCTGGTCGGGCAGCGCCTGCGGCTGCTGACCCACTTCGGACACGAGCAGCTCGCGCTCGGCGACCTCGAGACCCTCGCCATAGGTCAGCAGGTCCTCCATCACGGTGCCGAGGGTCGGCGACAGGGACGAGAGCCCGAGCAGGCGGCCGACGGCGTCGGACGAGGTGATCACCGAGCTCGCGCCCGACTGCTTCATCAGCGGCGCGTTCTCGTGCTCGCGCACGGACGCGACGATCCAGGCGTCGGCGTTGAGCTGCCGGACGGTGAGGGTGGCGAGGACGTTGGAGTCGTCGCGGTCGGTGGTGATGATGATCTGGCGCGCCTCGGCGACCCCGGCGCGCTGCAGGACGTCTTGCCGGGTCGCGTCGCCGGTGACGACGGCCAGCCCGTCCGCATGCGCCTCCGACACGGCCGCGCTGCCCTTGTCGACGACGACGATCAGGTCGCGGTCGATCCCGTTGTTGACGAGGGTCTCGACGGCGCTGCGGCCCTTGGTGCCGTAGCCGACGATCACGACGTGGTCGTTCATGGTCCTCCTCCAGCGGGCGATGCGGAACATGCGCCGACCCTGGGTGGCCAGCACCTCCAGGGTGGTGCCGATCAGCAGGATCAGGAACGCGATCCGCAGCGGCGTGATCACGAACGCGTTCGTGAGCCGGGCGCCGGCCGACACCGGGGCGATGTCGCCGTACCCCGTCGTGCTCAGGGTGACCGTCGAGTAGTAGATCGAGTCGACCAGGTTGATGTGGTGCAGTGGCGGGTCGTTCGCGTCGCGGTAGCCACTGCGGTCGGCGTACACGAGCGCGACCGTGAACGCGATGATGCCGAGCCCCAGCAGCAGTCGCCGTCCGAGAGCCCACCACGGTGACCGCTCGCGATCGGGGAGTACGACGTGCCCGTGCGAGGGGTGGTCGGTCTCGGGCGGCACGACGCGAATCTAGTCCACAGACTCGTCGTCGCCCGCCTCGCGCGCTCGACGATGCCGAAGCCGTTGGACGAGCTCCATGCGGGCGTGGGCCGTTCGCTGCTGGGGGAAGACGGTGTCGAAGGCCGCGTTGAGGGCGGCTCCGACGAGGACCGCGATCGAGAGGATGTAGAGCCAGAGCAGGACTGCGATCGGGGCGGCGAGCGGGCCGTAGATCGAGCGCGAGTCGGCGGCCGTCACGGTGAGGAACTCGCGCAGCAGGAAGCTGCCGAGCAGCCAGACCGCCAGGGCGAAGGTGGCCCCGGGCAGGTTGATCCGCCACTTGGTGCGGACCGGGATCGAGACGTGGTAGAGCGTCGCGAGGAAGCAGATCGAGAGCACCAGCACCGTCGGCCAGTAGAAGCTGACCAGGAAGTCCGCGCGTGCCGGGAGTGCCCGGTGGACCAGGGACGGACCGGCCACGACCAGTGGCAGGGCCAGGATTCCGGTCACGATCGCCAGCAGGTAGAGCGAGAACGACAACGCGCGCGTCTTGACGATCCCGCGGTGCCCGCCGAGCCCGTGCATGATCGTGATCGTGTCGACGAAGACGTGCATGGCCCGCGATCCCGACCACAGGGCCAGCACGAAGCCGACCGAGATGACGTCGAACCGTCCCCCCTTCAGCACGTCGTCGATGGTCGGCTGGATGACCCGGTCGACCGCGGAGTCGGTGAGGAAGCGCGAGGCCAGGTCGAGGATCGCGCTGCGGACGTGGTCGACCTGGTCGGGGCTGAACGACTGCGTGACGTAGCCGATCGCGCCGGCCAGGGCGAAGATCAGGGGCGGCACCGACAGCACCGTGAAGAACGCGGCCTCCGCGGCGAGTCCCGTCACGCGGTAGCGCATCGAGGACGCGACCGTCGAGACGATGATCCGCCAGGTCGTCTCGCGGGCTCGGAGCACCCAGGCCGGCCAGGCGAAGCCTGCGCTGCCCTGGTCGGCCGGACCCGCCGCAGGGCGCGACGGCTCGGCATCGGGCATGGGCCTACGGTAACCACATGACTGCAGCGAACCGGGCAGCCACCAACCAAGCGCCTCCCCTGGTCGGGCACAACGTCGTCACGGCCGACGCCGCTCTGGTCGAGGCGGTCATGCGCCATGCCGGGTCCGACGTCGTCGACGACCTGGTGGAGCTCGGCGCCGCGGCCGGCACCGCCGAGGCCCGGGAGCACGGCTTCCTGGCCAACCGCCACGAGCCCGAGCTCACGACGTACGACCGCTACGGACACCGCATCGACGAGGTGGTCTTCCACCCGTCGTGGCACTGGCTGATGGAGCGCGCGGTCGGTCAGGGGCTCCAGGCCGCGCCCTGGGAGCAGCAGGCGGACGGCGCGGCGCACGCTCACGTACGCCGGGCGGCCGGTTTCATGGCCTGGTCTCACACCGACCCGGCGCACGGCTGCCCGATCTCGATGACCTACGCCGCCGTCCCGGCGCTGCGGGCCGACGAGCGGCTCGCGAAGGAGTGGGTCCCGGCGCTGGCGTCCACGACGTACGACCCGGGCATCCGGCCGGTCGCCGGGAAGCGTGGCGCGCTGGCCGGCATGGGCATGACCGAGAAGCAGGGCGGCTCCGACGTCCGGGCCAACGTCACGCAGGCGCGGGCGACGGGTGTCGAGGGCGAGTACACCCTGCACGGTCACAAGTGGTTCACCTCGGCGCCGATGAACGACGTGTTCCTGGTGCTGGCCCAGGCCCCGGACGGGTTGTCGTGCTTCGTGGTGCCGCGCGCGCTGCCCGACGGCACGCGCAACCAGCTCGACGTCGTCCGGCTCAAGGACAAGCTGGGCAACCGTGCCAACGCCTCCGCGGAGCTCGAGCTGGACGGCACGCTCGCTGCACGGCTGGGCGACGAGGGGCGTGGCGTGCGCACGATCATCGAGATGGTCGCCGCGACCCGCCTCGACTGCGTCCTGGGGTCGACCGCCCTGATGCGTCACACGCTCAACGAGGCATCGTGGCACGTCGCCCACCGCTCCGCGTTCGGCGGTCTGCTGGCCGACAAGCCGCTCATGCAGAACGTGATCGCCGACCTCGCGGTCGAGGCGGAGGCCGCCACCGCCCTCGCGATCCGTCTCGCCGCGGCTGTCGACGCCGTGGACGATCCGCACGAGGCTGCACTGCGCCGGATCGCGCTCCCCCTGGCCAAGTTCTGGGTGTGCAAGCGCACGCCCGGGTTCGTGGCCGAGGCGTTGGAGTGCCTCGGCGGCAACGGCTACGTCGAGGAGTCCGGGCTGCCCCTGCGCTACCGCGAGGCCCCGCTGAACTCCGTCTGGGAGGGATCGGGAAACGTCAACGCCCTCGACGTGCTGCGGGCCCTGTCGCGCGAGCCGGAGGTGCTCGACGCATGGATCACCGAGGTCGGGCACGCCCGCGGTGGTGACGCCCGCCTCGACCGGGCCTTCGAGGAGACTCTCACCCTGCTCGGTGACACCGGGTCGCTCGAGGTCGGCGCGCGCCGGCTGGCCGGCCGGATGGCTGCGTGTCTGCAGGGAGCCCTGCTGGTGCGGTTCGCGCCCGCGGAGGTCGCCGACGCCTTCTGCGGCTCGCGGCTGGGCACGTCGTACGACGGGACCTACGGCACGTTGGCCTCGCCGGTCGCCGACCTGGCGTCGATCGTCGAACGCGCGACTCCGGTCGCCTGATCAGCGCGAGGGCAGGCCGAGCCCGACCAGGGCCTCACGGATCCGGTCGCGACCCGCGAGGCTGCCTGGCCCTTCCAACCGGCGCAGCACACGCTCGGTCCAGTCCCCCGTGAGCCCGTGGCCGCGGTTGTAGGCGCGCAACCGCTCGTCGTAGCCGTCGATCTCGGCGTCGGCCCGCGGCGCGTCGTACCGCTCGCGATGGAGCACGGCCGACTGCGGCAGCCGCGGTTTCACGCCGGAATGCTCGGCGGGGTCGGGCCAGCCCACCGCGAGGCCGAAGACCGCGAAGACGTGGGGCGGGAGGTCGAGCTCGCGAGCGACCTCCTCGGGGTGGTTGCGGATGGCCCCGACGCAGACGGTCCCGAGCCCGAGCGACTCGGCGGCGACGACGGCGTTCTGCGCAGCAAGGGTGGCGTCGAGGAAGCCGAGAAAGGTGGACTCGAGGTAGTCCGCGCCGTCGAGCGGGCGGCCGTGCCGCTCAGCCAGTCGACGTGCGCGCCCGAGGTCGGCGAGCCAGACGAGCAGCAACGGCGCCTCGTCGACGAAGCCCTGCTCCGCCGCCAGGGCGGCGAGGCGCGACTTGCGGGCACGGTTGCGGATGGCGACGACGCTCCACGCCTGCAGGTTGGACGACGTCGGGGCCGACTGCGCCGCCGCGACCAGCGCCTCGAGGTGCTCCTCCCCCACCGGGTCGGGCAGGAACGACCGGACCGAGCGGTGGGCGAGCTGGACGGCGAGCGTCTCGTTCGTGAGCGACAGAGGCGGGAGCGCATCGTCGCCGTAACGGTCGCGAACGCCGAGGCCGGAGGCAGCGGTCGTGGTCATGGTGCCACCATAGTCGACTGGATCACTTGACTATGCGAGCCGGGCTCCCGGTGCGAGAGTGACCCACGAGCTTCTCGAGGAGGCACCGTGACCGACGTCGTCCCCATGCTCACCTACGCCGACGGCCCGGCCGCCATGGACTGGCTGGTGGGCGTGTTCGGTTTCGAGGAACGCGCGCGCTGGCTCGACGACGAGGGTCGGGTCGCACACGGCGAGCTCGCGACCGGCGACGGCCTGGTCATGATCGCCTCCACCAACACCGCCTACGAGGGTCCCGCCGCCCACCGCCAGCACTGCGCGGCCGCGGACGCCTGGCTCACCTCGCCGTACGTCGTGGACGGGGCGCTGGTCTACGTCGACGACATCGACGCCCACTACGCCCGTGCGGTGGCTGCCGGCGCCCCGACGTTGTCGGAGGTCGAGGACGGCCCCGGGCGCCTCTACCGCACCGAGGACCTGGAGGGGCATCGCTGGATGTTCATGCAGCGGCCCTGACCTACGCCTCGGCCCGGCGGTGACTCTGCCACCGTTCGCCGCCTCGAATCGGTGGCTGCCTCACCGCAGCGAGGTCGGCCCACCGAGCAGCGGTGAGCCTGCCACCCTTCTGGCCGACGGAACCGTGGATGACTCACCGCCAGGGGCGGCCCGGAGGTCAGGCGAGGTCGAGACCGGGGTAGAGCGGGTGGGCGTCGAGCATCTCGGCGCTGGCCGCCTTCACCCGGTCGGCGACGCCGTCGGCGAGGACGTACGACGCCTTCGAAGGCGTGCCGGCCTTGGTGGCGCCGGGCTGGGTGTTGCGGAGCACCTCGACCATCAGGTCGGCGACGCGGTCGAAGTCGTCGGCGCCGAAGCCACGCGTGGTCAGGGCCGGCGTGCCCAGGCGGATGCCGGAGGTGTACCAGGCGCCGTTCGGGTCGGCAGGCACGGAGTTGCGGTTGGTGACCACCCCCGCGTCGAGGAGGGCCGACTCGGCCTGGCGGCCGGTCAGGCCGAACGACGAGACGTCGAGCAGCACGATGTGGTTGTCGGTGCCGCCGGTGACGAGCGTGGCGCCGCGCTTCAAGAACCCCTCCGCGAGCGACTTCGCGTTGTCGGCGATCGACTGGGCATAGGTCTGGAACGACGGCTGGCGGGCCTCCGCCAGCGCCACGGCCTTCGCGGCCATCACGTGCGACAGCGGGCCACCGAGGACCATCGGGCAGCCGCGGTCGACGTCGGCGGCGTACTCCTCCTGTGCGAGCACCATGCCCCCACGGGGTCCGCGCAGGGACTTGTGGGTGGTGGTCGTCGTGAGGTGGGCGTGCGGCACGGGGTCCTCGTCGCCGGTGAAGACCTTGCCCGCGACCAGCCCGGCGAAGTGCGCCATGTCGACCATCAGCGTGGCGCCGACCTCGTCGGCGATCTCGCGCATGATGGCGAAGTTCACCCGCCGCGGGTACGCCGAGTAGCCGGCGATGAGCACGAGCGGCTTGAACTCCTTCGCCTTGGCCCGGACGACGTCGTAGTCGAGGATCCCCGTCTCGGGATCCGTGCCGTACTGCTGCTGGTGGAACATCTTGCCGCTGATGTTGGGCCGGAACCCGTGGGTCAGGTGGCCGCCCGCGTCGAGCGACATCCCCAGCAGCCGCTGGTTGCCGAACTCGTGTCGCAGCGACTCCCAGTCGGCCTCGCTCAGCTCGTTGACGTTCTTGGCACCCAACCGCTCGAGCGCCGGCGTCTCGACGTGGTGGGCCAGGATCGACCAGAAGGCGACCAGGTTGGCGTCGATCCCGGAGTGCGGCTGCACGTAGGCGTACGGCGCGCCGAACAGCGCCCGGGCGTGCTCGGCCGCCACCGACTCGACGGTGTCCACGTTCTGGCAGCCGGCGTAGAAGCGGTGGCCGATGGTGCCCTCGGCGTACTTGTCGGAGAGCCAGGTCCCCATGGTGAGCAGCACGGCCGGCGAGGCGTAGTTCTCGCTCGCGATCAGCTTGAGCGATCCTCGCTGGTCGGTGAGCTCCTGACGGGTGGCCTGGGCGATCCGCGGCTCCACCGCCGCGATCACCTCCAGGGCCGCGTCGTAGGCGCTCGCAGCAGTCTTCGCCAGGGTCTCGGCGGTGCTCTCGGTAGGGACGGCGTCGTTCATGGCTGCAGCCTAGGACCAAGAACCGTCATCTCGCATCTTGGTACTGCGTCTCATTCCATGGGATTTCAGTTTGTGGAAGGGGGGTCCACCCCCTGAGACTTGTCACCATGATCAACCGCGCGTACGAGACGCACCTGGTGGTACGCCGCCATGTGGACCTCGGTCGTACGCGCAGCATGATCTGTTGGCCTCGCTGACCGCCGCCCCCCTTCCGCGCCCAACGAAGCGCGCGGCACCCCAGCCAAGGACCGACCCCCATGTCTGATCAGCGCTACTCCGCCTCGCCGGCCACCCGTACCGAGATCCCGCGCCCCAAGCGCGGTGAGGGCCAGTGGGCGCTCGGCTACACCGAGCCGCTGAACAAGAACGAGCAGTCCAAGAAGGACGACGACCCGCTCCACGTGCGCGACCGGATCCTCCACATCTACTCGCGGCGTGGCTTCGCCTCGATCGACCCGGCCGACCTGCGGGGCCGGTTCCGCTGGATGGGCCTCTACACGCAGCGAGCCCCCGGCTTCGACGGCGGCAAGACCGCGATGCTCGAGGAGGAGGAGCTCGACGACGAGTTCTTCATGATGCGCGTCCGGTCGGACGGCGCCCTGCTTCCGCACCGCACCGTGCGCGCGCTCGGCACGATCGGCGTCGACTTCGCGCGCGACACCGCCGACGTCACCGACCGCGAGAACATCCAGTACCACTGGATCCGGATCGAGGACGTGCCGGAGATCTGGCAGCGGCTCGAGGACGCCGGGCTGTCCACCCTCGAGGCCTGCGGCGACTCACCGCGACCGTTCCTCGGCTCCCCCGTCGCCGGGGTCGCGGCCGACGAGATCATCGACGGCACCAGCGCCCTGCAGGAGATCCAGCGCCGCTACCTGGGCAACCCCGACTTCTCCAACCTGCCGCGCAAGTTCAAGACCGCCCTGACCGGGCACCCCAGCCACGACGTGTCACCCGAGACCAACGACGTGTCGTTCGTCGGAACCGTGCACCCCGAGCACGGCCCCGGCTTCGACCTGTGGGTCGGCGGCGGGCTGTCGACCAACCCCATGCTCGCCCAGAAGGTGGGTGTATGGATCCCCGTCGACGAGGTCGCCGACGTGTGGGAGGGCGTCGCCTCGATCTTTCGCGACTACGGCTACCGCCGTCTGCGCTCGCGCGCCCGCTTGAAGTTCCTGGTCGCCGACTGGGGCGTCGAGAAGTTCCGCGAGGTGCTCGAGAACGAGTACCTCCAGCGCCCCCTCATCTCCTGCGACTCCCCCGCCTCGCCGGTCGGTCACCGCGACCACATCGGCGTGCACCCGCAGCACGACGGCAAGCTCTACGTCGGGATCGCCCCGACCGTCGGGCGGGTGTCCGGCACGATGCTGGTCCGGCTCGCCGACCTGATCGAGGAGTACGGCGTCGCCGGGGCCCGCCTCACGCCGTACCAGAAGATCGTGCTGGTCGGCGTCGACCCCTCCGTCGTCGACGAGCTCGTCGATCGGCTCGACGAGATCGGTCTCTCCGCCCGGCCCTCGGGCTGGCGGCGCAACACGATGGCCTGCACCGGGATCGAGTTCTGCAAGCTGGCCATCGTCGACACCAAGAACCGCGCCCGCGACCTGGTCGCCGAGCTGGAGCGCCGGTTCCCCGATCTCGACGTGCCGATCACCGTCAACGTCAACGGGTGCCCCAACGCGTGCGCCCGCACACAGGTCGCCGACATCGGCCTGAAGGGTCAGCTCGTGATGGACGGCGACCGTCAGGTCGAGGGCTTCCAGGTCCACCTGGGCGGGGCCACCGGGTTGCAGGCCAACTTCGGACGCAAGCTGCGAGCCCACAAGGTGACCAGCGCCGGGCTCGACGACTACATCACCGCGGTCGTCACCCACTACCTGGCGGACCGCGTCACCGACGAGTCGTTTGCGACCTGGGTGGCGCGCGCCGACGAGGACCTGCTGCGCGGCGAGGGCCTCGACCGGCTCGACCAGCGGCTCGTGGGGGCGACCCCATGACCGAGCGCGCCGTCCCCTTCCACTGCCCGTACTGCGGGGAGCAGGACCTCTGGCCCCACGAGGACGCCCACGGTGCGTGGGAGTGCCGTGGCTGCCTGCGCGCCTTCAGCGTGAAGATGCTCGGTATGGTCCGTCCGAAGGTGGTCGAGACATGACCACCGTGACCACCAACCTCGCCCGGAACTTCAAGGGCACCCACACCGAGGGCCGCAGCAGCGAGGAGCTCCGCGAGCTGGTCTCCCATGTCGGTGCCGAGCTCGAGCTCGCTCCCGCCGAGGACATCGTCGAGTGGGCGGTGGCGACGTTCGGCGACCGCTTCTGCATCACCTCGTCGATGGGCGATGCCGTGCTGGCCCATGTGGCGTCCCGGGTGGCGCCCGGGGTCGACATCGTGTTCCTCGACACCGGCTACCACTTCGCGGAGACCATCGGCACCGCCGACGCCGTCGGCGCGACCATGGACGTGACCCTGATCCCGATCACCCCGGTGCAGACGGTGGCCGAGCAGGACGCGGCGTACGGGCCCGAGCTCTACAAGCGCGACCCCGACCTGTGCTGCAAGCTCCGCAAGGTGCAGCCGCTGCAGGAGAGCCTGCAGGAGTACGACGCGTGGGCCACCGGGCTGCGTCGCGCCGAGACCCACAACCGGGTGATCGCACCGGTGGTGGGGTGGGACGCCCGCAAGGGGAAGGTCAAGGTCTCCCCGCTCGCCCGGTGGAGCGACGACGATGTGGAGCGCTACATCGCTCAGCACGGGGTCCTCGTCAACCCGCTCGTGTACGACGGCTATCCGTCCATCGGGTGCGCCCCTTGCACGCGCCGCGTCGCCCCCGGCGAGGACCCTCGCAGCGGCCGATGGGCCGGCACCGCCAAGACCGAGTGCGGGATCCACTGATGTCCCGCCGACAGACCCAGCACATGATCGACAGCGTCGTCGGTTGCCCGACACCGAAGGTGAACAACGAGAGGAGGCCACTCTGATGGCCGCTCCTGCACTGGTGGCTCTGGCTCACGGAAGCCGTGACCCGCGCTCCGCGACGACGATCAAGGCGCTCATCGACGAGGTACGCAAGCTCCGCCCCGACCTCCGCATCGAGACCGCGTTCCTCGACCTCGCCAAGCCGGCCCTCAACACGGTCGTCGACAAGCTCGCCCGGGCCCACGTCGAAGAGGTCGTGGTCGTCCCGCTGCTGCTGACCGATGCCCACCACGCGAACGTCGACGTCCCTGCGGCCGTCGCCGAGGCGGACGCCCGCCACGAGGGCATGCAGGTCCGCGCCACGTCGATCCTCGGCCTGGAGGCGTGCTTCCTCGAGGTGCTCGACGTACGGATGCGCGAGGCCCTGAAGGCCGCCCGGGTGCGCGAGCTGGACGCCCTGGTGCTGGCCGCGGCCGGCTCCAGTGACGCGCTCGCCAACCAGTCGGTGGCTCGGCTCGCCCGGCTGTGGGGCTCCCACCACAAGCTGCCGGTGACGGCCGCGTTCGCCTCGGCGGCGCCGCCGGCCACCGGTGAGGCCGTGCGTGCGTTCCGCAAGGAGGGTCGTCGCCACATCGCGGTCGCCTCGCTGTTCCTCGCGCCGGGCTTCCTGCCCGACCGGGCCAAGGAGCTCGCCCTGGAGGCCGGGGCCGTCGCCGTCGCCGAGCCGTTGGGCGTCCACGAGGCCGTGGCGCGCACGATCCTGGCGCGGTACGCCGTGGGCGCGGTCGAGCTCGTCCCGGTCTAGCCGACGAGGCGCTCGAGCAGGTGCTCGAGCTGGCGGGCGGGGTCGGCGGTGACGCCACCGTGCACCGAGCTCGTCTGGAGGACGGTGCTGCGGGGTGCCTTGAGGAAGCCGAAGCGGATGCCCGCGGGCTTGCCGGCTGCTGCGCCCACGCTCTCGTCGCCGCGACACACGCCGTCGACGAAGGCGAGGGCGTCGCACACGGCGTCGGGGTCGAGCCGGGGGTCCAGGGCGGCCAGACGCTCGCGGTCGACCGCCCAGGCCGCCTGCAGGAACGCGCTCTCCTCGCAGTAGAGGACCACGCCGACGTTGAGGAACTCCTCGCGGTCGACGCGCGGCACGCAGCGGAGCACGACGTACTGGTAGGGAAGGCTGGTCGCGCTCATGCGGCGCTCGCACCGGGCATCCAGGCGCGCGTCGCGAGGCGCGCGGAGAGGAACGACACATACGCCGACCGGACGTCGTCGGGGGTGGCGGCCCCGGGCACCGGCTCGAGCCAGGCGTCGGGGACCTCGGCCACGGCAGCCACCAGATCTGCGTCGGTCAGGGCGATGTCGGCGTCGACGGAGGTCAGTCGGTCGACCTGGCCACCGAACACGTGGTCGCGGATCTCCCAGGCCTGGGCGGCGAACCGGCTCGGATCACCGATGCCGCCCGACCAGCCGTGGTGGAAGTAGAGGGACGCGCCGTGGTCGATCACCCAGAGGTCGTCGTGCCAGAGCAGAAGGTTGGGGTTGCGCCAGGTGCGGTCGACGTTGGCGGTGAAGGCATCCAGCCAGAGCACGCGCGCGGCCGTGTCGGCCGAGGTCGCCGCCTCACCCTCGTAGCCGAAGGCGCCGGGCAGGAAGTCGATGCCGAGGTTGAGTCCCGGGCTCTTGGTGAGGAGGTCCTGCACCTCCTCGTCGGCCTCGTAGCGGGCGATCTCGAGGTCGAGGTCGAGGGCCACCAGCCGAGGTGTGTGCAGGCCCAGGCGGGTCGCGAGCCCGCTCACGATCACCTCGGCCACCAGCACCCGCACCCCCTGGCCCGCGCCGTGGAACTTGCAGACGTACGTGCCGAGGTCGTCGCCCTCGACGAGTCCGGGCAGGCTTCCGCCCTCGCGGAGGGGGGTCACGTAGCGCGTGACCGCCACGGTCTCGATCACGCGGGCGGCACCTCGTCGAGCAGGCGTCGCCGCTGCTCCTCGACGTCGAAGTCGGGCGCGGGCCAGCGCAGCCCCATGCCGCGCAGCGCGTCGAGCAGCAGCTCACCGATGACCAGGTTGCGGTACCACTTCTTGTCAGCCGGTACGACGTACCAGGGCGCGGCCTCGGTGTTGGTCCGCTCGAGCGCGATCTCGTACGCCGTCCGGTAGTCGGCCCAGTGGGCGCGCTCGTCGATGTCGGAGGGGTTGAACTTCCAGTACTTGTCCTCGTTGTCGAGCCGTGCCACCAGCCGCGCGCGCTGCTCCTCGGCCGACACGTGGAGCATGCACTTGACGATGACGACGCCCTCGGCCGCCAGCCCGGCCTCGAACTCGTTGATCTGGTCGTAGCGGCTCTCGATCGTCGCCGGCTCGGCCAGCCCGTGCACGCGGACGATCAGGACGTCCTCGTAGTGGGAGCGGTCGAAGACGCCGACGTAGCCGGCCTGTGGCAGAGCCTTGCGGATCCGCCACAGGAAACGGTGCTTGCGCTCCTCGGCGGTCGGAGCCTTGAAGCTGGTGATCTTCACTCCCTGCGGATCGACCAGCCCGACGGTGTGGCGCAGCACTCCCCCCTTGCCCGAGGTGTCCATCCCCTGGAGGACCAGCAGCACCCGCCGCTGCGAGCCGGTGGTGCGCTCGGCCCAGAGCCTCTCCTGGAGGTCGGACAGCTCGTCGCCGAGCGCGAACAGGGCCGCCTTGCCCTTGGCCTTGCCACCGTCGAAGCCCGGGGCCTCGTCGGTCGGGATCGCGCTGAGGTCGACGGCACCGGGTGGGAGACGATGGAGATGGGTGACGGTCATAGGCCCATCATGTCGGATCGTCGTCGACCGCCCCGAGCTCGTCGCGCACCACCGCGAACGCCATCCCCGCGGGATAGCCCTTGCGCGCCAACAGACCCACCAGCCGCCGCGTCGCGGTGGTGGTGTCGACACCCCGCAGCGACCTCAGCTTCTTGCGGACCATCGCCCGCGCCGCCTCCTCCTCGTCGGCGGGATCGAGGTCGTCGAGGGCGGACCGAGCCGTCTCGTCGTCGACCCCCTTGCGGCGCAGCTCCTGGGCCAGCGCCCGGCGCGCCAGACCGCGGCTGCGCTGCCGACTCTCCACCCAGGCCCGGGCGAAGGCGTCGTCGTCGATCAGCCCGACCTCGGTGAACCGGTCGAGCAGACGCTCCGCGAGCTCGGGCGGGACGTCGCGCCCGGCGAGCTTGTCACGCAGCTCGCGACGGCTGCGCGCCTGGCCGGTCAGGGCATCGAGGAGGATCTTTCGGGCCACCGACTCCGGGTCGGCGTCGGGACCCTCGGCCACGGGGTCGGGCGGCGGGGCCGCCGACGCCTCCGCGAGGGCGCCGCCCGTCCAGGCGGCAACCCCCGCGGCCACGTCACCGTGCCAGCCCACCCCCCGGTGGCCGGCGCGGTGAGGTCTCGTCACGCTCTCGCCGCCTCGCTCCTCGGACGCGGCTGTCCGGCTAGAAGTCATCGACGCCGATCGGCTCGTCGGACAGGTCGTCGGCCGGCGCGTCGACGGTCGGGCCGACCCCCAGCTTCTCCAGGATCCGCTTCTCGAGCTCGTTGGCCAGGTCGGGGTTGTCGGCGAGGAACGCCCGGGCGTTCTCCTTGCCCTGGCCGAGCTGGTCGCCCTCGTAGGTGTACCAAGCGCCGGCCTTGCGCACGAGCCCCGCCTCGACACCCACGTCGATCAGGCCACCCTCGCGGCTGATGCCCTTGCCGTACATGATGTCGAACTCGGCCTGCTTGAACGGCGGGGCCACCTTGTTCTTCACGACCTTGACGCGGGTGCGGTTGCCGACCATGTCGGTGCCGTCCTTGAGCGTCTCGATGCGACGCACGTCGAGGCGGACCGAGGAGTAGAACTTCAGCGCGCGGCCACCGGTCGTGGTCTCGGGCGACCCGAACATCACGCCGATCTTCTCGCGGAGCTGGTTGATGAAGATCATCGTGGTGTTGGAGTTGTTGAGCGCGCCGGTCATCTTGCGCAGGGCCTGGCTCATCAGCCGCGCCTGCAGGCCGACGTGGCTGTCGCCCATCTCGCCCTCGATCTCCGCGCGCGGCACGAGGGCCGCGACCGAGTCGATCACGATCAGGTCGAGCGCACCGGAGCGGATCAGCATGTCGGCGATCTCGAGGGCCTGCTCACCGGAGTCGGGCTGGCTGACGAGCAGGGCGTCGGTGTCGACGCCGAGGTTCTTCGCGTAGTCGGGGTCGAGCGCGTGCTCGGCGTCGATGAACGCCACGATGCCGCCGGCTCGCTGGGCGTTGGCCACCGAGTGCAGGGCGACGGTCGTCTTGCCCGAGGACTCCGGGCCGTAGATCTCCACCACCCGGCCGCGCGGCAGGCCGCCGAGTCCGAGCGCGACGTCGAGCGCGATCGAGCCGGTCGGGATGACCTCCAGCGGTGCGCGGGTCTCGTCACCCAGCCGCATCACCGAGCCCTTGCCGAACTGCTTCTCGATCTGGGCGAGCGCGACGTCCAGCGCCTTCTCGCGGTCTCCACCAGCCATGTCTGTCCATCCTCTTCCGGGACCCGTCGTCCCGTCTCGCAGGTGTCGGTCTCTTCGATGTCGTCGTCCGGCCAGACGCTAGACCGGGCCACCGACAGCCCGCGGGACGTGCGGTGCGGGCTGTGGAGAACCTCCGGACGGGGTCGTCTGCAGGCACCATCTAACCCGAACACGTGTTCGATCCGATGGTCGACACGCCGAGATCTCATTTGCGCCACCGCCGGTCGCCGCGCGACCGTGGCCCCCGTGAGCGAGCCCCTCCCGGCCCTGGTGATCCGGGCCGTCGACCCCTACGACGACGCCGACATGGACGCCTTCCAGGACGTGTACGCCGCCGCGGAGCTCGCCGAGGATCCCTCCGCCCCGCTGTACTCCCGCGAGGACGGTGTGTCGCTGCTGACCTCGACCTCGGCCGGGTACTTCTGGGACGGGTTCGGGGCCTTCCTCGACGGCCGGATGGTCGGCGAGTCGATGCTCACCGGAGGCCTGCGCGACACCCTCGGCACCGCACGCGTGTTCGTGTGGGTCGCTCCCGACGCGACCCGTCGGGGGGTCGGCACCCGGCTGGTCCGGCACGCCGAGGACCAGCTGCGCAGCCGCGGCCGCCGCGTGGCCCAGGGCCAGGCCCGGATCGGCGTCGACCGCGCGAACGGCAACCGGCAGTTCGCCGAGCGGATGGGCTACGTGCTCGCCAACACCGAGGTGGAGCGCCGACTGCCGCTGCCGGCTGATCCGGTGCTGCTCGACCGGCTCGCGGCGGAGGCCGAGCCGCATCATCACGCCTACACGATCCGCGTCGAGGTGGGCCCGGTCGCAGACGACCTCGCGCCGTCGTACGTCGCGCTGAAGAACCTCTTCCCCGTCGAGGTACCGAACGGCGACCTCGACGTCGAGGTCGGCCACGACACCGTCGACGAGGTCCACACCCAGGACCGCGAGATCGCCGAGGCCGGACGGCAGCGGGTCACCGCCTACGCGCTCGACGACGGCGGCCAGGTCGTCGGCTACGCCGTGGCCGCGGTCTCGAGCGCGGACTTCGACCACGTCGACCAGTGGGGCACGCTCGTCCATCCCGCGCATCGCGGCCATCGACTGGGGATGGCCGTGAAGTGCGCGCAGGTCCGTGCGATCTCGACGATGTTCCCCGACAAGCGCCTGATCACCACGACGAATGCCGAGACCAACGCCGCGATGGTCGGCATCAACGAGGCGCTCGGCTTCCGGGTCCACGAGGTCTACGGCGACTTCCAGAAACGGCTCTGACGGGCTAGCGCTCCGAGTCCGGCAGCCGGAGCGCTCGCCAGACCGCGGCCCAGACCTCCTTCGGGCTCTCGCCGGCGGCCAACGCCTCGACGACGGTCCGTCCGTCGAGCTCGCCGATCACGAACTGCTCGGCCCACGAGCGCGCGTACGCCGGCCCGAGCGCGGCGTCCATCCGACGCCAGAACTCCGTGTGCCTCACCGTCGCGTCGCCAGGACCTCGAGCCAGCGGGTGTCGAACCGGCCGTCGCCGTACCCGACGTGCTGCACCGACCAGCCCGCCTCCTCCAGCACGCTGCGGAGGGCCTCCTCCCGCCAGTAGGTGAAGTGGCGTGGCGACGACACGTGCCCGTGGACCGACCACGACTCTCCGTCGCCCTCCTTGAACGAGGCGTGGAGCAGTCCCCCCCGTCTCGTGGCCGTCGCGAGGCGTGAGAGGACGGTGGGCAGGTCGGCACGCGCCACGTGCAGCAGGCAGGCGCTGGCCCAGACGGCGTCGTACGGCGTGCCCGGCGCCGACGGGTCGGCCAGGTCGTCGTCCAGCGGGTCGAGCACGTCGGCGTCGTACCCGTCGGCCCGCATCATCTCGACGAAGGCCGGCGTGACGTCCGTACGACGGACAGTGAGACCGGCGGCCTCGAGGGAGGCTGCGTCGCGTCCGGGCCCGCTCCCGATCTCGAGGACCCGCGCGCCGCGTGGCAGCAAACCGGCGAAGCGTCCGATCGCCGCCGCGACCGCATCCGGCAGGTCGGCCGTGCCGTCGCGATACTCGGCCGCGGCACCGTCGTACGCACGGACCGTCGCGGCGGCAGCGCCGTCGCTGACGTCGTGGAGATGGTGGACGACGTCGTGCAGGTGGTAGCGGCCGAGGGTCTCGACGGTGAACTCGCTGCCGTTGGAGCGCACCCCGCGGCGCTGCCACGACAACGTCGGGACCGCACCGTAGAGGTCGGCCACGGCATACGCGGCGGCCACCAGGGTCGGGCCGACGATCGAGGGCAGCTGGCTCTCGTAGCGGCCCTCGACGGCCGACTGGTCCTGGTCCCAGTTCGCGAAGCGGGGGTTGTCCTCGGTGAGCATCGAGGAGACCCGGTCGTGGAAGACCTGGTGGACGTCGTGCACGTGGCAGGCGTACTCCAGCGTGGACCAGCGGTCGGGACGGGTGCGCACCGCCGCGGCGGGGTCGGCCAGCAGCGCGAGCCAGACCCGGGCGTTCGCGCGGAAGGCGCTCGGGAGGTCGTGGTGCCCGATCGAGCGAGCGTCGAGGCCGCACTCCTCGCACGGCCGCTCGAGCACCCAGGTCCAGTCCTTGGTGTCGGGTTCGAGCTCCGCGGGAGGTCTCCTCACCCCGCCATCCTCGCAAACGCCCACGCGGCGCAGCCCTCAGGCCTGCGACCCGGTGCGGACGGAGGCCAGGAACGACTCCGGCGCGGCCAGGCCCACCCGCAGTACCCGGACGGTGACGGGGACGCCGCTCACCGTCGCGCGGCCGGGCGGGTCGAGCTCGAGCCGCACCAGACCCTTTGACGAGGTGGTGACGAGCCAGCGGCCACCCCAGCCGTGGGCACCGAGCCCACCCACGCGACCGTGGTCGGGCAGCGCGGCCACCACCGACGCCCGCGGCACCCGGAGGTGGAAGGCCCATCCCAGCCGCACGGCGAGCTCCGTGTCGTCGAGGTCGACGTAGCGGCGTCGCTCGGGGATCGCGCACAGCCGGAGCAGACCGTTCACGGGCGCCGCTCCGCGAGGCAGGTCGTACCTCATGCGGTCGAGCGTACGACGGCCCCGCGGCGACGTCAGGGGCCTGCAGGCAGCGGCTGCCAGCTCAGCGGTCCGCTGCCGCGGACGAACCGGACCAGGAGCGTGTTGCCGTCGCCGTCGAGACGGCTCTCCCACGGTCGATCGTGCTGGGCGAGCACGGCGAGCGTCGTCCCGTCGGGAGACCAGACCAGGTTGGGGACGAAGCCTGCACACGTGCAGCGTCCGGCAGACACCAGGTGGTTGAGCGTCGCGCCATCAGGGTGCATGGTCTGCACGTCCAGGTGGAACGGTCCGCCGGATGAGTGCTGCCCGGGGTCGTCGGCCGTGGCGAACAGGACCGCGAGGCTCGGTGACGTCGTCGACCAGCGCAGCAGCAGCGCTCCGCTGTACCCCGACCGGGCCGCCGGGAAGGACGTCAGCATCCCCAGGAACCGGGTCAGCTGCGACCCGTCGGACCCCACCGTCCACCCACCCTGCTCGGGGACCGGCGACACGGCCAGGAACGCCAGGTGCCGGGAGTCGGGTGCCCAACTGATCGACCTGATCGACGTGATGTCCCCCAGCCCCACGGACCGCGTGTGCCCCGTGGTGGCGTCGACCAGGCGCAGCGCGGGCACGCCGGCACCCTCCCCGACCGCCGCGACCGTGTGCCCGTCCGGCGACCAGGCGATCTCGGCGCAGGTGTCACAAGGCAGTGTGCGGGTCGCCCCGGTCCGGACGTCCGTGACCAGGATGGCGCCGTGGGCGAGCACGGCCACCTCCGAGCCGTCCGGCGACCACGTCGGTGACGAGCCGTCGGTCAAGGTCGGCGAGTAGACCCCGCGCGGGAGCGCGAGGTACTCGTTGCCGGCGCCGAACAGCGGCCCGTTCCCGTGTCGAGCGGTGGACGCCGTGCTGGTCGGCGTGGAGGGCCCGGGGCCGGTCGGGGTCGTCGACGGATGCCCCGGACTGCCCGTGAGCGCAGCGGCCACCGCCACCGCCACCGCGGCGAGTGGCGCGGCCAGCGCCAGCCGGCGCCGCGAACGGGTCCGGGGCAGCGAGGCGAGCATGCGCGACGCGACCAGGTCGTCGTCGACCCGCTCGCGCAGGGCCGCGGCCGCCCGCTGCCCCCGCTCGTCGAGGCTCATCGGTCCTCCTCCTGCTCGATCCCGAGCTGCTCGGCCAGCGTGTGCCGACCACGGTGGAGGTGCACCTTGGCCGATCCGGTACTGATGCCGAGCGTGTCGGCGATGTCGGCGACGTCGAGGCCGTAGACGTAGCGCAGCGCGATGCACTGCGCCTGCCGCCTCGGCAGCGAGGACACCCGGGCCCAGAACTCGTCGTCGACCCCCGTCGGTCCGGCGACGTCCGGACGCCCGTGCGTCCACGTGCGGTCGGTCAGCCGGACCAGCGCCCGGACCTCGACCATCCTCCGGCGGAACGCCGACACCGCGAGGTTGGCGCACACGCGGCGGGCGAACGCCGCCGGGTGGTCGCGCCGGCCCACGTCGCGCCAGCGTCGGTACGTCGCGAGCATCGCCTCCTGTGCGATGTCCTCCGCCTGCGCACGCCCGCAGAGACCGGCGGCCAGGGTCACCAGGCCCGAGAGCTCGGCGAGGTAGAACGCCTCGAACGACGGCAACGTCTCCGCGCGCGCCCGCCCCGCGGAGAGGATGTCGACCCCCACCTCCGTCGGGACCGGGTGACCGGAGACCGGTCGGTGCTGCGCCATGTCTGATGATCGTCCTCGGCGCCGGATCGGTTGACACGCACCGGCGGAGGATTTCCTCCACCTTCGCAGGTCCGGCGGACGCGCCCCGCACCCTCGTGGCACTCTGGACGCTCCCCCAGCCCCTGTTCCTCGGAGACGACCATGCGCACCACGACGCTCTGGGCCGCCCTCGCGACGGCCGTCCTCGCCCTCCCCGTGTCGGCCCATGCGGCCGTCGACGAGCCCGCGCACCCACGCGCGACGGCCGGCGTGAAGCCCCGTTCGGACGCGTGGGAGGCACGCGTGGTCGCGCTGACCAACCAGCGCCGTGCGGCGCACGGACGCAAGCCCCTCAAGGCGGCCAGCTGCCCCGACAGCTATGCCGAGCCGTGGACGAAGCACCTCGCGACCAAGCGGGTGCTGGTCCACCAGGACCTGACGCCCATGCTGTCGTGCCCCCACACGTCGTACGCCGGGGAGAACATCGCCTACGGCTACGAGACTCCCCGCGCGCTGGTCAGTGCCTGGATGCACTCACCGGGCCACCGGGCCAACATCCTGAGCCGGCACTTCCACCGGATCGGGGTGTCGGGCTGGCGGGCCACCGACGGGACGACGTATGCCACGCAGGACTTCGTGGGTTGACGCGTCTCAGGTGAGCAGCAGCGTGTCGAGCCGACGTCGCACGATCAGCAGCCCGATGGCGCCCATCGCGACGAGGTAGACCACCGAGACGGCGGACTCCCACGAGAGCGCACCCGTGGTGAGCTCGCGGCAGAGCACCACTCCGCGGTAGAGCGGGCTGACCTCGACGATCCACCGGAGCACACCGTGGAAGGCGGTGACGGGGAAGAACGTGGCGGAGAACAGGAACATCGGCAGCTGGATGAGCGTGATCTTCTCGAAGTCCTGCCACGAGGTCATCCAGGTGGTCAGTCCCATGCAGATCGCGCTGAAGGCGAAGCCGATGAGCAGGGCGGCCGGGAAGGCGAGCACCGCCCACCACGAGTGCACGAGGCCGAGCACCCACATCACGAGCAGGAACGCGACGGAGTAGCTCGCGCCGCGGAGCTGCCCCCAGACGATCTCGCCACGGGCGATGTCGCGCGTCGTCAGCGGGGTGGCCAGCATCTGGTCGTAGAGCTTCTCGAACTTCAGCTTGAAGAACACGTTGTAGGTCGAGTCGATCAACGCGCCGTTGAACGCCGACGCGGCCAGCATCCCCGGCGCGACGAACTCGGCGTAGGGGATCGTCTGGCCGTTGAACTCGAAGCTCGTGATCAGCTGACCGACGCCGACGCCGATGGAGAGCAGGTAGAACACGGGCTCGAGGAACCCGCTGAGGAACAGCTTCCACAGCTTCCGGTAGACGACGTAGTTGCGGATCACCAGCAGCCAGGCGGCCGAGAACGGGCGCAGCGGGGCGATCGCGACCTGGCTCATGCCGCGAGCCTCGCGGCGAGGGAGCGCAGGGCGAGCCACCAGCCCACGACGGTGACCACGACCAGCACGACGGCGTTGACCGCGGCCATGCTCCAGTCGACGGTGTCGAGACAGAGCATCCGGGTCAGGTTGACGCCGTGCCACAACGGCGTGCAGCGCGCGACCCACTCGCCGAACGTCCCGAGGTTGCTGATCGGGAAGAAGGCCCCGGAGAACAAGAACAGCGGGATCAGCCCGAGGCGGAAGATCAACCCGAAGGAGTCGGGGCCCTCGACATGGGCACTGTAGGCGAACGTGAGGGTGCCGAACGCCATCCCCACGAGCATCGTGACGGGCCAAGCCACCAGGGGGCCCCACCAAGTGGCGAAGACTCCGAACGGCGCCATCACCAGGAAGTAGACGGCGCACGTCATGCCGACCCGGACCAGGACGAACAGCAGCATCGCGTTGACCAGGTCACGGGACTCGAGGGGCGAGGCGAGCTGGGCGTAGAACGACTTCTCCCACTTGATCGCGCCCATCACGGGGTACGTCGTGTCGCCGACGGCCGTGGTCATCGCCTGGGCGGCGATGAGTCCCGGCACGATGAACGCGAGGTAGGACGTGGCGCCGTCGAGCCGTGCCGGGCTCACGTGGACGAAGCCGCCGAGCAGCACGCCCATCGCCAGCACGTAGAACAACGGGGCCAGGAACGAGGAGACGACCGAGCCCTTCCAGGTGCGGTGGTAGCGGGTCAGCCAGTAGTCGACCTGGCGGCCGACGCCCTGCCACACCGACAGGCGCCCATCGGCCGAGCCGGCGGTCGGGCCTCGCAGGTCGCTGGTCGCGCCGGTCGGGACCATCAGTCCACCAGCGTCCGGCCGGTGAGCCGGAGGAACACGTCCTCCAGCGTGGAGCGTCGTACGAGCGTGGCGATCGGGTCGAGGCCGCGCTCGTGGACCTTGGCCAGCACGTGCTCGCCGTCGTCGCTGTAGACCAGGATCCGGTCGGGCAGCACCTCGACCCGCTCCCCGAGGTCGGCGATCTTCTCGGCGGTCGCGTCGTGGTCGCCGACCGGGAACCGGAGCTCCGCGACCTCGCGGGTGGAGTGCTCCCGGATCAGCTCGAGCGGCGAGCCCTCGGCCGCGATCACGCCGCGATCCATGACGACGAGGCGGTCGCAGAGCTGCTCGGCCTCATCCATGTAGTGCGTGGTGATGACGAGGGTGACGCCCTGCTGCTTGAGCCGGAAGAGACGGTCCCAGAGCACGTGGCGGGCCTGGGGGTCGAGGCCCGTGGTCGGCTCGTCGAGCAGGAGCAGGTCGGGGCGGTTGATCAGGGAGCGCGCGATGGTGAGCCGTCGCTTCATGCCGCCGGAGAGGCTCTCGACCTTGGCGCCGCGCTTCTCGGTCAGCTGGACGAAGTCGAGCAGCTCGTCGGCCCGCGAGCGCACCTCGGCCTTGGGGATCCCGAAGTAGCGACCGTAGATGTAGAGGTTGTCGAAGACGTTGAGCTCGTTGTCGAGCGTGTCGTCCTGCGGGCACACGCCGAGGCGGGCGCGGATGGCCGGCCCGTCGGTGGCCGGGTCGAGCCCGAGGATCCGCAGCTCTCCCCCGCTCACCGGCGACACCGCGGCGATCATCCGCATCGTCGAGGACTTGCCGGCGCCGTTGGGGCCGAGGAAGCCGAACGCCTCACCGCGTCGTACGTCGAGGGAGATGCCCTTGACCGCCTCGACGGTCACGCCGGACTTGTCGCCGAACGACTTGCGCAGGTCGCGGGCCCGGATCATCGCTTCGCTCGACACCAGGCTGACCTTACAAAGGAGAGCCGACAGCTCCCGACGGGGTCACTCCCCGCGCTTCTCGTCGCCGTGCCCGGGCCACCACGCGGCGTGCCCGATCAGCGCGGTGAGCGACGGGGTGAAGAACATCGCCATCACGAAGGCCGCGACGAAGATGCCGAACGAGATGGAGAAGCCCAGCGCGGTGAGAAGGGCGTTGCCGCCGAGCATGAGCGACGCGAAGGTGCCGGCCAGGATCAGGCCGGCGGCCGCGACGGTCGGGCCGGCGTGCTTGAGCGCCTCGGCGGCCGCGTGATGGCTGTCGGCTCCCTCCCGGGCCTCCTCGCGCAGCCGGGCGATCATCAAGATGTTGTAGTCCGTCCCGAGCGCCACCACGAACAAGTAGATGTAGATGGGAAGGAGGAAGATCAGGCCGTCGCGGCCACCGAGGTGCTGGAACACCAGGACGGCCGCGCCGAGCGTGGCGCCGAACCCGAGCACCACCGAGGCCATCAGGTAGATCGGTGCGACCAGGCTGCGCAGGAGCAGCGCCAGGATGACCATGATGACCACGGCGGCCACCGGGAACACCACGCGGTAGTCACGGTTCATGGCCTTCTGGAAGTCCACGAAGACCGACGTGGTGCCGCCGACGAGGGCCTCGGTGCCCTCCGGTGCCGCGGCATGAGCGGCGTCGCGGATCGGGCCCTTCACGTCGGCCAACGCCTGGTCGGACGTCGGGTCCTCCTTCAGCACGACGCTGAACGACGCGGTGGTCTTGGCGTCGCTCAACGTGCCCGGCGAGACCTGACCCACGCCCTGTGCCTTGCCCAGCTCCGCGGCGTACGACGTGAGCTCGTCGTCGGTGAGCGGCTGACCGTCGGTGGAGTGCAGGAGCACGGTCGTGGGGTCGGTCGCACCCGCGGGCAGTCCCTTCTGGAGGGTGCGCAGGGCGACCGCGGACTCGACGTTCTTGGGGGCACCGGAGTCGCCGAGGTCGAAGTTGGGGTTGAAGCCGAGGGCGAAGATGGCCAGCACCGCGAGGACGAGGCCCGAGGCCAGGGCGTAGCGCCCGGGGCGGCGCCCCAGTGAGTCACCGAGCGCGGCGAAGCGGGCTCCCTTGGGCTCGACCCGCCACGACTTCGACGGCCAGAACACCTTCGTGCCGATCAGCGACACCACGGCCGGCACCAGCGTCAGGGCAGCGACCACCGTCACGGCCACGGCGATCGCCAGGGCCGGGCCGATCGACTTGAAGATGCCGAGCGAGCTCAGGACCAGGGCCATGAACGCCACGATGACGGCGCCGCCGGCCGACGCGATCGCCTCACCGGCGCGCGCGACCGCCTGCACGACCGCACTCTTGCTGTCCTCGCCGGTGCGCAGCCGTTCGCGGTAGCGGAAGAGGAAGAACAGGATGTAGTCGGTGCCGATCCCGAACAGCACCACGATCAGGATCACCTGGATCGAGCTGTCGGTCTTGAGGTCGAAGACCTTGTTCGCCACGCCGATCAGCCCCACGGCCACCTGCGAGACCAGCCCGATCACGAGGATCGGCAGGACCGCCAGGATCACGCTGCGGAAGATCAGGATCATCAGGACGAGGATCAGCAGCAGCGTCGCGATGCCGACGATCGCCTCGGCGTTGGCGGACGCCTCCTGCGAGTCGAGGGCCTGGGCAGCAGCCCCGGTGATGCCGAGCCGCAGGTCGGTGCCCTTGACGAGCGCCTGGCCGTCCACGCGCAGCTGTTTCGCGGCGTCGGTCGCGGCGGGGTCGTAGGGGTTCTTGTCCTTCGCGATCCCCACGACGGCGATCTGCACGAGCTTGTTCTGCGAGGGCGGCTGGGCCGCGATGCCGGCGAACACCGGGTCGAGCTTCGGCTCCAGCCCCGTGACGATCTGCTGCACGTCCGCCGAGTCGGCCTTCGTCAGCGGCTGCCCGTCCTGGCGGTCGAAGACCAGGATCGCGCCGACCCCGCTCTGCTGCGGGAAGGCCTCCGTCTGGAGGTTGGCCGCGCGGATCGACTCGTACTTCGACGGCAGGAACTCCGACTGGTCACTGGTGGCGCTGAGCTTCGGGGCGGTGGCGATGATGACGACCGACACCACGATCCACCCGAGGATGACCAGCCAGGGATGCCGGGTCGCGAGCCGGCCGAGTCCGGAGAACACGCGGCGAGACTACCCAGAAGGGTGAGGGACGGCGGAGGCGCCCCTACGGTGTGCTCATGGATCGTCAGCACGCCCGCTCCGGGTCGCCGTACGAGGACACCATCGGCTTCAGCCGGGCGGTCCGGGTCGGCCACACCGTCGTCGTCTCCGGCACTGCGCCGGTGTGGCCGGACGGCACCGTGGATCCGGATCCGGCGACCCAGGCCCGGCGCTGCTGGGAGATCGCGGTCGCCGCGCTGGAGGAGCTCGGCGGACGGGTCGAGGACGTCGTGCGGACGCGTCAGTACGTCGTCCGCGCCGACCTGGCCGACCCGGTCGGCGCGGTCCACGGTGAGGTCTTCGGCGGCGTCAGGCCGGCCAGCACGATGGTGGTCGTGGCCGGGCTGCTCGACCCCCGCTGGCTGGTCGAGGTCGAGCTCGATGCCGTGGTCGGCTGAGCCGGGCGATCACCCCGGAGGCTGCCACGCCTCGGTGGGCGTCAGGGCGATGCGTGCGGGCTCAGAGGCGTTCGGCGAGGGTCGTCAGCGTGGCCTTCCTCGCCGTGCACACGGCGCACCACCCACCACCGCGGCAGGCGGACGGACCGTTCCACTGGCCCTGATGGCGGAGGCGCGCCATGGCGCGGGCCCGCCTGCGAGCATCGTTGACCGGCCGCGCCGGGTGCCTTGAGAGTCGGGGCGTTGTCCCCAGACCCCGAGGAGAGGCATGAGCCTGCCCGCCCACCGTGACCGGTCGCCTTCGCGCAACCGCCTTGTCCGGAACGCTCTCGCCACCACCGCCGCCGCGCTCTGCGTGCTCGGCATCGTGTCGGTTCCGTCTCCGGCGCTCGCCCGGGACGGCGGGTCGATCCCCGACGCCTTCGCACAGCGACGTCCGACGGGACACGTCGACCAGCACCGGGACCACGTCACACCGGACAGGCAGTTCCGAGCGCTCTCGCCGGCAGTCGACGAGCTGAGCGACAAGCTGGGAGACCGCGACCTCCGCACGTTCCAGGCGGCTGAGGCCAAGGGCACGAAGACCGTCACGGTCCTGCTCGCCGTCACCCCCGGTGACACCGCCAAGGTCTCGCAGGCGGTCGCCGACCTCCACGGCAGTGTGGGCCGTTCCGAGGACGGGCTCGGGTACGTGCGGGCCACTGTCCCGGTGGACGCCGTACGCGGACTCGCGCGGCTGGGCGACGTACGGGCCATCGACCTCAACCGCAGGTATCGGATCCCCGACCCACGGGTCACGCTGAGGGGTTCCGCCCCGGCGACACCTCGTGGTGTCGCCGGCCCTGGCGCGACGACCGGTGCCGCCAACCCGTACCTACCGGTCGGCGAGACCGGGGCCGTCTCCTTCGTGGACCGTCACCGAGCCTGGGACGGCCGGGGCATCACCGTCGGCGTCCTCGACAGCGGGGTCGACCTCGACCACCCGGCGCTGCGGACCACCACCAACGGGAAGGACAAGGTGACCGACTGGTTCACTGCCACCGACCCGGTCGTCGACAACGACGGCACCTGGCTGCAGATGGACCAGGAGGTGACCGGTCCCACGTTCAACGGCCTGGGCGAGCAGTGGACCGCACCCGAGGGTGACTACAGGTTCGCCGTCTTCTTCGAGAGCACCACCGAGGGGTCGGAGCTCGGGGGTGACGTCAACCGCGACGGCGACACGGACGACTGGGTCGGCGTGCTCTACGACCCCGGGGACCACCGGATCTGGGTGGACAGCGACCTCGACCACGACTTCACCGACGAGCAGGTGATGGCGCCGTACGGCGTCGACCACCAGGTGGGGCACCTCGGCGTCGACGACCACTCCACGCCCGTCGTCGAACGGGTCCCGTTCGTCGTGGACTACCGCGAGGACGTCGACCTGTCCCCGTTGGGCTACGAAGGCGTCGCGGACTTCGTGAACCTCGGCATCGTCAGTGCCGCGCACGGCACTCACGTCGCCGGCATCATCGCCGGCAACGGCCTCTTCGGTGGCGACATGCAGGGCGCCGCGCCCGGTGCCCAGATCGTGTCCGCGCGTGCCTGCACGTTCAGCGGCGGCTGTACGTCGACCGCGCTGGCCGAGGGCATGATCGACCTCGTCCTCGACGACCACGTCGACGTGGTCAACGTGTCGATCGGTGGGCTCCCGGCTCTCAACGACGGCTCCGACGCCATCGCGATGCTCTACGACTCGCTCGTCGACACCACTGGCGTGCAGATCTTCGCGGCCGCCGGCAACGAGGGCCCCGGCCTCAACACCGCCGGGTCGCCGTCCGTGGCGAACCGCGTCGTGAGCGTTGCAGCGTCGGTCAGCAAGGCCACCTGGCGCGCCGACTACGGCGCGCAGGTGCGCCGCCCGCAGGGGATCTTCGCCTTCTCGTCCCGCGGTCCGTCGGAGAGCGGTGGGCTGAAGCCGACCCTGGCTGCTCCTGGGGCCGCGATCTCGACCACGCCGCGGTGGCTCCCGGGGGACGCCGTGCCGGAAGCCGGCTACGACCTGCCACCCGGGTACTCGATGCTCAACGGCACCTCGATGGCAGCCCCCGAAGCCACCGGCGCGGCTGCGCTGCTCCTCTCCGCCGCTCGGGCCACCGGGACGAGGGCCCCGGCGGCGGCACTGCGCCAGGCGATGGCCAGCACGGCCGACCCGATCAAGGGCAGCCGTACGACCGCCCAGGGCACGGGCCTGGTCGACACCGAGGGAGCCTGGTCGCTGCTCGCTCGCGGTGTCTCGACGCGTTCCTACACGATCGCAGCTCCCGTGTGCTCGGCGCTGTCACACGAGCTCGGCACGCCGGACACCGGCACCGGCGTCTACAACCGCTGCCTGCCGTCGGCGGGTGGTCAGCGTGAGGGCTCGACGCGGACGTACGCCGTCGCAGTGACGCGGACGAGCGGACCGGCACGGGCCACCTCGCACCACCTGTCGTGGATCGGGAACGACGGCACGTTCTCCGCGCCCCGGACGGTGTCGCTGCGTCGCGGGTCGGCGACGAGCATCCGGATCACGGCTCACTCCGTGACGAGGGGCGAGCACTCGGCCATCCTTCGCGTGGACGACCCCGCGACGCACGGCGTGGACCAGCTGGTGCCCGTCACCGTGGTGGCCACCCAGGTCCCCCACGCGCCGAACCGCATGGTCGGACAGCGCGGCTCCGTCGAGCGTGGAAGCACGACGTCGGTGTTCGTCGCGGTGCCGCGCGGTGTCGGCAGCCTGCGTCTGTCGCTCGACTCGGTGGCAGCGGGCCGCCAGGTCCGGTTCCTCGCGATCGACCCGTACGGCGTGCCCGTCGACTCGAACGCCGGCAACCACTGCTACACCCACCAGGTCAACGGCTCAGACTGTGACGCCCTCAGCAGGTCCTACGAGCAGCCCGTGCCCGGAGTCTGGGAGATCGAGGTCGAGGCGCGTCGTACGTCGTCCGCGCTCGACAACCCCTATCACCTCACCGCGGAGCTGCAGGGGCTGAAGGTCACGCCGGGCACGGTCACGATCGAGACCGCCTCGATCCATCGTCCGGTCACCTCCACGTTCTCCGCGTCCAACGCCTGGGGCCCGGTGACCGTGGTCCCGACCGATGGCCTCGTCGGGCGAAAGCGCGACCTGTGGTCCTCGGTCGCGGAGGGTCAGCTCTCGCAGGGCCAGGTCGACGTCTCGCGGGACGCGACCCGTCTCGAGATGACGATCGTGCCGCGGCAGCGCGATGCCGACCTCGACGTCTACCTCTTCGGGCGCAACGGCCTGGTCGCCCAGGCGACCACCACCGGCCCGGGAGCCGAGACCCTCGTGGTCCGTGACCCGCAGCCCGGCACCCTGGCCATCGTCGTCGCCGGCGTCGACGTCCCGAGCGGGGAGACCGAGTTCGACTACCACGAACGGGCCTACTCGCGTGGGATCGGGAGGATCGCCGTCGGCCCCAGCACGGCGAAGCGCCTGGGTGCCGGCGACCGGATCGCCGTGCATGCCGAGATCACCGCCGACGCGGAGTCCCTCGACGGCTCGCCGCTGGTCGGGCGGGTCCAGATGAAGAGCCTGCGGGGCGCCGTCCTCGGCACGGCCGAGGTCCTCATCGACCAGGTGACGACTCCGGACGCGCAGGTGGTGGCGAACGCACCCGCGATGGTCGGCTACGACCTGAACAACGCCGGGGTGATGACCGGCGACAAGCAGATCGACGCGCAGACCAAGCCGGTCCGCTGGACGGCCGAGGGTGGGGTCGAGCAGCTCGCGCTCGGCGATCACGGCACCACCGGCTACTCCTACGACATCAACGAGCATGGCGACTCCGTGGGTCAGATCGCGCTCGACGACAACCGCGTCGTGCCGGCGCTGTGGAAGGCCGACGGGACGCTGATCGAGCTCGGCCTCCCCGACTGGTTGCCCTACGACTACGCCCGGGCGTTCGCCATCAACGACTCCGGCACCGTGGTCGGCAACGCCAGCCTCCTGAGGCAGGAGGACGACGGCTTCTGGCACGAGTACAACGACCCGTTCATCTGGACCGAGGCCGGTGGGTTCCAGCGGCTCCCTCACATCGGTGACGACCGCTCCATGACCGAGCCGTTCGCCGTGAACGACGACGGGTGGGTCGTCGGTCACTCGGTGGACGGTGGCGACGACCACCTGGTGCTGTGGTCTCCCGACCGGGAGATCGAGGACCTCGGGAACCTGCCGGGGATGTCCGGAGGCGTGGCCGCCGCCATCAACGCCGACGGCACGGTGGTAGGGACGAGCGGCGACGACGCGTTCGTCTGGACCCGGGCAGACGGCCTGCGTCGCCTGGCCGACTACGGGTTCAGCGCCGGCGCGTCGAAGGTGACCAGCGACGGGTGGGTGATGGGCTCGGCCGAGGTCGCGCCGTACGAGGAGACGCCCGTGGTCTGGGATCCCCAGGGACGGGTGTACGACGTGCACGGCATGGTCGACCCGTCGGTGTTCTACCCGGTACAGGGCATGGGTCTGAACGACCTGCACCAGCTGGTGGTCTATGGCTACACGGCCGACGGTTCCGGGCTCCAGCTCCTCCAGCTCCCGGCCCTCCCCTAGCCGGTGGACGCCCGCACGCCGGGAGTCCTGCGCGGGACTCCCGGCAGGCTCCGACGAGGGGTCGGACACCCGGGCTCGTGCGCGTTGCCCGGTGGACACGGAAACGCCCGGCGTCGCGCGGCTGGGGTCGACGGGGACACTGGGCACATGGTCGAGGTCGAGCCCGAGCGATTCGAGGCGATGGTCACCGAGGCGCTCGACGGTCTGCCCGACGAGCTCGGCGAGCTGATGAGCAACGTGGCCGTCACCGTGCAGCACGACGGGGGTCCGCCGGGCCTCCTGGGTCTCTACCAGGGAGTCCCGTTGACGCGGCGCACGTCCTTCTACGCCGGCGCCCTGCCCGACCGGATCACCATCTATCGCCGTGCGATCTGCGCGGTGTGTGGCAGCGAGGCCGAGGTGCTCGACCAGGTACGACGGACGGTCGTCCACGAGGTGGGTCATCACTTCGGCCTCGGTGACGCACGCCTGCGCGCGCTCGGGTGGTGAGGCGGACACCGACCTGGGCCCTCGCACGACGGGGGCCGCCGGCGCCCTCGCAGGTGTCGGTGGCGTGAGCAAGGATGGAGGCATGTCGGAGCCGCACACCGCGCTCGAGCGCTTCAGCGCGCCGACCCGGACGTGGTTCGGGGCTGCCTTCGCCGAGCCCACCCCTGCCCAGGACGGCGCGTGGGACGCGATCGCGCGCGGGCAGCACGCCCTCGTGGTCGCTCCGACCGGCTCGGGTAAGACCCTGTCGGCGTTCCTCTGGGCCATCGACCGGCTGCTCACGGAGGGCCGGCCGGCCGAGACCGGCACGCGCGTCCTCTACGTCTCCCCCCTCAAGGCCCTCGCCGTCGACGTCGAGCGCAACCTGCGCTCCCCGCTGGTCGGCATCCGGCAGACGGCCGAGCGCCTCGGCTCGCGGCTGCCGGAGGTGACCGTCGGCATCCGGTCGGGTGACACCCCGGCCGCGGAGCGCCGCACCCTGGCCCGCACGCCCCCCGACATCTTGATCACCACGCCCGAGTCGCTCTTCCTGATGCTCACGAGCCAGGCCCGCGAGAGCCTGCGGCACGTCGAGACCGTGATCGTCGACGAGGTCCACGCCGTGGCCGGCACCAAACGAGGCGCTCATCTCGGGCTCAGCCTCGAGCGTCTCGACGCACTGCTCGCCAGGCCCGCGCAGCGGATCGGTCTGTCTGCGACGGTCAGGCCGCTGGAAGAAGTGGCGCGCTTCCTGGGCGGGACGACGCCGGTCGAGATCGTCGCACCACCCTCGGTCAAGCAGTGGGACCTCAAGGTCGTCGTACCCGTCGAGGACATGACCGCACCCGCGCCCTACGACGACTCCGACGAGACCGAGGGCGACGGTCGCGAGGCCACCTCGATCTGGCCGCACGTCGAGAACCACGTGGCCGACCTGATCGAGCAGCACCGCTCGACCATCGTCTTCGCCAACTCCCGTCGCCTCGCGGAGCGCCTGACGGCGCGGCTCAACGAGATCGCCGCCGACCGGGCCGGAGCGGGGGTCGAGACGAGCATCGAGTCGCCCGCCGAGATCATGGCCCAGTCCGGTGCCTCCTACGGCGCGCCTCCCGTGATCGCCAAGGCCCACCACGGGTCGGTCTCCAAGGAGCAGCGAGCCCTGATCGAGGACGACCTCAAGCGCGGCCGGCTCCCCTGCGTCGTCGCGACCAGCAGCCTCGAGCTCGGCATCGACATGGGCGCGGTCGACCTCGTGGTCCAGATCGAGTCTCCGCCGAGCGTCGCCAGCGCACTCCAGCGCGTCGGTCGCGCCGGCCACCAGGTCGGCGAGGTCAGCCGCGGCGTCCTCTTCCCCAAGCACCGCGGAGACCTGGCCCAGACCGCGGTGGCGGTCGAGCGGATGCGCGCCGGCCTGATCGAGTCCATGCGCATCCCCACCAACCCGCTCGACGTGCTGGCCCAGCAGGTCGTGTCGATGGTGGCGATGGAAGCCTGGTCGGTCGACGATGTGTTCGACCTCGTCCGCCGCTCCGCGTCCTACACCCAGCTCCCGCGCGGGGCGTTCGACGCGACCCTCGACCTGCTGAGCGGCCGCTATCCCAGTGACGAGTTCGCCGAGCTGCGGCCCCGCGTCGTGTGGGACCGGGTGACCGGGCAGCTCACCGGGCGGCCGGGTGCCCAGCGGCTGGCGGTGACCAGTGGCGGCACGATCCCCGACCGTGGGCTCTTCGGCGTCTTCCTGGTGGGTGGCGAGGGCCCGGGGCGGCGCGTCGGCGAGCTCGACGAGGAGATGGTCTACGAGTCCCGCGTCGGCGACGTCTTCGCGCTCGGCGCCACCAGCTGGCGGATCGAGGACATCACGCACGACCGGGTCCTGGTCACGCCCGCGCCCGGGGTGCCGGGGCGCCTGCCGTTCTGGAAGGGCGACGCCCTCGGCCGTCCGGCGGAGCTCGGCGAGGCGATCGGCACCTTCACCCGCGAGCTCGGTGCGGCGTCGCGCGAGAGCGCCGTGGCCGCCGCCGAGGAGCGCGGCCTCGACCCGTGGGCGGCGGGCAACCTGGTCGGCTACGTGCACGAGCAGGTCGAGGCCACCGGCGTCCTGCCCAGCGACCGCACCCTGGTCGTCGAGAGGTTCCGTGACGAGCTCGGCGACTGGCGGCTGGTCGTCCACTCCCCCTACGGCACCCCCGTCCACGCCCCCTGGGCCCTGGCGATCAACGCCCGGCTGCGCGAGCGCTACGGCGTCGACGGCCAGGCGATAGCCTCCGACGACGGCATCGTGATCCGCATCCCCGACACCGACGCCGAGCCGCCGACGGGCGAGGTGATCGCCTTCGAGCCCGACGAGATCGACGACCTGGTGACCCAGGAGGTCGGCGGCTCCTCCCTGTTCGCCTCGCGCTTCCGTGAGTGCGCCGCACGGGCGCTTCTTCTCCCGCGCCGCGACCCGGGCCGGCGCTCACCGCTGTGGCAGCAGCGCCAGCGCAGCGCGGCCCTGCTCGAGGTGGCGTCCAAGTACCCGTCGTTCCCGATCGTGCTCGAGGCCGTCCGCGAGTGCCTGCAGGACGTCTACGACCTGCCGGCACTGGTCGGCCTGATGCGCCGGGTGCAGCGGCGCGAGGTCGGCATCCACGACGTCGACACCCACCAGCCGTCGCCCTACGCACGCAGCCTCCTGTTCGGCTACGTCGCGCAGTTCGTCTACGAGGGCGACTCCCCCATCGCCGAGCGCCGGGCCGCGGCCCTCTCCCTCGACCAGGGACTCCTGGCCGAGCTGCTCGGCCGGGCCGAGCTCCGCGAGCTGCTCGACCCCGACGTGCTCGCCGAGATCGAGGAGACCCTGCAGCGCACCGACCCCGAGCGCCGGGCGCGCGACGCCGAGGGCGTCGCCGACCTGCTGCGATGGCTCGGCCCGGTCACCACCGAGGAGGTCGCGGCCCGCACCGTCGAGGGTGGCGCGGCCGCCGAATGGCTGACCACACTGGCCGACGCGCGCCGCGCCGTCCCGGTGCGGATGGCCGGCGAGGAGCGCTGGGCCGCGATCGAGGACGTCGGCCGGCTGCGTGACGGGCTCGGCGTACCCGTGCCTCCCGGCGTACCCGACGCGTTCACCGAGCCCGTCGACGACCCGCTGGCCGACCTGGTCAGCAGGTTCGCCCGCACCCACGGCCCCTTCACCGTGGCCGACGTGGCCGCCCGTCTCGGGCTGGGTGTCGCCGTCGCCCGCCAGACCCTGCAACGGCTGGGCGGGCAGGGCCGCGTGCTCGAAGGTGAGTTCCGCCCGTCGGGCTCCGGCGCCGAGTGGTGCGACGCCGAGGTGCTCCGGATGCTGCGACGGCGTTCGCTGGCCCGGCTCCGGCAGGAGGTCGAGCCGGTCGAGCCGGCCGCATTGGGTCGCTTCCTGCTCGCCTGGCAGCACGTCAACCGGCCCCAGCGCGGACGCCCACGAGGCGTCGACGGCGTCCTCCAGGTGGTCGACCAGCTCGCGGGCTACGCCGCCCCTGCCTCGGCCTGGGAGTCGCTCATCCTCCCGGCCCGGCTCCCCGACTACGAGCCCGCCCTCCTCGACGAGCTCACCGCGTCGGGGGAGGTCACCTGGGTCGGCCACGGGGCGCTGCCCGGCACCGACGGCTGGGTCTCGCTCCACCTCGGTGACCAGGCACCGCTCACCCTGCCTCTGCCCGAGGCGGGTCCCGAGCAGGAGTGGGGCGAGGTCCACCAGGCCGTCCTCGAGGCGCTCGCCCCCGGCGGCGCGTGGTTCTTCCGGCAGCTGGCGGCGGCGGCCGGAGCGACCGAGCGGTCGGTGGCCGACGCCCTGTGGGAGCTGGTCTGGGCCGGCCGGGTCACCAACGACACGTTCGCACCCCTGCGCTCCCTCACCTCGGGCTCGGGGACCCACCGCAGCCGCCGGGCCGCACCCCGGGCCAGGCCGAGCCGACCCGGCCGCACCGGCCTGCGCCCGGCACCGCCGGCCACCTCGGGTCGCTGGGCCCTGCTGCCCCCGGTCGACACCGACCCGACGCGCCGCGCCCACGCGACCGCCGAGCGGATGCTCGAGCGCCACGGCGTGGTCACCCGCGGAGCGGTGGTGTCCGAGCGCACTACTGGTGGCTTCGCGGCGGTCTACAAGGTGCTCTCCGCGTTCGAGGACTCGGGGCGCTGCCGCCGGGGCTACTTCGTCGAAGGGCTCGGCGCGGCCCAGTTCGGCACCGCCGGGGCGGTCGACCGGCTCCGCACCTTCACCGAGATCTCGAGCGGGTCGACCGAGGCCTGGGGCACCGAGGCGAAGCCCGAGGCCGTGACCCTGGCCGCCACCGATCCCGCCAACCCGTTCGGCGCGGCCCTCCCCTGGCCCGACCGAGAGGCCCTCGGTGGTCACCGACCCGGGCGCAAGGCGGGCGCCCTGGTCGTCCTGGTCGATGGTCGCCTCACTCTCTACGTCGAGCGAGGCGGCAAGACCCTGCTCACCTGGTCGGACGACGCGACGCTGCTCGGCCCGGCGGCCCAGTCCCTCTCCGAGGCCGGCCGCCGCGGAGCGCTGGGCCGGCTGACGGTCGAGAAGGCCGACGGCGAGCAGATCCTCGGCGGAGGATCCACGCCGCTCCGTGAGGCGCTCGACGCCGCAGGGTTCGTCTCGACGCCCCGCGGGCTGAGACTGCGTGGTTGACGGTGCCTGAGGGCGACACCGTGTGGCGGGCGGCGCGTCTGCTCGATCGCGCGCTGAGCGGCCACGACCTGACCGCCACCGACTTCCGGGTGCCCGCGTTCGCCACGGTCGACCTCTCCGGGGCCCGGGTGAGCGAGACCGTCTCACGTGGCAAGCACCTGCTCACCCGGATCGACGCCGACACCCCCTGGACCCTCCACACCCACCTCAAGATGGAGGGTGGCTGGCGGGTGCTCCGACCCGGGCAACGCTGGCCCCGGCCGGCTCACACCGCCCGGGTGGTCCTGACCACGGGGGACGCCGTCGCCGTCGGCTTCTCGCTCGGCATCGTGGAGATCGTGCCCCGCGACCGAGAGCCCGCGCTGGTCGGGCACCTCGGGCCCGACCTGCTCGGCCCCGGCTGGGACCCCGACGAGGCCGTACGCCGACTCTCCGAGCACCCCGACCGCGCCGTCAAGGAGGCTCTGCTCGACCAGACCCGCCTGGCCGGCATCGGCAACATGTACGCCTCCGAGCTGTGCTTCGTCACCGGCACCGCCCCCGAGACCCCGGTCGGCGAGGTGAGAGACCTCCGCCGTCTGGTCGACCGGGCCCACCAGATGCTCCTGCTCAACAGCCGCCGAGCCCAGCAGAGCACCACCGGCGACCTGGCCCGGGGCCGGCAGTTCTGGGTCTACGACCGCGCGGGCCGGCCCTGCCGACGCTGCCGTACGCCGATCCGGCAGACGGTGCTCGGCGACGCGGGGCGCGAGCGCACGACGTTCGCCTGCCCGACCTGTCAGCGCTAGGAACGACCGCCCGAGGGCGTCCAGAACCGGATCACGACGTCGACCGCACGCACGGCGATGAGCACCCCGGTGGCGACGGCGGCAGCCGCGATCAGCCAGCCGATCTCCTCCTGCGTCAGGCCGGTGCCGTCCTGGAGCACGTCTCCGAGGCGGTAGTTCCCCGTCGGCACCTTCATGACGGTCAGGCGGCGGAGGCGGCCGAGGCCACGACGGGACGACGGGTGGTGATCGGCGTGGGGGCCGTGGCGGCCTCTTCGAGAGCGACCGCGGCCGACACGTCGCGCAGCACCTCGGACAACGGCGCCTCGAGGGCGGTGCACAGCGAGGCGAGGAGCTCGGACGACGCTTCCTTCTGCCCACGCTCGATCTCGGAGATGTAGCCCAGGCTCACCCGGGCCTCGGCCGAGACCTGGCGCAGGGTCAGGCCCTGCTCGAGGCGACGCTCACGAAGGACGTCGCCCAGCAGTCGGCGGAACAGCGCCATCTGGGTCCTCCTCGGTCGTCGGTCAGGTCGTGCGAGCGGTCGTGAAAGGTGACTGTGGCGGAAACGCTACCCGAGAGGCGGTTGTTCCCCCCGAAGAATCCCACACAGGGCCGACAGCGCCTCTCGACACGCCCGGTCCTGGATCCGGTGCCGGTCTCCGATCAGCTCCATCGTCAGCACCGTCTCGCCTTCCGGACCCGACAGGCCGACGAACACGGTACCGACCGGCTTGCCCTCCTGCGAGTCGGGTCCGGCGACGCCCGTCGTGGCCAGCGCATAGGTCGCACCCGTCGCGATCCGGCAGCCGGCAGCCATGGCGCGGGCACACTCCCCCGACACCACGCCGTACTGCTCGACGATCTCGTGCGGGACCCCCAGGAGCGACTCCTTGAGCTCCGTCGCGTAGGTGACGAACCCGCCCACGTAGCTGGCCGAGGCCCCCGGCACCGACGTGACCGCGGCGGCGAGGCGACCGCCGGTGAGCGACTCGGCGGTGGCCAGCGTGCTCCCGACGGCTCGCAGCAGGCTGAGCGCCTCTGCGGCCTCGACGTCGGGGGTCGAGCGGCGCTTCATGGTCCGACATTAGACCGGGCGGTTACCCTTCCGGCGTGAGCCGCCCGATCGAGGACTACGCGATGATCGGCGACCGGCACACCGCGGCCCTGGTCGGCACGAACGGCTCCATCGACTGGCTGTGCCTGCCCCGCTTCGACTCACCCGCGTGCTTCGCGGCACTGCTCGGTGACGAGGAGAACGGGCACTGGCAGCTGTGCCCCGCGGGCGACTACGAGGTCAGCCGGCGCTACCTCGGCGACTCGGCCGCCCTGGAGACCACGTTCACGACGGACACGGGTGTCGCCGTCCTCCTCGACGTGATGCCGACCGGCGACGAGCGGATCGACGTGGTGCGCCGGCTCACCGGCGTGGAGGGCACGGTCGCGATCCACCACGAGTGGGTGGTGCGCTTCGACTACGGCACGGCGACGCCCTGGGTCCGCCGCCGGCACGAGGACCACGACCCCGTCATCACCGCCGTCGCCGGTCCGGACAAGCTCGTCCTGCGCGGCCCGCGACTGCCCAGGCCGATCGACCACCGGCACGCCGACGACTTCGACCTCCACGCCGGCGACGAGATGACGTTCTCCACCACCTGGCTGCCGTCGCACCTACGCACCCCCGACGCGCACCCGTACACCATCCAGGCGACCATCCACGAGGACGTCGACTGGGTCTCGTCCTGCGACCTGAAGGGCGTGCCCCACCAGGACATCGTGCGGCGCTCGCTCCTCACCCTGCACCTGCTCACCCACGTCGAGACGGGCGGGATCGTGGCGGCGCCGACCACGTCGCTGCCCGAGGACTTCGGCGGCGAGCGCAACTGGGACTACCGCTACTGCTGGCTGCGCGACGCCGCGCTCACCCTGTCGTCCCTCCTCACCGCCGGCGCCACCGACGAGGCCCGCTTCTGGCGGGACTGGCTGCTCCGCGCGGTGGCCGGTGACCCTGCCGACCTCCAGATCATGTACACCGTCGACGGCTCGCGCCGCCTGCCGGAGCTGACGCTCGACACGCTGCCCGGGTACGCCGGCTCACGACCGGTGCGCATCGGCAACGCCGCCGTGGACCAGAAGCAGAGCGACGTGCTGGGTGAGGTCATGATCGCGCTCGAGGAGGCGCGCGAGTCGTCCCTCGGCTGGAGCGACGACGCCTGGGCCCTGCAACGAGTGCTGGTCGACCACCTGCTCGACACCTGGCAGGAGAGCGACAACGGTCTGTGGGAGATCCGTGGACCGCTGCAGCACTTCACGCACTCCCGGGTGATGGTCTGGGCCGCCTTCGACCGCGCGGTCAGGGCGGTCGAACGGCACGGCCTGCCGGGCGACGTCGAACGCTGGCGCGAGGTGCGCGACCGGGTGCGCGACGAGGTCCTGAGCGAGGGCTTCGACCCCGACCGCAACTCGTTCACGCAGCACTACTCGACCCAGGAGGTCGACGCGTCGCTGTTGATGATGCCCCTGGTCGGCTTCATCGACGCCGACGACCCGAGGATGCTCGGCACCATCGAGGCGATCGAGCAGGACCTGATGCGCGACGGTCTGCTGATGCGCTACCGCACGCAGACCGGGGTCGACGGCCTCGCCGGTGAGGAGCACCCCTTCCTCGCCTGCTCGTTCTGGCTGGTGTCGGCCTATGCCCTCGCCGGCCGGACGCACGACGCGCACGCGCTCTTCGACCGGCTGGTCGCGCTGGCCAACGACGTCGGGCTCCTGGCCGAGGAG
Organism: uncultured Actinomycetota bacterium; assembly: GCA_963753705.1. Classification (GTDB taxonomy): domain Bacteria; phylum Actinomycetota; class Actinomycetes; order Propionibacteriales; family Nocardioidaceae; genus Nocardioides. The sequence goes on from CAVWDJ010000017.1 coordinate 256,167, forward strand.
TACGACCCGCGCGGCGGCCGGATGGTCGGCAACTTCCCGCAGGCCTTCAGCCACCTGTCGTTGGTACAGGCGGCCTTCCGGCTGCGGGAGGTCACCGACTGACCGGCTACCTGGGGTTGCCGTTGGTGATCGTCAGCGTGGTCGTGCCGTAGCCCGCTCTCGTGACGCGGTCACCCAGGTAGAGCACCCGGACGGTCTCGGTAGCGGCCCGCGGGAACGGCCCCACGGTCGCGCTCGCGTGGCCGTCGACCAGCTGCCGCACGGCGAGCTGCTCTCCGCCCACCAGGATCGCGACCTCGCCCGTCGGCGTGGCCTCCGCTGCGGAGACCGTGACGTCGATGCGAGTGGTGTCCTTCTTCTTCTTGATCCGGTCGGGCGTCGCGGTCACCGTGACCGTGGACGCCTCCTGGGAGAACGGCGCGCTCAGACCCACCAGCTCCGGGTTGTGGTCGGAGGCGCGGAACTGGTTCGGCTGGTAGAGGAGCGTGGCGTTGTAGTTGTAGCGGCTGTACTCGAACGCGACGGACTCCTCGGCGTTGATCTGCCAGACGTCGCGACCGGTCACCATCGCGGCTGCCGCCGGGCTGGCGAGCACGTGGTCCAGCGAGCCCGCCGTGCCACCGAACTCGTAGCTGACGTCGCGCGAGTCGTCGCTGGCCTGGTTGACGTAGCCCGCGTCGTAGAGGACCTGCATCGGGTCCTCCTGGGTGTAGGAGTTGAAGTCACCCACCAGGAAGACCTTCTGCGTCCCGCGGTCGGCCGCGACCTGGTCGGCGAAGTCGACCAGCGCGTGGGCCTGGCGGACCCGGTCGCCGTTGAAGGCGCCCTGGATGCCGTTCGCGTTGTCACCGGTCGCCGGCGGCGTGCTGTCACCCTTCGACTTGAAGTGGTTGACCACCACGAGGAAGCCGTCGGAGTCGAGAGCGCCCTTGCGCTTGAACTCCTGGGCCAGCGGCTCGCGGGCGTTCGCGAACGGCTCGCCCGGGTCGGACTGGTCGGCCAGCACGACGGAGGAGCCCACGGGCTCGACCTTCGACGGGTTGTAGATGAACGCCGTCCGGATCACGTCCTGCTCGGCCGTCGGCGGCAGGTCGGCCGGGTCGGGTGACGGGACGTAGGCCCAGCGGGTCGTACCGGCAGCCTCGTTGAGCGCGGCCACGAGCTGGGCGAGCGCGTCGTCGCGGTCCTTGCTGAACTGCACGGAGTTCTCGATCTCCTCCAGCGACATCACGTCGGCGTCGAGGCTGTTGATCGCAGGGATCTCCTTGGCGAGCTGGCGCTGGAGGTTGGTGGCGTCCCACGCCCCCCGTGGCCCGCTGGGGGTGCACTGGTTGACGGTGATGGGGGTGTTGGTGCGGTCGTTGAACGACGTGCACGCGTTGCCGGGATCGAGGGCGGTGTAGTCGGCGGCCGAGGTCGGGAAGAAGTTCTCCACGTTGAACGTCGCCAGCCGGAGGTCACCGCCCACCGGCTGCGGCGCCTCGTTGGCCGCGCGCGTGTCGCCGAACGTCGCGACGTCGGCGCCGTCGTCGGTCACCGGGGAGGTCGGCTGGAAGTCCCACTGGCTGTTGCGGAACTCGAGGATCACCGGCTCGTGCAGCGTCGCCCGCGAGCCGATCCGGACGGGGTTGTCGGTCGTCAGCCACGGGAGCGGGATGCCCTTGTTGGCGGCGCTGAGGAAGCTGATGCTGGCCCCGTCGTCGAGCGTGACCGCACGCCGGGCATTGTCGGCCTGGACGTCGGTGACTCCGGCCGGGTCGGTGGTCGGGTTGGCCACGTCGGTCGGTTGCACCAGCTGGTGGTCGCCCGTGGCCAGGCCGATCTCCCCGAAGGCGTTCAGGTCGAAGTTGTCGGTGACCGTGAAGTCGTTCGTCGGCGCCAGCAGCTCGCCCTCGTGCGCCTCGCGGGCGGCGTCGGTGGTCGGGTAGGCGATCGCGGCAGGAGTCACGGGGTCGTGGGCGTCGGAGAGCTCGGTCACGTGGTCGGCGGTGGCGCCGATCTCCGTGGTGCCCGCGAACTCGCTGACCGTGCCCTGGACCTCGACGAAGTCGCCGATGTGCACCTTCGCTGCGGCCGCCGAGCCGAACACGAAGATCGCGTCGGAGGCCCCCGGGGTCGCGTCGGTGGTGCCACCGGTGCCCGCGGTCTGGAGGTAGAACCCGTTGAACCCACCCGTGGCGTAGTCGGCGGTGACCACGCCCCGGGTGATGACGCTCTCGCCGAGGTGAGGTGACGTGTCGGTGTCGGTGCCCTGGATCTGGGCGATGGTGTAGTCGGTCGGCGGGGGCGGCGGCGTCCCGGTGCCGGCGTTCTGCGGGGTGGGAGCCGCGAGCGCGAAGTCGGCGTGGTTGTTGTCGGTGTCGGCACCCGTCGCGGCACGGTTCAGCGAGCTGGTCGCCGTCGCCGCGGCCTGCGTGGCCTCGGTCTCGAACGACGTGGAGCCGGAGGCGCCGACCATGTCGACCACGCCCGTCGCACCGGCCTGGTTGCCGGTGGTGGTGATCGGGGTGGCGCTCGACAGGAGGTAGACCTGGCCCCCCGCGGCCGCCAGGCTGAACGCCGGCGAGGCGACGGCGTCGGGGGTCGGCAGCGCGGCGCCCGTGCCACCGGCGGCACCCATCTGGATCAGGAAGTGTCCACCGGCCGGCACCGAGCCGGTCAGGGCGTACGGCGTACCGCCGCTCGTGCCGCTCGCCGAGCGGTAGTGGATGTAGTCGCCGGTGAGGCTGACCGCCGAGGCGGTCGGGTTGTAGAGCTCGACGAAGTCTGCGTTGAAGACGGCACCGCCGTTTCCGCCGGCCCCGTAGACCTCGCTGATCACGAGTCCGGTGGACGAGGGATTGGCGTTCGCCGGCCCGAGGAGAGCTCCACCGGCGACGACGGTCGCGACCGACGCCAGGACAGCAAGAGCCGACCGAGATGAGGACATGGTTCTACCTTCCGAGAGATTCTTCTTCTGACGAGTGGGTCGAGCCGTCAGCGCACGACCTTGATGGTGGTCCGGCGGGTGAGAGAGCGGTAGTGGTCGTCACCGAGGTAGGTGATCCGCACAGTGTGCGTCCCGACCCGGGCGAACGGCGCGAGCCGGACCGTGGCCTTCCCGCCGGTCACGGTGGCCAGATAGCTGCCACCGCCGGCGTGGACCAGCACGCGACCGGTGGCCGGGGCTCCGGGGCCGCCGACGTGGACGGTCACCTTGGCCCTGGTGCGGCCGACGCGGACCGCCTCGGGCGCGGAGACCGCCATCTCGGGAGTCGCCTTGCGGACGGTCACGGCGAGCGCGGTGGAGGAGCCGGCGTGGGTCGCGTCACCGCGGTAGCCGACCAGCAGGCTGTAGCTGCCGGGAGGAAGGCCGTTGGGGTGCACGACGATGTCGGCGACCCCGTTGACGACCTGAGGAGTCGTCCCGAGGTAGCCGTACGTGCCGGCCCACAGGTACACGGACCCGTTGCCCTCGGCGGGGTCGACGGCCACGTGGACGGTGAAGTCGTGGGCGTAGGTGACGGTCCCGGTGGTCGCCGTGATCGAGCTCGGCGTCGGCGCCTTGCCGACCGTGGTCATGGACGGGCTGGCGACGACGGACAACGGGCTGTTGGCGGGGAGGCCCGCCGGGACGTCGAGGTCGACCGCAGCCGTCCCGTCGGTGACCGGGAAGGTGCCGAGCAGCGTCCGGCTCGCGCTGGTCGGGGACTTGGCGTAGACGTCCACCGACGTGTTCGCGGGGCTTCCCTGCGAGGTCAGGTCGAGCTTGCCGAGCGAGAACGAGACGTGCTGCCCGCCGGCGACGTAGGAGGGCATCCCCGACTCCGTGACCTCCTGGCGAGCGAAGTCGGGCCCCAGGCCCGGGTGGCTCTGGAGGTAGTGGATCCACAGGTCACGGTCGACGAGCCCGGTGTCGCGATGGGTGCCGCTGGTGAACGCGGTGAAGTTGTCGCCGCCCGTGCCGAGGAAGGAGAACGTGCAGACGGTGTAGGTGCGGGCCGGGTCGAGCTGCTTGCCGTTGATCAGGACCGACGTCACGCGCTGGCCCTCGGGCTGGCTCGGGTCGAGGGTCACCTTGACGTTGTCGGACAGCCCGAGGTTGAGGAACGGCCGCGCCGCGCCGCTGGGCTGCCACTGCTGCTCGAGCACCCGCTTCAGGTCGGCGCCCGAGAGGTCGACGGTCCAGATGTTGTTGACGAACGGCAGCACGTTGTTGGCCTCGGCGTAGGTGACCACGCCGTCGGTGTTCGCGGGGTTGTCGGCCGGGTCGCCGGCGAAGGAGAGCTCGTTGCGGAGCCCGCCGGGGTTGGTGATGCCGAGGTCGGCATGACCCATGTCGGCCGGGAGACCGTCGCGCAGCGCGTTCGCCACGAGGTCGCCGAGAGTCGACTCCGACGCCCGGTCGTCACGGGTGCCACCGGTGTAGTGGCCGCCCTGGTAGCTGCCGCCGGTGAACGCGGTGGTGATGTCGGAGGTGATGCTGCCGACCGGCTGGTTGCCGACCGCGTCGCCGTTGGCCTTGGCGGCCTTCACGGTGTTGTCGATCGGGGTGAGCACGTCGGGGTACTGCGCGATGTAGGTGCTGTTGTCGCCCGTGGTCGGCACCGCGTTGTTGGCGGCCGTGTAGCTCTGGACCTGACCGGTGGCGGGGTCGACGGTGAGGACGACCTGGCCGATGTTGGTGCCGTAGGAGCCGGTCTGGAGCATCGGCCGGGTGGCGGTGTCGCCGCCGGTGACCGGCGCGTCGTACACGTAGGTCTGGTGGGTGTGACCCTGGAACACGGCGTTCACCTGGGGACTGAGGTCGGTGGCCATGTCGGCGAACTCACCACCCTGGGCGACCTCCTGGTCGTAGCCCTTGGTGCCGTCGACCGCGCCCGCGTGGACCACGGCGACGATGACGTCGGCCTCGCCGTTGGCGTCGTTGCCGTCGCTCAGCTGGGCCGCCACCCGGTTGAGGGCAGGGACCACCGGTCCGAAGTCGAGGTCGGCGATGCCGCCGGGACTGACGAGCGACGACGTCTCCTGGGTGACGGCTCCGATCACGCCGACGGTCACACCGCCCTCGTCGAAGGTCTCGTAGGAAGGCAACACCGGCGTCTGGGTGCCCTTCTGGTAGACGTTCGCGCCGAGATAGTCCCAGGTCGCGTTGGTCGGGTTGTTCGGGTCACCACCGAGCACCCGGTTCTTCAGGTCGTCCCAGCCCTGGTCGAACTCGTGGTTGCCGACCGAGCTGGCGTCGAGGCCGATCTCGTTCATCACGTCGATCGTCGGCTGGTCCTTGGCGATGGCGGAGTTGAACAACGACGCCCCGATCAGGTCGCCCGCACCGACCAGCAGGCTGCCGGTCGAGGGCGTGACGGCCTGGTCGCGGAGGTGCTGGATCTCGTAGCCCCAGCGCACCGTGATGGCGGGGTCGATCCGGCCGTGGAAGTCGTTGATGCCGAGCAGGTTGATCGTGACGGGGTCGGCCGCCGAGGCGCTGGGCGCGGCCGCGACGCCCGCCAAGGTGGCGGCTCCCACGGCGAGGACGGTCGAGGCGACGAGGGCGCGGGTCCGCCCGCGGGAGAGAGCGTGCATGGAGCGTGGGGGTCCTTCCGAGACGCTGAGATCCGAGGTCGTCGGACCGGCCGACGGCTTGTGGTGCGCGTCACCCTAGTACGCCGGACCCCCGGCGGCACCCGACGGAGGGTGACGTGGCCGTGAACGTCAGGTGGTGCGGAGCACGTGACGCTGGCGCCACACGTCGCGGAAGAACTCGTAGCCCGACCACATCGTCATGGCCACCGCCACGGCGAGGACCGCCTGGAAGACGTAGAAGAGCACCACGCCGAGGTCGTGCAGCGGCGGGTGCAGCAGCAGCAGCGGGAGCGAGAGCGCCGTGAGCGCAACGGCCTGGAGGACCGTCTTGACCTTCCCGCTGTAGGCCGCCGCCACCACCACCCGCTTGAGGATGGAGAGGCGGAGCAGTGTCACGGTCCACTCGCGCAGGAGGACGAGGATGGTCACCCACCACCAGATGTCTCCCACGATCGACAGGCCGATGAAGGCCATGCCGGTCATGGCCTTGTCAGCGATCGGGTCGGCGATCTTGCCGAAGTTGGTGACCAGGCCGCGGGCACGCGCGATGTCGCCGTCGACCTTGTCGGTGACCATGGCGACGAAGAACAGGACCGCGGCGACGGTCCGCCAGAGGATCGAGTCACCGCCGTCCTGCAGCAGCGCGACGCCGTAGAACGGCACGATCAGGATCCGGATCCCGGTCAGCACGTTGGGCAGGTTCCAGTTGCCGGACGTCCCGACCTCGTCGCTCACGGGCGTGCCCCTGCGACGACGCGGACCGGGGTGGCGACCAGGTCGGCGCCCTCGCTGCCGACCACGACCGCGGCCACCAGGTCGCCGACGGCGTGCTCACCGGAGTCGAGACGGGTGGTGCCGTCGACCTCGGGACCCTGGTGGTCGGCGCGACCCTCGGCCCGCGGACCGTCGGGACCGTCCGTCACGCTCTCGACGAGGACGACGACGTCCTCCCCGACCCGTTCCTCGGCCCGTTGACTGGTGAGCTCCTCGACGAGATCGGTGACCCGCTCGACGCGGGCCCGGATCTCGTCGTCGTCGAGCTGGTCGGGCAGCGAGGCGGCCTCGGTGCCGTCCTCGTCGGAGTAGCCGAAGACGCCGGTCACGTCGAGGCGCGCGGCGACGAGGAAGTCGCAGAGCACCTGCAGGTCGTCCTCGGTCTCACCAGGGAAGCCGACGATCACGTTGGAGCGGACGCCGGCCGCGGGGGCCAGCGTCCGGACGCGGTCGAGGAGACCCAGGAAGCTCTCCGGGTCGCCGAACCTCCGCATCCGGCGGAGCACCGTGGCGCTGGCGTGCTGGAACGACAGGTCGAAGTAGTCGCTCACACCCGCCGTCCCCGCAATGGCCTCCACCAGCCCCGGCCGGGTCTCGGCCGGCTGCAGGTAGGACACCCGGACCCGCTCGATGCCGTCGATGGCGGCCAGCTCGGGCAGGAGCGTCTCCAGCAACCGCAGGTCGCCGAGGTCCTTGCCGTACGACGTGCTGTTCTCGCTGACGAGGAACACCTCGCGCACGCCCTCACCGGCCAGCCACCTGGCGTCGGCGAGGACGTCGGAGGGGCGTCGGCTCACGAAGGAGCCGCGGAAGCTCGGGATGGCGCAGAACGAGCAGCGGCGATCGCAGCCGCTGGCCAGCTTCAGCGGCGCCATCGGACCACCGTCGAGGCGGCGGCGTACGGCACGAGGTCCACTGGCCGGGGCACCCAGCAGCACTTCGTCGGTCGAGCCGCCCCCGCTGGTCGAGCCGCCCCCGCTGGTCGAGCCGCCCCCGCTGGTCGAGCCTGTCGAGACCCCGTGGCCCGGCACCGACAGCGTCGAGGCGTCGCGCTCGGCCGGGCTGATCGGGAGCAGCCTGCGTCGGTCCTGCGGCGTGTGGGGATGCAGCACCTCGCCGGCGAGGATCGAGCGCAGACGGGCGGCGATGTCGGGGTAGTCGTCGAAGCCCAGGACGGCGTCCGCTTCGGGCAGCGACGCGGCGAGGTCCTTGCCGTAGCGCTCGGCGAGGCACCCCACCGCCACCACGGCCTGCGGCCGCCCGGCCTGCTTGAGGTCGGCGGCGGCCAGCAGGGTGTCGACGGAGTCCTTCTTGGCGGCCTCGACGAAGCCGCAGGTGTTGACCACGACCGTGTCGGCGTCCTCGGGGTCGTCGACGAGCCGGAAGCCGTCGGCGGCGAGCCGGCCGGCCAGCTCCTCGGAGTCGACGTCGTTGCGGGCGCACCCGAGGGTCACGAGGGCGACCGAGACGTCAGTGTGCGTGGTCATCGACGTCGAGTATGCCGCCCCGACGCCGTGCAGACGGATTCGTCGGCCCCCTCACCGCCGTACGACGTAGGACGCCGAGGCCGGCTGACCCGCGGGCCCCATGCGCCCGCGGCTCTGGCCTGCCACCTGTACCCGTACTGCCCCGTCGGTCGACTGGACCCTGACCGGTGGGGACACCTGGAGCCGGTGCTGCTGCCCGAGGGCGAGCTCACCGGAGAAGACGACCGTGCCCGCGCCGTTGCGCACGACGACGCGCGCTCCACCACCGGCCGCTGTCAGGACGACCGGCACCGGCTTGGCAGTGGCGGCCGAGTGGTTCGGTCCGCCGGAGCCGCTCAGCACGGCCCGGTCGGCTACGTGGTCGGGACCGCCTGTCACGAGGCGGGCGACGGACCAGCAGAGGATCAGTGCCATCACGGCCGCGACGAGGACCGACCAGTTCGGGCCGCCGCGCGTGGCGCGGATCGAGCCGGCCCCGGCCAGCTCCGCCTCGAAGACCCGGCGCGGGTCGATCGGGGCATCGGCGTAGCGCTCGTCGTAGGTCTCCAGCAGCGGCGCGACGTCGAGCCCGAGGACCCGCGCGAGGGTGCGCAGGTGGCCGCGAGCGTAGAAGTCGCCGCCGCACGCGCTGAAGTCGTCGACCTCGATCGCCTCGATCACGTGGGGGCGGATCCGCGTGCGCTCGGCCAGCTGGTCGACGCTCAGGGCGAGGCGACGACGAGCCGCCGCGAACTGCGGCCCGATCTCCGGCTCCGGCGCCGGGTGCGCGGCGTACGCGTCGATCAGGAGCGCCGCCACCTCGGTCTCGGGCTCGGCGGCAGCCAGGTCGCCCCAGACCTGCGTCTCCTCCCCGACGGGGTCCAGCTCGACCCGCGCCTCGTGGCGCACCTCGGCTCGGGCGGCGACCGCCGTCGCGCGCCCCGGCTCGGGGGTCTCGCTCGCGACGAGCTCGGGCTCCGGCTCGACCTCGGGTGCGGCGTCGCGGCGTGGGCGGTCGAAGCGGGCGGCGACCCGGCCGATCAGCAACGCGATCGCCGGGCGTGGGTCGCGCAGACGGCGCGAGGCGGGTGCTGTGTCGGCGGGCGTGACGCCGTGGGCGGCCAGGACCGCGGCCACGGTCACCGTGCTCTGCTCGGCCGTCGACGCGGTCGGTTCCTCGACCACTGGTGCACTGCCCAGGTCCTCCACGACGGGAGTACGCCCGTCGGCCAGCGCGGCCAGCGCCGTGGTCAGGTCGGGTTCGGCACCGAGGGCGCGCGTGGCGAGCCCCAGCGGCACCGCGAGCGGCGCATGGTGCAGCCGGCGGTTCAGCCTCGCCACCCGCCGTGCCCGCGGGTCGAGGTCCTCGATCACCCGCTGCACGTAGTGGGGCCGTACGACGAGCAGTCCGTCGCGCCACCAGCCGCGCTGCGGTCGGTGCTCGACCTCCTGGAGGCCGCCCCAGGGCAGACCCACCCAGGAGCCGCCCAGCCGCAGCCGCACACCCAGGTCGTCGGCGATGAGCAGCGGCGTACGGGCGTCGAGCAGTGCGGCGAGGTTGACCGCCCCGATGGCACCGAGGACCACGCACAGCACCCAGTCGAGCACTCCCCCATCGCCGACCGCTCGAGCCAGGTAGGCGATCGCGACCAGCGACGAGCCCGCGCCGAGCGCGACGGCGAGTCCCGCCCGACGGCGTACCTCCACGACGCGATCGGGGGTGTCGACCGGCTGGCCGATCTGCTCCAGTGGGATCTCCAGGTCGGTGTCCGTGCTCATCTCAGGCCCCCATCTCGCCCTGCAACGTGGCGATCACTCCGTCGATCTCATCGGGTTTGACCAGGACGTCGCGTGCCTTGGAGCCCTCCGAGGGCCCCACGACGCCGCGACTCTCGAGGATGTCCATCAACCGCCCGGCCTTGGCGAAGCCGACGCGGAGCTTGCGCTGGAGCATCGACGTGGAGCCGAACTGGGTGGAGACGACCAGCTCGACGGCCTGGATCACCAGGTCGAGGTCGTCGCCGATGTCGTCGTCCAGCTCGCGCTTGCTCTGCTGCGGGGCCGTCACGTCGTCGCGGTAGGTCGGCTGGAGCTGCGTCTTGCAGTGCGCGACGACCTGGTGGACCTCGGCCTCGGTGACCCAGGAGCCCTGGACGCGCACGGCCTTCGAGGCACCCATCGGCAGGAACAGCCCGTCGCCCTGGCCGACCAGCTTCTCGGCGCCGGGCTGGTCGAGGATGACCCGGCTGTCGGCCAGGCTCGAGGTCGCGAACGCAAGCCGTGACGGCACATTCGCCTTGATCAGCCCGGTGACCACGTCGACGCTCGGTCGCTGGGTCGCGAGCACGAGGTGGATGCCGGCGGCGCGGGCCAGCTGGGTGATCCGGACGATCGCGTCCTCGACGTCGCGCGGGGCGACCATCATCAGGTCGGCCAGCTCGTCGACCACCACGACCAGGTAGGGGTACGGCGCGACCTCGCGTTCGCTGCCCGGCGGCACCTTGACCTTGCCGGCGCGGACCGCCTTGTTGAAGTCGTCGACGTGGCGGAACCCGAAGTTGGCCAGGTCGTCGTAGCGCAGGTCCATCTCGCGCACCACCCAGGCCAGTGCCTCGGCGGCCTTCTTCGGGTTGGTGATGATCGGCGTGATCAGGTGGGGGATGCCCTCGTAGGCGTTCAGCTCGACCCGCTTGGGGTCGACCATGATCATCCGGACCTCGTCCGGCGTGGACCGCATCAGCAGGGACGTGATCATCGAGTTGATGAAGCTCGACTTGCCGGAGCCGGTGGCGCCGGCGACCAGCAGGTGCGGCATCTTGGCGAGGTTGGCGACCACGAACCCGCCCTCGACGTCCTTGCCCAGGCCGACCACCAGCGGGTGGTGGTCGGAACGCGCGGTGGTGCTGCGGAGGACGTCGCCGAGGGAGACGATCTCCTTGTCGGCGTTGGGGATCTCGATGCCGATCGCCGACTTGCCGGGGATCGGGCTGAGGATCCGCACGTCGGCGCTGGCCACGGCGTAGGCGATGTTCTTGGACAGGGCGGTGACCTTCTCCACCTTCACCGCGGGGCCGACCTCGACCTCGTAGCGGGTGACCGTCGGGCCGCGGGTGTAGCCGGTGACCTGGGCGTCGATCCCGAACTCGTCGAGGACCTGGGTCAGCCGCCCGACGACGTCGTCGCTGGCACGGGAGCGCGCCTTGTGGACCGAGCCGGGCTTGAGCACCTCGTTCGCCGGCAGGCTGTAGATGACGTCACCGGCCAGCTCGAGCTGTTCCATGCGCTGGGGCAGCGGGGCGTGGGGCGGGGGCACGAGCTCGGTGGAGGTGTCGTCGTCGACCGACGTCGTGTCGATCGCCTGCGTGTCGCCGGTGTCGGCCTCGGCTCCCGCGCTGAGCTTGCCCAGGCCCCGCTTGCGCTTGCGCAGCTCGCGGTCGGACAGCACCGGGCTGTCGTACGCCGGGTCGCCCATGTCGGGGTCGATCTCGTCGGGTCCGGGGCGTCGGCTGCGCAGGGGCTGGGTCGGGAGGTCCGACTCGTCCTCGGCCGGGGGCGTCCGGCCCAGGAGCCGGTCGCGGCCGGCCGCGAGCTTCGCCGGCACCTGGTAGACCGGCGTGGAGGTGATCACCAGGATCCCGAAGGCCGACAGCAGCAGGAGGAGCGGGACGACGACGTACGGCGTGCGGAGGAGGTCGAGCAGGAGGCTCGCCACGACGTAGCCGACGGCGCCACCGCCGGACTGGAGGTCGCTCGCGTCACCGGCCACCGGCTGCGGGTTGCCCGCGGCGATCTGGACGACGCCGAGCACCCCGAACGCCAGCGCCACCCAGCCGACCACCTGGCGGCCGGCGGGGCCGTTGGTCTCCGGGTCGCGCAGGTTGCGCCAGCCGATCCAGACCAGCATCAACGGGACGAGCCAGCCGACCTTGCCGAACGAACCGGTGACGACGGTACGGACGCCGTGCATGAGCCCGCCCGGCAGCTGCCACCAGACAGCCGCCGCGCAGACCACGGCCAGCCCGAAGAGGAACAGGCCGACGCCGTCGCGCCGGTGCTCGGGCTCGAGGTCACGAGCGGTCTTGCCGATCCGGCGGGTCGCCGCCCCCAGGGCGTGGGCGAGACCCAGCCAGATCGCGGCCAGCCCGCGACCGAGCGCGCTGAACCCGCGCAGCACCGGGCCGCGCCCGGACCGCACCGCGCGCGGTGCCGGCCGCCGGGACGCGGGCTTGCGGGATCGCTTCTTCTTCGTCGTACTCCGGGACCGCGAGGCTGAGGTGCTGCGTCCCTTCGACGACCGCGAGGACGATCGAGAGGATGCAGCCTTGCTTCGCGAACCCGGCGGGGAAGACGTACGGGTCGCCATGGTGAGGAATCTAAGCCACTGTCACTCCCGTCACACGGACCACACGCCGCACATCGCTCCCGCGTTCGGCAGCAGCGAGGGCGCCGTGTCAGCGCCGCTGGAGCAGCCCGCGGACGTAGGCCGCCTGGCCGACGTGCTGGTTGACCTCGTTGACCACGCTCACCAGACGCACGCCCAGCGTGACCGGGGGATCCCAGCGCTCGTCGACGACGACGTCGAGGTCGCCGGGCTCGAGACCGGCGAGGTAGGCGACGGTGCGCGTCGAGACCGCGTCGTAGTAGCCGGCCAGGAGGTCGGCGCCGGCGTGGACCTCGCCGACCTGCTCGGGCGAGTGCCCGTAGCCGTGGTCGGCGACCGGCAGCGGCAGCCCGAACCGGTCGGCCCAGCCCTCCTCCACCCAGGCCTGGGTGGTGCCGGCGACGTCGGCGACGTGGTCGTCCTCGATCCGCGTCAGGTGCCACACCAGCCAGGCGATGGAGTTGGCCTCGGGGTCGGGTCGCCACGCCAGGTCGTCGTCGCTCAGCCCCTCCACCACGGAGTGGACCAGCTCGTGGACGCGGCCGAGGGCGTCGGTCATCAGCTCGCTCACGTTCATGACGTCACTGTGGCACCTCGTACCGACAGCCCGCCGCGCGTCCTGTCATGCTGCGCCCGTGACCGGCTTCCCGCTCGTGTGGCTGTTGCCCGCCGTGCTCGCCCTCGTGGAGTGGTACGCCGTGTGGCGGCACGACCGACGCACGCAGACCTGGGCCAAGCCCGCCGTCCTCGTCGGCCTCATCGTCACCGCTCTGGTGCTCGGGGCCACCGACGACGCGGCCGGGATCTGGCTCCTGGTCGCGCTGGTCTTCGGCCTGGGCGGCGACGTCTTCCTGCTGGGCGACACCGACACCCGCTTCCGGCTCGGCCTGGCGTCGTTCCTGGTGGGCCACCTGGCCTACGTCGCCTGCTTCATCGCGCTCGGCCTCGATCCACGGGGCTGGAACTACCTGTCGTTCCTCGTGCTCGGCGGCTGCCTGCTCGCCACCCGCCAGGTCGCGGCCTCCACCTACCTGCGCGGCGGCCTCGCGCTGGCCGTGCCGGTGGCGGTCTACACGGTCGTGATCGGTGCGATGGTGATCTACGCCTTCGCCACCGGCGTCGCCCTGATCGCCGTCGGCGCGACCGTCTTCGCCGTTAGCGACACGGTGCTCGCCCGCGACCGCTTCGTACGGCCCTGGAACGGCGCCCAGCTGCTGGTGATGGTGACCTACCACGTCGGTCAGGCGCTGATCGTGGCCGGCGTCCTCGCCACGAGCTGAGCCCGGACCCTCCCCGGGTCAGGGGGTCTTGTGTCAATAGTGCAGTATCTCGCTGTAGTTACTTCACTATCTCGGATGGGAGCACCACCGCCATGAGAACACCCTCGCGCACCACGCTGTACGCCGCCGCGGCGATCACCGCCGCCCTGGCGATCGCCCCGGCCACCCCGGCTGTCGCGACCGACGGCACGCTGCCCGTTCCACCGGTCACCGTCACCACCGACCAGCTGCGTCACCCCGCTGGAGACATCTTCGTGTCCCCGTTCGGCCGGGCCGACACCTATGCCAACGGGGCGGAGATCCTCTCCCCCGACGGCCGGCACGTCGTGTGGTTCCACCCCGCACCCGCCGGCCAGGAGATCGCCGACTTCCGCGCGCAGACCTATCGCGGCAAGCCCGTGCTCACATTCTGGCAGGGCACCGGGCTCGGCGGGCTGGCGCAGGGCACCGACTACATCTACGACGACCACTACCGACAGATCGCGACCGTGCAGGCCGGCAACGGCCAGTCCGCCGACGGACACGAGTTCGTGATCACGCGGCGGAACACGGCCTTGATCCTGTCGTACGCCACCGGCACCGCGGACCTCACCGACATCGGCGGCCCGGCGAACCAGAAGGTGATCAACGGGATCGTGCAGGAGATCGACATCCGGACTGGTCGGGTCCTGTTCGAGTGGAACAGTGCCGACCACGTGCCGTACGCCGACAGCGAGCAGCCCCTCCCGGGCAGCGCGGACACGCCCTGGGACTGGTTCCACGTGAACGCGGTCAAGGAGGACGGTCGCGGTCACCTGCTGATCGACGCCCGTAACACGTGGACGGCCTACCAGGTCGACCGCCACAGCGGCGCCGTCGACTGGAAGCTCGGGGGCAAGGACAGCTCGTTCACCCTGCGGGCCGCGGACGGACAGGTGCTCAACGACGACGGCAAGATCTTCGCCTGGCAACACGACGCCGAGGTCCACGGGCACGGGATCTACACCGTGTTCGACAACGAGGCGGCGGGAGCAGCCAACACCGGCACTGGTGTCACCTCCGAGCTGCCCTACAGCCGCGCGGTCACGGTGAAGCTCGACCGCCGGACCGGGACAGCCACGCTCGTCGACTCGGCCGACCAGCCGCAGGCAGCACTCGCCTCCTCCCAGGGGAACACCCAGCTGCTGCCCGACGGTGACCTGTTCACCGGCTGGGGATCCCTGCCGGAGTTCTCGGAGACCGACCGGCACGGAGCGCTGGTCTTCGATGCCCACTTCCCCGACGGCGTCAACAGCTACCGCGCCTACCGCCTGCCGTGGCACGCGCACCGTTGACCGGGCTCGTCGACCACCAGTAGGTCCCTGAGTGCTGCGTCGATGGGTCACCTGACCCATTGACGCAGCACTCACCCACCCCCGCCGACGGGCGACGGATGATGGGTCCATGCTCGACTCGCGCACGACGTTCCTGTCCGCGGCCACGGCGTTCACCGACCAGGTCGCGCGGATTCCGCCCGACCGGCTCACCGAGGCGGGGCTCGGCGATTGGGACCTGCGCGCCCTGGTGGGACACACGTCGAGGTCGCTGGTCACGGTGGAGACCTACCTCGACCAGCCGGCCACCGACGTCGACGTCCCGTCGGCCGCCGACTACTACCTCGCGATCGCGGCGGCCGGCGGGGCGAGCGGCCCGGAGATCGTCGAGCGGGGACGCCGGGCCGGCCACGCGCTCGGCGACGACCCCGCGGCGTTCGTCACCGACCTGGCGACGCGGGTGCGCGAGAGGGTCGCCGACGTCGACGCGACCTACGTCCTCACCACCATCGCGGGCGGGATGCGGCTCGAGGAGTACCTGCGGACCCGCACCTTCGAGCTGGTCGTGCACGGGCTGGACATCGGCGCCGCCTCCGGTGTCGAGCCGGCCTTCGAGCAGGCGCCGTGGGTGGACGCGGCCACCCTCGCCGCAGAGGTCGCCGCGCTGGGCGGCCGAGCGCCCGACCTCCTGCTCGCCCTGACCGGTCGACGATCACTGCCGGAGGGGTTCAGCGTCGTCTGACGGCACGTTTCGACACGCCGCGTCAGGGCACGACTGTGCGGGGACGCCCTCGGGGCGTCACCCTGGAGGAGAGCGTTCGCCCTGGGGAGGGAGGAGATCTCGGTGTCTCGGGACCTGCAGGTCTGGCGTCCGGCCGCGGCCGTGCGATGGAGCGAGGCCGTGCTCGGCGCGCTGCTCGCGTGCGTGGCCGGAGTGGCAGCGATGTCGCGGCCGTGGGAGTGGCAGTGGCTCGGCTGGTTGCTGCTGGTGCCCTCGGTGTGGCTGCTGCTCGGCACCCGGCGCGCCTGCCGGCTGCGCTCGGAGGACCTCGTGGCCCAGGGCCGCGTGTTCCGTCGTGTCGTGGCATTCGACGACGTGCGCCAGGCCGGCATCACGCTCGGTGGCCGGCCCTGGCTGCAGACCCAGGACGGCGCGGTCACGGTGCTCCGGATGGTGCCACCGCTCGACTACGGCTCGGGCCACCCGGCCCCGACGCTGGTGGAGGAGATCCGGTCGAGGGCGGCAGAGGCAGGCGCCCTGCTCGAGCCGCCGCTGCGGTCCCCCGAGCAGCCGCCGACCACGAGGCCGACGCTGCTCGGGATCTGAGGTCAAGCCTCGATGACGACCGGGATGATCATCGGGCGGCGCTTCAGCTCGCGGTTGACCCAGCGGCCCACGACGCGTCGTACGGTCTGCTGGAGCTGGTAGGGGTCGCTGACGCCCTCGCGGATCGCGGCGTCGAGGGCATCGACGATCGGCTGCTTGATGGCCTCGAACCTCTGGTCGTCCTCGGCGAAGCCCCGCGCATGGATCTCGGGGCCGCTGCTGACCTTGCCGCTGACCGAGTCGACCACCACGATGACCGACACGAAGCCCTCTTCACCCAGGATCCGGCGGTCCTTGAGGTCGGACTCGGTGATGTCGCCGATGTTGGAGCCGTCGACGAAGACGTAGCCGCAGTCGACCTTGCCGGCGATGCTCGCGACGCCGTCGATGAGATCGACGACGACGCCGTCCTCGGCGATCACGACGTTCTCGACGCCCGTCGCCCGCGCGAGCGCGGCGTTGGCCTTCATGTGGCGGTACTCGCCGTGCACGGGCAGCACACTGTGCGGCTTGACGATGTTGTAGGCGTAGAGGAGCTCGCCGGCGCTCGCGTGCCCGGAGACGTGGACGTTCGCGTTGCCCTTGTGGACGACGTTGGCGCCGAGCCTGGTCAGGCCGTTGATCACCTTGAAGACGGCATTCTCGTTCCCCGGGATCAGCGAGCTGGCCAGGATGACCGTGTCGCCCTCCTCGATGTGGACGAAGTGGTGGTTGCGCTGGGCGATCCGGCTCAGCGCCGACATCGGCTCACCCTGGCTGCCCGTGGAGATCAGCACCTGCCGCTCCGACGGGAGGTCGGCGAGGTCCTTGGCGTCGACCATCACGCCCGGCGGGACGTGGAGGTAGCCGAGGTCCTGGGCGATGCCCATGTTGCGCACCATGGACCGACCGACGTACCCCACCTTGCGCTGGTGCGCGACGGCCGCGTCGAGGATCTGCTGGACCCGGTGCACGTGAGAGGCGAAACAGGCCACGATGATGCGCTGGTCGCTGTCGTGGAAGACCCGGTCGAGCACCGGGCCGATGGACTTCTCCGTCGTGGTGAAGCCCGGCACCTCGGCGTTGGTCGAGTCGGTGAGGAACAGGTCGACGCCCTCCTCGCCGAGCCGCGCGAACGCACGCAGGTCGGTGATCCGGCCGTCGAGCGGCAGCTGGTCCATCTTGAAGTCGCCGGTGTGGAGCACCAGGGCGGTGCCCGTCCGGATCGCGACGGCGAGAGCGTCGGGGATGGAGTGGTTGACCGCGACGAACTCGAGCTCGAAGGGGCCCAGCGTCAGCCGGTCGCCGGCCTTGACCTTGTGGTGGATGGTCTCCTTGAGCCGGTGCTCGCGGAGCTTGGAGTCGAGGAACGCGAGGGTCAGCTCGGAGCCGACCAGCGGGATGTCGCCCCGCTCGCGGAGGAGGTACGGCGTGGCGCCGATGTGGTCCTCGTGGCCATGGGTCAGCACGAGTGCCTCGACCTGGTCGAGCCGGTCTCGGATCGCGTCGAAGTCGGGGAGGATCAGGTCGACGCCCGGGTGGTTCTCCTCGGGGAAGAGAACGCCGCAGTCGACGATCAGCAGGCGCTCGTCGTACTCGAAGACGGTCATGTTGCGACCGACCTCGCCGAGCCCGCCGAGCGGGATGATCCGTAAGCCCCCCTTCGGCAGTGCGGCCGGTGCGGAGAGCTCGGGATGTGGGTGGCTCAAGAGGTTTCTCTCTTTAGAGGAGGTGTGAGGCCTCGAGGCCGACGCGGAGCGCGGCGACCTCGTCGTCGGTCAGTGGGACCAGCGGGCCGCGGACGTTGCGGTTGTCGAGGACGCCGAGGAGCTGGAGGGCGGCCTTGGCGGTGGTGGCTCCGTAGTTGGGGACGCCCATGATGGCGCGGGTGGCGGGCAGGAGCGTGCTGTAGGTCTTCAGTGCCGCGACGGTGTTGCCGTCGAGGTAGTCCTCGATCATCGTCTTGATCTGGCGGCCGGCAGCGTGCCCGACCACGCTGATCACGCCGCTGGCGCCGTGGGCGAGCCAAGCGAGGTTGGCGACGTCGTCGCCGCTGTACACGGCGTACCCCAGCTGCCGGAGCTCGACGCCGCGGGCGAAGTCACCCACGGCGTCCTTGACCGCGACCACGGTGTCGCCCTTGATGCGCTCGTAGGTCTCGAGGCTGATCTGGGTGGCCGTCCGGCCCGGCACGTCGTAGAGGATCACGGGCGTGCCCGTCGCCCCCACGACCTGCTGGAAGTGGTGGAGCACGCCGGCCTGACCGGGCCTGTTGTAGTAGGGCGTGACCAGGAGCAACGCGTCGGCGCCGAGCTTCTCGGCCTGCTGCGCGAGCTCGATGCTGTGGGCCGTGGCGTTGGTGCCGACCCCGGCCACCACCGTCGCGCGGTCGCCGACCGCATCCTTGACGACCCGCAGGAGATCGCCGGTCTCGCGCACGCTCGTGGTCGGGCTCTCGCCGGTCGTCCCGCTCACGACCACGCCGTCGTGGCCGTGGTCGACGAGGTACGTCGCGATCGCAGCGGTCGCGTCGAGGTCCACCGCCCCGTCGTCGGTGAACGCCGTGGCCATGGCCGTGAGCATCCGCCCGAAGGGTGCCTCCGTGGTCATGGGGTCAGGCTACCCGTGAGGGCGCCCCGGCAAGCCGGGCGACGCTACTTCTGGCTCGTGGTGCCGATCGTCCGGTGCTTGGCGTGCATGCCGTGCCCGACGAAGCAGTGCGTGCCGTCCGACAGCGTGGGGCACTGCAGCGTGTCGGCGTTGGTGCGCACCTTGACGCTGAACGCCGGGTGTCCGCCCTGCGGCACCTGCACGTAGCGCTGCGCGTCGAGCGACGCGATCCCCGAGAGGCCGGTCGCGTGGTAGAGCCGCCCGTGCGATGCCCGCGAGCTCTCGATCTTCGAGCCGTGGTGGCAGAACGACACGTGCCCGGCCGTCGTCCCGGCGGAGACGCCGTAGAAGCCGACCCCCAGCTCGATCGGGAAGCTCTTGCACGTGCTGGTGTTCTCCACGCCCTTGCCCAGCGTGTAGGCGCTGCTCACGACCTTGGTCCGGCCTGCGCTCCGCACCGTCACGTCCATCCAGCCCCAGTCCTGGTCGCCGGTCCGCTTGACGAGGTTGGCCGACACGTCGACGAGGTAGAAGTCGAACTTGCGGTTCTGGTCGAGGATCTTGTAGCTGGTCAGCGTGTACCTCGCCGTCCCCGAGGCCACGTGGGGGATGCCGGGCCCGGGCTGCTCGCCCTCCTTGCACGACGGGCAGACCCGCGTGTACGTGATCGAGACGTGCTTGACCTGGCGGTTGCGCGCCGACTGGAACGCGGCGACGTCGCCGCGCGCCGTGCCGAGCGCGGCCAAGGGGATCAGCAGACCGAGGGCGACGGCGCACGCCGTGAGCATCCTGCGCATGGGGTTCCTCCCGAGAGTTCGTGAACGGCCGAGGCGGTCATGCTAACCAGGCTCGAGGGCAGGGTCGCCGATTACCCCGCCCCGTCGATTCCTGACGACCTCGCACGTCATCGGGATGAGTGGCCACCACCGGGTGGCCCGGACACCGGAGGTCGTCATGAGTCACCCTGTCGTGCATGCCGAGATCCGCTCGAGCGACCCGGACGCAACCCGGGCCTTCTTCGGCGAGCTGTTCGGCTGGACCTATCCCAGCGAGGGCGCGTTCCCGGGCTACACGTTCGTGGACACCGGCGTACCCGACGCGCTCTACACCGCGATCAGCCCGCTGCAGGGCGACAGCGACCTGGTCACGTTCTTCGTCGGAGTCGAGGACCTCACCTCTGCGGTCGCCGACACGACCCGCCTCGGCGGCCGCGTGGTCCAGGAGCCGGTCACCGTGCCCGGCGTCGCGTTCGCGCTGATCGCCGACCCGCAGGGTCACGTGGTCGGTCTGGCTCAGCAGCTCTGAGCTGTTGACGGCGTACGGACGGCTAGACCTGTGGCATGACCTCGGCGGCCACGAGGTCGAGGTGGTCGAGGTCGCGCTGGTCGAGGATCTGTAGATAGGCCCGCTCGGCGCCGAGCTCGGCGTAGCGACCGATCCGGTCGACGACCTCGGCCGGCGTGCCGGCCAGGCCCGTGGCACGCAGGTCGTCGAGCGACTCGCCGACGGCGAGTGCCCGGCGTTGCACCGCCGCGTCGTCGGAGCCGCAGGCGGTCGTGAGAGCGACGGAGAGAACCAGCGACGCCGGGTCGCGGTCGACCGTCTCGCAGGCCGCGCGTACGCGGGCGAACTGGCGTGCCGTCGTCTCGAGGTCGCCGAACGGGAGGTTGAACTCGTCGGCGAAGCGCGCCGTCAGGGCCGGCGTCCGCGTGGCGCCCTTGCCGCCGATGATGATCGGCGGGCGGGGCTGCTGGGCCGGCTTGGGCAGCCCGGGCGATTCGCGCACGGAGTGGACCCTGCCGTCGTAGGAGAACGTCTCGCCGGCGGGCGTCGTCCAGAGGCCGGTCAGGATCGCCAGCTGGTCCTCGAGGCGGTCGAAGCGTTCGCCGGTCGGCGGGAACGGGATCGCGTACGCCGTGTGCTCGGCGTCGTACCAGCCGGCACCGAGGCCGAGCTCGACCCGGCCGCCACTCATCTGGTCGACCTGGGCGACGGCGATCGCGAGCGGTCCGGGATAGCGGAAGGTCGCCGACGTCATCATCGTCCCGAGCCGGATCGTGCTCGTCTCGCGGGCCAAGCCGGCGAGGGTCACCCACGAGTCGGTCGGTCCTGGCAGACCGTCACCGCCCATCGCGAGGTAGTGGTCGGACCGGAAGAAGGCTCCGAACCCGAGCTCCTCGGCCCTCTGCGCGACGGCGAGCTGGTCGTCGTAGGTGGCGCCCTGCTGGGGTTCGACGAAGATGCGTAGCTCCATGCGTCTCAGCCTGTCACGCCTCGGGACGGCCACCCGTCGTCCGGCACGCGGCCGCGGCCAGGGCGTGTCCGTCGCGCAGGCACACCGCAGGCGAGGCGTCGCGCCCGCGGGCCGCGAGGAAACCGGCCGCGAACGCGTCGCCGGCGCCGGTGGTGTCGAGCTCGGGACGGTCGAGGGGCTCGGCCGCCATCGTCGCCGCGTCTCTCCCGTCGGACCAGGCCGCGTCACCCGACCCGGCCGTCACCACCACCTGGCGCCCGTCGTGAGCCAGGGCGGTCGCCAGCTCGAGGGCTGTGCCGTCGCGACCGGTGAGGACGGCTGCCTCCTTCTCGTTGGCGAAGAGCAGCGCCCCGCTCGGCAGCAGCTTGAGGAACGGCTGTGCGCCGAGCAGCTCGAGGGGAGCGGCCGACGCCGCGCCCACGGACACCGTCATCCCCGCCTCGACCGCGGCCGACAGGGCATGCAGCCCGGCGTCGCGCGAGTCGCGGAGCAGCGCGTACCCCGAGACGTGGAGGTGGTCGCCGACCGCGAACTCGTCGGTCGGCACGTCGAACTCCTGCAGCGCGAGATTGGCCCCCGGGTCGGGCACCATGGTGCGCTCCCCCGTCGGCGCGACGAGGACCAGGCAGGTGCCGGTCGGGCGGGTGCGGTCGACGCGGAAGCGCACGTCGACGCCGAGGGTGTGGAGGCTCTCCAGCTGGGACTGGCCGGCCGCGTCGTCCCCGATGGCACCGACGAACACCGAGCCGACCCCCACACGGGTCAGCCAGGCCGCGGTGTTCGCGGCCGACCCTCCGCCGACGTAGGCGATCACACCCGGGCTGTCGGACCCCTCGGCCAGCGGCCCGAAGAGTCGTGCGACGACGTCGACCATCAGGTCGCCGAGGCAGTAGACGGTCACGACCTCACCGTCGCTGCGTAGGCGGTCGCCACCTCCGCCGCGAGAAGGGCGTTGGAGCGCACGAGCGCGACGTTGGCCCGCAGCGACTCGCCGCCGCTCTCCCGGTGGAACCAGTCGAGCAGGTACGGCGTGACGTCCTTGCCGTGGACGCCGTCGCGGTCGGCGGCGGCGAGGCCGGACTCGAGCAGCCGGTCGTGGAGCGCCCGGTCGAGCTCGTCGTCGGGTGCGATCGGGTTGGCCAGGACCAGGCCGAGGTCCGTCGTCCCCACGCGGTCACGGGCGGCCAGGATCGACGCCACCTCGTCGGGCTGCTCGACCCGCCAGCCGATGTCGTGACCCGAGTCGGCGAGGTAGAAGCCGGGGAACCGGTCGGTGCGGTAGCCCAAGACCCCGACCCCGAGGGTCTCGAGCCGCTCGAGGGTCGCGCCGACGTCGAGGATCGACTTCACGCCCGCACACACCACGAGCACGCCGGTCCGGGCCAGCGTGGTCAGGTCGGCGGACTCGTCGAAGGTGTCCTGCGCACCCCGGTGCACGCCACCGAGCCCGCCCGTGGCGAAGACGGTGACGCCCGCGGCCGCCGCCAGGTGGGCGGTGGAGGCGACGGTCGTCGAGCCCACGCCCCCGCGCGCCGCGATGGCGGCGAGCTCGCGGACACTGACCTTGGTGGCGTCCTCGTCGTTGGCGAGACGGTCGAGGGCGTCGTCGTCGAGCCCGATCCGTGCGTGGCCGTCGATGACCGCGACGGTCGCCGGGACCGCTCCGCCGTCGCGCACCGCCTGCTCGAACTCGCGGGCCAGGCGGGCGTTGTCGGGCCGCGGCAGACCGTGGCTGATGATCGTGCTCTCGAGCGCGACCACGGCCCGGCCCTCGGCCAGGGCGTCGCGCACTTCGTCGTGCACCAGCACGGGGTCCTCCGAGGTCGGCGTCAGCTGCTCACGGGCCGGTCGAACGCACGTCGAGCCAGCTCGAGAGCCTCATCCTGCCGGACACCGAGGGAGCGCATCACGTCGGCATAGCCGGCGGCCGCCTCCTTGGCGGCCCGGTCGCTGCCGTCGCCGTTGACCACGGTGCCGTTGCGCCCGCGGGTCGTCACCACGCCGGAGTGCTCGAGCTCGCGATAGGCCCGGGCCACGGTGTTCGGCGCGATGCCGAGCGTGGCCGCCAGCGCGCGGACGGTCGGCAGCTTCGTCCCGGGCGGCAGCTGACCGTCGGCCACCTGCGCCGCGATCTGGGTCCGGATCTGCTCGTACGGCGGCTCGCCGGCCGAGGTGTCGATGGTGATCAGCACGACGACACCGTCGCCGGGACCGGCAGTGCGTCACCCGGACGGATGACCTGGTGGGGCGTCAACGCGGGCCACAGGCGTGACCGCATGTACGCCGCCGGCGTGTGTCGGAAGTCCGACCCCTGGAGGCAGAGGCACACGACAAGCAAGCCTCCGACCCCGAGCAGGACCACGGGCACCCATCCCGGGTGCTCGACGACCAGGGCCCACGCGACGAGCACACTCGCGATCGCCGCCCCCAATGACGACCGGACCGCTGCCGAACGGATGATGTCGGAACGGAACGCGTCCTGCACGTAGAGCAGAGCCGCGCTGTCGGCAGGCTCGGGCAGGTGCGCCAACCTGCTGCCGGCGTACTCGACCGTCAGCGGCATCAGCAACAAGAGGCCTCCCGACGCGCCCACGACCCATCGACCCGTGGCGGCGCCCAGGACGACACAGGCCAGGCAGCCCGCGGCAGCGGAGGCCCACATCAGCCAGCGGGTACGGTCCGGCAGGTAGTCGGTCAGTGTGAGCTCCCGGAGCCGGGCGACCCGCGTCCCCGGGGGGAGCGGGATCCGGGTGAAGGCCAAGCCGTTGAACGTCGTCACCACTCCCGGGATGGCCACCAGGCACGCGACGTACGCCTTGCCCGAGGTCGGGACCCCTTGGAGGACACCGCAGAGCAGGAAGACCCAGATGAGATCGACCCGCACGTCTGCCTTCAGCTGACGTTCGATCGGCTCCTGCCACCGCGCGTCCCACGCGGCCATGTGGCGCATCGACCACTTCTCGACATCGGCACGTCGCCGCTCGGGGTTCCACCACCACAGATAGCCGACGTACCACACCAACGACCCGAGGGCCACGACCGCGTAACCCGCGACGTTCCTGACCAGCTCGGGGCTCATGGGCCCATGGTAGGCACAAACGTCACTCTGTCGCACTACATACCTTGCGACAAAATCTATCGGCGCTCCCACCAGACCCACTCGTAGCCGTCGCGCGGCTCCCGGCGGGTCTCGACCCAGTCGGCGGTGTCGAACTCCGGGTAGTGGGCGTCACCGCCGGGCGACTGGTGGACCTCGGTGAGGACCTGGTGGGTGGCCCGAGGAAGCGCCTGCTCGTAGAGCTGGGTGCCGCCCACGACGTAGGTCTCGCCGGGCTGTTCGGAGGCGAGGGCCAGGGCGTCGTCGAGCGAGTGCGCGACGAGCACGCCGTCGGCCGACCAGTCGGGATTGCGGGTCACCACGATCGTGGTCCGGCCGGGCAGCGGTCGTCCGATCGAGTCGTACGTCGCGCGACCCATCACCAGCACCCCGCCCATGGTGGTGGCCTTGAAGTGGGCGAAGTCGTCGGGGATCCGCCACGGGATCCGGCCGCGGTCGCCGATCACGCGGTTGTCGGCGTATGCCGCGACCAGGGTGACGCGGTCAGACGGCAATGGGGGCCTTGATGCCCGGGTGGGGGTCGTAGCCCTCGACGGCGATGTGCTCGAGGTCGAAGGCGTCGAGCTCGGTCACGGACGGGTCGAGCCGGAGCGTCGGTAGCGGCCGCGGCTCGCGGGTCAGCTGCAGCCGCGCCTGCTCGACGTGGTTGGTGTAGAGGTGGGCGTCGCCCAGGGTGTGCACGAAGTCGCCGACCCGGAGGCCGACGACCTGGGCGACCATGTGGGTGAGCAGGGCGTAGGACGCGATGTTGAACGGGACGCCGAGGAAGACGTCGGCGGAGCGCTGGTAGAGCTGGCAGCTCAGCCGACCGGGGCCGCCGTCGTCGGCCGGAGCGACGTAGAACTGGAACATCGTGTGGCACGGTGCGAGCGCCATCTCGGGGATGTCGGCGACGTTCCACGCCGAGACGATGTGGCGACGGCTGTCGGGGTCACCCCGGAGCTGGTCGAGAACCAGCGCGATCTGGTCGATGTGGCGGCCGTCGGGAGCCGGCCACGAGCGCCACTGGTAGCCGTAGATGGGGCCGAGGTCACCGTCGGTGTCGGCCCACTCGTCCCAGATCGTGACTCCGCGGTCCTGCAGCCACTTCACGTTGGTGTCGCCGCGGAGGAACCACAGCAGCTCGGCGAAGATCGAGCGGGTGTGCACCTTCTTGGTGGTGACGAGCGGGAAGCCCTCGGTCAGGTCGAAGCGCATCTGGTGACCGAACACGCTGCGGGTGCCGGTGCCGGTGCGGTCGGACTTCTCCACGCCGGTGTCGAGGATGCGCTGGAGGAGATCGAGGTACGCCTGCATGAGCTCACCCTAGAGCCGGGCGCCGACCACGGTCAGGGACGCGCGCGGAGGTACTGGTCCGGCCAGTACGTGTCGGCGCCGAGCGCCTCGGCGGCGCGTTGGGTCCAGTGCGGGTCGCGGAGCAGCTCGCGGGCCAGGAACACCGCGTCGGCCTCGCCGTCGCTGACGATCTTCTCCGCCTGCTGCGGCTCGGTGATCAGGCCGACCGCGGCCACCGGCAGGCCGGATGCCGCGCGGATCCGCGTCGCGAACGGCACTTGGTAGCCGGGCTCGAGCGGGATCTGCTGGTCGGGCGAGTTGCCGCCGCTGGAGACGTCGACCAGGTCGGCGCCGTGCTCAGCCAGCATCCGCGCGACCTCGGCCGTGTCGTCGATGTCGAGGCCGCCTTCGACCCAGTCGGTGGCACTGACCCGGACGAGGACCGGCTGGTCGTCCGGCCACACCTCGCGCACCGCGTCCACGACGGCGAGGAGCAGGCGGCTGCGGCCGGCCAGGTCGCCGCCCCACGCGTCCGTACGCCGGTTGGTCAGCGGCGAGAGGAACTGGTGGAGCAGGTAGCCGTGAGCCGCGTGGATCTCGGCCACCTCGAAGCCGGCGGCGAGGGCGCGCCGCGCCGCGTCCGCCCAGGCACCCGGATGCGCGACGAGCTCCTCACCGGTCAGCTCGCGCGGAGCCGGCCAGTCGGCGTAGCCGAGCGCGGAGGCGCCGACCGTCTGCCAGCCGCCCTCGCTCGGCGGGACGTAGCCGCGACCCAGCCAGGGCGCCCGGGTGGACGCCTTGCGGCCCGCGTGCGCGAGCTGGATCCCGGGCACGGCCCCTTGGGAGCGGATGAACGCGGTGATCCGGTGATAGTCGGCGGCCTGCTCGTCGTTCCAGATGCCGGCGTCCTGCGGCGAGATCCGGCCCTCGGGCACGACGGCCGTGGCCTCGCTCATGACCAGGCCCGCGCCTCCACGGGCGAACGCGCCGAGGTGCACCAGGTGCCAGTCGGACGGCCGGCCGTCCGCCGAGGAGTACTGGCACATCGGCGACACCCACACGCGGTTGCGGAACGTGGTGCCGCGCAGGGTCAGGGGCTCGAAGAGGCTGCTCACGTAGGGCTGCAACCCGGGGCGCCGGTCGCTTGTTCCATGGTCAGCTCACCGCACCGCGGGCGGAGACACCCGGCATCCGGGCCGCCCGCCACGCGCGTCGGAGCGGCTCCTCGATCACGAGCGTGGACACCATCGCGGCGCCGACCGCGACGGCGATCGGCGCGATCGCGGCGCCACGACCGTACGTCGTCCCCGTGAGCCGGAGCAGCGGCACGTGCCACAGGTACACCGCGTAGGAGATGCGACCGAGGAACAGCAGGAGGGGCAGCTCGAGAGCCCGGTTGCCCCCCGCCGCACCGGCGACCAGCAGTACGGCGGCGGGCGTGGCCACCAGGGGGCCGTAGACATAGATCGGGTGCAACGAGGGCGCCACCGCGATCGAGAGGGCGAGACCGAGTGCTCCCACCGGAGCCAGCCACCCACGCTCCGGACGTCGCCCGACCAGAGCCAGCAGACAGCCGGCGAGCAGCGCGTAGGCGTGCATGGGCAGCCAGTCGTGAGCAGTCGCGATCATCAGGGCCGCCGACCCTGCGATGGCCGCAGCCAGCACGAGCCGTGGGCGGTTTCGCCCCAGGACCCAGGGCAGGACGAGCGGCCAGACCAGGTAGAACTGCTCCTCGACCCCGAGCGTCCAGGTCTGCCCGAAGACCGGGAAGCTCGTGCGGGGTTCCATGTTCTGCACGTAGGTGAGTGCAGGCACGGCCCGGTCCTCGATCCCGTCCATGGAGAACCCACGCATCGCGAGGATCGCGGACACCACCGTCACCATGAGGAGCAGCGCCGGGAACAGGCGGACGAAGCGGTTGGCTGCGAACCCCGCCAGGGACCAGGTGCCGTTGTCACGCGTTTCGACGATCACGCGCGTGATCAGGAAACCCGACAGCACGAAGAAGACCGTCACGCCGATCCCTCCGGCGGGCTCCCGGAGGAAACCGGCGTGGTCGGCGACGACGAGCACCACGGCGCAGCCCCGCAGTCCGTCGAGCGCGGGTCGGTGCCCGAGTGTCCATCGCACCTGCGCCGTGCGCATGCCTCAAGGATGCCTCGGGGGGCAGCACGCCGTGTGGCTCAGACGCTGACGCCTCTGTCGGCGAGCAGCTCGTCGCGCTTCCAGGCGTAGCCGACCATCCAGCTCGGGTCGAGGCGATACATGACCACGTCGCCCCACGACAGCGGCGACGAGCCGTAGTGGGCGGTCCAGTGGCGGACGACCTCGGCGAGCTCGTCGCCCTCGATCTCGACCGCCCGCCCGTGGCTGAAGACCGCGAGCTGCTCGCCATCGACGTGGGCGACGGACACCCCCGGCCGGACCGCGAGATGGCGCGCCTTGGCGGCGGTACGGCTCGTGGAGAAGGTCCACGTGCCGTGGAGGAAGTGGCCGTCCATGGCGCTGATCCGTGGCTCGCCGTGGGCCGTCACCGTGGCGACCGAGACGACTTTCATCCCCGGGAGCAGCGCCACGACCTGGACGGCGCTGAGCGTGCGGTCGTCGTGGATGATGCCGCGGAGATGGTCGGTGGCACGGGCGTGGGAGGCGTCGAGCAGGCTCTGGAGGCGCGCCAGCTCCTCGGGTGTCTCGAGCATGGAGTGACGGTAGACGCCGGCACCGACCGCCGGCTTGACCGGCTTTGCGCCTCAGCGGTGGCCGACGTACTCCTCGAGCTGGTCGGCCAGCTCCGCGGACCGGCTCTTGGCCAGGAGGTGGCCGCCCGGCAGGACGTCGGGCTCGACCCCGAGCCGCTCGCGAGCTACTCGCTGCTGGAACGCCTGCGGGAAGAGCCGGTCGTCGCGCCCGACGACCACGTGGGTGGTCACGTCAGGCCAGCGCCGGATGTCGCACGGCTGGTTCCAGATCGTGTCCGCTGGCGCGCGGGGCTGGGGGTCGCGCTCCATCTGAGCCCGTACGCCTTCGGGCAGGTCGTGGAAGAAGGTGCGCTCCTCGTCGAACTCGGGGTCGCGGCCCGCGGCCTCCTCGGCCGCACGGCGTGCCGGGTCCGAGCCGGTCGCACCCCACCACTGCCCCGGGGTCTCGCCCGGGAGCGGGATCATCGCGTTGAGGAGCACGATCATCCGCACGGCGTGGCGGTCGGCGACCATCGGCGCCGTGAAGCCGCCCAGCGACTGGGCCACCACGACCGGGTCGCGGCGCTCGCCGATGGCTGCGACGACGAGGTCGGCGTACTCCGGCAGGCCCACGGCGGGGTCGTCCTGCGGGATGTCGACCGCGATCGTCTCGTGCCCGCGGTCCCCCAGCTCGGCCACGAGCTCGCGCCAGTACGACGCGTTGCCACCCGCGCCGGGCACGAGGACGAAGGTGCTCACAGCGACACCTCGCCCGCGATCGCCGTGGTGACCTCTCCGCCCACCCAGACGGTGTCGCCGTCGCGCTCGACGTACACCCGGCCGCGTCGACCGAGGACTGTGCCCTGCGACGCGACGTACGACGTGGGCAGACGGTCTCCCGCCAGCCACTGGCCGATGCTCGCGTTGAGGCTGCCGGTCACGGGGTCCTCGACGACGCCGATGCTGGGGCAGAACGCCCGCACCTCGACCGCGCACTCCGCCCCGGCCGGGTAGGGCCCCACGATCCCGACCTCCAGGTCGCCGAACTCCGCCCAGTCGGGCCGGACTGCGAGTACGGCGGCCGCGTCGCGGAGGAGCACGCCGACCCAGCCGGGGCCGTTGTCGATCCATCGGGCGTCGACGACCTCGTCGTCCGAGAGCGCCAGCGCCCGGACCAGACGGTCGCGCTCCTCGCCGGTCACCGGTCCCTCCCGCACCACCGGCGGGGCCGCGAACGCGAGCCTCCCGGCACGTCGGACGCGCACGAGCCCGGCCGGGCACTGCTGCACGACTTCGCCGCCGTCCCGCGGCACTCCCCCGGCCTCCAGCCAGGCGTGGGCGCTGCCGAGGGTCGGATGGCCGGCGAACGACAGCTCCTCGCTCGGCGTGAAGATCCGGACCCGGTAGTCGGCTCCCGGCTCGGTGGGTGGAAGGAGGAACGTCGTCTCCGAGAGGTTCGTCCAGTGCGCGAAGCGGTGCATCTCCTCGTCGTCGAGACCCTCGGCGTCGTGCACCACGGCCAGGGGGTTGCCGAGATAGGACTCGGAGGAGAACACATTGACCTGCGTGAACCTGCGCATGGTCCGAGGCTAGAGCGCCGGGCGCTCCGGGCCGCACACAAAATCGGGTGAAGGCGGGGGGTGCCGGCTGATCGAATGGGGCCATGCCTCGTCTCGGGCCCTCACTGCGCCGTCTCATCCCCCCGACGCCCCTGTCGAAGCGGCTGGCGACCCAGTCGCTGCTGTTCGCGACCGCCGAGGGCACCTTCCTCACCGGCTCCGCGGTCTTCTTCACCCAGGTGGTCGGGCTCAGGGCGGCCCAGGTCGGGCTCGGGCTCACGGTGGCCGGCGTGGCGTCGTTCCTGGTGGCCTACCCCGCCGGCAAGCTGACCGACCGGTTCGGGCCGAAGCGGATGTGGTCGGTCGGCGCGTTGGTGGCGGCCCTGATGTTCGCGGCGTGGCCCTTCATCGGCAGCTTCGCCGGCTACCTGGCGATGGTCGTCTGCTTCGAGATCGTCGAGAACGCCGCCGGGGCCGGGCGCAACGCCTACATCCTCGACGTGATGCCCGAGGACGAGCGGGTGGCGACGCAGGCCTACATGTACTCCGCCCTCAACGTCGGCTTCACCCTCGGCGCCATCGTCGGCGGCGTCGCGCTCGCCTTCGACAACCTGACCGTGATGCGGTGGATGCCGCTGTTCACGCTCGCCATCGGCCTCGTCAACGCGGCCTTCATCTGGCGGTTGCCGCGCGCGCCCCACGACGTACGTGACTCGCCCGAGGGGACGACGCCGCGACCGGCGCCACGCGGGCGCGGGCCGCTGCACAACGTCGGGTGGATGCTCTGCAGCCTGTTCAACGGCACGATGTGGACCAACCAGGTCCTGCTCAACGTGGTGATCCCGCTGTGGCTGGTGGAGGCCACCGACGCCCCCCACTGGCTGCTGGCGTGGCTGTTCGGCACCAACACCGTGATGTGCATCTTCCTGCCGCAGTTCACCTCCCGGGGCATCGCGACCCTGTCCGACGCGCTGCGGTCCGCGCGCATCTCCGGCGCCTTCTTCGTGCTCGCGTGCCTGATCACCATGGCCACCCACAGCACCGCCGGGCTGCTGACGATCTTGCTCGTCTGGCTGGGGCACGTGGCGGTGACCGGGGCCGAGCTCTACATCTCCGGCGCCAGCTGGGCCTTCCAGGCCAAGCTCATGGACCCCGAGAGACGCGGCGAGTACAGCGGCGTGGCCGAGGTGTTCAGCACGCTCGGCGGCCGGTGGGCGCCCGCCCTCTTCACGCTCCTGGCGATGTCGTGGCACCCGGCGGCGCTCCCGAGCGCCGGCTGGCTGGTGATCGCCGTCATCGCGGTGGTCGCCGTGATCGGCCTCCACCCAGCGGTCGGCATGGCGCAACGGTTCCTCGAGCGCGAGGGCATCGTGCCCGGCGGCGGTGCGCCCGTCACGGACCAGGAGCCCGCTCCGTCCCTCCTGTGAGGGGTGCACCGTACGCGGCGACGAGGTTTAACACGACTCTTTGGGTAGACTTTCCGCCATGGAGACGGCCACGATCGCCCTGCCCGACCTCGACCGGGTCGAGGTCGTCGTGCCCGCGCCCGACGCCGGTCCCGGCAACTGGGCCGGCGCCGCCAGCGCCACGGTCGTCGACGATCTCGTCTACCTCACCTACCGCGTACGGCGCCCGCTCAACGAGGGTCGCGGCGTCTCCACCGTGGTGGCGCGGTCCCGTGACGGGGTCCGGTTCGAGACCGTGAGCGAGGTGTGGCGCGACGAGTTCGGCGCCGAGTCGTTCGAGCGGCCGGTGGTGCTGCGGACGCCCGAGGGCACCTGGCGGCTGTACGTCTCCTGCGCTACGCCCGGCACCAAGCACTGGTGGATCGAGGCGATCGACGCCGACCGGCCGGAGGACTTCGAGACGGGCCGGCGCACCGTCGTCCTGTCCGGCTCCGAGACGGTCGCGGTGAAGGACCCCGTGATCGTGGTCGACGACGCGGGTGCTTGGCACGCCTGGATCTGCGAGCACCCTCTCACCGAGGCAGGTCACGAGGACCGGATGTCGACGGCCTACCACCACAGCAGCGACGGCCTGGTCTGGGAGCGGCACGGCACCGTCCTCGAGCCACGGCTCGGCGCCTGGGACGCCCGTGGCGCGCGGGTCAGCGACGTCGTCAGCCTCGACCCGCTGGTGGTGCTCTACGACGGACGCCCCCGCGCCGAGGACAACTGGCACGAGACCACGGGCGTCGCCCGGGCCACCCTCCCGGGCGACCCGGGCTCGGTCCTCCTCGCCGACGACGCCGAGCCTCTGCGCTCGCCCCACTCCGACGGCGCGTGCCGCTACGCCGCCTCGGTGACCATGCCCGACGGCACGCTGCGCTACTACCTCGAGCTCGCGCGCCCTGACGGGGCGCACGACCTGGTCACGATCACGGGCTGAGCCCTACGAGGCGCTGCTCGACCTCCGGCTGCCGAAGGTGCTGCCCTCGCGGTAGCCCTTCCAGTCCGCGAACGACTCACCGGTCACCGTCTCCAGCAGCTCGATGTCGGGCAGGTGCGGCTCGAGCAAGGTGGCGCGCTGCTCGGGCGTGAGGCGCGGCCGGCTGGGGTCGCCACCGCGCTGGAGCTGGTCGACGAGTGGCTTGCTGACCTTCCGCCAGACCTCCGGAGGGAAGAACTGGGCGACGGCCGCGCCGGTACGGATGACACTGCTGATCGCCTTGGTCTTCGGCCCGCTCTGGACGAAGGTGCGGGAGTTGTCCTGCGGCACCTCGTCGATCGGGGCCGACGTGACGCCCAGGAAGGTGCACACGCGGTCGAGGGTGTCGAGCGGCTGGTCCACCAGCTCCTTGTAACGCAGCAGCAGCACCTGCTCGCGCGGGAAGTGGTCGAACAGGTCCGCCACCTGGCGGCCGTACATGCCGAGCCCCTGGTAGTGCCAGAACGGCGCCCAGCCGCCGTCGACCCGCTGTGGCTCGCGCCGGATCGCCTCGACGATGTCGTCGCGCGGCTCCAGCCCGTCCATCCACAGGTGCATCCAGTTGCTGTACGCCCGGTCGACCGGGTCGCGGAGCACGGCGACCAGCTTCGCGCCGGGGTTGTCGGCCGCGATCCGACGGCGGGCGTCGCGGTTGTAGAGGTAGAACGGCGTGCTCTCCCCGCGCAGGGTGCCCTCGGGGGCGTCGTCGAACAGCGCGAGGTAGCGGGCGCGCTGCCAGATCCACTCCTGGTTGCTGTGGGCATCGCCCGGACCCTTGTAGGCCGGCGGCGGGCTGTCACCGCACAGGTAGTACTTGGGCTCCTTCACCGGGGAGAGGTAGAGGCCCGGGTGACGCGCGAGCGCCGCGTGCAGCGCGCTGGTGCCGGCCTTGGGGGCGCCGATCAGGAAGAAGTCGGGCGGTCGGGGCATGACCGAAGTATATGAAGTCACTCAACTTATGCATCCACCCCTCGGGGCATGCTGAGACCATGACAGACCTCCGCTCGTGGTCGCAGCAGGTGGCGTCGTGGCGTCGGGAGGTCCACGCCCTCTACGACGCCGTGCGCGCCGAGCCCGACGCCGCGACCGCGTACGCAGGGTGGGTCGAGGGCCGCACCGAGCTCTTCGACAGCCATCCGGCGTCGGCCCGTCAGCCCGGCCAGCGCCTCCGCCACGCGTCGTACGACCCGGCCTATCGGTTCGTGCTGCCCCTCGAGCCGGCCGAGCCCGACGAGTGGCGGCCGACCACGGGCAGTGACGGCGAGGTGCCGTTCGCCCGGGCCGGCCGCTTCGAGATCCCGCTGCTCGGCTCCCTGGACGTGTGGTGGCTCGGCTCCTACGGCAACGGGATCTTCGTCCCGGTGCGCGACGCCACCGCCGGACAGACGACGTACGGCGCCGGCCGCTATCTCCTCGACACCGTCAAGGGCGCCGACCTCGGTCGCGAGGGAGAGTCGTGGGTGGTCGACCTGAACTTCTCCTACAACCCCTCGTGCGCCTACGACCCCGACTGGGCCTGCCCTCTCGCACCAGCCGGCAACCGGCTGGCCGTCGAGGTGCCGGTCGGCGAGCTCACACCCACGACGCCGGGCTGAGTCGTTCGTCGTCCGCCCACCTGGCGGTGACCCCGCCACCTGAACGCCGGGACAAACGGTGGGTCACTCACCGCCACCGGGGCCCGGGCGGGGACAGCGGTGACCCTGCCACCTGAACGCCGGGACAAACGGTGGGTCACTCACCGCCACCGGGGCCCGGGCGGGGACAGCGGTGACCCTGCCACCTCAACGCCGAAGCAAACGGTGGCTCACTCACCGCCACCGGGGCCCGGGCGGGCACAGCGGTGACCCTGCCACCTCAACGCCGAAGCAAACCGTGGCTCACTCACCGCCACCCCAGTGCGTCAGGCGCGGAGCGACATCGGGCCGTACACGACCCGGTCGTGGTCGTAGAGGGTCACCGAGTCGACGCCGGCCGCCGCGAGCTCGGCCCAGATCTCGCCGACCCACGACTCGGCGTCGGCCTGCGAGGCGAACCGCTGGTCGGAGTACTCCTCGGGCACGCGGGCGTCGCCACCGAGGACGTCGTGCAGCTGCCACCACCACGGACGCTCGGACGGCGTCGGTTGGCGGAACGTCGCCGGCTGCTCGGGGAGGTTCATCCGCGCACCGAGGTGTCGACGAACGGGAACCGCGTGGACCGGAAGATCTCGCGGCGCGTCCGGACCTGCACACCGAGCTCGGCGTCGGGGTCGACGAAGGTCGGGACGAGCGCCATCCCGATGCCCTTCTTGAGCGTCGGGGAGTAGGTGCCCGACGTGATCTCGCACAGCGGCACGTCGGGCGCCAGGCTCACCAGCATGCCGGGGCGCGGGATCCCGCGCTCGAGCGCGACCAGCCCGCGGAGCCTGCGGGTCGGGCCGGCCTCCTTCTCCGCGACGAGCGGGTCCTTGCCCCAGAAGGCGTCCTTCCTCCAGCCGACGGCCCAGCCGAGGCCGGCCTGGTTGGGGGTGACGTCGAGCGAGATGTCCTGCCCGTGCAGGGGATAGCCCATCTCGGTGCGCAACGTGTCGCGCGCCCCGAGCCCGCACGGCAGCATCCCGAACGGCTCGCCCGCTGCCAGCAGCCGGTCCCAGAGCGCCCCTGCCACGTCGTCGACCGCGATCAGCTCGTAGCCACGCTCGCCGGTGTAGCCGGTCCGGCAGACGACGACACCGGTGTCCTCGAACTCCGCCTCGACGAACGACATGTAGTCGTGCCCGGTCGGGAAGCCGATCGCGTCGAGCACCTCGTCGGACCTGCTCCCCTGCACGGCGAGCACGGCGTAGCGGGTGTGGTGGTCCAGGACCTTGACACCCTCGGGCGCCTCGGCCAGGAGCCGACGGGCGACCTCGGCGGAGTTCGCGGCGTTGGGCACCAGCAGGACGTGCTCGTCGTCGTGGAAGTAGGCGATCAGGTCGTCGACGATGCCGCCGGTCGCGGCATCGCAGCACAGCGTGTACTGCGCCTTGCCGGGCACGATCTTGTGGAGGTCGTTGCTCAGGGTGGCGTTGACGTACGCCGCGGCGCCGGGACCGGTGACCATCACCTTGCCGAGGTGGCTGACGTCGAAGATGCCGACCGACTCGCGCACGGCCGTGTGCTCCTTGACCACGCCCGAGGGGTACTCCAGCGGCATCGACCAGCCGCCGAACTCGGCGAGCTTGGCGCCCAGCGCGACGTGCCGGTCGTGGAGCGGGGACTGCAGGAGCTCCGCGGACGGCGGGGTCTCGTCGGCCATGTGCGCGAACCTACACCGGCCGACGCCGCCTGCACCGAGGCGCACGGAGGGGTGACTATCCTGCGTCGGTGACCTCCTACCACCTCCGCGGCGCGAGCCCGGCCAAGACGCGTGCCGACGCCGTCGTCGTGGGCGCAGTCCAGCGCTCCAAGGGGGTGGCGCTGGCCGACGGCGCCGACGACGTCGCGGCGGCGTACGGCCGCTCGCTGCGTCCGCTGCTCAGCACGCTCGGCTTCACCGGCAAGGCGGGCGAGGTCGCGCGCATCCCCACCCACGGCACGCTGAACACCCCGCTCCTCGTGGTCGTCGGGCTCGGCCGGGAGACCGACGACCGGCCGGCCGGCCTGCTCGCCGTACGACGAGCGGCGGGGGCCGCGGCCCGGTCGACCGCCAACGCCGCGTCCGTGGCCCTGGCGCTGCCGGCCGGTGACGCGGCCCTGGTACGCAACGTGACCGAGGGGTACCTCCTCGGCGCCTACTCGTTCGGCCGCTACCTCTCGACGTCATCCGACACCTCACCCGGCACGGTCACCGTGCTCAGTCCGGTCGCCCGCCGCCAGGAGGCGACCACCGCGTTCGAGGAGGCGCAGGTCGTCGCCGCCGCGGTCGCCGCGACCCGCGACTGGGTGAACACCCCGGCCAACGACCTCACGCCCCCGCGGTTCGCCGACGAGATCAAGGCCGCGGCCAAGGGGACCACGGTCACCGTGACGGTCCTGGACGAGAAGAAGCTGGCCGACCTCGGATGCGGCGGCCTCCTCGGCGTCGGCGGCGGCTCGAGCGCGCCGCCCAGGCTCGTGGAGCTCCGCTACTCCCCCTCCACCCCGGTCGCCCACGTGGCGCTCGTCGGCAAGGGCATCACCTTCGACTCCGGCGGGCTCACCATCAAGACGGGCCACGGCATGGAGACGATGAAGTGCGACATGGCCGGAGCGGCGACGGTCACCCAGGCGACGCTGGCGATCGCCAGGCTCGGGCTGCCGGTGCGCGTGACGGCGTACGCCTGCCTCGCCGAGAACATGGTGTCCGGCGCGTCGATGCGGCCCGGCGACGTGCTGACCATCTACGGCGGCACGACGGTCGAGATGCTCAACGCCGACGCCGAGGGGCGCCTGGTCCTGGCCGACGGCATGGCCCGCGCGGTGGAGCAGAAGCCCGATCTGATCATCGACGTGGCGACCCTGACCGGGCACATGGTGATGGCGCTCGGGACGAAGGTGTCGGCCGTGTTCGGCAGCGACGAGGTGGTGGGACCGGTCATCGCGGCCGGACGCGAGTCGGGTGAGAAGCACTGGCCGATGCCGATCCCGCCCGACATCGTCGAGCGTGTCCACGGCAGCAAGGTCGCCGACCTGGCCCAGCACGACTGGGTCCGCTGGGGAGGCGGACTGCTCGCGGCCGCGTTCCTGCGCGAGTTCACCGACGACCTGCCCTGGGCCCACCTCGACATCGCCGGGCCGGGCTTCAACTCCGGCTCGGCCGCCGGTCACCTGACGGCGGGTGGCACCGGCTTCGGGCTGACCACCCTGGTCGACTACGCCCGCGGCCTCAGCGGCGTTTCTGTCGCTTCTGCCGGCTGATGTACTCCCGCATCCGCTGAGGGATGCCGACCACACCCGCCTCGTAGGCCTTGATGCCGCGGCGCTGGCAGAACTTGTAGGCCCAGTCCGCCGACGGCACCCGGCGGCGGGTGAACTCTCCGTCCCACGCCACCAGCAGCAGCGTGACGTCGCTGACCGCGGTGCGTGGCTCGACGAAGCCCTCGACGCCCTCACGGGTGTCGATGAACTCGGCGAGGTGCGCCTCGTCCTCGTTGCTGGAGGCGCGCACGCGCGTGGATCCGGTACGGGCTGTGTCGCCGGACGGACGCTTGAGGCGAGCGCCGCGCCGACCGCGGCCAAACAGGTTCACGGGGAACAGTGTGCCAAGTGGGTGGGAGCGGCGGGAGCACCTTGCCCCGACACCTTGCAGAGGGTCGAGCAAAGAGTGCAAGGATGGGAAAGTGAGTGACGGAGAGTTCGACGTACTCGTTCTCGGGGCCGGATCAGGCGGCTACGCCTGTGCGCTCCGGGCGGCCCAGCTGGGTCTCTCGGTCGGCCTCGTCGAGAAGGGCAAGCTGGGTGGCACCTGCCTCCACGTCGGCTGCGTCCCGACCAAGGCCCTGCTCCACGCCGCTGAGGTGGCAGACCTCGCCCGTGGCTCCGAGCAGTTCGGCGTCCGCGCCACGCTCGACGGCATCGACATGCCGGGCGTCATCGCCTACCAGGACAAGGTGGTCTCGCGACTCTTCAAGGGTCTGACCGGACTCATCAAGGGCCGCGGCATCACGGTCATCGAGGGCGAGGGCCGCCTGACGGGTCCGCACGAGGTGACCGTGGTCGCAACGGGCTCCACCGACACCCACGTCTACGCCGGCCGGCACGTGGTCCTGGCCTCTGGCTCCTACAGCCGGTCGCTGCCCGGTCTCGAGGTCGACGGCGAGCGGGTGCTGACCTCCGAGCACGCTCTCCTGCTCGACCGCGTGCCCGCCTCGGTGGTCGTGCTCGGTGGGGGGGTGATCGGGTGTGAGTTCGCCAGCGTGTGGGCCAGCTTCGGCGCCGAGGTGACCATCGTCGAGGCGCTGCCCCGCCTCGTGGCCGCCGAGGACGAGGCGTCCTCCAAGGCGCTCGAGCGTGCCTTCAAGAAGCGCAAGATCCAGGTCCGCACGGGCACGCCGTTCCAGAGCGTCAAGGTCACCGACGAGGGCGTCGCCGTCACGGTCGAGGGCGGTGACGTGATCGAGGCGGAGCTGCTCCTGGTGGCAGTCGGCCGTGGCCCGTCGACAGACGGGCTCGGCTACGACGAGCAGGGCGTGGCCCTGGAGCGGGGCTTCGTGCTCACCGACGACCGGTGCCGTACCAACCTCGACGGTGTGTACGCCGTCGGCGACATCGTGCCCGGGCTGCAGCTGGCCCACCGCGGCTTCCAGCAGGGCATCTTCGTCGCCGAGGACATCGCCGGCCTCGACCCCACCCCGATCGACGAGACCGGGATCCCGCGCGTCACCTACAGCCACCCCGAGGTCGCCTCGGTCGGCCTCGACGAGGCCGCTGCCCGGGCGACGTACGGCGACGACGCCATCCGGACCGTCACCTACGACCTCGGCGGCAACGGCAAGAGCCAGATCCTCATGACGCAGGGCTTCGTGAAGCTCGTCAGCCGCGTCGACGGGCCGGTCGTCGGCGTCCACCTCGTGGGCGACCGGGTCGGCGAGCTCGTCGGGGAGGCCCAGCTGATCTACAACTGGGAGGCGCACGCCGACGACGTCGCCCCCCTGGTGCACGCCCATCCGACCCAGAACGAAGCCCTCGGCGAGGCCCACCTGGCGCTGGCCGGCAAGCCCCTCCACGCCCACGCCTGACACATCCCCCGTACGACGACCGAGACCGCGACGACAGGAAGATCGACACTCACATGGCCACCGAAGTCAACCTCCCCGAGCTCGGCGAATCCGTCACCGAGGGCACGGTCACCCGCTGGCTCAAGCAGGTCGGTGACGAGGTGGCGGTCGACGAGCCGCTGCTCGAGGTCTCCACCGACAAGGTCGACACCGAGATCCCCTCCCCGGTCGCCGGCACCCTGCTGGAGATCAAGGCCCAGGAGGACGACACCGTCGAGGTGGGTGCCGTGCTCGCGGTGATCGGGGCCGCCGACGAGTCGTCGGGCGACGACGGCTCGGGTGGCGACGAGGGCGGCGAGAGCGAGAGCCAGGAGACCCAGGCGCCATCGGGCGAGTCCGAGGCGCCCGCCGACGACCAGGCGGAGCAGACCCCGCTCGAGGAGGAGCAGCAGGAGCGGGACGAGGCCCACGAGCAGGCGGAGCAGGCCGACACCCCCGCCGACCAGCCGGCGGACGAGCAGCCTGCGGAGGAGGCACCGGCCGCCGACGCCACCCCGTCGGGTGGCGGCGACAGCACCGTGGTGAAGCTGCCCGAGCTCGGTGAGTCCGTCACCGAGGGGACCGTGACCCGCTGGCTCAAGCAGGTGGGTGACGAGGTGGCCGCCGACGAGTCCTTGCTCGAGGTCTCCACCGACAAGGTCGACACCGAGATCCCCTCCCCCGTCTCCGGCACGCTGCTGGAGATCAAGGTCAGCGAGGACGAGACCGTCGAGGTCGGTGCCGAGCTGGCCGTGATCGGCTCCGGCCAGGCCGGTGGCTCCGGCGGCGGCGAGGCTCCCGCAGCCCCGGCCGACGAGACCCCCGCCGACGAGGCCCCCGCCGAGCAGCCGTCCGAGCCCGAGCCGGAGGCGCCGGCCCAGGAGCATGCCCACGAGCCGGCCCAGGAGCAGTCCCAGCCCGAGCAGCCCGCGGCGGAGGCCGCACCGGCGGAGCCGGCCCCCGAGCCGGCCCCCACACCCACCGCCGACGGCGGCGGACGCGACTCGTCGGCGTACGTCACGCCGCTGGTCCGCAAGATGGCGGCCCAGCACGGCGTCGACCTGGCCGCGGTCGTCGGCACCGGCGTGGGCGGGCGGATCCGGAAGCAGGACGTCCTCGACGCCGCCTCCCAGCAGGGAACCGACACCACGCCGACCCGTCCGGCGGCAGCAGCCGCAGCAGCGGCAGCCGAGCCGGCGCCAGCGCCAGCTGCCCCGGCTGCCCCGGCGCCCACCGCCCCGGCACCTGCCGCGGCCGCCAGGTCGGAGGCGCCGTCGCCGTTGCGCGGCAAGACCGAGCCGATGTCGCGACTGCGCAAGGTGATCGCGTCCCGGATGGTCGAGTCGCTGCAGACCATGGCCCAGCTGACCACGGTGGTCGAGGTGGACGTCACCTCCATCTCGCGGCTCCGCGACTCGGCCAAGGCGGACTTCGCGGCTCGCGAGGGCGTCAAGCTCTCCTACATGCCGTTCTTCGCCAAGGCGGCGATCGACGCCCTCAAGCAGCACCCCAGCCTGAACGCCGCGATCGACACCGACAAGGGCGAGGTCACCTACTACGACCGCGAGAACCTCGCGATCGCCGTCGACACCGAGCGGGGCCTGCTGACCCCGGTCATCAAGGACGCCGGCGACCTCTCGATCGCCGGTCTGGCGCGCAAGATCGCCGACGTCGCCGAGCGCACCCGGACCAACAAGATCACCCCCGACGAGCTGTCGGGCGGCACGTTCACGATCACCAACACCGGCAGCCGTGGTGCGCTCTTCGACACCCCGATCATCAACCTGCCGCAGGTCGCGATCCTCGGCACCGGAGCCGTGGTGAAGCGGGCGGTGGTGATCGACGACCCGAACCTCGGCGAGACGATCGCCGTACGTCAGATGGTCTACCTCGCCCTGACCTACGACCACCGCCTCGTGGACGGTGCGGACGCCGCACGGTTCCTCACCGACGTCAGGGGACGGCTCGAAGCCGGTCAGTTCGAGGTCTAGCGCTTCGCCTGAGCCACGAGAAGGGAACGGATCTCATGCAGGTCGTCATCGGGGGCGCCTCGGGATTCCTCGGCACCCATCTGGGCCGCCACCTCGAGGGGCGCGGCCATACCGTGACCAGGCTCGTACGCCGGCGCCCCACCTCGCCCGACGAGTCGCGGTGGGACACCACCTCCGGTGAGGTGGACCCCCAGGTGATCGAGCGGGCCGACGTCGTCGTCAACCTGGCCGGTGCGCCCACCGTCGGCAACCCGCACTCGCAGAAGTGGGCCCACAACCTGCGAGAGAGCCGCGTCCGCAGCACCGCGACCCTCGCCGCTGCCATCGCTGGGAGCGAGCGGAGGCCGGCGTTCCTGGCCGGCAACGGCATCTCGGTGTACGGCGACCACGGGTCCGCGCCGCTGACCGAGAGCGCCGACACCCATGGCGACGCCATGCTCACCGAGGTGGCCCTGGCCTGGGAGGCCGCGGCGCAGCCCGCACGCGAGGCCGGCGCCCGGGTCTGCATCCTCCGCACGGCTCCGGTCATGGACGACCGGAGCCAGCCGCTCAAGAGCCTTCGGCTCCTGTTCAAGCTCGGGCTCGGCGGAAGGCTGGGCGACGGCACGCAGTACTTCCCGATGATCTCGCTGCGCGACTGGGTCGCCGGCGTCACTCATCTCGCCGAGCACGACGACGCGGCCGGCGCGTTCAACCTCTGCTGCCCGAGCACGCCGACCAATGCCGAGTTCACCCAGGCCCTGGGTCGTGCGGTGGGCCGACCCACGCTCATCCCGGCGCCGGCCTTCGCGATCCGGATCGGTGCCTCGCGGATGGCCCCCGAGCTGCTCGGCTCCAAGAACACGGTGCCCCAGGCGCTGCTCGACACCGGGTTCGAGTTCCGCGACCAGGACGTCACCTCCGTGCTCGCCGCGGGCCTCGGTCAGTCGTCGTAGACCTCCACCACCTGCCAGCCGGTCGGTCCGCGTCGCAGCACGATGCGGTGCGTAGCAGGCCTGCTGCGTGGGAGCACGATGCTGCCGCGGGGGCCGGACACCCGCGCCACAGCCAGCCGGTCGGTCACCCAGAAGGACAGCTCGCGCGGTGCGCTCGTGCGGAGCCGCAGGGCCAGCACCTGGCGTTGCATCGTGGTCACCCGCAGGCCGCGTCGGTGGTACGCCGCGAGCATCGCGGCGTCGCGGCGCCCAGCACTCGAGGGGCGTACGTAGAGCGCCCGGAGCGCGACCCGGTCGTCCCGGACCCACGCCGCAGCCCGGCGCCGGTCCCAGGCCTCGAGCACCGCGACGGCCCTCGTCGTCGGTGAGGTGGCCGAGGACGAGGCCGCCGCCGGGGCCACCGTCGGGCCCCCGGACCGGTCGGGGGCCACGAGCACCGCCGCACCGACGACGGCACCCGTCGACACGAGCGAGAGCAACCACAGCGTCCGAGCGCGCATCCCACCACTGTGACCCTCCGGCGCGCTCCCGACGTGCACTTTCCACAGACCCCTACCCTCGCCCCGTGTCCCTGACCCGGCGTGCCCTGCTGCTCGGCTCCGCCGGCGCGGTCGCGGTCGTCGCGGCCGGCGGCGTCGCCGTCGAGGAGGAGTGGCTGCCCGGGAAGTACCGCCTGCGGCGACGGTTGCGTCTGTGGACGGGGCACGACGGTTCCGGCACGTTCCCCGACGTCGCACCGGGACACGTCACCAGCGGCTCGTTCGTCTCACGTCACCGCCTCGGGTCCGACGTCGGCTGGTCGGTCATCTATCCCGGCGACCGGCCTGAGCCGCTCCCCGTGATGGTCTCGCTGCACGGACTGGGCGGCGACCACACGACCGCGGTCACCGAGCTCGGCATGGACCGCTTCCTGCCGGCGGCGGTCGCCGCGGGGGTGCCGCGCTTCGCGATCGCGACGGTGGACGGCGGTACGACGTACTGGCACCCGCGTCCGACCGGCGAGGACGCGGGCGCGATGGTCGTCGACGAGCTGCTCCCGATCCTCGCCGCCCAGGGGCTGCACACCCGGCACGTCGCGTTCCAGGGCTGGTCGATGGGCGGGTACGGCACCCTCCGCCTGGCGGGGCTCCTCGGCGCGCGGCGCGTGCGCGCCGCGGCCGCCCTCAGCCCGGCCCTGTGGACGAACCCCGACGACGCCTCCTCCTCCGGCTTCGTCGACGCTGCCGAGTACGAGCGCTACAGCGTGGTCGGGCACCAGGCCGACCTCGACGGCATCCCGGTCCGGGTCGACTGCGGTACCGACGACCCGTTCTACGCCGCCGACCGCGCCTACGTCGCGGGCTTCGACCGGACCGTCGTCAGCAGCTTCGGACCCGGCGACCACGACCCGGCGTACTGGACCCGGAAGCTTCCCTCACAGCTCGCCTTCGTGGGGCACGCGTTGTCGTCCCGGCTATCGTCGGGCAGGTGAGCGACCTGGAGTTCCGCGAGGGCGGGTACGGCGACGACGCCGTCGACTACCTCACCGCCTGGGACGTCCAGCGGGAGATCCACGAACGGGTCGTCGCGGGCGAGCTCCCCGACACCGTGTGGCTGCTCGAGCATCCGCCGGTCTTCACCGCCGGCAAGCGCACGGCCCCGGGCGACCGGCCGGCCGACCCGGGTGGCGCGCCCGTCATCGACGTCGACCGCGGCGGGCTGGTGACCTTCCACGGCCCCGGCCAGCTGGTCGGCTACCCGATCGTCCGGCTCCCCGACCACGTCAAGGTCGTCGACTACGTCCGTCGCGTCGAGGAGGCCCTGATCGGGGTCTGCACCGAGCTCGGCGTCGAGACCGCGCGGGTCCCGGGCCGCAGCGGCGTCTGGCTGCGCGCCGACCAGAGGGGGCCGGAACGCAAGATCGCCGCGCTCGGCATCCGCGTCAGCAAGGGCGTCACCATGCACGGCTTCGCCCTCAACTGCGACGTCGACCTGTCGTGGTACGCCCGCTTCGTCCCGTGTGGCATCTCCGACGCGGGTGTCACCTCGTTGAGTGCCGAGCTGGGGCGCGACGTCACGGTCGCCGACGTCCTCCCCCTCGTACGCCGACACCTCGCCGACCTGCTCGCGTGGACGCCGTACACCCCGACGCCGGACTACGCACCGCGGC
Organism: uncultured Actinomycetota bacterium; assembly: GCA_963753705.1. Classification (GTDB taxonomy): domain Bacteria; phylum Actinomycetota; class Actinomycetes; order Propionibacteriales; family Nocardioidaceae; genus Nocardioides. Next base: position 299,918 of record CAVWDJ010000017.1, read on the forward strand.
CAGACCCGGCGCGTGGGCCGCGAGTCGAGCTGCTCACGCCCTGACCCGGCGCGTCCCGACCCGATCCGGCGTGCCGGCTGAGACCATCGTCGCCACCCAACGGGAGGACGGCGACACGTGGACGAGCTCGTCATCGAGACGACCGGGCTGCGCAAGGTGTTCCTCGACCGACGCGGCCGCAGCCGGGTCGCAGTCGCCGGCCTCGACCTGGCCGTCCCCGCCGGCGGCGTCCACGGCTTCCTCGGACCCAACGGCTCCGGCAAGACCACCACCATCCGGATGCTCCTCGGGCTGGCCCGGGCCACGTCCGGCTCGATGCGGCTCTTCGGGACGGACGTGCCGAAGGGCCTGCCGACGGTGCTCGACCGGATCGGCGCGGTCGTGGAGTCACCCAAGTTCTCCCCCAACTTCTCCGGCCGGCAGAACCTCCAGCTCCTCGCTCGCATCCTGGGTGCACCGCCGACTCGCGTGGAGGTCGCGATCGACACGGTCGGCCTGACCGGGCGCGACCGTGATCGCTACAAGTCGTACTCGCTGGGCATGAAGCAGCGCCTGGCCATCGCGGCCACTCTCCTCAAGGACCCTTCGCTCCTGATCCTCGACGAACCGACGAACGGCCTGGACCCCGCCGGCATCCGCGAGATCCGCGACACCATCCGCGACCTGTCCCACTCGGGGGTCACCGTGCTGCTCAGCTCCCACATCCTCGCGGAGGTGCAGCAGGTGTGCACCTCCGCCACGATCATCGGCAACGGCCGCATGCTCGCGTCCGGCACCGTCGACGAGCTCCTGCGCTCCGGGTCGACAGGCTTCCGGGTCACCGTCTCCGATCCCGACACAGCCCTGCGGGTCCTCTCCGAGGGAGGCTTCAGCGCCAGGCGGACCGCCGACGTGGTGACCGTGGACTCCGATCGACCGGGCTCCGACATCTCCCGGCTCCTCGCGACGCACGACCTCTGGGTCGACGAGCTCGTCCCGGTGCGGCAGGACCTGGAGTCCTTCTTCCTCGAGCTCACCGCGGGCGACACCCTCGGTGGTCCGACGACGGACGTCGCACGATGAGGCTGCTCGGAGTCGAGCTGACGCGGCTGCGGTGGCGGCGTGCCGTCCTCCTGCTGCTCCTCGCCTGCCTGGTGGTGCCCGGGGTGATCTTCGCGGCCACCGCCTGGAACACCCGCCCGGTGTCGGGTGCCGAGCTGGCGTACGCGCAGAAGCAGGTCGACCAGATGCGCGAGGAACCGGGCATCAGTCGTCAGATCCGGCTCTGCGAGCAGCACCCGGAGCGGTTCGGGGCCCGGTCCCCCGACGAGTGTGAGGCGAGGGTGGGTCCGCAGATCTCCTGGTTCGTCTCCCGGTCTCCCCTCGACCTCGGCGAGCTGTCGCACGACCTCTGGCCGACGGTGATCGTGCTCCTGGCTGGGCTCCTGATGCTCGTCGGTACGACGTTCGCGGGCGCTGACTGGAACTCCGGGTCGATGAGCAACCAGCTGTTGTTCGAGGCGCGCAGGTCGCGAGTCTGGGTGGCCAAGGCCACCGCCGTACTCCTGGTGGCGGCGGTCGCGTCCGCCGTGGTGCTGGCGTTGTTCTGGGCAGCCTTCGCGTTCCTGGCGTCGTCGCGCGGGATCGACACGGCCCCCCACGTCACCGCGTTCATCCGCGGTGAGAGCGTGCGGGGCGTGGCCCTGGCCGCGTGCGCGGCGCTGGGTGCCTTCGCCCTGACGATGCTCTTCCGCAGCACCGTCGCGACCTTGGGAGTGCTCTTCGCGGTGACGCTGGTCGCCTCGCTCGTCCTGGCCGGGCTGGGCGTCAGCGAGGAGTGGTTCCCCCACGTCAACGTCGCCGCCTGGGTGCTCGACGGCTACCACTACTACGTCGAGCCGCCCATCTCCTGCCAGACCCTCGTCAGCAAGGCGACCGACTGCAGCGGACGACGCACGGTCACCAAGACCGACGCGGCCGCCTACCTCGGGGTGTTCCTCGCGCTGGCCGTCGCCCTGTCGGCCGTGTCGTTCCGGCGGCGCGACGTCCCCTGACCTCAGCCGCGCTGCTCGAGCGCTGCCGCGTAGAGGTCGAGGCCGCCTGCCTGCCAGCCGGTGCGGATGCCGTCGAGCTGGGGCACCAGGTCGTCACCGTGCCGCTCGAGGTGCAGGTGCTCGAGCACGACCCGCGTCGCGGAGGGGCCCTCCGCGGTGAAGGTCACCTCGACCCGGCTGCACTTCTCGGGGTCGGGCTCGATGGACCAGTGGCTGTCGATGTCCCAGCTGAAGACGACCCGGTGGGGACGGTCGTAGACCAGCACGCGCGACCACCGGCACTCGCTGCCGTCGGTGCCCACGTCGTACACGTGGCCGCCCACGAACGGCTCGAACACCATGTGCGACAGCGGTGCCTCGATGATGTGGTGGTCGGGGTTCCACCACGCGCCGATCTCCTCGGTGAAGAAGCAGAACGCCTCGTCGATCGGCACCGCGACGGTGGTGGTCGCGGTGATGGACAGCGGCTGGGTGTCGGTACTCATGGGTGCTCCTGTCGGGTGTGGCTGTGCTCCTCGGCCGCCCGGGCGTACGCCGCCAGCGAGCGGTTCCAGAAGCCGTCGAGGTAGTCGCGCAGCCCGGCCAGCCCCTGGGGGTCGACGGCGTAGATCCGTCGGGTCCCTTCGGCCCGGGGTGTCACCAGGTGCGCGTCGGAGAGCACCTTGAGGTGCTGCGACACCGCCGGCCGGCTCACGGGCAGACGGTCGGCCAGCTGGCCGACGGCCTGCGGTCGCTCGGCCACCCACTCGAAGATCTGGCGTCGTGTGGGGTCCGCCAGTGCCGCGAACGCGAGGGCTGCTCCTTGGTCAGTCATGACTTACGGTAAGTTACTACTTACCCAGCCAGGCTCACAAGCCCCCTACCAAAGCGGTACAGGTGCGCCATCCAGTGACACCCATGTACCGCCCTGTGTGCCCTAAGGTCCACCCGTGCCTCCTCGGGAGTCGTGGTCGAAGGTCGCAGCTGCCTACGACCGATCCTTCGCTGGACTCTGCTCAGCCGCTGCGCGTCGACTCCTGGACGAGGTGGCCGCCAACGGCAATGAGCCCGAGTCCGGGCACCCGGCACACCGACTCCTCGATGCGGGCTGCGGCACCGGTCTCGTCTCGGAGGCGGCGCTCGGGGGTGGCTTCACGGTCACCGCCGTCGATCCGGACCTGGAGATGACCGCGTTCACCGCGGCACGACTCGGAGACCGGGCACGCGTGCTGACAGCGGCCCTCCCACGGCTCCCGTTTCCCGACGGAGAGTTCCACGCCACGATCGCCAACTTCGTGGTGAACCACGTGGACCACCCCCGGGCAGCGACACGAGAGTTGGGGCGCGTGACCGCGGCCGGACGTCCTGTCGCCCTCACCGTGTGGCCGCCGGCTGGGTCGACGGCCGCGACCTTGTTCGCTCGGATGGTCCGCGACAGCGGGGCAACCGAGCCGGACAGGTGGTCACTGCCTCCCGAGGTGGACTTCGCGCGAGATGTGTCAGGTCTCTGTGGACTTCTGACGCAGGCCGGGCTGACCGACCCCGAAGGCTACGAGTTCGAGGTTCCGTGGCGGATCGATCCCGAGGATCTCTGGGCTGGTGTGGCCGGGGGCGTTGCCGGGATCGGCAGCGTCTTCTCGGCCCAGTCTCATGCCACTCGTGAACGGATGCGCAAGGCCTATGACGGGCTCGTGCCCGAGTACCTCGACAACGGGTTGCTGTCGCTGCCCGGTCGAGCCGTCCTCTGCACCGCCTTGGCGCCCGCGTAGCATGGACCGACGTGACCCAAGCCCCCACCGATCCGTCCGTCACTCCGGGTGGCCGCAAGCTCTTGCGCCTGGAGGTCCGCAACGCCCAGACGCCCATCGAGCGCAAGCCGGAGTGGATCAAGACGCGCGCCAAGATGGGTCCCGAGTACACCGCGCTCCAGTCGCTGGTGAAGTCCGAGGGGCTCCACACGGTCTGCCAGGAGGCGGGCTGCCCCAACATCTACGAGTGCTGGGAGGACCGCGAGGCGACCTTCCTCATCGGCGGCGACCAGTGCACGCGACGCTGCGATTTCTGCCAGATCGACACCGGCAAGCCGCAGCCGCTCGACCGCGACGAGCCGCGCCGGGTGGCCGAGAGCGTCCAGAAGATGGAGCTCCGCTACGCCACCATCACCGGTGTCGCGCGCGACGACCTCCCCGACGGCGGCGCCTGGCTCTACGCCGAGACCGTGCGAGCGATCCACGCTCTCAACCCCGGCACCGGCGTGGAGAACCTGATCCCCGACTTCAACGGCAAGCCCGACCAGCTGGCCGAGGTGTTCGACAGTCGGCCCGAGGTCCTCGCCCACAACGTCGAGACCGTGCCACGCATCTTCAAGCGGATCCGCCCGGCGTTCCGCTACGACCGCTCCCTCGACGTCCTGACCGCCGCTCGGGCGTTCGGTCTGGTCACCAAGTCCAACCTGATCCTCGGCATGGGAGAGACCCGCGAGGAGGTCAGCCAGGCGCTGCGCGACCTGCACGACGCCGGCTGTGAGCTCGTCACGATCACCCAGTACCTCCGCCCCTCCCCCCGACACCACCCGGTCGAGCGGTGGGTCAAGCCCGAGGAGTTCGTCGAGCTGGCCGCGGAGGCCGAGGAGATCGGCTTCTCCGGCGTCCTGTCGGGGCCGCTCGTGCGTTCGTCGTACCGAGCCGGTCGGTTGTACCGTCAGGCCATGTCGGCCCGTACGCCGTCCTGACCGTCCCACCCACGTCACCGAGCACGGAGTAGCACCCGCCATGGCCAAGAGCCCCACGCCAGCCGAGCCCGACAAGCTCTCCCGGCGCCAGCAGTTCGCGCAGACCTACCAGATGGCAAAGCGCAGCGATCCCCGCCTCGGCCTCTGGGTCGCCGGTGCGGGCTTGCTCGCCGCGATCGTCGGGTTCGGGCTGTTCTTCCTGGTGACCGGAAGCGGCGGGATGCTCAGCATCGCGCTGTCCGTGGTCGGCGGGGTGATGCTCGGCATCCTGGCGGCGCTCATCATCTTCTCGCGCCGCGCCCAGAAGGCCGTGTACGGCCAGATGGAGGGTCAGGTCGGTGCCGCCGCCGGGGCGCTCGGACTGCTCAAGCGCGGGTGGCACGTCGACCAGGCGATCGCGTTCACCAAGCAGCAGGACGTCGTCCACCGCGTCGTCGGGCCTCCGGGCATCGTGCTCGTGGGCGAGGGCAACCCGGGCCGGGTCAAGAGCCTGCTGACCGGCGAGCGCCGCCGCCACGAGCGCGTGGCCACGGACGCCCCGGTCCACGAGATCATCGTCGGCAGCGAGGAGGGTCAGATCCCGCTGTCCAAGCTGTCGCGCCACGTGCAGAAGATGAAGCGGCAGGTGAAGCCCGCCGAGATCACCGACATCCTGGCCCGGCTCAAGGCGATCGACGCCTCGCGCCCGCCGGTGCCGATGCCGAAGGGCCCGGTACCGACCTCCATGAAGGGCCTCCGCGGCAACATGCGAGGCCGCTGAGACCGGACGAGGTCCGGGCTCGGCACGAGCCGGGCAGATCCAGGGGCATCCTGGTCCCCGACGGTGGTGCGGTCCTAACCGGGCGGCCTGGGCCGCGCGGTGAGGACCGACAAGGGGACCGTGGCCGATCGGCAGATCATGTCGTGGAGCCCGCGGCCGTCGGGGCGGAACACCAGCGGGGGGATCACGAGGCAGATCAGCACCTGCCGCAGCAGCGCCGTGAGCAGGCTCAGTGGTCGGCCGCTGCCGTCGACGCGGACCACGCGGAGGCGGGTCGCGAGCTGGCCGAACGAGCCTCCCGACAGGGACATCAGGACGGCCGACTCACCGATGAACAGCAGCGTGAGGTAGACCGACGGGACGCTTCCGTTGCCGAACCAGTCCTTGCCGTAGATCAGCAGCATCACGCCCCAGCAGGCGGCGTAGTCGACGAGGAGGGCCAGGATCCGGCGTGCCCACGAGGCGGTCTCGAAGGGCAGCTCGGTCGCAGGCACGCGGTCAGGGTAGCCAGGCGCCGTCGTACGACGAGGGGCGGCCCGGTCACCTGTTACGTCGGCGAAACAAAGCGGATACGGTCAAGAAACTGCCTCCGCCTACGTTCGAGTGGTCCGGCCCGCGACGTGTGACGTGCGGCGGCGGACCTCACTGCACACCGCCCGTGACACCGCGCACCTGGCCGCGAGCCGGCCGAGGAGGATGAATGTTCGCCAACAGCGACGAGCTGCTCAAGTACATCAAGGACGAAGGCGTCGAGATGGTCGACGTGCGCTTCTGTGACCTCCCGGGCGTCATGCAGCACTTCACCGTCCCGGTCTCGTCGTTCGACCAGTCGGTCTTCGACGACGGCCTGAACTTCGACGGCTCGTCGATCCGTGGTTTCCAGGCCATCCACGAGTCGGACATGTCGCTCTTCCCCGACCCGACGACGGCCTACCTCGACCCGTTCCGCTCCGCCAAGACCCTGGTCGTGAACTTCTTCATCCACGACCCGCTCACCGGGGAGGCCTACTCGCGCGACCCGCGCAACATCGCCCGCAAGGCGATGGCGTACCTCTCCAGCACCGGCATCGGTGACACCGCGTACTTCGCGCCCGAGGCCGAGTTCTACGTCTTCGACAACGTGCGGTTCGAGACCAAGCAGAACACCGGCTTCTACGAGATCAACTCCTCCGCGGGCGCCTGGAACACCGGAGACGCGTTCGAGAACGACAACCGCGGCTACAAGGTGAAGTACAAGGGCGGCTACTTCCCGGTGGCTCCGACCGACCACTTCGGCGAGCTGCGCGACGAGATGGTCATCGAGATGGAGAAGTCGGGTCTCCACGTCGAGCGCGCCCACCACGAGGTCGGCACCGCCGGCCAGGCGGAGATCAACTACAAGTTCGACGAGCTGCTCAAGGCCGCCGACGACGTGATGAAGTTCAAGTACATCGTCAAGAACGTCGCCTGGCGCAACGGCAAGACCGCGACCTTCATGCCGAAGCCGATCTTCGGCGACAACGGCTCCGGGATGCACTGCCACCAGTCCATCTGGAACGAGGGCGAGCCGCTCTTCTACGACGAGACCGGGTACGCCGGCCTGTCCGACCTCGCTCGCTTCTACATCGGCGGCATCCTCAAGCACGCCCCGTCGCTGCTGGCCTTCACGAACCCGACCGTGAACTCCTACCACCGCCTGGTCCCCGGCTTCGAGGCGCCGATCAGCCTGGTCTACAGCTCGCGGAACCGGTCGGCCTGCGTGCGCATCCCGATCACCGGCTCGAACCCGAAGGCGAAGCGCATCGAGTTCCGCTGCCCCGACCCTTCGGCCAACCCCTACCTCGCCTTCTCCGGGCTGCTGCTCGCCGGCCTCGACGGGATCAAGAACAAGATCGAGCCGCCCGAGCCCGTCGACAAGGACATCTACGAGCTCCCGCCCGACGAGATGGCCGACATCGACCAGGTGCCGACGTCCCTCAACTCCGTCCTCGACTCCCTCGAGGCCGACCACGAGTTCCTCACCGAGGGCGGCGTCTTCACCCCCGACCTGATCGAGACGTGGATCGAGTACAAGCGCACCAACGAGATCCTGCCCGTGCAGATGCGCCCGCACCCGCACGAGTTCGAGCTCTACTACGACATCTAGGGCGTAGAGGGACTCCAACCTGCGGTTTCAGGCGTCAGCCTGGTCCGCAGTCCACAAACGGTCAGTCGACGCCGGCGTCGACGGCTATCGCCCTGAGCGCCCACGCGCTGGCACAGCGCGGGCTCGGCGCCCACCCGGCTCGATGCCCGGCGAGTGCTGCGTGACGGGCTCGCCGACGACGTACGCGCAGCGGGAGTAGCCCCCTGGCATGCTGATGGATCTTGCAGCCGGTGTCGTGGTCGATCATGAGGGAGAATCTGCCGTCGGCAACGGGCACTGCCTGCACACGATGTTCCAGCCCGGCCCACCTCGGTGGCCACGCCCCCGACGAAGGGCGTACTTCTGGTCGTCGATGCGGACCCGCAGCCGCTGGGCCGCGAGGGCGACGTCCTGGAGGCCATCGCCCTCGCGGTGCCTGGTCCCGCGCTTGCACTACGTCATCGAGACCGGTCCAAGGCGATGACGGACACCGTCCCTCGCGGGCTGCTGGCCACATACGCCGTCCGCACCGACGGGTCGACCGCGAGCGCGCCTGGCCAGTCCTCGGCGGGGAGTGCGATGGTCGAACGGTCACAACCCTCCGGGTGCGGACCGTTGCAGCTGCGCACCCTCGACGACCGAGACGCTGGCGTCCTCGATATTGGCGACGTAGACGCGGTGCGACCGCCGGTCGAGGGCGACGGCGATGGATCCGAACGCGGGCCGGGGCGACCGACACCGCCTTCTCGCATCCGGAGATGTCCGAGCCATTGCATGACGCACCGTCGATCACCGCGACACTTCCGTGATCCTCGCCGTCGGCCAGCAGGGCGGCGTAGACGGTATCGGTTGCAGCGTCCACGGTGAGCCCGTAGGGATTGAGTCCAGCATCGACGGTGGCGACCGGACCACCGCAGCCCGATCTGTCGGTCGCACCGCAGGTGCTGCCGTCGAAGACGTAGACGCTCCTGCCGGTGCCGCCGCAGGACTCGACGTTCGTGGCGTACGCGGTGTTCGTGCTCGGGTTGACGGTGACGCTCGACGTACCAGCCACCGCAGTGCTGCGACGGCCCCGAGGGCGGACCGACCGTCATCACGTCGGGCGTCTGATCGCACCTGGTCGTGTCCTCTGCGTCACAGGTGGCTCCGTCGAAGACCGCGACCGTGTTCGTGCCGTCCGGCGGTGACGGCGCCGACGTAGACGGCGTGGGTGCGCGAGTTGACCGCCACTGACGTCGGATTTCCCGTCGGGACTGGCACCGTCGCCCTCGTGTGGCAGGCCGACGGGCTGCGCGTCGCATGTACGCGTGTCGAGGACGGAGACAGCTCCCGTCTCGCCGTCAGCGCCGAAGTCGGCGACGTACGCCGTGTGGTGGGCCTCGTCGATCGCGATCGCCGCGGGCTGCTCGCCGACCATGAACAGTCGCATGCGCGTCGTCACAGCCACCGCGTGTCGGAATGCGTTGCACGACCGGGTGTCCACCATCGTGATCCGGTTGTCGCCGGCGAGGTGACGTAGGCCGTCGACGTTGTCTGGGGTCGACCGCGATGTCACCCGCCCCGGGAACGGCCGCGCTCGGTGGCCGGCGCCGGCACCCGGCAGTCGCGCTCCGCGTTGCACCGGGCCGCGTCGATGACCGAGACGTCGTCACTCACCTCGTTCGCGACGTACAGGGTGTGCGTGGCGGGGTTGAGCGCGAGCGACTCCGGGTCCTCGCCGGTGTGGATCGGTCGCGGGCTCGCAGCGTGCTGCACGCCGCCCGGTGGGCGCCGTTGCAGACACTCGCGTCGATAACAAAGACCGTGTCATCCTTCTGGAGAACGCCGTAGACGGTGTGCCGTGGGGCGTCGACGGCAAGGAACATGATGTGCTCGAAACCAGGCCCATTGAGCTCGACAGTTCCATAGCGGCGCCGTGGCGCACCCGGCCAGGTTGCTCGCCTTGCACGGCACGCCCGTCAATGGCGGCGACGGTCGTGTCGCCGTCTCCTTCGTAGATCGTGTTGTTCGTCGGGGTCCACCTTGGCCGAGAACGATCCCGAAGCACCCGGTGCACAGGGTGAAGATCCCGATCTTGGTCGACACCCCGACTGGGTGGTGGCATTGCACGTGGCCGTGTCGAACGCGGTCGAGACCGGAGCTGGACGCGTCCAGGTCTGCGGTGGCGACGTACGCCGTGTGCGTGCGCGGATTCACGTCGACATCCCCGGGTCCGAGACCGACCTGCACCGAGGGTGGTTGGCTTCGTGGGGCAGCCGCTGCGTGTCGCTCCCGTTGCAACGGTGCGGCGTCGATCATCGACACCGTGTCGTCCCCGAAGTTGGCGACGTAGACGGTGTGGGTCGGTCCGGTCCACGAACACGGCCGACCGGCGTGTTCCCGACCGGGACCGCGGCGGGGACCTGTCCGCACCCCGAGGTCACGTCGACCGTTGCAGGTACGGCCGTCGACGACCGACACCGTGTTGTCGTCGATGTTCACGACGTACACGGTGTGGGTGGAGGGGTCGACGGCCAGCGTGGCCGGCTCATTGCCCGACGGTCACCGTCGGCCACGGGCCTGGACACGACTCGGACGTGGCGGCCTGACACGCGTCGCCCGTCAATGACCGAGACCGTGTTGCCCCCAACCGGCGGGCCGTCCGCGTTGTTCCCGTTGGCGACGTAGATGGTGTCGGTGCCCGGGGTCGACCGCCACGGCCGACGAGCCGTCACCCGCGGGCGCGGCACCGCGCAAGGCGCTGCCGAAGCTCGCCCGTGCTGCGTGTCGTCGGGATGGCGCCGCAGCGACGCGGTCGCGTGCAGCCATGAGCGCCAGCCCCAGCAGGACGACGGCTGCACGGTACGACGAGGTGCCTCAGGACGGATCCGGCTCGGCAAGGTGGACATCGCAACCTCCAGGTCGACTGGCTCTCACCACCACGCTGCTCCCCTCGACCTCATCACCACCTCACCATCACCTCATCCCCGACTCAGTCGACCGGAGACCAAGCTCGCGATGCTGAGCTTCCAGCTCCTGGGTCCGGTCGTAGATCCGGCGACACTGGGCGAACCGGTGGCGCTGCGCGGCCCCAAGCAGCACGGCACTCCTCGCAATGCTCCTGCTCGACGCGGGCTCCGTCGTCTCACGCGACCGGCTCATCGACGGCCTCTGGGGCTGCCTCCGCCCCGACTAGGCGTCGAGCATGCCCTGGACGCGCAGGTCTCCGCCCTGCGCCGGACGTTGGCCGCTGCCGGGGGCCCCCACCTCGCAACGCAAGGCCCCCGGCTACCTGCTGCGCCGCCGATCCCGACACCGTCGACGTCGCGCGCTTCGACGCCCTGGTCGCACAGGGTCGACGGCTGCGCGCCGCCGGCGACCCGACGGCGGCTGCGAGCGGCCCTCGCCGAGGCGCTTGAACCTCTGGACCGGACCGGCCCTCGCCGACGTCCGGGCATCGCCGTTTGCGCAAGCCGCGGCCGACGAGCTCGACCGGCGCCGGGTCGATGCCCTCGAGGAGCGCGTCGAGGCCGACCTGGCCCGCGGACGGGGCTCCGGACTCGTGGGTGAGCTCGAGCGTCTCGTGACCGAGCACCCTTCCGCGAGCGCCTGGTCTTCGCCCTCGCGCTCGCGCTCTACCGGGCCGGTCAACAGGCCCGGGCCCTGCGGTCATCGCCGCCGCCCGTCGCCAGTACGCCTCTGAGCTCGGCATCGAGCCCGCTGCGCCTCGTTGCAGAAGCTGGAGCAGCGACATCCTGGCGCAGGACCCCGGCTCTGCTCGGCATCCACTCGGGAAGCCGACTCGGGGGCAGCACCCGGCCACGGTGGCGACCCGGTCGACTGCGCGCGCCGCGGAGGTGGCATCGTGCGGCGGGGTCGGGCACCGCAGCGCGTGGTCGCTGGGCTCGGCGTGGCAGCGGTGGCGACGAACCGGATCGGCTCCGCTCCCCGGTTCGGCGCGACCGGAGCACTGCCGGTCGGACCGGACTGAGGTCGACGTGCCGGCAGCAGGATGTCACCCGCACTGTCCATGATGGACACCGGGACGACCACGACCCGGTCCGCCGACTCACGCCTCACCGCCACTCCCTCGGCGGCGGTCGCCGGCCACCTGAAGGAGTGTGGGTCTCGCAGGCGAGCGACAACCAGGTCTCACTCGTCGAGCCCGGCAGAGGGCACCGTCCTCGCCCGAGTCTCCGTGTCGAAGGTGGCGCCGGGAGCGATGGCGGTCGGGCGATGGTGCCGTCTGGGTGGCGCAGACCCTCGACGGCTCTGTGGCGCGCATCGACCCGGGCACCATGCAGGTGACACAGACCATCCATGTCGGCGGCGTGCCCTCGGCGCTCGCCTTCGCCGCCGGTCGCGCTGTGGGTCGCCGACCAGAGTGGACGCCGCGTTGCTCGACGCTGCGACCCGGACACCGGGGAGATCGTCCACTCCCTGACGCTGTCCGGACCATCCGACCTCGTTGGCCGCCGACGCGTCCGGGGTCTGGGTCGCCAGCCACGAATCGCAGGCACGGTGACCCTGCGTCGATCCCGCCACAGCGCACGCGTGATCTCGTCCGTCCAGGTGGGCGGAGGCCCGACGGCGCTCGCCATCGGCGACGGCGCCGTCTGGGTGGCGAACAACGAGGACGCCACGGTGTCGCGCCTGGACCCCCAGACGGCACACGTGCAGGCGACCATCCCCGTCAACAGCGGACCGGTGGCACTGGCCTTCGCAGACGGAGTGCTCTGGGTCGCCGGCGAGCATGCCCACACCGTCGGACGGCTGGAGCCCGACCGCGACGCCATGACGCGAACAGATCCCGACCCAGGGATCCCCGGTCACTCTCGCGCGGTCCGGTCACGACCGTGTGGGTCGGAACCCGTCCCGCCGCCGATGCGCACGGGGGACGAATGACCCTGCTGGCCGAGCAGGCCCCGCGCACGCTGGACCCCGGTTTCCAGTTCGAGTTCGGCGCCCAGCTCCTCGGCCTGGCCCACGACGGGCTGGTGACGTTCGAGCACACGTCCGGGCCGCGGGGTCTCCAGCTCGTCCCGGACCTCGCGGTCTCCGTGCCGACCCCGACCGCATCCGCGACCACGTTCGAGTTCCAGCTACGTCCGGGCATCCGCTACTCGAACGGCGTCCCGGTCCGGGCGAGCGACTTCCGACGGGCCTTCGAGCGGCTCTTCCGCGGCCGCTCACTGGGTGCCGAACTACTTCTCGGGACTCGTCGGCGCCAGTCGCTGCTCCCGGCACCCGGCCGGCTGCACACTGCCTCGCGGCGTCGTCACCGACGACGACCTCGGGACCGTCACCTTCCACCTGTCAGTCACCGGACCCCGATTTCCTCTTCCGCCTGGCCGCACTCGACTACGCCGCCCCTGTCCCGCCTGGCACCCCGATGAACGAACATCGGGCATGACGCCCGTCCCGGGAACGGGGCCCTACCGGATTGTGCGTGCCGACGCCCGGCACATCCGGCTTCGAGCGCAACCCACACTTCCACGAGTGGTCGTACGCCGCGCAACCGGCCGGCAACCCTGACGTCATCGTCTGGCGATTCGGCCTCGACCGCGCCGCCCAGGTCGACGCCGTGCGGCGCGGTGACGCGGACTGGATGTTCGAAGGGATCCCGGCCGGCCTGCTGGGCCGATGTCCGCGAACCACGACGCCGCTCAGCTGCACCTCAACGACATCCCGGAGACCGACTTCCTGCTGATGCGTGCCAACGAGCCTCCGTTCGACCACATCTTGGCCAGGCGCGCCCTCAACCTCGCCATCGACCGCGGCCTGATCGCCGCCGCATACGGCGGTGGAGGCCAGGCCACCCCGACCTGTCAGATCCTCCCGCCGCAGCGAGACCGCTCGGATCCCCCGCTGCCCGTACACCCGCGATCCCCGACCAGACGGCGCATGGTCCGCCCCCGACCTGGAGCGCGCGCGCCGAGCTGGTCGAGCGCTCCGGGACCCGCGGGGACGTCGGTGAATGTGCTTGGGGATCAGCGACAACCCCTACCCGCCGGCGGCCGCGGCTCGCGGAGGCCGCCCGCGCCCTGACGGAGCTCGGCTACCGGGTGCGGCTCCGGGTCATGACGCAGGCGGCGTACGACCGCCTACCGGCCCGACAGCAAGGTCTCCTTCCAGGTCTTCCCCTTCGGGTGGTACGCCGACTTCCCCTCGCCCGTCGGCCTTCCTCCAGACCGTGCTGCCGTGTCTCGGTCCACGGCCACCACTGCAGGCAGGCCCTGCACCGGCGGATCGAAAGGACTCGCAGCGTGCAGGCGCAGGGCCGTGGCGACGAGCAACAGCCTGTGGTCAGGCATCGACCGTGCGCGCCACCCAGCTGGCGCTTGACGGTGCCCCTGGTGACCCCGCGCTCAGTCGAGCTGACCTCCAGCCGGCTGCACGGCTACGAGTACAACCCCTTGTGGGGCTTTCTCCCCGCGCAGGCGAGCGTCCGCTGACCCAGGGCGCCGTCGCGCCGAGCCTTGGGTCACCCTGCCCTCCGGGCGCAACCTTGCAAGGAGTGCGTGGCCCGTTCGACCACGGCCGTCGCTAAGTCGTTGCATCGTCCTCCACCATCGCCTGGGCTGAGTGCGCGAACGCCGCTCGAGCTGCGTCTCAGACCGCGGTCCGCCGGCGAGTTCTACCTGCGAAGTGGTCGAAGTCCTCCCAGGGTTTTGGGACACACCTTGCGTTTCCCTTTCGATCGCTTGCGGCCCGAGCGCGGCCCAGGGCCCCGAAATTCGAGCGTTGGCGCAGGTCAGGCAGCACGGCAAGTCAGAACTACGACCTCTAGGAGTACAGCTCGAACTCATGCCAGTGCGTTGAGGGACACGCGCTTGACCAGCAGGCTGCGGCGACCGTGCTGACGGTCGCCGCAGCTTGGCTGTTCGGGTGTCCGCCTCCTGGCCTGCCCCGACGCCTCAGCCGCCGAGACCGGGGCAAGGCTCGAACGGGCAAGGGGATGCGGGTCACCGAGATCGTGCGCGGCAAGCGCACCATCACCACCGACACCGCCCTGTGCAGCTGCACCCCACGGCTCAGTCGGACGAGGAGGGCGTCCCGTGACTGAGACTCGCCAGTGCGGGGCTGCCCTGCGAAGGCCGACCCGGAAGGTCCTCCGACGTTGAGCGTGTCGGTGTCGGGGACGGAGGCCACTCGAATTTTCTGTGCCGAGGTTTCGTCGCGGACGAGTTGGTGGGTATGTGTGCGGACCGCGTGGCCATTTGTGGTGATGTCGCTGAGGAGACGCCGGTCCTACGATCCGACGCACAGCCGTCGTGGGGGCGGGCAACCGGGCGCTGGGGACGAAGGAACACGACACTTCACTACCTGGGGGGACCATGGTCGCACTACTCAGCACTGCTCGGACCCAACGCCACCGGAAGCACGTCACTGCACGCCGCGTCATCGCGGCTGTCGCTGGACTCGGCTTTGCCGCGAGCCTCGCGGCGGTCGTTCCCGGGCCGGCTCAGGCGCGCGCGACGCCCACGATCACGTTCACCGAGGCGTACGGTGCCTCGGTCGCGGTCAGCTCCTCGACGCACCACAAGCTGAAGGTCTCCACCTACATCAGCGAACAGACCGGGGACACTCCTGACCTGCACGTCACCGTGGCGTTGCCGAACGGGCACGAGACCCACAGCTGGACGTTCCCACTCCCCAGCAGCGCCCTGCACCTCGACGCCAAGGGGTCGGGAACGTTCAAGGCCACATCGAAGCAGCTCGGCGGGTTCGGAGCCCTGTCGTTGAAGGTGGCCGCGTCCGGCGCCACGAAGCAGTTCAAGTGCCAGAGTCAGCTGGTGAGCGCGACTCGTCACGCCACCATCTCGGGGGCCTTCTCCTTCGACACCAAGTCTCACTGGGGCAAGATCAAGGGCAAGAGGTTCACGTTCGCCCGAACCAGCGATGTCTACTGGGCGTACGACAACACGGCGTCCTGTGGCCAGACGAGGCCGCCCTGCGCCTCCTACAACTCGTGGAGCTTGTCGAAGAGCTCCGGACACGGCTTCTTGAGCATGTACGGCGGCACCAGCGGCAAGCACGGCTATGCCTCCGCGAGCCGCAGCCAGCAGCTGTCGAAGCCGGCGGGAGCGAACCGCTATGACTACCTCAGCACGACCACCAAGCATCCACCGAAGCTGACCGTCAAGAGCGACCACACCGCGACCATGGTCGGCTACGCCGGCAAGGGCTCGGTCACGATCAAGGCCTCAGACCCGGCTACTCCGAGCACCATTCCCTGCGGGAACGGGTCGAAGAACGTCGCGATCACCTCTTGGTTCAGCGCGACCCTTCACCAGAACAAGCCGCCGGCCAAGCTCTCCGCACAGATCTACGGAGCGATCCAGGTGCCGAACTCCGGGACAGCGTCGATCAGCCGGGTCAAGGTGGTGAAGTAGCAACCAGCTCGTGGCGGAGGGCCCGCACCGGAACCGGTGCGGGCCTGCCGCCCAAGCTGAGCTCCGTTTCCCCAGCTCAGCCGGGCAGGCTCCCACGGCGAGCGAGCTTGGCTCGCGTCTCCGGCGACGCACTCTCCGGGAGCAACGCCCTCACCTCGGTATGAGCGATACCCCGGACAGCCCTGACCGGGCGTCCACTCGCGGCTCAGACAGCAACAGCCTGTCCGTGGCACCACACCGCCAACGAGCCAGCCGCCCTCTCCAACGCCTGGGAGCTGAGAGGAGAGGGCGGCCGAGTCTGTGTGTGTGCCAACACGTGGTATTCACTTGTCCGGCGAACGTAACCGTCCCCTCGGCCCGGGCGGAAGCCAGTTCACGAGACGTGCTTCAACTGTTCAGCTACCGGTTCCACGGGCGAGGCTGAGGCCGCCGGATGGTGTCTGGCGCGCTCCGGGTCGGTACGACGTCGCGCGTCGGTCCGTCAGGTCAGGACCGGTTGTGGGCGACGGCCTCGCGCACCAGCGCGACGAAGGCATCCTCGTCGAGCTCGTCCCCCTCGTGGAGGTCGATGGCACGCCGCGTGCCCGCGCCCAGGCTGGCGTTGAAGAGACCGGACGGGTCGTCGAGCGACGCGCCCTGGGCGAAGGTGAGCTTCACCTTGTCGCGGTAGGTCTCGACGGTGCAGACGATGCCGTCGCACGAGAAGGTCGGCACACCGTCGGGGTTGGAGGCTTTGCGCCACTTGGCCTCCTCGACGGTGTCCGGCTCAGCGGTCAGCACGAGGGATCGCAGTCGTTCGACCATCCCGGTCCGCCAGTCATCACTCACGGGACGACCCTACGCGCGAGGGCCTCCGAGCAGCTGACTCGTCCTGACGCCACGGACAGTGCAGCCTTCACCGTCACGCGCGGTGGTGGGAGGATCCGGGGATGGCAGACGCGCCCGGTGATGACTGGAAGAGGCTGGCGAACGCACTACCTCAGCCCCCCGACGCCGACGACCGGGACGACCTGCTGTGGCAGGAGCTCTCCGCCCAGTTCGCCTGGTACGACCGAGCAGCGACCCGTACCCGCCTGTGGTACCAGGTCCTCAAGGTCGCCGCGCTCGTCGCCGGCGCCAGCGTGACGCTGCTGGCGGCGATCTCCGCCCCCGCCGCGGTGACCGCATCCGTCGCGGGCGTCATCGTCGTCGTCGAGGGCGCGCAGCAGATCTTCCAGTTCCACTCCAACTGGATCTCCTACCGTGGCTCGGCCGAGCTCCTCCGCCGGCACGCGTTCCTCTACGTCGCGTCGGTACGGCCGTACGACCAGCCGAGCACGCGGAGGACCAGGCTGGCGGCCGCGCTGACTGAGGTCACCACCCAGGAGAAGTCGAGCTGGTCGAGGAACATGGAGCAGGAGCCCGCCAAGGGCTGACCATTGCGCGGGATCATCAGGTCCACGAGCACCCAGGACCTGATGACGTTCAGCGTCGCCACCGCTTCCGGTTGGCCGGCGCTGGTGGCGGCGACCGGAGAGGATCAACGCAGTGAAGAGGTACGTGCTCTTCGACCACGACGGCGTGCTGGTGGACACCGAGTACTGGTACTTCGAGGCGGGGAGACGCGCCCTGGCCGAGATCGGCGTCGCGTTGGACCGTGACCGGTATGTCCGGGACATGAAGCACGGGGCGGGAACGTGGGCCCAAGCCAGGGCGGAGGGTGTCGATGAGCAGACCATCGCCAGGCAGCGTGAGGTGCGCAACGTGTACTACCAGGACTACCTCAGGACCGAGGCCATCGAGATCGACGGCGTCGCCGACGCTCTCGCCGAGCTGTCACCCCACGTCCGCATG
The DNA here is from genome assembly GCA_963753705.1 of uncultured Actinomycetota bacterium. Taxonomy (GTDB): domain Bacteria; phylum Actinomycetota; class Actinomycetes; order Propionibacteriales; family Nocardioidaceae; genus Nocardioides. Next base: position 317,733 of record CAVWDJ010000017.1, read on the forward strand.
GCCATCGTGACGACGGCGAGGCGCGTGGACTTCGACCTCATCCACCAGAAGCGCACGCTGACGCGATTCATGGAGTTCGTCCTGGCCCGCGAGGACTACACCCTCGCCAAGCCGCACCCGGAGCCGTACCTGACGGGCTTGAGGCGGTTCGGCGCCGGCCGGGACGAGACCCTGGTGGTGGAGGACTCCTCCCGCGGGCTCGGCTCAGCCGTGGCGGCCGGCATCGACTGCGCCGTCGTCCACCACGACTTCACGCAGGGACAGGACTTCTCGCGGGCCACCTATCGGATCCGGACGCTGGCTGAGCTGAAGGACATCGTCCTCGAGGGCAGTTGAGGAACCGGCCTCGTCCGGGCCGCGGGTCATCTCGCCGGCGCGTCGTGCGCGCTGTCGACTCGGTCAGAGGCGAGGGCTCGAGAGCTCTCGGGCGGCGAGCTCCGACATCAGGGCCGAGGCGATGGCGTGGCCGTCCCGGGTGTCACCGGCGTCCTGGGCCGCGCCGACCTGCTGGAGCACGAAGACGGTCATCCACGCTGAGGCCCGGGCGGCGAGGTCGCCGGGTGCTCGGCCTTCGCGCTCCGCGACGGCATCGGCCAGCCGCTCGTGTGCCTCCATGAGCCACTCCAGCACCCGGATGTTCAGCCGGGGGTTCTCGTGGACGAGGCGTTGGAACGCCTCGGCCTGCTGAGGGTCGTCGCCGGCGGCCTGGAGAAAGGCCAGCACTGCATGCCCCAAGGCGACCGAGGTCGGCTCCTCGTGGGGTCGGCCGGCGAGGACGCGCGCCATGAGACCGGGATCCCCCAGCAGCGACGTGCCGAGCTGGTCCTTGGTCGGGAAGTACCGGTAGAGGGTCGAGACCCCGATCCCGGCGGAGTCAGCCACGTCCTCCATGGTCGTGGCCTCGTAGCCGTGCTCGAAGAACAGCGACATCGCCGCCTCGACGATGAGCTCGCGCGTCCGCTTCGCGTTGATCTCTCGCAGCCCCATGTCGGAACTGTACCCCGATTTGGTAGTCACACCGAAACTGGTAGTAACATTCACATTCAAGAGCGACTCGCGAAGTCTCGGGAGCCGCACCGCCATCCGTCCTCGTGACCTGCCCCTCGGGCGCACGAAGCTGTCGGGTTCACAAGGAGCTGCCCCATGGCCTGGTACCTCTACAAGCTCGGACGCTGGAGCTTCCGACGCCGCTTCTGGGTCATCGGCCTGTGGCTCCTGCTTCTGGTGCTGGGCGTACTCGGGGCCGCGACCCTGTCCGGGAAGACCAACGACAACTTCCAGCTGCCCAACACGGAGTCCTCCCGGGCGTTCTCACTGGTCAAGGAGCGCACCGGTGCCAACGCAGACGGCGCCACTGCTCGACTGGTTGTCCGAGCGCCGGAGGGCCAGACGGTCACCGGGCCGCACGCACGGCGGGCGATCCACCGGGCCCTCGACCAGGCCAAGACCGGCCACGTCCTCTCCGTCGCGGACCCGTTCACCACCGGTACCGTCTCCGCCGACGGCACCACCGCCTACGCGACCATCAGCTATGACCGGCAGGCCGTGGACCTCAAGACCGCCGACAAGGATGCCCTGACCCAGGCCGCCACCACCCTGCGCGACGACGGTTACACCGCCCTGATCGGGGGCGATGCCCTCCAGACCACGCCCGGTGCCGGGAGCGGTGAGGCGATCGGCATCCTGATCGCGCTGGTGGTGCTCGCCCTCACCTTCGGATCCCTGGTGGCCGCCGGGATGCCCTTGCTGACCGCGGTCATCGGCGTCGGAGTGGGCATTCTCGGGATCACGACCCTCACGGGCTTCGTGACCCTCTCCTCGACCACGCCGGCACTGGCCAGCATGCTCGGGCTCGCCGTCGGCATCGACTACGCGCTGTTCATCATGTCCCGCTTCAAGCACGAGGCGAGACTCGGCAAGGCCCACGACGAGGCTGCCGGTGTCGCGACGGGCACTGCCGGCTCGGCCGTGATCTTCGCGGGCCTGACCGTCATCATCGCCCTCGCCGGCCTCTCCCTCGTGGGCATCTCGTTCCTGACCCAGATGGGTCTGGCCGCCGCAGCCACCGTCGCGATCGCCGTACTCATCGCCCTCACCCTGCTACCCGCTCTGCTCTCGCTGGCAGGGTCACGGGTCGCCGCCGGCCACATCCCCGGCCTCAAGGACCGCGACACCGAAGGCTCGGACGACAGCCGCACCAACGGTCGCCGCTGGGTCGACCTCGTCGCCCGCTTCCGCGTGCCCGCCTTGATCGTCGGCGTCCTGGTCGCCCTCGTGGCCTCCCTTCCCGTCACGAAGATGCAGCTGGCCATCCCCGACGACGGCACCCAGCCCGCCAGCAGCCAGACCCGACAGGCCTACGACCTCATCACCGAGAAGTTCGGAGCCGGCACCAACGGCCCCCTGACGGTCATCGTCGACACGCGTGGTGCCGACAACCCCACGGACGCCGTGAACAAGGCGGTTGCCACCGTCTCGGCGGTCGAGAACGACGTGGCGGCCGTCATCCCCCAGGCCGCAGACCCGAGCGACAAGCAGGCGTACGCCGCCTACCAGGCGATGCTGGACAAGCTCGGCTTCGCCACCATCACCGTCGTCCCTCGCAGCGGACCTGCCGACCAGGACACCAAGCAGCTCGTCGCCACGCTCCGTGCCGACCTCTCGGGTCTGCACGCCGACACGGGCGCGACCCCCTACGTGACCGGGCAGACCGCCGCGGGCGTGGACATCTCCCAGAGCCTCACCGACGCCTTCCCGCGCTACCTCATCGTGGTGGTCGGGCTGGCGTTCCTCCTGCTGATGCTCGTCTTCCGGTCCGTCCTGGTGCCGCTCAAGGCCACCCTCGGGTTCCTCCTGTCGATCGGCATCTCTCTCGGCGCCACCGTCGCGGTCTTCCAGTGGGGCTGGCTGCAGGGGCTCCTGGGTCTCGACGTCACCTCTCCGGTCGTGTTCATCCTGCCCCTGCTGCTGACCGGCATCCTGTTCGGGCTGGCCATGGACTACGAGGTCTTCCTGGTCTCGCGGATGCGCGAGGAGCACGTGCACGGTCGTGACGCGCGCGAGTCGGTGGTCCACGGCTTCGCCCACAGCGCCCGCGTGGTCACCGCCGCCGCGATCATCATGACCGGCGTCTTCGCCGGCTTCATGACCGGCGACCAGGTCATCATCAAGACCTTGGGGTTCGCCCTCGCGGTCGGCGTGCTCGCCGACGCCTTCCTGGTGCGCATGACCATCGTCCCGGCGGTCATGCTGATCGTCGGCGAGCGCATGTGGTGGCTCCCCACCTGGCTGGACCGGCTCCTGCCGAACCTCGACATCGAAGGCGAGAGCCTCTCCCGACGGCTCAGTGCGCCACCGCGAGACCTTGCCGGCCCGCAGGCCCCGGCACTCGACCAGGAGACCCCGGTCGCCTGAGAGACACGTGCCATCGGGTGGTCCGCGCCGGCCGCGCGCGTGTGACAGGCTCGCGCCATGGCACGGGCGGATCGGATCGAACCCGACGCCGAGGTGGTCGCCAGGCTGGGGACGACCGCCCTGGCGCTGCCCGAGGCCTACGAGGAGGACGCCTGGACCGGGATCCGGTGGCGGATCCGCACCACGACCTTCGCCCACGTCATGGTCGCGCAGCCGGGCTACGAGTCCTCGTTCCGCGATCTCACCGGCATCGCCAACCCGACCACCGTCCTCACGTTCCGCGCCACCGGCGAGGAGCTGCTCGCCCTGACTCACGCCGGCCCGCCGTTCTACAAGCCGCCCTGGTCACCGACGATCGTCGGGATGGTGATCGACGACGACACCGACTGGGGGGAGGTCTCCGACCTGGTCACCGAGAGCTATCGCGTCAGTGCACCGCGCAAGCTGGTCAGGCTGCTGGACGACGGGGACCACGGGGCCCCGAGCGACTGAGGACCAGCGACGTCATTCGTCACCGGAATCGGCGATCTCAGGCGTTCCGCAGAGCCCTAACCTCCGGAGCGGAGCTCGCCCCCTACTCCCCCGTCGTGGGGCGGTTCAGGATGCCCGCCGGGATGCCCCACGCCCGGCGGGCATCGCCATGCTCGGGTGGTCACGCGAGTCGGGGACCAGCCAGCCGGCCCGTGGTCCGGGCCGCCGCCGGTGCCTCTGGCTCGACTAGTGGTTGCCGCCGACGACTCTGGCGCACAGCGGACATCTCGCGGCCGCCGGCTGGAGGCTGAACCGGAGGTCGGTGAACCGTCGCATGGCGTCGAGCCCGAACCCGCACGCAGTGGTGCTGGCCCCGACGACGTAGGCGTGGCACTTGCCCTCGGGTGTCGGGCTCTCGGTGCGCTTGTCGGCGTGGGCCGCGACCAAGTAGTCCTTCACCCCGCCATCGTCGCACTGCACGGCCGCCGACATCGGGAGATGGCGAACGTCCGTCGGATCCGGGTCTCCGGGTCAGGCCGGCCGGCGCTCCTCGTCGAGGGGCGCAGCGGCACGGCGAGCCGGCTGCCCAGGGCCGCCGGCGGGGCCGAGTTCCGGGGGCGCGACGACGTGTCGAGCCTGCGGTCCGGCGCGCTCGTCGTCGCGCTCGGGGCCGAGGAAACCGATCCGCTCGGCATGCCCGGACCTGTCCATGTTGGCCATGTAGTGCTCGGTCTGCATCGGGACTCCACGGGCCTTGTCGACACAGGGGCCAGGCCCTCCCTACGACGGTAGGCCGGCACGCGGCGGCGCTCACACACCAATATCGGTGAACCTCCCGTTGACGCCGAGGCAAGGGTCGCCTCCTCCGACCCTCGGGATCCTGGGTGTGACACGCCGTAGCCGTCATGAACAGCGTTCTCGGTCGTCCCTTCTCCAGACGCAGCTCGACGAGGTGAGGGAGTCCGGTGAACCGTGCGATCCTGCGGCCCGCCGTGGGCGCGCGCGTACGGCCGTGGAGCCGGCGAGCTCTGAGGCGCCTCACGGTCCGGGCGGCGGTTCCGCTGGCAGCGGTCTCCGCCGGCGTGGCCGTGCTGGCGCCGGCCTCAGCCGCGCCGACCCCGGCTGTCGCCGCCCCGGCTGCGACGCACGTGCGAGTCCGCGCGGCTCTGCGCGCCCTGCCCGTGGCGGAGCACTCCCATGTGGCCGGCTACGACCGGGACAAGCAGTTCGGTGACTGGATCACGCAGCACGGCGAGTGCGACACCCGGGCCGTGGTGCTGATGGACGAGTCGTCGAAGCCGGTGACCACCAACGACTACTGCACCGTGTCCAAGGGCAGGTGGTACTCGTACTACAACGCCCGCTACTACAAGAACGCCTACGGCGGAGCGGTCCAGATCGACCACACCGTGCCCGTCGAGAACGCCTGGGTCTCGGGGGCCTGGCGGTGGACGAAGGCGACGCGGGTCCGCTACTACAACGACCTCGGGGACCCACGGACGCTCGTCGGGGTCGACGCGCACGACAACGAGGCGAAGGGCGACCAGGACCCCACGACATGGCTCCCGCGCCACGGTCGGTGCCGCTACGAGCGGTCGTGGGTGGCGGTCAAGACCCGCTGGCACCTCAGCGTCACGAGTGCGGAGAAGGCTGCGCTGACGAAGCTGGCCGCTGCCTGCCCGAACCCCACGCTGACGATCACAGTCGCGCACGTCCGGTACCGCTGACGACCCCGCGGAGGGTCGCGCCATACCCAACCCGGGCGATATCGGGCCCGGACGTTGTTTCGCCCGGCCAGGGATGGGCACGGTGCGCCCAGAGGAGCATGGGGGTGCTCCGAACGGGGGTTCCATCGTGACCGTCCACAGATCCGCACTGGTTGTCGTGTCTGTCGGGGCACTTCTCGGGATGGGGCTCCCACTCGCCTCGGCCCAGGACCTGTCAGCGCATCCGGCCACCTCGGTGTCGTTCAACGGGACGGTGACGGCCATGGTCACTCGCGGGTCGACCGTGTACGTCGTCGGCGCGTTCACCGCCGCGGAGGACGGCGACGGCGTGCACCCACGACAGCACCTGGCCGCGGTGGACCTCGTCACCGGGCGGCTGCTGCCCTGGCACAGCCGGACCAACGGAACGCCGATGGCCGTGGCGAGGTACAAGAACCAGCTGTTCGTCGGCGGTGACTTCACCAGGGCCGGGAAGGTTCACGTCTCGGGACTGGCCCGGATCTCCGCCCTGACCGGCCGGGTCTCGAAGGCCTTCCGACCCCGCATCGACGCCGAGGTCAGCGCCCTGGCCAGCACGAAGGGTGCGGTCTACGTCGGCGGCGACTTCGCCCACGTGAACGGCACCCATCGCGCGCGCCTGGCGGCCGTGTCCCGGACGTCGGGGAAACTCCTGCCATGGCGGCCGGGTGCCGACAGCAAGGTGTGGACGCTGCGCCTGCACCGGGGCTCCGTCTACGCCGGTGGCGACTTCACCTCCATCCACCGGAAGCCGCACGCCCATCTGGTGGCCCTGCGGCGGACCGGTGCCGGAGCCGTGGTCCGGTCGTTCCGCCCGAAGGAGCGGTTCCCGGTCCACGACATCGCCTTCGCTCCCCGCATGGTCGTCACGGCCGAAGCGGGCGCAGGAGGCCGGGTCACCGCCTTCGGCCCGAAGGGGAGGATCCAGTGGCGACAGACGTTCGACGGCGACGTGCAGGCGCTGGCCGTCACCGGCGGTCGGATCTATGCCGGTGGGCACTGGATCAACATCTGCTCGACGCCGCGGGTGGCACCGAGCAACGGCGACTGCCTGGACGCCAAGACCTTCCAGCCACGGCTGGCGTCCTACACGCTGGACGGCCAGCTGGTCGACTGGGCACCGCATCCCGACTCCGGCGAAGGGGTGATGGCACTCGCGAAGGCGGCCAACCGCCTGGCGGTCGGCGGCGCCTTCGACCACTTCCTGGCGGGGACCGTCACCCAACCCCGGTTCGCGCTCTTCACGCCGTGAGGCGCATCGTGGGTCGCGGCGACGGGAGACAGGCTCGGGTCACCGGTCGGCTCGGGAGCGGATGAGCTCCGCGACCGACCAGGCCTGGAACGGGCAGCCGGTGGCGGCGTGGGGGGCGTCGCCATCGGCGGTCTCGGAGACCGAACCGAGCCCGAACTCCGAGAGATGGAGCTCGAGGCCGTCGAGCACCCGCGAGGTGTCGCCGGCGGCACGTCGTACGGCGTCGCAGTAGGGGCCGATGAGCCACGGCCACACGGTGCCCTGGTGATACGCCGCGTCCCGGTCGGCCGGCCCGCCGCGATGACGGCCCCGGTAGCCGGGGTCACTCGGTGAGAGCGACCGTAGGCCGATCGACGTCACGAGGTCGGCACGGCAGGCGGTGACGATGAGGGCGGCCTCGTCGGGGTCGGTCACCGGACCGTGCGGCAGGGAGGCCGCCAGGAGCTGGTTCGGTCGCCGTTCGGCCACCGCGGCTCCGGTCGGGTCCAGCGCGTCCGCGAGCCCGGACGTGCCGAGCCGGAACCGCTGCCCGAAGGACGACACCGCCTGGTCGCGCAAGGTCACCCAGGCACGGGCGTCCTGCCCGAGCCGGTCGACCAGGTCGGCCGCGGCGCCCAGGGCGTTGATCCACAGGGCCTCGATCTCGACCGGGAAACCCGCCCGCGCGGTGACCGGGCGGCCGTCGATCCGCGCATCCATCCAGGTCAACGCCCACCCCTCCGCTCCCCCGCGCAGGAGCCCGGTCGCGTGGTCGACGCCGATGCCGAAGCGGGTGCCGGCCACGTGCGCGGACAGGACGTCGACGACCGTGGGCGCCAGCTCCGCCGCGAGGTCGAGGTCGCCCGTCAGCGCGACGTGCCGGCCCAGCGCGTGCAGGAACCACAGGGTCGCGTCGATCGTGTTGTACTCCAGCGTCCCCACGTCGGCCGTGTTCGCGAGCATCCCCTCCGAGACGCTGGCGGCAGCCCGCCGCAGCACGGCCCGCCCCTCCTCGGCCCGGCCCGTGCACAGGAAGAGCCCCTCGTACGACGTGAACAGGTCGCGCGACCACTCCCCGAACCACGGGTAACCCGCCACCGCGGTCGGTCCGTTCGAGGTCGTGACGACGAACCGGTCGGCCGCGACGGCCAGGACGCGGCCGACGTGGTCGTCGGCGCCGGCCCGGACCGCGAGTGCTGCAGCCCTGGCTCGCGCGTCGGCGACGACCGACGAGGCGTCGGGCGGTGTGGAGCCGAGCTCCGTCGTCGCGACGACGCCGAACGACTCACCCGCCGTGACCGTGGCCCGGAACGTCCCCGCCGACCACAGGTCCTCGCTGGCGCCGAGTCCACGGGCGGCCTCCTCCCGGTGGTAGACGCCGCGGTACCACGAACCCCCGGGTCGGAAGTCGGGCCCCTCCACCCGGTAGGCGGACTCGAAGACGAAGCCGGACCGGCTGGGCTCGACCGCCGGATCGCTGCCGGCGAACCGGTCGCCGTGCTGGTCTCGCCACGTGCACAGCGGCGTGATCTCCAGCGTGGCCTCCCCCGCGAGCAGCCGGTGCACCACCCCGACGGTGCACACGCCGTGGGCCATCGCCAGCTCCACCTCGAGCTGGACCGGGCCCAGGTCGTAGCGCCAGCGGGGCACTCCGTCGTCGAGGTCGAAGGACGCGAGGTGCTCGTGCCCGCGGGGGTCGACCGCTCCGCCGACCCACTCGTGCGTGGCCAGCCGGACGCGCTGGTCGCCGATGACCACGACCGTGTCGAGGGCGGCCAGGCCGAGGCTCCGCGCTCCCCCCGCCGGCGCGGTCGCCTGCACCAGCAGCCCGTGGTAGCGGCGCGTCCGGAGCCCGGCCACGGTGCCGCACGCATAGCCGCCGAGGCCGTCTGTCACCAGCCACTCGCGGGAGGCGCTCTCGTCGAGGGTGCCGCACACCTCCCGACCGAACGCGATCCCGCGGCCCGGGGTCACAGCTCCCACGGCGCACCGTCGCCGGCGAACGGGTCGGGTCGGCAGATCAGGTCGGCCACGAGTCCCGTCCACCCGGTCTGGTGGGAAGCGCCGAGCCCGGCGCCGTTGTCGCCGTGGAAGTACTCGTTGAACGTGATGTTGTCGCGCCACCGCGGGTCGTGCTGGAGCTTGTCGACCCAGCCGTGGCACGGCCGGCGTCCGTCCGGACCGCGCAGGAACAGCGAGACCAGCCGCCCCCGCAGGTCGTCGGCGCACGCCGTCAGGGCGATGGTCTCGCCGCTGCCGGTCGGGTACTCGAAGACCGCGTTCGGCCCCAGCGACCGCGCGTAGCGCTGGAGATTGCGCAGCAGGAGGTAGTTCACCGGCATCCACACCGGGCCCCGCCAGTTGGAGTTGCCGCCGAACATGCCGGAGTGGGACTCGCCGGGTTCGTAGTCGACCGAGAGGTGCGACCCCGAGAGGTCCACCCAGAGGGGGTGCTCCTCGTGGTACTTCGACACCGCCCGCAGTCCGTACGGCGAGAGGAACTCGCTCTCGTCGAACACCCTGGCCAGCACGCGTCGTCCCTCGCCAGGGGGTACGACGCCGATGGCGAGCGCGTTCGCGCCGGGGATCTCGAACACGCGCCCACCGGTGAGAGCACTGTCCGCCTGACCGAGGAAGCCGGCGAACCGCTTGCGCAGGTTACCGAGCGCCTCGAGCAGATCGGGACCGAGCGCCACGATGCTCATCAGGGGCAGGACGCCCACCATGGAGCGGACCTTGATCGGGGTCGCGGTTCCGTCGGCGGCGTGGAAGACGTCGTAGAAGAAGCCGTCCTCCTCGTCCCACAGGCCCTGGGAGTGCATGGCGTCGACGATCAGCACGAAGTGCTCGATGAACTTCACCTCGATGTCGGTCCACGCGTCGTCCTGGGCGGCCAGGATCCTCGCCATCTCCAGCATCGTGAGCGAGTAGAAGGCCATCCAGCTGGTGCCGTCGGCCTGCTCGAGACGACCGCCCGGTGGCAGGTTGGAGCGGTCGATCGCGCTGATGTTGTCGAGGCCGAGGAAGCCGCCGCCGAAGAGGTGGTCGCCCTCGGGGTCCATCCGGTTGACCCACCAGGTGAAGTTCATCAGCAGCTTCGGCATCAGCCGAGCGAGGAAGTCGGTGTCACGGCGTCCGTCGATGTCCCACACGTGCAGCGCCGCCCAGGCGTGCACCGGCGGGTTCGCGTCACCGAACGCCCACTCGTAGGCCGGCAGGGCGCCGTTGGGGTTCTGGAACCACTCGCGACACATGGCCAGCAGCTGGTACTTGGCGAACGCCGGGTCGACGTGGGCCAGGGCCACGGTGTGGAAGGCGAGGTCCCACGCAGCGAACCACGGATACTCCCAGGGGTCGGGCATCGAGAGGATGTCCCTGGCGTCGACGTTGAGCCACGCGGAGTTGCGGCCCTGGCGACGGCCGGGCGGTGGCGGCGGCTGGGTCGGGTCCCCGTCGAGCCAGCGCTTCACGTCGTAGCAGTAGAACTGCTTGCCCCAGATCATCCCCGCGAAGGCCTGCCGAGCCACGAGCCGCGCGTCGTCGTCGACCGACGCCGGGATCACCTCGTCGTAGAACTCGTCTGCCTCCTGGTGTCGACGGCCGAGCACCTCGTCGTAGGGCGCGCCGAACGCCGGCGAGGCCGACGGCGGCCGGAGGCGGACCCGCACCACCTGGGTCCCCCCTGGCGCGACCGTGAGGCGGTACCACCCGGCCGCCTTCGTGCCGGTGCGATCGGGGTTCACCGTCGCGGCGCCCGCGACCACGTGGTCGTTGATCCCGTCCTTCGGGTACGCCGGGGAGTCCGCCGAGTCGTAGAGCCGGCGCACGTTGGTGTCGTTGTCGCAGAAGACCAGCTCAGGGGTCGACCCGTCCGGGCCCGCGTCGAGCTCCCAGGTCAGCTCGCCGAAGCGCGGGTGGTCGACGCGCACCGTGGTCGGCCCGGTCGCCTCCAGCGTCGGCCGCTCGGCCCCGACGTCCCACGACCACGTGTTGCGGAACCACAGGTGGGGCAGCACGTGGAGCGTCGAGACCTCGGGCCCGGCGTTGGTGACGCTCACCTCCATGAGCAGGTCGTGGGGGTCGTCCTTGGCGTGGGTCACCTCGACGACCCAGTAGCGGTCGTCGTCGAAGGCGCCCGTGTCGAGCAGCTCGTACTCGGGTTGGTGCTGGTCGCGGCGGCCGTTCTCGGCCACCAGGTCGCCGTAGGGGAACTCGGCCTGCGGGTAGTGGTAGCGCCACCGGAGCCAGGCATGGCTGGGAAGGGCATCGGTGAACCACCAGTACTCCTTGACGTCCTCGCCGTGGTTGCCCTGCGGGCCGGTCAGCCCGAACATCCGCTCCTTCAGGATCGGGTCGCGGCCGTTCCAGAGGGCGAGTGCCAGGCACAGCTGCTGACCGACGTCGCTGACGCCGGCCATGCCGTCCTCACCCCAGCGATAGGCGCGCGAGCGGGCGTGGTCGTGGGGGAAGTAGTCCCACGCCTCGCCGCCGGCGCTGTAGTCCTCGCGCACCGTGCCCCAGGCGCGCTCCGACAGGTAGGGACCCCACTGGTACCAGGGCGTCGCCCCCTCCAGCCCGTCCTCGGCATGACCGAACGACTCGACACGCGTGCGCTCCGCACCAGGCATCGGCCCACTCCCTCGTTGGTTCCGGCAGACCACCGTCCGCCAGCAGAGAGGGCGGAGACTGCCGCCCAGTAAACACCCGGTCTCCGTGCCGTGAACGTCCCTGTCCGCGCTGCTCCTATGCTCGGTCCCGTGACGTTGCGCGTGGGACTGGTCGGCGCGGGCCCGTGGGCCGGGATGTTCCACGCCCCGATGCTCGCGGCCGGACCTCGCACCACGCTGGCGGCGGTCTGGGCCCGCCGGCCGGAGGCGGCCGAGGAGCTCGCGGCGTCCTACGACGCCCAGCACGCCACGTCGTACGACGACCTGCTGGCCGCCTGCGACGCCGTCGCCTTCGCCGTCCCACCGCCGGTCCAGGCCCGGCTGGCACCGCGGGCGGCCCGGGCCGGGAAGCACCTCCTCCTCGAGAAGCCGCTGGCGTTCACCCTGGAGGAGGCCGAGGCGATCGCCGCCGCGGTCGATACCGCGGGCGTGCAGAGCCTGCTGATGCTGCGCAACCGTTTCACCACCGAGGGCCGGGCGTTCGTGGCGAGGGCCAGGGAGGGCGCGGCCGTCGGCGCCCTGGCGAGCTTCGTGTCCGGTGCCTCGCTCCCGGGCAGCCCGTTCGCGACGCCCTGGCGGGTGGAGCAGGGCGCGATGTTCGACCTGGCTCCGCACGCGATCGACCTGCTCGATGCCGCCCTCGGTCCGGTCGTCGGCATCTCGGCCGTCGGAGACCCGCTGCGCTGGCTGGGCATGACGCTCGAGCACGAGGGCGGGGCGGTGTCCCAGGTGGCGCTGTCGATCACCACACCCGGCGACCCTTCGCCGTTCTGGATCGAGGCACGCACCGAGCACGGGTCGGTGGCCTTCGACGGCCAGCGGAGTGACGACGACGGCGCCGTGCAGGAGGCCATCACCACGGCGCTCGCGGAGGCGGTGGCCTCGGGGACGTCCCACCCGCTCGACGTCCACCGTGGCGTGTTCCTCCAGCGGCTCATGTCGGAGGCGCTGGCAGGTCTGGCGACTCGCGACCGGCTCAGTCGCGGCGACGCGTAGCGGCATGCTGGAGCGCCTCACCGGCGACGTGGCACGATCAGCCAGGTGACCAGCACGAGCGCCTCGGAGCAGCGGCTGAGCGATCTCGTCCGGCTGCGGCGCGTCCGCGACCGGATCGACCGGGAGTATGCCCAGCCGCTCGACGTCGAGGCCCTCGCCCGGGGCGCGCACATGTCGGCCGGCCACCTCAGCCGGGAGTTCCGGCGGGCGTACGGCGAGTCGCCGTACGCCTACCTGATGACGCGCCGGATCGAGCGCGCCATGGCGATGCTGCGGCGCGGCGACCTGAGCGTCACCGAGGTGTGCTTCGCCGTCGGCTGCCAGTCCCTCGGCACCTTCAGCACCCGCTTCACCGAGCTGGTCGGGGTGCCGCCGAGCACCTACCGGCGCGACGCCATGCAGCAGACCGAGGGGCTGCCGGCCTGCGTGGAGAAGCAGGTCACCAGACCGGTCAGGAATCGAGAAGCGCCCCTGTCCACGGCTCACCTACCGTGACGTCCATGGACATCACCATTCACTCCAGCTTCCTCCCCCACGACGACCCCGAGGCCTCACTGGCCTTCTACCGCGACACCCTCGGCTTCGAGGTCCGCCTCGACGTCGGCCAGGGCACGATGCGCTGGATCACGGTCGGCCCGGCCGACCAGCCCGGCACCAACATCGTGCTCTACCCGCCGACCGCCACGCCCGGGCTCACCGACGACGAGCGCCGCACCATTGTCGAGATGATGGCCAAGGGCACCTTCGCGACGCTCCTGCTGGCCACCCACGACCTGGACGGCACGTTCGACAAGGTGCAGTCCGGCGACGTCGACGTCGTCCAGGAGCCCACCGAGCAGCCGTACGGCGTGCGCGACTGCGCCCTGCGCGACCCCGCCGGCAACATGGTCCGCATCCAGGAGGTGCGCTGATGAAGACGATGACGTGCCAGCAGCTGGGCGGTGCCTGCGACCTGGCGCTGCGAGGAGACACCGCGGACGCGGTGATCAAGGCACAGGACCGTCACCTCAGGGAGGCCGTCGAGGCCGGTGACACCTCGCACGAGAAGGCGCTCGGCGAGATGAAGGGCCGGTGGAAGAACCCCCTGAAGGGCATGGGCTGGTATCGCGCCACCAAGAAGGAGTTCGCCGCCCTCCCCGACGACTGACCGAGGCTCACGCGACCGCACCGACGAACGGAGACACCACAGGCATGGCCCCGAGGACCGTCACGCAGACTCCCGACAGCCACGACCGGATCCGCGTGCACGGTGCCCGCGTGAACAACCTCAAGGACGTCACCCTCGAGATCCCGAAGCGACGGCTGACGGTGTTCACCGGCGTGTCCGGCTCCGGCAAGAGCTCGTTGGTGTTCGGCACCATCGCAGCGGAGTCGCAACGGCTGATCAACGAGACCTACAGCGCCTTCGTCCAGGGCTTCATGCCGACCCTGGCGCGGCCCGACGTCGACGTGCTCGAGGGCCTGACCACGGCGATCATCGTCGACCAGGAGCGGATGGGTACCGACCCCCGCTCCACGGTCGGCACCGCCACGGACGCCAACGCGATGCTGCGCATCCTCTTCAGCCGGCTCGGCACGCCGCACATCGGGTCCCCGCAGGCCTTCTCCTTCAACGTCGCCTCGATCTCGGGAGCCGGGGCCGTCACGGTCGAGAAGGGCGGGCGTACGACGAAGGAGCGGCGCAGCTTCCGTGTCCTCGGCGGGATGTGCTCGCGCTGCGAGGGCCGGGGCTCGGTCAACGAGATCGACCTCACCCAGCTCTACGACGACTCCCTGTCCCTCAACCAGGGTCCGTTCTCGATCCCGGGCTACAGCATGGACGGCTGGTACGGCCGGATCTTCAAGGGGAGTGGCTTCTTCGACCCCGACAAGCCGATCCGCTCCTACACCAAGCGTGAGCTCAATGACCTCCTCTACAAGGAGCCGACCAAGATCAAGGTCGAGGGCATCAACCTGACCTACGAGGGCCTGATCCCCCGGATCCAGAAGTCGATGCTGTCGAAGGACGTCGACTCGCTGCAGCCCCACGTCCGGGCGTTCGTGGAGCGCGCCGTCACGTTCACCGTCTGCCCCGACTGCGACGGCACCCGACTCAGCCCGGAAGCCCGGTCGTCGACGATCGGCGGCACCAACATCGCCGACGCCTGCGCGATGCAGATCACCGACCTGGCGGGCTGGGTCGACGGCCTCGACGAGCCGACGGTCGCTCCGCTCCTCGAGGCCCTGGGAGAGACCCTCGACTCGTTCGTCGAGATCGGGCTGGGCTATCTCTCGCTCGACCGACCCGCGGGCACGCTGTCGGGCGGCGAGGCGCAGCGGACGAAGATGATCCGCCACCTCGGGTCGTCGCTGACCGACGTCACCTACGTCTTCGACGAGCCGACGATCGGGCTGCACCCGCACGACATCGCCCGGATGAACGACCTCCTGCTCCAGCTGCGTGACAAGGGCAACACGGTCCTGGTGGTGGAGCACAAGCCGGAGGCCATCGCGATCGCCGACCACGTGGTCGACCTCGGTCCGCTGGCCGGGACCGACGGGGGCGAGGTGATGTTCGAGGGCACCGTCGCAGGGCTCCGGAGGAGCGGCACCGTCACCGGCCGACACCTCGACGACCGAGCGTCGCTCAAGGACGAGGTGCGGACGTCGACGGAGGTCCTGGCGGTGCGCGGCGCCGACCTGCACAACCTCCAGGACGTCGACGTCGACATCCCGCTCGGCGTGCTCGTGGTGCTCACCGGCGTGGCGGGCTCGGGCAAGAGCTCCCTGATCAGCGGCTCGGTGGCGGGGCGCGACGGCGTGGTCACCGTCGACCAGGGTGCGATCCGGGGCTCACGACGCAGCAACCCGGCGACGTACACCGGCCTGCTCGACCCGATCCGCAAGGCCTTCGCCAAGGCGAACGGCGTGAAGCCCGCACTCTTCAGCGCGAACTCCGAGGGCGCCTGCCCCCACTGCAACGGCGCCGGCGTCATCTACACCGACCTCGGCGTGATGGCGGGTGTCGCGATTCCCTGTGAGGTGTGCGAGGGACGACGTTTCGACGCCTCGGTGCTCGACTACACGCTCGGCGGCCGGACGATCGCCGACGTGCTGGCGATGCCGGTCGTCGAGGCCGAGGGCTTCTTCGCCGACGGTGACGCGAAGCTCCCGGCCGCCCGCCGGATCCTCGGTCGGCTCGCGGACGTCGGCCTCGGCTACCTCACCCTCGGACAGCCGCTCCCCACGCTGTCGGGTGGCGAGCGACAGCGGCTGAAGCTGGCGACCCACCTCGGCCAGGAGGGCGGGATCTACGTGCTCGACGAGCCGACCAGCGGCCTCCACCTCGCCGACGTCGAGCAGCTCCTCGGCCTCCTCGACCGGCTGGTCGACTCCGGTACGTCGGTGATCGTCGTCGAGCACCACCAGGCAGTCATGGCACACGCCGACTGGATCATCGACCTCGGCCCGGGCGCCGGGCATGACGGCGGCCGGGTCGTCTTCGAGGGCACGCCGGCCGACCTCGTCGCCTCGCGCGCGACCCTCACCGGCGAGCACCTCGCGGCGTACGTCGGCGGCTGACGACTAGCAGGTCGCCTGGACGTCAGTGACGAGCGTCTGCAGGTCGTTGTACATGGTCGAGGCCGCGGCGACGAGGGCTGCCAGGTTGGCCGCCGAGGGGCTCGACTTGGCGGTGTTGGCGGTGGCGACGAGCGTCGTGTAGGCGCTGTCGACTGCATCGATCTGCGTGGAGAACTGAGACTTCGCGTCGGCCTTGACCGCGTCGAAGTCGCCCTTGACGGTGGTGAGCTCGCTCTGGAGCGCGCTCACGGCCCCCGCCGAGGTGATGTCGATGTTCTTCAGGTCGCCGATCGAGCCCTTGAGGGTGTCGACGGAGCTGCACACGGCCGGCTTGTCCTTGCCGCCGCAGGCGACGAGCGAGGCCCCGAGGAGCAGCGACACCAGGGTCAGGGCGAGGGCCTTCATGGCGGCGACCCTACTCCGACCGGCACGGTCGGCGAGTGGTGGTCAACGGCGCAGCGTGGTCCACAGCAGGGCGACCAGGAGCAGGCCCCCCACCACCAGGACGCCCACGACCACGACGATCAGCAGCTCCGGCGTACCGAGGTCTGCCATGTGCCGGTCCTTTCTGCCGCTCCGCCGGGCGGAACCGCTGAGGGTTTCCTCACGTCGTACTGCCATGACGCCGAGGTATGCCGCTCTGGTTGCTGCCGGTCTGCTGCTCGTCGCGTGCGACGGCCGGATCGGAGGCCCCGACAACGGACCGTACCCGCCGGGCGCCGCGACGAACACCCTGACCGTGCAGACCCGGATCTCGCCGGGCAAGCACGGGTCGATGTTCACCGAGGGGGCCGTGCCGGAGATCCGGCTGGTCGACGCCGACGGCAGGACGATGGGTCCCGAGCACGACCACAGCGACACCGGGGTGTTCTCGGGACTCGCGGCGGGGTCCTACCGCCTGGACGCGGCGCTGCGCCCGTGCGACGGGAACTGCGGGTACCTCGACGGCCCGACGACACCGTGCTCGGCAACGATCCGGGTCGTCGGCGACCGAGTCGTCGACGTCGCCTGGCGCGTCGGCCAGCGGTGCCGCGTGCTGCCTCGGTCGTGACTACATCGAGGTGTCGGCCGAGTCGCAGTGCAACCCCATCCGGAGATTGCTGTGCGGACGGAACTTGTGGGGCACCGGCGGGCTGAAGCGGTCGTGCACGACGGTTCGCGCGTGCGGGGCGCGCTCGTGAGGGCCTGGCGCCGAGGCGCCCGCGCTGGTGGTGCTCCCGACGAGGACGCCGCCGAGCACGACGGCGCCGAGGGTGGCGGTGATCCGGGTGAGCTGCATCTGATCCTCCTCCGGACGTGGACCTCCAACGTACGCCGCACATCGGCGCGACGCCATGGCCCTCAGGACCGGGTGAGCGTCCAGTCGTGCGTACGAGGACCCGGGACGAAGCCGATGCCCCGATAGACCCGACCGGGCTCGGGGGAGTCGTCGTCGCCGCGGGGTCGGACCAGGCCGGTGGTGGCACCGGCCGCTCGGGCCGCGTGGAGTGCGGCGAGGCTCGCGGCACTCGCGAGACCGCGGCGCCGGTGCTCCGGCCGGCAGCCGACGGGCTCGAGAAGGGCGATGCCCGAGGCCGCATCGAGCCAGACGCAGCACGACGCCACCATCTCGTCATCGGACGTGACCGCCACCCAGTCGAGGTCGGAACGGTAGGGAGCCGTCGCCATCAGCCGTCGGTAGGCCTCATCGGACACCTTGGAGGTCGCGGACCAGGACAAGCGATGGCACGCCGCGCGGGCGTCGTGCTCGTCGGGGCGCACGGCTCGCAGGGCGTAGCCGGGCACGTCAGGCACCGGGGCGAGCCCGGCGAGGTCGAGCGTGTGCTGGGTGAACCACAGGTCCGGCTCCTCGACGAAGCCGACCGCCTCGAGCGCCGCCGCGAGGTGGGGCTCGGTGTCGAGGGTCGAGGTGCGGACCGACGCGGCCGAGGCCGTCTCGAGGAACCACGCCACGGCCTGCTCGGCCACCCCGTCGTACGCCGGGTCGACGCACCACTCCATCCAGCCCGGGCTCTCGAGCCAGGCCCAGCCGACCGGCGCACCGTCGACGCGGAAGACGCTCACGGGTCCGTGCTCGAGGTCCTCGGGCAGTGCGTAGCGGGCGCTCCACGTCACCTGGCCCGGGTGCTGCCACGAACGCGGGGTCAGCCGCGAGGCGACCTCGTGCATCGCGGGCAGTGCGGTGTCGAGGTCGACCACCTCGACCGTCACCCGCCGGTCACCTCGACGAACCAGTCGGCGACCAGCGCCGGGTCGTGTGGCAGCGCGGCGTCGTGGACGGCGACCTCGGTGGTCACGAACCCGGGGACGGCCGCCTCCCACCAGCCACCACAGGGCTGGATCTTCTCGCGCTCCATGAAGGCGATCACCCGCTCGACGACCGCATCCGCCTGCCCCTCCGCGTGGACCAGGAACGTGTTGGTGTGAGGCGGCTCCGGTGTCGGTCGCAGACCCCGCGCTGCCAGCTCGGCGGCCAGGGCGCGCGCCCACGCGGCGTACTCCCCCATCCGCGGCAGCCGGTCACGCAGTCCGGCCAGGGCCGACACGGCGAACGGGGTCAGGTGGAAGAGGGTGCCGCCCATCCGGCGGCGCCACACCCGCGCCTCCTCCACCACGTCGTCCGGCCCGGCGAGGGCCGCGCCCGAGAGGGCCTCGAGCCCCTTGTAGAACGAGACGTACACGCTGTCGAACTGTGCGGCGATCTCGGCCAGGGGCCGGTCGTAGAACGGCTGCGACTCCCAGATCCGGGCACCGTCTGCGTGCAGGGGTACGCCGAGCTCCCGGGCCGCGGCCGACAGCTCACCGAGCTCCTCCCAGGTGGGCAGCAGACAGCCCGCGTCGCGCAGGGGGAGCTCGACCAGGGCGGCACCGAGCCCCGGCCCCAGGGCACGCAGGCCCTCGGCCGTCGCGGTCTCGCGGCCGGTGGTCAGGAACTCGAACTCGAAGCCGTGGAGCCGACGGGGGCCGTCGTCCTCGTGCTTGAGCAGGTGCGAGAGGTCGGGGATCGCCACACGCTTCGAGTGCGTCCGGTCGGTCCAGACGCGCAGTGCGGCCTGCTGGGCCATCACGCCGCTGGGGAAGAACGCCACCGCCGGCTTGCCGAGCAGCTCGGCGACCTGTCGCTCCACCTCGGCGACCGGCCCGCGCTCGGCGTACACGTCCCACTCGGTGAGCCCGAGCTGTTCGGCGTCGTCGGCGACCGCACGCAGCGCCTCGGCCGGCGTCCGCGGCGCATGCCAGAAGACGGTGGTCTCACAGGCCTTCGCCGCCGCCCGGTAGCGCTCCATCTGCTCGTCGTCGCTCATGTTGTCAGCCAACCAGCCGCGCGGTGGCGCGCGTCAACCGGGTTTGCGCGACAGGGGCGCCTGGGGGTCCGAACCGACGCTGAGCCGCTCCATCCCGCCCGCCTGATCGCGCTCAGGTCAGGGCGCGAGTGCCCGGCGGGATGCCCTCGCCGCGGACGACCCCTTCGACCATCTCCTGCAGTGCGGTCATCGCGACCCGCTGCGGGAACGGTCCGAAGCTGACCCGCGCCACTCCGAGCTCCTCCAGCCGCGCCAGGGACGGTGCACCCGGCACCGGCAGCATCGACAGACGCTGGGGGCCGAACGCGTCGACCAGGGCCACCACCTGGTCCTCGACCAGGGCGCCCGGCACGAAGACGACCGGGGCTCCCGCGTCGAGGTAGGCACGTCCGCGCTCGATGGCGTCGGCGAGGGCTTCGGCGGGATCGCGGTCGCCGGCCAGGAGCACCGCGTCGGTCCGGGCATTGAGCACGAAGTCGGGTACACCCTCGGCTGCAGCCGCGCGCACGACCGCCGCGATCGACGCCACCGCCTCGGGCAGCGGCTTCAGCTGGTCCTCGATGTTGGCGCCCACCACGCCCAGGCCGATCGCGCGGCGACAGGTCTCGCCGGCATCGCCGTAGCCACCCTCCAGGTCTGCGGTCACCGGCAGGTCGACGGCGTCGACGACCCGCCCCACGGCCTCGAGCATCAGGTCGACGGGGATGTGCTCGCCGTCCGGGTAGCCGTACATCGCCGCGATCGCATGGCTCGCGGTCGCCAACGCCTGCGTGCCCTCGGTCTGCGCCACCACGCGCGCGCTGGCGACGTCCCAGACGTTCACCAGGCGGAGCAGGGCGGGGTCGGTGTGGAGCGCGCGCAGTGCGCTGGCGCGGTCGGCGGTGGTCATCGTCCGAGTATGGCCGCCACCTCCCCCGGAGCGGTGAGCCTGCCACCGTTCACCCACCCGACCACGTGGCTCACACACCGCCACCCCCGGTGCAGACCCCGGGGCGGTGAGCCTGCCACCGTTCACCGACCCGACCACGTGGCTCACTCACCGCCACCCCCGGTGCAGACCCCGGGGCGGTGAGCCTGCCACCGTTCACCGACCCGACCACGTGGCTCACTCACCGCCACCCCCGGTGCAGACCCTGGAGCGGTGAGCCTGCCACCGTTCACCCACCCGACCACGTGGCTCACTCACCGCCACCCCGGGCAGTCCCCCGTCACTCCCAGAAGACGCGGTCGACGACGGCCCGTGCGCGACGGGTGGTCCGCAGGTAGTCGTTGACCATCTCGTCGGAGCGCCCCGGTCCGTACCCCAGGATGCTCGCCACCGCGGCACGCTCCCGTGCGTCGCGCGGCAGCTGGTCTCCGCTCTTGCCGGTGACCAGGGTGATCGCGTTGCGGATGCGGCTGACCGTGCGCCAGGCCCGGTCGAGCGCCTCGGCGTCGGCGTCGGCGAGCAGGCCCGCTGCGCGCGCGGCGGCGAGGGCGGTCAGGGTGCGCGGGCTGCGCAAGGCCGGCTGCGCGCCGGCATGGCGGAGCTGGAGGAGCTGGACGGTCCACTCGATGTCGGCCAGACCACCCCGACCGAGCTTGAGATGGGTGTGCGGGTCGGCACCACGGGGCAGGCGCTCGCGCTCGACCCTCGCCTTGATCCGGCGTACCTCCACGACGTCGGCGTCACTGATGCCGTCGGGCGGGTAGCGCAGGTGGTCGACCAGCGCCGTGAACTGCTCGCGCACGTCCTGGTCGCCCACGACCGCGTCGGCGCGGAGCAGTGCCTGCGCCTCCCACACCTTCGACCACTTGGCGTAGTAGGCGGCGTACGACGCCAGGGTGCGCACGAGCGCACCCTGCTTGCCCTCGGGACGGAGGTCGGCGTCGACCACGAGCGCCGGGTCGCTGGCGGGGGCCAGGAGGAGGGCACGGAGCTCGTTGGCCACGGCCTGGGCATAGGCGGTGGCATCGCCGTCGGAGTCGGCATCCTCGTCGATCGGCTCGTGCACGAACAGGACGTCGGCGTCGCTTCCGTAGGACAGCTCGAAGCCGCCGTAGCGTCCCATCGCGACCACGGCCATCCGCGTCGGGGCCTCGTCGAGACCACGCTGGGCACGGACGGACCTCCCGGCGACCTCGAGCGTCGCCTCCAGGGTCGCGTCGGTCACCCGCGACAGCGCAGCCCCGACGTCGGCCACCTCGATCTCACCGAAGAGCTCTCCGACCGCGATCCGGAACAGCTCGCGACGGCGGACGGCCCGGATCGACCGCACGGCCTCCACCGGGTCGGCCTGGCGGTCCGCCGTCGCCTGCATCTGGGCGAGGATCGCCTCGGAGGACAGCGGCGTCAGGTCGCCGCCGAGCATGCGCACGCCCTCGGGCTCGCGCTCGAGGAGGTCGGTCGCGTAGCGCGACGTCGCCAGGACACGCGCCAGCCGCTCGGCCACCTGACCCTCGTCGCGCAGCGTCTTGAGGTACCAGTGCGACGAGCCGAGGCTCTCGCTGATCCGCCGGAAGCCGAACAGCCCCGCGTCGGGGTCGGGGGCGTCGGCGAACCACTCCAGCATGGCCGGCAGGAGGGCCCGCTGGATCGCGGCGGTCCGGCTCACCCCGCTGGTGAGGGCCTCCAGGTGCCGCAGCGCGGCCTTCGGGTCCGCGAAGCCGAGGGCCGCCAGCCGTACGCCGGCCGCCTCGGTGGTGAGCCGTACGCCGTCGGCCGGGACGCGCGCGACGGCCTCGAGGAGCGGCCGGTAGAAGAGCTTCTCGTGGAGGCGTCGTACCTCCCGCCGGTGGTGCGCCCACGCCTCGTCGAGCGCCTTCGCCGGCTCCTTGACGAAGCCCATGCTCCGCCCCAGCCGACGCAGCGACGCCTCGTCGGACGGCACGATGTGGGTCCGGCGGAGGTGCTGGAGCTGGATGCGGTGCTCGAGCGTGCGGAGGAAGGAGTACGCCGCCGTGAGAGCCTCGCCGTCCTCGCGACCGACGTAGCCACCCTGGGTGAGCGCGGCGAGCGCGCTCAGCGTCGCCCGGTCGCGGAGCGTGGGGTCCGTGCGGCCGTGCACGAGCTGCAGGAGCTGGACGGCGAACTCCACGTCGCGGAGCCCTCCGGAGCCCAGCTTGAGCTGGCGGTCGGCCTCGCGTGCCGGGATGTTCTCGACGACCCGCCGGCGCATCGCCTGCACGTCGCCGACGAAGCCGTCGCGCTCGGCGACCTGCCAGACCATGGGCTCGACGAGGTCGACGAACGCCTGGCCGAGGTCGAGGTCGCCGGCGACCGGCCGGGCCTTGAGCAGCGCCTGGAACTCCCAGGTCTTGGCCCAGCGCTCGTAGTAGGCGCGGTGGCTCGCCAGCGTCCGCACGAGGGGGCCGGCCGAGCCCTCGGGTCGCAGGTTGGCGTCGACCGGCCAGATCGTGCCCTCGACCGTGTGCTCGGAGCAGACCTGCATGAGCTGGGAGGCCAGCTGGGTCGCGACCCTCGCGGCCGCTGCCTCGTCGGCGCCCTCGGCCGGCTCGAAGACGTAGAGCACGTCGACGTCCGAGACGTAGTTGAGCTCGTGGCCTCCGCACTTGCCCAGGGCCACGACCGCCAGGCGCGCGGACTCGGCCCCGGGTACGCGCGACCGGGCGATCGCCAGGGCCGCCTCCAGCGTGGCCGCCGCGAGGTCGGACAGCTCGGCCGCCGCGTCGTCGACACCCAGGTGGTGAGCCAGGTCGCGGGCGGCGAGACGGACCAGGACCCGGCGGTACTCCACCCGCAGTGCGTCGACCGCCTCGCGTGCGGACAGCGTGGCGGTCGGATGCGCGCTCTCCGGGTCGGCCCCCACCGCCCGGAGCAGCGCACCCCGGACGACGTACGCCGGCGGCCGGGTGGAGCCGAGGAACGGGTCGGCCAGCTCGCGCCACTGCTCGGGGTGGCGGCAGAGATGATCGGCCAGCGCCTGGCTGGCACCGAGCACCGAGAGCAGGCGCATCGAGGTGCCCTCGTCGTCGGCGAGCTCGGGCACGAGGCCCGGACCCGCGCGCTCGGACAGCCGCGTCAGCTCCGCCAGCGCCTGGTCGGGGTCGGCCGTGCGAGCCAGGATCGCGACGAGTGGCTCGGCCCGAGCTCCGAGCCCCTCCAGCTCGCGGCTCGCCCGCGTGGGGTCTGCGAAACCGAGGCGCAGCATCTGCGAGTGGACCGAGTCGCTGCGGCCGTGGGTCACCGCGTCAATCTAGCCAGTCACCGCCGAGCGAGGCGTGGCGACGCCCGGTCCGCTTCAGCCCGGCGGCAGCGTCCCGGTCGACGACCACCGTCGCGTCGGGGTGCCGCTGCAGCACCGACGCGGGGCACGCCTCCGACACCGGGCCCTCGACCGCGCGCGCCACCGCCTCGGCCTTGTGAGACCCCGAGGCCACGAGAACGAGCCGGGCCGCGTCGAGGATCGTGCCCAGCCCCTGAGTGAGACAGTGCGTCGGCACGTCGTCGGGCCGGGCGAAGAACCGGGCGTTGTCCGCCCGGGTGGTCTCGCTCAGCACTGCGACGCGAGTCCGGGAGCCGAACGGGGAGCCGGGCTCGTTGAAGCCCACGTGCCCGTTCCGGCCGATGCCCAGGAGCTGGATCCCTACGCCTCCGAGCCCCCGGACCGCGTCCTCGAAGGCCGTACCCGCGGCCGCCAGGTCGGGAGCGTTCCCGTCGGGGACGAGCAGGCTCTCGGGCGGGATCCCGAGCGGGACGGCGATCTCACGTCGTACGAACGAGTGGTACGACGCCGGGTCGGAGACGGGGATACCGACGTACTCGTCCAGCGCCACGCAGCGCACGTGTGAGAAGTCGAGCCCGCCCATGCGGGCCGCGGCCAGGGCCCGGTAGGTCGTCACCGGGGACGACCCGGTCGCGACACCCAGCACCAGCCCCGGGTCGGTCCGCATCCCCTCGACCACGAGGGAGGCGGCGAAGGTGCCGAGCGACTCCTGGTCCTCGACGATCACGACGTCCATGTCAGTGCCTCTCCGGCGGTCAGGGTTCACGAGTTCGGTCGAGCCTCTTGCGCAAGTCGAGCCGTTCGTGCAGGGTATTAGGAAACTTTCCTATCTAACTATGGGGACCCATGGCAAGAGGAGACGGGCGCCGCCTGCTGGCGGTCCTGGGGTGCGCGGCCCTCGTCGCCGCCCTCGCGCCGCCCGCGGCGTCCTCGCCCGTGGCCCCTCGGCCGGCGCTGATCCGCGTGAACCAGCAGGGCTACCTGCCGCACGAGGCGAAGCTCGCCACGCTGATGGCACCCGTGGCCGTCGGCCACGCGACCTTCGTGGTCACCGACGGCTCCGGCCGGGTGGTGCTGCACGGTCGCGTCCCGCGTCGTTCTGCCGGCTCCTGGAACAGCCGGTTCCGCGCCCTCTACCGGCTCGACCTGAGCCGGCTGCACCGGCCGGGCCGCTATCGCATCGTCGCCGGCGGTGACGTCGAGGCCACCTCGCCGTGGTTCCGCGTGATGCGCCCGGGACCCCTGTTCGGGACGCTGCTCCGGCTGGGAGTCGCCTTCGACCAGACCCAGCGCGACGGACGGCAGGTCGTCCCCGGGCGGCTCCACCGTCGCCCGTCGCACCTGCACGACCGCCATGCCACCGTCTACCGGTGGCCGCACATGGCACGCGGGTCCGACCTGATCACCGACCGCCGGATGCATCCCCTCGGCGGACCGACGGTCGACGTGTCGGGTGGGTGGTTCGACGCGGGTGACTACCTGAAGTTCACCCACTCCACGGCCTACAACGACGTCCTGCTGTTCACGAGCGCCCGCCTCCTGGGCCATCGGGCGCCCGCGTCCCTGACTGCCGAGGCGCGCTACGGGCTGCGCTGGCTCGAGAAGATGTGGGACGCCCAGCACCGGACCCTCTACCTGCAGGTGGGGATCGGGTCGGGCAACCGTGCCGGCACGTTCCGCGGCGACCACGACCTGTGGCGTCTGCCCCAGGCCGACGACCGCGACCACGCCCACCTCGACCGCTTCGTCTCCCACCGGCCGGTCCTCGCAGCCGCCCCGGCCGGACACCGGATCAGCCCCAACCTGGTCGGGCGGGTCGTCGCCGCCTTCGCCCTCGCAGCACAGGCCGACGCGTCCCACCACCCGTCTCGCGCCCGGCACGAGCTGCGGCAGGCCGAGCTCCTCTACGCACGGGCCGCGACCGCCCGTCCACCACGTCCGCTCGTGACTGCACTCCCCCACGCGTTCTACCCGGAGTCGAGCTGGCTCGACGACATGCAGCTGGGCTCCGCCGAGCTCGCCCTGGCCGCCCACCGCCTCGGGGCGCCCGCCGTCGGCTACCTGCGCGACTCGGCCCGTTTCGCCCGCCGCTACGTCGGCTCCCACTCGACCGACACCCTGAACCTCTACGACACCGGGGCCCTCGCCGACGTGTCGCTGGCCTCGGCCATCGGCAGGATCCACCGGGCCGGTCCGCTCGCGGTGACTCGTCACGACCTCGCCCGCAACCTGCGTTCCCAGATCCTCCGCGGAGTGCGCCACGCACGGCACGACGTCTTCGGCGCGGCGGCCTCCGTCGACGAGTTCGACGTCAACTCCCA
Organism: uncultured Actinomycetota bacterium; assembly: GCA_963753705.1. GTDB lineage: Bacteria > Actinomycetota > Actinomycetes > Propionibacteriales > Nocardioidaceae > Nocardioides. Next base: position 343,670 of record CAVWDJ010000017.1, read on the forward strand.
CACCTTCGGGCTGGTCGCCTCGGTCGGCCTGTACGACGCGCTCACCCACACCCACCGCTTCCAGCGCTTCGCCGCCCAGCAGCGGGCCTGGCTCCTCGGCGGGGACCCGTGGGGGGTGACGGCGATGGTCGGGGTGGGCCACACCTTTCCGAACTGCATGCAGCACCAGGTCGCCAACCTGAGCGGCACCCTCGACGGCCGCCCGCCTCTCGACGTCGGTGCGGTGGTGAACGGCCCCAACGGCAAGGGCAACTTCGAGGGAGGACTCGGCGGCTTCCAGACCGGCATGCGCCACTGCACCTCGGCTGCCCGACAGCTCACCCGCTTCGACGGCCACGGCAGCCGCTACGTCGACGACGTCCGCGCCTGGCAGACCGACGAACCGGCGCTCGACATGACCGGCTCGGCCATCATCGCCGCCGCGGCGCAGCTCCATCTCCACCCCCACGCGCGGGTCGGGGCCTCAGGCGTGGCCCCATGAAGGCGGGCACGCCCCGGATCCTGCGCGGCATCAACGACCGCGCGGCGCTCGACCTCCTCCTCGAGCACGGTCCCCTGTCGAGGTCGCAGCTCGGTGAGCTGACCGGGCTCTCCAAGCCGACCACGGGTCAGCTGCTGTCGCGGCTCGAGGACGCCGGCCTCGTCATCACCAGCGGGATCACCAACGGCGGACCCGGGCCTCGCGCCCAGCTCTACGCCGTCAATCCCGACGCCGCCTACGTCGTCGCCCTCGACGTCACCCCGGCCCGGATCCTGGCTGCCGTGGCCGACCTCACCGGCCGCACGATCGGCGAGTACGAGCTGCGCACGCCCCGGCGCCCCCGACCCGACGCGGTGAGCCACGTCGTACAGGCCATGGCCGGTGCCGCGACCTCGGCCGGGCTCCCCGTGTCCGGCCTCCGCCACCTCGCGATCGGGACGCCCGGCGCCTTCGACCCGACGACACGGCGGCTGCGCTACGCCCGCCACCTCCCCGGGTGGCACGACCCCCACCTGCTCGAACGGCTCGCCGAGGAGGTCGGCATCCCCATCCACGTCGACAACGACGTGAACCTCGCCGCGGTCGCCGAGCTCGCGTCGGGCGTCGCACGCGGCGTCGAGGACTTCGTCCTGCTGTGGGCCGACGAGGGGCTCGGCGCCGCCATCGTGATCGACGGTCGGCTGCGAGGCGGGGCGACCGGTGGAGCAGGCGAGGTGGGCTTCCTGCCGCTGCCCGGAACCCCCCTCGTCCGTGACGTGCGCCGCGGCAACGCCGGCGCCTTCCAGGAGCTCGCCGGCGGTCCCCAGGTCCTGGCGCTCGCCCGCTCCCGCGGCATCCGCGCGGCCACTCCACCGGCCGCCGTCGCTGTCGCGCTGACCCGGCCCGGCGTCGGCGACGAGCTGCTCGCCGAGCTCGCACACCGCTTCGCGCTCGGGCTCTCGGCCATGGTCGCGGTCGTCGACCCGGCCCTCGTGATCCTCTCGGGAGGGGTGCTGATCGCCGGCGGCCCGCGACTCCGCGACCTCATCGGCGAGGAGCTCGGCTCGCTGGCGGCCGCGCGGCCCAGGCTCGAGCTGGCCAGCATCCAAGACCGGCCGGTCCTCGCCGGCGCCCTGCACACCGCTCTGACCTCGGCTCGGGACGAGATCTTCGACACCGTCCGGCAACTCACCACCGAGCCGGGCCATGCCCGGCTCGTCACCAGGAGGTCACCATGACCACACAGCGGCGCCTCATCCGCCGACTGGCCGCCACCGGAGTCATCGCGACTCTCGCCGTCTCGCTCACCGCGTGCTTCGGCTCCTCGAAGGGCGGGGCGAACGACGACCCGAACGCCAAGGTCACGATCACGTTCTGGCACGGCTGGTCGGCACCCAACGAGGTGAAGGCCATCCAGCAGACCATCGACGGCTTCGAGAAGGCCAACCCGAACATCACCGTCAAGGCGGTCGGCAACATCACCGACGACAAGATCAACCAGGCCCTGCGAGCAGGTGGGCCGAACGCCCCCGACGTGGTCTCGTCGTTCACCACCGACAACGTGGGTGAGTTCTGCAACTCCCACGTGTTCGTCGACCTCGCGCCGTTCATGGCGAAGTCGGGCATCGACCCCGAGAAGACGTTCCCGGCACCCCAGCTCGCCTACACGGCGTTCCAGGGCGACCAGTGCACGCTGCCCCTGCTGAGCGACGCCTACGGCCTCTACTACAACAAGGACATGTTCAAGGCCGCGGGCATCACCTCACCCCCGAAGACCTTCTCGGAGTTCGATGCCGATGCGGTCAAGCTCACCAAGACCTCGGGCGACACCTACTCCCAGCTGGGCTTCATGCCGCTCTACCACGGCTACGAGTCGACGATCACACACTTCGCGGCCCAGTCGTCGCCGACGTACTTCACGGCCGACGGGAAGTCGAACGTCGCGAACGACCCGCCGCTCACCTCGACCTACGAGTGGCAGAAGAGCCTGGTGAGCAAGCTCGGCGGCTACGCGAAGCTCGACAAGTACCGCACGACGTTCGGTGACGAGTTCAGCAACAACAACCCGTTCATGACCGGGCAGGTCGCGATGGCCCTCGACGGGGAGTGGCGCGGCGGCATGATCGACGACTCGAACAGCAAGGTCGACTACGGGGTCGCTCCCTTCCCGGTGCCCGACGACCAGGCCGACCAGTACGGCAAGGGCTACATCACGGGCACGATCGTCGGCATCGCGCAGAACAGCGCCAAGCAGAACGCCGCCTGGGAGTTCGTGAAGTACCTGACGACCGACACCGACGCAGTGGTCAACTTCGCGAACGCGATCCACAACGTCCCGTCCACCAACGCCGCCCTGGCGTCGCCGAACCTCGACCAGAACCCCGCGTTCCAGACGTTCATCCAGATCGCCCAGAACCAGTACAGCAACACGACTCCGTCGAGCCCGAATGGTGGCGCCTACCAGCTCACCCTCCAGAACCTGGGCTACGGCTACGAGTCGGGGAAGGTGACCGACCTCCAAGCGGGCCTCGACGCCGCAGCGAAGCAGATCGACACCGACATCGCTCAGGCACAGTGACCACGACGGTGTCGACTCCGGCGACGGCCGCTCGGGCGGCCAAGCCGAAGTCCAGCCCCCAGCTACGGCGGCGCCACCGCCGTGAGCTGCTGCGCAACCTGGCGTTCCTCTCCCCGTGGCTGCTCGGCACCGGGCTGTTCTTCCTCTACCCGCTGGTGACGACGTTCTGGCTCTCCTTCACCCACTACGACGGGTTCACCTCGCCCGTGTGGGTCGGCACGCAGAACTGGAAGTACGTGTTCCAGGACTACCCGTTCTTCTGGCCGGCCCTGCGCAACACGGTGTGGTTCGTGATCGTCCTGGTGTCGCTGCGGCTGGTCACCGGACTGATCCTGGGCATGACGGTGATCAACGTGAAGCGCGGCAGCTCGGTGCTCCGCACGATCTTCTACGCTCCCTACCTCGCTCCGCCGGTCGCCGCGACGCTGGCCTTCGTGTTCCTGCTGAACCCCGGCACCGGCCCGGTCAACTCGATCCTGGGCAAGCTCGGGCTCCCCCAACCGGGCTGGTTCAACGACCCCGCATGGTCGAAGCCCGCCCTGACGTTGCTGGCCATCTGGGGGGTCGGTGACCTCATGGTGATCTTCATGGCGGCGCTGCTCGACGTACCACGCGAGCTGTACGAGGCGGCCGAGCTCGACGGCGCGGGAGCGGTCCGACGGTTCCGCCACATCACGCTCCCCACGCTGCGGCCGATCCTCGGCTTCGCGGTCATCACGGGGGTCATCGCCACCATGCAGTACTACACCGAGCCCCTGGTGGCGGGGCAGGTCGCGAGCGGACAGATCGGCGGGTCCGGGCAACAGGTCGAGCCCGGCTATCCCGCGGGCTCGACGCTCACCCTTCCCCAGCTCGTCTACAACCTGGGCTTCCAGCGCTTCGACGTCGGCGCCGCCTGTGTGGTCGCGGTCGTGCTCTTCGTGCTGTCGATGGCCTTCGCCGTGGTCCTGATGCGTCGCGGCAGCGTCTTCCTGGGGAGCCACGAATGACGACCGCGCCGACGACCGCGACGCCTGGGGCCGGCTCGGTGGCGACCACCGCGGAACCGACCTCGCCGAGTCCCTGGCACCGCGTGACCCTCGAGTGGGTGGCCGTCCACATCTGGGCCGTCACCGCGGCGCTGTTCTTCGTCCTGCCGTTCGTGTTCGTGATCCTCGAGGCCCTGATGTCCGACCAGCAGTCCCTCACCCGAGAGCTGTGGCCCGACCCCTTCGTCTGGCACAACCTCTCCGACGTGTGGCACACCCCCGGCTTCTCCACCTGGTGGCGCAACACGATCATCTACGCCGTCTCCGGCACCATCCTCACGCTGCTCTCGAGCATCCCGGTGGCCTACGCCCTCGCGTGCTTCCGGTTCCGGTTCCGCAACCTGGCGATGATGGTCGTGATCGCGACGATGATGCTGCCGCCCCAGGTGGCGATCATCCCGCTCTACCTGGTGTGGGCGAAGGATCTCCACCTGACCGGCACCCTGTGGCCCCTGATCATCCCCCTGGCGTTCGGCGACGCGTTCTCGATCTTCCTGCTGCGCCAGTTCATGCTCACCGTGCCCCGGGAGTACCTCGACGCGGCGAAGGTCGACGGCTGCAGCGACCTGGGCGTGCTGCTACGGATCGTCCTGCCCATGACCAGGCCCGCGATCGCTGCCGTCGCGCTGTTCCAGTTCTTCTACTGCTGGAACGACTACTTCGGGCCGCAGATCTACACCAGCGAGAACCCCGCAGCCTGGACTCTGAGCTACGGCCTCCAGACGTTCAAGAGCGCGCACCACACCAACTGGAACCTGACGATGGCGGCCACCGTCCTCGTCATGGCCCCGGTGATCCTGCTGTTCTTCTTCGCTCAACGCGTGTTCATCGAGGGTGTCACCCTCACCGGAGTCAAGGGATGAGAGGGCCCGCATGAAGATCGCGGTCGTCGGGGGAGGCTCGACCTACACCCCGGAGCTGGTCGACGGCCTGGGCCGGATGCGCGACGTCCTGCCGGTCGAGGAGCTGGTGCTCGTCGATCCCGACCGCGAGCGGCTGGAGCTGGTGGGCGCCTTCGGTCGCCGGATCCTCGAGCGGATGGGCCACCCGGCCACGCTCACCACGACCAGCGAGCTGGCGCCGGCCCTCGACGGCGTGGACGCCGTCCTGCTGCAGCTGCGGGTCGGCGGACAGGCCGCGCGCCACCAGGACGAGACCTGGCCGCTGGACTGCGGGTGCGTCGGGCAGGAGACCACCGGCGCCGGGGGTCTGGCGAAGGCGCTGCGGACGGTCCCGGTCGTCCTCGACATCGCCGAGCAGGTGGCTGCTGCGGCTCCCGAGGCGTGGATCATCGACTTCACCAACCCCGTCGGCATCGTCACGCGAGCCCTGCTGGAGGCCGGTCACCGGGCCGTGGGCCTGTGCAACGTGGCCATCGGGTTCCAGCGCCGCTTCGCTGACTACCTGGGCGTGGAGCCGGACCGGGTCCAGCTCGACCACGTCGGGCTGAACCACCTCACCTGGGAGCGTGCAGCCCGGGTGGACGGGGTCGACCGGCTTCCGGAGATCCTCGGCGGCCACGTCGCCGACCTGGCCGACGACATCGAGCTGCCGGTGCGCCTGCTCGAGCAGCTCGGGGTCGTGCCGTCGTACTACCTGCGCTACTACTACGCCCACGACGAGGTGGTGCGTGAGCTACGGGCGGGCGAGTCCCGCGCCTCCCAGGTGACCGCGATCGAGAACGAGCTGCTCCGGATGTACGCGGACCCCGCGCTCGACCGCAAGCCCGCGCTGCTCGAGCAGCGCGGTGGCGCGTACTACTCCGAGGCCGCGGTGCAGCTGGCAGCGGCCCTGCTCGGCAGCGGGGGTGCGACGTCCACCCAGGTCGTCAACGTGCGCAACGCCGGCACCCTGCCCTTCCTCCCCGACGACGCGGTCATCGAGGTGCCGGCCGAGGTCGACCGCTCCGGCGTGCGGCCACTGCCCGTCGAACCGCTCGTCCCGCTCTACGCCGGCCTCGTCGCCCACGTCACGGCGTACGAGCACCTCGCGCTCGAGGCCGCGCTGCACGGCGGCCACGACCGGGTCTTCCAGGCCCTCCTGGCACATCCGCTGGTCGGCCAGGTCGATCGGGCGACCGGCCTCACGGACCGGTTGATCGCGCACAACCGCGACTACCTCCCCTGGGCCTGACATGGACGAGAGAGAAGGCCGGCCCGGAGGCGTCCTCGCGGTCGACGCCGGCAACAGCAAGACCGATGTGGCGCTGATCGCGACGGACGGGCGCCTGGTCGGCACCGCCCGCGGCGGACCGTTCCTCCCCCATCGCGTCGGTGCCGAGACGGCGGTGAGCGGCCTGGTCGCGATCGTGGCCGCCGCGTGCGCGGACGCGGGCCTGAGCCCCGGCGAGGGGCCGATCGTCCAGCACGTGGCGGCCTGCTTCGCCAACGCCGACCTCCCTCCCGAGCAGGAGGCGCTCGAGATCGCCGTCGCCGCGCAGGGCTGGGGCGAGACGAGCGAGGTCTTCAACGACACGTTCGCCGTCCTCCGGGCCGGCCTCGACGAGCCTCGCGGGATCGCGGTCGTCTGCGGCGCCGGGATCAACTGCTCGGGCCTGTGGCCCGGCCGAGCGCCCGTGCGCTTCGCCGCCGTCGGACACATCTCCGGTGACTGGGGTGGTGGTGGCGGTCTCTGGCAGGAGGCCATGTGGTGGGCGGCACGAGCCGAGGACGGCCGCGGGCCCGACACGCGACTCCGTACCGAGCTACCCGCCCACTTCGGCCGCGAGAGCATGGCCGGTCTCATCGAGGCGATTCATCTGGGCGCGATCTCGGAGGCGCACTGTCTGGAGCTGACCCCGGTGCTGTTCGCCGTGGCGACGGGCGGTGACGCGACAGCCGCCGCGATCGTTCGGCGCCAGGCCGAGGAGGTGGTCGCCCTCGCGCTCGCGGCCATGCGGCGCCTGGACGTGCGCGACGAGCCGGTCGACGTGGTGCTCGGTGGCGGTGTGATCGCAGCCGGCCACGCACTGCTGATGGACGAGATCCATCGCCTGCTGCATGGCCAGGCACCGCTGGCGAGCACGACGGTCGTGCGGACGCCGCCCGTCGTCGGCGCCGCGCTGCTCGGGCTCGACCGGATCGGCGCGCCGCGAGACGCCCGCGAGCGGCTCCGCGAGTCCTACCGCCTGCCCGCGGCGGAGCACACCCCCTAGACGGGCTGGCGGGCGGCGACGAGCGCGGCGAACCGGGCAGCGAGCGGGCGCCAGGCAGCGGCCAGCTCGTCGGCCGCGCGCGTGAGGTCGGCCAGGGTCGAGTCGGCCAGCGCAGGGTCGGCGTCGCCGTTCGCGACCCAGCCCCGGAACAGCGGCTCGTCGACCTCGGGGTGCCACTGCACGCCCCAGACGGTCGGCGCATGCCGAGCGGCCTGCACCTCGCCGGTGCTCGCCCGGGCCATCAGCACCGCGCCGTCGGGCAGCCGGGTCACGATGTCGTCGTTCCAGTGCGCGCCGCGTCGTGGGGTGGCCACGGTCGAGAACAGCTCGTCGAGGTGGGCGGCCGGCTCCCACGTGACGTCCTGGAGGCCGAACTGCCGACCCGCCGGGTTGGGCCTCACCTCGCCGCCGAGAGCGACCGTCGCGAGCTGGTGGCCGAGGCAGATGCCCAGGGTGGGGACCGCGCCGGCGGCCGCCTCGCGGATCAGCTCCTTGACCGCGGGGAGCCAGGGAGAGGTCGCGTCGTCGTTGGCGCCCATCGCCCCGCCCATCACGACGAGCGCGGCGACGTCGGTGAGGGACTCGGGGAGGTCCTCACCGAGGTAGGGGCGGCGTACGTCGAGGTCGACGTCCATCCACTCGCCCATCAGGTGGATCGGGTCGTCGTCCTCGTGCTGGACGACCAGGATCGGCTGACTCACGCGCACCACCGTAGTGGGCAGGGGCCAGCGCGTCGCCTCACCGTGCCAGCAGCCTGTCGGCCCGGGTCGTGGACCGATAGACGGTGGAGGGAGGACGGGTCGGCAGCACCTCACGACGGACCAGTCCGGCGGCCTCGAGCTCCTGCAGGGCGAGAGCCAGGGCTCGCGGGGTGACGCCGGTCAGCGCCGTGCGCAGCTCGGAGAACCGCCGCGGTGCCCCGAGCTCCGCCAGCACCGGGACGGACCACTTGCGCAGCAAGGTGTCGCGAGCCGCCGAGCGGCTCACGCGGCCCGCCAGGGCCGAGGCGTCGCGTCCGGTCTCCGTGATCAGGTACTCCGGGCGCAGGGGGTGGCCGTAACCCTCGTTGCGCCGCACGTAACCCAGCTCGATCAACGCGTCCAGCGCCCGTCGCAACGAGTCACGGGTGACGCCGAGCTTGCGTTGGAGCTCGACGAACCGGGCGCCGCCGCGCTCGTCCAGCAGGGCCAGTGCGGGGGCAGCCCACCGATGGTGGAACAGGTCGACCAGCTGCGCCGTTGACATAGAAAACAACTTAGTATAAAAGTAGGTCATGGCGATTGATTTCAACCCGGAGAACTGTGTCGTCTCGGTCAACGTGTCGGACTACGACCGCTCCCTGGCGTGGTACCGCGACGTCCTCGGCTTCGAGGTCACCTACGAGCTCGCCGACTACGGCTGGTGTGAGCTGAGCACGCCGTTCGGCTTCACGATCGGCCTCGGCCAGACCGAGGACGTCACGCCCGGCACCGTGGTCCCGACCTTCGGGGTCCACGACATCGACGCGGCTATCGCCCACCTCCGCAGCCACGACGTCACGGTCGAGGAGTGGCACGAGATCCCCGACATGGTGAGGCTCTCGACGTTCTACGACCCCGACGGGACGTCGTGGATGCTGGCCCAGACGCTGGACCAGAAGGCCGACCGCTCCTGAGGTCGGTCTCGCCGCCGGCTAGAGGACCGGCAGCATCCGGTCGCGCTCGAAGGCGGAGACCTGGGTCCGGTAGTCCTGCCACTCCGACCGCTTGTTGCGCAGGAAGAAGTCGAAGACGTGCTCGCCGAGCGTCTCCGCGAGCAGCTCGGAGTCCTCGGCCACGGAGATCGCCTCGGACAGGCTGCTCGGCAGCGGCGCGATGCCGAGGCTCTTGCGCTCGCGCTCCGTCAGCGTCCAGACGTCGTCCTCCGCCTCGTGCGGCAGCTCGTAGTCCTCGGCGATGCCCTTCATGCCCGCAGCCAGCACGACGGCGTACGCGAGGTAGGGATTGCACGCCGAGTCGATCGTGCGCAGCTCGACGCGCGTGGACACACCCTTCTGCGGCTTGTACATCGGGACCCGCACCATGGCGGAGCGGTTGTTGTGGCCCCAGCAGATGTACGACGGAGCCTCGCCGCCACCGAGCAGCCGCTTGTAGCTGTTGACCCACTGGTTGGTGACCACCGAGATCTCGCTGGCGTGGCGCAGGATGCCGGCGATGAACTGGCGCCCGGTCTTGGACAGCTGGTACTCCGCGCCGGCCTCGAAGAACGCGTTGCGGTCGCCCTCGAAGAGCGAGACGTGGGTGTGCATGCCCGACCCCGGGTCGGTGGTGAACGGCTTCGGCATGAACGACGCCCAGATGCCCTGGCCCAGCGCGACCTCGCGGATCACGGTACGGAAGGTCATGATGTTGTCGGCGGTGGAGAGGGCATCGGCGTAGCGCAGGTCGATCTCCTGCTGGCCCGGGCCGCCCTCGTGGTGGCTGAACTCCACCGAGATCCCCATCGACTCGAGCATCGTGATCGCCTCGCGGCGGAAGTCGGCGCCCTGGCTCTGCGCGGTGTGGTCGAAGTAGCCGCTGCGGTCGACCGGGACGGGCTCGACCCCGGGGACGGGGTTGTCCTTGAACAGGTAGAACTCGATCTCGGGGTGCGTGTAGAACGTGAAGCCCTGCTCGGCCGCCGAGCTCAGCGTGCGCTTGAGCACGTGGCGCGGGTCGGCGTACGACGGGGAGCCGTCGGGCATCACGATGTCGCAGAACATCCGGGCCGTCGACGGGCCGTCACCACTGCGCCACGGCAGGATCTGGAACGTCGACGGGTCGGGCTTGGCGAGCATGTCGGCCTCGTAGACACGGGCGAAGCCCTCGATCGCCGAGCCGTCGAACCCGATACCCTCGTCGAAGGCACCCTCGAGCTCGGCCGGCGCCACCGCCACCGACTTGAGGAAGCCCAGCACGTCGGTGAACCACAGCCGCACGAACCGGACGTCACGCTCCTCGAGCGCGCGCAGCACGAAGTCTTCCTGCTTGCCCATGGGCGTCAGTGTGTCGCAGGCGTGTTACGGCGGTGTTGCGGCCCACGCCGGCCGCCCGGAAAGGGTCGTGCGCCCCTCACCGCGCCGGAGCGCGGTCTCAGGCACACGACCCCCTCATCGAGCTGCGGCTACGGCGCCGTGCACCAGAACGCGTCCTGGTTGCCGATCGTGCCCTTGAAGGTCTTCACCATCGGCTTCCAGCTCGTCAGGGAGTGCGTCGCGTAGGCGAGCGGGATGTGCGTCGGCTTGCCGTTCAAGGTCTTGGCCGCGACCCGCGAGACATGGAAGTCGAGGCGCACGCGGGCGGACGTCGTACCAGCCCAGCAACCTTCGGCTCGGGTAGCCCGCCGGGCCGCTCGCCGGCTGACGAACGTGCCGCCGCTGTGCCTGGCGTAGCGCGTGACGATGTTGGAGATCGCTCCTGTGTTGCCCTGCCACGGTGCCTCGATGAGGAAGGACATGCCGTGGGTGCGCGAGGTACGGACGTCGAACGCGACCCGCTGGTCACTGCCGACGCGCTTGGTCGGCGAGGTCCACACGTGCAGCCGTCCTTCCACGGCCCGCTGGGCGGCGATGAAGCAGCCGTCGCACCCGGTGACATGCAGGACCAAGCGCGTATGTGTGGGTGTGGCTGCGGCCGTGGGCGCGTGGGCGGCGTGCGCGTCGCTCTGTGCCGTCGTGGCCAGGGCCGCTGCGGCCAGGGTGACGAGGACCGCTGCCACCCGAGGTAGGCGGATCATGGATGCTCCTTCGAGACGGAACGACCCCCGTGGACGTTCTCGCTCGTAGGACTGCGGCGTCCGCGAAAAGGTTGTGCGGTCCTCAGGACTGCGGCACGTGGGCATCGATCTCGGCCAGCCAGGCAGTGGCCGCCGCGTCGCTGGGCATCCGCCAGTCGCCACGCGGGCTCATCGTGCCCCCGGCACTCACCTTCGGGCCGTTGGGCAGGGCACTGCGCTTGAACTGGCTGGCGAAGAACCTGCGACAGAACACCTCGAGCCAGTGCCGGATCGCCACCAGGTCGTAGGCCGGCCGCGCCTCGGGCGGGTAGCCCGGTGGCCACTCCCCCGCCTCCGCCTCGTGCCAGGCGTGCCAGGCGAGGAAGGCGATCTTGCTCGGCCGGTAGCCGCGACGCAGCACGTGGAAGAGCGTGAAGTCCTGCAGCGCGTAGGGGCCTACCGAGTCCTCGGTGGACTGCGCCTTCTGCCCCTCGACGGTCGGGATCAGCTCGGGGGTGATCTCCTGCTCGAGCACCTCACCGAGGACGGCGTTGGCCTCGTCGTCGAACTGCCCGCTGTCGATCACCCACCGGATGAGGTGCTGGATCAGGGTCTTCGGGACGCCGGCGTTCACGTTGTAGTGCGACATCTGGTCGCCCACGCCGTAGGTGCACCAGCCGAGGGCCAGCTCGCTCAGGTCGCCCGTGCCGACCACGATGCCGCCACGCTGGTTGGCGAGACGGAAGAGGTAGTCGTAGCGCAGACCCGCCTGCACGTTCTCGTAGGTGACGTCGTACGCCGCCTCGCCGTCGGCGGCCGGGTGGTCGAGGTCCTTGAGCAGCTGCTCGGCGGCCGGCTTGATGTCGATCTCCTCGAAGGTCACGCCGAGGGCCTTCGCGAGCCGCGTGGCCAGGGACTTCGAGGTGTCGCCGGTGGCGAAGCCCGGCATCGTGAACGCCAGCACGTCGCCGCGAGGCCGCTCCAGCCGGTCCATCGCCTTGGCGGCGACGATCAGCGCGTGCGTCGAGTCGAGCCCTCCGCTGATGCCGATCACGGCCTTGGGCTGCCCGATCGCCTGCATCCGCTGGACCAGGCCGGCGACCTGGATGGAGTAGGCCTCGTAGCAGTCCTGGGCGAGCCGCTGCACGTCGTCGGGCACGAACGGGAACCGGTCGACGTGGCGCCGCAGGCCGAGGTCGCCGGTGGGCGGCGTCAGCTCGAACTCGACGGTCCGGAACGCCGCCCTCCCCGGGCGGGCGGTGTCGAGACCGCGACGGTTGTCGTCGTGGGTGCCCTGCCGGATCCGGTCCTGCCGGATGCGGTCGAGGTCGACGTCGACCACGGTGCGGCGCGGCCCGTCGGGGAAGCGCTCGCTCTCGCCCAGCAGGTCGCCGCACTCGTAGACCATGGTCTGGCCGTCCCACGACAGATCGGTCGTGGACTCGCCCTGCCCGGCGGCGGCGAAGACGTAGGCCGCGTTGCTGCGGAAGCTGGCGCTGCGGACCAGCAGCCGCCGGTCCTCCGCTCGGGCGATGGTGATCGGGCTGCCCGAGAGGTTGGAGAGCACGGTGGCGCCGGCCAGGGCCGCCTCGGCGCTGGGTGGCACCGGGACCCACATGTCCTCGCAGATCTCGACGTGGAGCCGCAGGTCGGGCAGGTCGGACGCGGCGAAGATCAGGTCGGGACCCAGCGGCACCTCGGCGCCCGCGACGCGGATCGTCGTACCCCGGAGGTCGTCGCCGGGCGCGAAGTGACGGCGCTCGTAGAACTCGCGGTAGTTGGGCAGGTACGACTTCGGTGCGACGCCGAGCACGCGGCCGTCCTTGATCACGACCGCACAGTTCAGCACCCGCGTGCCGTGCATGAGCGGGGCGCCGACCACGATCACCGGCAGCAGGCCGGCCGACGCGGCGACCAGCGTGGCGATCGCGTCCTGGACCGCCGTCAGCAGGGTGTCCTGGAGGAGGAGGTCGTCGATGGAGTAGCCACTGAGGCAGAGCTCGGGGAAGACGGCCACCGCCACGCCCTCGGCATGGCACTCGCGCACCTGCGTCAGGACGGTCTCCGCGTTGGCCGCGGGGTCGGCGAGCGCGACCGGGATCGTGCACGCTGCGACCCGCGCGAACCCCTGGGCGTAGGCCGAGTAGAACTCCACGTCGCCAGTGTAGGGATGTCCCAGCTTCATCATGTGATGCAGGTGAACCGCCACTTCTCATGGTGAATTCACCGTGGGAAGTGCCGGTTCGACTGCATCACATGATGAAACCGGGGCCAGCGTGACCAGCCCACGCCCCCAGCGGAGGCCGCCTCCGCTACCGGCGTACGTTGGGGATCATGAAGCTCGGAGTGCACTGCGCGAACCTGACCTGGCCCGGCGGCACGGAGGCCCTCGGTACGACGCTCGCCGGCGTCGCGCGGGCGGCCGACGAGGGCGGCGTGACGACGCTGACCTTGATGGACCACTACTTCCAGATGGAGAACCTCGGCGGCCCGCCCGAGCCGATGCTCGAGGGCTACACCAGCCTCGGCTTCCTGGCCGGCCAGACCAGCCGGATCGAGCTCGGTCTGCTCGTCACCGGCGTGACCTATCGTCACCCCGGCCTCCTCACCAAGATCGTGACCACCCTCGACGTGCTGTCGCAGGGTCGCGCGATGCTCGGCCTGGGAGCCGCCTGGTACGAGCGGGAGCACCGCGGGCTCGGTGTGCCCTACCCGCCCACCAAGGAGCGCTTCGAACGCCTCGAGGAGACCCTCCAGATCGTGCAGCAGGCCTGGAGTGGCGGCGGCTCCTACGACGGCGCGCACTACCGGCTCGAGGAGCTCACCGTGACACCGCAGCCGCTCCGCCCGGGCGGCCCGCGGATCGTGATCGGCGGCACCGGCGAGCGCAAGACGCTGCGGCTGGTCGCGCAGTACGCCGCTGCCTGCAACCTGTTCGCCACCGGCGTCGACGAGGTCGCCCACAAGCTCGACGTGCTCCGCGGACACTGCGATGACGTGGGGCGCGACTACGACGACGTCGAGAAGACCATCGTCGGCACCCTGAACCGTCCGCTCGACGACGTCGACGCCTGGCTCGCGACCATGCAGTCGTACGCCGACCTCGGCATCACCCAGGTCTGGGTCGGCCCGGATGCCGCCGACCCGGTCGGCTGGACCGAGCAGATGTGCGAGACGGTGCTCCCCCGTCTCGCCGAGATCGGCGCCTGACCCGGGGGAACCCGAGACGCCACGCGGTGGCATCGCTACCTTCTGGGCATGCCGTCCGGCCGCCTCGTCCTCCTCAACGGACCCTCGAGCTCGGGGAAGACGACGCTGGCCAAGGCCGTCGTCGGTCGGCTGCGCACTCCCTGGCTCGTGCTCCCCGTCGACCTGTTCCACCAGATCCGGACCCGGCCCGACGCGAAGCTCACCGACCGGCAGTGGCAGGACGTCTTCCACCGCACCCGCGCCGCCTACCACCGGGCCCTGGTCGGGGCGGCCGCGTGCGGCTGCGACGTGCTCGGTGACCACGTCCTCAGCGAGCCGTGGCGTCTCGACGACCTGCTCCGGCTGAGCGTCGGGCTCGACGTGCTGCTCGTCCACGTCACCTGCGACCCGGCCGAGCTGCGCCGTCGCGAGAAGGCACGGGGTGACCGCGAGCCCGGTACGGCGCGTACCCAGCAGCGGCTGGTCTTCGCCCACGGCGACTGCGACCTGACCGTCGACACCACCCACGGCCCCGACGAGCCGACGGCCGCCGTGCTCGAGCTCATCCGTCGGCCACCGACCGACCGGGCCTTCGACCGCCTCCGCGCCCGGCGGCTCGATGCGTGAGCCGCCGACGGGGGTCGCCCCGGTCGACGTCCTGGCGGCGGTCAGCCGACACTGGGACGTCTCGCTCGACCGGGTCGAGCACCTGCCCGTCGGGTTCGGGGCACACCACTGGGCGGCGTACGTCGGAGGGACCCCGCGGCTCTTCGTCACCCTCGACGGCCTCGAGCCGCGGCACACAGCGGCCGAGCTGGAGTCGGCGTACGCCGGCGCGGCCGCCCTGCGCGACGCCGGCCTCACCTTCGTCCTCGCCCCGGTCCCCACGACCGCGCGGACCTTCACCGCACCCTTCGCCGAGTGCGCCCTGAGCTGCACCCCCTGGCGCGACGCGGAGATCGAGGGTCCTAGCGACCTGCCCTGGACGACCGACGCGCTCTCCCGGCTCCATGCGACCCCACCGCCACCGGGCATCCCGCGGTGGCGGCCCCTCGTCGGGGCCGACCTCGCCGACACGACGGCCGCACTCGTACGACGCGAGTGGGGTCCGGGACCGCACGCCGACGCCGCTCGCGACGCCGTACGACGTCACCTGGGCGACCTCGACCGATGGACGGCGCGCTACCACCGCCTCGCGGAGGCGGCGCGCGACCGCACCTGGGTGGCCACCCACGGAGAGCCGGGCGAGCACAACCAGCTGGTGACCACCGAGGGCCGGCTCCTGGTCGACTGGGAGTCGCTCACGCTGGCTCCGGCCGAGCGTGACCTGCGGACCTTGGTCGACGAGGGCGCGGAGACCGACGCCGAGCCCGAGATGCTCGAGCTGTTCGACCTCGAGTGGCGGCTCGACGAGATCAACCAGTACGCCGCGTGGTTCGCCGCACCCCACACCGGCAACGCCGACGACGACATCGCCTTCGCCGACCTGCTGGAGGAGCTCGCCCGGGAGTGACGAGCGACACGATCTCGGCGCCGCTCGACCACCGACAAGTCGCCTCCACGTGGCTAGCCTGGACGGGTTGCGTGGACTCCACCGGGGAGCCGCGACGACACCCGCGAGGAGCATCGTCATGAGCAGGGTCCGTACCCACCACCTGCGCCAGTTCAAGGAGCGCGGCGAGAAGTTCTCCATGCTCACCGCCTACGAGCAGTACGCCGCGGCGACGTTCGACGAGGCCGGCATCGACGTGCTCCTGGTCGGCGACTCGGCGTCCAACAACGTCTACGCCAACGACACGACGGTCCCCGTCACCGTCGACGAGCTGCTGCCGCTCACCCGCGCCGTGAGCCGGTCCGCGCAGCGCGCGCTCGTGGTCGGCGACCTGCCGTTCGGGTCCTACCAGGGCTCACCGGAGCAGGCCTACGCGACCGCGGCCCGCTTCATGAAGGAGGGCCTCGCCCACTGCGTCAAGCTCGAGGGCGGGGTCGAGATGGCCGCCCAGATCTCGCGACTCAGCCAGGGGGGTATCCCCGTGATGGCCCACATCGGGTTCACACCCCAGAGCGAGCACGCCCTCGGTGGTCCGCGGGTGCAGGGCCGGGGCGACGCCTCCGAGCGGGTGCTGGCCGACGCCCACGCCGTCCAGGACGCCGGGGCGTTCGCGGTGGTGATGGAGATGGTGCCGGGCGACGTCGCCGCCCAGGTCACCAAGGAGCTCGCGATCCCCACCATCGGGATCGGCGCCGGCGTCGAGTGCGACGGTCAGGTGCTGGTCTGGCAGGACGCGTTCGGTCTGCGCACGGGCCGGATGGCCAGCTTCGTCAAGCAGTACGCCGACCTCCACGGCGAGCTGCTCCGGGCGGCCCAGGCCTACGACGCGGACGTCAAGGGTGGCACCTTCCCCGGGCCCGAGCACACCTTCTGAGCGCGCTCCCACCCCGTCGCCCCGGACTCGGCCTAGGCTGTGGCATGCGCCGGATCGTGCTCGCCTCGCTGCCACTGGCCGTGGCCGGCAGCCTCACCGCGTGCAGCGACTCGGAGCCGTCGCACCCCGCCGGCCCGGTCCCGCCGGAGCGCGGCTTCCCCGCACTCCGCGTCTCCACGGTCGTCGGCGGCCTCGACCATCCGTGGGACGTCAAGCCGATCGGCCACAGCCGGCTCCTCGTGACCGAACGCGACCGCGCGCGGCTCTCGATCGTCGACCACGGCCGTCGACGCACGGTCGCCTTCCCCAGCCGCCAGGTCTGGGTGTCCGGCGAGACCGGGCTGCTCGGGCTGGCCGTCGACCCCTCGTTCGCGCAGAACCATCGCATCTACCTCTGCCAGGGCGGCACGTTGCCCAGTGGTGCGCACGACGTGCACGTCGCGGCCTGGCGGCTGAACGTCGCCCAGCGCAGGGCCACCCGGATCAAGACCCTGGTCGGGGGCTTCCCGACGAGCAGCGGGCGCCACGGCGGCTGCCGGCTGCTGATCGCGCGCAACGGCGCGCTCATCGTCGGCACCGGCGACGCGGCGATCGGCACCAACCCGCGCGACCTCACGTCGTACGGCGGGAAGACGCTGCGGCTCGACCGGTTCACGGGCGAGCCGTGGCCGACCAACCGATGGGTCGACGCCCCCGACCGCGCCCAGCGCTACGTCCACACCTGGGGACACCGCAACGTCCAGGGTCTGGCCCAGCGCGCCGACGGCACCCTGTGGTCCGTCGAGCACGGGCCTGATCGCGACGACGAGGTGAACCTCCTCCACAACGGCGCGGACTACGGCTGGAACCCCGTCCCCGGCTACGACGAGTCGGTCCCGATGACCGACCAGTCGCTGCCCGGCCATCAGGTGCCGGCGCGCTGGAGCTCCGGCTTCCCGACCCTGGCGACCAGCGGTGCCGACTGGCTGCCCACGCAGAAGTCGTCGGGCTGGGGCGCCTACCGGGGCACGCTCGCGGTCGCGGCGCTGAAGGCGTCGGAGGTGCTGTTCCTGAGGTTCGACGCGACCGGCCACCTGCGCTGGGTCAAGGTCCCCGACACGCTCACTCACGCGGGTCGGGTACGCGCGGTCACCACACTGCCGAGCGGAGACCTGCTCGTGTCCACCGACAACGGCAACGGCGCCGACCGGATCCTGCGCGTCCGTCCCTGACAAACGTCACGGCCAGGTCGTGATGGGTGTGTGAGGCTCCTGGCGACCGCCTGCGCGACGATCGGGGCATGACCCAGACACACACCTCGTACCCGGCCGCCTCGGGCCACCCGGGAGGTGCGACGGCCCCCGCCGTCCACCTGTCCGGGGTGACCAAGGACTTCGGCCCCGTCCACGCCGTCCGCGGCATCGACCTCTCGCTCGAGCCCGGCGAGATCGTGGCCTTCCTCGGGCCCAACGGTGCCGGCAAGACCACCACCATCGACATGGTGCTCGGTCTGTCGCAGCCGACCACCGGCTCCGTCGAGGTCCTCGGCCTCCAGCCGCGCCAAGCCATCGCCCGCGGGCTCGTCTCGGCGGTCATGCAGACCGGAGGCCTGCTCAAGGACCTCTCCGTGCGCGAGACCGTGGCCTACACCGCCAGCCTGTTCGCCGACACCGCACCCGTCGCGGAGGTGCTGCGCACCGCCGGCATCGAGGCGATCGCCGATCGCAAGGTCGGGAAGTGCTCGGGCGGCGAGCAGCAGCGCCTGCGCTTCGCCATGGCGCTCCTGTCCGACCCCGCGCTCCTGCTGCTCGACGAGCCGACCACGGGCATGGACGTCGAGGGCCGTCGCGCCTTCTGGTCGGCGATCCGCGCGGACGCCGAGAAGGGTCGCACCATCTTGTTCGCGACCCACTACCTGGAGGAGGCCGACCAGTACGCCGACCGGATCATCCTGATCAGCCAGGGCCGGATCGTCGCCGACGGGACAGGAAGCCAGATCAAGGCCATGGCGGCAGGGCGCACGGTCCGCGCCACCCTGCCCGGTGCCGACCCCGCTCCGCTCACCGCCCTCCCCGGAGTCGAGAGCGTCGAGATCCGTGGTGAGGCGGTCTACGTCCACGCCAAGGACACCGACGCCGTGGCCCGGTACCTGCTGACCGAGACCCCGGCCCACGACCTGGAGATCACCGCCCGCGGCCTCGAGGACGCGTTCCTCAGCCTCACCGGCGACCACGACGCAGAAGGAGCATCGGCATGACCACCCAGAGCATCGACCCGGCCACCCGCCGCGTGCCGCCCCTGGGCGGCCTCAACCTCACCGTGCTCGGCATCGAGCTGAAGCGGATGCTGCGCAACCGGCGGACCATCATCTTCACCCTGATCTTCCCCGCCGCGCTCCTTCTCGTCTTCGGCGGGCAGGAGGGATGGCAGGACCCGGCCGGCTCCGGCAACGTCGCGGCGTACATCCTGATCTCGATGGCGCTCTACGGCGCCGCCCTGACCGCGGCCGCCGGCGGCTCCATGGTCGCCCTCGAGCGTTCGCTGGGCTGGTCGCGACAGCTCCGCCTCACACCGCTGAACCCGGTGGCCTACATCCTGATGAAGGCCGTGGTGGCGCTCACCATGGGCGCCCTCGCCATCGCGGCGGTGAACGTCGTCGGGATCCTCCAGGGCAAGGCCGAGATGCCGACGAACGTCTGGATCCTCAGTGCCGTCGTCACGCTGTTCTGCACGCTGACGTTCGCCGCCCTCGGCGTCTTCGTCGGGTTCGTCGTGCCGGGTGAGAACGCCATGCAGATCCTCGGCCCCGGCCTGGCGCTGCTCTCGTTCCTGGGCGGCGTCTTCATCCCGATCGACAACTACGCCCCGATCGTGCGCGACATCGCCTACTGGACACCGATGTACGGCGTCGCCGAGATCGCCCGGGCACCCCTCACCCACGAGCTGCCGTGGTACGCCGTCGTCAACGCGGTCGGCTGGTTCGCGATCTTCGTGGCCGGCGCCGCGTGGCGGATGAGCAAGGACACGGCACGGGTCTGAGGTCGTTACCGTGACGTCCATGAGCACGACCCTCGACGCGGACCGGCCCACCGGTCCGCGTCGTTGGGGTCTGGCGTTCGCCGCGATCTGGCTGTTCTACCTGCTCTCCCCGCTCGCCGCCGCGTGGGACCAGCGCGACTCGTGGCGCGGCTGGGTCGGCATCGCGGCCACCCTGCTCTTCGCCGCGGTCTACCTGGCGATCTTCGTCACCATGCGGTGGCGGCGTACGGGCTCCCCGTTCGCGGCTCCGGTCGGGCGCCCGATGGGCGTCGGGCTCGTCCTGCTCGAGATCGCGCTCGGCGTCCTGATGTGCGTCGCGATCGGCCAGGAGGGCACCGCCGCGGCGGTGTACATCGCGGTGACCTGCGTGATGTGCCTCCAGACCAGATGGGCCTGGCTGGTCGCCGTCACGGTCGGTCTCACGGCGTACGCCGCCACCATCTGGGTCCCCGGCTGGCACAAGGACCCGGGCATCCTGTTCGGGACCCTGGTCGCGACCCTGGCGGTCTGGGGCATCTCGCAGGCGATCAACCGCAACCTGGAGGTCCT
This sequence comes from uncultured Actinomycetota bacterium, assembly GCA_963753705.1. Taxonomy (GTDB): domain Bacteria; phylum Actinomycetota; class Actinomycetes; order Propionibacteriales; family Nocardioidaceae; genus Nocardioides. Next base: position 363,804 of record CAVWDJ010000017.1, read on the forward strand.
GCAGGTCCGCGAGGAGAACGCGCGGCTCGCGCTCGACGACGAGCGCAACCGCTTCGCCCGCGACCTGCACGACATCCTCGGCCACTCACTGACGGTCATCACGGTCAAGGCCGAGCTGGCGAACCGGCTGCTCGACGTCGACCACGACCGCGCGCGCGCCGAGCTCGCCGACCTCGAGCGGCTCTCCCGGGACGCCCTCGCCGACGTCCGTCGTGCCGTCGACGGCTACCGCGACCTCACGCTGCCCGGCGAGCTCGCCCGCGCCCGCACCGCCCTTTCGGCCGCCGAGATCGCGGCCGACCTGCCCAACTCGACCGACGACGTGCCCACCGACCGCCGCGAGCTCTTCGCCTGGACGGTCCGGGAGGGCATCACCAACGTGATCCGGCACAGCGGCGCCCGGCGGTGCACCGTCCTCCTCGGGGAGCACGAGGTGGAGATCCGCGACGACGGCCGTGGCGCCGAGTCCGCCGGCGCGGGCAACGGGCTGACCGGTCTCCGCGAGCGGGCCGCCGCCGTGGGCGGGACCGTCGTCACGCAGCACCTCCAGCCGGGGTTCTCCCTCAAGGTCGTCGTCCCGTGACCTCGACGCCGGTCATCCGGCTCCTCCTGGCCGACGACCAGGCCCTGGTCCGCGGGGCGCTCTCCGCGCTGCTGAGCCTGGAGTCCGACCTCGAGGTGGTGGCCGAGGTGGCCTCCGGGGACGCCGTTGTACCGGCCGTGCTCGAGCACCGCCCCGACGTCGCCCTGCTCGACGTCGAGATGCCGGGGCTGGACGGGATCAGCGCGGCGGCGGAGGTACGCCGGGTGGCGCCGCAGACCCGGGTCCTGATCGTGACCACCTTCGGCCGACCGGGCTTCCTGCGCCGCGCGATGCAGTCGGGCGCCGACGGTTTCGTCGTCAAGGACACTCCGGCGGCCCAGCTGGCCGACGCCGTACGCCGGGTGCACCAGGGCCTGCGGGTCGTCGACCCTGCGCTCGCGATGGACAGCCTCGCCGTCGGCGACTCGCCCCTGACGGAGCGGGAGACCGAGGTGCTGCGCGCGGCGGCAGACGGTGCCGCCGTCGCCGTGATCGCCGGCCGCGTGCACCTCTCCGCCGGCACCGTCCGCAACCACCTGTCGTCGGCGATCGGCAAGACCGGGGCTGCCAACCGTTCCGAGGCAGTCCAGATCGCCACCACGCACGGGTGGCTGTGAGCCCTGGGGCAACCGTGGCCCCGGCACGAGGCCCATCAGTGCCGTCAACGGGCCAGGCGCTCCCCGACGCCCGGAGCCGTCTGGAGGCACCGTCGAGCAAGTGCGTCAATGGGGCAGCTGACCCATCGACGCACTACACCTCCGATGCTCTCCGAGGGGCGGGCGCCGGCGGAGCCTCACTTCGAGGCCACGTTCGCGCCGACGACCACCACCACCCACAGCAGCAGACCGACCCCCGCGAGCCAGGGCAGGCGGCGCGGGTGCGACGTCCACCAGGCACAGGCGAGGACGAACAGCACCAGCCAGGCGACCAGCAGCAGGATCTCCGCCCACCACCGCAGCACGCCGGCGCTCCCGAGGTCGACGAAGAGCACGCACGCCAGCCCGATCATGCCCGCGAACGGGAGCGGCGAGATCCGAGGTGGGGCGGGCGGTGGAGTCGGTCGCGACGGCTCGCGGGCGGTCACTCAGCCGTCACTCGGCGGCGTGCGCCGCTTGGACTGGCCGGCCCAGTCGGGCTCGTCGCTCCAGTTGGGGTCGCTGTCCCAGGCCTCGTTGCGCTCCTGGGCCTTCTGCAGCGCCTGCTCAGCCTCCTCCTCGGTGGCGAAGGGGCCGAGCCGGTCGATCGGCGGGCAGACGTCGCCCGACTCGACCCGGTGGTGCTTCACGCAGAACCAGTACGAGGCCATGCCACCACCCTACGACGGCGCCGACGTCACAGCAGCGCGGCGAGCCGTCGTACGGCGCCGCCTAGACTGCCCGCATGACCTCGACCGCGATCGCCCCGGCCGCGATCTCGCCTCGTCGCTCCGTCCCCGACTCGATCCCGCGACCCGAGTACGTCGACCGGCCGGCGCCCGCACCGTTCACCGGCAGCGAGGTCAAGGACGCCGAGACGATCGAGAGGATCCGGGCCGCGTGCCGGCTCGCCGCCCGGGCCCGCGAGCTGGTCGGCTCGCGCGTGGCCCCCGGCGTCACCACCGACGAGCTCGACCGGATCGGTCACGAGTTCCTCTGCGACCACGGCGCCTACCCCTCGACCCTGGGCTACAAGGGCTTCCCGAAGAGCCTGTGCTCGAGCGTGAACGAGGTCGTCTGCCACGGCATCCCCGACGCGCGGGTGATCGAGGACGGCGACATCGTCAACATCGACATCACGGCGTACCTCGGCGGCGTGCACGGCGACACCAACGCCACGTTCCTGGCCGGTGACGTCGACGACGAGACGCGGCTGCTCGTCGAGCGCACCCACGAGGCCCTCGACCGGGCGATCAAGGCCGTGCGCCCCGGCCGCCGGGTGAGCGTGATCGGGCGGGTGATCGAGTCCTATGCCCGCCGGTTCGGCTACGGAGTCGTCCGCGAGTTCACCGGGCACGGGATCGGCACCGCGTTCCACAGCGGGCTGATCATCCCCCACTACGACGAGCCGCGGTTCGACGACGAGATCCTGCCGGGCATGACCTTCACCATCGAGCCGATGCTCAACCTCGGCACGCCCGACTGGGTCATGTGGGACGACGGCTGGACCGTGGTGACGGCCGACGGGCGCCGCAGCGCCCAGTTCGAGCACACCCTGCTCGTCACGGCCGACGGCGCAGAGGTTCTCACCCACCCGTAGACCGTTCCGGCCCACAGACGGTCGTTGCCCGCGCTCTCACACCCCGCAGACGACGACATCCGGCGTCCGTCCGACTCTGGAACGTTCAGGCGGTGACGCACGGGAGGTCGGGCCGGTTCGGCGGGGGTTCACTCATGTTCCTGCAATGCACAAACATGAGGATCCGCTCTCGTTGACCCACCCCGCCCCCGTTGCGAGTCTTCGCTCCGACCCTCCCCCACCACGGGCAGGATCGACGGTCGCCCGACACCCGGCGTGGCCATCTGAAGGGGCTTCGGCCCGGATCCAGGAGAAAGCATGAGCAGGAGACATCTCGGGGGCCTCGCTGCCGCCGCCCTGGTGGGGACGGCGTTCGCGTCGGTCCCCCACGGCGCGGTCGCCGCCGCGCCGACGCACGGGCAGAACGCCCGCGCGCTGGCCGCTGCATCCGCCCATCGTCTGATCGCCAGCGACGCGCCGGCGCTCAAGATCAGCAACCACGACACCTTCCGTGCGCTGCCCGTCCGGTCGTCGCACGGCATCCAGTACGCCGCCTACACCCGCGACTACCGCGGCCTCCCCGTCGTCGGCGGCGACTTCGTCGTCGTCACCGACGCCGACGGCCAGGTGCTCACCACGTCCGTCGCGCAGACCCACGAGGTCGACCTCCGCTCGGTCGTCCCGACGGTCAGCCGCTCCCACGCCCTGAGCTCGGCTCGCCACCAGGTGGCCCACCCGACCTCGGCGACCCCGGCCCAGCTGGTGGTCTGGCAGCACGGAGCCCGGTCGCGCCTGGGCTGGGAGACCACCGTCACCGGCCACCGCGGCGCGATGCCCGACATCAAGGCCGTCGTGGTCGACGCCCGCAACGGCCGCGTGCTCCAGGCCCGCGAGCGGGTGATGGAAGGGACCGGCAACACCAAGTGGGAGGGCAACGTCTCGTTCCCGACCACGTTGAGCGGCTCGACGTACTCGCTGAAGAACCCCAACGGCACCAACCTGGTGTGCCAGAACGCCACGGGCAACGTGACGTACACGGGGTCCGACGACGCGTGGGGCAACGGCAACGAGACGAACCGCGAGACCGACTGCGCCGACGCCATGTACGTCACCGAACAGGAACGTCTCATGCTGTCGAGCTGGGACGGTCGCAACGGCATGGACGGCGCCGGCGGGTGGGTCCCGATCCGGGTCGGCCTCAACGACGTGAACGCCTACTACGACGGCACGCAGGTGCAGGTCGGTCACACGCAGAGCACCGGTGAGTACATCGCCGAGACCGATGTGGTCGCCCACGAGTTCGGCCACGGCATCGACGACCACACCCCGGGCGGGATCTCCAACGGCAACACCCAGGAGTTCGTCGCCGACACGTTCGGCGCGGCGACCGAGTGGTATGCCAACAACCCGACCGACACCCCCGACTTCACCGTCGGCGAGCGGGTGAACCTGGTCGGCTCCGGCCCGATCCGCTACATGTACAACCCCTCCCTCGCCGGCGACGACAACTGCTACTCGTCGTCGATCCCCAGCGAGGAGGTCCACGCAGCGGCGGGTCCGGGCAACCACTGGTTCTACCTGATGGCCGAGGGCTCGAGCCCGACCAACGGGCAGCCGACCAGTCCGACCTGCAACAGCTCGTCGGTCACCGGCATCGGCATCCAGCGGGCCGAGCAGGTCATGTACAACGCGATGCTGATGAAGACCAGCAGCTCGTCGTACCTGAAGTACCGCACCTGGACGCTGACCGCGGCGAAGAACCTCGACGCGAGCTGCGCCACGTTCAACTCGGTCAAGGCCGCGTGGAACGCCGTGTCGGTGCCTGCCCAGGCCGCCGACCCGACCTGTACGACGGGTGGCAACACCGTCACCGTGAACAACCCCGGCGCCCAGACGGGCACGGTCGGCACCGCGAAGTCGCTGCAGATGACCGGCACCGACTCGGCCTCGGGCCAGACGCTGACCTGGTCGGCCACCGGTCTGCCGACCGGCCTGTCGATCAACGCGTCATCCGGGCTGATCAGCGGCACGCCCACCACGGCCGGGACGTTCAGCTCGACGGTGACGGCCAAGGACACCACCAACGCGACCGGCTCGACCACGTTCACGTGGACGATCGGCGGCGGCGGGGGCGGCGGGTGCAGCAGCCCCGGACAGAAGCTCGGCAACCCCGGCTTCGAGACCGGGACGGCGGCCCCCTGGACGGCCTCGTCCGGCGTGGTCGACAGCTCGGCCGGCGAAGCCGCTCACTCGGGCAGCTGGAAGGCCTGGCTGGACGGCTACGGGACGACCCACACCGACACGCTCTCGCAGTCGGTGACGATCCCGGCCGGCTGTGCGGCGACGTTCACGTTCTGGCTCCACATCGACACTGCGGAGACCACCACGTCGACGGCGTACGACACGCTCACCGTGAAGGCGGGGTCCACGACCCTGGCGACGTACTCGAACCTGAACAAGGCCACGGGCTACAGCCAGAAGTCGTTCAGCCTCTCGTCCTTCGCGGGGCAGACCGTGACGATCTCGTTCAGCGGCGCGGAGGACTCGTCCCTCCAGACCTCGTTCGTGGTCGACGACACGGCGCTGACCACGAGCTGACCCTTCCGCAGTAGTCCCCACCCGGAGCGCCGGGTCGGCCTCTCCACAGGGCCGGCCCGGCGCTCCGCCTGTCACGCGGGGTTATCACCGCCGAAGATCCCGCACAGCACGCACTCAGTGGCAACACCACCGCCGAAGTGCCCGACGAGCCACGTCACCCGTGCCCTACGATGACCAGCGCGGAGGGGTTGGTCGGGCGGCCGCGGCACCTGGCAGGTATGAGCTGGTATGACCAGGTGTCGAGGAAGGTCCGGGCTCCGAAGGGCAGGGCGGTGGGCAACACCCACCCGGGGCAACCCGCGGGACAGTGCCACAGAGAACAGACCGCCTGAGGGCCATCGTCGGTCGCGCTCGTCGTGACCGGCGGCGGTGCAGGTAAGGGTGAAACGGTGGTGCAAGAGACCACCAGCGATCCGGGTGACCGGATCGGCTCGGTAAACCCCGCCCGGAGCAAGGTCGAACAGCGCACGCTCGAGGGCTGCCCGCCCGAGTGCGCGGGTGGACCGCACGAGGTCGTCGGCAACGGCGGCCCGAGATGGATGGTCGCCGAACGGTGCGTCGCAAGACGCCCGGGAACAGAACCCGGCCTACAGACCAACCCCTCCGCCTCCGAGATCGCCCCATCGGGGCGGTTCCGCTTCCGGCCGAACCCTGCCACCCTGAGGGAGACGGATAAGCGACGTGGCACCGCGTCGGAAGTCGCGGGACCCCCCAACAACACGTCGCCTCGGGGACGGCGGAGGGGTACGAGAAAGGCTCCCTCGTGCCCGTCCTCTCGGGAATGCCCCCCACCCTCGCCCCTGCCCGGTCGCGCCGTTCCTCGAGTCACCGGGCGCACGTCGTCCGTGGCGCAGTGACCGCGTGTCTGTGCGTGGTGCTGCTCGGAAGCCTCGGCCCCCCGGCGTCGGCCGGCTCCCTCCGCGTTCCGCGCCAGTTCTTCGGGCTGCACGACAAGTCGATGCAGGCGTACGCCGGCGTCCCGTTCGGGGCCCTGCGGCTGTGGGACTCGGGCGTGACCTGGCGTGACATCGAGACCTCACCCGGTGTGTACGACTGGCAGCGGCTCGACACGCTCGTGACCGCCGCCCAGGCACACGGGGTCGAGGTCACGCTGGTGCTGGGTCAGACGCCCACGTTCTACAGCGGCGACCGGACGAAGCCACCGGCCGACCTGGCTGTCTACCGCGACTACGTGGCTGCGGCGATGGCCCGGTACCGGGACTTCAACGGCACGCGGGGCGTCGCGGCGTACCAGGTGTGGAACGAGGGGAACGTCCCCCAGTACTGGTCCGGCACCCAGCATCAGCTCGCCCAGCTCACGCAGGTCGTCGCGCAGACCCGACGTCTGGTCGATCCCGGCGCCGTCGTGCTCGCGCCGTCCTTCGCCGTCCGGCTGGCCTCCCAGCGCAGCTGGATGGCCACCTACCAGTCGCAGCAGCTCGGCGGGCACCACGTCTGGCGCTACTACGACGCCAACGCCCTCAGCCTGTACCCCGCCGAGACCATCGACGGGCGCCTCGGTGGTCCCGAGGACTCCATGCGCCTGTTGAAGACGGTCGAGGAGATGCTCGCCCGCGCGGGCGTTCCGACTGCCACACCGATCTGGGGCACCGAGATCAACTACGGGCTGACGGGGCTCGGCACAGCGGCAACGCCGATCACCGAGAAGCGCCAAGTGGCCAACCTGATGCGGACCTACCTCCTCGGCGCGGCCCGAGGGCTGGCCCGGATGTTCTGGTACCGGTACGACTGGGCGTCGCTGGCCGGCGGCGGGACCATCGGCAACACCCTGATGTCCTGGCCCGGCTCCCCCACCAGAGTGACCGAGGCCGGCCTCGCGCTCGGCACCACCGAGCAGTGGCTGCACGGCACGCTCGTCGGCCGCCACTCCCAGCAGCCGTGCAGGCACGACCGGCGAGCGACGTACACATGTGTGGTCCGGCATGCCGGCGGGGTGCGGACCATCCTGTGGAACCCGCGCCACGCAGTGCGAGTACCGATACCTGCCGGTGCGAGGTACCGGCAGACGGGGAACGGGAAGCCGACGCGGTTCAGCCGCGCGGCCAGGACGATGCGGGTCTCCTACCTCCCGGTGATGGTCGAGTCACCACGCTGACCGGGTGTCGACGGCTCGCAGTGGCACAGGGCCGGCCGTTGACACTCCTGGGGAGCGCGGGAACGATCAGGCACGAGCGACCGCGAGACGGGGTAGGGCATGGCCGACGACGAACGCGCACCCGACGACTCGAGCGCGGACGGCTCGCCGGGCAGCCTCGACCCCCGCACGCTCGACCGATCGGTCGTCGCGCTACCGCTGCTGCACAGGATCTCCGCGGCCGCAGCCGACGAGGCGGCGGAGCCGGTGTCGATCGTGATCGACCTCAACCTCGACTACCCGGGCGGACGGCCGGCAGCGGCCGCGCGGGTCGAGCAGATGCTCGCCGAGGTGCAGCAGACCGCGACGCCCGCGGGCGCGCACGCCCCGGCGGTCGCGGAGGCGCGGCCGAGCGGCCAGTACCTCGTGACGACCCTCCGCCCCCGCGACATCCAGCACCTGGTGCGGCTCGACCGGGCGGGCCGCGCCGCGACGGCGCCGCCGCACGCGATCTTCCACATCTGGCCCGACTTCGACGTGTACGCACTGCTGGACAAGTCCATCGCCACCGTGAAGGCCGACGCCGCGCAGGCCGCGTTCACGGCCTTCGGCTCCGACATCACCTGGGCGGTGCTGGACACCGGCGTCGACAGGAACCACCTGCACTTCGACGAGCATCACAACCTCGACGGGCCCCTCGAGCACCGCGACTTCACCGACGAGGGCCCCGCCGACACCGACCTCAACGGCCACGGCACGCACGTGGCCGGGATCATCGCGGGATACGGCCGGTCCACGACGAAGCGGCCGCTTCGCGCCGTCCGGTTCGAGCGCGACGAGAACGACCAGGTCCTGCAGCGTGCCGTGGAGCTCGAGAGCATCTCGGGCATCGCTCCGCGGTGCTCGATCGTCAGCTACAAGGTCCTCAACCAGGACGGCAGCGGGAAGAGCAGCAGCATCCTCGACGCGCTGCAGGCGGTCCAGGACGTCAACGACAACGGACGTCGCCTGCGCATCCACGGGGTCAACCTCAGCCTCGGGTACGGGTTCGACCCCGAGTGGTTCGCGTGCGGGCAGAGCCCGCTGTGCGTCGAGGTCGACCGGCTCGTCAAGAGCGGCGTCTCGGTCGTCGTCGCCGCCGGCAACACCGGGTACGCCCTCGCCACGGACGTCCTGCAGAAGCGAGCCATCCCGGCCGGGCGGCCACTCAGCATCAACGACCCCGGCAACTCCGATCTGGCCATCACCGTCGGGTCGACACACCGCGACATGCCGCACGTCTACGGCGTCTCGTACTTCTCGTCGAAGGGCCCGACGGGTGACGGCCGTGCGAAACCCGATCTGGTCGCGCCGGGCGAGCGGATCCTGTCGGCCGCCACCGGCTCGATGCTGGCCGAGGCTCGAGGGAGCTCGCGCGCCCGGATCGACTACGTCGAGAGCAGCGGGACGAGCATGGCCGCCCCGCACGTCTCCGGCGTGGTCGCGGCTTTCCTGTCGATCCGACGGGAGTTCATCGGACAGCCCGAGAGGGTCAAGCACATCTTGTGCTCGACGGCGACCGACCTCGGCCGCACCCGCGACTTCCAAGGGCACGGGCTGGTCGACGCCATGCGCGCCATCCAATCGATGTGAGGAGCCTGTCGTGACCGGTCCCCTGGACGCGTTCCACTACTGCCAGGTCGAGTTCGCAGCGGACGGCACGGCGGTCCACCCCGAGCAGGAGGCCGGGGCTCTCGCCCTGGCCGACGACGTGACCGATCTCCTCGTGATCTCCCACGGGTGGAACAACAACACCGCGGAGGCGCTCTCGCTGTACAAGGAGCTCGCCGGCAACATGACCGCCGTCCGCGACGCCGGGCACGAGCCGCAGCTCGCGGCACGCACGCTCGGGCTGGTCGGCATCATCTGGCCGTCCAAGAAGTTCGCCGGCGCCGACGCCGCTCCTCCACCAGGGGCCGCCAGCGTCGAGCACTCCGATCCCACGCTGGCGCGCGACCTGCTCGGGCTCGCCGACGCGTTCCCTGCCGCCGGGGCCGCGACCCTGGCCGCGGCCGCGAAGCTCGTGCCCGAGCTCGACCACTCGACCTCCGCGCGCACGTCGTACGCCGACCTCCTCAGGTCGCTCATCCCCCACGACACCACGAGCGAGACCGGCGACTCGCTCGAGGCGTTCCGGAAGCTCGACGGAACGACCCTCCTCGACTCGCTCGACGTCGCAGCACTGGCCGAGACCCTCGCCGCCCTCCGGTCGATGGACCAGCCAGGGGACGACTCGGGCGGCATCCAGGCGGTGCCGACCGGCGCGCCCGGGGACGACGACGGCGGCGCGGCCGGCTTCTTCGGCGACGTGGCGACGCAGTTCGCCTCCAAGGCGAGAGCGCTGATGAATCTCACGACGTACTACACGATGAAGGCCCGGGCGGGGCTGATCGGCCAGGCGTCGGTCGCGCCGATGCTCGAGAAGATGCCGTCCACGACCCGGCTTCACCTGATCGGCCACAGCTTCGGTGCGCGCCTGGTCACGTCTGCGGCCAACACGCTGCCCGACGCCGATCGCGTGCGGTCGATCAGCCTGCTGCAGGGTGCCTTCTCGCACTACTCGTTCTCGGGTGCGTGGTCGCCGGGCAAGGCCGGCTTCTACCGAGCCGTCGTCAGTCCCGGCAGGGTCTCCGGCCCCATGGTCGTCACCCACACCCGCAACGACAACGCGGTCGGCATCGCCTACGCGATGGCGTCGAGCCTGGCCAACCAGGTCGCCTCAGACGTCGGTGGTCCCGACAGCCTCTACGGCGGGCTCGGCAGCAACGGCGCGCAGAAGACAGATCTGGCCCGCAACGACCAGGACCTCGGGGCGGTCGGCACCGAGTACGACTTCGGCGACCGCGCGGTCTACAACCTGCGCGCCGACACCTACATCTCCAGCCACAGCGACGTGCGTGGCCCCGAGGTGGCCCACGCCGTGCTGCGCGCCGTGGCAGCGACGGACTGAGCCCGTGCCCGCGCACTCGATCGTCACCGAGCTCAGCTCGACCCAGCGAGGCGAGCTCCACGACACGCTCTACGCCGCCGGGAGTGAGCACATGGCGTGGGCGACACGCTCGCCGCCGGACGCGTCCACGCACCAGCGAGTCGTCCGTGCGGCGGAGCTCTTCGAGCGCGCGTCGGCGGCCCGTCCGGACAGTCAGCCTGCGCTCGTGGCGCTGGGGCAGGTGCGGCAGTCGCTCGGTGAGCACGAGGCGGCGTACGCCGCGTTCACGAGTGCCCTGGCGATCGAGCCTCACGACGTGGCCGTGTGGGCCGAGCTGTGCGGAGAGTGCCTGGCTCTCGGCAGGGCGGACGAGGCCGTGCAGGCCGGGCAGCGCGCGGTCGAGCTCGCCCCCGACAGCGCCGGCCTCCGTGCGAACCTCGCGCTCGCCTACCTGCACGCGGAGCGGCTCCCGGACGCGCTGGGAGCGGTGACCGAGGCTGTCGCACGCGACCCGTCCGATCCGAGGATCGCCGAGCTCAGCCAGGCAGTCGAGCGTGCTGCAGCGCAGTCCCCCGGAGCGCCCACACCAGCTCCCCCGGACTGAACCCTCCCGGGCCGACCACCAGCTCGGCCGTGTCGAGCGCCGTCGCGACGCCCGGGTCGCGGTCGGCCGCACCAGCTCGAGACCGTGCCGATGACGCCGCCCAGCGGGCGCGGTTCGCGGCCGCGGACGCCTCGAACAGCTCCGGACTCGCATCGTCGGCGGCGAGCAGGCTGAACGTGCGATGGCCGTCGGCCTCCCCGAGGACCCGCATCACCAGCGGGACGGCGGGGATCCGGTCCGCCAGCCACGCGGCGGCGGCGTCGTCGAACGGCGCGGTGTCGTTGAGGAAGACCTGGATGAGTCCCGCCACGCCGTCGGAGCGGGCGTCGAGACGGTAGGGGTTGGGTGCGTAGGCCGCTTCGTCCTTGGCCGTGAACCTGAACCAGTGCCAGACGATCTGCCGGTGCTCGCTCGCAGCCGGGCTCTTGAGGTCGAGGTAGCGGTGGTCGGCGTACACGTACGCCGTCTGCCGGCGCGGGCGCGACGCCAGGCGATGGCGCGTGAGGTCGGCGAGCATGAAGCCGTCCGGGTCCGCCGACAGGGCGCTGACGGGAAGGACTGCGATCACGCCCCAGTCGCCCGGCGCCAGGTTGGTGGCGAACTCGATGGCGACGTCGAGGTCGGGAGAGACGTCGAACAGGTCGGTCGGTGCGCCGTAGTGCTGCAGGAACCCGCCGGCCTCCCGCACGCTCAGCCCCAGATAGTCGCTCAGCCGGCCCCGCACCAGGATGCTCAGGGCGACCAGCGTCTCGATCGTCTCCGGCGACAGGTCGAGGGCGCCGGTCAGGCGGGCCAGGCTCGTCTGGGTCGACGGGTAGATGCCGCTCTCTCCGCGGAACATGAACGCCGGCATGGTCGCGCCCCCGACGAGCGGCCCGTCGTCGATTCCCGCGATGTCGCGCGCAGCCACGTCCGTCGCCGACTGGGGGTAGGTGGCCCGGAGGTGGCGCAGGCACGCCTCCAGACTCTCGAACGCCGGACCCTTGGCGAGCATGGCCGCGTTCGGCCCGTCCGGCGACCTGATCGGCGACGCGAGCCGCTTGGCGCGCAACCGCTCGCGCTCGCCCTCGAGCCGGGCGGTGCGGACGGTGCTGTCAGGACCGCTCGACACCCCTCGATCATCCACCCGATCTCCGTGCCCGAACAGCCCGGCCGGTCCTCGCTCGCCCCGGGTCAGCAGGTGGACCGGACGTCGGCGACCAGGGTGCGGACCGCCGTCCCGAAGGTGGAGAAGTCCTTGGCCGAGGCAGCGAGGCTTGCGGGCGTCGGCTTGGCCTTCGCGATCGCGGCGCTGCTCTCGAGCGCTGCGTAGGCAGTCTCGACGGCCGCGATCTGCGGGGCGAACTGGGACGTCGCGTCCGCCTTGACCGCGGCGAGGTCCGTACGGACGGCGCTGAGCGCGCTCGCCCCAGCCGACGACGTCACGGTGGTGCTCCGGAGCGCGTCGACCGACGTCGAGAGGTCGTCCACCGAGCCGCACACGGCCGGTGTGTCATGGCTCCCGCACGACACCAGGGAGCCGGCCATCAGGACCGCGACCACGGTCAGCGGGAGGCGAGCATCCACCTGGTCGAGCGTACTCGGGACCCCGGCGGCCCGTTCCCGGACGGAGAGTCCGAGGAGCCGAGAAAAACCCGCCGTCCCTGGCCCATTCCCACGGAGTGAATGCGGGTCTACGGTCTCGGAGGAAGCTCCTCGCCGGGCTCCGTCCCGGCCTCACTCATCAAGGGGGATCGATGCGCTCTGTGCATGTGCGCGGATCTGTGCTCGCGACACTGGGTGTCGCGGCCGTTCTGGTGGTCGCGACAGTCGCGACACCGACATCAGCCGGCGCCGCCGGCACTCAGAAGGTCCAGGTGCCGCTGCACCTGTGCGCGTCCGCGTCCGCGGGACAGAGGTCCTGCAACGCGATGAAGCTCGTCACGCGACAGGTGTCGAGCGCCAAGGCAGCCAGCCTGCGAGCCCATGGGCTGGCCCGCCCGAGCAAGACGCTCGGGTTCGGCCCGGCCGGCGGCTACTCCCCCAAGCAGCTCGCCGCGGCGTACAAGATCAACCCGGGCGCCAAGACCAAGCAGACGGTGGCGATCGTCGATGCGTTCGACAACCCGTCGGTGCGATCCGACCTCAACGCCTTCGACCACCAGTACGGGCTCCCCAAGGAGACGAGCACGTCGTTCAAGGTGATCAACCAGGACGGGCACGCCAGTCCTCTGCCCACCCCGGACGAGGGCTGGGCCGGTGAGATCAGTCTCGACGTGCAGAGCGTCCGTGCGGTCTGCCACTCGTGCAAGATCCTGCTCGTCGAGGCCGACTCCAACAACAACTCCGACCTCGCCGCCGCGGTCAACCAGGCCGTCAAGAAGGGCGCCAAGATCGTCAGCAACTCCTACGGCGGTCCCGAGAGCCACAGTCAGCAGGCGGCGTACAAGCACAAGGGCGTCGCGATCCTGGCCTCGACGGGCGACGACGGCTGGTACGACTGGGACAACGTCAACGGCGGCGTCGCGTCCAGCAACAAGCCGGCCACCCCGGCCTCCTTCCCGTCGGTGGTCGCGGTCGGCGGTACGTCGCTCTACCTGAACCCCAACGGGTCGCGCACCAGCGAGACGGTCTGGAACGGCAACGGTCCGGCCGACCTCGACGGTGCCAGCACCGTGGCCGCACTCGGCTACGAGCCCGGTGCCGCCGGGGGCGGGTGCAGCACCCTGTTCAACGCGCCGTCCTGGCAGAAGAGCGCCCAGGGCTTCGGCACGCTGGGGTGCGGCAGCAAGCGCAGCGGCGTGGACGTCGCCGCGATCGCCGACCCGTTCACGGGCTTCGACATCTACGAGACCTACGACTGGTGCACCAACCCCGACCCGAACGTGTGTCCCTTCACGTCGGCCGACAACGGGTGGGCCACCTACGGCGGCACCTCGCTCTCTACACCGGTCGTGGCCGGACTGTGGGGCCTGGCCGGCGGTCCGCACGGCGTGGCGACCCCCGCGAAGACGCTCTACGGCAACTTCAAGCACAAGAGGGGCACGTACGACGTCACGGTCGGCGGTAACGGCGGCTGCAACACCCAGTCGCCCCGAGCCTGCGGCGGCCTGCTCGGCTTCCTCATCTACGGCAACACGTTCAGCAGCCCCAACCCCAACACGGGTCCGGGCGGTCTGGTGGACTGCGCCTGGGGAGCGACCGGCACCGCGGTGAAGTCCGCTCGCGCGCAGTGCTACGCGCGACCCGGGTTCGACGGCGTGTCCGGTGTCGGGACGCCGAAGGGCCTGGCGGTCTTCAAGTAGCACCGAGCTCGACCGGCACGAACGAGGGAGGCACCGTCCACGGGCGGTGCCTCTCTCGCGTGCTCACCCGCCGAGCGGTCACGACCCACCAAGAGAAGTGCTCCCGACCGCTGCTGCGGTGGGAGCACTTGCGCCGCGGGGGGTGCGGCTGGCCTTCTCCAGGGGGGTGGGAGATGCCGTTGACACGAGTATGGCGAATTGCGCGCCTCTTCGTTGGCAAATCGGGCAAAACTCTGGTTTTGCTTCCGCCATTGAACGACGCTTCAGTCACGGGGCCGCGCCCCGCCGGCCACTGGGGGGTGCCGGCGGGAGGCGGCCCCGGTCTTGTGTTCCGGCACGGGCGCCCCGACGCCTTCCTTCGGGGGTCGGCGGCGCCGGGGCGCAGCACCAGATCCTGACCGCGACGGACGGGCGATCCCAGGACCCGCCGTGGCGAGTGTGTGTCATGGCGGAGGTTCGCCGCGGCCGATCTGGCGTCGGAACCGTGGACGCGGTAGCGCCCGCGGACACGCTCGGGAGCGCGTAGAGTGGCGGAGCCGAGGATCCCAGCACGAAGAGTCATTGCTCCGTCGTTTTCGGTGTTCACCGAGACAGCCGGCCCTGAGGCCGGGGGCGGGTCGGCAGATGCCAGCAGTCCACCACCACACCGTGGACGAGATCCCGGTGGTCTCGTGCCCTCCGCTGCCATCGCTACGGGCGATCATCGCCCGGGTGGCGGTGAGCCTGGCGACAGCGGTCGTCGTACCGGCTGCACTCTTCACGACCACCGTGCTGACCTTCGGCGTCGCGGCAGCGATGGTCGTCGCCCTCACCTGGATGGTCGGCGCGACCGCCTGGCGCTGGGCGACGCGGCGTCCGGTGTCGGGTCTCCTGCTCCTGACGTTGGGGATGCTGACGCTCAAGACGTGCATCGCCCTCGCCACCGGCAACACCTACATCTACTTCGTGCAACCGGTGTTCGTGGACGCGACGGTGGCGCTCGTCTTCTTGACCTCGCTGTGGTCCGCCACCCCGGTCGTCGCCCGGCTGGCCCCGGACTTCTACCCGATCGACGCCTCGCTCGCCGCGCGACCGGCGGTCCGCGGGCTGTTCCGTCGCCTCACGCTGATGTGGGGAATCGTCATCCTCGTCAAAGGCGGGATCACGCTCTGGCTGCTCGAGTCCCTGTCGACGGTCCATTTCGTGGTGATCAAGGGCAGCGTGATCATCACCCTCACGCTGGCCACTGTCGCGGCCACGGTCGTGTGGGCGGCGCTGGTCGGTCGTTCCGAAGGCCTCCTCGGGCGGGTGTCAGCCCGTGACGGCCTTGACGACCTTCTTGACCGCACCCGGCTGTGAGGGCCGGCGCGGCGCCTTCGTCCGGACCTGCTCCATCTCCGCACCCAGCTCCTGCAGCTGCTTGCGGCCGAGACCGGCCCGGACCTGCGGGAACCAGTCCTGCTCCTCTTCGGCCATGTGGTGCTCGACGTTCTCGATGAGCACCGTGGTCTTGGCCGTGAACCGCTCGTCCTCGGGCTTCATCGCCGAGAGCTCGAGCACCAGCACGTCCGCGACGTGGTGCTCCTCGTAGGACTCCAGGACGTCGTCCTCGAGCTCGGGCAGGAGGTCGCGCACCCGCGGGTACATCACCTCGTTCTCGAGGTAGGTGTGCACGGTGAGCTGCTCGATCATCCGGTCGACCAGCTTGCCCTTGCTGGCATAGGCCCGGTCTCCGGCCTTCTCGAAGGCGCGGAAGGTCTTGCGGATCTCTTTGTGCTCGTCCTTGAGCAGGACGATGGCGTCGGTCGGCATGGGATCTCCTCGAAGTCGTGAGAGGCCCCCGTACCCGGACCCCCGTCGACCATGCACCGCCTGGAGACGCAGGAGCGCCCCGCGCTCGCTTCGGGGGGCGGCAGCGCGGGGCGCACAGGGGGATTCCTGACGGTGGTGGAGGGGCCCAGGGAGGAACACCTCCACCACCCACGAGGACCTCAAGGATGTCCCGATCGGGCCATCCGAGCATCGGGCGACCGACCCGACCGGGCTGACCCGTTCGGACTAGTCGAGACCGACGAGCCGGGACCGAGAGCCTGTCCGTTCAGCCCTTGGCGAGGCGGAACCCGACGGCGCGCGAGGCCACGTCGGCCTGCGCGAGCGTCACGTGGACGTCCTGCCCCAGCGGCAGTGCCCGGTCGCCGGTGACACGTGCCTCGACGGCGGGGTCCTGCACGGTCACCGTCCCGCGCCGCTCGTCCTTGTCGTCGAGGTCGACGATGACGCCCTCGAACGTCTCCCCCACCCGGTGTTGGAGCACGCCCGCCTCGACCAGGTCGAGGACCGCCGCCTCGTACTGGTGCGCACGGCGTCCGGAGTCGCGCATCGTCTCGGGGACCACGTGCAGCTTCTCCAGCACCCAGTCGGGCACCTCGGTCCCGGCGCAGAGGGCCACGCAGATCTCTCCGGCGTAGCGGTCGCCGAGGCGACGCAAGGGAGCGGTGACGTGGGCGTACTCCGACGCCAGCGCGCTGTGCACCGGGTCGGCCGGCACCTCGCCGTCGAACCCGACGTAGCCGCTCCCCCGCAGCAGGCGGGTGCAGGCGTTGATCATGGCCGCGTCGTGCGGCTTCCCGGGGTCGAGGGCCCGGATGAAGTCGGGGTAGAGCTGCTCGGCCGGCCACTCGATGTGAAGGGCGCGGGCCGTGCGGTGCAGCCGTTGTACGTCGCGCGGGTCGGGCGGCGGCAGGGTGCGGAGCAGCCCCACGCGGGCGTAGACCATCAGCGAGGCAGCGGCGAACCCGGTCAGCAGCGAGATCTGGGCGTTCCAGCTCTCGGCCGGGATCAGCGACCGGAACTCCAGCGACCAGCTGTCACCCTCGATGTCGACCTCCTGCTCCGGCAGCGGGAGCGAGATCCCGCCCCGCGCGGCCTCGCGCGCGAGCCGGAGCTCACCGAGCTCCTTGAGGAGCAGCAGGGTCTCCCCCGCGCTCCCGTCGTCGATCGCCCGCTGGACGCTGGCGTAGTCGAGCTTGGCGGTCGACCGCACGCGTGCCCGCTCGACCTGCACGTCGGTGCCCTCGCCGGTGTCGTCGACGTGGATCGTCCACAGCAGCGCGGGGCGGACCTGGTCGGGCAGGAGCGAGGCGGCGCCTTCGGAGAGCACGGTCGGGTGCAGGGGCACCTTGGAGTCGGCACCGTAGAGCGTCTCGCCCCGCTCGTTCGCGGCGACGTCGATCGGGTCACCCGGCTGGATGAACGCCGCGACGTCGGCGATCGCGTAGTGGACGACGTAGCCGCTGCCGTCGCGCTCGAGGTGGAGGGCCTGGTCGAGATCCATCGACGACTCCGGGTCGATGGTGACCAGGGGCAGGTCGGTCCGGTCGAGCTCCGGCAGCCGCGGAGAGTCCGCAGCCCGCCGGGCGGCCTCCTCGACCTCGGGTGCGAAGCCCGGTGACACCTTCAGCTCGCTCTGGATCTTCGCGATCCCGTCGCGCAGCGACTGCGCGCCCACCTGGTCACCGGTGTGGACCCGAACCACTCGACTCGAGGACATGAGTCCACCCTAGTGTTTACGCGTGCTCATCCTGCTCCCCCCGAGTGAGGGGAAGGCCGCCCCGCGCCGGGGAGCCCCGCTGCGTCCGGACACCTGGCCCGTCGGTCTCGCCGAGCCGCGCGAGCGGGTGCTCTCGGCGCTCGTCCGGCTCTGCCGGGACGACATCGCCGCGGCGACGACGGTCCTCGGGCTCGGGCCGACCCAGGCCGACGACGTACGACGCAACGCGGAGCTGCGTGCACTCCCGACCGCGGCCGCCGAGCGGATCTACACCGGCGTGCTCTACGACGCCCTCGGACTCACCGACCTCGACGCCTCGGCCCACCGTCGGGCGCTCGCGCGCGTCGCGGTCGTGTCCTCCCTCTACGGGCTCGTCCGTCCCGGTGAACGGATCGCTCCGTACCGTCTCGGCGGTGGCGTCAGCCTCCCGGGGCTGGGCGGCGTCGCGGCCCACTGGCGCCACGCGCTCGACCCCGTCGTCCGCGAAGCCGCCGGCCGCGGGCTCGTGGTCGACCTGCGCTCCTCGACGTACGCCGCGTTCTGGCGGCCCGCGGCCGACCTGGCGCCGCGGGTGGTGACGGTCCGGGTGCTGCACGAGGTCAGCGGGAGGCGTCAGGTCGTGAGCCACTTCAACAAGGCGACCAAGGGCCGCCTGGTCCGCGCCCTGCTCGAGGACGGCCGCGACCCTCGCACGCCGAAGGCCTTCGCGGCCCTGCTGACCGACCTGGGCTGGATCGTCGAGGTGGGACCGGGCACCCCCGACACCAGGCTCGACGTGGTCGTCAGCGAGCTCTGAGCGTCACCAGCGCTGCGGGTCGAGCATCTGCCCGGCACCGGGCGGCTGTGCGTTGTAGAGCCGCATCGAGCCGCGCCGACCCTCTGCGTCGGTGTCGGCACCGCCGACGAACGACACGACACTCACCGACGCGGTCGACAGCTCCATCCGGAACAGCGCCGACAACGGGGCGGCGACCGCACGCGCGACCAGGATCTTGATCGGCGTGACGTGGCTGACGACGAGGACGGTCTGGCCGGCGTGGTCGGCGAGGACCTGCTCCAGGCCCGCGACGACGCGCTTCTCGACCTCGCCGAACGACTCTCCACCGGGCGGCGCCACGTCGAGCGCGCCGAGCCAGCCCTGGATCTCGTCGGGGTAGCGCTCGCGGACCTCGGCGAAGGTCAGTCCGTCCCATGCGCCGAACTCCATCTCGGCGAAGCCCGGCTCCTCGACCAGGTCGCGGCCCAACCGGGCGGCGAGGATCTCCGCCGACTCCCGGGTCCGCCGGACCGGCGAGGTCACCACCACCTCGACGGACTCGCCCAGGGGCGCGAGCCAGTCGGCGACCTCGCGCACCTGGGCCCGGCCCTCGTCGGTCAGACCGGGGTTGCTGCTCGCGAGGCCGCCGGAGAAGCGCTTGTCGGCGGTGAGCGAGGTCGCACCGTGGCGGACCAGGATGAGCGTCGTCACCGGCCCCTCCGGGGGCGACCAGCCGCGGTAGCCCGCCACGCTCCTCGCCGAGCGACGCCTGCTGCTCGGGGCTCTCGATCTCCTCGACGAGTGAGTCGGGTCGGCCGCCGTCGTCCGCGTCCTCCTCGTCGAGGTGGACGGTCACCCCGGACCGCAGCCCGTCGAGCGCTTCGTTGGCGAGTCGGTCGGCGTGCTTGTTCTGCTCGCGCGGCACCCAGGTGTACGTCGTGCCGAAGGGCGCGAGGCGGTTGGCCTCCAGCGCCAGGGGCTTCATGTCGGGGTGCTTGATCTTCCAGTTCCCGCTCATCTGCTCGACGACGAGCTTGGAGTCCATCCGGACCTCGATGTCGGCGCCGGGAGCGACGAGGGCGGCCATCCTCAGGCCCGCGATCAGGCCGCTGTACTCCGCCACGTTGTTGCTGGCGGTCCCGATCGTGGTGCCCTCCTCGGCGAGCACGCGGCCGGTGTCGGCGTCCTTGACCAGCGCGCCGTACGCCGCCCGGCCGGGGTTGCCGCGGGAGCCGCCGTCCGCCT
This sequence comes from uncultured Actinomycetota bacterium, assembly GCA_963753705.1. GTDB lineage: Bacteria > Actinomycetota > Actinomycetes > Propionibacteriales > Nocardioidaceae > Nocardioides. Next base: position 383,681 of record CAVWDJ010000017.1, read on the forward strand.
CGATGACGACGTGGGTGACCTGCTCGCTCACAACCCCGACTCGGAGGTGCGGACCAGGATCCGGCTGCAGTCGTCGCACCGGATGACCTCGTCGTCGGCGGCCGCCCGGATCGTGGCGACCTCGGCATGGTCGAGGTCGAGGTTGCAGCCGGCACAGCGGCGGGCCCGCAGGAGGGCGGCGCCCACCCCGCCCTTGCTCTCGCGGAGCCGGTCGTAGAGCGCGAGCAGGTCGGCCGGGAGGTCGGAGACGATGGGGCCGCGTCGGCCGTCGAGCTCACCGAGCGCCTGGTCGATCTCGGCGAGGCGAGCGTCGCGCTGCGCGGTGAGGTCGGCGATCTCCGCATCGGTGTCGGTGAGCTGGGCCGTCAGGGAGTCGAGGGTGCGCTGCGCCTCCTCGGCGCGCTCCATCACCTCGATCTCGTCGTCCTCGAGCGAGGTGATGCGTCGCTCGAGGGAGACCATCTCCTGCTGCATCCGCTGGATGTCCTTGGGGTTGCTGATCAGTCCCTGGTCGATCCGCTGCTGGTCGCGCTCGCGCCGTGCCTTGACCTGCTCGACGTCGGCATCGACCTTGGCCTGCTCCACCGCGAGGTCGTCGACCTCGATCCGCGCGTCGCGGGCCTGGTCGTCGGTCAGCGTCCGCGCCTCGACGAGCTCGGTCAGCCGGGCCGCCTCGGGCAGGGAGCGACGTTGGTGGCGGAGCAGGTCGGCGTGGGAATCGAGCTCCTGCAGGTCGAGCAGTCTCACCTGGGCGGACGGGTCGGCCTTCACGCGGGCTCCTTGTGCGGTTCAGTTCGGGGGGTGGTCATCGACGGTCCTGCCACACGTCCGTGCAGCGGGTGCTCACCCGGATCTCCACCGTATCGCCCAGGACCTCACCCAGCCGCGCCGCCAGCTCCGGGAGCCAGGTCCACTCCGCCGCCCAGTGGGACACGTCGAGCAGCGAGGGTCCGCCCTTCTCCAGGAACTCGCCGGCCACGTGGTGGCGCAGGTCGCTGGTGACGTAGACATCCGCCCCGCTGGCGAGGGCCTCGTCGAGCAGGAAGTCGCCGGCGCCCCCGGTCACGGCCACCCGTCGTACGGCGCGATCGGGGTCACCGCCGACGAGCACCCCACGCGCGGTCGCGGGGAGGGCACCTGCCACTCGTGCGGCGTACTCCCCCAAGGTGGTCTCGTCGACGTCGCCGACCCGTCCGGCGCCGGTGGCGGCGGTGCCGGGGTCGGCGAGCTCGAGGACGTCGTAGGCGACCTCCTCGTAGGAGTGTGCCGCCAGGACGGCCCGGACGACGTCGGTCCGTCGGGCGCGCGGCAGGACGGCCTCGATCCGGAGCTCGTCGGTCAGCTCCAGCTCACCGACGGTGCCGACCGCGGGCGTGGCTCCGGGCAGCGGCCGGAACCGGCCCTGCCCCGCGACGCTGTAGGAAACCGTGTCGTAGTCGCCCACGTGGCCGGCCCCGGCGCCGGCCAGGGCGGCGCGGACCGCCTCGGCATCGCCGACCGGGGCGAACACGACGATCTTGTCGAGCGGCGCGCCGCCCGGCGCGAGGGGTCGTACGTCGCGCAGGCCGAGCGCGCGGGCCAATGCGTCGGAGACGCCCGGCGACCCGTGGTCGGCGTTGGTGTGGGCCGTGAGCAGGCCGCAACCGGCCCGGGTGAGGGTCGCCAGCGTGCGGCCCTTCGGGGTCGTCTCCGCGACACCGTGCACGCCGCGCAGGAACAGCGGGTGGTGGGTCAGCAGGAGGTCGGCGTCCCAGTCGGCGGCCTCGCGGGCCACCGGCGGGGCGGGGTCCACGGCGAGCAGCACGCGGCGTACGTCTGCCTCGGGGTCACCCGCGGCCAGACCGACCGCGTCCCACTCGTCCGCGGTCTCCGGCGGGTACCAGCCGTGCAGCAGCTCGACGACGTCGGCGAGGCGGGGCATGCGCCGACCCTAGTCGCCCGCCCGTCCCCGGCTGAATCGGTCGTCCGCCCCACGTTCACCTAGAAGTGGTCCTCAGGCGGACGACCCAGCGGGCCCTGTCAGTCGTCCGCCCCACGTTCACCTAGAAGTGGTCCTCAGGCGGACGACCGGGAACGACTCAGTTGACCTGGCGGTCGCGTCCTTCCCAGTACGGCGCCCGCAGCTTGAACTTCTGCAGCTTCCCGGTCGCCGTCCGGTCGAGCATCTCGCGGAACTCCACGCTGGACGGGGCCTTGTAGCGCGCCACCTTGGACTTCACGTAGTCGATCAGCTCCTGCTCGGTCAGGTCGGAGTCGTCGGCCTTGACCACGAGCGCCTTGATGGTCTCGCCCCACTTCTCGTCGGGTACGCCGATCACGGCGACCTCCGCGACGTCGGGGTGGCTGAAGATCACGTCCTCGACCTCGATCGACGAGACGTTCTCGCCGCCGGTGATGATCACGTCCTTCTTGCGGTCCTGGATCGTGAGGTAGCCCTCGTCGTCGATCCTGCCGCCGTCGCCGGTGTGGAACCAGTCGTCGGCCAGCGCCGCCGCCGACTCCTCGGGCTGCTCCCAGTAGCCCTCGAGCACGACGTTGGACCGGGCCAGCACCTCGCCGCCGTCGGGGTCGATCTGCAGGCTGACCCCGATCGCCGGCGTGCCGGCACGCACCAGCTTGTGGGCGCGCTCCTCGGCGGTGAGGTGGTCCCACTCGCGACGGCCGCGGTTGACGGTGAGGAGCGGGGAGGTCTCGGTGAGCCCGTAGATCTGGATGAACTCCCAGCCCAGCTCGGTCTCGACGCGGGCGACCGTCTTCGTCGGGGGCGGGGCGCCGGCGACGATGATCCGGGTCCGGTCGCGACCCGGGATCTCCCCCTCCCAGTCGGGCGCGGCGTCGAGCACCGCGGCGACGACCGCGGGCGCCGCACACATCACGGTCACGCCGTACTTCTCGACCCGGCGGAGGATCTCGGCGCCGTCGACCTTGCGGAGGGCGACGTGGGACACGCCGCAGCCGGTCATGGCGAAGGGCATCCCCCAGCCGTTGGCGTGGAACATGGGCAGGGTGTGGAGGTAGACGTCGCGGTCGGTCACACCGGCGTGGAGAGCGAACGTGACGGCGTTGGTCCAGATGTTGCGATGGGTGATCTGGACACCCTTGGGTCGCGCGGTCGTCCCGGACGTGTAGTTGATCGTCGCCGTGGCGTTCTCGTCGGGCTCCCAGGCGCGCGGCTGCGTGCCGTCTTGGAGGTAGAGGTCGTCGTCGTCACCGAGGACGAAGACGTGCTCGGCCTTCAGACCGGCGAGCGTGCCCTCGAGCTCCGGGTCGATGTAGACGACGCGCGACCCGGAGTGCTCGACGATGTACTGCACCTCGTCGAACGAGAGCCGGAAGTTCACCGGCACCAGCACCCGGCCATAGCCGGAGACGCCGAAGAAGGCCGTGAACAGCCGCGCACTGTTGTGGGAGACGAACGCCACCCGGTCGCCGACGTCGAGGCCCAGCCGGTCGTGCTGGGCGGCCATGGCCCGGGCCAGCTCGTCGACGCGGGCGTAGGTGAGGTCGCCCAGGGAGGCGGCGGGCTGGTCCGGCTCGTCGTGGATGCCGATCCGGTCGCCGTACACGGCCACCGCGCGCTGCAGGAAGTCGTTGACGCTGAACGGGACGATCATGGAAACAGGCTAGACCCGGGACGCTGGCGGAAGGTTGGCCCGCGCGACCGCCGATTGTGCGCGTACGGGCGGTGAGGTTAGGGTCACCTAAGTTCGTTGCTCGTCCACGCTCCGGAGGGACCCCCATGGGTATCGGCCAGACTCTGCTGCTCGGCTTCATCGCCGGGGTCACGATCCTGATCGGGATGCCGCTGGGCCGGATGCGCCGACCCAGCGAGGCCCTCCGGGTCACGCTCAACGCTCTCGCGGTCGGCATCCTGCTCTTCCTCGTCTGGGACGTGCTGTCCGCGGCGTGGGAGCCGATCGACGAGGGGCTCGCGGCCCATCACGTCGAGGGCGGTCATCTCGGTTCGGTGGCCGGGTACGGCCTGCTGTTCGCCCTCGGCCTGACGGTGGGACTGATGGGCCTGCAGCAGTACGAGGCCTGGATGGGCCGCAAGGTACGACGCGATCGTGCGCAGTCGTTCGGCCCCGGCGCGATGGCGAGCCAGGAGCTCGCTCCGCGAGGCATCGGCTCGTGGTCGCCGGCGCGCCAGCTGGCCCTGCTCATCGCCGTCGGCATCGGCCTGCACAACTTCGCCGAGGGTCTCGCCATCGGCCAGGCAGCCGCGGGTGACGAGATCGCGCTGGCGACGTTGCTGGTGATCGGCTTCGCCCTGCACAACGCCACCGAGGGCTTCGGGATCGTGGCCCCCCTGGCCGCCGACACCGAGCACGACCCCACCGCTCGCCCGAGCTGGGCGTTCCTCCTGATGCTGGCGGCGATCGGCGGTGGCCCCACGTTCATCGGCACCGCGGTCGGGCACGCGTTCACCAGCGAGCCGCTGTCGGTGATCTTCCTGACCCTGGCTGCCGGCTCGATCATCTACGTCATCGTGCAGCTGCTGGCGATCGCCGGCCGGAGCACCCGCAAGGACCTGATCTACCTCGGCATCCTGGTCGGTCTGCTCGCCGGCTTCGCGACCGACGCGATCGTCACCGCCGCCGGCGTCTGACCGGATACCACCCTTCGAGGGGACGACGCCGCCCCGACGACCCCCTAGCGTGGCAGGGTCCGAGTCGCCACGATCGGGCGGCGCGCCCCGCGGGTGAGGGCCCAACACGCCGCGGGGCGTTGCCCTGTCCGGACGACGACGACCGGCGGCCGGACACGGGCCGGGGTGCAGCGCCGACCGGACATCGACAGATGTCGGCGAGTGCCAGACCCGGTTGGGCGTGCATGCTGTCATGGAGGCGTGCCAGTGGGCGAGCAGACTTCCGAGCGCGGCGCCGAAGCCGCCGCTGATCGGTCCACCGACCGCTGGGTGCCGGGAGGCCGGCAGTGGGTCGTCGTGCCGCTGGCCATCTTCGCGGCGTCTCGGCTGATCAGCACCTCGGCGCTGCTCCTTCTCGGCCGAGGCCAGCCCGCGTACGTCGAACCGCGCGCGCCCCACCACCACCCCCGGCTCCAGAGCCACGCGTCCTACGCAGACCTGGTCTCGAACTGGGACGGCCATTGGTACAGCCGGATCGTCGAGCACGGCTACCCGAGCCACCTGCCCACCGTGCATGGCGTCGTGCAGCAGAACCAGTGGGCCTACTACCCGCTCTACCCGAGCCTGGTGAAGCTCGCCACCTGGACGGGCCTGTCGTACGCGCTGGCGGCCTCGCTGGTCAGCACCGTCCTCGGGGCGCTGGCCATGTGTGTTCTCTACCGCCTGCTGGCGCCCCGACTCGGCACCTTCGGAGCGGCCATGAGCGTCCTGGCGCTCTGTGTCGCACCGGCCGCGGTGATCTGGCAGGTGGCGTACACCGAGAGCCTGGCGCTGCTGCTGCTCCTGCTCGCGCTCGGGTCATTGGCACGGCGGCACTACGGTCGCTACCTCACGGCTGTCCTCCTGCTCAGCCTCACCCGCCCCGTCGTGCTCCCACTGGCGGGCGTGGCTGCGGTCCACTGGCTGCTCCGCTGGCGTGGGCGAGCGCACGAGCCGTTCCCGCGTCGTGAGGCACGGACCAGCGGCGCCGCGGTGCTGCTCACGGGCGCGTCGTTCCTCATCTGGCCGGCCGTGACCGGCATCGTCACCCATCGACCGGACGCGTACGTCGTGACCCAGCAGGCGTGGCTGCATTCAGGTGCCTCGGGATGGCCGACGTATCTGGTCGCCGTGATCCACGCCTCGAGCACGACCCTGGTGGTCGGGACGGTCGTGGTCCTCGGGTTCCTCGCCGTCGTGCTGCTGCGCAAGCCGGCGCAGCTGTGGGGGATCGAGATGCGGGCCTGGTCCGCCCTCTATCCGCTGTACGTGCTGGTGGCCACGGTTCCGGGGACCAGCGTCGTGCGCTACGGGTTGCTCTGCGTCTTCCCCTGGTGGCCCGTTCCGGAGATCGAGGACAGGGTGACGACGCTCCGGGCACGTGCGACGCTCGTGGTCGTGGTGACGGTTCTCGGCATCGCCACCCAGGTGGTGTGGCTGCACAGCCTCTACGTGGTCCTCCCGGGCGACCACCAGCGGTTCTACCACCCCTGACGCACCGGGACCTCGGTGGGCGTACAGGGACCCGCCTGGTGTGCCATCGAGGTGCCATGGAGGGAGCCAAGCAGCGGTCGCCCGGCCGAGTACGGGTGGCCGGAGCTCAGCTCGTGGGGTGCTCGCTGCTCGGCGGACCCGTGAGGACCGTGGGTACGTACTCGAGCAGCTGGATCCTGCCGTCGAAGGTGCGGCTGGCGACCAGCTCGAGGCCGACGTCGGGATACCCGTCGTAGATGCGCTCCCGCCCGGTGCTGCCTGTGATGACGGGAAAGACGACCACCCGGAAGCGGTCGACGAGGCCGGCCTCGAGCAACGACCGGCAGAGCGTGAGGCTGCCGAGCGTGCGTAACCCAGTGGGGCTCTCCGCCTTCAGTGACCTCACGGCCTCGACAGGGTCTCCTCGGACCAAGCGCGCGTTGGCCCACTCCAGCGGCTCCTCGAGAGTCGAGGAGAACACGACCTTCGACATCGCGTTCAACAGAGCGAAGGTGTCGTCGTCGGACTCGGCTGCAAAGCCCGACAACTGTCGATACGTGGTCGCCCCCATCAGGGCCGTGAAGCTGCTTTCCGGCGACTCTTCGAGCCACGCCAGGTACTCCGGTCCCGCGAGGCCCCAGTAGCCCGGCCAACCCTCCCCCGCGCCGTAGCCGTCGAGGGAGGTGATGAAGTCCACCAACAGGTCCGGCACCGGGATTCCTTTCGCTCGTGGAACTGCCAGCCTGCGTGCTGTGACGCTCAAAGGCAATGTCACATGCGCGCCGCGCCGCGATCGTGCCCGGTGTGCCAGGTGTATGCCATGTGACCGCGGGCGTTCCAGAGCAGCGGACCCCTTGAGGTCTGAACTCGCGCCTGACCTGCGGGTTGTTCCGGTGGGCGCAAAGGGACTCGAACCCCTGACATCCTCCTTGTAAGGGAGGCGCTCTACCAGCTGAGCTATGCGCCCGGAAGCGGGCACAGACTAATGGAGCGGATCGGTCCGCGCCGAACTCCCGGGCGGGACCACGCGCAGGTCGAGCCGGCGTACGACCTCGTCGACCACGGTCCCGACCGGCAGGTCCGACGCGAGGGTGATGCCGGGCTCGTCGGGACCCAACGGCTCGAGCGTCGCGAGCTGGCTGGGCAGCAGCGAGGCAGGCATGAAGTGACCCGACCGCGACGTCATCCGACGCTCGAGGACGGCCGGATCCACCGTCAGGTGGCAGAAGGTGACGTGCGGGCGCCCGTGGCGGAGCCGGTCGCGGTAGCTGCGCCGGAGCGCGGAGCACGTGACGACGGCGCCGACCCCCTCGGCCGCCCGTCGGTCCATCCAGCTCCCGATCGCGTCCAGCCAGGGTCGACGGTCGGCGTCGGTCAGCGGCCTCCCCGCCGCCATGGCCGCGACATTGGCCGGCGGGTGGAGGTCGTCACCCTCCAGCAGCTCGCACCCGAGTCGCTCCGCCAGGGCCCGGGCCACGGTCGACTTGCCGCTGCCCGAGACGCCCATCACGACGACGAAGCAGGGCTCGGACACGGGGCCACGGTACGCCGCCCACGGGGCGCACGGCGCCCTCCGGGACGGTCACGGAAGGGGCCGGAAATAGCGTCGAGCCGCTGGCGTCTCGGGTCACCAGCGGCTCAACGAGATGAATAGTACCCACCGCAAAAGCCGAACTCCACCCCTGAACGGCGGTTTCATTGAAAATCCTCCAACTGGTCTAGTCCAGGTGGTGCAACCGGGCCAGGTGCTCGTCGAGGTCGCGCCCGTCGGGGAGCTCGTTGTGCACCGCCCACCGCACGATCCCCCTCCGGTCGATGACGAACGACGACCGGCGGGCGACCCCTCGCTCGGCATCGAAGACGCCGTAGGACTGCGCCACGGCACCGTGCGGCCAGAAGTCGCTGAGCAGCGGGAAGTTCAGCCCGTCGGTGTCGGCGAACACGCGCAGCGAGTACGTCGCGTCGGTGGAGATCGCGAACACCTCGGTGTCGAAGGTCATGAACTCGGCGAGCCGGTCGCGGATGCCCGTCATCTCGCCGGTGCACACGTTGGAGAACGCCCACGGGAAGAACACCAGGAGCACCGCCTTGCGACCGGCGTACGACGACAGCACGACGTCCTGCCCGAACTGGTCGCGCAGGCTGAAGTCGGGGGCCGGGGAGCCCTCGGCGAGGCCCCGCGGCGGGCCCGGTGTCGGGGCGTCAGTCGTGTTCAGCGAGCTCACGCTTGAGAATCTTGCCAGTCGCGTTCCGGGGGAGCTCATCGAGGAACACGATCTCGCGCGGCACCTTGTAGCGGGCGAGGTTCTGACGGACCCATTCCTTGAGCTCGTCCTCCGTCGGGCGAGGGCTCCGAACGACCACGAAAGCCCGCAGCCGCTTGCCGAACTGGTCGTCGTCGACGCCCATCGCGGCGACCTCGACCACGGCCTCGTGGCGGGACAGACAGTCCTCGACCTCCTGCGGGAACACGTTCTCGCCACCGGAGACGATCATGTCGTCGTCGCGGCCCTCGACGTAGAGGCGGCCGTGGTCGTCGAAGCGCCCCACGTCTCCCGAGGACATCAGCCCGTCGACGACCTCCTTGGACTCGCCCCCACCGGTGTAGCCCTCGAACAGCATGCCGTTGCCGACGAAGATCCGGCCGGTCTCCCCCCGCGGGAGCTCGTGCCCGTCGGGGTCGAGGATCTTCACGACGGTCCCCCACGGCGGCTTGCCGGCCGACGTGGGTGCCGCCCGGAGGTCGTCCGGGGTGGCGATCGAGGCGTAGGCGACCTCGGTCGAGCCGTAGATGTTGTAGAGGGTGTCGCCGAACGTGTCCATCCAGGTGGTGGCGAGGTCGCCCGGCAGGGCCGAGCCGGAGGCCGCCGTGACCTTGAGGGTCGACAGCGAGTGGGAGTCGAGCGTGTCCTGGGGCAGGGTGAGGATCCGCTGGAGCATCACCGGAATGACCACGAGCGAGTCGCAGCGCTCCTTCTCGACGGCCTCGAGACAGCCCTCGGCGTCGAACCTCCGGCGCAGGACGACGGTGGAGCCGAGCAGCATCGACAGCGCGAGGTGGGCGAACCCCCAGGTGTGGAACAGCGGCGCCGCGATGTGGCTGCGCCAGCCGTAGCGCAGCGGCATCCGCGAGAGGAGCGAGACGGCGGCGCCCAGGCCGGCCTCGCTGCGCGGTGCCCCCTTGGGTGCACCGGTCGTGCCCGAGGTGAGGATCACGATGCGCGAGTGTCGCTGCGGCGGGTCGACGTCGGCGTCGTCGTACGTCGTGACGAGGGCGTCGATGTCGTCGTCGTCGGACTCGGAGTCGACCCAGCCGAGCACCCGGACGTCGATCCGCGCGTCCGCGAGGAGGCCGGTGAACTCCTGGTCGTGGATCACGACCTGTGGCCCCTCGCGCTCGAGCACGTCGACCAGCTGCGGTCCGGCGAAGGCCGTGTTGAGCAGCAGGATGTCTGCTCCGAGCTTGGCGGTGGCGACACAGGCGTCGACGAAACCGCGATGGTTGCGGCACATCACCGCGACGCTGTCTCCCTCGCCCACGCCTCGGGCAGCCAGTGCTCGGGCGAGCGAGTTGGACCGTCGGTGGAGGTCACCCCACGTCAGAGAGCCCTTCTCGTCGATCAGCCCGACCCGCCGGGGCTCGCGCACCGCCATCGCCGTGAACCCACCCGCCGGGCCGGTCCCCCAGTCCTTGAGAGCCTTCCCCATGCGGGCCAGGGCGGTCGGCGGTACGGGGCGCAGGATGCCGGCGGCACCGAGGACCTTGGCGCTGGTCCCGACCGTCCCCGCCAGGCCGACGGCTCGGCCGACGACGGCATGGGGCAACGCCCGTCCGGTCACGCGGGTGACTTGGGGGTGACGAGTCGCGTGGCCGTCCAGTCCTTGCTGACAGCAGCAGTGGTCGTCAGGGCGAGACCCGCGATCGGCGCGGCCTCGGTGATGTCGGCGGGATCGACGGAGTTCGGGCGGCCCACCTTCGGGGTGAGCAGCCAGATGACACCGCCCCCCACGAGGTCGGTGAGGGAGTCCACCAGCCCGTCGACCAGGTCGCCGTCCTCGTCACGCCACCACAGCACGACCGCATCGACCACGTTGCCGTAGTCGCTGTCGACCATGTCGGAGTCGAGGGCGTCCTCGATGGCGACCCTCAGGTCGTCGTCGGTGTCGGAGTCCCACCCGAGCTCCTGGACGACCATGCCTTTGATCAGGCCGAGTCGCGCGGCTGGACCCGCGGGGGCGTCGGTATGGGTGGAACCGCCACCAGCGGTCGCGCTCAACGGGCTCCTCCAAGCTGTCGGCGCCGGCGGCACGGACGTTCGCCACCGGCTCAGTGGTGAGTAGTCCATCGGACTCCGACCCGCGGCGCAACCCATCCCGAGGGACGGGCCTACCCATGGGTAGATTTCACCCGGCTCCGGCGCGTGACACGATGAACGTGTGAGTGAGACTTCTTCTGCCACCCCCGCGGTCAGCTCCGGGTCAGCCGGCGAGCCTGTGCAGAGCCGTGCGGTCATCCACGAGGGCCTTCCCACCCAGCTCCCGGACATCGATCCGGAGGAGACCCAGGAGTGGCTCGACTCCTTCGACGACCTCACCGCCGCTCATGGTCGCGACCGCGCCCGCTACATCATGCTGCGTCTGCTCGAGCGCGCCCGCGAGAGGCAGGTCGGGGTCCCCGCCCTGCGCAGCACCGACTTCATCAACACCATCCCGCCCGAGCGCGAGCCGTGGTTCCCCGGTGACGAGGAGATGGAGCGCCAGATCCGTCGGCTGATCCGCTGGAACGCCGCGGTGATGGTCTCGTCGGCCAACCGCAAGGGCCTCGAGGTCGGCGGCCACATCGCGACGTACGCGTCGGCGGCCAGCCTCTACGAGGTCGGCTACAACCACTTCTTCCGCGGCAAGGATCACCCGGGTGGCGGCGACCAGCTGTTCATCCAGGGTCACGCCTCCCCCGGCATCTACGCCCGGGCCTACCTGATGAAGCGGCTCGGCTCCGACCAGCTCCACCGCTTCCGTCAGGAGGTCCAGCACGGTCCCGGGAAGGGGCTCTCGTCCTACCCGCACCCGCGGCTGATGCCGGAGTTCTGGGAGTTCCCGACGGTCTCCATGGGCCTGGCCGCGCTCAACTCGATCTACCAGGCGCGCTTCAACCGCTACCTGCACAACCGCGGGATCAAGGACACCAGCGACCAGCACGTGTGGGCGTTCCTCGGCGACGGCGAGATGGGTGAGCCCGAGTCACTGGGTGCGATCGGGCTGGCCGCGCGCGAGGAGCTCGACAACCTCACGTTCGTCATCAACTGCAACCTGCAGCAGCTCGACGGGCCGGTGCGCGGCGACGGCAAGATCATCCAGGAGCTGGAGTCGTTCTTCCGCGGCGCCGGCTGGAACGTGATCAAGGTCGTCTGGGGACGCGAGTGGGACTCCCTGCTCGCCCAGGACGTCGACGGCGCGCTGGTCAACCAGATGAACAAGACGCCCGACGGCCAGTTCCAGACCTACTCGGTGGAGAGCGGCGCCTACATCCGCGAGCACTTCTTCGGGGCCGACGCGCGCCTGCGGAAGATGGTCGAGGGCCTGTCCGACCGCGACATCGAGCTGCTGCCGCGCGGTGGCCACGACTACCGCAAGGTGTACGCCGCCTTCGACGCCGCGTCGAAGCACGCGGGCCAGCCGACGGTGATCCTCGCCCACACCATCAAGGGCTGGACGATCGACGCCCTGGAGGGCAAGAACGCCACCCACCAGATGAAGAAGCTCAACGCCACGACGCTCAAGGCGTTCCGCGACCGGCTCGAGCTGCCGATCACCGACCAGGACATCGACGAGCACTACGAGTTCGACGGCTCGGCGCCCTTCTACCACCCGGGTGAGGGCTCGGCGGAGCTCGAGTACCTCCGCGACCGTCGCCGCGAGCTCGGCGGCGGCGTACCGATGCGGCGAGTGAACCCGCGCGCGCTCACGCTTCCCGGTGACGGGATGTACGACGAGCTGAAGCAGGGGTCCGGCAAGCAGAAGATCGCGACCACCATGGCGCTGGTCCGCCTGCTCAAGGACCTGATGAAGGACAAGGAGATCGGGCAGCGGATCGTGCCGATCGCCCCCGACGAGTACCGCACGTTCGGCATGGACTCGATGTTCAGCTCCGCCAAGATCTACAACCCGGCCGGGCAGCTCTACGAGTCGGTCGACCGCAAGCTGCTGCTGGCCTGGAAGGAGTCGCCGCAGGGCCAGATGCTCCACGAGGGCATCTCCGAGGCCGGTTGCGTCGCGTCCGCCACGGCCGCGGGATCGTCGTACTCCACCCACGGCGAGCCGATGATCCCCTTCTACATCTTCTACTCGATGTTCGGCTTCCAGCGCACGGGTGACTCCATCTGGGCGATGGCAGACCAGCTCGCGCGCGGCTTCCTGATCGGCGCGACGGCCGGCCGTACGACGCTCACCGGCGAGGGCCTGCAGCACGCCGACGGGCACTCCCCGCTGCTGGCGCTCACCAACCCGGCCGTCGTCCACTACGACCCGGCGTTCGCCTACGAGATCGCCCACATCGTGCAGCACGGCCTCGACCGGATGTACGGCTCCAGCGCCGACCACCCCCACGGCGAGGACGTCATCTACTACCTGACGGTCTACAACGAGCCGATCAGCATGCCGGTGCAGCCCGACGACCTCGACGTCGACGGCCTGCTGCGTGGCATCTACCGCCTGGGCTGGGCCCCGGACGGCCTTCCCGACGACGCGCCCCGCGTCCAGCTGTTCGCCAGTGGCGTCGGGGTGCCCTGGATCCAGCGCGCCCAGCAGCTGCTGGCCGACGACTGGGGCGTCGCCGCCGACCTGTGGTCGGTCACCTCCTGGAACGAGCTGTCGCGCGAGGCGCTCGACGTCGAGGAGTGGAACCTCATGCACCCGCTCGAGGAGCAGCGCACGCCCTACCTGACGAGCAAGCTGAACGACGCGGCCGGCCCGGTCGTCGCCGTCAGCGACTACATGCGCGCCGTGCCCCAGCAGCTCGCCCGATGGGTGCCGCAGCGGTTCCACGCGCTCGGCGCCGACGGGTTCGGCTTCGCCGACACCCGGCCGGCGGCGCGTCGCTACTTCAAGATCGATGCCGAGTCCGTCGTCTGCCAGGCACTCTCGGCGCTGGCCGAGGAGGGCCGGATCGGTCGCGACACCGTGCAGAAGGCGCTCGACCACTACCGTATCGACGACCCGACCGCGGTCTCCGGCGTCAAGCAGGAGGGCGGCGACGCCTGACGGGAGACCGCCAGGCCGGGGTCAGCCCTGGCGCACGCCGCCTTGCGCGATCAGCGCCACCGGCTGCCAGTCGTTCCAGGTCTTCAGGCGCGACTCGTAGTCGGCGGTGGCGATCGACAGCGGTACCTCGCCGAAGAACACGCGCAGCGGCGGCTCGTCGGCGTCGACCACCCGCAGGATGGCCTCGCGCGTCGCGACCGGGTCTCCGGGGTTGCTGGCGCGTCGGGCTCGCGTCTCCAGCGTCACGCGGTGGACCTCGTCGTACGCCGGGAGCTGCTCGGAGGTGCTGGACGACGAGCCCGCCCAGTCCGTGGAGAAGGCTCCGGGCTCGACCAGCGTGACGTGGATGCCGAAGCCGGCCACCTCCTGCGCGAGCGCCTGGCTGAAGCCCTCGAGCCCCCACTTCGAGGCGTGGTAGATGCCGACCCGCGGGAACGCCGAGATCCCACCGATGGACGAGACCTGGATGATGTGGCCGCTGCCCTGGGCGCGCAGGTAGGGCAGGGCCGCCTGGGTGACCCACAGGGCACCGAACAGGTTGGTCTCGATCTGGGCCCGGGCCTCGTCCTCGGTGAGCTCCTCGATCATCCCGAAGTGCCCGTAGCCGGCGTTGTTGACGACGATGTCGAGGGCGCCGAAGTGGTCGTGCGCCTGCGCGACAGCGGCGACGTCGGCCTCTCGGTCGGTCACGTCGAGCGCGATCGGCAGCAGGGCGTCGCCGTACTGCTGCGCCAGGTCGTCGAGGCTCGCGACGTCTCGCGCCGTGGCCGCGACCCGGTCGCCGCGCTCGAGCGCAGCGATCGCCCACTCACGACCGAACCCGCGCGACGTACCGGTGATGAACCAGGACTTGCTCATGCCACTCCTCGGGGGAGCCGCCGCCGGCCCGGATCTCGGACGCGGCCGACCCACTGTCTGGACAAGACCGGGCGTCGCCGGGCTATTCCGGGTGTGGGCCTTCAGGCACCCTCGACGGCGGCCAGCGGTGCCGGCGCATCCGCACCACGCTGGAGCAGGCGGCGCCAGCGCGCCCGCGAGTACGTCGCCGGCCGGGTGGTCCTCACGAAGTCGTGGAGCACCTTCACGAACTGGTCCGGATGGTCCTTGTGCGGGAAGTGCCCGGAGTTCGCGATGATCTCGATCCGCGCCTTCGGCGCGAGCTCGGCCGCCCGGACCGCATGGCTCGTCGGGATCACGCGGTCCTCGTCACCCCACATCACGAGCATCGGCATGGCCTCGGTGAGGTAGGCCCGGTCGGCCATGGTCACGATCTGGCCCTGCCAGTCGACCACTGCTCGGACGACGTGGCGGATCGCGGCGCGCGAGGCGGGGTCCTGGAACGACGCGTAGATCGCGGCCACCTCGTCGAAGTCGCGGAACTCCTTGATTCCGGTGCGCGACAGCGCGCGGAGCCCCGCCGTGCCGACGTGGCGCACTCCGGGCAGGGTGAGCAGGCCCATCACCTGGTAGAAGCCCGTGGTCGTGATGGCCCGGATCGCGGCGGACACCTCGGGACCGAGCCCACCCGAGCCGACCAGGACGAGGCGCTCCGTCCGCTCGGGGAACTGGTAGGCGAACTGCATCGCGACGCCGCCGCCGAAGCTGTGGCCGACGACGGTGGCCTTGTCGATACCGAGGACGGTGAGCAGGTCGCGCATGCCGTTCGCGAAACCGCCGACGCTGTAGTCGGCCCGCGGCTTGTCGGACTCCCCGTGGCCGAGCAGGTCGGGTGCGATCACGGTGTAGCGGCGCGAGAGCGCATCGATCACCGGCAGCCAGGTGCGGTGGTCGCAACCGAGACCGTGGAGCAGCAGCAGGGCCGGACCGGACCCGAGCTTC
Organism: uncultured Actinomycetota bacterium; assembly: GCA_963753705.1. Lineage (GTDB taxonomy): Bacteria > Actinomycetota > Actinomycetes > Propionibacteriales > Nocardioidaceae > Nocardioides. The sequence continues at coordinate 398,880 of CAVWDJ010000017.1, forward strand.
ACGTAGGCCCGGCGGTACCCGTGGATGGTCACGTGCTGCACGCGGTGCTGGCGCATCGACAACGTCGGTCTCCTGTCGCGGTTGTGCCGGATTCAACCAGACGTACCCGCCGTATGTCAGTCGGAAACCCTGCGTTCACGCGGGTTTCCTCGCGACCCAGCCCCTCAACCGGCTGCTGGTGACGCGCTCGACCCGGCACTAGGGTCGACCCGTGACCGCTGCCGCAGTGCCGGAGCCCGCCCCCGGCGGCGTCGCGCTCCCGCACGAGGCGTCCCGCGAGCGTGCCGCAGAGGCGCTCCGCCGCTCGACCGGCTCGCTCAGCACCGCCGCCATGTCGCGGATGCTCATCGACATGCCCTGGTTCGGCGACCTCACCGCGGAGAGCCGTTCCTGGGTGGGGCAGATCCTCCAGGCGGGCATCCAGGGCTTCGTCGACTGGTTCCGGCTCGGCGACGACGCCGCACCACCGGGCGACACGGCTGCGGCGGTCTTCGGCGCCGCACCGCGGACGTTGACCGGCGTGATCACGCTCGGGCAGACCGTCGACCTCGTGCGTCTCGGGATCGAGGTCGTCGAGTCGCACGTCGACGAGGTGGTCGACCCGGTCGACGCGCCGGCCGTCCATGCCGCGGTCCTGCGCTACGCCCGCGAGGTCGCCTTCGCCACGGCGGAGGTCTACGCCCGGGCCGCGGAGGCCCGGGGCGCGTGGGACGCCCGGCTCGAGGCCCTGGTCGTCGACTCCGTGCTGCGCGCCGAGGCGGACGAGGCCGTGGCCTCACGCGCCAGCGCACTGGGCTGGGCCCACCGCGGCGGCGTGACCGTCGTCCTCGGGAACGCTCCGGCGCAGCGCAGCGAGGACCTCTTCGACCAGGTACGGCGTGCCGCCCGGGCCGCAGGCATGGATGCCCTGTGCGCCACCCAGGGCGAGCGTCTCGTGGTGATCCTCGGCGGAGCGGTCGACACCGACAAGGCCGCCCACGCCGTGGTGCGCTACTTCGGCGACGGACCCGTCGTGGTCGGGCCTCGGGCCGACGACCTCGCCTCCGCCCACGTCTCGGCCCGGGCCGCCCTCTCCGGGCTCCGGGCCGCGGTGGGCTGGCCCGACGCACCGCGCCCGGTGGCCACCGACGACCTCCTGCCCGAGCGGGTACTGGCCGGGGACGGCCACGCGCGTCGGCACCTGGTCGAGGAGGTGTTCGTGCCACTGCGGCAGGCCAGCTCCACCCGGGGGAACACACTGATCGAGACGCTGACGGCGTACTTCCAGCACGGCCAGTCGCTCGAGGCGACCGCACGCGCCCTCTTCGTCCACCCCAATACAGTGCGCTACCGGCTACGGCAGGCCGCCGACGTCACCGGCCTGTCTGCCACCGACGCCCGCGAGGCCCTCACCCTGCAGCTCGCGCTCGTGCTCGGGCGGCAGGCACGCCGTCCGGCGGACGACGACCCCGAGTCGGGCTCCCCGCAGCCCTGAACCGGGCCCTCCTCGACCTCCCGCCCCGGTCGCCGGCTTCGCCAGCTCAGCAGTGCGCCGGGTTTCGAGACGGGTCGCTCGCTCCCTCGCTCCGCTCGGGACCGAGCCGAGCCCTCCTCAACCTCCCGCCCCGGTCGCTGGCTTCGCCAGCTCAGCCAGCGGGGCGTGATTGTAGGAAACCTACAAAGATCCGGGGTCAAGTTTCGTGCGCGCCCGACGGGCGTGGGCGGGGCAGGACCCGCAAGGCTGAAGACGTGCTCGTCATCGTCGCTCCCGGTCAGGGAGCCCAGTCCCCCGGCTTCCTCACCCCCTGGCTCGAGGACGCCACCTTCGCCTCCCGCTTCGAGTGGCTCTCCACCGTGGCCGACCTCGACCTGGCCCACTACGGCACCGAGGCCGACGCCGAGACCATCCGCGACACGAAGATCGCCCAGCCGCTGTTGGTGGCCACCGGCCTGATCGCCGCCCTCGAGCTCTTCCCGCACCCGGCCGACGCGTTCAGCCAGATCGGCGCGGTCGCCGGTCACAGCGTCGGCGAGATCGCCGCGGCCGCCGGTGCCCGGGCGATCACCGCCGAGCAGGCGATGGTGCTCGTGCGCGAGCGCGGCAACGCCATGGCGGCCGCCGCCGCCGCGACGCCCACAGGCATGACCGCCGTCCTCGGAGGTGACCGGGCGGAGGTGCTCGCCGCGCTCGAGGCCCAGGGTCTGACGCCCGCCAACGACAACGGTCCCGGCCAGATCGTGGCCGCCGGCACCATGGAGCAGCTCCAGGCCCTCGCCGACAACCCGCCGGCCAAGGCGCGGCTGATCCCGCTCAGCGTCGCGGGCGCGTTCCACACCGAGCACATGGCCCCGGCCGTGGGCCGGATGGCGACGCTCGCCCGCTCGGTGTCGACGCACGACCCGCGCACACCGCTGATCTCCAACCGCGACGGCCAGATCGTCCACGACGGTCGCGAGGTCGTGGCCCGCATCGTCGGGCAGATCGCCCGTCCGGTGCGATGGGACCTGTGCATGGAGACGATGTCCGACCTCGGGGTCACCGGCCTGCTCGAGATGCCGCCCGCCGGCACCCTGGCCGGGATCGCCAAACGGGCCCTGCCCGGCGTCGAGACCTTCGCGCTCAAGACGCCCGACCAGCTCGACGACGCCCGCGAGTTCTGCGCCAAGCACGGCGAGGCGTCGATGATCGACACCACCCCGACCTGGCTGATGGTGGTCTCGCCGATGAAGGGCACGTTCCACCGCTCGGCCGAGGCCGCCGCGGCCGACATGCTGGCCCCCGGAGCGGCGGTCGGCGACGTCGCCAGCTCGCGTGAGCGCACCGAGGTCCGGGCTGCTCACGGCGGCCAGGTCGTCGAGTGGCTGGTCGAGGACGGTGACCTGGTCTCGCCCGGTCAGCCCCTCGTCCGGCTCCACCCGGAGGGGGCAGCCTGATGGCCGCGATCGAGAGCGACTCCGGCGCGCCGTACGCCGCGGTGCTGGGGATCGGCAGCTACCGACCGTCCCTCATCGTCCCCAACGCCGACATCGTCGACGCCATCGACTCCAGCGACGAGTGGATCCAGCAGCGCTCCGGCATCAAGCAGCGCCGCTTCGCCACCCCCGAGGAGACGGTCCAGGTGATGTCGGTGGCTGCCTCCCGGGCCGCCCTCGAGCACGCCGGGGTGGACGCCGAGCAGATCGACTGCGTGATCGTCGCGACCGTCACCCACCTGCTGCAGACCCCCGCCATCGCCACCGCGATCGCCCACGAGCTCGGTACGAACCAGGCGGCGGCGTTCGACATCTCCGCGGCCTGTGCCGGCTTCTGCCACGGCCTCGCGCTCGCCGACCAGATGGTGCGCGGTGGCGGTGCAGGCCATGTCCTCGTGATCGGCGTCGAGCGTCTCTCCGACCTGACCGACTCCACCGACCGTGGCACGGCGTTCATCTTCGCCGACGGTGCCGGCGCGGCCGTCGTCGGTCCGAGCGACACTCCGCGGATCGGGCCGGTGGTGTGGGGCTCCGACGGCGAGCAGTTCGACCTGATCCGTCAGGACGAGGACTGGCGCGACGCGATGGCCAAGGACGCACCTGTGATGCCCAGCCTGTCGATGCAAGGCAACCCCGTGTTCCGCTGGGCGTCGTTCACGATGGCCAAGGTGGCCCACCAGGCGCTCGACCGCGCGGGCATCACACCCGACGACCTCGACGTGTTCGTCCCCCACCAGGCCAACATGCGCATCATCGACGCCATGGCGCGCGCCATGAAGCTTCCCGACCGGGTGAAGATCGCCCGCGACATCGCCGAGCAGGGCAACACCTCGGCGGCCTCCATCCCCCTGGCCCTCGACCGCATGATCGACGAGGGACAGGCACGCAGCGGCGACACCGCGCTGCTGATCGCGTTCGGTGCCGGCCTGGCGTACGCCGCCCAGGTCATCACCGTTCCCTAGACGCGCGACCGTGACCCCCTCAGGGCACGGCGCGGACCACAACCGACACCACCCGATGGTGACAACAGAGAAGAGGAACCAACGCATGGCCACCACCGAAGAGATCCGCGCCGACCTCGCCGAGATCGTCAACGAGGTAGCGGGTATCCCCGTCGAGGACGTCCAGCTCGACAAGTCCTTCGTCGACGACCTGGACGTCGACTCCCTGTCCATGGTCGAGGTCGTCGTGGCCGCCGAGGAGAAGTTCGGCGTGTCGATCCCCGACGACGAGGTGAAGAACCTCAAGACGGTCGGCGACGCCGTCTCGTTCATCGAGAACGCCCAGGGCTGATCGGGGCACCCACCCGCCGCCCATCCATCCACCGAGCACACTCGCGAGGACCCAATGCCTAAGAAGCGTGTCGTCGTCACCGGACTGGGGACGACCTCCCCCGTCGGTGGCGATGTCCCGTCCACCTGGGACGCCCTGGTCAAGGGCCAGTCGGGCGTCCGCCATCTCGACGACCCCTGGGCCGAGGACCTGCCCGTCAAGATCGCCGGCCGGATCGCCGTCGAACCCACGGAGGTGCTGGAGCGGGTCAAGGCGCGCCGGCTCGACCGCTCGTCGCAGTTCGCGATGGTCGCGGCGATGGAGGCGTGGGCCGACTCGGGACTGGACGGGGTCGACCTCGACCGCGAGCGGCTCGGGGTCGCCATGGCATCCGGGATCGGCGGGGTGACCACCCTGCTGGCCAACTACGACATCCTGCTCGAGAAGGGTCCGCGCCGCGTCTCTCCGCTCGCCGTACCGATGCTGATGCCCAACGCCCCGGCCGCGCAGATCAGCCTCTACGTCGAGGCGCGGGCGGCGGTGAACACCCCGGTGTCAGCCTGTGCGTCGGGCAACGAGGCCATCTCGCTCGCGCTCGACCAGATCCGTCTCGGTCGGGCCGACGTCGTCCTCGCGGGCGGCACCGAGGCGGCGATCCACCCGCTGCCGATGGCGGCGTTCGCCAACATGATGGCGCTGTCGAAGAACGCCGGCGACCCGACCACGGTCTCGCGGCCGTGGGACGTGGCGCGCGACGGGTTCGTGCTCGGCGAGGGCGCCGGCGTGCTGGTGCTCGAGTCCGAGGAGCACGCCCGGGCCCGCGGCGCACGGATCTACGCGGAGGTGCTGGGTGCCGGCATCACCGCCGACGCGCACGACATCGCCCAGCCCGACCCGGCCGGACGTGGCGGCGCGCGGGCGATCGTGCGCGCCCTCGAGGAGGCCGAGATCAGCGCCTCCGACATCGCCCACATCAACGCCCACGCGACGTCCACTCCGCAGGGCGACATCGCCGAGGGCCTGATGATCCACGCGACGCTCGGCTCCCACGCCGACGAGGTCGTGGTGACCAGCACGAAGTCGATGACCGGGCACCTGCTCGGTGGCGCGGGCGCCCTGGAGGCGATCGCCACCATCCTGGCGATCCACCACCGGACGAGCCCTCCCACGATCAACCTCGACGACAAGGATCCCCAGGTCGAGCTGGACATCCCCACGTCGGCACGCGACCTGCCGTCGGGCGACATCGCCGCTCTCAACAACTCCTTCGGGTTCGGCGGCGCGAACGTCGCCGTCGCCTTCGGGAGCGTGTGATGACCCACCCCACGGAGCTCTCTGCTCCCCCGCTCCGCACCCCCGCCCACAGCTCCGAGGGGACCCCGACATGACGGCCACCGTGACCAAGCCCCCGCGCACCGAGGACCCTCGTCACCCGCTCCACCGGATCACCGCACTCCTCGACGAGGGCACCCTGCGGCTGATCAGCCCCGAGGACGACTGCGGCATGCTCGCCGCCGTCGGACGCGTGCACGGTCGGCGCGTGGTGGTCTTCTGCTCCGACGCGACCGTGATGGGCGGCGCGATGGGCGACGAGGGCTGCAAGGTCGTCGTCAACGCCTACCACCGGGCGATGACCGAGGGCACCCCGATCATCGGCCTGTGGCACTCGGGAGGCGCCCGGCTGGCCGAGGGAGTGCTGTCACTCCACGCCGTGGGCCGGATCTTCCAGGTGATGACGCAGGCGTCGGGCAAGATCCCGCAGATCTCGGTCGTGCTCGGCCCGGCGGCCGGCGGTGCGGCGTACGGCCCGGCGCTGACCGACGTGGTCATCCTCGGCCCCGACGGCCGGATCTTCGTGACCGGGCCCGACGTCGTCCGGTCGGTCACCGGCGAGGACGTCGACATGCTGCGTCTGGGCGGGCCCGAGCCGCACGGTCGACGCTCCGGCGTCGTCCACATCCTCACCGAGAGCGAGCAGGAGGCGCTCGAGCGGGCGCGCACGGTTGCCTCGCTCCTCGGCTCGCAGGGCCAGCTGGACGTCGCGGCCGTCCAGGACCGCGACCTGTCGCAGATGCTGCCGGAGTCCAAGAAGCGCGCCTACGACGTGCACCCGCTCGTCGCCGCCGTCCTCGACGACGGCACGATGCAGGAGCTCCACGAACGCTGGGCTCCCAACATCGTCACCGCGCTGGGGCGCCTCGGCGGCCGTACCGTCGGCGTCGTCGCCAACAACCCGCTCCGCCTCGGCGGTTGCCTCGACTCCCTGTCGGCCGAGAAGGCCTCACGCTTCGTCCGCCTGTGCGACTCGCTCGGCGTGCCACTGGTCGTCCTGGTCGACGTACCGGGCTACCTGCCCGGTGTCGGCCAGGAGTGGGACGGCGTCGTGCGTCGAGGTGCGAAGCTGCTGCACGCCTTCGGCGAGTGTGTCGTGCCCCGGGTCACGCTCGTGACGCGCAAGACGTACGGCGGCGCCTACATCGCGATGAACTCCCGCGCACTCGGCGCGACCAGGGTCTTCGCGTGGCCCGGAGCGGAAGTGGCGGTGATGGGTGCCGTGGCCGCGATCCGGGTGCTCCACCGGCGCAAGCTGGCCGACGTCGCCCCGGAGATCCGGCCCCAGGTCGAGGCCGAGCTCGCCGCCGAGCACGAACGCCTCGCCGGCGGCGTGGACAAGGCCGTCGAGATCGGGGTCGTCGACGAGGTCGTCGAGCCGGCGGTCACCCGCTCGGCCATCGCGCGCGCCATCGATCACGCGGTGCAGCGCGACGGCGTCCGACGAGGGGCGCACGGCAACATCCCGCTCTAGAGCGAGGACGTTCCGCTCCGGCGGAGCCGGAGCGGAACGGCCGCAGCGATCGCCGGCGCGAGCGTGCTCGCCAGGCGACTGATCCGGCTACACGACGTGGTGCAACCACCGCACCGGTGCACCCTCACCGGCGTGACGGAACGTCTCCAGCTCGTCGTCCCACGGCTTGCCGAGCAGCTTGTCGATCTCGTGGATCAGCGTCGTGTCGCCGAGCGCTGCCTTGACCACCGCGGCCTTGAGCCGGTCCTCGGGGATCATCAGGTCGCCGTGCAACCCGGTGACGGCGTGGAAGACGCCGAGGTCGGGGGTGTAGGAGAACCGGGCGCCCTCCGACTGTGGCGTGGGGTCCTCGGTCGCCTCGAAGCGCAGGTGGTTCCAGCCGCGCAGGGCCGAGGCGATCGCCGCGGCGGTCCCGGGCTCGCCGGAGAAGGACAGCTCGGCACGATAGGTGCCCGCCTGGGCGGGCTGAGGAGACCACTCCAGGCTGACGGCGGCACCGAGCACGCCCCCGACCGCCCACTCGAGGTGGGGGCACAGTGCCGAGGGCGCGGAGTGCACGAACAGCACGCCACGCGTCGTCGGGACGGGGCGGCTGGTGAGAGGTGCGGTCACCGTGGTTCTCCTTCATCCGCGGCGTCGGAGCGACGCCTTCCCCAGCGGGCTCACGCGCGGATGAATGAACGCATGTGACACGTGTGTAGTTGTGCAGTCATTGTGACCGATGGGACTGCGAAACGCCAGCGGCGACACCGGCGGTGTCGGGACGGGCTCAGTCGAGGCGCTTCTCCAGGATCTCGGCGCGGTCGGCCGCGTCGGTGAGGTCCTGGGAGTCGACGGCGTGGGTGCGGTGGAACCACGCCAGCGCCTCGGTCTCCCGGCCGGCCGACTCGAGGGTGTCAGCGTAGGCGTAGCGCAGGCGCACCACCCACGGCTCACGGCTCTTCGACTGGAGCGGCGCGAGCTCGAGGGTCCGCAGGGCTGCGTCGAGCTGGCCCATGTCGCGGCGGGCACCGGCCTCGACGAGCGTCATCTCCGCCTTGGCGGCCGAGCTGAAGTTCGCGACGGCCGGGCTCTTGGCCAGCTTGAGGGCCTGCTCGGGGTGGCCGAGTGCGCGCTGGCAGTCGGCCATGATCGGGAGGTAGTCGGTGGCGCCGTTCATGCGCTTGGCCGCGCGGAGCTCGGCGAGCGCCTCGGCGTAGTGGCCGGCCGCGTAGGCCGCCTCACCCGTCGCCTCACGCACCACCGCGAGCCGCGACGCGCGGGCGCGCGCTGCCAGGGTGTGCTGGTAGGCCGTCTCGGGGTCGGTGTCGATCAGGACGCCGGCCGCGGCCAGGTGGCGCGCGACCCGGAGCGCGAGCTTGTCGGGCAGCCCCTTGAGCTGCGCGCTGACCGAGCGGTCGAGCTCGCGGCCGGTGATGTCCTCGGGCAGCGGCGGACCGTCGTACCGCTCCTGGTCGGCGGTACGGGGCCCCTGCTCCGACGCCGGCCGCGACCAGTCGCCCTTGCGGGGCGCCCGGCTGGAGGACCCACGGCCCTGCCCGCCGCGGGAGTCGGAGCGTCCGTGCCCGCCGCCGGTCCGGGGCTTCCCGGAGCGGGGCTTGTCGGACCGGGGCTTGTCGGAGCGCGACTTGTCGGGACGCCCGCCGCCGGGCTTCCCCGTAGCCGATCGCCCATCCTGGGAACGCCCACGGGACGCTCCCTCGTTCGACTGACGGCGACCGTCTGCCACGTTCTCTCACTCCTCGGGTGGTGCTCGGTGCGGGCGCGCGAGGCGCTCCACGATAATAGCGATGGGGGCCATCGAATAGATGGCCCCCATCGGCAAAAGGATGTTCGGCGGCGTCCTACTCTCCCACATCCTGTCGGGTGCAGTACCATTGGCGCTGGCTGGCTTAACTTCCGGGTTCGGGATGGGTCCGGGTGTTTCCCTGCCGCTATGGCCGCCGTAACGTTGTGAACCGTTGTTCTGTTGTGAACGTGTTCCCGTGTTCCCCCGGCCGTTTCCCGTTGCACCGTGCCGTTGTGGTGGTTGGTGTGTGGGGTGGTGGGGGTGGGTTGTTGGTTCAGATTCTGGGTAGTGGACGCGTAGCACACAGTGTGTGTGGTGGGTGGGTGACAAGCCCTCGGCCTATTAGTACCGGTCGGCTGGGCATTGCTGCTGTACACCTCCGGCCTATCAATCCCGTGGTCTGCGGGTGGCCTTACCCCATCTTGTGGGTGGGAAACCTTATCTTGAAATGTGCTTCCCGCTTAGATGCGTTCAGCGGTTATCACGTCCGGACGTAGCTAACCAGCGGTGCCCCTGGCGGGACAACTGGCACACCAGAGGTTCGTCCATCCCGGTCCTCTCGTACTAGGGACAGCTTTTCTCAAGTTTCCTGCGCGCGCGGCGGATAGGGACCGAACTGTCTCACGACGTTCTAAACCCAGCTCGCGTGCCGCTTTAATGGGCGAACAGCCCAACCCTTGGGACCTACTCCAGCCCCAGGATGCGACGAGCCGACATCGAGGTGCCAAACCATCCCGTCGATATGGACTCTTGGGGAAGATCAGCCTGTTATCCCCGGGGTACCTTTTATCCGTTGAGCGACACCCCATCCACATGGTGGTGCCGGATCACTAGTTCCGACTTTCGTCCCTGCTCGACATGTCTGTCTCACAGTCAAGCTCCCTTGTGCACTTACACTCGTCACCTGATTGCCAACCAGGCTGAGGGAACCTTTGAGCGCCTCCGTTACATTTTAGGAGGCAACCGCCCCAGTTAAACTACCCATCAGGCACTGTCCCTGGCCCAGATCATGGGCCTAGGTTAGACATCTAATACGACCAGAGTGGTATTTCAACGTTGACTCCGCCCTCACTGGCGTGAGGGTTTCACAGTCTCCCACCTATCCTACACAAGCCGTACCAAACACCAATACCAAACTATAGTAAAGGTCCCGGGGTCTTTCCGTCCTGCCGCGCGTAACGAGCATCTTTACTCGTACTGCAATTTCGCCGAGTCCATGGTTGAGACAGCGCCCAAGTCGTTACTCCATTCGTGCAGGTCGGAACTTACCCGACAAGGAATTTCGCTACCTTAGGATGGTTATAGTTACCACCGCCGTTTACTGGGGCTTAAGTTCAAAGCTTCACCACCGAAGTGGTTGACTCGTCCCCTTAACCTTCCAGCACCGGGCAGGAGTCAGTCCGTATACATCGTCTTGCGACTTCGCACGGACCTGTGTTTTTAGTAAACAGTCGCTTGGGCCTGGTCTCTGCGACCCTTCACGCTTCCCCCAGCTAGTGGGTTCACGCTCCGGGTCCCCCTTCTCCCGAAGTTACGGGGGCATTTTGCCGAGTTCCTTAACCATGGTTGTCTCGATCGCCTTGGTATTCTCTACCTGATCACCTGAGTCGGTTTGGGGTACGGGCGGCGCATGGCTCGCTAGAGGTTTTTCTTGGCAGCATAGGATCACCCACTTCGCCGTAGACGGCTCCGCGTCAGATCTCACACTCCACATTGAAGTGAGGGCGGCGGATTTGCCTACCACCCGTGCTACGTCCTTGCCCGTGGTCTACCATCGCCACGGTTGGGCTACCTTCCTGCGTCACCCCATCGCTTGACTACTACCGGTTCGGATCCCACGCTCTGCCACACACCCGCGCCCCGAAGGGTCTGGTATGCGTGGTTTCGGATGGTTAGCATCACCGGGCTCGTCAGGGGCGCCATGTTGCCGGTACGGGAATATCAACCCGTTGTCCATCGACTACGCCTGTCGGCCTCGCCTTAGGTCCCGACTTACCCAGGGCAGATTAGCTTGACCCTGGAACCCTTGATCATTCGGCGCACGTGTTTCTCACACGTGATTCGCTACTCATGCCTGCATTCTCACTCGTGCCGCCTCCACCCCTGGATCACTCCGGGACTTCACTGGCGGCACGACGCTCCCCTACCCATCCACACACCTGAACCAACCGGCCACGAGGGCCGGCGGCTTGGTACACGCGTGAATGCCATAGCTTCGGCGGATGACTTGAGCCCCGCTACATTGTCGGCGCGGAATCACTTGACCAGTGAGCTATTACGCACTCTTTCAAGGGTGGCTGCTTCCAAGCCAACCTCCTGGTTGTCACTGCGACTCCACATCCTTTTCCACTTAGTCACCGCTTAGGGGCCTTAGCTGATGGTCTGGGCTGTTTCCCTCTCGACTACGGAGCTTATCCCCCGCAGTCTCACTGCTGCGCTCTGACTTACCGGCATTCGGAGTTTGGCTAACGTCAGTAACCTGGTCGGGCCCATCGGCTATCCAGTGCTCTACCTCCGGCAAGAAACACGCAACGCTGCACCTAAATGCATTTCGGGGAGAACCAGCTATCACGGAGTTTGATTGGCCTTTCACCCCTATCCACAGGTCATCCCCCCAGTTTTCAACCTAGGTGGGTTCGGTCCTCCACGTCGTCTTACCGACGCTTCAACCTGCCCATGGATAGATCACTCCGCTTCGGGTCTTGATCGTGCTACTCAAACGCCCTGTTCGGACTCGCTTTCGCTACGGCTCCCCCACACGGGTTAACCTCGCAACACAACACAAACTCGCAGGCTCATTCTTCAAAAGGCACGCCATCACCCACCCACCCCACAAGGAGGCGTCAGGCTCTGACGGATTGTAGGCACACGGTTTCAGGTACTATTTCACTCCCCGCCAGGGGTACTTTTCACCTTTCCCTCACGGTACTTGTCCGCTATCGGTCATCAAGAAGTATTTAGGCTTGACGGGTGGTCCCGCCAGATTCACACGGAATTTCACGAGTTCCGTGTTACTTGGGAACATGCTCACGAAGAGTGCGGCTTACACCTACGGGACTATCACCCTCTACGGTGCCACTTTCCAATGGACTTCAACTTCACCACACCTTTATCACTCCGCAACCGGCCGGCAGACCGGTAACAAACATGCCCCACAACCCCGCACACACAACCCCTGCCGGGTCTCACATATGCACGGTTTAGCCTCTTCCGCTTTCGCTCGCCACTACTCACGGAATCACTGTTGTTTTCTCTTCCTGTGGGTACTGAGATGTTTCACTTCCCCACGTTCCCTCCACACACCCTATTTCATTCAGGCGCGGGTAACTGGACATGACTCCAGCTGGGTTTCCCCATTCGGACACCCCCGGATCAACGCTCGGTTGCCAACTCCCCAGGGCTTATCGCAGGCTCCTACGTCCTTCATCGGCTCTTGATGCCAAGGCATCCACCATGTGCCCTTCACAGCTTGTCACACACACCACCAACCCACCCCACCAGAAAACTGATGAACCAGATATGGCAGTGCACACAACACACTACAAAGATGCTCGCGTCCACTATCCAGATCTCAAACAACAACCCCACACCCGAGCCACCCACCCCAACCGGGGCGAGCACTCGAGCCAGGACCAAGAAAACAGCCCACACCCCCCACCACCAGCAGCTCGTCACACACGAGCTCGGGGCGAAGGGTGCATCCGGGTCTGATCTCTCAGAACCCCAACAGTGTGCCCCCACCCCCACCTGCCCAGCAGACCAGCACACAGGCCGGCCCGACTGCCACAGACGTGGGACAGGGAACGTCGATGATTCCACTAGTGAGACACCACCACGATCGGGGCCACACGAACGGTGACCCACGGGGGTGTGTGCTCCTTAGAAAGGAGGTGATCCAGCCGCACCTTCCGGTACGGCTACCTTGTTACGACTTCGTCCCAATCGCCAGCCCCACCTTCGACCACTCCCCCCAGCAAGCTGGTTGGGCCATGGGCTTCGGGTGTTGCCGACTTTCGTGACGTGACGGGCGGTGTGTACAAGGCCCGGGAACGTATTCACCGCAGCGTTGCTGATCTGCGATTACTAGCGACTCCGACTTCATGGGGTCGAGTTGCAGACCCCAATCCGAACTGAGACCGGCTTTTTGGGATTCGCTCCCCCTCACGGGATCGCAGCCCTTTGTACCGGCCATTGTAGCATGCGTGAAGCCCTGGACATAAGGGGCATGATGACTTGACGTCATCCCCACCTTCCTCCGAGTTGACCCCGGCAGTCTCCCATGAGTCCCCAGCCACCCCGAAGGGTGCTGCTGGCAACATGGGACGAGGGTTGCGCTCGTTGCGGGACTTAACCCAACATCTCACGACACGAGCTGACGACAGCCATGCACCACCTGTACACCGACTAAAAGGGGCTCTATCTCTAGAGCTTTCCGGCGTATGTCAAACCCAGGTAAGGTTCTTCGCGTTGCATCGAATTAATCCGCATGCTCCGCCGCTTGTGCGGGCCCCCGTCAATTCCTTTGAGTTTTAGCCTTGCGGCCGTACTCCCCAGGCGGGGCGCTTAATGCGTTAGCTGCGGCACGGAACCCGTGGAATGGATCCCACACCTAGCGCCCAACGTTTACGGTGTGGACTACCAGGGTATCTAATCCTGTTCGCTCCCCACACTTTCGCTCCTCAGCGTCAGGACATGCCCAGAGAACCGCCTTCGCCACCGGTGTTCCTCCTGATATCTGCGCATTTCACCGCTACACCAGGAATTCCGTTCTCCCCTGCATACCTCCAGTCTGCCCGTATCGAAAGCAAGCCACCAGTTAAGCCAGTGGATTTCACTCCCGACGCGACAAACCGCCTACGAGCCCTTTACGCCCAATAATTCCGGACAACGCTCGCACCCTACGTATTACCGCGGCTGCTGGCACGTAGTTGGCCGGTGCTTCTTCTGCACATACCGTCACCACCTTCACAGGCGCTTCGTCTGTGCTGAAAGAGGTTTACAACCCGAAGGCCGTCATCCCTCACGCGGCGTTGCTGGATCAGGCTTCCGCCCATTGTCCAATATTCCCCACTGCTGCCTCCCGTAGGAGTCTGGGCCGTGTCTCAGTCCCAGTGTGGCCGGTCACCCTCTCAGGCCGGCTACCCGTCAAAGCCTTGGTAGGCCATTACCCCACCAACAAGCTGATAGGCCGCGAGCACATCCCCCACCGAAAAAACTTCCCACCCCACACCATGCGGTGCAAGGAGAATACCCGGTATTAGCCACCCTTTCAGGCAGTTATCCCGAAGTGAAGGGCAGATTACTCACGTGTTACTCACCCGTTCGCCGCTCGAGTACCCCCGAAGGAGCCTTTCCGCTCGACTTGCATGTGTTAAGCACGCCGCCAGCGTTCGTCCTGAGCCAGGATCAAACTCTCCATCGAAAACAGTAAAAACCGTTTCATGAAAAACCATCTCCAAGCCAAAAAACGACAACTAGCAATCGCCAGAATCATCGTTCGTCAACTCAAAAAGAAACCACCAACACAACCCCCAAAAAAGAGAGCCATGCCGACGGGATCATACAAACCAATTCATCGACAAACACACTGTTGAGTTCTCAAAAATCAGACGCGCAACAATCCCACCCGGTGAAGGGCTTCGTTTGTGGCGTTGGATGGCCGCCTCGGGGCCGGAAGCCCGACCTCGCGGTCTTGCCTCCCGCCGCACCCTGGCGACAGGTGAGAACAGTATGGGGTCCTCGACGGCGGCGCAAATCGGGGTCGCGTGAGCCGGACCACATCCGAGAAACCGCTGGTCAGCGGCCTGCGGCGCTCACTCGACCAGCAGGTCGGGCGCGTCGGCGGGCACGGCGCAGCCGGCCAGCACCAGGGCCTCGCGGAGCTCCTCGGTCAGCTCGGTGAGGAGGCGCTCGACGCCGCGCTCGCCGTCCACCGCCAAGGCGTAGAGCGCGGGCCGGCCCACGAGCACCGCCCGCGCGCCGAGAGCGAGCGCCGCCATCGCGTCGAGGCCACCGCGGATGCCCCCGTCGACGTACACCTCCGCCTGATCACCCACCGCCGTCACGACGTCCGCGAGGGCCCGCGCGGTGTCCACGCTCCGATCGAGCTGTCGCCCCCCGTGGTTGGAGACGTAGACGGCAGCGGCGCCTGCGTCGAGGCAGCGGACCGCGTCGTCGCCGCGGAGCACCCCCTTGACCACCACCGGTACGCCGGACCGGTCGCGGAGCCAGGCCACGTCGTCGGGCCGGAGGGCACCCTCGAACGGGCTCGGCGACTCGGGCTCGGCGAAGTTCGTCCGCCACCAGCTGAGGTCGATCCCGGTCCAGTCGGCGTCGTCCACGCCGTACTTCGTGCCCGGGAAGGGTGTGTCCGCGGTGAGCACGACGGCCCGAGCGCCCCGCTCCACCGCCTCCTCGAGCACCGGCACGATCGCCTCGCGGTCGGTCGGCACGTAGGCCTGCAGCCACCAGGGACCGCCGCCGAGGTCGGCGAACGGCGTACCGGCGTTGGAGGACACGACGTGGAGACACCCGGCCGCGGCCGCGCCGGACGCCATCGCCCGCTCGCCCCGCGGGTGTACGGCGCGCTGCATCGCGGTCGGCGCCACGGCGATCGGTGACGCGAACGACTCACCGAGCAGGGTCGTACGCAGGTCGGCGTCGGCCACCCCGCGGAGCACCCGGGTACGGAACCGCACGGCCTCCCAGGCCGCCGTGGCCTCGGCCGTCGTCAGGCTCTCCCGAGCCCCGCACTCGACGTAGGCCCAGACGGCCGGTGGGACCTGGCGGCGGGCCTGCTCGCGCAGGCTGCCGAGCCAGTGTCCTCCCTCGGCAGGGGACGGCCCGGCCACGACCTCAGCCGACCTCGACGCCGGCGAAGCTCTTCTTGCCCCGCCGCAGCACGAGCCACGAGCCGCCGATCAGGTCACTCGGCAGCGGCTCGGCCTCGGGGTCCTCGACCCGTACGTTGTTGAGGTAGGCCCCGCCCTCGGTGATGGTGCGCCTGGCCTCGCCCCGGCTCTTGGCCAAACCGGTCTCCACGAGCAGGTCGACCACCGACCGCAGCTCGGGGACCGACGCCGCTCCGGCCTCACGCAGGGCGGCCTCGAGGGTGCTGCTGCTGAGGGCGTGGAGGTCGCCACCGCCGAACAGGGCAGCCGCCGCCGACTTGGCCTGCTCGGTCTCCTCGGCGCCGTGCACGAGGGTGGTGATCTCGTCGGCCAGCCGCCTCTGGCCGGTGCGCAGCCACGGCTTCTCGGCGCCGTCGGCCTCGACGGCCTCGATCTCGTCGCGTGAGAGGAACGTGAAGAGTCGCAGCATCTGGCTCACCTGCGAGTCGTCGACGTTGAGCCACCACTGGTGGAACGTGTACGGCGACATCATCGCCGGGTCGAGCCACAGCGCGTCGCCCTCCGTCTTGCCGTACTTCGTCCCGTCGGGCTTGGTCACCAGGGGCGTCACGAACGCATGGGCCTTGCCGCCGTCGGCTCGGCGGATCAGCTCCACGCCACCGGTGATGTTGCCCCACTGGTCCTCGCCGCCGTGCTGGAGCGTGACCCCGTGGTCGCGGTAGAGGTTGAGGAAGTCCATCGACTGCAGGAGCACGTAGCTGAACTCGGTGTAGCTGATGCCCGACTCGAGCCGTCGTTTCACGGTGTCGCGCCCCAGCATCCGGTTGACCGGGAAGTGCTTGCCGATGTCGCGCAGGAAGTCGATGGTCGACAGGCTGGCGGTCCAGTCGTAGTTGTTGACCACCGTCGCCCCGTTGGCGCCCTCGAAGCTCACGAACGGCTGGACCTGGCGGCGTACGCGCTCGCTCCAGTCCTTGACCGTGTCGAGGGAGTTGAGGGTGCGCTCCCCCGAGTCCTTCGGGTCGCCGATCATGCCGGTCGCGCCGCCGACCAGGAGGTACGGCGTGTGGCCGGCGTCCTGAAGCCGGCGCGCGGTGGTCAGCTGCAGCAGGTTGCCCATGTGGAGGCTCGGCGCGGTCGGGTCGAAGCCGACATAGAACCGCACGCTCCGGGACGTGAGGGCCTCGCGCAGCGCGGCGAGGTCCGTGGAGTGGGCGATGAGACCGCGCCACTCCAGGTCGTCCAGCAGGGTCCGGTCGATGCTCACGCTCGGCCTCTCGTTCTCGGGAGTGTCGGGGCCAGCCTGCCGCATCAGCCCCGGTGGACTCCACCGGGTTCGCGCAGCGGCCGCCTCACCACGGCGCGAAGTAGACGGCCTCGTCGACGCGCCCGGCCCGCCGCACTCCCCCGCGGATCGCATAGGAGTCGAGCACCAGCTCGGCGAGCTCACGCCGGTCCAGGCGGTGGAGCAGCGCCCAGACCGACACGCGGAAGTCGAAGGTGTCGATCCGGACGAACGTGTCGCTGCGTGGCGCGAGCTGCCGCCCGAGATCCATGTCGCCGCTCCACAGCTGGACGACCTGGTGCCCGACGTCCTCGCGGTAGCGCGCGAACACGTGCCGACCGGCGTACCAGGCCGGCGATCCCTCGTGCGCCAGGCCGCGCTCGGCGTCGGGCAGCCGACCGGCCAAGGTGTCGACGTCGTCCCAACTGGGCACGATGCCAGCCTCACCCGCGCGCGTTGGGCCTGGCAAGGGCCAGCGCCTACGCTGGCGTGCGGCCGGAGGCCGGAGGCCGGGAGGACGGACGTTGATCGCAGGCAGGTACGAGCGCGGTCGGGAGATCGGGCGCGGTGGCATGGGCGCGGTCTGGCTCGGTCGCGACACGGTGCTCGGGCGCGAGGTCGCGCTCAAGCGGATCGGCATGATGCCCGGCGCCACGTCGCCCGACCTCGAGCGCGCGGAGCGGGAGGCCCGCCTCGCCGCCCGCCTCAACCACCCCCACGTGGTGGCCGTCTACGACCTGGTGAGCGAGGGCGACGACACGTGGCTCGTCATGGAGTACGTCGAGGGCGTCACGCTCAGCGAGCTGATCAGGCGCGACGGCGCACTCACCCCCGACGAGGCGGCTCCGCTCGTACGCCAGGCGGCCGACGCACTCGCCGCCGCCCACGCCGCGGGGATCGTCCACCGTGACGTCAAGCCCTCCAACATGCTGGTCACCCGCGAGGGGTCGGTGAAGCTGACCGACTTCGGGATCGCTCGGGCACAGGCCGACGCGTCACTGACGCAGACCGGCCTCGTCACCGGCTCGCCCGCGTACCTCTCGCCCGAGGTGGCCTCCGGGGCGACCGCCCACGAGGCCTCCGACGTCTGGTCGCTGGGCGCCACGCTCTACCACGCGCTGGCCGGCCACACGCCGTACGACGTGAGCGAGAACCTGATGGGCGGGCTCTACCGGATCGTGCACGAGGAGCCGCCCCGCCTGGCGGACGCCGGCTGGCTGACGCCGGTGCTCGAGCACACGATGACCCGCGACCCGGCCGACCGCTGGTCGATGAGGCAGGTCCGCGACTTCCTCGACCAGGGACACGACGTCACGATCCACCCCGCTCCCGCGGCGACCATGGACTCCGACAGCACCCGCGTGCTGCAGCCGACGCAGTCCGAGCCGGTCGGCGTCCCGCCGATCGTGGCGGACCCGGCTCTCGTGGCCACCCCGCCGCCCGTCGCTGAGAGGAGGCCCCGACGACGGCCCGTCTGGCCCTGGGTCGCCGCGGCGGTCCTGCTCGTCGCGGTCGCCGTCCTCGGCTGGGCGGCCCTGACGACCGGCACGGGCGGAGGTGGCAACGACGCGGCCAGTGGCGGGACGTCCTCCTCACCGAGCTCGCCGAAGAGCTCCGCCTCGACCGGCACCAAGGACCAGGCCGCTGCGATGGAGGACTTCATCTCGACCTACCTCGCCACGGTCACCCAGGACGCCCACGCGACCTACGCCATGCTCACGCCCACCTTCCAAGAGGAGAGCGGGAAGTACGGCGGCTACCACGGCTTCTGGAAGAACATCGAGAGCGCGACCCCGAGCAACATCCAGGCGGATCCGGCCGCGATGACGGTGTCCTACGACGTCGACTACGTGACGAAGAAGGGTGGCACCTCCAGCGACCACGTCACGTTGCAGCTGGAGAAGAACGGCTCGTCGTTCCTGATCGCGGGCGAGGCCTAGCCCGGCTGCGCTCACCCGTCGGGGTCACCCTTCCGGGCGTCCTGCCGGCCGAGGTTCGCGCCTAGGGTCGAACGGGCGGCTGAACCGCCCGCGTCCGACGAGGAAGGTCACCATGCGCAAGCTGATCGGGATCATCGTCATCGTCTGGTTGGTCATCGGCCTCTTCGCCGCCTGGCAGCGGGGCTACCTGAGCAACGACCGCGACGTCAGCTGCAAGAACTTCGGCGACACCGCTGTCACCATCGTCGCCGGACCGCTGAACTACGTGGGCGCGAACCCGAAGGTCCACTGCTCGGTCCCGCAGCCCTCGAAGTGACCGCTCACCCGTCACCCGGTAGCCGGTCGAGGAACATCCGCAGCCGGGTCATCGTGTGCTCGGCATCGCTCAGCTCGTGACCGTTCACGGCCCGGCACACCCACCCGAGCCTCAGCGCCGGCTCGACGGCGGCGACCAGGTCGAGGCCGGGGTAGGCCTCGGCGAACGGGGCGAGGTACTCGTCGCGGAACGGCGCCGTGTCGACGGCGTTCTCCACGTCGTGCAACCCCCACTCGAGCACGCCTTCCAGCGTCACCGAGAGCGTGAAGAAGGGATGTGACACGCAGGCGTCGCCCCAGTCGAGGACACGGAACCGGCCGTCGCGGACGAAGATCTGCGCGTCGTGGAGGTCGTCGTGCTCGACGGTCTCAGCGATCCCGAGCTCCGCGACCCGGTCGCAGAGGTCGACCACCTGCGGCACCGCGTCTCTGAAGCGCTGCTCGGCGCCCACGTCGTCGAGGAGCTGCTCGTAGCGCTGAGGAAGCGTCGCCAGGCGCAGGTCGGGGACACCGAGCGTCAGCAGGGTCTCCACGTCCTCGGTCATCGCGACCTGGAGCGCGGCGTACCGCGGCAGGACGTCGTGCCACCCGTCCAGCCAGGCCTCCTCGGGCTCCACGGTCCGGAGCGTGCCGCCGGCGTCGGCCATCAGCATCCAGCCGCTCGCGTCGTCCCACGCCAGCAGCGGCGGTACGACGTCGGGCCGACGCTCGGCGAGCAGCGCCACGAGGCCCGCCTCGAAGGCGAGCGCCTCGGTGTTGGCCTTGAACCACACGTCTCCTGCCTCGGTGGGCACCCGCATCACCGTCGCCCAGTCGCGGACGTGTGGCTGCTCGATCTCGCCGGTCCGGGTCAGCCCGAGCTCACCGAGCCGGTCCGCGATCCAGCCGTGCGCCGTCGTCACCCAGGCCGGGTCGTTCCACTGCTGCTGCATGCGAGGACGGTAGGCCCGCCGGGGCCGACCCGGCACCCGACTATCGGCCGGCTCGGGTCACCGGCCGGCCTCGACGTAGACCCAGACACCCCGACGCCGCTCGAACCGGCTCACCTCGTGCTGGACGCCCGGGCGCCCGCCGGCGACGTAGTGGGCCGCGAACTCCACGACCCCGTCACTGTCACCCGGCTCCCCCGCCTCGGTGGCCAGCACGTCGAGGCCGGTCCACGTGCGGTCCGCGGACAACGTCAGGTCGTCCGGGCGGGTGCGTGGGTGCCAGGTGCGGAAGAGGTAGTCGGAGTCGCCCCTCACGAACGCGGCATAGCGGGAGCGCATCAGCTGCTCGGCGGTGTCGGCGGCGGCGCCGCGGTGCAGCCGACCGCAGCAGGCGTCGTACGGCGTGCTGCTCCCGCACGGGCACTCGGCCGGGCTCCGGTCGCTCCACATGCCAGCACTGTGCCACGACCGCAAAGGGGGTGATGGAGACTCGTCACGCATGTCATGTTAGTCACTCAAATTAGTGTTGTTTAGCCCACGTCGACGTCCTAGCGTCGACCTGGCGGAGCCACGCGAGGTCACCATCGGGGGGTTCTGCTCGGTGTGCGCCGGCGGCCCCCATCGCCAGCGGACTCTTGGGGCCGCGAAGCCCGCTGGCGACCGAGACCCAGCGGGCTTCGTCACGTGGTGAGGCGGTCAGAGTCCTGGCGTCGCCGCCGGGTTCACCGAATTTGGTGTCAGCGAAGGGCGGCATCGAGGCCTACGCTCGCCACGAGGGCCCCGGCTGGCAGGACGACCGAGGACCTGGCGCCGAGCCGCTCGGCGGGGGGTAGTGCGGGCGGCGGGCGCGCCCTGTCAGGGCCGTGCCCCGTCTCGCCCCCCCGCGGCGGGGCCAGTCCCCCGTGTGCGATGTCCCGGCGACCACGTCTCGACGTCACCGAAATCGATGATTTCGTTCCCGGAGGGCGACACGGCGTCCGTACTGTTTCAGGTGGGGGCCGCCCCCTACTCCCCCGTCGTGGGGCGCCTCCGAGGTGCCCGCCGGCGACCCCATGCTCCGGCGGGCACCGCCCTTTCGCTGTCGGGCCGACAGGCGTAGGTTGCGTGGCAACCGAGCACCCCTCACGGGGCGCCCCGGAGTTCCCGGGAGAGACGCGCCCTGCCTGGTCGGGGGCGAAGGCAGGGCGCGTCCGAGGACCTGGCGGGGTGACCGGGCAGACGTGGGCGTCGTACCACCCGGGGGCCGCTCGAGGATGCCGTCCGGCACGTGTGGTCGGTGGTGGGGCGACTGGGACTTGAACCCAGGACTAAAGGATTATGAGTCCTCTGCTCTGACCGACTGAGCTACCGCCCCGCGAGGGTCACCTCGTGAGAGCGAGAGCGTAGCCGCCGCGCTCAGGCGACCTCGACGAGCGTCTGTCCGCCACTGACCGAGTCGCCTGCCGAGACCAGGACGGCGGAGACGGTGCCGCCGCGTGGCGCCGTGATCTCGGTCTCCATCTTCATCGCCTCGAGGACGACGACCACGTCGCCCTCCTCGATGTCCTGACCCTCCTCGACCAGCACCCGGGCGACGGTGCCGGACAGCGGCGCCTGGACGCCGTCGCTGGAGGCTGCCACCACCTGTGCGCGAGGGGGCGCGAAGCTGCCGCCGCTCATGAAGATCGCGCCCAGGGTCGGCTGGGGCTCCTCCTCGACCTGAACCTCGACGTCGTACGCGACGCCGTTGACCGTGACGGTGAGCTGCATCGTCTGCCTACCTCGAGGTGTGAGTGTCGTGGCGACCCTGGACGACCGCCCGTCCCTGCTGCGCATAGGCGGCGCCGGTCCGGTAGTGGAGCTGGGTGACCTTCGCCCGGTGCCCCAGGAACGCCGCTACCGCCGCGGAGATCGCGATCACGACCTCCTCCGGGATGCCGGCCGCCTCCTGCTCCTGCAGCGAGGACTCCAGCTGGGCGACCCGCTCCGTCAGCGCACGGACGGTCTCGCGCAGCTCCGCGACCGTCTGCTCCACCGGGACCTCGGGGGGCTGCTTCGTGCTCATGTCGGACCCAGCCCGTGCTTCTTGGCAGGTCGGATGGTGCGCTTGGAGATCAGCAGCTCCAGGGCCCGCGACACGTGCTCGCGGGTGCGGGCCGGCTCGATGATGTCGTCCACGAGGCCGCGGGCGGCCGCGACGTACGGCGTGGAGAAGGTCGTGCGGTACTCCTCGACCAGCTCGGCGCGGCGCGCCACCGGGTCCTCGGCCGCGGCGATCTCCCGCCGGAAGACGATCTCCGCCGCACCTTCGGCACCCATCACCGCGATCTCAGCCGTGGGCCACGCGAGCACCTTGTCGGCACCCAGGTCCTTCGAGCACATGGCGACGTAGGCACCGCCGTAGGCCTTGCGGAGCACCACGGTGACCTTGGGGACCGTCGCAGCGGAGTAGGCGTAGAGGAGCTTCGCGCCGTGCCGGATGATGCCGTTGTGCTCCTGGGCGACGCCGGGCAGGAAGCCCGGCACGTCGACGAGGGTGACCAGCGGGATGTTGAAGGCGTTGCAGAAGCGGACGAACGACGAGCCCTTGTCGGAGGCGTTGATGTCGAGCACCCCGGAGAGCACCAGCGGCTGGTTGGCCACGATCCCGACCGTGCGGCCGGTGATCCGGCCGAATCCGACCACGAGGTTCCCGGCGTACCCGGCCTGGACCTCGAGGAAGTCCTGGTGGTCCACCACGCGCAGGATCACCTCGCGCACGTCGTACCCCTTCTTGTCCGACACGGGGACCACGTCGGGGAGCGCGAGATCGGGCTCGACGACGTAGTCGGGGTCGACGATCGGAGGGTCCTCGGAGTTGTTCTGCGGCAGGAACGTGAGCAGCTTCTTGGCGATCAGGATCGCCTGCTCGTCGTCGTCGGCGACGAAGTGCGTGACGCCCGACAGCGCCATGTGGGCGTCGGCGCCGCCCAGGTCGTCGGAGGTCACCTGCTCCCCCGTGACCTGGGCGATCACCTGCGGACCAGTGATGAACATGTGGGCCTGACGCGTCTGGATGATGAAGTCGGTCAGCGCCGGGGAGTACGCCGCTCCGCCCGCGCACGGGCCGGCGATGATCGAGATCTGCGGCACGACGCCCGAGAGCAGCACGTTGGCGTAGAACACGCGTCCGTAGCCGGCGAGCGAGCCGATGCCCTCCTGGACCCGGGCGCCCCCGGAGTCGTTGATGAACACGAACGGCGTCCCGGTCGCGAGGCTGGCGCGCAGCATCGCAGCCACCTTGTTCGAGTGGATCTCTCCGGCGCTGCCGCCCGCAACCGTGAAGTCCTGGCTCGCGACGTGGACGGGCCGGCCCAGGACAGCGCCCTCGCCGGTGACCACGCCGTCGGCGGGGTAGTCGGCGGTGTCCAGCCCGAAGTAGGTCGACTGGTGGCGGGCGAACATCCCGGTCTCCTCGAAGGTGCCGGGGTCGAGCAGCGCGAGGACCCGTTCGCGTGCGGTCAGCTTGCCCTGCGCGTGCTGCTTCTCGAGCCGGGCCTCGCCGCCGCCCAGCTCGACGGCCGCCCGGCGCTCGAGCAGCTCGGCGGTGCGCTCGGTCATCGACGGCGCGTGGCGCGTGGCCTCGTGCCGGCCTGCGGGCCTGCTCATGACGTCCTCACACTCTCTCCACGGTGACCGAGTGCGTACGGCCACCGAGACCGACCGAGTAGTGGATGGGGCCCTTCACGGGGCCGCCCGCGGACCGGGCGAGCCCCTCGGCAGCGACCTCCACGGGGTCCTTGCCGACGTTCGTGGGGCCTTCGGCTCTCGTGGTGAAGAAGCCGGGGGCGACACCCGGGAACATCGCATAGGTCAAGACGTCCTCGTCGGAGCCGTCGCACCCCTCGAGGGCCGTGGCCTCGGCGACCAGGCGGTCCCACTCGGGCGGGATCAGGTCGGCCGGCCGGACCTCGATCGGGTCCTTGCCGGTCTGGACCCGCGAGGCCTCCACGATCTCCGGGTCGCGCTCGCCCAGGGTGGAGCCGTAGTAGCCGAGCATCAGGTCGGCGAACTCCGCCGTCAGCACCGTGAAGGGCCCCATCAGCACGTTGAAGACGGCCTGGGTGCCGACGATCTGGCTGGACGGGGTCACCAGGGGTGGGTAGCCGGCCACGGCGCGCACCTTCGGTACCTCGAGGAGCACCTCCCGGAGCCGGTCGCCGGCGCCCTGCTGCCGGAGCTGGCTCTCCATGTTGGAGATCATGCCGCCGGGGATCTGGCTCTTGAAGATCTCGGTCTCGACGCCGGTGATCGCGGACATGAACTGCGTGTAGCGCGGCCGCACCTTCGCGAAGTGGTCCTTGATCCGCAGGAGCCTCTCGTCGTCGAGGTCGGTGCGGTACGGCGTGCCACGGAGCATCTCCACGAGCGACTCGGTCGGGTTGTGTCCGGGCCCCAGCGAGAGCGAGGAGATCGAGGTGTCCACGACGTCGGCCCCCGCCTCGATCGCCTTCATCAGGCTGACCAGCGTGACGCCGGTCGTGGCGTGGCAGTGGACGTGGATCCGGGTGTCGGCGCCGAGGTCGTCCTTGATCGCCTTCACGATGTCGTAGGCGGGCTGCGGCTTGAGCAGCGCCGCCATGTCCTTGATGCACAGGGAGTCGCAGCCGAGGTCCATCAGGTCACGAGCCATCCGGACGTAGCCCTCGACGGTGTGCAGCGGGCTCTCGGTGTAGCAGAGGGTGCCCTGCGCGTGCTTGTCCACCCGTCGTACGGCGGCGATGGCCTCGCGGACGTTGCGGACGTCGTTCAGGGCGTCGAAGACGCGGTAGACGTCCATCCCGTTCTCAGCCGACTTCTCCACGAACCGGTTGACCACCCCGTCCTCGTAGTGGCGGTAGCCCAGCAGGTTCTGTCCGCGTAGCAGCATCTGGAGCCGGCTGTTCGGCATCAGCTCGCGGAAGGTGCGCAAGCGCTCCCACGGGTCTTCGTTGAGGAACCGGATGCAGGCGTCGTACGTCGCCCCGCCCCAGCACTCGACGGACCAGTAGCCGGCCGCGTCGATGTCGGCACAGGCGTCGACCATGTCCTCCAGCGCCATCCTCGTCGCCATCAGGCTCTGGTGCGCGTCACGCAGGACCAGCTCGGTGACACCGATCTCGCGCGCGGGTGTCTCTGTCATACCTCCACCATGTCCCTCCTGAGGCGCGGAAGGCGAGACCGAAGGACCCTGGACGAGCGGTCTTTGGGCCTCGCTCCCGGGCGCGGTTTTCGGCGGACGACCGGTCACCGGGTTGAATGAGCCCCACGGCGGCTCGGAGAAGGCCTCCGGATCACGGGGAGGCGAGATCGCGATGACGGCAGCAGGGACACGCACCGAGCTACCCGTCGAGCCCGCTGAGCGTGGGTCCGGCTGGGGTTGGAAGCTGCGCGTGCTGGCCCTGGTCCTCGTCTTCGCCCTCATCACCCTGACGCGGTCGCACCTGGTCGACATCCCGATCAAGGACCCCCACGGCAAGCTCTTCCGGGCCAAGCTGACCGACACGGCCGAGATGCTGCTCGTGTTCCTGGTGATCGACGTGGTGGTCAGGTGGTTGCGCGGGCGGCGACAGGGCGCCACGTTGTGGTCGACGATGAGCACCCGGTGGACGCCGTACCGCCTGCTGATGATCCTGGCGGGCCTCGTCGCCTACCTCGTGGTCTACCTCTGCTACCGCAACCTCAAGAGCTGGGACGTCCTCCTCAGCCCGCACGACCAGATGCTCCTGCGCTGGGACCGCTGGCTCTTCTTCGGGCACAGCCCCGCCGTCCTCCTCCACGACCTGCTGGGCCAGGACCTCGCCGCACGCCTCCTGACCGACCTCTACGAGTCCTTCTCGTGGCTGGTCACGATCGCCCTGGTGTCCGCGCTCGCCTTCACCCCGACCGTGCGCCAGGCCTACGTCTTCGTCGTCTCCGCGATGTGGGCCTGGATCCTCGGCGTCGGGTCCTACTACCTGATCCCCTCCCTGGGCCCGTTCCACGCCGCGCCCCAGGAGTTCGCCGGGCTGACGCGGACCTCGATCCAGACGACCCAGGACAAGTACGTCGAGCAGCGGGCGCACCTGCTCGCGCACCCGCAGGCCCACGACGCCTTCGCCCAGATCTCGGCGTTCGCCAGCCTGCACTGCGCCCTGACCTGCCTGGTCTGGCTGATGGCGCGCTACTACGGCCTCCGCATCCTGTCGTGGGTCGTCTTCGCGTTCCTGGTCGGGACCGTGCTCGCGACGGTCTACCTCGGATGGCACTTCGCGGTCGACGACGTGGCCGGGATCGCGATCGCCTGGGTGGCCGTCCAGCTCGGCAAGCTCACCGTGACGGGAACCACCAGAATCCCGGCGCGGGCGGAGGCAACGGCCTAGAATCCGTGCCACGCCGGACGGGACGGCGCGCAACGGAAGGGGTCCCATGAAGACGTTCGTCATGCTCATGGTGATCGTCTGGTTCGTGTTCGGGATCAGCGCCGCGCACGACCGCGGATTCTTCGAGGGCAGCGCCCCCCGGACGTGCGAGTTCGTGGGCAGCGCCGCCCTGACGGTGGTCGCCGGACCACTCAGCTTCGCGGGTGTCCACCCCCACGCCTACTGCTGACCGGCGGATCGGCGTCGAGCGTCCCGAGCCAGGTCGCGGCGACCGGGCCCCACTCGGCGAGCTCCTCGTCGAGCAGCGAGGGCTGGCACCGGACCCACGACTCGACCCGTCCCAGGCGACCCAGCTGGAGCGCCGCCGGCAGCGCCGCCCGGAGCTCGGCGACCGGCGCCAGGTCGCTCCACACCTCGAGGGCGGCGTCCGCCACGCGCCACAGCCGCGGGTCGTCGCCGTCGGCCCCGAGGGCTGCGCCGAGGACGTTCAGCGGGATCAGCAGCACGCCGAGCGGCTCCGTCAGCAGCGAGTCGCCGAAGTCGAAGAAGCGCAGCCGCCCGTCGACGTCGAACACGTTCCCGTCGTGCAGGTCGTTGTGGTTGAGGGTGAGCGGGAGCCCGAGGGCGGCGACCTCCTGTGCCCATCGGTGTACGACGCGCAGGTGGCCGCGCAGCCGGTCGGCCACCTCGGGCGCGAGGTGTCGCGGGTCGTCCGCGGCCAGCTCGGCGTACTGCTCCACCCGGGCGGCGAGGTAGTCGTGCGCGTCCGCCGGCGCCAGCTCGGTCATGCCCGTGGCGAGCAGTGCGTCGTGATGCGGCACGAGCCGACGCTGGAGCAGCGCGGCCTCGCGGGCCAGGCGTACCCAGCTCTCGAGATCGTCGCCCGCGGTCTCGTGGAAGACCGGGCCCTGGTCGGGGGTCAGCAGGAACCCGTCTGCCGCGGCCGTCACCGGCACGAGTCGCTCCGGCACCAGCCCTGACAGGGCGGCCATCAGCGGCACCTCGACCTGCTGGAGTGGACAGTTCTGCTTGGCGAACCAGGTGCCCTCGGCCGTCGTCACCCGCCAGACCGTCGCCCAGCCGCGCAGCTTGTGCTGCTCCATGCCCGTGAGCGGCCCCACGTGCCTCTCACACCAGGCACCGAGCTCGGCGCGGAACTCGTCGGTGCCCCACCGGCCCGAGAGTGACCGGTCGCGCCGCGGGAGCGCGTCGTACCACTCAGGCATCCGCGTCCTTGCGCTGCATCTCCAGCATCAGCTCGACGGGCCGGAAGCCCAGGACGCGGTTGATCCGCTGCATCGGCGCGTTGGTCACGGCGTTCCAGGTGTGCACGATCCGACGCTCGGGATGGTCGGCGGCCAGGATGCCGAGCACCGCGCTCTTGAGCACCAGCCCGAGACCCAGGCCACGGTGGGCAGCCATCACCATCGTGTCGTCCTGCACGACGAAGTCGAGATCGTGGGGAAGGAACACCTTGGAGTAGCCGCCCAGCTCGCCGTCGGACGTACGCCGGACCACGGCGACGAGGTGGTCGTAGGCGTGCCCGACGCGCTCCTCCTCCTCGCGCAGCCGCTCGGGATCGAGCACCACCGGCTCCCAGTCGACCTCACCGCTGGGCATGTCACGCAGCATCTGGGTCCGCATCCGGGCATAGGCCTCGAGCAGGTCGTCGGGGGCACGGTTGGCCCAGGTCAGGATCTCGTAGCCGTCGGCCGTCCGGGGCGGAGCCGCGGCGGGCAGGTCGAGCACCTGGTGGTCCTCGCGCTGGACGTCGTCGTAGCCCAGCGCCCGCGCGAAGGCCGTGGCCGACGACGACTCCGCACCGGCCGGCTGGTAGGCCTCGCCGAGGAACGTCGTCCGACCATCGGCACGCCCCCGTGCGACGGCCTCGTCGTGCAGGGCTCGGCCGATCCCCCGACGGCGGGCCTCGGGCAGGACCCGCACCTCGACGTCGGCCAGGTGGAGGTTGTCACGCAGCGACCGGCCGAGGTCCGCGGTGCCGACGACGCGGCCGCCCTCGCTGGCCACGAGGAACGTGCGCCTGAAGTACTCCGACCCGCCCTCGGCCATGTGGCACAGCTGGGGGAACGTGCGGAGGACGGCGTACGGCCGCTCCGCCGCATGGGCTGCGACCTCGACGTCGTAGAAGGCGCGCAGGGCCGCCTCGTCGTGCCGCTCGAGCTCGGCGATGTCGACCATGTGTACAGCCAACCGGGTCGGCCCCGATGCGGCCAACCGAGATTCGCGGCATGCTCGACCCCATGGACATGCCACCACCGCTCGAAGCACTGCCCGAGGACTGGAGCCGTGCGCTCGCGATCGTCGCGCACCCCGATGACATGGAGTTCGGCTCCGCGGCTGCGGTCGCACGCTGGACCGCGCAGGGCAAGGAGGTCGTCTACTGCATGGTCACCTCCGGTGAGGCCGGCATCGACGGCCTGCATCCCGACGAGTGTCGCCGGGTGCGCGAGGCCGAGGAGATCGAGTCGGCGAGGATCGTCGGCGTCGACGTCGTGGAGTTCCTCGGGCAGCCCGACGGCATCCTGGAGTACGGCGTGCCGTTGCGGCGCGTGCTCGCGGCCGCGGTCCGTCGGCACCGCCCGGAGATCGTGATCACCGGCAACTTCCACGAGACCTTCGGCGGGCGCAACCTCAACCAGGCCGACCACATCGCCACCGGCCGGGCCGTCCTCGACGCGGTCCGCGACGCCGGCAACCGCTGGGTCTTCCCCGAGCAGCTGGGCGACGGTGTGGAGCCGTGGGGCGGGGTGAGGGCGGTCTGGGTCGGGGGCTCACCGCTGGCCGAGCACGGGGTCGACACCACCGACACCTTCGACAAGGGCGTGGAGTCGCTGGCCGCCCACGCGGCGTACATCGAGGGCCTGGGCTGGGAGAACTGGGACCCCCGGGAGTTCCTCGAGGGATTCGGCCGGCAGACCGGCCAGCGGATGGGCGTGGCCTTCGCGACGTCGTTCGAGGTCTACCCGATGGGCTGGGGAGGCTGATGGCGTCGATCACCTCCGACCCGAGCATCTCGCTCGACGGCTTCCTCGCCGGTCCCCACCAGGACCTCGAGAACCCCCTCGGCGTCGGAGGCGAGGTCGTCCACCGGTGGATGTTCGAGCAGTCCGAGGAGAACGCGCCCGAGATCGCCGCGATCTGCTCGGCCGGCGCCTACATCATGGGGCGGAACATGTTCGGGCCCGATCGCGGCGAGTGGGACCTCGGCTGGCGCGGCTGGTGGGGTGACGACCCGCCGTACCACGGGCCGGTCTTCGTGCTCGGCCACCGGCCGCGCGACCCGGTCGAGATGGACGGCGGGACGACGTTCCACTTCGTGACGGGCGGGATCGAGGAGGCACTTCGCCTCGCCCGTGACGCCGCGGGCGACCGTCATGTCTCCGTGTGCGGAGGCGCGTCCACGATCAACCAGTACCTCGCGGCCGGCTACATCGACGAGCTGCACCTCCACGTGGCGCCCGTGGTGCTCGGCGCCGGCGAGGCGTTGTTCGCCGACCTCGGCGGCCTCGCGTTCGAGGTCGCCTCGAGCCGCTCCACCTCGCTGGTCACCCACCTCACGCTGCGTCGTACGGCGAGCTGAGCGTCGGCTGCCGCTGGGGTGGCTCGGTCACTCCCGCCCCAGCTTCATCATGTTCAGGTGGTCAAGCACCGCTTCACACGGCGAACTCACCATGAGAAGTCACGGTTCACCGCGTGAACATGATGAAACCGAGACGGACCGACCCCGACGGCAAGACGGGCGTGAGGTGCCGAGGGCCGCTCAGTGGACGAGCAGGCAGAACGGGTGACCGGCGGGATCGGCGAGGACGTAGAGCGCCTCGTCGGGGTCGGCGGTCCGGTCGAGCAGGAGCTCCGCACCGAGCTCCTCGGCCCGCCGACGGTGCCGCTCCAGCTCCTCGGTGTTCGGCACGCCGAAGTCGAGGTGCAGCTGCATCGGTACGTCGTGGCTGGGCCACGTGGTGCGTTCCAGCCGGTCGACCCCCTGGATGGCGACCACCCGGTGGTCGTCGCTGTCGAGGAGGACCAGCCAGTCGGAGTCGTCCTCGCTGCCGTCGGTGGGTGGCTCGTCCCCGGGTCGGTAGTGCAGCCCGAGCAGCTGCCGGTAGAACTCCGCCAGCCCGCGGGCGTCGGTGGTGTCGATCGCGGTGTGGATGAGTCGGGGGAAGTCAGCCATGGTCGCCTCGCACCCACCCCATCCTGCCATCGCCGCGGGCTTCGGCGGAGGGTCGCTGCTTCACGGAGACCGTGGCTCGGGCGCGCGACCAGCCATGGTCGGCAGGACACCAGCGTGGCTCCCCCGGTTGGGCTCGAACCAACAACCCTTCGACTTCCGGCGACCGGTCCCCCCGTGGTCCGTGACGGTGTGATCCAGGCGTGAGAGCGGAGATTCAATCCCCTGGAGTCCGTAACGGTCCCTGGAACTGCCGCCGAAACTGCCGCCCAAACTGCCACCCGGTCAGGATCAGTCTCCCGCATAGCGCGAAGAAGTAGTCCAGCGCAAGGGCAGCGCATGGCGGGGCGCTCGCCCACAAGCCGTCAGGCCGACGGCCCCTATCGGCTATACACCGACACGCAAGGCCCTTGCCTGAGGCGACTCAGTGCGCCGGCACCACCACGGCGTCGGGCAGTCGGCGATCGGCGGCAGCGGTTTCATGGCGGCGACGCGCCGTTAGCTACGCCCATCACTCGGGATCAAGGCACCCGGTCGGCGCACCGCCCGCCGCTGTTGTCCATGGAGTCGACCACGGGTCCCCGAGTGGAAGGGCAGATGCCAGCCTGCGGTGGATCAAGGCGATAGTGTCGACATCCACCGGGCCGTCTGACCTGAGTCTCGGGTAGAGCTTCTTGGGCCAGAGTGCCTCCACGCCACGGGTGGTGAAGGTGCCACCGATGAAGGGCCAGTCAGCCTCGACGAAGCAGAGCACGCCATGGATGGGAACGGTGTCCTGGACGTGTTCGCGGACGATCCCAACCTGCTTGATCACACCGTCGACGACCGGGCTGCAGTTGCGGCTCCCGACGAGGAGCTTCTCGACCCGGGGTCGCAGCAGTCCGCCCTCGACTTGGAGATGAGGGCGGCCCCGGTACTTCTTGGCGTCGATCACGTACACGCCGGTGGGGGTTACGGCGAGGTGGTCGATGTTGGCCCGCGAGCCGTGGATCCGACGGTCGTGCAGCACCCTGAGCGTGTCTGTGGCGAACTCGTTGAGACGGTTGCCCAGTTTCTCTTCGCCGACTGCGCCGATGTCCCACGCCTTAGCTGACTGCGGGTCGTCGCTGAGTGCGTGGATCAGCCCGCCCAGCTTGGGATGCGCAGTCCGGGTCCGCTCTTCCTGCCGAGCCCTGCGGCGTTTGAACTCCCGTCGCGCGGATGCCCCGGGCGTGCCCACGTCGAACTGTTCGGCGGGCTTGGGTGGCGATCTCAACTCTCCATTACCTCTGGCGACGGGCTCCCGATCGTCGTGGGTGGTGCAGCGAATGGTCCTGGTCGCACGCTCGTAGATGGCCTCCGCCTTCGCCGGCAGGGCAGCGGCGCACACGCGACAGGTCCCTGCATAGCGCAGGCGCATCCGCTTCTCATCCGGTCCCGAGACTTCCTGCACGGTCGAGAACGTAATCCCAACGGGCCCTCCATGCAGCCGAACCCGGGATCGCTCGCCCGGTTGGTCTTCGCGGTTCGATGTCCACCGACGAACGCCCTGCCCTCTCCGCTACACCGTGTGAACGGGGAACCGTGGCCGCCCACCCTTGGCTGAGGGCCAGAGCACCCGCTCACCTTCGGACCGACACGGCATGCGTTCTACCCGTTCGAGCGATCCCCGTTGAGATGCGACATACGATCCCCCGGTTGGACAAGAGCCGCGTGACGACCTCGACGCGGCAACCTGACTCCGGAGGCGACATTGGGAAGCATGCTGAACGTGCACTGCCACGAGTGCGGAACCGTCTCAGACCAGCTGGACGGAGCCACCTTCACGGGCTTCACACCTCGGTGCACGGACTGCGGCAACACGCGCATGGTGACGATCGAGGAGCTCGTCAAGACCGATCCTCCGGGCCTTGACCCTGCCGGCGACGAGGCTTGGGAACTGCGCCACGACCGGATCCCGGCCTTGGCAGGCGTCTGCGAGTGCGGCGGAGGATTCTCCGAGGACGCACCCATCCGATGCCCCGGCTGCCGGTCAGCGAACGTCTCGGTTGACCTGGTAGGTCTGGCGGACTGACCGCCACCGAACCATCGGTGGGGTGATCCGAGTACGTATCCGGTGCCGTCCGAGTCGTCAACATCGCGAGGGGAACCCGTTGTCCGGTGCGTGCGCTACCACTGCCAGGTGGCGGTGTCCTGAGGAAAGTCCTTCGGGGCGTACTTCATCCCGGCGAATGTCCCGTCACCGGGTGGTGTGACGGAGATCCAGCCGGTCTGACACTCGCCCACGTCGACCAGGGCTTCCGTGTACCGAGGACCTGGCGCGGAGCTCCTGGCCAACTCTGAGACCGGGACTTCGGCGATGCTCCCGTCACGTCGTTCGATCATCAATGACCATGGGTCGGTGCTGACGCGGGTGGAGCCGTCCGGGTTGGCACCCGGATGTGGGCGGACGTAGCAGACGGTCACGTTGGCGGCTATGAAGCCTTCACCGTAGGTGTGCGCGTTGAGCGTTACATCGAAGGACGTGAGGTGTCTGATCCCATTCGATTCCGAGCTGCCGGTGAGTGTGGGTGAAGCCCCATCTTGGGGATCACCAAGGCTGTTCTGCCCTTCAGGAAGTGCGAGCCCGCAGGTGTTGCCGAGTTCCAGTCCGGCGACGGCGAAGTCCTCTCCCCTGAACTTTCCGACAGACGAGTCGACCCAAGCGGCGTAAGCCCGCAATGAGCGGCTGAGCGCCTCCACCTTGGTGGCCATGTCCCCGCTGGCATGAGATCCGATCTGGCGCGCCTCTCGCGCGTACGCGCGAGCCTCCCGCGATGAGGTGCTGCTGGTCTGGAGCTCGCTCATCAGCGCAACGGACTTGGCCATCACGCCATTGTTCCTGAACACGAGGTCACAGATCGTCTGATCAGAAACGTGTTGGACGGCCTGTTGCGTCGGTGAGTGAGCTGGTGCGTTCGCTGACTCGGCTGCTCCGCCGTCTCCACAGCCCGCTGCAATGACACCGGTCAGGAGGAGGACGAGGGAGGCTCGTACGTTGAACAAGGAAGGCTCCATGAGCTGGTCGTGGGACTGACGTGTCGGCCAACCTGGTCGACAGTTCGGATGGTCATGTGGCGAGATCTGTGATGGGTAGAACTTGTGGCGGGGCGGACGCAGACATGCCATGTCACAACATGACCCGGTCGGTCGAGATGCGCATCCCGGCATGGATGGGCCAGGGAAGGGTGACTCACATCAGTACGAGTACCAGCCCTTGTCTTCTTCCTTGAAGACACCGTGCGGGCTGTACTTGTAGAACTCGATGTCCATCGAGTCGTACGAGTCGCCGTTGCAGATCGAGAACTCGCGCGTGATGTGGGAGTAGCCCGGGGTTAGGAACTTGTACGAGATGTGGCCAGCCGCGCCAACAATCTTCTGCACGTGCTGCTGGGTCATGCCCTTGCGAACGGCCTTGTACTCACTGAAGGTCGCGCACCCGGGCGAATCATCGGACTGCACCCGGACCTGGTTGCTCCGGACGACCTTCTTCGTCTTGCCGTACACGAAGTGGCGCTGGCTGTCGTAGTAACCCATCTCGCCGGGCGCGCAGGCGTCATACGGCACTGCGTCGTACGGATCGTTGTAATCGCCATCGCCGTTGTCGTCGTACCCCTCGTAGGAGTAGTCCGCACAGTCGTAGTCGGACACCCAGACCCTCGCCCATCTCGTGGTCTTGACCTGATACTTGACCGTGCTCTTGGCGGTGTAGACGCCAGGAGCCGGAGACATGTCTCGGACGCGGTGACCGCCCGTGAACAGTGCGGTGGACTTGCTGATGATCTTGGAGCCCTGGTTGTTGACGTACGCCCGGATGGTGTGGCCCTTCGGCACCGGACCGTTGGTGTACGTGGTTGGGACGCCGCTCACGGTCGCCGCCTGTGCGGGACCGGTGAGGGCAATCGTGGCTCCAATGGTGGCGAGCGCCAGGGCTGCCGCGCCGATGAACTTCTTCATGTGCTGTTGCTGATCCTTCTTCTAGATGGTGTGACCCAGGGCGGTCGACTTCCAAGGCAGGCATGTGTTCCGTCGCAGCAACCGACATCCACGCCTGTCATGCAAGAGACGAGCGAGCCGGCTCGTTGCGATGGTCCGCGTGCGGTGATCCCGCACGCACCAGGGACGTGGGTTGCCGGGTCAGACCTTTGCCGCCCGGAATCCGTACCACCTGGCGGCAGCCTGGGTCTTGAAGCAGTACTCGGGCGTGGTCACCGCGTAGTACGCCTGACCCGGCATGTGGTAGATCATCGACGACTCGTTGCCCTTGATCGGGGCAGACGCCGGGCACCGGTAAGTGCTGATGGGCCAGTAGGCCCGATACGAATGGCTGCTGCCACCCCCGCCGCCGCAACGGTAGTTGGCGTGGTGGGCGTCGGCGTAGTGGTAGCGCCCCTGCCGGGGATGCCACTGGTAGCCGTCACGGCTGTCGTAGCGTGCGCGCGCGCCGTCTTTGATCTGAGCCAACCCCAGGTCGCGCCCGCCGAGGGTCTGCACGTAGCGGAGCAGTCGCCCATACTTGTCCTGGTCGTTGACGCTGGCCGGGTTGATCAGCCGGACCTGGTTACCGAGCATGTTCTTGGCGTGCTGGGTGGCCTTGGCGTAGCCGCAGTCGCCGCGTTCGGGGGTGTCGATCCCGATGACGCGGACGTATGCGCCGTTGGCGAGCCGGATGGTGTCACCGTCCACGACGTAGCCGACCCGGGCAGTGGTCGCGCCGCTGGGGACCGTGGCCGCATCGGCTTGCGCCGGTGCAGCGGCGACGGCGAGCGGTGCGGCGATGGTCAGGGTGGCCACGAGGCCGAGGAAGAACTTCTTCATTGTGCTGGTGTCTACCTTCGTTGGTGGTTGTCTGACAGTGGAGGAGTAGCTCGCGTTCGGGTGAAGGGCGGCTCCGGGTCGTGAGCCTCCTTGCGGCGAGTAGGGCGAGTCCTGTGGTGGGTGAGCGACCCGCAGATCTTCCTCCCCATGTGGAAGATCGGCGGGGCGCAGCTTTTGGGCTGGCTGGCTGGAATCCGATTGGTCAGGAAGCCTCGTGGCCAGTTGGGTGGCCGCGACAGCAGTTTGGCAAACTCTCGGTCGGTTGACCGACTGAGACTTAGTGTAGTGTCGCGTCAGCTGCCCGCATAATCCGTGGCCGGGCGGCTTCGATCCGACAACCGAGTGAGAGGGGTGTGCGTTGGTGACGTATGTCAAGGCGTCCGAGCGTCGCGCTCAGCTCGTGGTGGCGGCACGGGCAGTCCTCTGCCGTGATGGTGTGGCCGGAACTACCTTGCGGGCGGTGGCCGCCGAGGCTGAGGTGCCGCTCGGGACTCTGCACTACGTCTTCGCCACCAAGGAGCAGCTCATCACCGCTGTGGTTGAGGACATCCGGAACGAGGTTTTCGCGGTGTTCCAGTCGGCAGAAGTCGACGCCGGCCTCGAACACGCCATCCGCCATGGGGTGGAGAACTACTGGCAACAACTGGTCGTGAACCAGCCCGAACTCGCGCTCATGCGGCACGAAGTCTTCGTGTACGCACTGCGTACCCCCGGTCTGGACAGACTGGCCCGACGGCAGATCGAGGGCTACGCCAAGATCGTGGCCGACTGGTGCCACGACGCTGCAGGCATCGCCGAAGAGACCTGCGACGTGCCGTTCGACGTACTCGGGCGAGTCCTCGTCGGCAGCGTCATCGGCGTGGTCCTTCACTACCTCGGCGACCGCAACCCCGACAGCTCACACAGAGACCTCCAAGCCACCACCGAGATGCTGGTCCGTCTCGCCAACGCTCACCCGGCTCCGAACGCTGTCGATCGCTGAACGCTCTCTAGAGAGTGATCGCCACGACGATGACGCACCACGGGACGAGCAGGCTGGCCACGAGGACGATCTCGATCGGCCACATAGTCGGTATGACCACCCAGACCTCGATCACCGCCGACACCTACGGGCACGTCATGGACAGCGCGAAGGCGCATGCGCTCGGCGTCGTCGACGACATGCTCTCCGGGTGAACTGCCGCCCGATAACAGACGAGGCCCCGTCACAGTGATGTGACTGGGCCTCTGACCTGCAACAATGGCTCCCCCGGTTGGACTCGAACCAACAACCCTTCGATTAACAGTCGAATGCTCTGCCAGTTGAGCTACAGGGGATCGTTCGGAGCCCGCACAGATTAGCAAGCACGATCGGGGGTCGCGAATCGGGAGCCACCCCCGGGAGGGACACCGTCAGTCGAGGCCGACGTCGGAGCGGGCGGAGGCCAGGGCGGCCGACGCGGCCGCCTGGACGACCGGGTCGGTGGGCTCGATCCCGGCGTCGTACTCGTAGACCCAGTGCACCTCCGAGCGACCCGAGGGGGCACGCCGCCCCACCACGCGTACGCCGCGCTTGCCGGTGATCGGGACGTGCCGGACGAGCAGCACGCTCGCTGTGACGCGCTCACGCACCAGCTGGAGGAGCCGGTCGGTGTCGAACGGCGCCGACTCGTCGAGCATCAGCGCATGCTCGGTCCGCGGGCGTCCCCACTGCCCGACCTCCGACACCCGCAGCCGCGCGAGCTCGTGGTCCCAGTCGGCGGCCTCGATCTCCTCCCAGGGGAGACGGACCGTGGGCAGGTAGAGGGCGTCGCGGGTGCCGGCGACCCACCGGCCGCCGGCGACCGGCGCCCAGGCGAGCAGTCGCTCACCGGCCGCCACCTCGACCGGCGGTCGCTCTCGTCGTAGGGACCTCACTGGGCCCCCAGGGCCAGGTCGCGGAGCTGGCGCCGCTGCTGCTCGAGGGCCGTGAGCTCACCGAACATCCGGTTGTACTCGGCGGTGTGCTCGACCGGGTTGGTGCGCTGCAGTCGTGACTTGACGTCGGCGATCCGGCGCTGCGCGGTCAGCTCCTGGAGCCGGTAGACGGTGTTGGCGACGAACGCGTCGTCCGCGCCCTTGCGGCTCGGCACCGGCTCCACCGCGAGCGCCGACAGGGCGGACGCGACCGACTGGTCGGCCGCCACGCCGGTCAACCGGGCGGCCCAGCCGGCGTCGGCGGCGCCGAGCCCGCCGCACTGCTCGACCAGCTCCCAGACGGCGCGGTAGGTCGGGTGGGTGAAGTCGTTGGTCCCGATGTCCTTGGTCGCCCGGGCCACGGCAGCGGGCTCCTGGACCACCAGCTTGAGCGTCTCGCGCTCGAGCGCGAACCGAGGGTCGCGCAGGTGCGGCAGCGGGGGCGGCGCAGGGGTCGCCGGAGCCTCCGTGGCAGCGGCCTGGGCCGCGACCGGGACCGCCTGAGGCGCGGGCCGCGAGGCGCGTGCGGCCGCGCGCCTGACCTCGGTCCGCGCCTGCTCGACGTCGACCCCCACCATGCCGGCCAGCTCGCGCGCGAAGGCCTCGACCTTGGACTTGTCACGAATGGAGGAGACGAGGCGCGCGGCCTCGCGAACGGCGTCGACGCGGCCGTCGGCCCGGTCGAGGTCGTACTTGGAGACGACATTCTCCAGCACGAAGCGGTAGAGCGGGCGGCGGCGGGCGATCAGCTCGCGCACGGCCGCATCACCCTGCTGGATCCGCAGGTCGCAGGGGTCGAGGCCGGTGGGCTCGACGGCCACGTAGGTCTGGGCCACGAAGTTCTGGTCGCCCCCGAAGGCGCGCAGCGCGGCCTTCTGCCCGGCGGCGTCGCCGTCGAAGGTGAAGATCACCTCGCCGCGGAACTCCTCGTGGTCGTTGAGGAAGCGGCGCAGCACCCGCGCGTGGTCGTCGCCGAACGCCGTACCGCAGGTGGCGACGGCGGTGGGGACGCCGGACAGGTGGCAGGCCATCACGTCGGTGTAGCCCTCGACCACCACCGCCTGCATCGACCGCGCGATGTCGCGGCGGGCCAGGTCGATGCCGTAGAGCACCTGGCTCTTCTTGTAGATCGCGGTCTCGGGCGTGTTGAGGTACTTGGCCTCGATCCGGTCGTCGTCGAAGATCCGGCGTGCCCCGAAGCCGATGGTCTCACCGCTCGACTCGCGGATCGGCCAGAGCAGACGTCCGCGGAAGCGGTCGTAGGCGGACCTCCCGACGGCGACGAGCCCGGCCGCGACCGTCTCCTCCTCGGTGAAGCCCTTCTGCCGCAGATGACGGAACAGGGCGTCGCCGTCGCGGGGAGCGAAGCCGATGCCGAACTGCTCGGCCGAGGACTGGTCGAACCCGCGCTCACCGAGGAACTGGCGGGCCACGACGGCGTCGGGCGTGCCGAGCGCGTCGGCGTAGTAGGCCTGGGCCACCCGATGCGCCTCGATCAGGCGCGCCCGCTGGGGGCCACGCGGGCGCTCGGGCCGCGCATCGCCCTCCTCGCGCCGGAGCATCACGCCGTACTTGTCGGCCAGCCGCTCGACGACCTCGGTGAAACCCAGCCCGTCGATCTTCATCAGGAAGGCGATCACGTCGCCGCCTTCGCCGCAGCCGAAGCAGTGCCAGAACTGGCGTTGGGGGTTGACGTTGAACGACGGGGACTTCTCGTCGTGGAAGGGGCACAGCCCCTTGAGCGAGCCGCCGCCGGCCGGGCGGAGGGTGACGTAGTCGGAGACGATGTCGTCGATCTTGGCCTTCTCACGCACCTCCGCGATGTCTTCCTCGCGAATCCGTCCGGCCACGACGGGGAGTCTACGGCGGACCTGCGACAGCGCTCGGGCGGATACCGCCGGGGCTCATGGGTACGGCGTGGGCATGAGTACGTCGACACCCGGCAGCCCCGGACATGCGGCCACCGACGACCCTCCCCTGGGCGCCCTCGTGCACGACCTCAGCCAGCAGGTCCCCGAGCTGATCCGCTCGGAGCTCCGGCTCGCCCAGGCCGAGATGACCGAGAAGGGCAAGCGGGCCGGGCTCGGCATCGGCATGTTCAGCGCGGCCGGCCTGCTGGCGTTCTTCGGACTCGCCTGCGTGGTCACCACGGCCATCCTCGGGCTGGCCCACGCCCTGCCCGACTGGTTGTCTGCGCTGCTCGTGGGCGTCGTCCTCTTCGTCGGTGCGGCCGTCATGGCGCTGGTCGGCAAGAGGGAGGTCGAGCAGGCGACCCCACCGGCGCCCGAGCAGGCGATCGAGGGCGTCAAGGAGGACCTCGCCGTGATCAAGGGGGACCGCGCATGAGCGACAGCCGCACGACCGCAGAGATCGAGGCCGACATCGCGCGCCAGCGCGACGAGCTCGCCCAGACCGTCGACCAGCTGACCCACAAGCTCGACGTGAAGGCGCAGGCCAAGGAGCGCGCCGCGCAGGTCGCCGACCGGGCCACCACCGACGACGGCAGGCCCCGCCCCGAGCTGGTGGGCGCGGCGGTCGCGACCGTGCTGCTGGTCGGCGTGCTCGTCTGGTGGCGTCGACGATGAGCAACGGCGCCCTGTCCGGGGAGTCCCGGACCCAGGACCGGACGCCCGACGTGGACGATGCCCGCCTCCCCGACTCACCGACGGACCTGAGCCGCCGGTCGTGGTTCTACGTGCTCCGCAAGACGTGGCGGGAGTTCGGCGACGACCACTGCACCGATCTCGCGGCCGCGCTCACCTACTACGCCGTGCTGGCCCTGTTCCCGGCCGCCATCGCTCTCATCTCCCTGCTCGGAGTGGTCGGTCAGGGGCAGAGCAGCGTCGACAACATCCTCGAGGTCCTCCAACCGTTGGTCTCGCCGAGCACGCTCGACACGATCCGACCCGCCCTGGAGGGCATCGCCACGTCACAGGGCGCAGGTCTCGGCCTGGTGCTGGGCGTGGTCGGCGCCCTGTGGTCGGCCTCGGGGTACGTCGGCGCCTTCGGCCGGGCCATGAACACCGTCTACGAGATCGACGAGGGCCGTCCGTTCTGGAAGCTCCGTCCGATCATGCTCCTCGTCACCTTGGTCGCGATCCTCCTGGTCGCGGTCGTCCTGGTGATGCTCGTCGTCTCCGGCCCGCTCGCGTCGTCGATCGGCTCCGTGATCGGCCTCAGCAGCCAGGCCGTCACGGCGTGGAACATCGCGAAGTGGCCCGTGATCCTGGCCTTCGTCGTGGTGATCGTCGCGATCCTCTACTACGCGACCCCGAACGTCAGGCAACCGAGGTTCCGCTGGCTCTCGATCGGCGCGGTCGTCGCGATCCTGGTCTGGATCGTGGCATCGGGCGCGTTCGCGCTGTACGTCGCCACGTTCGGCAGCTACAACAAGACCTATGGCTCGCTGGCCGGCGCCGTGGTCGGACTGCTGTGGCTGTGGATCACCAACCTGGCGCTGCTCTTCGGCGCCGAGCTGGACTCCGAGCTCGAGCGCGCGAGGCAGCTACAGGCCGGGATCCCGGCCGAGGAGGAGCTCCAGCTGCCCGCGAGGGACACTCGGGGCATCACGAAGGCGCGGAAGAAGGAGCAGAAGGACGTGGCCCGAGGGCGGGCCATCCGCGAGCGGGCCGACGAAGAGACCATCATCGACACAAGGGAGAAGACCTCATGAAGAAGCTGAACCTGCTGATCGCCTTCGGCGTCGGCTACGTGCTCGGCGCCCGGGCCGGACGGGAGCGCTACGACCAGATCGTGGGCACCGTCGACAAGGTCCGCCAGGACCCGCGCGTGCAGGAGAAGGCGCACCAGGCCGTCGACGTCGCCAAGCACCAGGCCCCGGTCGTCGCCGACAAGGTGACGAGCGCCGCCAGCGCAGCGACCGCGGCCGCCAAGGACAAGGTCTCCGGCGGCTCCAGCGAGCCGCGCGTCGAGCACCTGGCCGGACCACAGGGCGACCTGCCCTGAGCGCGAGGCGCTAGACCAGCCGGGCGTGCCAGGCGACGGCGCTGGCGTCGGTGAGGGACGCGATCTGGTCCACCACGACGCGGCGCCGCGCCCGGTCGTCGCCCGCTGCCGCCCAGTCGTCGGCGAACCCCCGGTCGAGGTGGTCGCTGCCGGTCGCGGCCAGCCGGTCGAAGAGCTCGGCCAGCAGGGCGCGCTGCCGCTCCATGACCGTGACCCGGTCGTCGGTCCGCATCACGTAGTGGGCGGCGATGCCCTTGAGCACGGCCATCTCCACCACGCTGTCCGTCGGGACGCTGACGCCGGCC
Organism: uncultured Actinomycetota bacterium; assembly: GCA_963753705.1. Classification (GTDB taxonomy): domain Bacteria; phylum Actinomycetota; class Actinomycetes; order Propionibacteriales; family Nocardioidaceae; genus Nocardioides. Next base: position 440,612 of record CAVWDJ010000017.1, read on the forward strand.
GCATGCCGCAGGAACGGACCGTCGCTGGCCTCGAACGTGGCCGTCTGGGCCGCCGAGCAGAAGCGCCCGATCAGGTCGCTGGTGAGGTTCTTCAGCGCGGCCTGCTGGCGCCGCGTCCCGTCGTACGACGCCGTGGGCCAGCCCTCGACCGACCGTAGCCGGTCGAGCGCAGCCCGCAGGCGCTCGTCGGGGACGCCTGGGAGGTACCAGTCGCGGACCGCCTCCCACACCGCGTCGTGGTCGATCCGGCTGAGGTCGATCCGCTCGGCCACGACGCCGTCCTCGACGTCGTGCACGGAGTAGGCCACGTCGTCGGCGAGGTCCATCACCTGCGCCTCGAAGCACGGGGTCGGGCCGTCCACGCCGCTGCGCAGCCAGTCGAAGACCTCGCGGTCGTCGTCGTACACCCCGAACTTCTCGCCGGGAGCCGAGCCGGTGCGCGGATAGGGGTACTTGGTGCACGCGTCGAGGGTCGCCCGGGTCAGGTTCAGCCCCACCGAGCGGCCGTCGGGGGCGAAGGTCTTGGCCTCGAGCCGCGTCAGCAGCCTCAGCGTCTGGGCGTTGCCCTCGAAGCCGCCCACGTCGTGGCTCAGCTCGGCCAGGGCCCTCTCGCCGTTGTGCCCGAACGGAGGGTGGCCGAGGTCGTGGGCCAGCGCGGCCGTCTCGGGGATGTCGGGTTCGCACCCGAGGGCCCGGGCCAGGTCTCGGGCGATCTGGGCGACCTCGAGGCTGTGGGTGAGCCGGTTCCGGACGAAGTCGTCGCTCTGCGGACCGACCACCTGTGTCTTGGCCGCCAGCCGGCGGCTCGCAGCCGCATGCACCACGCGTGCGCGGTCGCGCTCGAACGGGGTGCGCTCGGGCGCGGGGACCCGCTTGGGGGGCTCGGAGACCCAGCGCTCGCGGGCGGCGTCGTCGTACTCGGGCATCGGGGCGAGACTAGGGGGCCACGTCGGATCGGACGATCGACGGTCAGTAGACCGACACGTGCACGTGGTCCATGTGGTTGGCCGTCGGGGAGCCGCGGTCGGCGAAGAGCCGCCAGCCCTCGGACGCACGGACCGGCGTCCAGATGTGCTGGCGCCACAGGATGTCGTAGAGGTGCAGCTCGGAGGCGTGCTGCTGCAGGAACGCCGCGATCGCGTTGCCGAGGGCGACGTCGCTGGTCATGATGTCGAGCGCCTTGCCGCTGGCGTGCTCGCCGTGGGCGTCCCAGCCGCCGTACGACGTGATCTGCGGGAACGCGTGGCACACCGAGCGGTAGACGTAGACGGCCGCCGATGTCAGGCGGTACTCCACCGAGCCGTCGGGGCACGGCGCCATCGAGAGGCCGGCGGCAGCGGTGACAGCGGCGCCCGAGGCGGAGGCAGGATCGGGCTTCTGGTCGGCGAGGTAGTCGGCGGTGACCCAGCGTGACTGACCGTCGACGACGACCTCCGCGCGTCCGTCGCTGAGGCGGCCCGTCACGAGGACGTGCTTGCCCGACGGGATGAGCCCGACCTGGCGGGCGGCCTGCGACGCGCTCGACCAGAGGTTGAGGTCGGCGGTGGTCCACTTCTGCACGTGGGCACGTTCGACGGCGCGGACCGTGGCCTCCTGGGCGTCGACGCCCTCCTGGAAGTTGCGGGCCGCGGCGCGGTCGAACGAGCGGGACACCGGCTGCCGGTCGTAGCGAGCCGGGTCGAGCACGATCGCGGGACCTTGCTCGGCGACGAGCGAGGGTCGGGCGGCGGGGTCGGCCGCGAGGACACCCAGGGCGACCGCCGGGAGGGTGGTGGCCAGGGCGGCGCCTGCGGCGATACGGGCGGCGCGTGAGCCGGTGAGGGCTACGAGCCTGCGGGCATTGGGCTCCCGCTTGTGGCGATGGTGTGCCACAGCGCTGATTCCTTTGCTGTTGCTGTCGGGGGTCTGGTCCGAGATGACCCCCCGTGGCCACGCGCCGGACTCGAACCAAGAGTCAAGCACACGACGGAGGGCCTGTCGCATCCCGGGCCGCGGGGTGTCGGGGTGTGCTTCCTCACCCCGGCAGCGGTCCGGAGGTCATCCGCCGGTGGTCTCCGTGGTGTCCTCGGTCAGGTGCAGCCGGGTCCCGTCGGTGTCGTCGAGCCATCCCTCGGGGATCACGACGCGCTCCCTCGGGGAGCCCTGGCGACCGCGCGGCGTCCCGAGCTCGGCCACGGGGAAGGGCTCGTCGGGGTCGAGCGCGGCGAGGAGGGTGTCGAGCGCGGCCAGCGAGTCGACGAGGGCCAGCGAGTGGCGTAGCTCGCCGCCCGCGCGGAAGCCCTTGAGGTACCACGACACGTGCTTGCGGAACTCCTTGCAGCCTCGCTCCTCCCCCATGTGCTCGGCCAGCAGCTCGGCGTGGCGACGCATCATGGCGGCCACCTCACCCAGGGTCGGGAGCGTGGGCCTCGACCCTGCTCGGCCGGCGAGCCCGTCGGGAGCGAAGGCCGCGGCGAGGTCACGGAAGAGCCACGGCCGGCCCAGGCACCCGCGGCCGACCACGACGCCGGCAGCCCCGGTCTGCTCGACCATCCGCAGCGCGTCGGCGGCCTCCCAGATGTCGCCGTTGCCGAGGACCGGGATGTCGACGTGCTCCACGAGCCGGGCGATCGCCTCCCAGTCGGCCTGGCCGCTGTAGGACTGGGCGACGGTCCGGCCGTGCAGGGCGATGGCGGCACAGCCCGCCTCCTGCGCGATCCGGCCGGCGTCGAGGTAGGTCAGGTGGTCGTCGTCGAGGCCCTTACGGGTCTTCATGGTGACCGGCACGTCGTACGGCGCCGCAGCGGCGACCGCGGAGCGCAGGATCTCGGCGAGCAGCCCGCGCTTCCACGGCAGGGCGCCACCTCCGCCCTTGCGGGTCACCTTGGGCACCGGGCAGCCGAAGTTGAGGTCGACGTGGTGGACGCCGTACTCGGCGCAGAGGATCTCGGTCGCCTTGCCGACGTAGGCCGGGTCGGTGCCGTAGAGCTGGACCGACCGGGTGGTCTCCAGCTCGTCGAACACGAGCATCTTCAGCGTCGTCGAGTCTCGCTCGACCAGCCCGCGGGAGGTGATCATCTCGCAGACGTAGAGGCCCGCCCCTTGCTCGGCACACAGCCGGCGGTAGGCGGCGTTGGTGATCCCGGCCATCGGCGCGAGCACGACCGGCGTAGGCACGGTCAGCGAGCCGAGGGCGAGCGGGGACATGCCCCCGATTGTCCGCCGGGTGGGTGCGGACGACCAACTCGGAGCGTCAGTGCTGCTGGTGGTGCTTCTTCGTGGCGTGCTTCTTCGCCTGCTTCGCCTGCGTGACGGGCCCGGTCCAGGTGATGGCGTCGAAGTCCTGGGTCGGCCGGAAGCTGATCGCGGTGAGCGTGCCGTGCCCGGGGGCGAAGTAGACCAGGCACACGGACGCCTTCTTGCCGTGGGTGAACCTCGCCGGCAGCGGGGTGCTGGGGCAGGGCGCGAACTGGGCGCGGAAGGTCGACGACTGCAACAGGGTGTTGCGCCCGTCGAGCAGGTAGAGCGGCACCGGCACGCCGGACAGCGCCGTCGTGCCCCGGTTGCGCACGGTCGCGTGGACGAAGTACGGCGTCGACCTCTTCGTGGCGGCGTCGAGACGCCAGGCGTCGAAGGTGGAGATCGGGACCTTCTCCAGCTTGGTCACCGTCACCGTGATCACTCCGGTCTTCTTCTGGTCCGGCTGCCAGGAGACGGTGGCTGCCTGACCCACCTTGAGCGCCGTGCCCTGGTCGGTGAGCGTGACGCCCTGGACCCGTGCGGCGGGCTGGCTGGAGCCCGAGTCACCGGCGGTCGTCGTACCGGTGGTGCCGGGTGAGCCCGCGCCGGCGGAGGACGAGCTCGCGCCGCCACACCCGGCCAGCGCCAGAGCCGTCACGGCCAGGAGTGCAGCGCTGGCTGCCGGTCGCCGGATCACGCGGTCATTGTGCCCGAGCAACCTGGGAATCCCGGCCGCCCCGCCGCGATCGGGACGTCCGCTCAGCAGCCGAGCAGGCGCTGCGCGAAGTACCCGCTGACCTGGTCGAGCGCGATCCGGTCCTGGCTCATCGAGTCGCGCTCGCGCACGGTGACGGCGTGGTCCTCCAGGGTGTCGAAGTCGACGGTCACGCAGAACGGCGTACCGATCTCGTCCTGACGGCGGTAACGGCGGCCGATCGCGCCCGAGTCGTCGAACTCGACGTTCCAGCCGTGGCCGCGCAGCTCGGCCGCGAGGTCACGGGCCTTGGGCGAGAGGTCGGCGTTGCGGCTCAGCGGCAGGACGGCGACCTTGACCGGGGCCAGGCGGGGGTCGAGACGCAGCACCGTGCGCTTGTCGACGCCACCCTTGGTGTTGGGTGCCTCGTCCTCGACGTAGGCGTCGAGCAGGAACGCCATCATCGCGCGGTTGGGGCCGAGCGCCGGCTCGATCACGTAGGGGATGTAGCGCTCGCCGGAGGCCTGGTCGAAGTAGGAGAGGTCCTGGCCCGAGAACGTCGAGTGCTGGGTGAGGTCGTAGTCGGTGCGGTTCGCGATGCCCTCGAGCTCCTCGAACTCGCGGCCGGAGAACCCGAAGCGGTACTCGATGTCGACGGTGCGCTTCGCGTAGTGGCTGAGCTTCTCCTTCGGGTGCTCGAAGTGGCGCAGGTTGTCGGGGTCGATGCCGAGGTCGGTGAACCAGCGGGTGCGCTCGTCGATCCAGTACTGGTGCCACTCCTCGTCCTCGCCGGGGCGGACGAAGAACTCCATCTCCATCTGCTCGAACTCGCGGGTCCGGAAGATGAAGTTCCCGGGGGTGATCTCGTTGCGGAAGCTCTTGCCCATCTGGGCGATGCCGAACGGCGGCTTCATCCGGGCGCTGGTCACGATGTTGGCGAAGTTGAGGAAGATGCCCTGGGCCGTCTCGGGCCGCAGGTAGTGCAGCCCCGACTCGTCCTCGATCACGCCGAGGTAGGTCTTCAGCATCATGTTGAACTGGCGCGGCTCGGTCCAGGTGTTGCGGTTGCCGCAGTTGGGGCAGGGCACGGACTCGTTGATGTCGACCGTGTCGGGGTCGATCGGGTGGTCCGGGGCGGACTTGCGACCGGCGTACTCCTCCTGGAGGTGGTCCTCGCGGAAGCGCTTGTGGCACGACTGGCACTCCACCAGGGGGTCGGTGAACGTCGCGAGGTGGCCACTGGCCTCCCAGGTCTTCGTCGGCAGGATGATCGCCGAGTCGAGACCGACCATGTCGTCGCGCTGGGTGACCATGAAGCGCCACCACTGCTTCTTGACGTTCTCCTTCAGCTCCACGCCGAGCGGGCCGTAGTCCCAGGCCGAGCGGGTACCGCCGTAGATCTCACCCGACGGGAAGACGAACCCGCGGCGCTTGCAGAGGGAGACGACGGTGTCGAGCTTGCTGGGGGGTGGCTTGGCCACGAAGGGGCTCCTGTAGGTCTGGCCGGCTGGCTGCCGGTCCGATCGTGCGTGAACGATCAGCCTAACGACCGGCTCCGGGGCACATTGAGGGCCTCCCCGGGCACGACCGACTCGTAGGCGCTGGGCTCGTCGATCGCCAGGCTGAGCGTCGGCACGGCCGCCAGCTTCACGTCGTACGACGACAGCGCGCGGCGGTAGGCGCCCGGCCCCTCCCACTGGGTCGTGAGCAGCCACAACGCCGGGTCGTCGACGTTGCGGCCGACGTGTCCGGCGACGTATCCCGCCTGCCCGGCGAGCGTCGCCTGCGCCCGCTCGAGATCGGCACGGAACGCCTCGGCGTCGCTCTCCTGAACCCGGAAGCGGTTGACCACGATCACCTCAGCGACCCTAGCCGCCCGCGGGGCGGGTCTAGAGTCCGCCCATGGCGCCACCTCCGGTCGGTGAGGACAGGCTGCTGACCCTGCCCGACGGCCGGACGGTGGTCTGCTGGGAGGGCGGTGACCCGACCGGGAGCCCGATCCTGTTCCACAGCGGCACGCCGTCGGGGCGCCTGCAGGCCACCTTGGGCCACGAGGCCGCGGTGCGGGCCGGCGTACGGCTGCTGGCGTTCAACCGGCCGGGCTACGGCGAGTCGTCCCTCCTGCCGCCCGGGCTCGCGCAGGTCGGGCGCGACGGGCTCGACGTGCTGGACCAGTACGACGTGGAGCGGTGTGCGGTGCTCGGGGTCTCCGGAGGCGGCCCCTACGCGCTGGCCACCGGGCTGGCCGACCAGGACAGGGTCAGTGTCATCGGCGTCGCGGCCGGCGTCGGGCCGTGGACGCTGATCGACGACCCGGACCCCGACGACTGGGAGCGACCGCTTCTGGAGCGTGCCGACGCCGGAGACGTGGCGGGCGCAGAGGCCGGGTTCGCCGCCCGCGCGGCCGAGGAGTTCGCCTGGCTCACGCCCGGTCTCTCCGACGAGGAGGTCATCAACGGCTTCTTCGGCGACGCACCGCTCGAGTCGATCGAGTGGTTGGACGCGACGGCCCGCCGGCGCTGGGCGGCCGACACGCGCGACGCGCTCGCGCGTCCCGACGGGTACGTCCGCGACAACCTCTCCTGGGGTACGACCTGGGACCTCGACCTCGGCGTGCTCCGGCGGCCGTGCCATCTCTGGTACGGCGCCGAGGACGGGATGGTGCCGCCCAGGCACGGGGAGTGGCTGCGCGACCGTCTGCCCGAGGCGCAGCTGGAGATCCGGCCTGGAGAGGGACACGGCGCGGTCATCTTCGCGAGGTTCGCCGAGGTCTTCGCCATCCTGACTTCTTGACAATGATTCTCATTCTCACTGAGAATGGTTCTCATGAAGTCCGTCCTGCTCGCCGTCGCCCTGGTAGCCGGCCTGCTGACGGGCTGTGCAGCGGGTGCCGACGAGGCGAAGCCGGGCCAGGTCACGATCGCGGCCAGCTTCTACCCGCTGGCCTGGGTGAGCCGGCAGATCGCGCCCGGCGCGCTCGTCACGGACCTCACCCGCCCGGGCCTGGAGCCGCACGACGTCGAGCTGACCTTCGCCCAGACCGTCGACCTGGCCAAGGCCGACCTGGTGGTCTACGAGCGCGGCTTCCAACCGGCCGTCGACCAGGGTGTCGACAACGACGCCGAGGGCACGACCCTCGACGTGGGACCGGTCGCCGGCCTCCAGGACTTCGCCTCCGACCCGGGTCAGGTCGACCCGCACTTCTGGCAGGACCCGCTCAAGCTCTCAGCGGTCGCCGGCGCGGTGGCGCACGAGCTCGGGCGGATCGACCCGGCCCACGCCTCGTCGTACGACGCGCGAGCGGCCGCCCTCCAGCGACGGCTCGTCGCGCTCGACCGCGACTACCGCACCGGCCTGGCCCACTGCGCCCGCGACACGGTCGTGACCAGCCACGACGCGTTCGGCTACCTGGCCCGCTACGGCATCCGGGTCGCACCGATCACCGGTCTCGCCCCCGGCGCCGAGCCGACCCCCGCCGACCTGGCGAAGCTCCAGCAGCTGATCCACGACGACGGCATCACGACCGTCTTCTCCGAGACCCTGGCGAGCCCTGCGGCCGCTGACGCGCTCGCGCACGACATGGGCGTGCGGAGCGAGGTGCTGGACCCGATCGAGGGCCTCAGCGACGCGACCGAGGGCCAGACCTACCTGACCCTGATGCGCCGGAACCTGGCGGCCTTGAAGGAGGCGAACGGATGCACGACGTGAACCCGGTCGAGCTGCGCAACGGCTCGGTCACGATCGGCGGCCGCCCCATCCTGCGCGGCCTCGACCTCACCGTCGAGCCCGGGCAGTTCGTGGCCCTGATGGGAGCCAACGGCTCCGGCAAGTCGACCCTGGTCCGGGCGCTGGTCGGCCTGTGGCCGCTCAGCGGCGGCGACCTGCGGATCTACGGCACCCCGATCGCGTCGTACGACGAGTGGTCGCGCGTCGGGTTCGTCCCGCAGCGGGCGAGCGCCGAGAGCGGCGTCCCTGCGTCGGTCTGGGAGGTCGTCGCATCGGGCCGCCTGACCCACCGGCGGCCCTTCCGTCCGATGTCGCGAGCCGACCGGGCGGCCGTGGACCGGGCGATCGAGGTGGTGGGACTCGAGGGCAAGGCCCGCGACGGCATCTCCAGCCTGTCGGGGGGTCAGCAGCAGCGCGCCCTGATCGCGCGAGCCCTGGCCGGCGAGCCCGACCTGTTCTTCCTCGACGAGCCCACCGCGGGCGTCGACCTGCCCAACCAGCAGGCCCTGGCCGATGCGCTCGCGCAGCTGTCGGCGAACGGCGCCACCATCGTGCTCGTCGCCCACGAGCTGGGGCCGCTGGCACCGCTGGTCGAGCGGTCGGTGGTCATGCGTGACGGCCGGATCGCCTACGACGGCCAGCCACTGGGCGACCACGAGGTGCATGCGCCGCAGTTCGGCGAGGCGCACGGGCACCACCACCACCCGAGCACCGTGCCGCACGACCACGTGCCCCACGTCTCGGCCCCCTTCGACGGAAGGCACTGACCGTGGACCTCTTCACCCTCGCCTTCATGCAGCGGGCGCTGGTCGCCGCACTCTTCACCGGGCTGGCGGCGCCGGCCGTGGGCACCTACCTGGTCCAGCGACGCCTCGCCCTGATGGGCGACGGGATCGGGCACGTGGCCGTCACCGGCGTGGCGCTCGGCCTGCTCACGGGCCTCTCCCCCACCTGGACCGCGATCGTGGTCTGTGCCGTCGGTGCGGTGCTGATCGAGATCATCCGCGAGCGCGGCCACGCCAACGGCGACGTCGCGCTGGCACTGATGTTCTACGGCGGCCTGGCGGGCGGCGTCCTGCTGACCGGGCTGGCCGGGCAGAGCGCGACCACCCTCCAGCAGTACCTCTTCGGCTCGATCACCACCATCTCGACCAACGACGTCTGGGTGACGATCGCCCTGGCCGTCGTGGTGGTCGGGGTCTGCGTCGGGCTGGCGCCCCAGCTGTTCGCGGTCTCGCAGGACCAGGAGTTCGCCCGCGTGGCCGGGCTCAACGTCCGGGCCTACAACATCATGGTCGCGGTGCTGGCCGCGGTCAGTGTGACCGTGGCGATGCGGACGGTGGGACTGCTGCTCGTCTCGGCCCTGATGGTGGTGCCGGTGGCGACCGCTCAGCAGGTGACCAGGTCGTTCCGGTCCACGCTGTTCGCCGCCATGGCGCTGGGCATCGGAGCGTCGCTCGGGGGTCTCCTGCTGGCGGCCTACGCACCCGCCGAGGCATCGGTCGCCCCCGGTCCCACGATCGTGCTGCTCTCGCTCTTCGGCTTCGCGGTGACCTGGCCGCTCGGGGTCTGGGTCCGCAAGCGTGCGCGCCTCACCGCGCCGTTCGCGGCCGGGGTTCCCGAGGAGCACCAGACCCCCACGACCCACCCCCACCAGCACGGGCCGGACTGCGGCCACGTCGCGGTGGAGCACGATGACCACGTCGACTACGTGCACGACGGCCACCGGCACGCCGTACACCTGACCGGAGAAGGGCCGCACTATGACGAGCACTGAGCCGTCGCGCCCCGCGACCGCGGACTCCCCCGCGCCGCGCACCACGCCGCAGCGCGAGGCGGTGCTCGACGCGCTCGGGACCGTGGACGACTTCCGCTCCGCGCAGGAGGTGCACGAGATCCTGGCCCGGCGTGGCTCCGGCGTCGGGCTCGCCACCGTCTACCGGACCCTGGCGCTGTACGCCGACCACGGGCTCCTCGACACGCTCCGGCGCGACGACGGCGAGGCGATCTACCGCCGGTGCTCCGACACCCACCACCATCACCTCGTCTGCCGCTCGTGCGGCGCGACCGTCGAGGTCGAGGGACCGGCCGTCGAGCGCTGGACCTCCGCGATCGCCTCCGAGCACGGCTTCTCCGACCTCTCCCACACCCTGGAGATCGTCGGCACCTGCTCTCTGTGTGCGGGGTGAGCCGGGCCCTCAGGCCTTGCCGAACCGCCGGTCGCGCTGGGCGTAGATCTCGATGGCCTTCCACAGCGCGAGCCGGTCGACGTCGGGCCACAGGATGTCGGTGAAGACCAGCTCGGCGTACGCCGCCTGCCACAGCAGGTAGTTCGACAGCCGGTTCTCGCCCGAAGTGCGCCACAGCATGTCGGCGTCGGCCAGGGGCGGCACGTAGAGGTGGCGGGCGAAGGTCTTCTCGTCGACCTTCTCCGGGTTCAGCCGCCCGGCAGCGACCTCGCGGGCGATGGAGCGCGCGGTGTCGGCGAGCTCGGCGCGCCCGCCGTAGTTGACGCACATGTTGAGCGTCAGGACGTCGTTGTCCCGGGTCAGCTCCTCGGCGACCTGCAGCTCCCGGATCACCGACTTCCACAGGCGCGGCGCGCGGCCCGACCAGCGCACGCGCACGCCGAGCTCGTGCATCTCGTCGCGGCGACGGCGGATCACGTCGCGGTTGAAGCCCATCAGGAAGCGGACCTCGTCGGGCGAGCGGTTCCAGTTCTCGGTCGAGAACGCGTAGGCGCTGATCGCCTTGACCCCGATCTCGATCGCACCCTCGACCACGTCGAACAGCGCCGCCTCACCGAGCTCGTGGCCCTTGGTCCGCGGCAGTCCGCGGGCCTTCGCCCAGCGGCCGTTGCCGTCCATCGTGATCGCGACGTGCCGCGGCACGAGCGCCGGGGGGATGGCGGGTGGACGGGCTCCGGACGGGTGCCGGCTCGGCGGTCGTACGGCGCGCTTCACGGCGACAGCCTAGGGCTGGCCGCAGCCGTCCCGGGCCGCTGGTCGGGGCGCTGGTCGGGGCGTCTGGTGCGGTGCTGTGGCTACTGAGTGCGTGCTGTGCGGGTACTTCGGCGGTGATAACCCCGCGTTACACGGGGGCCGCGCGTCACCGCTCGACGTACTCCAGGGAGCGGAGGCCACGCTCGAGGTGCCAGTGCAGGAACGCCGACACCAGGCCGGAGGCCTCGCGGAGCTGTCGGGCGTCGGCGGCGGCCACGGCCGGCCAGTCCCCGGCCAGCAGCGCGCCCATCACCTGGAGCGTGCCCGCGGACGGGGAGGCGGAGCCGGGCACCCGGCAGTCGGCGCACAGCGCGCCCCCGGCGGCCGGCGAGAACCACCGGGGGTCGGGCTCGCCGCACTGCGCGCAGTGGTCGAACGACGGGGCGTAGCCGGCGACCGCGAGCGAGCGGAGCAGGTAGGAGTCGAGGACCTGGGCCGGTGGCCGGTCACCCGTGGTCATCGCGCGCAGACCTCCGACCAGCAGCAGGAACTGCTGCAGCGACGGCTGCTTCTCCTCGGCCACCAGCCGGTCGGCGGTCTCGAGCATCACGGTGCCGGCGGTGTAGCGGTCGTAGTGGTCACCGAGGTGGGCGGGGAACGCGTCGATCGTGTCTGCCTGGGTGATCACGTCGAGGTTGCGACCCTCGGCGAGCTGCAGGTCGACATGGGTGAACGGCTCGAGCCGCGAGCCCCACCGCGACGTCGTCTTGCGCACGCCCTTCGCCACGGCGCGCACCCGCCCGTGCTGACGCGTCAGCAGGGTGATGATGCGGTCGGCTTCCCCGAGCTTGTGGGTGCGCAGCACGATCGCCTCGTCGCGGTAGAGAGGCACCCGCCCATTCTGCCGGGCCGGAGGGCAACGCCCTAGGACCCGGTACGGCGTTTGCGCCGTGGGGTCTGCCAGCAGGCCAGGGCGAAGTCCGTCGCCCGCCGGTTGAGCCGCTCGGGACGGGTCCGCCACTCCAGCGGACCGGAGGCCCGCTCGACCTCGCAGGTGGCCAGCTCGTCCGCCAGCATCCGGGAGTCCGCGAACGGGTGCAGCGGGTCGGAGAGATGACCGACGACCAGCGTCGGGGCGACGATCCCGCGACGTTGCCGGGACGACGGCGCGATCCGGCCGAACACGACCCCGTGCAGGACCGCTGCCACGGAGTCGGCGTGCTGGTCGAGGGTGTCGAGCGCGATGCCGGCCCAGAACGGCACGAGCCCCCGCGGGACCGGTCGGGTGAGCAGCCGCAGGCCGTTCACCGTGAACGGCGCGAAACGGGCGGCGAACAGCACCGGCACGTACACCGCCAGGGCAGCCTCCAGGGCGTTGTCGAGGACCGGCATCTCGACGATCAGGCCGCGCACCCGGTCGGGCGCCTCCGCGGCCACCTCGAGCGCGACGTTGGCGCCGAGCGACGTACCGCCGACCACGGCCTGTGTGGCACCGAGGTGGTCGAGCAGTCCGACGACCTGGTCGGCGAAGGACGTCATCGAGTAGACGAACGGGTCGGCGGGCCGGTCGGAGCGGCCGTGACCGAGCAGGTCGAGCGTCACCACGTGCAGCCCGTCGCCGGCCAGTGCCCGGGCGAGGGGCTGGTGCATGCGGCGCGGCATGAGCTGGCTGTGGAGCAGCACGACCCAGTGAGGGCCCGAGCCGTACTCGGTGTACTCGAGCCGCTCCTTCCCCGAGCCGCTGTCGAAGAAGAGCTGCCCGACGCGCTCGGAGACCAACATGGGCGCAATCTAGTCGCGACGGACCTCGGATCTCGGCACCCTGGATCCATGGCGACCCTCCGTGCCCTGGCACCCGACGACTGGGAGACCTTCCGCGACATCCGGCTCCGCTCCCTGGCCGACTCGCCCGACGCGTTCGGCTCGACCTGGGAGCGCGAGCGCGCCTTCACCGAGGCGGAGTGGCGCCGGCGGCTCGGGGTGCCCGTGTACGTCGTGGAGGACCCGCGGCCGGTGGCGATCGGTGGCACGTTCGACCAGGAGGGCGTCCCCCACGTCTGGGGGATGTGGACCGACCCTGCCCACCGGGGTCGGGGCCACGCGCGGCGCATCCTCGACGCCCTGATCCCGCCGGGCACGCCCGCGCAGCTGGACGTGAACGTCACCAACGACGGCGCCCGTACGGCGTACCAGCGCTACGGCTTCGTCGGCACCGGCCACCTCGAGCCGCTGCGTCCGGGGTCGGACCAGCGGATCGAGCTGATGGTGCTCAGGCGCGGTTGACCGCGCTGATCACGGCCTTGAGGGAGGCGGTGACGATGTTGGCGTCGAGCCCGACGCCCCAGAGCACCTCGGTGTCCCCGTCGCCGTCGGTGATCGCACACTCGACGTACGCCGCGGCGATGGCGTCGCCGCCGGCGCTGAGGGCGTGCTCGGCGTAGTCGAGCACCCGTACGTCGAACCCGCCGCCGGGCCGCTCGACCCCGTTGATCGCGTCGACGAACGCCGCGATCGGGCCGTTGCCCTCCCCGGACAGCTCGTGGAGCTGTCCGTCGACGTAGACGTTGACGTCGAGACGGTCCTTCTCGCCCGCTGCCGAGGAGGTGTGCACCGAGTTCAGCCTCAAGGGGGCGTCGCGGTCGAGGTACTCGCCCTGGAAGACCTCCCAGATGTCCGCGGGGCTGATCTCGCCGCCCTCGGTGTCGGTGCGCTCCTGGATCACGCGGCTGAACTCGATCTGGGCCCGACGCGGCAGGTCGAGCTTGTGCTCGGCCTTGAGGACGTAGGCCACGCCGCCCTTGCCCGACTGGCTGTTGACGCGGATGACCGCCTCGTAGGAGCGGCCGACGTCCTTGGGGTCGATCGGCAGGTAGGGCGCCTCCCAGGTCAGCTGCGAGACCGGGGTCCCGGTCTCGGTGGCCTGGCGCTCGAGGTCCTCGAGACCCTTCTTGATCGCGTCCTGGTGGGAGCCGGAGAACGCGGTGTAGACCAGGTCGCCGGCGTAGGGGTGGCGCGGGTGCACCGGCAGCTGCGTGCACCACTCGACCGTGCGACGGATCTCGTCGATGTCGGAGAAGTCGATCTGGGGGTCGATGCCCTGGCTGAACAGGTTCATCCCGAGCGTGACGAGGCAGACGTTGCCGGTGCGCTCGCCGTGGCCGAACAGGCAGCCCTCGACGCGGTCGGCGCCGGCCATCACGGCCAGCTCCGTGGCCGCGACCGCCGTGCCCCTGTCGTTGTGGGGGTGCAGCGAGATCGTGGTGAACTCGCGCCGGCTCAGCTGGCGGGAGAACCACTCGATCTGGTCGGCGTACACGTTGGGCGTGGCCATCTCGACGGTGGCCGGCAGGTTGAGGATGATCTCGCGGCCGTCGTCGGGCTGCCAGACGTCACTGACCGCCTCGCACACCTCGACGCTGAAGGGCAGCTCGGTGCCGGTGAAGATCTCGGGGCTGTACTCGTAGCCGATGACGGTCTGCCCCAGCACGTTCTCGGAGTGCTTCATCACCAGCTCGGTGCCGCGGACCGCGATGTCCTTGATCTCGTCCTTGCTGGCCCGGAAGACGACCCGGCGGAACAGCGGGGCCAAGGCGTTGTAGAGGTGGATGTTGGCGTGGTGGACGCCGACCAGCGAGTGGACGGTGCGTTCGATCAGGTCCTCACGCGCCTGGGTCAGGACCGAGATCGTGACGTCCTCCGGTACGCGGTCCTGCTCGATCAGCTGGCGGACGAAGGCGAAGTCGGTCTCGCTGGCGCTGGGGAAGCCGACCTCGATCTCCTTGTAGCCCATGTCGACGAGCAGCTCGAACATCCGGAGCTTGCGGGCCGGGCTCATCGGGTCGATCAGCGCCTGGTTGCCGTCACGCAGGTCGGTCGAGAGCCAGCGTGGCGCGTGCTCGATCCGGGCTGACGGCCAGGTGCGGTCGGGCAGGTCGATCGGCTCGAAGGCCCGATAGCGCTGGTAGGGCATCGGGCTGGGCTGCTGGGTGTTAGTGAAGCCTGAGTGCTGGAGAGTCATGGTTCCTCGTCGACGGCTGGAGTCGGGCGCCGGCGGGCAGCACACACTCCGCAGCGAGGAGGACCGGCTTTCAGGCCCCGCTGCGGCAGCGAAGGAGGAGCAGGCTGCGCTTCATGACGAGAGCAGACTAGCAATCCTCGTCGTACCCGGCCTCCCGCGGTCCCGCTCCCTGGACTCGGCCCGTCGTCTGCCCCATAGCGCCGGTCGTCCGCCCCACAGGAGCCCCTACCGGCCTGTCAGGCGGACGACCCGGTGAAAGGCGGTGGCAGGGAGGGCGCTGGTACGCCGATACTCGGGCGCGATGCCGACCTTCCCGCCGTTGCACCAGGACCTGACCTTCCTCGCCCCGCTCTCCGACGAGCGGGCGGCCAGGCTGGTCGGGTTCCTGACCGGTCAGGTGCCGGCCACGGTGCTCGACGTCGGCTGCGGCTGGGCCGAGCTGCTCCTGCGCGTGCTCGAGGCCGCGCCGTCGGCGACCGGACTGGGCGTCGACCTCGACGAGGAGTCGCTGGCCCGGGCTCGACGCGTCGCCGACGAGCGGGGCCTGGGGGCACGCGCCACCTTCGAGGCGCGGGACGCTCGCGGCGTCCGTGGCCCCTTCGACGCGGTCACGTGCATCGGGGCGTCCCAGATCTGGGGTCCCGACGTGGAGGAGGCGCAGCCGCTCGACTACGCGGCCGCCCTGACGGCGTTGCGGGCCCTGCTCCCCCGCGGCGGCCGGCTGGTGTACGGCGAGGGCATCTGGTCGGCGCCGCCGACGCCCGCCGCCACCGCACCCCTGTCCGGGCGCGACGACGAGTACGTCACGCTCGGTCGGCTGGTGTCGATCGCCGAGTCGCTCGGGTTCGGCGTGATGGCCGCCCACGAGGCGTCGCTCGACGAGTGGGACGCGTTCGAGTCCGGCTTCGCGGCGGGCTGGGTGCGCTGGCTGGCCGACCACGCGCCCGACGACCCGGCGGCCGTCGAGGTCAGCTCCCGTCTGGAGCGCCAGCACGCGGCGTACCTCGGCGGCTACCGAGGCGTCCTCGGGCTCGCCTACCTGCACCTGGTGGCCCTGTGAGCGTCGTGATCGAGCGAGTCGACGTCGCGGACCTCGACCTGGCCACCGCCGCGCAGCTGGCGGAGATCGACAACGCCGCGCTCGAGCAGACCGTGCGCCGCCACCACACCGCGGAGACCTTCCTGCTCGAGTGCCGCGACTACGGCACCGAGGGACCGCTGGAGGGGCTCTGGCTCGCCCGACTGGACGGCCGCCTGGTGGGCTATGCAGGGCTGACGCTCAACCTGTTCGAGAACCTCGACGGCGCCAAGATCCTCGGTGCGGTCCACCCAGCGCACCAGCGACAGGGCGTCGGCCGGCTGCTGATGGAGACGGCCGAGAGCGCCACCGACCGGCCGCGGCTCCGGGCACCCGTGTGGGCCGGCACTGCGGGCGAGGAGGCAGTCCCGAGGATGGGCTACACCCAGCAGGGCTCTCACGAGGTACGCCGTCTCTCCCTGCGCGACCGCCAGCCGGCCTCCCTGGTGGAGCAGGCGGCGGCTGCGGCGGCGGACTACGACCTGGAACGGTTCGTGGGCGCCTGCCCCGACGAGCGGCTGGGCGAGATGCAGGTGCTCCGCGAGGCCATCAACGACGCGCCCGAGGACGGTGAGTTCGAGGCCTACCCGCCGGAGCGGATCCGCACCGTCGAGCGGTGGCTCGCCGAGCAGCAGCAGACGCCGTACACGATCGTGGCGCGACACCGCGCGACCGGCGAAGCCGCGGGGATCACCATCGTCTGCACCCACGAGCTGCGCCCGGCGGTCGCAGCCCAGGAGGACACCTCCGTGACACCACCTCATCGGGGGCACCGCCTCGGCCTGCGAATGAAGCTCGCCATGCTCGACTGGCTCCGCGAGGACCGTCCCGAGGTGGAGGCCGTCGACACGTGGAACGCCGCGGGCAACGCCCCGATGATCGCGATCAACGACCTCCTGGGGTGCACCAAGGTGGCCGAGGCGCTGTCGTTCCGCCGGCAGCGCTAGCCGTCGAAGTCGGCGTAGGTCTGCGGAGCCACCTCCTCCAGCGAGCGTCCGGCCCAGTCGCCGTCCGACCAGCGCGACCAGACGCGCTCACCCGCGCGCTGGACCCCTCGTCGGGCCGCCTCCACGTCGGCTCCGAGCACCTCGCCGTCCTCGACCAGGAGGCGCCCGTCGACGACGACGTCGGCCAGGTCTGACGGCTGGGCGTAGTAGACGATGTTGCGGATCGGGTCGCGGACGGGCGTCATGGTGAACCCGTCGGCCCGCCAGAACAACAGGTCCGCCTTCGCCCCGGCGGCGATCCGTCCGAGGTCGGGACGGCCGAGCGCGGTGGCGGCGTTCACCGTTGCTGCATCGAAGACGTCGCGGGCCGTGGACACGTCCGTACGCCGCGACGCGACCTTGCCGGCGATCGCGGTCCACCGCAGCGACTCGATCATCGACTGCGGAGCGGTGTCGGTGCCCAGGCACATGGTGATGCCGGCGGCGACGTAGTCCGCGAACGACTCCATCACCAGGCCACGCCGGATGAAGCACCACGCGTTGTAGGAGACCGACGTGCCCGAGCCGGCGAGCAGCCCCAGGTCGTCGCCGGCGAAGTTCACCCACGAGTTCCCGGCCACGAAGACCGCGTGCCCCAGCAGCGTCCGCGGGCCGAGGAAGCCGATGTCCGACAGCCACTCCACAGGGGTACGGCCGTGCCGACGCGTCATCTCCTGGAACTCCCAGACCCCCTGCGACGCGTGGAGCGAGAGCGGGACCTCGAGGTCGTCGGACGCGGCCCGCGAGTCGCGGAGCAGCGCTTCGCTGCAGGTGTCGACCTGGGCGGGTGCGAGGAGTCCCTGCACCCTGCCGCCGGCACGCCCGCGCAGCCGCTCGACGAAGCGCACGCCCGCCTCGAAGCCTGATCTGCCGTCGTCGTCGTCCCAGGCGTAGTCGACCCGCCTGCCGTCGGGGGTGAGCCAGCGGCCGGACCGGTACATCGGGGCGACGTAGCCCCGCAGCCCGCTGGCCTCGATCGCGTCGGCGGCGTACTCCTCCTGCCCGCCGAGCTGGACGACGGTCGTGGTGCCGGTCCGCGCGAGCTCGATGAGCGAGTAGTCGACGCAGGCCCGGGCACCCTCCTCGTCGAGCCCCGCCATCTCCGTGGGCAGGATCTCGATCAGCCCGGTGAGCCAGAACTGGCGGTTGCCGACGTCCTCCTGGACCGACTTGTCGATGGGCGACTCGTCGAGATGGGCGTGGGTGTTGATGAAGCCCGGCGTGATGATGCGGTCGGGCACCTCGACCACGCGGTCCACCGGCTCGCCGTAGCTCGTGCCGACGTGGAGGATCCGGTCGTCGTCGACGACGAGACAGCCGTCGCGCAGGATCCGGTGCTGTCCGTCCTGGAACGCGACGATGCATCCGGCCCGATAGAGAGTGGTGGTCAACGCTGCCGCCTTCCGTCCCGGCCGATCATGGCAGGAGCCGACGGCCCTGCGCTCAGGACAACGGCGTGAGCGCGGGCTCCCCCTCGGGGGCGAGGCCGACAGGTCGCGGAGCCTCCCGCCGGATGCTCACCGAGAGCAGCGCGGCGACGACGCACAGACCCGCCGCCAGGTAGAACGCCGGGTCGTAGGAGCCCGTCCGGTCACGGATCACACCGGCCCCGAAGGCCGCGAACGCCGCGCCGACCTGGTGGGAGGCGAAGACCCAGCCGAACACGATCGGACCGACGCTCGCCCCGAACCAGTCGCGGCACAGCATCACGGTCGGTGGCACCGTGGCGACCCAGTCGAGGCCGTAGAAGATGATGAAGACCCACGTGCCGGGCGTGGTGTGCGGCGACAGCAGCGACGGCAGCACCGCCAGCCCCACGCCGCGGAGCGTGTAGTAGGCCAGCAGCAGCATCCGCGGGTCCACCCGGTCGGTGAACCAGCCCGAGGCGATCGTCCCGCCGACGTCGAAGATCCCCACGACGGCGAGCAGGCCGGCGGCGGTCGTGGGAGGCATCCCGTGGTCCATCGCCGCCGGGATGAAGTGCGTGGCGATGAGTCCGTTGGTGGTCGCGCCGCAGATCGCGAAGCCCGCTGCCAGCAGCCAGAACGTCGGGAGCCGCGCGGCGTCGCGCAGGACCCGGAGAGCCCGACCGGCCGAGGAGCCGACGGGCTGGTGCGGCGGCGGGCCCGGGTCGGCCTCGGTGGCGCCGTACGCCGTGAGGCCCATGTCGGCGGGGTGGTTGCGGAGGAAGAGCAACACGAGCGGTACGACGGCGAGCGCGGCCGCTGCGGTGGTGAGGGCGGCCGTCCGCCAGCCGTGGTGGGTCGCGAGCCAGGCCACGAGCGGCAGGAAGATGAGCTGCCCGGTCGCGTTGCCGGCCGTGAGGATGCCGGCCACGAGGCCGCGCCGGGCGACGAACCAGCGGTTCACGACCGTGGCGATGAAGGCCATGGACATCGAGCCGGCGCCCACCCCGACCATCACGCCCCAGCACAGGACGAGCTGCCAGGCGGCGGTCATGAAGACCGTCAGCCCGCTCCCCAGCGCCACCATCAGCAGCGCGAACGTGACGACGGGTCGGATCCCGAAGCGGTCCATGAGCGCCGCCGCGAACGGCGAGATCAGGCCGAACAGCATCATGTTCACCGACACCGCGAGGCCGATGGTGGCGTGCGACCAGCCGAACTCCATGTGGAGCGGGTCCATCAGCACGCCCGGCACGGACCGGAACGCCGCCGACCCGACCAGGGTCACGAAGGTGACGGCCGCGACCACCCACGCCCAATGCAGCCCGGCCGGAGGCTCGGCGCCGCTCGTCGCCCCAGCGGCGCCGCTCGCGGGCCGAGCGGCGCTCGTCGGTCGAGCGGGGTCGAGACCGTCCATACCGACATCGTTCCCGAGCCGGCCGGCCCCCGACCAGTGGCAGAATCGCCAATATGTGCAAGAATTCGGCCATGCCCCGCGCGCACCGTGTCGTCGTCCTGCTGCTCGAGCCCCTGATCGGCTACGACGCCGTGATCCCGGCCCAGCTCCTCGGCGAGGCCGTCGACGCCCACGGCCGGCATCTCTACGACGTGACGATGGCGAGCCTCGACGGGGGCCCCGTACGCACGTCGTCCGGCTATGCGATCGCCCCGCAGCACGACGCGTCCGCCCTGGCCACGGCCGACACCGTGGTCGTGCCGGGCACCCAGGTCCCGGGCCCGCGCACCGACGGCTCGCTCCCCGCCGACCTGGGCGCGGCCCTGGCGACGATCCGACCCGACGCGCGCCTGGTGTCGATCTGCACCGGCGCGTTCGTCCTCGCTGCGGCCGGACTCCTCGACGGCCGGACGGCCACGACGCACTGGGAGTACGCCGACCAGCTCAGCGCGCTCCACCCGCGCGTGAGGGTCGACGCGGGCGTGCTCTTCACCGACGACGGCGACGTGCTCACCAGCGCCGGTCTCAGTGCCGGCGTCGACCTCTGCCTCCACCTGCTGCGCCGCGACCACGGCAGCGAGGTCGCCAACGCGGTCGCCCGCCACTGCGTCGTACCTCCCTGGCGCGACGGCGGGCAGGCACAGTACATCGAGCGTCACGTGCCGTCGCCGGTCGGCGAGTCCACCGCGCCGGCGCGGGCCTGGGCGGTGGAACACCTGGCGACCGACGTCCCGGCGCTCGCGCGTCAGGCCGGCATGAGCCTGCGCACGTTCACGCGCCGCTTCCGTGAGGAGACCGGCCAGTCACCGGGCGCATGGCTCATCCAGCAGCGCGTCCGGCACGCCCAGCACCTGCTCGAGGCGACGGACCTGCTGATCGACGAGGTCGCCGGGCAGGCCGGGCTCGGCACCGCCGCCTCGCTCAGAGCCCACCTGCGCTCGCAGGCCGGGGTCTCGCCGAGCGACTACCGCCGTACGTTCCGCGGCCTCCCCGTGCGGTCGTCCGCCTGACCGGAACCCCTAGTGGCCCCTCGGGCGGACGACCCGGGCCGGGGGTCAGCCGGGTCGCCACATCGGCCACAGGTCGGGGCCGTCGGGCAGGCTGACCACCTCGCGCGGCTCGAAACCGAACCGCTCGTAGAGCCGGACGTTCTCCTGCTTGCTGCTCTCGAGGTACGCCGGACCCCTGATCCGGTCGAGCCGGTCGCGCAGCAGCGCCGACCCGATCCCCTCCCCTCGCCGGAGGGCACCGACGCCGGCGAGGTACCAGAACTCCTCGTGCGGCCTCGCGCGATGCATGACCGACTCGACCGTCACGCCTCGTCCGAACCGGCTCCCCAGAGCCCGGACGTAGAACGGGATCGCCGCGATCTGTCGCAGCGCGGGCACCCGGAAGCCGGGTGGGTCCCAGAAGGCCGCCCCTACCGGCACGCCGTCGAGGAGCGCGAGATCGGTGCAGCCGGGCGCGCAGTGCGCCCAGCGGGCGTGGGCGGCGAACAACGGGTCGAGGGAGCGCCCGGGCGGCACGAGCCACCGCGTGACGGGGTCGTCGTCGAAGGCCGCGGCCATCACCCGGACGACGTCCCGGCGATCGGCCTCCGTCGCCTGACGCACCTCCAGCACGGCGTCACGCTAGCGGGCCGGAACCGGTACCGGTCCACTGGCGGATCTCACGCCCGCGCCTGTCGGTAGCATCGCCACCATTCCTGTCACCGAGGGCTGGGGGGTCCGATGTCGCACGCCTGGCGTGTCGTCGTCCTCCTGATCGTCACCGCCGGGACGCTGTCCGGGTGCCTCTGGAGGTCCGACGGCGACGTGGCCGGCGCCTCGACCGCCGCGCCCGACGTCGGCGACTGCCGCTCGCTGACCCCCGACGACGTGGGCCACCCGAGCAACGCCACGCCCCCCGCACCCTGCTCAGGGCCACACACGGCCCAGACCTACTCCGTGGACTCACTGCCCTCGCAGTTCGCGAAGGCCGCGTACGACGACCCCGACGTCGCGGCGTACGCCTACCGCACCTGCAGCCAGCAGTTCATGGCCTTCACCGGAGCCGACGAGAGCCTGTCCATGCGTACGATCCTGAGCTGGGCGTGGTTCCGGCCCAGCACGGCGGCCTGGCAGCACGGGGCCCGGTGGATCCGCTGCGACGTGATCGGTGGAGGTGACCAGAGCACGACCTACATCGACCTCCCCACCACGACCCAGGACCTCCTCGTCGGCCGCCCGAAGGACGTCTGGATGGTCTGTGCCCAGGGCGCCACGGTGGACGGGTCGGTGAAGGTGCCCTGCAGCGAGAAGCACGACTGGCGAGCCGTGACCACGATCGTGCTCGGCGACGCCTCGGCGCGCTACCCGGGCGACCAGGCCGTGCAGGCGCGCAGCAAGGACTTCTGCTCCAAGTCGGTCGGGGCGTGGCTGGGCTACCCGGTCGACTACGACTTCGGCTACTCGTGGTTCCAACAGCCGGAGTGGGACGCCGGCAACCGTCGATCGGTGTGCTGGGCGAGGACCGACCAGTGAGGGCCGCGCTCGCGGCCGTCGCCACCGGGCTCCTGCTCACCGCGTGCTCGGGGTCGACCAGCTCGACCCCCGACGCCGTACCACCGGCGTCGGGTCCCACCTCGTCCGCGACGAGCCCCTCTCCGTCGGTCACGGCGAAGCCCGATCCGCCGCCGCCCGCGCATGCCTGCTACCGCCTGGCGTTCGAGGACGCTCTGGCGCCGACCATCGGCAAGGTGCCCGTCCGCTGCACCCGTCCGCACACAGCCGTGACCTTCTACGTCGGTCGCTTCGGCCAGGACCTGGCCGTCGACGGCGCCCAGGTGCACCGGCTGGTCTCCACGGACTGCCCGAGGCGCTTCGCGACGTTCGCCGGCGGCACCCTCGAGGACCGCCGGCTGAGCCTGCTGCGCACCGTGTGGTTCACCCCGACCCTCGACCAGGCCGCCCTCGGTGCCCGGTGGTACTCCTGCGTCGCCCTGGCGCTGCGCGACAACCAGCACCTCGCCGTCCTCGGCCGGGTCGCCGGTGCGCTCGACACCGAGGAGGGCCGTGCCCGCTACGGGCTCTGCGGCACCGCCGAGCCCGGAACGGCCGGGTTCGAGCAGCGCATCTGCTCGGCGCCGCACTCGTGGAAGGCATTGCGCACGGTCGGCTTCCGCCCCGGCCACTACCCCGGCGTCGCCAAGGTGCGCGCGGCGGGCCAGCAGATCTGCAAGGACGCCGGGCACGCCGTGGCCAGCGACCCACTCAGCTACCAGTGGTCCTACCAGTGGCCCACGCTCGAGCAGTGGCGCGGCGGGCAGACGTACGGCGTCTGCTGGGCGCCGAGCTGACCTCGGGTCGGCGCAAAAGAGGCAGGGTTCTCGCGCCCAGTCGGCGCAAAGAGGCAGCGATTTCGCGCCCAGTCGGCGCAAAGAGGCAGCGATTTCGCGCCGAGTCGGCAGGTGACGACTCGGCGTCGGAGCACACGGGCCCTGGGCTCAGAAGCCCAGCTTGCGCAGCTGCCGCGGGTCGCGCTGCCAGTCCTTGGCGATCTTGACGTGGAGGTCGAGGTAGACCGGGGTCCCGAGGAGAGCCTCGATCTGCTTACGGGCGACGGTGCCGACCTGGCGCAGCCGGGCGCCCTGGTGGCCGATCATGATGCCCTTCTGCGACGAGCGTTCGACGTAGAGGTTGGCGTGGATGTCGAGCAGCGGCTTGTCCTCCGGGCGGTCCTCGCGCAGTCCCATCTCCTCGACCAGGACGGCGATCGAGTGCGGCAGCTCGTCGCGTACGCCGTCGAGGGCGGCCTCGCGGATCAGCTCCGCGACGAGGACCTCCTCGGGGGCGTCGGTGAGGTCGCCATCGGGGTAGAGCTGGGGCCCCTCGGGCAGCTGTGCGACGAACAGGTCGGCGAGGAGCTGCACCTGGTCGCCCGAGACGGCCGAGACCGGCACGATCTCGGCCCACTCCGTCTGCGTCTGGCGACCCAGCTCGGCGATGTCGAGCAGGTGCTGCCCGATCCGCGACGGGTCGGCGAGGTCGGTCTTGGTCGCCACGGCGATCTTGGTCGTGCGCCGGACCTTGGCCAGCTCGCTGACGATGTAGCGGTCGCCGGGGCCGATCTTCTCGTTCGCCGGGAAGCACACGGCGACGACGTCGACCTCGGCCCAGGTGGTGCGGACCAGGTCGTTGAGACGCTCCCCGAGAAGCGTGCGCGGGCGATGGAGCCCGGGGGTGTCGACGAGGATCAGCTGAGCGTCGTCGCGGTGGACGATCCCGCGGACGACCGTCCGGGTGGTCTGCGGCTTGTCGGAGGTGATCACGATCTTCTGCCCGACGAGTGCGTTGGTGAGCGTCGACTTGCCGGCGTTGGGCCGGCCGACGAACGAGGCGAAGCCGCTGCGGTAGGCGCTCGGGTGCTCAGCCACCGCGGGCCTCGTCGTACGCCGCCCAGATCTGCTCGTCGCTGTGACCGGCGGCCTTGCCCGCCTGCCAGATCGGGCCGGGGTCGACCGACCGCGGCTGCCGGGCCGCCACTGCGCGCCAGTAGCCCATCACGTCGTACGCCGTGCTCGGCAGGCGGCGCTCGCGCATCAGGTGCTTGCGGATGGCGCGCATCTGCGCCGACTCCCCCGCCATCCAGAAGTAACCCTCGCCGGACGGCCACTCGATGCCCTCCACGACCTCGGCGAGCCGCGACTGCCCCTCGGCGGGCGGCTCCAGCCAGGTCACGTCGACGCCGTCGGGCAGGTAACCGGTCAGGTCGTCGGGCACCTCGGCCCAGATCCTGGTCTCGACCCCGCCCGACCCACGGGCAGGGTCGCTCGCCCACGGAGAGGCGGCGATCCGGGCCATCGCCGGCATCGCGGTGAGGTCACCCACGAGCATCAGCCACGCGGCGTCGTCCGGCGGGTCGAACGAGCCCTGGGCGCCGGTGACGACGACGCGGTCGCCCTCACAGTCGCCCGTGGCCCAGCCGGTGACGAGCCCCTCCTCGTGCACGACCACGTCGAGCACGAGGCGGTCACCGTCGAGCGAACGCACGGTGTAGTAGCGCACCTGGAACTGTCCGGGCACCACCAGCCCGACCCACTCGTCGGGGATCCCGGTGGACTCGAGGCCCGGTACGTCGAGGGTCAGCCGCAGCAGATGGGGCGAGATCCGAGCACGCGAGAGCACGACGGCGTCGTACCGCTGGGCCCGGGTGCTCATCGCGCCCAATCTAGTCTGCGACCGTTCGCCCGTTAGCATCGCCGGGTGACCGCGACGGACCTCACCGAGGAGACCGGCCACCGCGTCGTCGGCCCCGAGCGGATGCGCGGGACCGGATGGCGCTGGCGCTACGTGCGCTATGCGGCCTTCGCGGCGTACGCCGTCGCACTGCTGCTGTTCGTCGAGCTGGTGGGCGTGCCGACAGACCGCCTCGGCATCTACGCCGGCATCCTCGTGTTCCTCACCATCGCGACGCTCGGCCGGGGCTGGGCCGCCTGGTGGCAGATGATGATCGACTGGCTGCCCTTCCAGGCGGTCCTGCTGGCCTACGACTACAGCCGCGGCTACGCCTCGCCCTACTCCGACGCGCAGGTGCACGCGAAGGTCTACCCGATCCACGACGTCCACAACCAGCTCGGGCTGCCGCTCCATGTGCAGTTCCCGATCGCGTTCGACCAGTGGTTCGGTCGGCTCTTCGGCGGCAACGGGATGATGCCGACGATCTGGGTCCAGGAGCACTTCCACCCCGGTACGTCGATCCCGCTCATCGGCGTCTTCGTGAGCCTCGTCTACTGCAGCCACTTCCTGGTCATGCCGACCGTGGCGGTGGTGCTGTGGATCCGCAACCGGCCTCGCTTCCTGATCTGGATGCGGATGGTGATCGCGCTCGCGGTGGCCGGCGTCGCGACCTACTTCCTCTACCCGATGGCGCCGCCCTGGCTCGCGGACTCCGGCGGCGTGTTCCCAGGGCCACCGGTCGGTCGCTACACCTCCGAGGGCTTCGACCTGATCGGCCTCCACATGGTCGGCGGCATGGTCAGCCAGGGTCAGTACCTGGTCAACCCGGTCGCCGCGATGCCGTCGCTGCACACGGCGTACGCGACGCTCGCGGCCGGCTTCTTCTGGTTCGGCAAGAACTGGTGGCAGAAGGCACTGCTGGCCTGCTACCCCTTCGCGATGGGCTTCTCCCTGCTCTACGGCGGCGAGCACTACGTCGTCGACGAGATCGCCGGGGCGGCGTACGCCCTCGTGATCATCGCCGCCTGGCGTCTGCTGCGGCGACGACGCATCCGTCGTGGAGGCTTCGTCGTCCCCGATCCCTCGTGGTGATCGCCTCCTGACCTCGGCTGTCAGGCGGGGTACGTCGCGTCCTCCGCGAAGGTCGGCCGGAGCGGGTAGCCGCCGTGGCCGGCGTCATCGGTCTTGGTCGCGAGCACGTGGTGGAGCTGGATCTCGTTGCGCTCGAACGCCAGCCGCGAGCCGGCCATGTAGAGGCCCCAGACCCGGGCCGTTCCCTCGCCGACCTCGGCGACGCACGCGTCCCAGTTCTCCTCGAGGTTGCGGCACCACCCGGCCAGCGTCCGGGCGTAGTGCAGCCGGAAGTTCTCCTCGTGCTGCACCTCCAGCCCGACGTTCTGGACCGCGGTGATGATCTTCCCGGAGCCGGTGAGCTCCCCGTCGGGGAAGACGTAGCGGTCGATGAACGCCCCCGTCTCCTGGTGCTTGTTGTGCGGACGGGTGATGCAGTGGTTGAGCAGCCGGGCCTGCGGCCGCATCCGGTCGCGGAGGAACCCGAAGTACGACGGGTAGTTGCGCACGCCGATGTGCTCGGTCAGGCCGATCGAGCTGACGGCGTCGAACCCCGACTCGGTGACCTCGCGGTAGTCGCTGTGCCGCACCTCGGCGAGGTGGTCGAGCCCCAGCTCCTTGATCTTCTCCTGGGCCCAGGTGGCCTGCTCGCGCGACAGGGTCACGCCGAGCGCCTTCACGCCGTAGTGCTGCGCGGCGTGGCGCACCATCCCGCCCCAGCCGCAGCCCACGTCGAGCAGGCGCATGCCTGGCTCCAGCCCGAGCTTGCGGGCGACGAGGTCGTACTTGTAGTGCTGCGCCTGCTCCAGGGTCGCGTCGTCGGTCGGGTAGACCGCGCAGGTGTAGGTCATCGACGGGCCGAGGACGTACTCGTAGAACGTGTTGGAGACGTCGTAGTGGTGGTGGATCGCCTCCTTGTCGCGGGTACGCGAGTGACGCACGCCCTCGAGGACGCGACGCCACTTCGGCAGCGTCTCCTCCTTCGGCGGCGTCGGCGGCTTGAGGTGGGAGATCCCGAGCCCGGAGACGATCGTGACCAGCTCGGCGGGCGACGGGCGGCGCAGCTTCAGGCCCTTCTGCAGCGCCTTGAGGCCCTCGTAGGGGTCGCCCGGGTGGACGCCGGTCACCACGAGGTCGCCGCTGACGTAGGCCCGGCCGAGCCCGAGGTCGCCGGGTGCCGTCATCAGGTACGCCAGACCGCGCTCGTTGCGCAGGTCGAAGCCGAACGGCGCGTCCTCGGGGCCGCTCGCGCTGCCGTCGTACGCCGTGAAGCGTAGGGGCAGCGGGCCCTGGATCAGCTGCTCGAAAGCGTCGGCGATCCTCATGGTCATCGTCTCTTCACCGCCTTGTCATAGAGGGTGGTCAGCCGGCCCTCCGGGTCGTACCGGCTCTTGACCAGCGCCAGGTTGGCGCCGTCGTACAACTGGTCGAACGTCTCGCGGTCGTAGAACGCCTCGGAGTAGAGGGACTTGTGGCCGCCGAGCTCGTGCACCTTGGCCTCGATCGCCCGGTTGCGGGGCGCCTGCGGCGCGTCGGGCCCGACCGGCACGTTGCCCCAGAACCCGACGTTGACGTAGATCTCACCGGGAGCCAGCGGGTACGTGGGCCACTTCTGGCGCGCGATCAGCGGGCAGAGCCACACCGGCCGCATCCCGACCTCGACGTCGAACCACTCGAGGAACTCCGGCAGCCGGTCGACGGGGATCTCCACGTCCTGGACGACGCGCTCGCCCTCGGGGTTGCCCCGACGGCGCTCGAGCCACGCACCGACGTGGAGGCGGTGGTCGAGACCGACCATCTTGTAGTAGACGTCCGAACGCTTCCAACGACGCGGCCAGACCCGGCGTACGACGGGGTGCTGGGCGCCGAAGGCCCGTGAGCACCAGAACCAGTCGGTGTCCCACCGCCACAGGTAGTCGTAGACGGTCAGCAGGTCGGTCTCGCGCTGCTGGATCGACCGGTAGTAGATCTCCCGACCGGTGTAGTCGCTCGGGGTCCGCGTGCCGCTGATCGAGCCTGGGCCGCTGGTCGCGCCACCTCCGCTGGTCGAGCCACCTCCGCTGGTCGAGCCACTGCCGCTGGTCGAGCCTGTCGAGACCTCCGGCCGATCGGTCCACGTCGCGAGCGTCAGGTAGTACTCCCCCGGCGCGAACGCGGTGCCGTCGAGCCCGTCGACGCGAACGCCGTCGTACTCCTTGGTCTCCATGATCTCGGTCACGGTCTTGCCCAGGAGCCCGGCGTCGTCGAAGCGCACGTGACGCAGCGAGACGTAGGCCGGCACCGGCTCCAGCCGGATCCGGAGGCGAGTCGCGTAGCCCAGCGACCCGTAGGAGTTCGGGAAGGTGTCGAACAGGTCGTCACCGGGGCGCGTCGTGACGACCTCGCCGGCGCCGGTGAAGATGTCCATCTCGACGACCGACTCGTGCGGGAGCCCGTTGCGGAAGCTGGTGGACTCGATGCCGAGACCGCTCACGGCGCCGCCGAGGGTGATCGTCCGCAGCTGCGGCACGACGTAGGGGATCAGCCCGTGGGGCAGGGTCTCGTCGACGAGGTGCTCGTAGGTGCACATGCCCTGGACGTCGGCGGTGCGGGCCTCCACGTCGATCGAGATCACGCCGCCCAGTCCGGAGACGTCGAGCCCCGGCGCGTCGGTGCCGGAGCGCGGCCGGAAGAGGTTGGAGGTCTTCTTCGCGAGCCGGACGGTCTGCCCGGTGGGGATGGCGTCGTACGACGCCCGGAGGCGCTCGACCGCCTCCTCATGGGCGGACAGACCGGTGACCACGGACCGCAACTTACTCCCGTCCGGTCCGGAACGGAGGAGGGGTCCGGTTCCACGGTCGTCAGGCCGGTGTCGCGAGCGCCTCCAGGTCGTCGTCGCTGAGCCGGAGGGAGGCGGCCGCGACGTTCTCCTCGAGGTGGGCCGGGTCGCCGGTTCCGGGGATGGCGAGCACGTGCGGGCCGAGGGCGAGGGTCCACGCGATGCGGACCTGGGCCGCGGTGGCGCCGTGGGATGCCGCGATGGCGCGGACCACGTCGTACGGCTCCTCGGCGGCACCCTCACGGGCCTGGCCGGCGATGGTGAAGAACGGGACGAAGGCGATGTCGTGCTCGAGGCACGCGGCGAGCACGTCGCCGGTGTCGGCGCGCTCGTAGCCGGGGGCGTGCCGGTTCTGGACGCAGGCGACGTCCATGACCCGCCGGGCCGCGTCGAGCGCTGAGACGTCGACGTTGGACAGACCGACGTGTCGCAGCAGGCCCTCGTCGCGGAGCGCGGCCAACGCCGTCACGGCGGCGGGGACGTCGTCGCGCCCGTTGCTGCGGTAGTTCACGACCTCCAGCCGCTCGAGCCCGAGCTCGGTGAGGTTGCGCTCCACCTCGGCGCGGAGGTCCTCGGGGCGCGCCCAGTCGAGCCACTCGCCGTCCGCCGCGCGGCGGGGTCCGACCTTGGGCACGATCACCAGGTCGTCGTCGTACGGCGCCAGGGCCAGCCGGATGATCGCGTTCGCCGCGCTCTCCGGCGAGAAGTAGAAGGCTGCCGTGTCGAGATGGTCCACGCCCAGCTCGACCGCGCGGCGCAGCACGGCAACGGACTGGTCGACCGGGCGGGGCGTTCCGCGGCCCATGGCCGCGCTCCCGGTCAGGCGCATGCAGCCGAAGCCGAGACGGTTGACGGAGCGGTCGCCGAGCCGGAACCTGCCGGCGGCGCCGGCCGTCACGCCGTACCCGTGACCTGGCCGCGCGCGTCGCCGAGGTGGACGACGACGCTGTCACCGGCGAAGTCGTGGACGGCCCCCAGGTCGGGTGCGTCGTCGCCGCCGAGCCGGACGGCCGCCTCCAGACCCCGGCTGCCCGAGGCGAACGCCATCGCCACACACACCTCGAGCGCGGCGAGCCGGAGCGAGGGCAGGTCCACTGCTGCAGCGGCGTACGTCCGGCCGTCGAGGTCGCGCACTGCCGCACCCTCGACCGCCCGGGTGCGCGCCATCGTGGCCCGGGCCAGGGTCACCAGCTTCTGGTCCTCCGCGGAGAGCTCGCTCATGCGGTCGAGCGTAGTGACGGCCGCACACGACGTGCGGGCCGCGGCCGGCGCCGTGCTGGGTCGTCCGCCCCACGACCACCTAGAAGTGAATCTCAGGCGGACGACCCGGTGAAGGCGGTGGGTCGTCCGCCCCACGACCACCTAGAGGTGAACCTCAGGCGGACGACCCGGTGAAGGCGGTGGGTGGGTTTGGGGGGTCGGGTGCTGGGACGGATGTGACCGAGGCGCCGGAGGGCTCAGCCGGCGTCGGGAGCGGACGACGGGTCGGGCAGCCGGGTGATCAGCACGCTCTCGATCTTGTTACGACGTCCGGCTGCGGCCTCGGCGACGAAGCGCAGCCCGTCGGACTCGACGTGGGAGCCCGGGATCGGGACCCGGCCGAGCAGCTTGGCCATCAGTCCGCCCACGGAGTCGACGTCGTCGTCCTCGACCTCGACGCCGAGCAGCTCGTCGAGGTCGTCGATGGGGTAGCGCGAGGGCACCCGGTAGGAGCCGTCGGGGAGCTCGGTCGCCTCGACCTGGTCGGCGTCGTACTCGTCGGTGATCTCCCCGACGATCTCCTCCAGCAGGTCCTCGATCGTGACCAGACCGGCCGTGCCGCCGTACTCGTCGACCACGACCGCGATGTGCTGGCGGGTGGCCTGCATCTCCGAGAGGAGCGCGTCGACCTGCTTGGACTCCGGGACGTAGAGCGCCGGCCGCATCACCTCCTCGACGCGCTGGGTGAACTCGACCTCGGGCGCCTCGAAGTCACGGCGTACGACGTCCTTGAGGTAGGCGAAGCCGACGATGTCGTCGAGGTTCTCGCCGATCACCGGTACCCGGGAGAAGCCGCTGCGGAGGAAGAGCGAGAGGGTCTGGCGGAGGTTCTTGTAGCGCTCGATGTAGACCACGTCACCCCGCGGCACCATCACCTCGCGGGCGATCGTGTCGCCGAACTCGAAGACCGAGTGGATCATGGCGCGCTCGCCGGACTCGATCACCGCCGACGCCTCGGCGTAGTCGACCAGCTCGCGCAGCTCGGTCTCGGTCGAGAACGGGCCGCTACGGAACCCGCGGCCGGGGGTGATCGCGTTGCCGACCAGGATCAGCAGCTGCGGGATCGGCCCGAGGATCCTGGTGGCGACGGTGAGGACGGCGGCGGCGGCAGGTGCCACCCGGTCCGACCGCTGCAGACCCAGTGTGCGAGGCGCGACGCCGATCACGACGAACGACACGACGAGCATCACCACGACCGTGGTGAGGATGGTGGGCCAGCGCTGGTCGTCGTACCAGCTCAGGATCTCGAGCGTCACGAGGACCACCGCGCTGGTCTCGCAGAACAGCCGCAGGAAGAGCGCGGTGTTGAGGTAGCGCGCGCGGTCGTCGAGCAACATCACCAGCCGCTTCGCGCCGGGGCGACCCTCGCCGACGAGCTCCTCGGCGCGGGCGCGGGAGTACGTCGCGAGCGCGGCGTCCGCGGCGGAGAAGACGCCGGCCAGGACGACCAGGACGGCCGCCAGCACCAGCCCGGCCGGACCCCCGGTGGGGTCGCTCACCTGTCGGCTCGCCAGGCGGCGAGCAGCTCGTCCTGGAGGCCGAACATCTCCGCGTGCTCCTCCGGCTCCGCATGGTCGTAGCCGAGGAGGTGGAGGATGCCGTGCACGGTCAGCAGCTCGATCTCCGCCTCGGTGCCGTGGCCGGCCGCCTCTCCCTGCCGTTCTGCGACGGCGGGGCAGAGCACGAGGTCGCCCAGCATGCCCTCCTCCGGCTCCTCGTTGACCAGACCGGGTCGCAGCTCGTCCATGGGGAAGGCGAGGACGTCGGTCGGGCCCTCCTTCTCCATCCACTGCTCGTTGAGGGTGGCGATGGTCTGCTCGTCGACGGCCTTGATGCACAGCTCGGCGAGCGGGTGCACCCGCATCCGGTCCATGACGAAGCGGCTGAGTGCCGCCAGCCGGGTCACGTCGAGATCGTGGCCGGACTCGTTGAGGACCTCGATGCTCATCGGTGGGCCGGGGCCTTCGTCGGACGCCGTCACCGACGGGCGTCGCGGGCGGGCGCGACGCTGCCGTCGGACGAGCCGGTCGAGGCCCGTGCGTCGAACTCGTCGTACGCCGCGACGATCTCGCCGACCAGCTTGTGACGGACCACGTCGTGGGCGGTCAGCCGCTGGAACGAGACGTCCTCGATCTCGCCGAGGATCCCCTCGACCACGCGCAGACCGGACTTCACGCCCCCCGGCAGGTCGACCTGGGTGACGTCGCCGGTCACCACGATCTTGGAGCCGAAGCCGAGCCGGGTGAGGAACATCTTCATCTGCTCCGGCGACGTGTTCTGGGCCTCGTCGAGGATGATGAACGAGTCGTTGAGGGAGCGGCCGCGCATGAAGGCCAGCGGGGCCACCTCGATCGTGCCGGCCGCCAGCAGCTTGGGGATCGAGTCGGGGTCGACCATGTCGTGCAGCGCGTCGTAGAGCGGCCGCAGGTAGGGGTCGATCTTCTCGCTCAGGGTGCCGGGCAGGAAGCCGAGCCGCTCGCCGGCCTCGACGGCCGGACGGGTCAGGATGATCCGGTTCACCTGCTTGGCCTGGAGCGCCTGGACGGCCTTGGCCATCGCGAGGTAGGTCTTGCCGGTGCCGGCGGGACCGATCCCGAAGGTGATGGTGTGCTTGTCGATGGAGTCGACGTAGCGCTTCTGGTTGAGCGTCTTGGGCCGGATCGAGCGCCCACGGTTGGACAGGATGTTGAGCGACAGCACGTCGGCCGGTCGCTCGGTGGTCTCGGCGCGGAGCATCGCCAGCACGCGCTCGACGGTCTCTCCGGTGATCCCCTGCCCGGTACGGATGAGGGTGACGAGCTCGTCGAGCAGGCGCTCGGCCAGAGCCACCTCACCGGGGTCACCCTCGAGCGTGATCCGGTTGCCACGCACGTGGAGCCGGAGGTCGAAGGACCTCTCGATGAGGCTGAGGTGGTCGTCGCCGGGTCCGAGCAGGCTGACCATGTCGATGCTGCCGGGCACCACGACCACGTGCCGGGCGCCTGCGGTCGGAGATGGGGCTGGTTGGGTCTCTGTCATCAGGCGTCCCATGCTACGGGCGGTGGGGTGAGCCCGACCAACGCTTTGCCCTAGGTCGCGACCGTCGGCTCGCTCAGGGGTGGGTGACGGTGAGGATGCCCAGACACATCTCGTCCTGGGTTCCCTCACCCCAGACGACGTAGCGGTCGGGCTGGCCTGCGAAGGCCGGGAGCTTGTCGCGCAGCCACTGCACGTGCTTGCAGGTGACCTTCACCGTGTCGCCGACCTTCAGCGTCACCGGCTTGATCGGCTTGGAGCCCTGGTTGTCGAAGTCCCAGACCGGGATGTCGAGCACGGTCTGCGCCCGGGGCGTGCCGGGGTTGACCTCGACCTTGATCGACCGGCCGAGCAGGTGCATGTGTCCGGCCACCCCGCGGATGGTGGTCGGCTGGGTCACCGTCCGCACGCACGACGTGACCTGCGAGGGCTCGGGCTTCTGGTTGCAGAACAGGTCGAGGAGGTTGTTGGTGTTGCCCACCGGTCCGAAGCGCTTCATCACGTCGGCGACGGCCGCGTCGCGGTCGCACAGCGGGTTGTCGGTGTGGCCGGGGCGGCAGGGCAGCTCGACCGGCGCCGGCAGCAGCATCGTCGACAGGGGGGTGAGGTGCTCGTTGCCGGGTGCCAGCCGGAGCAGCGTCGCGGAGCGGTCCGGGCCGGGTCCGCCGAGGAGGTTGTAGTGGACCTGCATGACGATCTGGCTGCCGGCGGCCAGCGGCGTACCGAACCCGGGCGAGTCCACCGACTCCGTGGCGCCGGGAGCCCAGGCACCCAGCCAGGGAGCGTCGTCGAGGTCGGAGCTGTTGGGCAGGCCACTGTCCCCGAAGCAGGTCCAACCCTCGCCCGGGTCGCGGGCGTCGAGCTGCCGGGCTGCCGCGACCTGGTCGGGATCCGCGCGGTAGAGGATCACGTGGTGGACGACGTTGCGGTTGTCGGGCTTGACGAACGTGCCCGTGAGGAACGCGTCGTGGGTCAGGTGCGGGTCGAGGAGGAAGCAGCGGTAGTCGTCGGTGCCGACGCCGTTGGGGGCCGACGGCGTGTAGGTCCGGGGGATGCGCAGCGACATGCGGGTCTCGCCGGGCCGCAGCGGCTTCGGCTTGACCGCCTCGACCGGGTCAGCCTGGACGAGCACGGGCGTGCTCGCGCTCGGGCTCGCGCTCGGCTCGCGCGCGTCGGTGGAGGCCGGCGCGTTGCCGCACGCCGCCACGAGGGCCAGGGCGCCGGCGGCGAGACCGACCCGCAGGCTCAGCCCGGTGGCCACGACATGGTCCGGCCGGCGAGCACGTGCAGGTGGGCGTGGAACACCGTCTGACCGGCGTCGGCGCCGGTGTTGAAGACCAGGCGGTGGCTGTCGTGACCGGCGTCGGCGGCGACACGGCGGGCGAGGAGGACCAGCGAGGCCACGGTCGCCGGGGCGGTGTCGGCCAGCTCGGCGGCGTCCGTCACGTGCACGCGCGGGACGACGAGGACGTGGAGCGGGGCCTGGGGGTTGAGGTCGCGGAACGCGACGGCGTCCTCGGTCTCCGCCACGACGTCGGCCGGGATCTCTCCCGACACGATGCGACAGAACAGGCAGTCATCCCCCACGGCGGCCATCGTGTCA
This sequence comes from uncultured Actinomycetota bacterium, assembly GCA_963753705.1. Lineage (GTDB taxonomy): Bacteria > Actinomycetota > Actinomycetes > Propionibacteriales > Nocardioidaceae > Nocardioides. The sequence continues at coordinate 475,120 of CAVWDJ010000017.1, forward strand.
CGAAATGTGCGCGGCCACGCACGTAAACCTCGGGGGTACGGCGCGCGTGCCACTACCGTGATCGGACATGCAGAGGTCCGCCTGATGCCCGAGGTGACGCACGGCTGGAGCGCCGACGAGGCGCTCGAGGTGCTGTACGTCGCCCATTGGCGGCGCCTCGTGCGGCTCGCGGTCATGCTCCTCCACGACCAGGGAGCCGCCGAGGAGGTCGTGCAGGATTCCTTCGTGGCGATGCACTCCAAGTGGGGGCGCCTCCACGACCCCGACAAGGCGCTCGCCTACCTGCGGCAGAGCGTCGTGAACCGCTCGCGCTCCCACCTGCGACACCTCTCGGTCGTCCGACGGCACGCCGAGCGCGAGGGACCGCCGACGTCGGCTGCCGGCGCCGACCACACGGCGTACGACGTGGAGCGCCGCGGCACGATCCTCGACGCGCTCCGGGGCCTCCCCCGGCGCCAGCGCGAGGTGCTGGCCCTGCGCTACTACCTCGACCTGTCGGAGGCGGAGATCGCCGACGTCCTGGGCATCAGCCGCGGAGCCGTGAAGAGCCACGCCTCCCGGGGCGCCGCCGCGCTCCGCGCCGTCCTCGGCCCCACACTCGAGGAGACCCGATGATCCGCCCCACGAAACCGCTCGCAGAGCTCGCGCTTCCGCGGGGGCCCCGATGATCCGCCCCACGAAACCGCTCGCAGAGCTCGCGCTTCCGCGGGGGCCCCGATGACCGACGACGACCAGCTGCGCCGGCTGCTCTCCGACGCCGTCTCCGACATCGAGCCTCGGGACCGACTCGCCGAGATCCGTGCCTCCGTGCACCCCGACCCCCAGGTGGTTCCGATGTCGCGACCGAGGCCCTGGCTCTACGCCCTGTCCGGGGCCGTGGCGAGCGCCGCGGTGATCGGCGTCATCGCCTACACGGCCAACGCCCTCTCGGGTCCCGACGGGGACGGCCGGATCGACCTCGGCGCGGGCGGTGACGAGTCGCCCACCACCCCGGTCAGCACGTCGACGGCGACCGACTCCGCCGCCCCGTCCGCGGCCTCGACGTCGCCGTCGACGACTGCGGTGACGACCGGCGCCAAGGCCTACGCCGTCTACTACGTGGGCGCCAACGCTGCCGGCAAGCCGGTCCTCTTCCGCGAGTGGCACCGTGGTCCCGACCTGCCGGCGGCAGACCCGGCAGGCAACGGCGGCGACGTCCTCACCGAGGCGATCACCGACGCGATGGCGAAGGTCCCGCTCGACCCCGACTACAGCTCGCCCTGGCACGACCTGGCGACGCTCGACCACGCGGCGTACGACACCTCGGGCAACGGCTCGACGGTGCAGATCGCGCTCAAGGACACCGGCATCGCGGACCGCCCGACGAGCATGACCGCGGCGGAGGCCAGGGCGGCCGTGCAGCAGCTGGTCTACACCGCCCAGGCCGCGATCGGGAAGCGTGCGCCCGTGACCTTCACGATCGGGCGCAAGGCACACGGACCGACCACCCTGCTCGGGGTCGACATCTCCGGACCCGTCGCCAACGCCCAGCTCCTCCGGACGCTCTCCCTGGTGTCGATCTCCTCACCCAACGAGGGAGACGCGGTCTCCGGGAAGATCACCGTCATCGGGGCGAACAACTCCTTCGAGGGCAACTCCGTGGTCTACCTCGAGCGGGGCGGCAAGAAGTACCTCACCACCCATGCCACGGGCGGGCAGGGCGGCCAGCGGCTCTACCCGTGGCACGTCACGCTCGACCTGGCCAAGGTGCAGCCCGGCGAGTACACCCTGGTGGCGGAGAACGACGACCCCTCGGGCCAGGGCCACCCCGACCGCGACACCCGGACGATCGAGGTCAAGTAGCCCAGCGCCCGGTCTGCGCCAGCAGCGCGGCCACGGCCGCGACACCCGCGGTCGAGGTGCGCAGCACCTCGTCACCCAGCCGTACGGCGTGCGCACCGGCGTCGCCGAACGCCGTCACCTCGTCGTCGGTCAGCCCTCCCTCGGGCCCGACGACCACGACCACCGACCCGTGGGCCGGCACCGACAGCGCGGCGAGGGCCGTGGGGGCGTCCTCGTGGAGCACGACCGCCAGGTCCGCCGCGCCGGCCAGCCGGCAGACGTCCGGGGTCGCCGCCATCGGCTCGACGAGGGGGAACCAGACCCGGCGTGACTGCTTCGCGGCCTCGCGGGCAGTGGTCCGCCAGCGGGCCAGCGACTTCTCGGCCCGCTCGCCGCGCCACACGGCGACCGACCGAGACGCGGCCCACGGCACGATGTGGGCCACGCCGATCTCGGTGAGGACCTCGACCGCCAGCTCGCCGCGGTCGCCCTTGGGCAGGGCTTGCACGACCGTGACGCGAGGGAGCGGCTCGGGCACCGTCACGACGTCACCGGCCTCGACGGTGAGCCGGCGCTTCCCGGTCGCCCGCACCACGCCCGTGAGCGTCGTACCGGCCCCGTCGGTGAGGACCAGGCTCTCGCCCTCGCGCAGGCGGCGTACGGCGACCGCGTGGTGGGCCTCGTCCCCCTCGAGCTCGACCAGGTCACCCGGGCCCACGCCCGCCAGCGACTCGACCCAGTGGACCGGCAGCGTCATGGGGCGCGGCTCAGTGGTCGTTGAAGGCGTCGCGGATGCGGCCGAAGAAGGTCTTGCTGTTGCCCGGCGTGAGCTTGCCGTCGGGCTTCTCCTCGCCGCGGATGGCGGCCAGCTCGCGCAACAGCTCCTCCTGACGCGGGTCGAGCCGCGTCGGGGTGTCGACCACGATCGTGACGACGAGGTCGCCGCGACCTCCGCGCAGGCCGGGCACGCCGCGGCCGCGCAGGGTGTGCCGGTTGCCGGACTGGGTGCCGCGCTTCACGTCGATCTCGAACTCGGTCTCGACGCCGCTGCCGGCGCCCGACTCGATGTCGGCCTCCAGCGTCGGCAGGGTCAGCGTGGTGCCGAGCGCGGCGGCCGTCATCGGGACCGTCACCGTGCAGTGCAGGTCGCTGCCGTCGCGCGTGAAGACCGGGTGGTCGGTGACCCGCACCTCGACGTAGAGATCGCCGGGCGGACCACCGCCCGAGCCGACCTCGCCCTGGCCGGCCAGCTGGACGCGGGTGCCGTTGTCGACCCCGGCCGGGATCTTGACGGTGATCGACCGGCGCGCTCGCACCCGGCCGTCGCCGGAGCACTCACGGCACGGGTCGGGGATCAGCGTGCCGTAGCCGCGGCAGGCCGAGCAGGGACGCAGCGTGCGGATCTCGCCGAGGAACGAGCGCTGGACGTGCGCCACCTCACCGGTGCCGCGGCAGGTCTCGCAGGGCACCGGATGGGTGCCCGGTGCGGTGCCCTCGCCCTGGCACGTCGTGCAGAGCACGGCGGTGTCGACCTTCAGCTCACGCGTGACGCCGAACGCCGCCTCCGCCAGGGAGACCTCCATCCGGATCAGTGCGTCCTGGCCACGGTGGACGCGCGGGCGCGGACCGCGACCCTGAGCGCCCGGAGCCTGGCCGCCGAAGAACGCGTCCATGATGTCGGTGAAGGAGAAGCCGGCGCCGAAGCCTCCGCCACCCGGGAACGCGTCACCGCCCCGGTCGTAGACCGCGCGCTTCTGAGGGTCGCTGAGGATCTCGTAGGCGCGCGAGACCTCCTTGAACTTCTCCTGCGTCTCGGGATCGGGGTTCACGTCCGGGTGCAGCTGCCGCGCGAGTCGGCGGTAGGCCTTCTTGATCGCGTCGGTGTCGGCGTCGTGTGGGACGCCGAGCAGCGCGTAGAGATCGGGATCGGGAGTCATCGTTCCTTCATGCCTCGTCGAGGATGCGGGAGACGTAGCGGGCGACCGCGCGCACCGCTGCCATCGTCCCCGGGTAGTCCATACGGGTCGGGCCGACCACGCCCAGGTTGCCCATCGCCTCGTCGCCCGAGCCGTAGCCCGTCGCGACCACGCTGGTGCTGGTGAACTGCTGGTAGGGGCTCTCGTGACCGATGCGCACGGTCACGGTGCCACCGGTGTGGGCCTCGCCGAGCAGCTTGAGGAGGACGACGTGCTCCTCCAGGGCCTCGAGCAGTGGTCGCACGGAGACCTCGAAGCTGTCGCCGAAGCGGGCGAGGTTGGCCGCACCACCCACCGCGACGCGCTCCGAGGAGCGGTGGTCGGACATCGCGTCGACGAGCACGTCGATCACCCGTGCCTGGGCGGCACCCTCGCTCGGCGGTGCGGTCAGGTCGCCGAGCGCGGAGGTCGCCTCGGCGATGATGCGTCCGGTCACCGCAGCGGCGACCCGGGCCCGGACCGCGGCCAGGGTCATCTCGTCCGCCGGGGTGTCGAGCTCCACCAGCCGCTGCTCCACCCGCCCCGAGCTGAGGATCAGGACGGCCAGCACACGGTTCTCGGAGAGGGCGACCAGCTCGACGTGGCGCACCGTCGAGCGCGAGAGCGTGGGGTACTGCACGAGGGCGACCTGGTGGGTGAGCTGCGCGAGCAGCCGCACCGACCGCTGCACGACGTCGTCGAGGTCGACCGCACCGTCGAGGATCGTCGCGATGGCACGCTTCTCGGCCGCGCTCATCGGCTTGATCGTCGTCAGCCGGTCGACGAAGAGCCGGTAGCCCTTGTCGGTCGGCACCCGGCCGGCGCTGGTGTGGGGCTGGGTGATCAGCCCCTCCTCCTCGAGCGCGGCCATGTCGTTGCGGACGGTCGCCGGGGAGACCCCGAGCCCGTGGCGCTCGACCAGCGCTTTGGAACCCACGGGCTCCTGGGTCGAGACGTAGTCCTCGACGATGGCGCGGAGCACGGCGAGGCGGCGTTCGTCCTGCATCGCCACCTCCTGGTCTCGTCTCACGCGGCCCGCCGCGGGATGCTGGCACTCACCGACTGGGAGTGCCAACCTTACTAGGCTCTCGGATGTGACGGGATTCCGAGAGGTGGCCGACCGGGTGTGGGTGGCCCGGCAGGAGTGGTTCGACCTGAACGTCTGCCTGGTCGGTGGTGCCGACGGACTGCTGGTCGTGGACACGCAGGCCTCCGCACGTGCGGCGCGCGCGATCGTCGACGACGTCCGTGCCCTCGGGGTGGGGCCCGTGACGGCGGTCTTCAACACCCACGAGCACTTCGACCACACCTTCGGCAACGGCGCGTTCCGTGACGCGTTCGGCAGCGTCCCGATCCACGCCCACGACGAGGCCGCGGCGCGCACCCTCGAGGCGGGCGAGCGGGTCAAGCAGAGGTACGTCGAGGACCTCGACGACCCCCACCGCGACGAGCTGCTCGAGACCGAGATGGTGCCGGCCGACCAGACGTTCTCCTCCGTCCGCGTGCTCGACCTCGGCGATCGCCAGGTGGAGCTGGTCCATCCCGGGCGCGGCCACTCGTTCGGCGACGCCGTGGTGAGGATCGGTGATGCCGACGTGCTGCTCGCCGGCGACCTCGTCGAGGAGAGCGCGCCGCCGGTGTACGGCGTGGACTGCCACCCGTTCGAGTGGCCCGGCAGCCTCGACGTGGTCCTGAACCTGACCGGCCCCGACACCGTGGTCGTTCCGGGGCACGGTGCGGTCGTGGATCGGCCCTTCGTCGAGGAGCAGAAGGACGCGATCGCGATCGTGGCGCAGACGATCCGCGACCTGGCCGCGTCGGGCGTGCCGGCGGACCGCGCGCTGGCGGAGGGTGAGTGGCCGTTCCCGCGGGAGGGCCTCGTCCACGCCGTCGCCCTCGGCTACGCCGCGCTCCCGCCGGCCGCCCGCGGCCTCCCGCTGGCCTGAGGGCGCCGGATTCACACCCTTGGGGGTGTGACGCCCAGGCCCGGTCTCGCCGTACAAACTGACCGTGAGCGACGAGCGGCGCGAGAGCCAGGAACAGCCCTCCGAGGAGGAGGGCCCGTTGACGGTCCGCGACGACGAGCTCCCCGACGATCTCCAGCCTGCTGACGACAACCCCCTTGCCCAGCCGGCTGGCGACGACGTGCCCGACGACCTGCTCCAGCAGGAGGCGGCGCACCACCGCTCGGGCGGAGACTCGGAGGACGCCGGAACGGGGGGCGATGACGCATCGGGGACGTCATCGGACACGGCGTCCTCCGAGTCCCGGAGCGACGACGACGCCGCGTCGAGCTGACGCGGCGCGCCTCGACCCGAGCGCGCAGCGCGCCACCTAGCGTGGCGCGGTGACCCCTGACCGCTACTCCTCCGACGTGCTCGCCTCCGACTGGCGCGCCCCGGCGCGGGGCCGGGCGACGCCCGCCGAGGCCACCGTCGGGCTGGTCGTCGAGGAGGTCATGACCGACTGGTGCGGCGAGATCGTCTCGGTCGACCGCGACCTCGACGTGCTGACGCTCGAGGACCGCCGCGGACGCCGCCGGTCCTTCCCGCTCGGTCCGGGCTTCCTGCTCGAGGGTCGCCCGGTGGTGCTCACCGCACCGGTGACGCGGCCCGGCCCGGCGGTCGCCCGTCGTACGGCGTCCGGCTCGGTGGCCGTCACCGGCGGGCGGGCCCGCGTGGCCCGCGAGAGTCGGATCTTCGTGGAGGGTCGCCACGACGCCGAGCTCGTCGAGAAGGTGTGGGGCGACGACCTCCGGGTCGAGGGCGTCGTCGTCGAGCACCTCGGTGGCGTCGACGACCTGGCCGGACACCTCCGCGACTTCGGTCCCGGGCCCGGGCGCCGCGTCGGCGTCCTCGTCGACCACCTGGTGCCGGGCTCGAAGGAGAGCCGCATCGCCGACGACGTACGACGGTCCCCCGTCGGCGCCCACGTGCTGGTGGTCGGGCATCCCTACGTCGACGTGTGGGCCGCGGTGAAGCCGGACCGGCTCGGTCTGGCGGCCTGGCCCGAGATCCCGCGCGACGTCGAGTGGAAGCACGGGATCTGTGCGGCCCTGGGCTGGCCCCACGCCGACCAGGCAGACCTGGCTCGCGCCTGGCAGCAGATCCTGTCCCGAGTCTCGTCCTATGCCGACTGCGAGCCGGCGCTGCTCGGGCGGGTGGAGGAGCTGATCGACTTCGTGACCACCGGCGACCCCGCACAGCCGCCACGAGCCACGTCCTAGGCTGCAGCCATGTCGGCGCTGTTGAGCTCCACCGAGGCCGACACACGCGTCCGCCACGCCCGGGTCCGCACCTGGCTCGCAGCGCTGGTCGTCCTCGGCACGTTGGTCACGCTCGTCGCGAACTGCGCCCGCACGCTGACCAACACCGACACCTACTTCCACCTCCGCTTCGGCCAGGAGCTCCTCGGCGGCTGGTCGCTGCGTCATCCCGGCAGCGTCAGCACCTTCGCCACGCGCGACTGGGTGCCGACCCAGTGGCTGTCGGAGATCGTGATGGCCAAGACCGAGGACTGGTTCGGGCTGGCCGGAGTGGCCTGGTTGTCGGGCTTCCTCGAGATCGCCTTGTTCGTGACGCTCTACGTCGTCTGCAGGGACCGCGCCGAGCCGCTGGTCGCCGCCGCCGTCACTGCCCTCGCCCTCCTCGCGATGCAGAACGGGCTCTCGATGCGGCCGCAGGTGATCAGCTATCTGCTGGTCACGGTCGTCGTGGGGGCCTGGCTGCGCACCGCGCGCGACCGGAGGGTCCGCTGGTGGCTGGTTCCGCTCGTGTGGGTCTGGGCGATGCTGCACGGGATGTGGCCGGTCGCGGTGGTCATCGGCGCCGCCGCGGTGGTCGGTCTGGCCCTCGACCGGATGCCGCGAGGGGTGCTGGTCAGGGCTGCCGCCGTGCCCGTGGCCTCGGCGGTGGTGGCGGCCCTCACGCCCGTCGGACCCGAGCTCTACACCGCCGTGGCCGCGGTCGGGTCGCGCTCCCAGTACTTCGCGGAGTGGGGGTCGCCGGACTGGACGAGCTGGGAGTTCGGCTGCCTGGCCCTCATGCTCGTGCTGACCGTCCTCGCGATGTGGCGCCGTCGGCACAACACGTGGTTGGAGGCGGTGCTCGTCGCGTTGGCCATCGCGTTCGCGGTGTACTCCGAGCGGACCGTCCCGGTCGCGGCCGCGATGGCGGCGCCGCTGCTCGCCGGGTCGCTCCAGGACGTCGTGGGCCGCCGTACGCCGGTCGAGCGGCGCGAGCGGCTCGTCGTGGTGGGAGGTGCCGTGGCGGCGCTCGTCGCCCTTGCCGTGGCCGTCCCGTTCACGTCGGCGGACCCGCCCGACGAGACCACGGCGTTGGACCCCGCACTCTCGGCCCTCCCCGCCGGCACGAAGGTCGTCGACGACTGGGGGTGGGGCGGCTACTTCATGTGGCGCTACCCGCAGCTCGACCTGATGATGCACGGCTACGGCGACACCTTCACCACCGACGAGCTCCGCCGCAACACCGCCTTGATCACGCTCAGCCCCGGCTGGGAGGAGTCGCTGCACGCCTCCGGGACGCGCGTGGCCCTGCTCCGCCCGTGGTCGAGGCTCGCGATCGTGCTGGGGCAGCAGGGGTGGCGGACCGTGCGGGAGTCCGACGACTTCGTGCTGCTGCGGGCACCCGTCTCGTGGCAGTCCGACGGCGCTGCCGTCGCGCCGGGGTTCGGCTCAGCCGGCTGAGGCCTCGACCCAGCGGGTGAGCACCCCGGCGGCCGCACCGGTGTCGACCGCCTCGGCCGCACGCTCCAGCGCGGGGGGCAGGGCCTCCTCGACGGGCGACGACGGGGCGTCGTAGACGGCGAGGGCGGCGGCAGCGTTGAGCAGCACGGCGTCGCGCACCGCACCGCGCTCTCCGTCGAGGGTCCGGCGGACGACCTCGGCGTTGTGGTCGACGTCGCCGCCCACCAGGTCGGCAGCCTGCGCCGGGGCGATGCCAAGGGCGGTGGGGTCGACGGTCGCCGGCGTCACGATGCCGTCGTGCACCAGCCAGACCTGAGACGTGGTGGTCGTGGTCAGCTCGTCGAGCCCGTCGTCGCCGCGGAAGACCCACGCGTCGACGCCCCGTCGGGCCAGCACCCCGGCCATGATCGGTGCCATCCGCGCGTCGGCGCAGCCGATCGCCTGGGCGGCAGGCTTGACCGGGTTCGCGAGCGGGCCGAGCACGTTGAAGGTCGTGGCGATCCCCAGCTCCCGCCGGGGCACCGCAGCGTGGCGCAGGGCGGGGTGGAAGGCCGCCGCGAAGCAGAACGTGATGCCGACCTGCTCGGCGAGGCGCGCCACGCGGTCGGGCGGCAGGTCGAGCCGGATCCCCAGCGCCTCGAGCACGTCGGCGGAGCCGGCCTGGCTGGAGGCGGACCGGTTGCCGTGCTTGACCACGCGAGCGCCGGCTCCGGCAGCCACGATCGCGGCCATCGTCGAGATGTTCACGCTCATGGACCGGTCACCGCCGGTCCCGACGACGTCGAGGGCACGGCCCGGGATGGCCAGCGGAGTGGCGACGGCGTACATCGCGTCGAGGAGGCCGGTGACCTCGTCGATGGTCTCGCCCTTGGCCCGCAGCGAGACGGCGAGACCGGCGATCTGGGCCGGTGTGGCGGCGCCGGCGAGCACCTCCCCCATCGCCCACGAGGTCTGGTCGGTCGTCAGGTCGTGCCGCTGGACGAGCGCACCGAGGATCTCGGCCCAGGAATGGTCCACGGCGTCAGCGGGTGGCGGGCACACGGGGCCGCAGCAGATCGGTCACGGCCTCGGCGAGCCGGACCGGGTCGATCGGGTGCGGTACGACGGCCTCCGCGCGCGACCAGGTCGCGAGCCACGCGTCCTGCGGCCGTCCGATGAGCACCAGGATCGGCGGGCAACGGTAGATCTCGTCCTTGAGCTGCTTGGCGATGCCCATCCCGCCGGCGGGCACGGCCTCCCCGTCGAGGATCGCCAGGTCGATGCCGCCGGCGTCCATGTTCTGGAGGACCACGGGCTCAGTGGCGATCTCGACGTACTCCAGCTCGGGCAGGTCGGGGTGCGGCCGCCGGCCGAGGGCGAGGATGACCTGCTGCCGGACGTCGACGTCGTCGCTGTAGACCAGCACGCGCAGCGTGGCCGCGTCTGCCTGGGAGTCGCTCACGAGCAGAAGGCTACCGGGAGTCGTCGGTGGGCGGCGTGGCGCCCACGGGCGTCGCCGGGGGTGCGTCGGCCACGGCTGCCTCGGCGGCCCGCTCGGCGCGTGCGGCACGCGCCTCGAGCAGGTCGAGGCGCCGGTCCTCGCGCACGGCCTCACGCATCGACGACCTGGCCCACTGCACGAACAGCACGGCGAAGAAGACCAGCCCCACCGCGTCGCCGGTGCTCCACAGGATGCCGCCGGCGAGCTTCTGGTCCAGGTGCGGGTCGGGGAGCCAGGCCCCCATCGGACCCTCGTGGAGCTCGGGGTACCAGTGGCCACCGATCAGCCGCTTCTGGGCCATGATCGTGACCCCCATGAACGCGTGGAACGGCAGCGTCAGGACGACGAGCAGCATCCGCGCCGGATAGCTGATCCGCCCCGGGATCGGGTCGATGCCCATCAGCGGCCAGAAGAACAGGCAGCCGATCAGCACCATGTGGAAGTGGGTCATCTCGTGCAGGAAGCCGCTGTGGAGGGTGGCGGTGTACCAGCCCGAGAAGTAGAGCGCCCAGGGCGTGATCACGAACAGGGTGAACGTCAGCGGAGGGAACGTCAGCACCTTGGCGGCGCGTGAGTGCAGGACGACGAGCAGCCAGGCCCGCGGTCGGCGGGGCAGCGTGCGCAGGGCCAGCGTGATCGGTGCCCCGAGCGCCATGGCCAGGGGCACGACCATGGCCAGGATCATGTGCTGGACCATGTGCACGCTGAGCAGGGTGTCGTCGTAGACCGCCAGCCCCGACATGGTCGCCAGCGCCGCACTGCCCATCCCGACGACCACGAACGACAGGGTCCGGCCGACCGGCCAGTGGTCGCCCCGCTGGTGGAGCCGGATGACGCCCCACAGGTACAGACCCGCGGAGACGAGGATCAGGAGGGTCGCCCACGAGAGGAGCTCCCACTCGGTGAAGACGCTCCCGAGGGTGAACCGCGGGAGGGCGTCGTCGTCCCCGGTGACGACGTGGAAGGCCGGCGGGATCACGCTTCGGAGAATATGTCGTCCATCCCGAGGGGGTCGGGGTGCCCCCGTGCACCGGCTCGGGTCATAATGACGCCCGTGGCGACAGCTTCGACGACGATCCCGGCCTCACGGCTCCACGGGCACCATGACCGACCGAGCATGGTGAGCGTCGGGACCATCATCTGGCTGTCCAGTGAGCTGATGTTCTTCGCCGCCCTGTTCGCGTCCTACTTCACGATCCGTTCCGTCAGCCCCGTGCTGTGGGCACAGAACACCCAGCACCTCAACGTCGTGTTCGCGGCGGTCAACACCACGATCCTGGTGCTCTCGTCGCTGACCTGCCAGCTGGGCGTCTTCGCCGCCGAGCGAGGCCAGGTCGGACGGTCCGGCTCGGTGCTCCACGTCAAGGGGTGGGGCCTGCGCGAGTGGTTCGTGCTCACCTACATCATGGGCTCGGTCTTCATCGCCGGCCAGGCCACCGAGTACGCCACCCTCGTCCACGAGGGCATCACGATCCCGAGCTCGGCGTACGGCACGATGTTCTACCTGACCACCGGCTTCCACGGTCTCCACGTGACCGGCGGTCTCATTGCCTTCCTGTTCGTGCTCGGCCGCACCTTCCTGGCCAAGCGGTTCACCCACGAGCAGGCGGTCAGCGCCATCGTCGTGTCGTACTACTGGCACTTCGTCGACGTCGTGTGGATCGGACTGTTCGCGACCATCTATCTCATCCAGTGACCCGTAGAGGACAGAGTGTGCGCCTCCTGAACCGCCCCCTCGGACGACTCTCGCGTCACCGCCGGGGTCCCCTCGCCGGGCTGCTGGTCCTGCTGATGGGCCTCCTGCTGACCGGCGGGCTCTACGCCGCCTTCTCCCCTGCCCAGGCGCAGTCCGACGACAACGCCGCCCAGATCAAGCAGGGTCGCGAGCTCTTCCTCGTCGGCTGCGCGTTCTGCCACGGCAACAACGGCCAGGGCGTGAAGACCCTCGACGGCAAGCAGCTCGGCCCGTCACTGGTGGGCGTGGGCGCGGCGGCCGTCGACTTCCAGGTCGGCACCGGCCGGATGCCCGCGGTGCAGCCCGGTGCGCAGATCCCGCAGAAGGAGGTCGTCTACACGCCTGAGGAGATCGCGGCGCTGTCGGCGTACGTCGCCTCCCTCGGCCCGGGACCGGCGATCCCCAACCCCGAGGACTACAGCCTCGAGGGGATGACCGAGGAGGAGCGGCAGGCGGCGATCGCCCGCGGCGGCCAGATCTTCCTGACCAACTGCACGGCGTGCCACAACTTCGAGGGCTCCGGCGGCGCGATGCCGCGCGGCGGCTACGCGCCGAAGATCCGCGGCGTGCACGCCAAGTACATCTTCGAGGCGATGCTGACCGGCCCGCAGGCCATGGACAACTTCTCCAACGGCAACCTGTCGGTCGAGGAGAAGCGCGACATCATCGCCTACCTCCAGTCGATCCAGGACACCCCGGGCTACGGCGGGTTCGGCCTCGGCGGCATCGGTCCGGTGAGCGAGGGCGTCTTCGCCTGGCTCGTCGGCATCGGATCCCTGGTGGGCGTGGCGATCTGGATCGCCGCCCACACGGCCCGGACGTCCAAGTCGAAGACGGAGGTCGAGGCGTGAGCGACGACAACCTTCCCGCGACCACCGGCGACCACACGCCGGTCAACGTCGAGGAGCCGATCCCGAACCCCGGGCTGGAGCCCCACCAGTGGCGTCCGACCGACGTCGACCCCAAGGCGGAGAAGCGCGCCGAGCGCCAGGTCGCCGGGCTGTTCATGCTGGCGATCCTCGGGGCGATCCTGTTCCTGGTCTCCTACTTCGTGTTCAAGATCGGCGACGACCCCTCCACGTTCGGCAACCTCGGTGCCTCCAACGTCGCCCTCGGCGTCTGCCTGGCCGTGACGCTCCTGGCCATGGGCACCGGCATCATCCAGTGGGCGCGCAAGCTCATGGGTGACCACGAGATCGTGGAGATGCGCCACACCGCCTCGTCGTCCCAGGAGGATCGCGAGGCCACGCTCGGCATCCTCAAGACCGGGCTCGAGGAGTCGGGGCTCGGCCGCCGGCCCCTGATCCGCAACACGCTCCTCGCCGCGGGCGGCGTGCTGGGCATCCTGCCCATCATCATGCTGCGTGACCTGGGGCCGCTCCCCGGCGACAAGCTCGACCACACCATCTGGGACATGAACACCTGGACGCCCGAGGAGCAGCTGTGGTGGAAGACCCAGCACCGCACCCTCCAGCGGGTCGTCCGTGACGTCGTCGGGACGCCGATCCTGGCCTCCGAGCTCGAGATCGGCGACCTCGTCAACGCCGAGCCCGAGATCGTCTTCGCCACCACCCCCAACGGCCAGCCGGTCGTCGAGGGCACCAGCCTGCTCGTGGCGAAGTCCAAGGCGGCCGTGATCCTCAGCCGCATGGACCCCAACGACATCGTGTCGGAGCAGACCAAGAACTGGTCGGTCGACGGCATCGTCTGCTACTCCAAGATCTGCACCCACGTCGGCTGCCCGATCTCGCTGAACGAGCGCACCACCCACCACCTGCTCTGCCCCTGCCACCAGTCGACGTTCGACCTCACCGACTCCGGCAAGGTGCTGTTCGGCCCGGCTGCGCGCCCGTTGCCGCAGCTCGACATCACCACCGACGACGAGGGCTACCTCGTCGCCCGGCACGACTTCAACGAGCCCGTCGGGCCGAGTTTCTGGGAGCGAGGCTGACCATGTCCCTCGACACGAGCAAGTTCGCGAACACCAACCGCGACGACCCTGCGGTCGCCTCGAAGCCCAGCAAGGCCGGCGCCGCGGCCGGGTGGGCCGACGACCGCCTCGGCCTCGCGACGTTGATGCGGAAGAACCTCCGCAAGGTGTTCCCCGACCACTGGTCGTTCATGCTCGGCGAGATCGCCCTGTGGAGCTTCGTGGTCCTGCTCCTGACCGGGGTCTTCCTGACCTTCTGGTTCGTGCCGAGCATGTCGGAGTCGACGTACCAGGGCACCTACGCCCAGCTGCGCGGCGTACCGATGTCGGATGCGTACGCCTCGACGCTCCACATCTCCTTCGACGTGCGTGGCGGCCTGCTGATGCGCCAGATGCACCACTGGGCCGCGATGATCTTCATCGCCGCGATGCTCGTGCACATGATGCGCGTCTTCCTCACCGGCGCGTTCCGCAAGCCCCGCGAGCTGAACTGGGTGATCGGCTCGCTGCTGATCCTGCTCGGCATCGTGGAGGGCTTCGCGGGCTACTCCCTCCCCGACGACCTGCTCTCCGGCACCGGGCTGCGGATCGCGGACGGCCTGGTGAAGGCGACGCCGGTCGTCGGCACCTACATGTCGTTCTTCCTGTTCGGTGGCGAGTTCCCGGGTGACGTGATCATCCCGCGGCTCTACACCATCCACGTGCTGCTCATCCCCGGCCTGCTGCTGGCCCTGATCGGCGCGCACATGCTGCTGCTGGTCTTCCACAAGCACACCCAGTGGCCGGGTCCGGGCCGCACCGAGCAGAACGTCGTGGGCTACCCGATGCTCCCGGTCTACATGGCCAAGGCGGGCGGCTTCTTCTTCATGGTCTTCGGCATCACCGCCCTGATGGGTGGCCTGCTGTCGATCAACCCGGTCTGGAAGTACGGACCCTACGATCCATCGAAGGTCACGGCCGGCTCCCAGCCCGACTGGTACATGGGCATAGCCGAGGGTCTGCTGCGGATCATGCCCAACTGGGAGACGACCGCCTTCGGCCACACGATCTCCTGGAACGTGATGATCCCCGGCCAGATCGCGCCGTTCCTGCTGTTCGGCATGGTGATCGGCTGGCCGTTCCTCGAGGCCTGGGTGACCGGCGACAAGCGGGAGCACCACCTGCTCCAGCGACCGCGCAACGCCCCCACGCGCACGGCGTTCCTGGCCGCGATGGTCACCGTCTACGGCCTGCTGTGGGCTGCCGGCGGCAACGACATCATCGCCGTCAAGCTGCACATGAACCTCAACTCCATCACCTACTTCATGCGCGCCGCGATCTTCGTGGTCCCGCCGATCGTGTTCTACGTGACCAGGCGTTGGTGCATCGGCCTCCAGCGGGCCGACAGCGACCGGCTGCTCCACGGCTACGAGACGGGCATCATCATGCGCTCGCCCGACGGCGAGTACACCGAGCGGCACGCGCCGATCAGCCCTCAGCGGGCCTACACGCTCACCGCGCGCCAGCGCGACCAGGTGTTCACGCCGGAGTCCGAGACCGACGAGAACGGCGTCGCCGCACCCGGCAGCCGCGCCCAGCGGATCCGGGCGAAGCTGTCGCGGGGGATGTTCTCCGACAACGTCCAGAAGCCGACCGTGGAGGAGCTCGAGGAGGCGCGGCACCACGCCGAGCACATCCACGAGCTCGAGGCCGGGCTCGACCACCCCGTCCCGGGGCACGAGTTCGACGACCACCAGCTCCGCGACACCGACGACATCCCCCTCCGCTCCCACTGACCCCACGCCGACTCGGCGCATACAGACAAGCAATTCCCGCCGAGTCGGCGCAAAGGTGCGTGCTTCTGCCGCCGAGTCGGCGCAAAGAGACACACATTTCGCGCCGAGTTGTCACCTGACAACTCGGCGTCGGGCGGCGAACGTACGTCGGGCCTCGACGATGTCGCGCAACAAGCGGTCGGAGGCCACCTGTCCGCTCCCCCGGACGTCGGCCGCTACGAAGACACCGAAGACCCAGCCACCGTTCGTGTCCAACCACTCGCGCCGGGCCTGGTCCGCAGCCAGCTGCTCGGGGCCGTGGAAGTCCGCGCCGTCGTACTCCGCGGCGTAGAGCAGTCCGGGCACGGCCAGATCCAGGCGGAAGAAGCCATGCGGCCCCGCGACCACGAACTGGGGTTCGAAGGTCGGGAGGCCGGGAGTGTCGTGCCAGATCAGCGCGAGCACACACTCTCCCGGGGACTCGAAGCGAGGGTCACACAGCGGAGTGAGCGCCCGCAGCTGACGCACCCATCGGTGCCCTTTGAAGCGACCATCAGCCTGCTGCCTGATGTCGTCGAGGGTGAAGTCTGCGACCTTCAGCATCGAGCACATCGCAGCAAAGGCCTGCTTACGGGGCAGCTTCATCCCGAGGTCGCAGACGGTGCGGAGCGGCGTCGTCACGCGGAGCCCGTCGATCTCCTCGATCTCGCCGGCGAAGAGCTCACGCTGGCCGCTGCGCACGACACCACGTCGGATGCGGCCACCGGGGAGCAGGAAGAGATCCACGCGTGGTGTCCGGACGTGGGCGCTCGGATCGAGCACCATCGGGGCACCGTGCAGCCAGGCGGCGGTGCGATCCGTGACGACCGCGTCCGCCGGCACGACCAGGCGGAGGCACTCGATCCGCAGCGGGAGGCAGTCGGTCAGCTGCGCGGCGTACAGAACGCCGTGGATCGGGTTGATCAAGAGACCCGACCGCACCCAGGCCCGGAGCCTGCGCGGGTCAACGCCTTGTGCCCGGGCCGAGCTCGTGGTGAACGGTCGATCGATCGGGACCGGTGCCGAAGCACCGAGGAGAGGGACACCTGTTCGCTTCATGCCCCGCAGCGTTGCCCGTGTCGGCCTGTGCCCGACCCGGGCCATCGCCTGTCTGTGGACAACCGCCTGAACGCCGAGTTGTCACATGCCGACTCGGCGTACTTTCCGTGCCTGTTTGCGCCGACTCGGCGCATTTTCTGTGCCTGTTTGCGCCGACTCAGCGTTGCTTCTGTGTCTGTTTGCGCCGACTCGGCGTGCTTTCCGTGTCTGTTTGTGCCGGGTCAGTGGAGGGCGGAGCCCTGGGCGTACGACGCGTAGGGCTCGTTCCAGTCGCCGTAGCCGTTGTCGAGGGTCATGTGCACGTCGGAGCCGGTGTACTCGACCACGTCGCCGATCTGGGAGTGGTCGTAGAGCCAGCCGGCGTTCGCGGTGCTCATGCCCGTGCAGCCGTGGGAGACGTTCTCGTGGCCCTGGGAGGCCACCGACCAGGGCGCGGCGTGGAGGAACTCACCGGAGTACGTCAGACGCATGGCGTACTCGACGTCCTTGATGTTGTAGCCGTTCGCGCTGTTGGGGTCGATCCCGATCGTCTCGGAGTTCATCGTGTGGAAGCGGTCCTTCTCGATGATCACCTTGGTGCCGGAACGGGTCGTGAAACCGGGCATCCCGGTGGTGACCGGGATCGTGCGGGTCAGGTGACCGTTGTCGAAGACGCGCAGCTGGTCGGTCTGGATGTTGACCTTGTAGATGTGGGCGTCGCCGATGTGGAAGGTCGCCGAGCGGTCCAGCTGGCCGTAGATGCCGTTGCCGGCCGGCACGCCGTTGATGTCGGCGTTCACCGTCACGGTGGTGCCGGCCTTCCAGTAGTGGACCGGGCGCCAGTGGACCTCGTTGTTGCTGACCCAGTGCCACGAGCCCTTCTGCGCGGGCTTCGAGGCGACGTGCAGGTTCTTCTCGATCGACGCCCGGTTGGTCACGGGCACGTCGAACTTCACGATCACCGGCATGCCGATGCCCACGGTCTGCCCGTTCAGCGGCGCGAACGAGGGATAGGTCTGCTGGTCGAGCGTCAGCGCCGCGGTGCGGAAGTGGGTGGTGCGGGTCTGCGAGGTGCCGTTCTCGTCGGTCACCGAGCTCACCACGGTGTACGACGTGCCGGGCTCGAGCAGCGCACCGGCGGTCCACGACGTCTTGTCGGGGGCCATCGTCCCGGGGATCGAGCCCGAGTGGGAGCTGACCGCGACCGAGGCGAGAGTTCCGTGGTCGGCCTTCACCCGGACCCGGTGGTCGACCGGCACGTCCGTGGCGCCGCGCGCCACGTTGGTCGTGACCACCGCCGAGGGCTGGACCGGGGCCTTCGAGGACCCGCCGTCCGCCACGGGGCTCTGGTCGGTCGTGGGGCCCGCGCCGGCGTCGCCGGAGCCACCGAAGCCACAGCTGGCGGCGGTCATGGACAGGCCGAGCAGAGCGGCGACCAGGATCGATCGTCGGGCGCGCAGGACGGACATCGGGCTCCCCGGAGGTAAGAGTTCAGACGCTCCAATGTAACCCGCGACCCCCCAGGATCGAGGAATCGTCGGGGCGCGGAGGATCCGCGCCCTCCTAAGACGCCGAGGACCTCCGAAAGGTTGCCGGAGGTCGGAGGTGAGTCAGTGGGCGTGCTCTCCGCGGTAGTACTCGAACACCCAGCCCGACAGCGCCAGGGCCCCCAGGCCGAAGCCGATGATGACCAGCCACCAGGCGGCGATCGCGACGGCGTACACGATCACGGCCAGGCAGCAGGCGCACCACAGGGGCCACCAGGAGTAGGGCGGGAAGAACCCCAGCTCGCCGGCTCCGTCGGCGATCTCGGCGTCCTTCCGGTCCTCCGGGCGCGCCTCCATCCGGCCGGCGTGGAAGCCGAGGTACATGGTCACCATGGCCGCCAGCAGCGTGGTCATGACCAGCGCGGAGGTGCCGGTCCAGTCACCGGCGATCAGCCAGTACGCCGGGCTCACCACGACGAAGAACGCGGTGGTGATGGCGAAGATCCAGGCCTCGACCTTCATGAGTCGTCACCCATCTGCTCACGCAGGTGCTCGGAGCGGCCGTCGACGTCGGGCGCGTCGGCCGGCGCGCCGTTGGCCATGGCGTAGTTCTCCTCCATCTCCAAGGCGGCGATCTCCGGGTGGTGGAGGTCGAACGCCGGCGACTCGGAGCGGATCCGCGGGATGGTCTCGAAGTTGTGGCGCGGAGGCGGGCAGCTGGTGGCCCACTCCAGCGAACGCCCCCAGCCCCAGGGGTCGTCGACTCCCACCAGCGGCGCGTTGCGGGAGATCCAGACGTTGTAGAGGAACGGGAACGTCGAGGCGGCCAGCAGGAAGGACCCCACCGTGGACACCTGGTTGAGCGTGGTGAATCCGTCGGAGGGCAGGTAGTCGGCGTAGCGACGGGGCATGCCCTCCACCCCCAGCCAGTGCTGCACCAGGAAGGTCGTGTGGAAGCCGATGAACAGCATCCAGAAGTGCACCTTGCCCAGCCGCTCGTCGAGCATCCGGCCCGTCATCTTGGGCCACCAGAAATAGAACCCGGCGAACATCGCGAACACCACCGTGCCGAACACGACGTAGTGGAAGTGCGCCACCACGAAGTAGGAGTCGGAGACGTGGAAGTCGAGCGGCGGGCTGGCCAGGATGATGCCGGTGAGGCCGCCGAACAAGAACGTGATCAAGAACCCGATGGTCCAGAGCATCGGGGTGTCGAACGATATGGACCCGCCCCACATCGTGCCTATCCAGTTGAAGAACTTGACCCCGGTCGGCACCGCGATCAGGAACGTCATGCCGGAGAAGAAGGGCAGGTCGACCTTGCCCGTGACGAACATGTGGTGGGCCCACACCGCGACCGAGAGGATCGCGATGCCGAGGGTCGCGCCGACCAGCCCGACGTAGCCGAAGATCGGCTTGCGGCTGAAGACCGGGATGATCTCGGAGACGATGCCGAAGAACGGCAGCGCGATGATGTAGACCTCCGGATGACCGAAGAACCAGAAGAGGTGCTGCCAGAGGATCGGGCCGCCATGGGCGGTGTCGAACACGTGGGCCCCGAGCCTTCGGTCGGCCTCGAGCGAGAGCAGGGCACCCGCGAGGACCGGAAACGCGATCAGCACGAGCAGGCTCGTGACCATCGTGTTCCACACGAAGATGGGCATCCGGAACATCGTCATGCCCGGCGCGCGCATGCAGATGATCGTGGTGATGAAGTTGACCGCGCCCAGGATGGTGCCGAGACCGGCCATCCACAGGCCCATGATCCAGAGGTCACCACCGACGCTGGGCGAGCGCACGGCATCGGACAGCGGCGTGTAGGCGAACCAGCCGAAGTCGGCGGCGCCCGCGGGGGTCAGGAAGCCCGAGGCGGCGATCAGCCCACCGAAGAGGAACAGCCAGTAGCTGAACATGTTGAGCCGCGGGAACGCGACGTCGGGCGAGCCGATCTGGAGCGGCATCAAGACGTTGCCGAAGCCGAAGAACAGCGGGGTCGCGAACAGCAGCAGCATGATCGTGCCGTGCATCGTGAACAGCTGGTTGTAGACCTCGTCGTTCACGAACTGCATGCCCGGGTTCGCAAGCTCCGACCGCATGATCAGGGCCATCACACCGGCGATCAGGAACCAGGCGAACGACGTGGTGAGGTAGAGCTTGCCGATGACCTTGTGGTCGGTGGTGGTCAGGGTCTTGACGATCGTCTCGCCCAACGCACGGCGCGGCTGGAGCACGGTGGCGGAGGACGCCGGCGTGGTCGCGGTCATTCCGAACCTCCCTCGAGGCCGGCCTGGGTCTGCGACGTGATGCCACCGAGCAGCGGCTGGTCGGAGACGTTGCCCTGGGCCTGCAGGGTGAGCAGATAGGCCTCGTACTCGGCCTCGGACACGATCTTGACGTTGAACAGCATGCGCGAGTGGTAGACCCCGCACAGCTCGTAGCACTTGCCCTTGTAGGTGCCCTCGACGATCGGCGTCACGGAGAACTCGTTGTCGTCCTCCTTGGGGCCCGGGATGACGTCCATCTTCTCGAGGAAGCCCGGCACGCCGAAGTCGTGGATCACGTCGGGCGAGTGGAGCTTGAAGGTGACGGTCTTGTTGACCGGCAGCACCAGGGTCGGAGGAGCGCCCGCCTCACCGACGTTGTAGAGGACCTTGTCGTCCGGCGTCGGGACGGGGTACCCGGGCAGGTAGTTGAAGGTCCAGGTCCACTGCTGCCCCACGACGTAGACCGTGAGGTCGGGGTGTGGGACGGGCTCGCGGACGAGGTTCTGGGTGCGCTCGGTGTGGACGAAGAAGACCACGACCATCACGATCGGGACGATCGTGTAGAAGATCTCGAGCGGCAGGTTGTAACGGGTCTGCACGGGGATGTCGTCCTCGCTACGCCGGCGGAAGCGCCAGATCGCGTAGAAGATCAGACCCCAGACGACGGCACCGGTGGCGAGCAGGGCGATCCACGCCCAGCGCCACAGCATGAACGTGTAGTGACCCTGGGTGGTGATGGGGTCGGGCATCGCCAGGTTGGCCCAGTTGTGGGCGTTCTCGTCGCTGCAGCCCGAGAGGACCACGACGAGGACGAGGGCGCCGAGGAGGGCTCCGGCCCGTCGCGTACGACGGGTGGTCGAAGCCGTGGAAGCAGGGACGTGCCGACCCACGAACGAGCCTTTCTGCTCGGCATTCACAACAGTCGGCACACTATCCGAAACCCGAGCCGGGTTGCGGGGTGGGTCACCCGGCACGCCGGACGGTTAGGTTGGCCCCGTGCCAGCCACCGAGGGCCTCGCGGAGCACGGTCGCCGGGTCTATCTCGACACGGCGTCCGGGGAGGCCTTGCACCCGGCCGCGCGCGAGACCCTCTCGGCCGCCCTCGACGCGGCCTACGCCGACCCGCGGAGGCTGCACCACGCCGGTCGGACGGCTCGCCTGGTCCTCGACAACGCGCGGGCCGCGACCGCCGAGGCCCTGGGCCTGCGGCCCGACGAGGTGACCTTCACGTCGTCGGGCACCGACGCGGTGCAGCGCGGCCTCCTCGGGCTCCATCGCGGCGCGGAGCGCCGCGGAGACACGATCGTGCACACGGCCGTCGAGCACTCGGCGGTCCTGCAGGCCGCGGCCTGGACGCGGAGCCCCACGCGCTCGATCCCGGTCGACGCCGAGGCGAGGATCGACCTCGACGCGCTCGACCTCGACGACGCCACGGTGGTGGCCTGCCAGTCCGCCAACCACGAGGTCGGCACGCAGCAGCCCGTGGCCGAGGTGGCCGCGCGACTCGACGGCGTACCCCTGTTCGTCGACGCGTGCGCCTCGGCCGGCCGGCTTCCCCTCCCCGACGGCTGGTCGGCGCTGGCGGCGTCGGCCCACAAGTGGGGCGGGCCGCCGGGCGTCGGCATCCTGGCCGTACGCCGTGGCGCCAGGTGGCGCGAGCCCTACCCGGAGGACGACCGCGCGGCCGAGCGCGAGAGCGGCTTCGAGAACGTGCCCGCGATCCTGGCGGCCGCCGCCGCGCTCCGCGCCGTGGTCGACGAGCGCGACGTCGAGTCCCGGCGTCAGCACGCGCTCGTCGACCGCATCCGGACCGTGGTCGGCGCCCTGCCGGAGGTGGAGGTGGTCGGTGCGCCGGACGACCGTCTCCCCCACCTCGTCACGTTCTCGTGCCTCTACGTCGACGGCGAGGCGCTGGTGACCGAGCTCGACCGGCAGGGCTTCGAGGTGGCCAGCGGGTCGGCCTGCACCTCCTCGGCGCTCGAGCCGAGCCACGTGCTCGCCGCGATGGGCGCGCTCACCCACGGCAACGTCCGGGTCTCCGTGGGACGCGACACCCGCGACGACGACGTCGAACGCTTCCTGGAGGTCCTGCCGAGGGTGCTGGGAGACCTGAGGGCGCGGCTGTGATGCTCGAGCTCGACTGCCGCGGGATGGTCTGCCCGGCGCCGATCATCGAGCTGGCCCGTCGCATCGAGGACGTCGCCACCGGTGAGCTCGTCGGCGTGGTGGCGTCCGACGCCGCCGCGCGCTACGACGTACCGGCGTGGTGCCGGATGACCGGGCACGAGTACGCCGGGGAGGAGACCGCCGCGGACGGCGTCCCGCGCTACGTCGTACGCCGGGTCAGGTGAGGCGGGCGCGGACCTCGTCGGCCGCGGTGTCGCCGTAGGACAGCCGGATCCGCTCGACGAACTGCTCGGCGGTGAAGGAGTACTCCTGGGTGCCGACGGTCTCGACGACGTAGGCCGCGAGCACACAGCCGATCTGAGCCGACCGCTCGTGCCCCAGCTCCCACTCGAGACCGGCGAGGAAGCCCGCTCGGAACGCGTCACCGACGCCGGTCGGCTCGACGGCCGTCACGCCCGCGGCAGCCTTGACCTCGATCGTGTCGGCGTCGGCGACCAGGATCCGGACCCCGTCGGCGCCGAGCGTGGTCACCTGGGTGCCCACGCGGGAGAGGATCTCGTCGGCCGACCACCCGGTCTTGGACTCGATCATGGCCGACTCGTACTCGTTGGAGAACAGGTACGTCGCACCGTCGATCAGGTCGCGGATCAGCTCACCCTCGCTGAACGCCAGCTGCTGGCTGGGGTCGGCGATGAACCGGTACCCCCGCTGGCGGCACTCACGCGTGTGGCGGAGCATCCCCTCGGGGTCGTCGGCCGCGACCAGCACGAAGTCGGGCTCGCCGACCCGCTCCACGATCGGCAGCAGCTCGATCAGCCGGGCCTCGCTCATCGCGCCGGGGTAGAACGACGCGAACTGGGCCATCGTGCTGTCGGTGGTGCACACGAAGCGGGCGGTGTGACGGCTCTCGGAGATGTGCACGGCGGAGCAGTCGACGCCGTGCCGCTCGAGCCAGCTGCGGTAGTCGGTGAAGTCCTCGCCCGCCGCGCCGACGAGCACGGGCCGCAGGCCCAGCCGACCCAGACCGAAGCACATGTTGGGGGCCACTCCGCCGCGCCGGATCTCCAGGTCGTCGACGAGGAAGGAGACCGAGATCTTGTCGAGCTGGTCGACGACGAGGGAGTCCTTGAACCGTCCGGCGAAGGACATCAGGTGGTCGGTCGCGATGGAGCCGCAGATCAGCAGGGACACGACACGGACCCTACGACGAACGGACCTAGGGATACCCATCGGTAGCCGTTAGCGTCGAGGGCATGGCCGCTGCGACACCAGGGACACCCGGCTCCCACCTCGTCCACGACGAGCTCGACAGTCCGGGCTCCATGCGCGACGACGCACGCGCCGTCGGGGCGAACCTCCGTCTCGACCGGGCCGCCCGGGCCGCGGTGGCCGGACCGCCGAGCCTGGACTACGACGACTTCCCGCGTGAGGTGCCCAAGCGCGACATCGCGGTCAGCGAGGCCGCAGCGCGGCTTGCCAACGCCCTGCACCTCCACCTCGACTGAGGACGCCGCCCGCTCGCGGGCGAGGCCCTGGCCGCGGGGCACGACGAAGCCCCCGCCGAGTCGTCTCCGACAGGCGGGGGCTTCGTGGTGTCCGAGGTGTGCCGGGCGAGCACGCTCGCTCCGGCCGCTCAGCCCCGGTTCTGCCGGGTCAGAGCGTCGTCTCTCGTCAGTGGAACGAGTCTCCGCAGGCGCAGGAGCCGGTCGCGTTGGGGTTGTCGATCGTGAAGCCCTGCTTCTCGATCGTGTCGACGAAGTCGATCATCGCGCCGTTGAGGTAGGGAACGCTCATCCGGTCGACGACGACGCCCACGCCGTCGAAGTCGGTCACGACGTCGCCGTCGAGGGTGCGCTCGTCGAAGAACAGCTGGTAGCGCAGACCGCTGCAGCCACCGGGCTGCACCGAGATCCGCAGCTGGAGGTCGTCGCGACCCTCCTGCTCCAGCAGGCTCCTGACCTTGGACGCGGCGACAGGGCTCAGGTTGATCTGGTCCGTACGACGCTCTTCGGTGACCTGCTCGGTCATGCTGCTGCTCCTTCACTGGTGCGATGCACGTATGACAGGCCCAATTCTGTCACAGGCGGGGTTATTCCTCGCGATCTGCGCGGCAGCAGGTGATCCTCAGCGTGACCAGGTGCGAGCCACCCGGGCGGCGAGCTCGGCCAGGCTCCGGGCGGGGTCAGCCAGGGCCCGGTCCTCTCCGACCAGCTCCACGAGTGAGTACGCCGACTCGATGCCGAGGGCGCGCATCTCGCGGGAGCCGACCAGCACCTGCCCGGCCAGCGCCACGCACGGCCGCAAGGCCTGCGCGGCGACCGTGGCGACGCCGTACGGCACCTTGCCGGAACGGCTGGAGAAGTCGAACGCGCCCTCGCCGGTGACCACGAGGTCGGCGGCCCGGGCGCGGTCGACCAGACCGACGGCGTCCGCCACGACGTCGAAGCCCGGGCGACGTGCGGCGCCGAGCAGCAGCAGGGCGAAGCCGAGCCCTCCCGCGGCGCCCGCGCCCTTCTCCAAGGAGGTACGACGGTCGGTCGCGGCCGCGAGCTCCTCCAGGATGCCGTCGACCGCCGGGAGCCGCTCCTCGGTGATGCCCTTCTGCGGTCCGAAGGTCTTGGTCGCGCCGAACAGACCGGTCAGCGGGCTGTCGACGTCGGTGGCACAGGTGAGTCCCACCCCGGCGACCTTCGCCCGCGCTGGTCCGAGGTCGAGGCGCGTGACGCCTGCCAGACCGGCCACACCCCGGTCGAGCGGCCGGTCGGCCGTCGCGCCGAGGGCGCCCAGCAGGCCCACTCCCCCGTCGTTCGTCCCGGATCCGCCCAGCCCCACCACGAGGTCGGTGGCGCCGGCGTCGAGCGCGTGCGCGACCAGCTCGCCGACGCCCCAGGTGGAGGCGCTCTCGGCACGCTCCCCGCCGGTCAGGGCCAGACCACAGGCCTGCGCGCTCTCGACCCAGGCCCGCCGGCCCTTGAGCAGCACGGCTCCGGGCACCGGATCGCCGTGCGGTCCGCGCACGGTGACGGCCACGAGCTCACCGCCGAGCGCCTCGTGCAGCACGTCGACGAAGCCCGGGCCGCCGTCGGCCATCGGGGCCAGATCGAGCTCGTCCTGGGGTGCTCGTCGGGCCCAGCCGTCGGCGATGGCGCGCGCTGCCTCGACGGCGGTGAGGGTGCCGGCGAACTTGTCCGGCGCGACGAGGACGCGCATGAGGTCATTGTCGGGGTCAGGTCGCCGGTCAGGCCGACCGGGCCAGGAGGCCGACCACCATCGCGGCGGAGCCGCCCAGGGCGCAGGCGGCACGCACGTGGTTCCACAGCTCCCACGGGCGGGCGTAGTCGTGCCACGCCTGGGCTGTACGAGGCCCGTCGGCCGCGACGGAGGCGAAGGCGTCGTTGTGAGGGATGTGGTAGATCGCGGTGATCGCGAACGAGGCGACGTAGAGCAGGCAGCCCAGCAGCACGAGCCCGGAGCCGAGGAAGGCGTCGCCGCGCAGCCGCAGAAGCGCCGACCCCGCGACGACGAGGCACAGCAGCAGGGTGACGACCATGTCGACAGCCAGCAGCGACCTCGGCGCCACCTTGTTGATCTGCTGCATCGTCGCGATCGCGGCGGCGGGCGGCGAGTCGTCGAGGCCCGGCATGACGAGGGTCGAGAAGCCGAACAGCACGCCGCCGAAGGCGGCCGAGCCGAGGGCGGCGAGAACGGTGAGGGTCTGGGTCGGGTTCATGCCTCAAGTCCACGGCAGATCGGCGAGACTTTCCATGGGCAGTAGTGCTCTGGTCATAGGAATTCGTCTACCCTGCCGGGATGGACCCCCTCTCGAGCCTGATCGACGCCCCGCGTGGTCGTGGGTCGTTCCTGCTCCGGGTCCCGATGAGCCGGCCATGGTGCATCCGGGTGCGCGACGAGGCGCCGTTGACCGTGGTGGCGGTGACGGAGGGAGCGGCGTCGTTCACCCGTGCGCCCGACCCGGCGCTGGCGCTGGCGCGCGGCGACCTGCTCCTGGTGCGGGGCCCCGCGCCGTACGACGTCGGCGACGCGCCCGGGCGCGCGCCGACCGCCGTGATCCATCCTGGCAACCGCAGCGAGACCCCGGACGGCGCCTCGCTCGACCTCCCGATGTCGCACGGTCTGCGGACGTGGGGCAACGACCCCGAGGGCGAGGACGCACTGCTCGTCGGCAACTACGCCTCGGTCGGGGAGGTGGGCGCCAGGATGCTCGACTCGCTGCCCGGGTCACTGGTGATCCGGGGCGACGAGTGGGACACCCCGCTGGTGGGGCTGCTGCTCGACCAGCTCGAGCGCGAGGGGCCCGGCCAGGCGAGCCTGCTCGACCGATTGCTCGACGCGCTCGTCGTCGCCGCCGTGCAGCACTGGGCGACCACCGCCACCGACCTGCCGCCGTGGCTCCGGGCCGGTGACGATCGCGAGGTGGCGCAGGCTCTGGCCCTGGTCCACGACCACCCCGAGGCTCCCTGGACCCTCACCTCGCTGGCACGTCAGGTCGGGCTGTCGCGGGCGGGGTTCTCGCGCCGGTTCACCGCGGCGGTGGGCGAGTCGCCGATCGCCTACCTGAGCGCCTGGCGTCTCGCCCTGGCGGCCGACCTGCTGGCCGGCACGGACGACACCGTCACCGCGATCTCACGGTCCGTCGGCTACACGAGCCCCTTCACCTTCAGCGACGCCTTCAAGCGCTCCTACGGCGTGAGCCCGGTCGAGCACCGGCGCCGCGGGCGCGCCGGCTGACCCGTCACCCGGTCGCCGACTCGGCCGTCCGGGCCACGAGGTCGGTGACGACGTCGCGTAGGTCGCCGCTGCGCTCGAAGCTCTGCCGTTGGCGACGGGCACCGGTCCCGCGGGTGGCCAGCCGCGAGAGTCCGTCGTCCACGAGGTCGGTGTCGCCGGCGGACGCGAGCGCCGGGGCCACGGCCTCGGCCAGGGCTCGGAGGGCCTCCGGGGCGGGCACCAGGTCCCACGACAGCGGATGGACGAGGTCGCCCGTCAGGCCGTAGCGCGCCGCTCGCCACCAGGCCGCGCGCAGCAGGTCGCTGCGGACCGGCTCGTCGGGGTCGGACCGCTCGGCGACGGTCTCGACCAGGGCACGCGCGAGCGCCGCGCCCAGCACGGCGTCGTCGACGTCGGTGCAGGTGTCGGCGACCCGGATCTCCACGGTCGGGTAGGCCGCCGACAGCCGGGCGTCGTAGTAGAGCATCCCGTCGTCGAGCGCGGCTCCCACGCGGATCAGCACGTCGCGGACGCGCCGGTACTCCGCGACCGATCCGTACGGCTCCGCCGTCCCGGCCGTGGGCCAGCGCGTCCACACCTGCTGCCGCCACGACGCATAACCGGTGTCGCGACCCGAGGCGTAGGGCGAGTTGGAGGTGAGGGCGGTGAGCAGGGGGAGCCAGGGGCGCAGGCCGTCGATGACCCGCACGCCCTCCGCGTCGTCGGACACGTCCACGTGGACGTGCATGCCGAGGGTGCCGGCTCCACGGCCGGTGTCACCGAACTCCTGCACGATCCGCTCGTAGCGCGGGTTCGCGCTGACGGCCGGCGCGGCCGCGCCCAGCGGCGCCGTGGCGACCGCCGCGATCGCCACCCCGGACTCCTCGGCCGCGGCAATCGCCGTACGCCGTGCCTCGCGCAGCTGGGCACCGATCACCGCGAGGTCCTCCGACGGCTCGGTGTGGGTCTCGACCATGTGACGCAGCAGCTCGCCCTCGAGGTCGCGGGAGGGGGACGGCGAGGGCGCGTCGCCGCGCTCGGTGCGGTGCTCGTGGAGCACGGCGCCTGCGGCGTTGGCCAGCTCGCCGGTCCGGGGGTCCACCAGGAGCAGCTCCTCCTCGACCCCGACCTTGCGCACCGAGGACCTGTACCCCTCCACGCCGGGGGCACACACCGGGCCGATCGGCCCGGTCTAGGTTGGGCCGGTGAGCGAGGTACGGATCCGCCCGATGACGACGGACGACGTGGCTCCGGCCGAACGGGTCACCGCGATCGGGTTCCACGAGCTCGACACCCGGATGTTCCGCCGTGCCTGGCCCGACCCGCAGCTGCGGCCGCCCGCACGCAGCACCCACTGGATCCGGCGTACCCAGCACCTGCTGAGCACCGACCCGGGCGGCTGCTGGGTGGCCGAGGACGGCTCCGACCTGCTCGGTGTGGTCGTGTCGTTCGTCCGCGAGAAGATGTGGCTCCTCGCGTCGTACGCCGTGGTGCCCGGCGCCCAGGGGCTCGGGCTCGGGCGGGCGCTGCTCGCCCCGGCCCTCGAGCACGGCCGGGGCTCCCTGCGCGCGATGCTGAACGCCTCCAACGACCCCAAGGCCGTCCGGCGCTACCACGAGGCGGGCTTCCGGCTGTACCCGCAGATGTTCCTGCGCGGCGCCCCGGACCGCTCGACCATCCCGGTCGTGGAGAAGGTCCGCGAGGGCAGCGCCGACGACATCGACCTGATGGACTCGATCGACCGGCAGACCCGGGGAGCCGCACACGGCAGCGACCACGAGGTCCTCCTGGAGCAGCTGCGGCTGGTGGTCAGTGACACCTCGACCGGCCAGGGGTACGCCTACCTCGACGGCGGCGTCGCCCTGCTCGCGGCGACCAACCGTCGTACGGCTGCCCGCTTGCTGTGGGAGGCGATCGCGTCCAGCGACGACCTGCTGATCGGCCACATCACCCCCGAGAACGACTGGGCGGTCGAGGTGGGTCTCGCGGCCCGGCTCGAGCTCGACCAGGGCGGCTACCTGGCGCTGCGGCACCTGAAGCCCCCGAAGCCGTATCTCCCCCACGGTGCGCTGATGTGAGGAGTCGGCTGCCGGACGGCCCCGCACGGCACCTCCCTACGATGACCCCATGACCACCGTCGATCTCCCGCTGCTCCCTCTGGGCCGAGGGACGGACCTCACCTCCGAGCGCGGCGTCGAGTGTCCCGGTGACCTCCCGGCACCGTCCGACCCCACGCTGGTGGCGCGTGCGGCAGCCGCCAAGGAGGCGCTGGGTGAGCGGCTGTTCGTGCTCGGGCACCACTACCAGCGTGACGAGGTCATCCAGTTCGCCGACGTCACCGGCGACTCCTTCAAGCTCGCGCGCGACGCCGCGGGCCGACCCGACGCCGAGTTCATCGTGTTCTGCGGCGTGCACTTCATGGCGGAGTCGGCCGACATCCTCACGGCTCCGACCCAGCACGTCGTCCTTCCCGACCTGGCGGCGGGCTGCTCGATGGCCGACATGGCCCGGCTGGCACAGGTCGAGGACTGCTGGGACGCGCTGACCGACGCCGGCCTCGCCGAGAGCGTCGTACCGGTCACCTACATGAACTCCTCGGCGGACATCAAGGCCTTCTGCGGGCGGCACGGCGGTGCGGTCTGCACCTCGAGCAACGCCGACGTCGCGCTCGAGTGGGCGTTCGAGCAGGTACCCGACGCGAAGGTGCTGTTCCTCCCCGACCAGCACCTCGGACGCAACACGGCGGTGCTCAAGCTCGGGATGTCGCTCGACGACTGCGTCGTCTGGGACCCGCGCCAGCCCGGTGGTGGCGTCGAGCCCGCTGCCCTGGCCAGGGCCCGGATGATCCTGTGGAAGG
Organism: uncultured Actinomycetota bacterium; assembly: GCA_963753705.1. Lineage (GTDB taxonomy): Bacteria > Actinomycetota > Actinomycetes > Propionibacteriales > Nocardioidaceae > Nocardioides. The sequence continues at coordinate 505,040 of CAVWDJ010000017.1, forward strand.
GGCACTGCTCGGTGCACGGCCGGTTCTCCGTCGACGTGGTCGACGAGCTCCGCGCGCGCACGCCCGACATCTCGATCCTGGTGCACCCCGAGTGCACGCACGAGGTGGTGACCTCGGCCGACCTGGTCGGCTCGACCGAGTTCATCATCAAGACCGTGGAGGCCGCTCCGGCGGGCTCTCGCTGGGCGATCGGCACCGAGCTCAACCTCGTGCAGCGCCTCGCCCGGCAGCATCCCGAGCAGGACATCGCCTTCCTCGACCGCAACGTCTGCTACTGCTCGACGATGAACCGGATCGACCTCCCTCACCTGGTCTGGGCGCTGGAGTCGCTCGTGGACGGCGTGGTCGTCAACCGGATCGAGGTCGATCCCGACACCGAGCGCGACGCCAAGGTGGCCCTCCAGCGGATGCTCGACCTCCCCGGCCGCTCCCACCGCGACTGAGACGTCGTACCGCACGGTCCCGACGCCGAGTCGTCACGTGCCGACTCGGCGTGATTTCGGTGCCTGTTTGCGCCGAGTCGGCGTGAATTCCGTGCCTGTTTGCGCCGAGTCGGCGTGAATTCCGTGCCTGTGTGCGCCGACTCGGCTCAGAGGCCGGGGGCGCCCCAGAGGGCGAGCCAGCGCTGGAGGTCCTGCTCCATGGGCAGCTCGGCGGCGAGGGTGTCGCGGACCTGGATCTCGAGGAGGTTGTCGCGGGTCTTCGGACCCGTGGGGGCGAACCCGTAGAAGGTGCCCTGCTTGTAGAGGTAGACCAGCCCGACCGTGCGTCCGGTGGAGTCGGCGAAGGGCACGACGGTGCACAGCAGGCCGCTGCCGAAGCCCTGCTCCTCCAGGGTCGTGTTGACGGCGTGCAGGTCCGTGCAGAGACCCTCGACGTCGTCGTCCACCCGGTCGACCACCAGCCAGGTGAAGCCGAACTCGTCCGTCTGCACGGTGACGGCCGGCTTCTCGGGGCTGTCCTGCAGAAGGGCCACGACGTCGTCCTGGACCTGGCGGTACGCCGCGCCCTCGGCCGCCCGGAAGCACACCGAGCCGGTCCCGGTCGGGTTCAGCCCAGCCGCGGTCTCGAGGGTGACCGCCGCGCTCGGGATCAGGAACAGCGAGTCGAGATCGGCCGCCTTCGGCTTCGTTCGTCCGGTGACGGAGTCCCAGAAGCCCATCAGCCGCGGCTCAGCTCGGCCTCGATCTTCGCCAGCTGCTCGAGACGCTGCTCGAGCGACGGGTGGGTCGAGGTGAGCTGGGAGAGGCTGACGCCCTTGATGGCCGGCGCGATGAAGAAGGCGTTCATCGAGCTCGACGCCCGCAGGTCGGCGGTCGGGATCGCGTTCATGCCGCCGGAGATCTTCTGCAGCGCCGTCGCCAGGTGGCGCGGCTTCATCGTCAGGTAGGCCCCCGAGCGGTCGGCGCACAGCTCGCGGTAGCGCGAGAGGAGCCGGGTCAGGAAGAAGCTCACGGCGTACACCACGAGGCTGACGCCGAGGATCGCGATGAACCCGAACGCCCCGCCGTTGTCGTTGCTGCTACGCCGCCCGCCGAAGAGCGCGCCGTACTGGGCCCCTCGCGTGAGCATCCCGGCCACGATGCCGGCGGTGGACGCGATCGTCATCACGGTCACGTCGCGGTGGGCGACGTGACTGAGCTCGTGGGCGAGCACCGCCTCCATCTCGTCAGCCGTCAAGAGGCCGAGGATGCCGGTGGTCACGCAGACCACGGACCGTTGGGGCGAGCGGCCGGTGGCGAAGGCGTTCGGCACCGAGATGTCGGCGACGCCGACGCGCGGCTTCGGCATGTCGGCCAGCGCACACAGCCGGTCGATCATGGCGTGCAGCTCGGGCGCCTCCTCCGGGGTCACCTCGCGGGCACGCATGGCGCGCATCGCGACGGAGTCGGAGAAGTACCACTGTCCCCAGGCGATGCCGATGCCGATCACGCCGATGATCGGGGCCCACTGGGGCGGCAGGACGAACATCAGGGCGACGATCAGGGCGACGAAGACCGCTCCGAGCAGGAACATGACCGAGGTCATGCGCACGGTCAGACCCTTGTCGCCGACGAAACGGGAGCGTGCCATGGATCCAGTGTCCCAGTCGGTCCAAGTCAGCCGGGGACGAGCCCGTCGCCACTGAGCATGTCGCGGACCTCGGCCAACGTCGCGTCGGGCATCGGCAGGATCAGGTCGGACGGCGACAGCGAGTCGGCGTCGCGCGCCACGCCCGCTGTGCGTACGGCGTCGAGCAGCGAGGCGAGCGCGGAACGGAAGGCGCCCTCGTCGCCCGCCTCGACCGCCCGCTCGACCTCGGCATCGAGGTCGTTGAGAGCGTTGACGGCTTCGTCGGAGAGGTCGTACTGACCCTCGCCGAGGATCCTGACGATCACGGCTTCTCGGGTCCCGTGGCGGAGTCGCCCGGGTCCGCGGCCGTGGCCTCGGGCTCGGCCTCCAGGATCTCGCCGCCGCCCTGGCCCGCCTCGATCGCCTCGGGTGCCTGGCTCGCCTTGAGCTTGGCGAGCTCGGTCTCGACCTCGGACTGCGAGCTCATCGCCTCGAGCTCGCGGCTGATGTCGTCACCGCGGTTGAGCGAGCTGGCGTCGTCGAGCGCGCCCGAGGCGATCAGCTCGTCGATGGCACCGGCGCGGGCCTGCATCTGCGCGGTCTTGTCCTCGGCTCGCTGGATCGCCATCCCGACGTCGCCCATCTCCTCGCCGATGCCCGACATCGCCTCGCCGATCTTCGACTGGGCCTCGGCGGCGGTGTAGGTCGCCTTGATCGTCTCCTTGCGGGTCCGGAACGCCTCGACCTTGGCACTGAGCCGCTGCTGGGCGAGCGTGAGCTTCTCCTCCTCGCCCTGGAGCTGAGCCTGCTGGGCCTTGAGGTCCACGATCTGCTGGGTGAGCCCGGACTTGCGGGTCAGCGCCTCACGGGCGAGGTCCTCGCGACCGACCTTGATCGCCTGCTCTGCCTGGCCCTGCAGCTTGTCCGACTGCGCGCTGAGCTGGTTGACCTGGAGCTCGACCCGCTTGCGCGACGTGGCGACGTCGGCAACCCCGCGGCGTACCTTGGCCAGCAGGTCGAGCTGACGCTGGTAGCTGTAGTCGAGGGTCTCGCGAGGGTCCTCGGCCTTGTCGAGCGCCTTGTTCGCCTTGGACCTGAAGATCAGGCTGAATCGCTGCCACATGCTCATGGGGCCAGACTATGGGTAGACGTCAAGGTCGCGGCAGCGGCGGTAGGCTGAGCGCGCGGGCCGATCCGGCCCGGTCGCCGACACCAGGAAGCAACGCCTTGTTCCGCCGTACCAAGACCGAGACCACCCCCGTCCCCGACGAGCCGACCGACCAGACCGGCCCGCAGAAGAAGGGGCGGCCCACGCCGTCGCGCAAGGAGGCCGAGGCCGCCAACAAGGCGCGTGCCAAGGTCCCCCGCACCCGCAAGGAGATGGCGGCCGCGCAGAAGGCTGCCCGCGGACAGTCGAGCGCGCAGGTGCGGCAGGCCATGCGCACCGGCGACGACCGCTACCTCCCGCCGCGCGACAAGGGTCCCGTACGCCGGTTCATCCGCGACTACGTCGACAGCAGGTTCTCGTTCATCGAGCTGCTGATCCCCCTGATGCTGGTGGTCCTGATCCTCGGCTGGAGCGGCAACGCGACGGTCACGACGTACGCGAACCTGGCCATGCTCTCGGTCCTCGTGCTGATCGTCGTCGACCTGATCCGCCTGCGCTTCCGGCTCCGGCGCGAGCTGGCCGCGCGGTTCCCCGACACCGAGGCCAAGGGCACCACCTACTACGCGATCGCCAGGTCGATGCAGATGCGCTTCATGCGGCTGCCGAAGACCCAGGTCAAGGTCGGCCAGCAGCTGCCCGACCGCTACCGCTGAGAGCACAGCGAGCGTGCTCGCCGGGCCTCACCTACGCGTCGTAGTCGAGGACCACGCGTCCCGACGTCGGGTGTGACTGGCAGGTGAGGACGTAGCCCTCCTCGATCTCCTCGGGCTCGAGGGCGTAGTTGACGTCCATCTCCACGGTCCCCTCGACCAGCTTGGCGCGACACGTGCCACAGACGCCGCCGCGGCAGGCGAACGGCAGGTCCGACCGCACCAGCAGGGCCGCCTCGAGCACACCCACGTCGTCGGGCCGCAGCTCGAGGTCGGTCGAGCGGCCGTCGAGCTTGATGGTCACGTGGGAGGCGCCGGACGCCGCGGCCGCCGCGATCTCGGGAGCCCGGGTCGCCGGGTCGACCGGCTCGGCGTGGAAGAGCTCGGTGTGGATCGCGTGGACGTCGACGCCGTGAGCGAGGATCACCTCGCGCAGGTCGACGACCATCTCCTGCGGCCCGCAGAGCAGCCACTCGTCCACCCGGTCGGCAGGCAGGAGGGCGGCGAGGATCCGGTTGAGCCGGTCGCCGTCGAGCCGACCGGAGAACAGCTCGACGTCCTGCTCCTCGCGCGAGAGGACGTGGACGAGCTGGAGCCGCTCCGGGTAGCGGTCCTTGAGGTCGTGCAGGTCGTCGAGGAACATCACGGTGCGGTGGGTCCGGTTGGCGTAGACCAGCAGCACCTGGGCGTGCGGTTCCTGCTCCAGGATCGTGGCGATGATCGAGATCACGGGCGTGATGCCCGAGCCGGCGGCGATCGCGGCGTACGTACGACGCGAGTCGGGGTCGAGGTGGGTGGTGAACCTCCCGGCCGGCGTCATCACGTCGAGCTCGTCGCCCACCTTCAGCACGCCGACGACGCCCTCGGAGAAGACGCCTCCCGGCAGCTTCTTCACGCCGATCCGCAGGGTGCGCGAGCTGGGTGTGGTGCAGATCGAGAAGCTACGGCGCTCGCCGTCGTCGCCCCGGATCGTGAGGTGCTGGCCGTGGACGAACAGGTAGTCGTCCGCGAGCTCGGGCGGGACGTCGAAGGTGATCGCGACGGAGTCGTCGGTCAGGGGCTCGACCGAGGCCACCCGGAGCGGGTGGAAGAGGGGTGTGGTCACGGGTCAGAGGGCCTTGAAGTGGTCGAAGGGCTCGCGACAGGCGCGGCAGACCCACAGACTCTTGCAGGCTGTGGAGCCGAAACGGCTCGACTCCCGAGTGTCGAGACTGCCGCACTGGGGGCAGCGCACGGACAAGGTGAGCCCCACCGGTCCGTCGGGCCGGGCGCCGAGTGGTCCCGGTGGCGCGATCCCGGCCCGGGCCAGCTTGGCGCGGCCCTCGGCGGTGACGTCGTCGGACGACCAGGCGGGGCTCAGCACGAACTCGACGTCGACGTGCTGGTAGCCGGCGCAGGTCAGTGTCTCGACCAGGTCGGCGCGGATCGTCTCGATGGCGGGGCAGCCGGAGTACGTCGGGGTGATCGTCACGTGGACCCGCCCCTGGTCGTCCTCGGTGACGTCACGGAGGATCCCGAGGTCCTCGATGGTGACGTGCGGGAGCTCGGGGTCGAGCACCGAGGCGGCGAGGTCGCGCGCCCGCGTCTGCTGACCGGGCTCGGCGAAGGCCTGCTGCGTACGTCGCGCGATCACCACGTGGCTCCCGGGTGTGAGCGGTGGAGGTGTTGCATCTCGGCGAGCAGGTGGCCGAGGTGCTCGGTGTGGAGGCCCTCACGACCACCCCCTAGCGCGGGTGGGACGTCGGGCAAGGCCAGGGTGGCGCGCTCGACGACCCGGGCGAGGTCGGCGAGGACGGCTCCGCGCAGCGCGCTCGGGTCGACCACCCGGCCCGCCAGCGCCCCGTCGAGCGGCGTGAAGAGCTCGTCGAGGTAGGGCCACTCGTCGTCGAGCGCCTGCTGCATCCGGGCGTGCGACTCGTCGGTGCCGTCGCCGAGCCTCAGCACCCAGTGGGATGCGTGGTCGACGTGGTAGGCGACCTCCTTGACGGCCTTGGCGGCGATCGCGGCGAGCGTCTCGTCGGCGCAGGCCTGCAGACCGGCATAGAGGTGCGACTGGTACGTCGCGAACGCCAGCAGGCGCGCCATCGCGACGCCGAAGTCGGTCATCGGCCGCTCGACCAGCTTGACGTTGCGGAAGTCGCGGTCGTCGCGGAGGTAGGCGAGGTCGTCCTCGGTCCGGCCCGCGCCCTCGACCTGGCCCGCATGGGCCAGGAGCGTGCGCGCCTGGCCGAGCTGGTCGAGCCCGATGTTGGCGAGCGCGACGTCCTCCTCGAGCTCGGGGGCGCGGCTGATCCACCAGCCCATCCGCTGGGCGGAGATCAGGGCGTCGTCGGCCAGACCGAGGGTGTAGTGGAACAGCGACGTCTCGGAGGAGTCGGCGTCGCGGACGGGTTGCTCGTCGGACCGGAGCGGAGGACGGGATGGACCTGATGGTGTGGTCACAGGTGCTCCACCCCCTCGGGCACGTCGTAGAACGTCGGGTGCCGGTAGATCTTGTCTCCTGCGGGGTCGAAGAAGGAGTCACGCTCGTCGGGGGTCGAGGCCTCGATGTCGGAGGCCCGCACGACCCACAGCGAGACGCCCTCGCCGCGACGCGTGTAGAGGTCGCGCGCGTTGCGCAGGGCCATCTCCGCGTCGGGAGCGTGCAGGGAGCCCGCGTGCACATGGGACAGCCCGCGGCGCGCACGCACGAACACCTCCCACAGCGGCCAGTCACGGGGGCGGGCGGCTGCTGTGTCCGGCCCGGTGGCCGACATCAGGCCACCGACTCGGCCGGCGCGGCGTGCTTGGCGGCGTAGGCGTCGGCCGCCTCGCGCACCCAGGCACCCTCGTCGTGGGCGCGGCGCTTGTGCGACATCCGCTCCGCGTTGCAGGGACCGTTGCCCTTGATCACCTCGAACAGCTCGGTGAAGTCGATCTCGCCGTGCACGTAGTGCCCGGTCTCGTCGTCCCAGCGGAGGTCGGGGTCGGGGAGGGTCAGGCCGAGAGCCTGCGACTGCGGCACCGTCATGTCGACGAAGCGCTGCCGCAGCTCGTCGTTGGAGAAGCGCTTGATGCCCCACGCCATCGACTGGGCGGAGTTGGGGCTGTCGTCGTCGGGCGGCCCGAACATCATCAGCGCCGGCCACCAGTAGCGGTCGACGGCGTCCTGGGCCATCGCCTTCTGGGCGGGCGTGCCGTGGGACAGCGTGTGGAGGATCTCGAACCCCTGCCGCTGGTGGAAGGACTCCTCCTTGCACACGCGCACCATGGCGCGGGCGTAGGGGCCGTAGGAGCAGCGGCACAGCGGCACCTGGTTGGTGATGGCCGCGCCGTCCACGAGCCAGCCGATGGCGCCGACGTCGGCCCAGGTGAGCGTGGGGTAGTTGAAGATCGAGGAGTACTTCTGCCGACCGGTGTGGAGCTGGTCGACGAGGTCGGCACGGTCGACGCCCAGCGTCTCGGCAGCGGCGTAGAGGTAGAGACCGTGACCGGCCTCGTCCTGCACCTTCGCCATCAGGATCGCCTTGCGACGCAGGCTCGGGGCCCGGCTGATCCAGTTGCCCTCGGGCTGCATCCCGATGATCTCGGAGTGGGCGTGCTGCGCGATCTGCCGGACCAGCGTCTTCCGGTAGCCCTCGGGCATGTCGTCGCGCGGCTCGACCCGGCCCTCGTCGGCCAGAAGGGCCGTGAACGCCTCGGGATCGTGCTGCACGGGAGACTGGTCGGAGCCGAAGTCGTTGCCGTACACCCGCCCCACGCTACCAGCGGTTGTGACACTTAGGTGCATCGTTGCCGAGCGGGTGTAACACGAGGTCGGCTGCGAGAATGGGGGCATGAGCAGTCCCACCGCCGACGTCTCGGTCCGGATCGCCTGGGCCGACGATGCCGAGGCGATCGCGGAGCTCCAGGCGCGTGCCTGGGCCGCGTCGTACGCCGGGCTGGTGCCGGCCGCAGGCGACCTCCGTACGGCGGACTTCGCCCAGCTCTGGCGCGAGGCGCTGGCCCACCCCGCCGACGCCCGGCACCGCGCCCTGGTCGCCCTCGAGCGCAACCGCGTGGTCGGCTTCGCGATCACCACCCCCGCGACCGACCCCGACTGCGACCAGGTCACCGACGGCGAGCTGATGGAGCTCACCGTCGACGCGGCCGAGCGTGGAAAAGGACACGGCTCGCGCCTGCTGCAGGCGGCCGCCGACACGATGGTGGCCGACCGCTTCACCCGGGCTGTCACCTGGCTGGTCGCCGACGACGACGCCCAGCGCACCTTCCTCACCGAGGCGGGCTGGGCCCCCGACACCGCCCACCGCACGCTCGACCTCGACGGCACCGGCGCCACCCAGGTGCGGCAGGTCCGTCTGCACACCGCCCTGACCTGACCGCTCTTGGTTTCCGGCTCGTTCAGCGGCACGATGGGAGCAGCGGCACCTGCCGCTCCTCTCAGACGAAACGGGGCCCGTGCGATGTTCGGACCACTGCCGCTGCTCCACCGGATCATGCTGGCTCTCGTCACCGCCGCCTCGGGCGTGCTGGCGGGCGCCTGGGCAGCACACGTCACCCCGCTCCCCCTCGCCGTGTCAGTGGGGGCGATCGTCGGCGGCCTGCTCGGCCTCGCCGCGGCGTACGCCGTGGTCCACCAGCCGCAGCCGCGACCGGTGAGGGTCACCCGCCGGCGCTGACCCCGCCCGCGGCTAGGGTCGGCGCGTGCCCGACCCAGGTCATGACGAGCCCACCGAACGCCGCGCGATCATCCGCGACGGGCTCGGCGTGGGCATCGCCACCGGCCTCTACGGCGTCTCGTTCGGCGCCGTCTCCGTCGCCGCCGGGCTGTCGGTGCTGCAGACGTGCGTCCTGTCGCTGGTGATGTTCACCGGCGCCTCCCAGTTCGCGATCGTGGGCGTGGCCGCTGCCGGCGGCGCACCCGTCTCCGGCGCCGTGACCGCCCTGATGCTCGGCACGCGCAACACGCTCTACGGCCTGAAGCTCGCGCCGTTGCTGCAGTTCCGCGGCTGGCGGCGCCCGCTGGCAGCTCAGCTGGTCATCGACGAGTCCACCGCCATGTCGGTCACTCGTGACTCCACCGCCGCCGCGCGGGTCGGCTTCCTCACCACGGGGCTCGCGGTCTTCGCGCTGTGGAACCTCTTCACGTTCGTCGGCGCCATCGCGGGCAACCTGATCGGCGACCCCCGCACCTACGGGCTCGACGCCGCGGTGGGTGCCGCGTTCCTGGCCCTGCTCTGGCCACGGCTGGCCGATCGGGGCAACCGGGTGGTCGCCGCGTGCGCCGCCGCGGTGGCGCTCGGCGTCGTACCCCTGACGCCGGCCGGCGTGCCGGTGCTCGTGGCCGGAGGGGTCGCCCTCCTGGCCGGCCTCCTCACGCGCAACGCCGCCGACGCCACCGAGATCCCGGCGCCATGACCTGGTGGTGGGCGATTCTCGGGGCCGGCCTCGGCTGCTACCTGCTCAAGCTGGCAGGGCTCTCGGTCCCGGCCCGCGTCCTGGAGCGCCCGCTGGTCGAGCGGATCGCCGACCTGATCCCCGTCGCCCTGCTCTCCGCGCTGGTGGCCGTGCAGGTCTTCGCGAGCGGGACCCACCTGACCATCGACGCGCGCGCCGCGGGTCTCGCCGCCGCGGTCGTCGCGCTCCTCCTGCGCGCGCCGTTCCTCGTGGTGGTCGTCGTCGCGGCGCTCACCGCCTCGCTGCTGCGGGTCGTGTTCCCGGGCTGGTGAGCGCGGGCTCGGATCTCGAGAGCCTCGCCCGCAAGCGGGCCGCGGCGCTCGTGGCGCTCGTGCCGCCGCGGCTGCGCCGCGTCGGCACGTGCTCACTCGAGGTCGAGGAGGTGCTCGAGGCCCACGGTGAGGCCGGGTCGCCCGGCGATCGCGCGGACGGCCATCAGGACGCCGGGGGTGAACGACGCGCGGTCCATCGAGTCGTGCCGGATCGTGAGCGTCTCGCCCGGGCCGCCGAGGACGACCTCCTGGTGAGCGACCAGGCCACGGGCGCGGACCGAGTGCACGCGGACGCCGTCGACCTCGGCGCCGCGGGCCCCGTCGAGGCCCGTGGACGTCGCGTCGGGCATCGGGTCGAGCGCTGCGGCGCGGCGGGCGGCGGCCACGAGCTCGGCGGTACGCCGCGACGTACCGCTCGGTGCGTCGGCCTTGTCGGGGTGGTGGAGCTCGACGATCTCGACCGACTCGTAGTAGGGCGCTGCCGCCGCGGCGAAGCGCATCATCAGCACGGCGCCGATCGAGAAGTTGGGGGCGACCAGCACGCCGACCCCAGGGGCGTCGGCCAGGACCGAGCCCAGGGCGTCGAGACGTTCCTGGTCGAAACCGGTCGTCCCGACCACACAGTGCAGACCCTGGCCCACGCACCAGCGCAGGTTGTCCATCACCGCGTCGGGATGGGTGAAGTCGACGACCACCTCGGCGGCGGTCAGGGCGTCGAGCGGGTCGTCGGCGTCGACGGCCGCCACCAGCTCGAGGTCGTCGGCTGCCTCCACCGCCCGGCACACCTCCGAGCCGACCCGTCCGCGCGCACCGAGGACGCCCACCTTGACGCTCACGGGGCCAACCTAGCGGCCGTGACGGACCGCGCGGCGGCGGCGCCACCGACCGCGCCGTCGACGTGGGCCGCGACACCGAGCGACACGGGGACACCCTCCGGGCGGAATCTGGCAGGCTGTAGCCGTGCCAGTGCAGCCGATCCCCCCGCGACTCCTGTGGGCCGTCGAGCTCATGGATCCGCAGCCGGGCGACAACATCCTCGAGATCGGCTGCGGGGCAGGTGCGGGCGCCGAGCTGATCTGCGCACGGCTGACCACCGGCAAGCTCTTCGCGATCGACCGCTCCGAGTCGGGCGTGGACCGCACCCGGCGCCGCAACCAGAAGTACGTCGACGCCGGGCGCCTCACGGTGCGCCAGATCGACCTCGCCACCCTGCGGGTCCCGGTCAAGCGGCTGCACAAGGTGTTCGCCTTCAACGTCAACCTGTTCTGGGTCCGCGCATGCGCCGACGAGGTGGCGCTGCTGCACGAGCGGGTGCTGCCCGGAGGCGCCGTCCACCTGTTCTACGAGACCAAGCAGCCCGAGCTGGTGCCCAACATCGTCAAGAAGGCGTCCCTGGCCCTCACCGAGGGCGGCTTCCGCGTGTCCGTGGTCGACCAGAAGGCTCCGCCGGTCGTGGCGATCATCGGCCGTAGATAAGCCTATCGCCTGATATTGACTGACTATTAGGTTATTCCCTAAACTCGGGACGTCACCAGGGAAGGAGCCGGCATGCGCGTCGTGGTGCTCACCGTGGACCAGCACGGCAGCCGGTCACAGCCCGACCGGGTCCCGACCGCGCTCGCCGCCCTCGCCGCGACCGTCTCCACCCGCCTCGACTTCCAGCGCACCGCGGGCGACGAGTTCCAGGGCGTGCTGGACGACCCGGCCGCGCTCGCCGTCGCGCTCGAGCACCTGCTCCGCTCGGACCTGTGGAACATCGGGATCGGGATCGGTGAGATCGAGACGCCGCTGCCCGACCAGGCGCGCGCGGGCAGGGGGGAGGCCTACGTCGCCGCACGCGAGGCCGTGACCGCAGCGAAGTCCAGCCCCTGGCGGGTCCGCGCGTCCGGACCCACGGAGGCGGCGCGCGCTCTCGAGTCGGCGGTCTGGCTGTGGGCGGCGCTGCTGGCACGGCGTACGGACCGGGGCTGGGAGGTCGCCGACCTCGTCGACCAGGGGCTGACCTACGAGGAGACGGCGTCACGCCTCGGCATCACCCAGTCGGCGGTCAGCCAGCGGGCCGCCGCGGCCGGCATCGCCGAGGGACGCCGGGCACGCGAGCTCGTCCGGTTCCTGACCCGCACCGCCCTGGAGGGAGACCGATGAACGTCCGCTACACCACCGAGCTGGTCCTCACCCTGCTCGCGGCCGCGACCGCCCTCCTGGGCCTCGCCACCGGCCGAGCACAGCGGCTGTGGGCGGTCGCGACGGTCACCTTCGTCGGGCTCGCGCTCGCCCTCGCCTGGTTCGCCGACGACGCCGACGGGTCCCGCGACCAGCTGCTGACGGTGGTCGCCGGCGTCGTCGCCGTCGCCGGTGGCGGGCTGGTGACCACCCAGGTGTTCGGGATCGTCGACCGCGCCTCCCCCGTCCGCCGGGCCGGCGAGGTGCTCCGGGGCGGCGCCTGGATCGGCGCGCTGGAGCGTCTCGCCGTGTACGTCGCGCTGGTCGCGGGCTGGGGCCCCGGCCTGGCCATCGTGCTCGCGGTGAAGGGGCTCGGGCGCTACCCGGAGCTGCGCAGCCAGGAGGACAGCGGCGCCGCCGAGCGGTTCATCATCGGCACCTTCACCAGCGTGCTGTGGGCCGTGGCCTGTGTCGGCCTCGCCGTCCTGCCCTCCTGACGCACCGCCTCACCGCCGTACGCCGGGTCGTCCGCCTGACAGGAGCCCCTACTGGCTCCTCAGGCGGACGACTCGGCCTCTGTGCCCGAATGCGTGGTTTTCACCGCCAGAAACCCGACATCCACTCTTGACGTCCACATATTCGGGCAGATATACAGAGAAACGCAGATGTGAGCGGCGCCACACCGAGGCGACGCGGCTGTGGAAAGGACGGACACCATGGCTATGCCAGACGCATTGAGCTCGACCACGGAGGGCAGCGGCGCTCGCGCCCGCATCCAGCGCTTCGGCGGCTACCTCTCAGGCATGGTGATGCCCAACATCGGGGCGTTCATCGCCTTCGGGTTCATCACTGCCCTCTTCATCCCCGACGGCTGGACGCCCAACGCGGATCTGGCCGAGATGGTCGGCCCGATGATCATCGTGCTCATCCCGACCCTGGTGGCGTACTCCGGTGGCCGCATGGTGCACGGCCAGCGTGGTGCCGTCATCGGTGCGGTCGCGGTGTTCGGCGCCATCGTCGCCGGCGCCGACCCGGTCCGGCTCAACGACGGAACCACCGCGCTGCCCTTCGGTGGCCAGGTCATGATCCTGGGTGCTTTCGTCCTCGGCCCGCTGTCGGCCTATCTGCTCAAGCTGTTCGACAACCTGGTCGCCGGCAGGGTCAAGGCCGGCTTCGAGATGCTCATCGACAACTTCAGCATCGGCATCCTCGGCGGCGTGATGGCCATCTTCGGCTACACGGTGATCGAGCCGATCGTCGGCTGGATCACCGACCGACTCGGCGACGGGGTCGAGACGCTGGTCAACCACAGCCTGCTCCCGCTCTCGTCGGTCATCATCGAGCCGGCGAAGGTGCTGTTCCTCAACAACGCGATCAACCACGGGGTGCTGACGCCTCTCGGTGCAGCCGAGGTCACCACGCAGGGCAAGTCGATCCTGTTCATGCTGGAGGCCAACCCGGGTCCTGGCGCGGGTCTGCTGCTCGCCTACATGTTCTTCGGTCCCCGCTCGCTGCGTCCGACCGTTCCGGCCGCACTGATCATCCAGTTCTTCGGCGGGATCCACGAGATCTACTTCCCCTACGTGCTGATGCGGCCGAAGACGATCCTCGCCACCATCGCGGGCGGGGCCTCGGGCATCGCGGTCTTCCAGGCGTTCGACGTCGGCCTGACCGGCCCGGCGGCACCGGGCAGCTTCATCGCCTTCATGGGCGTGACAGCCAGAGGCGACTACGTCGGAGTGATCCTCGGGATCCTCACCTCGGCGGTCGTCTCGTTCATGGTCACCGGCGCGCTGTTCAAGTTCGGCCACGGCGTCGACGACGCCGAGGGCATGACCGACATCGACCTGACCAAGGCCGAGGAGTCGGTGGCCGCCACCAAGGCCCAAGGGAAAGTAGGTTGAGACGATGACATCGATCAACGGTTCGGACGTGACCAAGGTCGTCATCGCCTGCGACGCCGGGATGGGCAGCAGCGTGATGGTCGCCAGCACCATGAAGAAGAAGCTGAAGAAGTACGACGTGGACGTCGTGCACACGCCGGTCAACGAGATCCCGGCCGACGCCCAGGTGGTGCTCTGCCACGCCGGGCTCGCCGACCGGGCGCGCGCGGTCAACCCGAACGCGGTCGTCGTGCCGTTCCAGATCTTCATGGGCGACCCGGCCTTCACCAAGGTGGAGAACGCGATCAAGGACGGCGGGACCCTTGAGTCCTGAGACGGCCCCCGGGGTGCTGAGTGCCGAGGCAGTCCGCCTCGGCCTCAGCGCCACCGACAAGGAGGACGCGCTGCGCCAGTGCGGTGCCGTCCTGGTCGAGATCGGCGCCGCCGGACCGGCGTACGCCGACGCGATCCTCGAGCGCGAGCAGTCGGTGTCGACGTACATGGGGATGGGCTTCGCCATCCCCCACGGCACGGACGCCAGCCGCGAGCACATCAACCGGGCCGCCCTTGCCTTCCTGCAGTTCCCGGGTGGCGTCGACTGGAACGGCAAGGAGTGCCAGGTGTGCATCGCGATCGCGAGCAAGAGCGACGAGCACATCGGCATCCTGCAGGCACTGGCCATGGTCCTCAGCGACCAGGAGTCGGCCCAGCGACTCCGCGAGACCACCAGCGTCGACGAGGTCCTCGAGCTGCTCTCGCCGCAGGACGACGAAGACGACGACTGACGTCGACCCGCCATCACCCAGACGAGAAGAGGCACCCCCATGAAGGCCCTGCGGTTCTACGCGCCCGAGGACGTCCGGCTCGAGGAGGTCCCCGAGCCGGAGTGCGGACCCGACGAGGTCAAGCTGCGCGTGCGCAACTGCTCGACCTGCGGCACCGACGTCAAGATCTTCTACAACGGCCACCAGAACCTCACCCCGCCGCGGACCATCGGCCACGAGATCGCCGGCGAGGTGGTCGAGGTCGGCGCCGAGGTCAATGCGACGTACGCCAGCACCTGGCAGGTCGGTGACCGCGCGCAGGTGATCGCCGCCGTCCCGTGCGGCGAGTGCTACGAGTGCCGGAAGGGCTGGATGGCGGTCTGCCAGAACCAGACGTCGGTCGGCTACCAGTACGACGGCGGGTTCGCCGAGTACATGATCGTGCCGCGCCAGGTGCTCAAGGTCGACGGCCTCAACAAGATCCCCGACAACGTGGGCTACGACGAGGCGTCGGCCGCCGAGCCGTTCGCCTGCGCGATCAACGCCCAGGAGCTGCTCGGCATCGAGCCCGGTGACACCGTCGTGGTGTTCGGGGCCGGGCCGATCGGTTGCATGCACATCCGGATCGCCCGCGGCGTCCACGAGGCGGGCCCGGTCTACCTCGTCGACGTCAACGCGGAGCGGCTGAAGATGTCCGCCGACGCCGTCGCACCGGAGGAGACCATCGACGGCTCCCAGGAGGACGTGGTCGCCCGGGTCATGGAGCTGACCGGTGGCCGCGGCGCCGACGTCGTGATCACCGCGACGGCCGCCAACGTCACCCAGGAGCAGGCGATCGCGATGGCTGCTCGCAACGGCCGGATCTCGTTCTTCGGCGGGCTGCCCAAGACCGACCCGACGATCACCTGCGACTCCAACCTCGTCCACTACCGTCAGCTCCACATCCACGGCGCCAACGGCTCGGCCCCCGAGCACAACAAGCGGGCGCTGGAGTACATCTCGACGGGCCAGGTCCCGGTCAAGGACCTGATCACCCGCCACATCCCGCTCGACGACGTGCTCTCGGCCTTCGACATCGTGAAGAAGGGCGAGGCCATCAAGGTCACGGTCGAGCCCTGAGGCGACGAAGTCGCAGCAGGGCTCACGACCGGGAGGTCGAGCAAGCGCACCGCCGAGCCTGCGAGGCGGTGACCGCGGGTCGAGACCACACGGCCGGCCTTGGCGGGTCGAGACCACACGGTCGAGCCTTGGCGGGTCGAGACCACAGGGTCGAGCCTTGGCGGGTCGAGACGACACCGTCGAGCCGTGGCCGTGGCACCATCGCGGGGTGAGCGACTGGGTGTGGGGCGTACCGCTGGTCGTGGTGGTGCTCGGCCTCATGGTGTGGTCGTCGTGGTACGGCAACCGCGTGGTCGCGGAGCTGGCGACGCGCCCCGAGAAGGAGTTCCAGGTCGCCGGCATCGACCGGGTCCGGACGCTCCAGTCGCAGTCCCGGTGGGGCCTTGGCCCGTGGCGGATGCGCTCCGTCCGCCGGCGGCTCGACCGGGCCGCCGCGCGCCTCGCGTCGCTCGAGCAGGGGCAACGCGAGCGGGACCGGCCCCCCTGGCACCCGTGAAACATGAGTGGCCGACTAAACCGACCTCCCCCTTCGCGGCGTAGGCAGGGTGTGGAGACACTCATCTCCGGAGGTCGGGACATGACCGAGCGGGGCACGCCGGCGGAGTTCGCGCGCTGGGTCGAGCCCCACCTGGTCGTCCTCGCCCGCTACGCCGGGCGCCAGGTGGCCCTGTCCGACCGCGACGACGTCGTGCAGGAGGCCCTGATCCGGGCCTGGCAGCGCTGGTCGACGTACGACGAGCGCCGGGGCACACCCGTCGCGTGGCTGATCGGGATCCTGGCCGACCGCTGCCGGAGGCATCGCACCCGAGGACCGGGCGCGGTCGTGGAGCTCGTGGAGCGCGAGGCTCCCTCCGCGATGCCCGACATCGACCTCGAGCGCGCGCTCGACCGGCTCAGCGACCGACAGCGCACGGCGGTCGACCTCCACTACTTCGTGGGCCTCGACGTGGCCACCGTCGCCGCGGTGATGGGCTGTGCCCCCGGCACGGTCAAGGCCACCCTGCACCAGGCTCGGGGCCGCCTACGTGACCTGTTGGGAGACGACGATGACTGACCTGATGGACGAGCGACTCACGCGGGCGGCGCGCCGCTGGCAGGAGACCCAGCCGCCCGCACCCGCCGTACCGCTGGACCGGCTCACGGACCACCCGTCCCACGTCGGGCGGCGTGGCTGGGTCGCGCTGGCGGCGGCAGCTGCGGTCGTGGTCGTCGCGGCGGGAGCCGTCGCGATCGGCCGCCTCGGCTCCCCCGACCAGTCCCAGGGCCCGACCGGCTCCGCGACCCACCACGTGGGTCCCGACCGTGCGGCCACGGTCCCCTGGGCCGACCTCCCGGCGGCCCACCCGCACGTGCGCACCACGCTCGCGCCTCAGCCGGGCCAGACCCACGGTCAGGTCATCACGCCGTTCGACCGCCTGTCCGCCGTGGGCGCCATCAGCGGCAAGGCCCGACCCGGCGACGTGATCGTCTTCGACGCGGTGCTCCAGTCCCCCACTGACCTTCCGCTCGACCCCTGCCCCGACTACAACATCGCGTTCGGCCGCGACTCCTGGCAGACCTGGCAGCTGAACTGCGCGGCGGTCCCCTACCGTGACGCCCAGGGCAGGCCCTACCTGCCGGCGTTCACCAGCGTGCGGTTCGAGATGCACGTGACCGTGCCCGACGAGCCCGGCACCCAGAAGGTGCTGTGGACGATCGACGGACCCCAGCAGATGCCCGGCTTCTACGGCCTCGTCGACGTGCTGCGCACCCACTGACCACACCCCACAGGGTCGTCCGCCCGACAGGAGCCCCTGCTGGCCGCTCGGGCGGACGACCCGATCCGCCCGACGGACCGCTTGCGGCACGGAACGGGCCCGGAGACACTGGTCCCGGAGGGCGGGACATGACCGAGGGCGGGACCCCTGCGGACTTCGAGCGCTGGGTGGAGCCCCACCTGACGACACTCGCCCGGTTCGCCGCCCGGCGGGTCGGACCCGACGACCGCGACCGCGCGGCGCAGCAGGCGCTGATCCGCGCCTGGCAGCGCTGGTCGACGTACGACGCGTCGCGGGGTTCAGGGGTCGCCTGGCTGCTGCGGATCGTCGCGAACGAGCCCGCTCGTGACCACACCCGACAGCCCGCGCGGGAGATGGTCGAGCTGGTCGACAGCGTCGGCCCGGCCCACCCGACCCGCGACGTCGACCTGGAGCGGGCCGTCGACGGGCTCTCGCGCCGCGAGCGACTGGCCGTCGACCTGCGCTACTTCGTGGACCTCGACCTGGCGGCCGTCGCAGAGGTGGTGCACAGCGCCCCGGCCACGGTCGAGTCCACGCTGAACCAGGCTCGACGCAGTCTCCTCCGGCTCGTGGGGGACGACGAGGACTCGATGGACCACAGGCTCTCGGTGGCGTCCCGGCGCTGGCGGGACGAGCAGCCTCCGGCACCCGAGGTGCCGCTCGACCGGCTCGACGAGGCCCTGCGACGCCGGGTGCCCTGGCGTCGGGCCGCGTCCGCCGCGGTGGCGGTCCTGCTGCTCGCCGGCGGCGCGGTGGCCCTGGCGAGCGGCCTGGGCCGGGGCGGCGACAGCCCACCGGCGGAGGCCGACACCTCACCGACGCCCGTCGCCCACCGCGCGGTGCAGACCGTCCCCTTCCGAGACCTCGAGCCGAAGCACCCGGCCCTCGGCCGCGAGCAGCACGGCGTGCCGGTGACGCCGTACGACGACCTCACGGCCACGGGCGACATCTCGGGGACGGTCCACCCGGGCGACACGCTCGTCTTCGACGCCGTCCTGGAGGCTCCCGGCCTCGTCAGCCTGCTTCCCTGTCCCGACTACACGATCACCTTCGGCGCGCTCACCACCACGCGACAGCTCAACTGCGCGCAGGTGCCCTACTTCGCCAGCCTGGTCAGGTCGACCGGGAAGGTGACGGGCTTCCGGCCCGTGCTGCCCGCCGGGACCCGGGTGACCTTCCGGATGCAGGTGACCGTGCCCGACCAGCTCGGTCGGCAACGGGTGCAGTGGGCGCTCGACGGGCCCCACGCGATGCCGGGGTTCTCGGGGGCCGTCGACGTGACGCCCCGCTGAGGACCTCGCGCGATCAGCGAGGACCGACGATGGCCAGGATCTCGGGCTGGGTGAACAGCTGAGCCGCCAGCTCGCGGACGTCGTCGAGGGTGACGGCATCGATGCGGGCGAGGACCTCGTCGATGCTGAGCAGCTCCTCGTCGACCAGCTCGGACTTGCCGAGGCGGGTCATCCGCGACCCGGAGTCCTCCAGCCCGAGCACCAGACCGCCCTTGAGCTGGCCCTTGCCCCGGGTCAGCTCCTCGTCGTCGATGCCCGACTCGGCGATCTTGGCGAGCTCGGCGCGCACGACCTGGAGCACCTGGTCGAGCTTGGTGGGCAGACAGCCCACGGACACGCCCACCAGACCGGCATCGACGTGCTGGCTGGCGAAGGAGAAGACGGAGTAGGCCAGTCCGCGCTTCTCGCGGACCTCCTGGAACAGCCGGCTCGAGGTGCCACCGCCGAGGGCGGCGTTGAGCACGCCGAGGGCGAAGCGACGCGGGTCGGACCGGGTCAGCCCGTTCACGCCCAGGACGACGTTGACCTGCTCGAACTGACGCGTGGCCTCGGCGACCCCGGCGCCGACGCGACGCGCTCGCGCGACCTGGCGGCCGATGACCGGCTCTGCGGCGCGGTCGAGGAAGCCGTGCCGGCCGAAGGCCTTGCGTACGCGGCGCACCGTGGCGGCGTGGTCGACGTTGCCGGCAACGGCGACGACCATGCGCTCGGGCCGGTAGTGACGCTTGTAGAAGCGGACGACCTGCTCCCGGGTCATCGCCTCGATGGACTCGACCGTGCCCGCGATCGGCCGGCCGAGCGGGGAGTCGCCCCACGCCTGGGCGGCGAAGAGGTTGTGTGCGACGTCGTCGGGGTCGTCGTCGTGCATGGCGATCTCGTCGAGGATCACGTCACGCTCGGCCTCGACGTCATCGGGCGTGATCAGCGAGCCGGTGACCATGTCGCCCAGCACGTCGACGGCCAGCGGGAGGTCCGCGTCGAGCACCCGGGCGTGGAAGCAGGTGTACTCCTTCGCGGTGAACGCGTTGAACTCGCCGCCGACCGCGTCGAGCGCGATGGAGATGTCGAGGGCGGAGCGCTCCGCGGTCCCCTTGAACAGCAGGTGCTCGAGGAAGTGCGAGCAGCCGTGGAGTGCCGGCGACTCGTCGCGCGAGCCGACGCCGACCCAGACCCCGATGGTGGCCGAGCGCTGACCCGGCACCCGCTCGGTGATGACCCGCAGGCCGCTGGGCAGCGTCGTACGACGGATGACGCCGCCGTCCTCGCGGATCAGCGTGCGCGTCGTACCGGACTGGGAAACCGACGACCGGCCGGCAGCAGGCTGCCGACCGGTCGTCGTGGGAACCACGTGGGTCACTCGGAGTCCGAAGCCTCGTCGCCGGTGGCGTCGGCCGCGTTGTCGTCGGCCGCGTCGCCCGCCGGCTCCGAGGAGTCCTCGACCACCGGGACCAGCGAGAGCTTGCCGCGGTCGTCGATCTCGGCGATCTGGACCTGGATCTTCTGGCCGACCGAGACGACGTCGTCGACGTTCTCGACCCGCTTGCCACCCACCAGGGCACGCAGCTTGGTGATGTGGAGCAGGCCGTCCTTGCCCGGGAGCAGGGACACGAAGGCACCGAAGTTGGTCGTCTTCACGACCGTGCCGAGGTAGCGCTCGCCGACCTCGGGCATGGTCGGGTTGGCGATCGCGTTGACCGCGGCACGCGCGGCCTCGGCTGCCTCGCCGTTGCTGGCCCCGATGTAGACGGTGCCGTCGTCCTCGATCGACAGGCTCGCGCCGGTGTCGTCCTGGATCTGGTTGATCACCTTGCCCTTGGGGCCGATGACCTCGCCGATCTTGTCCACGGGCACCTTGATGCTGATGATGCGCGGGGCGTAGAGCGACATCTCCTCGGGGCCGTCGATGGCTTCGCCCATGACCTCGAGGATCGTGTGGCGGGCGTCGCGGGCCTGCTGGAGAGCCGCGGCCAGGACCTCGGCCGGGATGCCGTCGAGCTTGGTGTCGAGCTGCAGCGCGGTGACGAACTGCTTGGTGCCGGCGACCTTGAAGTCCATGTCGCCGAACGCGTCCTCGGCGCCGAGGATGTCGGTCAGCGCGACGTACTGCGTCTGGCCGTCGACCTCACCGGAGATCAGGCCCATCGCAATGCCCGCGACGGCGGCGCGCAGCGGCACACCGGCCTGCAGGAGCGACATGGTCGAGGCGCAGACCGAGCCCATCGAGGTGGAGCCGTTGGAGCCCATGGCCTCGGAGAGCTGGCGGATCGCGTAGGGGAACTCCTCACGCGTCGGCAGCACGGGCAGGAGGGCGCGACGCGCGAGCGCGCCGTGGCCGACCTCGCGCCGCTTGGGCGAGCCCACGCGGCCGGTCTCGCCGGTGGAGAACGGCGGGAACACGTACTTGTGCATGTAGCGGCGGTGCTTCTCCGGCGACAGCGTGTCGAGCTGCTGCTCCATCTTGAGCATGTCGAGGGTGGTGACGCCCAGGATCTGGGTCTCGCCACGCTCGAACAGCGCGGAGCCGTGGACCCGCGGGATCACGTCGACCTCGGCGTGGAGCGGGCGGATGTCGGCCAGGCCGCGGCCGTCGATGCGGACGTGGTCGCGCAGCACGCGCTCGCGCACGACCTGCTTGTTGACCGAGCGGAAGGCCGCGCCGATCTCCTTCTCGCGACCCTCGAACTGCGGGGCGACCTTCTCCAGGACACTCTCCTTGAGCTCGTCGACGCGGAGCTCGCGCTCCTGCTTGTCGGCGATCGTCATCGCGGAGACGAGGTCGGCCCGGGCGGCGGACTCGACGGCCTCGAACACGTCGTCCTCGTAGTCGAGGAAGACCGGGAACTCGGCGATCGGCTTGGCGGCCTGCTTGGCGAGCTCGCTCTGCGCCTCGCACAGCTGCTTGATGAACGGCTTGGCCGCGTCGAGACCGCCGGCGACGACCTCCTCGGTCGGCGCCTGGGTGCCGGACTGGACCAGGTCCCAGGTCTGCTCGGTGGCCTCGGCCTCGACCATCATGATCGCGACGTCGCCGGTCTCGGTGACGCGGCCGGCCACGACCATGTCGAAGACGGCGCCCTCGAGCTGGCTGTGCGACGGGAACGCCACCCACTGGCCCTCGATCAGGGCCACGCGGACACCGCCGACCGGGCCGGAGAACGGCAGGCCGGACAGCTGGGTCGACATCGACGCGGCGTTGATGGCCAGCACGTCGTAGGGCTGGTCGGGGTCGAGCGACAGCACGGTGATGACGACCTGGACCTCGTTGCGCAGGCCCTTCTTGAACGTCGGGCGGAGCGGCCGGTCGATCAGGCGGCAGGTGAGGATGGCGTCCTCGCCGGGACGACCCTCGCTCCGGAAGAACGAGCCGGGGATCTGACCCACGGCGTACATCCGCTCCTCGACGTCGATGGTCAGGGGGAAGAAGTCGAACTGCTCCTTGGGGTGCTTGCCGGCGGTGGTGGCCGACAGGAGCATGGTCTCGTCGTCGAGGTAGGCCGTGACGGAGCCGGCGGCCTGGCGGGCCAGCAGCCCGGTCTCGAACTTGATGGTCCGTTGACCGAACTTGCCGTTGTCGAGAACGGTCTCGACGGCCGAGATGATCGGGTTTTCAGATGACACTGACATGGACAGATTCCCTGTCTCTCTCGTACGCGGAGCGACCCCGCGGACGCCCGCGGCGCGATCTCGAGCCTGTCGAGAACCGGCCGGTCTTCGATCGAGGCTCGCGGCTCGCCCCTGCGAGCTGCGGGGGCGATCTCGAGAGCCACTACCGAGGACCGGGCCTACTGATCTGGGCCGAGCGTTGCGCCGGGTCGCTCCTGGTGTTGGTTTCGTGTTCAGTTGTGCAGTTCGACCCTAGCGGTCGAGGTCCAGAGGCCATGGGGCCCGTGGACGTGGAAGGAGCGGCCGCCCCGAGGGGTCAGCCGCTCCGCGACGTCAACGGCGCAGGCCGAGACGCTCGATGATCGAGCGGTAACGCTCGATGTCGGTCTTGTTCAGGTAGTTCAGCAGCCGGCGGCGCTGGCCGACCAGCAGCAGGAGCCCACGACGCGTGTGGTGGTCGTGCTTGTGCGTCTTCAGGTGCTCCGTCAGGTGAGCGATGCGGTGGCTCAACAGCGCGATCTGTACCTCGGGAGAGCCGGTGTCGCCCTCGGTCGTGGCGTAGTCGGCGATGATCTTCTTCTTGGTCTCCGCGTCGGTTCCGATCGACATTCGGGCTCCTCTTCCGCCCCTCGGGGCACTGTCGTTGCGCGGCGCGCCGGGGCCTGTTCACCCGGGCACTCTCGATCCGCGGCCGTTGCACGGCAACCTGGCGAGATTATCAGCGAGGCGTGATCTCACCCAAAACGACGTTCGGCACCCCGCACGCGCGGGAGGCGGGTGCCGTCCGGCACCCGCCTCCTCGCGACGTGGGTCAGACCGCCGGCGGCGGCTCGTTGCGCTGCTGCTGCTCGGTCGTGGTCTGGCTGCCGTCCGCGTGGGTCGTCGTGGCCACCGAGCGCGAGGTGCGCCCGCGGTTCAGCGTGACCGCCGTCAGCACGATCACCAGGACTCCGGCGAGGACCAGGATCCACCCGACGGTGGTCAGGTCGACGGCGTTGATCGAGTCCTGCACGGCGTACACGAGGATCAGGCCGACGGCCAGGAGGAAGACACCGAGTCCGTATCCCATGGAGACATCCCTTCGATCGTGTCCGCCCGGGCCCGGGCGGATCGTCGGGACCGTAGCCCGGCGCGGACGGGCCCGGCAGACCCCGTGGGGTGAGGGTGTGTCGTCAGCCCCGGAGGTGAGGGACACTCGAGGGGTGCGCTCCCCCCTTCGGCTGGCCGAGCCGCCCGTGCCCGCGGGCTACACCGGGACCCGCCTGACCGCCTGCAACCTGTGCGAGGCGATCTGCGGACTCGAGCTGACCCTCACCGACGGGAAGGTCACCTCGATCCGCGGCAACCCCGACGACCCGCTGTCGCGGGGCTACATCTGTCCCAAGGGGGTGGCACTCGCCGACGTGTACGACGACCCCGACCGGTTGCGCCGGCCGATGCGAAGGGTCTCGACGGGCTCGACCAGCGGGCGCGGCTCGACCAGCGGGCGCGGCTCGACCAGCGGGCGCGGCTCGACCAGCGACGCCGACTGGGAGGAGATCGGCTGGGACGAGGCGCTCGACCTCGTGGCCGACGGCCTGGCCGAGGCCCTCAACCGACACGGCCGCAACGCCGTCGGCGTCTACCTCGGCAACCCCAACGCCCATGCGCTGGGCTCGGCGACCCATGCGGTGCCGTTCGTGAAGTCGCTGCGCACGCGCAACCGCTTCAGTGCCTCGACCGTCGACCAGGCACCCCACCAGCTGATCGCCTGGCAGATGTTCGGCCACCAGCTGCTGCTGCCGATCCCCGACCTCGACCGCACGTCCTACCTCCTCGTGCTCGGCGCGAACCCGATGGCGTCCAACGGCTCGCTGATGACCACGCCCGACTTCCCCAACCGGGCCAAGGCGATCAAGCAGCGAGGCGGCCGGATCGTCGTGCTCGACCCGCGCCGGACCGAGACGGCCAAGATCGCCACCGAGCACGTCTTCGTGCGGCCCGGGGGCGACGTGGTCGTGCTGCTCGCGATGCTGCGCACCATCCTGACCGAGGACCTCGCCGACCCACCGACCTACGTCGACGGGATCGACGAGCTGACCGCGCTCGTCCAGCCGTACACGCCGGCGCTCGCCGAGCAGGTCAGCGGCGTACCGGCGGCGACCGTCGAGCGCCTGGCGCGCGAGCTCTGCGAGACCCGGGGCGCCGCGGCGTACGGGCGGCTCGGGGTGTCGGCGACCGGCTTCGGCTCCGTCAGCCAGTGGGCCATCAACTGTCTCAACCTGCTCGCGGGCGACTTCGACCGGCCGGGCGGCGTGATGTTCCCCGAGCCCGCGGTCGACGTCGTGGGGCGCAGGTTCGTCGGTACCGGCCACTTCGACCTCTACCGCAGCCGCGTCCGCGGGCTCCCCGAGTACGGCGGCGAGCTCCCCGCCGCCTGCATGCGCGAGGAGATCGAGACCCCCGGCGACGGACAGATCCACGCCTTCGTCAGCATCGCCGGCAACCCCGTGCTCTCGACGCCTGACGGCGCTCGGCTCGGCGAGGCGTTCGACTCGCTCGACTTCATGGCCGCGATCGACATCTACCTCAACGAGACGACCCGGCACGCCGACGTGATCCTGCCGCCGACCACCGCGCTCGAGCGCGACCACTACGACCTGGTCTTCCACGGCCTCGCCGTGCGCAACACCGCACGCTTCAGCTCCGCGGTGTTCCCGAAGCCGAAGGACGCCCTGCACGACTGGGAGATCTACCGCGAGCTGACCGAGCGGGTCGCGTCCCGGCTCCACCGCAAGGCGCCCCTGAAGGCGCGCCTCAAGCAGCGCCTACGGATGAGGACCAGCCCCACGCAGCAGCTCGCCGTGCTGCTCCGCACCGGCCGTCGTACGACGCTCAGAGAGCTGCGGGCGCACCCGGCCGGGCTCGACCTCGGCCCGCTCCTGCCCACGATGCCCGGTCGTCTCCAGACCGCGGACCACCGGATCGACCTGGTCCCGCGGCTCGTGGTCGACGACCTCGAGCGGCTCGAGGCCTGGCTCACCGATCGGCCCGACGACGCGCTCGTGCTGATCGGTCGTCGCCACAAGCAGGACAACAACTCGTGGTTCCACAACTCCACGCGGCTCACCCGTGGACGTCCTCGTCACCAGCTCCTGATGCATCCCGACGACCTGTCGGAGCGTGGCATCACCGACGGCGGGCTGGTGGAGGTCCGCTCGCGGGTCGGCTCCGTGCGGGTGGAGGTGGCGGCCACCGACGACGTGATGCGGGGTGTCGTCTCGCTCCCCCACGGCTACGGGCACCAGGTCGACGGCACGAGGATGGCCAACGCGGCCAAGGTGCCCGGGGTGTCGATCAACGACCTCACCGACCCCGAGCTGCTCGACGTCTCGGGCAACGCAGCGCTGAACGGCGTACCGGTCACGGTGGTGGCGGCGCCGGTGTGACCGGGGCGGTGACCAGGCCTCCACGGCCGCTGCGTGACCCGGCCGGGGTCGGGCTTTCCCAGTTTCACCATGTGAAGGTGATGAACCGGTGCTTCTCATGGTGAGTTCACCGTGAGAAGCCCTGGTTCGCCACGTGAACATGATGAAGCAGGGGCAGAAGTGACAGGCCGGCCTCAGGCGCCGAGCACCCGGCGTACGGCCTCACGGGCGGACGCGGGGTCGTTCGCGGACAGGGCGGCCTCGGCGGCGTCCTCGAGGGTGTCCATGGTGGCGGCCGCGATGCGGGCCCCGACCGGGCGGACGGCGGCCGACGCCATGGACAGCGACGTGATGCCCATCCCCACCAGGACGCCGGCGAGGAGGGGATCGGCCGCGGCCTCGCCGCACACCCCCACCGGCTTGCCGGCCTGCTTGCCGGCCTCGGCGGTGATCGCGATCAGCTGGAGCACGGCGGGCTGCCAGGCGTCGGTGAGGTGAGCCAGGTCGGTGGCCATCCGGTCGGCGGCCATCGTGTACTGCGTCAGGTCGTTGGTACCGATGGACAAGAAGTCGACGACCTCGAGCATCCGGTGCGCGAGCAGCGCGGCCGAGGGCACCTCCACCATGACGCCGGGCTTCAGGCCACGTGAGCGCACGGCCGCGGCGAAGTCGGCCGCCTCGGCCACGGTGGCGACCATGGGGGCCATCACCCAGGTCTCGGTGCCGGTCTCGCGGGCCGCTCCGGCGATGCCGTCGAGCTGTCGCGAGAGCAGACCGGGGTTGTCGAACGACAACCGCAGCCCGCGTACGCCGAGGGCAGGGTTCTCCTCGCCCTCGTGGGTCGCGAAGGCCACAGGCTTGTCGGACCCGGCGTCGAGGGTGCGGACGACGACGTAGCGCCCGGCGAAGGGCGCGAGCACCGCGGCGTAGATGGAGGTCTGCTCCTCGGCCGAGGGCTCGTCGACGCGGTTGAGGAAGCACAGCTCGGTCCGGAACAGTCCCACGCCCTCGACCGGACCCGTCGAGGCCGCACGCGCGGACTCGCCGTCGGCGACGTTCGCCAGGATCTTGATGGTGGTGCCGTCGGCGGTCTCGCCCGGACCGGTCCACGTGGCCAGGGCCGCCCGCTTCGCGGCGTCCTCCTCGACCAGGCGTGCGGCCTCGTCCGGCTGCGCACCGGTGTCGACGGTGCCGGCCGTCCCGTCGACCAGCAGCATGGTGCCGGCCTCGATCTCCATCACGCCGGCGGTGCCGACGACGCACGGGATGCCGAGCTGCCGGGAGATGATCGCGGTATGGCTGGTGGGGCCGCCGCGCTCGGTCACCAGGGCGAGCACGATCGCCGGGTCGAGGGTGGCCGTGTCGGACGGGGCGAGGTCGTCGGCGAGGAGGATCGCGGGAGCCTCGGGCATCTGGACGCCCGGCTCGGGCTCGCCCACCAGGTGGGCCACCACGCGGCGCTCGATGTCGCGCAGGTCGGTCACCCGCTCGGCCATCAGCCCGCCCATCTGCGTGAACACGGCCGTGAACTGCTCGACCGCCGCGGCCACGGACGCGAGCAGGTCCTCGCCACTGCGCAGGTGCTTGCGGACCGCCGAGCGCAGCCCCTTGTCGCGGGCCAGGCCCGCACTGGCCGTCAGCACCTCGGCCGCGGCGTCCGACGCCTTCTCCGCCCTGCGTGCGAAGCCGTCGGCCACGGCCGCCGCCGCGTCGTCGTACGCCGTCAGGGCGGCGTCCTCGTCGAGGGACGCACCGTCGAACCGCGCGACCGCCTCGGGTGAGATCTCGCCCCGCACCACGAGCGCGGGACCGTAGACCACCCCGGGAACGACCGGGGTGCCGTGCAGGGAGGTGGCGGTCGAGTGGTCGCTCATGGCGACACGCTACTCCCGACCCCCCTTGACAAGTCAACACGTTCGGGCGTAAAACAACACATACACAGATAGCCCGAGGAGCCCACCGTGACCATGTACGCCGAGGAGCGCCAGCAGGCGATCGCGCGCCTGGTCACCCAGCGGGGCCGGATGTCGGTGAACCAGCTCGCCCGAGAGTACGACGTCACCACCGAGACCGTGCGCCGCGATCTTTCCACGCTGGAGCGGCTCGGACTCGTACGCCGCGTCCACGGGGGTGTCGTGCCCCCGAGCTCGCTGTCGCTCATCGAGTCCGGCATCCGCGAGCGCGACCACGTCAACACCGAGACCAAGGAGCGCATCGCCCGCGCCGCCCTCGACCGCCTCCCACCCGCCGGCGGCACGATCCTGCTCGACGCGGGGTCGACGACCGTGCGGCTCGCGACCCTCCTCCCCCCGGACCGCGAGCTCACGGTCGTCACCCACGCCGTACCGATCGCCGCACGCCTGGCCGGACTGCCCCACCTCGACCTGCGGCTGCTCCCGGGGCGCGTACGCCCGACCACCCAGGCCGCGGTCGGCTCCGACACCGTGCAGGCGCTCGCCGACCTGCGGGTCGACGTCGCCTTCCTCGGCACCAACGGCATCACGGCCGACCACGGCCTCACCACGCCCGACCCCGACGAGGCGGCGGTCAAGCGCGCGATCGTCGGGTGCGGCCACCTGGTCGTCGCGCTCGCCGATGCCTCGAAGTTCGGCCTCGAGACGGCCGTGCGGTTCGCGTCGCCCGACGACGTCGACGTGGTGGTCACCGACGAGGCCGCGCCGGCCGCCGAGCGCCGAGCCCTGACCAAGGCCGGGATCGAGGTGGTGGTCGCGTGACCGCCGCACGACGAGGGGACACCCCATGATCGTCACCCTGACCGCCAACCCCAGTCACGACCGCACCGTCAATCTCGCCGCACCCCTCGAGCGAGGCGCGGTCCAGCGGGCCGAGTCGGTGATCTCGCAGGCCGGCGGCAAGGGCGTGAACATCTCCCGCGCGTGCGTCGCGGCCGACCAGCCGACGATCGCGGTGCTGCCGGCCGCCAAGGACGACCCCTTCGTCCTCGAGCTCCTGGCAGCCGGCATCGACTGTCGCCCCGTCCACCACGCCGGGGACCTGCGGGTGAACATCACCATCACCGAGCCCGACGGCACCACCACCAAGCTCAACAGCCCCGGACCCCAGGCAACGGCGCCCCTGCTCGAGGAGCTGACCGACGCGCTCGTACGACGTGCCGGCACCGCGGACTGGATCGTGCTCGCCGGCTCGCTGCCACCCGGTGCGCCGCCCGAGTGGTACGCCGAGCTGGTCACCGCCCTGCGTGCCGCCGGCGCCAGGGTCGCCGTCGACACCAGCGACGCCCCGCTCAAGGCCCTCGTCGACGCCCTGTCGGACGACCCGGCGAGCGCACCCCACCTGATGAAACCCAACGGCGAGGAGCTCGCCTCCTTCACCGGCCACCAGGCGGACGATCTCGAGTCCGACCCGTGGGAGGCCGCCGTCGCCGCGCGTGACTTGGTCGCGCGCGGGGTGGAGAGTGTGCTCGTGACCCTGGGCCCGCACGGCGCCGTACTCGTGAACGGCGCGGGCGCCTGGCACGCCACGCCGCCACCGACGACCGTGGTCAGCACCGTCGGCGCAGGCGACTCCAGCCTGTTCGGCTACCTCCTCGGGGACGTCACCGGACGTGATCCCGACCAACGACTCGCTCTCGCCGTGGCCTACGGCAGTGCGGCAGCGGGACTTCCCGGCACGACCATCCCCCACCCCCACCAGGTGCGTCCCGAGCTCGTCGGGGTCACGCGCCTGGATCTCTCCCCAGGAAAGTGACCATGACCGACCTCATCACGCGCGACCTCGTGCGCCTCGACGCCGACCTCGGCACCGACAAGCACGACGTGATCCGCGCCCTCGCTCAGGTGGTCGCCGACGGTGGCCGCTCCCCCGATCCCGACCAGCTGGCAGCCGACGCGATCACCCGCGAGGGAACGGCCGCGACCGGCCTGCCGGGCGGCATCGCGATCCCCCACTGCCGCACGACCGGAGTCGTCGAGCCGACCCTCGCCTTCGCCCGTCTCTCCCCCACCGTCGAGTTCGGCGCCAAGGACGGCCCAGCCGACCTGGCCTTCCTGATCGCCGCACCCGCGGGCGGCGACGCCACCCACCTGCAGCTGCTGACCAAGCTCGCCCGGGCCCTGGTGAAGAAGGACTTCACCGACAGCCTCCGGGCCGCCACGACGCCCGACGAGGTCGTCGCGCTCGTCCTCGGGGTCGTCGGCGACGCACCGGCCGCCGCGGCCGCACCCGCGGCGCCGGCCCCCTCGAGCGGGGAACGGTCGCTGGTGGCGGTCACCGCCTGCCCGACGGGCATCGCCCACACCTACATGGCAGCCGAGGCCCTCGAGGCTGCGGCCGCCAAGGCCGGCGTACCGATCGCGGTCGAGACGCAGGGCTCCGCCGGCTCCAAGCCCCTCCCGCCCGCGACGATCGCCGCTGCGTCGGCCGTCATCTTCGCCGTCGACGTAGGCGTCCGCGACCGCGGCCGCTTCGCCGGCAAGCCGGTCGTCTCGTCGAGCGTGAAGCGCCCGATCGAGGACGGCGACGCCATGATCGCCGAGGCCCTGCGCTACGCCGACGACCCGAACGCGCCCCGCGTGGAGGGTGCTCTCACCGCCGGTGAGGGCACCGGGGGCGGCGGCGCCGGGGAGTCGTGGGGTGCTCGCACCCGTCGCGTGCTCATGACCGGTGTGTCCTACATGATCCCCTTCGTGGCGGCCGGTGGTCTGCTGATCGCCCTGGGCTTCCTGTTCGGCGGCTACGAGATCGTCGGACCCTACGGCGAGATCGCGGTGAAGAACACGATCTTCGACCTCCCGAACGCGGGCGGGCTCAAGCTCGACCACGTCCTCGGCGGCACCGGGTTCGGCCCCTCGGCGTTCTTCGCCTACATCGGGGCCCTGTTCTTCATCATCGGCAAGACGGCGTTCGCGCTGTTCATCCCGGCGTTCGCCGGCTACGTCGCCTACGCGATCGCCGACCGGCCCGGCATCGCCCCCGGCTTCATCATGGGTGGCCTCGCCGCCAACCTGTTCAACGTGACAGCCGCCGACGGCACCGCGCTCCCGGCCACCGGCTTCCTCGGCGCGATCGTCGGAGGCGTGCTCGCCGGTCTCATCGCCCACTGGATCGCCAGCTGGTCGGTGCCGGCCTGGGCCCGCGGGCTGATGCCCGTGCTGGTGATACCCCTGTTCACCTCGATCATCGCCGGCTTCATCATGATCGTCGTCCTCGGCAAGCCGATCTACTGGGTGATGACGGAGCTCAACCGGGGCCTCAACAACATGAGCGGCAGCAGCGCGATCCTGCTCGGGATCATCCTCGGCCTGATGATGGCCTTCGACATGGGCGGGCCGCTGAACAAGGTGGCCTACGTGTTCGCCACAGCCGGCATCGGTGTGGCCAGCCTGGCCGCCGACGCCCCTCAGCTGAAGATCATGGCCTCGGTGATGCTGGCCGGCATGGTGCCCCCGATCGCGCTCGCCCTGGCCACCGTGCTCAGGCCCAACCTGTTCACCGTCGCCGAGCGTGAGAACGGCAAGGCGGGCTGGCTGCTCGGAGCGTCGTTCATCACCGAGGGCGCGATCCCGTTCGCCGCGGCCGACCCGCTACGCGTGATCCCGTGCATCATGCTCGGCAGCGCGGTGACCGGTGGGCTCTCGGAGGCCTTCAACGTGGGCGTCCGGGCACCCCACGGCGGCATCTTCGTGATCTTCGCCGTCCACAACATCCCCGGCTACCTGGTCGCCCTGGCCGCCGGCGTCGTCGTGGCCGCGATCGCGGTGATCCTCGCCAAGACGGTGTGGCCGGTGGACACCGACATCGCGACCGTCTGACCTGTTCCGCACCAGCGCACCACCCACGAAGGAGAACCCATGCCCACCAAGTCCGTCGTCGTCGGCTCGGCCGTCGGCCTGCACGCCCGCCCAGCGGCGATCATCTCCGAAGCCGCCGGCGAGCTCGACTCCGAGGTGACGATCGGTGTCCCCGGTGACGAGCCGGTGGACGCCAGCTCGGCCCTGCTGATCATGACCCTGGGCGCCGGCAGGGGCGACACCGTCGAGGTGTCGGGCGACAACCAGGCGGACGTGGACGCGATCGCGGCGCTGGTCGAGAAGGACCTCGACGCGTAGGGCGGACGGTGCCACTCGACGGGTCGTCCGCCTGACAGGAGCCCCTACTGGCTCCTCAGGCGGACGACACCACGTGGGCGTCCGCTCACGTCCAGGCCGACGCGAGGCGGCGCACGATCTCGGTCAGCCGCTCGGGGCTGGTCGCGAAGTTGAGGCGGGCGTGCCCGCCCACCCCCGGCACGAAGTCGTGCCCGGGGCCCAGCTTGACCCGGCCCCGCTCGAGGGCGACGGCCGCCGGGTCGTCGTGGCCGTAGGCCCGGACGTCGAGCCAGGCCAGGTACGTCGCCTCGAGTGGTCGCATCCGCACCTGCGGGAGGTGCTCGGCCAGGAGGTCCCCGAGCAGGGTCCTCAGCTGGTCGAGGCGTTCCACGAGCGACGCGAGCCAGGGGTCGCCGTCGCGGTACGCCGCGACTGCTCCGACGACACCCAGCGGCGACCACGAGTCGTTGCGAGCCATCGGGACCGCGTGGAGCCGCGCCCGGTCCTCGGCATCCGGGACGAGGAGCTGGGCGCAGCGCAGCCCGGCGGTGTTGAACGCCTTGGACGCGGCGACGATCGCCACCGCGTGGTCGTGGGTGCCCTCGAGGTCGAGGTACGACGTGTGGAGGGCGCCGGGCAGGACCAGCGGTGCGTGGATCTCGTCGGACACCACCCGCGCGCCGTGCCGCACCACGACGTCGCGGATCCCCTCGAGCTCGCCCCTGCTGAACACCCGGCCCCACGGGTTGTGCGGCTGGGTGAGCAGCAGCGTCCGGGCCCCGGCCGCGAACGCGGCGTCGAGCCGGTCCAGGTCGATCTCGGCGCGCGCGGCGTCGGGGTCGACGACGAGGTCGACCCGCGGGCGTCCGGTCATCTCCGCGATCGCGAGCTGTGGAGAGTAGCCGGGCACCGGGAAGACGACCGGCCCGTCGTCGGCGAGCACGTCGAGCACGAACCTCATGCCCGCGGTCACGTCGACCACCGGCACCATCCACTCGGGTTCGACGTGCGACCCGTAGTGCCGCGCCGCGAAGGCGGCGTACGCCTCGGAGAGCTCAGCCGTCGCGCCGTAGACCGGGTAGCCGACCACGCCGTCGCGCACGGCCCTGAGCAGCGCTTCCTGCACCACCGGATCGAGCGCGTAGTCCATCTCGGCGACCCACGCGGGGATCACGTCGGCGGGCACCGTGCCCCACTTGAGGACGAGGGAGCGCCGGGCCTCCTCGTCGGTCAGGTCGACGACCGGGCGACGGTCGCTCACGGGGTCGCGACGCCGAGGATCTCGCGGGCACGGACCACGTCGCCGCGCATCGTCTCCACCAGCGCGTCGACGCCGTCGAAGCGGACCATCCCACGGATCCGGTCGACGAAGGCGACCTCGACCTCCACGTCGTACAGCTCGAGGTCGTCGCGGTCGAGCACGTAGGACTCGACCCGGCGCTCCCGCTCACCGGCGAATGTGGGGTTCGTACCGACGCTGATCGCGGCGGGGTAGCGGTCGCCGGTGTCGATCCGTCGCAGCCACCCGGCATACACCCCGTCGGCGGGGGCGGCGGCCATCCCGCTGGTCGGCACGTTGGCCGTCGGGTAGCCGAGCTCGCGGCCGCGCCGGTCTCCCCGGACCACGACGCCGCGGACCGTGAAGGGTCTCCCGAGGGCCTGCGCCGCGCCGGCCACGTCGCCGGCCGCGAGGCAGGTCCGGACGTACGTCGACGACCACACCTGCGGCCCGCCGTCGAGGGGTACGCCGACGGCGCGGAACCCGAGCTCCTCCCCGCTGGCCGTCAGGGTGCCGACGTCGCCGGCGGCCTTGGCGCCGTAGCGGAAGTTGGCACCGACGACCACGACCTCCGCGTGCAGGCAGCCGGCCAGCACACGGTCGGCGAAGTGGTGGGGGCTCCAGGCCGCGATCTCGCGGTCGAACGGAAGGGCGAGGACGTCGTCGACGCCGTGGGCCCCGAGCAGGGCTGCCCGGGTCTCGAGGTCGGTCAGCGTGGTGGGCGCGTGCTCGGGGCGCAGCACCGCCATCGGGTGCGGGTCGAAGGTGACCGCGACGACGCGCAGTCCCTGCTCGTCGGCGAGTCGCCGCGCCTCGGCGATCACGTGCTGGTGCCCGAGGTGGACGCCGTCGAAGTTGCCGATGACGACGGCCGTCCCCCCGAGGTCACTCGGGACGTCGTCCAACGACCGCCAGATCCGCACGCGCCGAGGATAACGAGCGGCGCCGGGGCACTCAGCGGCGAGCCTCCTCGTAGCGCCGCAGCGCCTCGGCCCGCTCCTCGCCGTGGTCGACCACCGGCGCCGGATAACCGTGCGCGAGACCGTCGTCGGCAGCCCAGGGCTCGTGCGCCCGTCGCCCTGCCAGGTGGGCGAGCTCGGGCACCCACCGCCGTACGTAGTCCCCCTCGGGGTCGAACTTCTTGCCCTGCGTGACCGGGTTGAAGACCCGGAAGTACGGCGACGCGTCGGTGCCGGTGCCGGCGACCCACTGCCAGCCGTGGTTGTTGCTCGCGACGTCACCGTCCACGAGGTGGTCGAGGAAGTGCCGGGCGCCTCGGGGCCACCAGACGTGGAGGTCCTTGCAGAGGAAGCTGGCCGCGATCATCCGGACCCGGTTGTGCATCCAGCCGGTCTCGGCGAGCTGACGCATCCCGGCGTCGACGATCGGGAATCCGGTCCGGCCCTCCTGCCACGCCTGCAGCAGCTCGGGCTGCTCGTCGTAGGTCATCGTCCGCAGCTCCGGCCGCAGGTCACGCCAGGCCGAGGCCGGGTCGTCGTGGAGCACGTCGGCATAGAACTCGCGCCAGGCGAGCTCGTCGGTGAAGACCTTCGCGGCCCGCGAGCGGTCGCCGGCCAGCTCGGCCAGGATCGTCCGCGGGTGGATCGCGCCGACCTTGAGGTAGGGCGAGAGCCGGGACGTGCCCCGCAGATCGGGCCGGTCCCGCCCGTCGGCGTAGTCGTGCAGGTGCTCGTCGCGGAAGGCCCGCCACCGCCGGAGCGCCGCGTCCTCCCCCGCCGTCGGCAGGTCGACCGGGCAGCCGGCGAGCGAATCGTCGAGCCGCGTGGTCGCACGGTCGTCGCTGGCGTCCTCACCGAGGGTCACGCCGCGCGGCGCGGTCGCCGGGTCGGCCCAGCCGTGCTCGCGCCAGGCGCGGGCGAACGGGGTGAACACGCGATAGGGCCCGCCCTGCTGGGTCCGCACCCGCCCCGGCCCCACGGCGTACGGCGAGCCGGTCGCGACCCAGTCGATCTCGCGCTCCTCCAGCTGCCGCCGGACGCGGACGTCGCGGGCCGCGCCGTACGGCGTCGTCTCGGCGCTGACGTGGACCGAACCCGCGCCGACCTCCGAGGCGAACGCCGCGACCTTGGTCACGGGGTCGCCCACACGAACGGTCAGTCTCCCGTCGTAGGACTCCGCTGCCGCGCGCACGCTGGCCGCGAGCCAGCCGCGCCGCACGGGCCCGCACCGGTCCCACAGCACCGGGTCGATCACGAACAGCACGTGGACGTCGCCGTCCCCCGCCGCGTCAGCGGCAGCACCGAGCGCCGGCAGGTCGCGACGCCGTAGGTCACGTCGCAGCCAGAGGACGCTCGTCACCCGGTGAACACTGCCACGGGCCCGCCCCGGCCGTCCTCACCCTCCCGTGCACAGCCTCGCCCGGACCCGCGGACAGTGGCCCCGGTCGGAGCACCTCTGCTATCAAGGGTCATGGGTGCGGACACCTTCACGCGCTCCGTCGACGCGGTCCCGGCACCGGGTGACCCGGTTCGGTGGTTCGCGCGCTGGGTGGCCGAGTCCTGCCGGCCGGCCTCCGAGGTGCTCGACATCGGTGCCGGCTGCGACCGGTCCGGAGACCTGCGGGCGATCCGGCGCCGGCACCCACACCTGGTCGGCGTCGACCCGGCCGACACCATCTGGCGCAACTCGGCGCTCGATGATCGGTTCCAGCAGACGCTCGAGGACTTCGCCCGCGTCCACGAGGCTGCCTTCGACATCGCGTTCGCCGTGTTCGTGCTCGAGCACGTCGCGGATCCGCCGCGGTTCAGCAGGGCCTGTGCTCGCGTGCTGCGCCCGGGCGGCGTGTTCCTCGGGCTGACGGTGAACAAGTACCACTACTTCGGCGCCGCGACCTGGGCGACCTGCCGTCTCGGGGTCACCGACCGGGCCCTCGCGATGCTGGACCACGCCCACCACCACGGGCACGACCACCACGTGCCGACCGTGTACCGGATGAACTCGCCCGGCCAGGTGTCCGGTCACCTCCGCGACGCGGGGTTCGCCTCCGTCGAGTTCAGGATGTTCGACAAGCCCGAGATGTACGCGTGGTATCTCCCGCAGGCGCTGAGGTCCTGGCCCCGCGCCTGGTCCGCCGCGGCGTACCACCTGGGCAACCCCTACCTGATGGGTCACCTCGCCTTCCGGGCGGTCCGCACGACCGACCCGACACTGCCGGCTCCGGGCTGAGTCAGACGAAGACCGCGACGGCGCGGGCGCCGCCCTCCTTCGGCTCGTAGAGGGCCAGGAACTCGCCGTCGGGGGCGAACAGGGCGGTGAGGCCGTCGAGCCGCAGGTCGAGAGCGCGCCCGACCCTGACCTGGTCGGCGTGGTCGTCCGACACGTCGAGCGCCACGAAGCACGCGCGGGCAGCGTCGGCGATCGGGGTCATCGCCACCTCGTCGGCCAGCGCCTCGAGCGTGTGGGCCTGGTCGATGCCGAACGGCCCGACCGCGGTACGCCGGAGCGCCGTGAGGTGGCCTCCGACCCCGAGCGCCGCGCCGAGGTCGCGGGCGATGGCCCGGACGTAGGTACCGCTCGAGCAGCGCACGTCGAGGTCGATCTCGGCGGCGGCCAGGTCGAGTCGCGTCACGTCGAGGGCGTGGACCGTCACGCGGCGTGCGGGCAGGTCGACCTCCTCGCCGTCGCGCACCCGGGCGTAGGCACGCTTGCCGCCGACCTTGATCGCCGAGACGGCACTCGGCACCTGGTCGATCTCACCGACGAACGCCGCCAGCGCGGCCCGCACGTCCGCCTCGCTGACAGCCCCGGTCGGCCGGGACTCCACGACCTCGCCCTCGGCGTCGTCGGTCGTGGTCGTCACACCGAGCCTCACGGTGGCGGCGTAGCGCTTGTCGGTGAGGGTCAGGTGTCCGAGCAGGCGGGTGGCCCGGTTCAGGCCCAGCACCAGCACGCCGGTGGCCATCGGGTCGAGGGTGCCCGCGTGACCCACCTTCCGCGTGCCGGCGAGGCGGCGTACGCGGGCGACCACGTCGTGGGAGGTGATCCCACCCGGCTTGTCGACGACGACCAGACCGGACTCGGAGGTCACGGGCGGGCGTCGGGATCGACTTCGTCGGCGCCGTCGGGGTCGGTGTCCGGGCCCTGGTCGGCCTCGCGCGGCTTCTTGTAGGGATCGGGCTCGCCGGCGTAGGACTCGACGCGGCGGGCGGCCGCCTCCTCGTCGAGAGCCTTGGCCCGGGCCAGGACCTCCTCGACGTGGCGGGCGTTCTCGGGCACGGCGTCGGCGACGAAGGTCAGCGTGGGCGCGTGGCGCATGCCGAGCTGCTTGGCGACCTCCGAGCGCAGGAGGCCCTTGGCCGACTCGAGGGCGGCCGCCGTGCTCACGAGGTCCGTCTCCTCGCCCAGGACCGTGTAGAACACGGTCGCCTGCTGCGAGTCACCGGTCACGCGCACGTCGGTGACGGTCACGAACCCGAGGCGCG
This sequence comes from uncultured Actinomycetota bacterium, assembly GCA_963753705.1. Lineage (GTDB taxonomy): Bacteria > Actinomycetota > Actinomycetes > Propionibacteriales > Nocardioidaceae > Nocardioides. Next base: position 542,416 of record CAVWDJ010000017.1, read on the forward strand.
GGTCCTTGATCCGACGCTCCAGCATCTCCGCGACGATGACCTGGATCCGGTCGGCGATCTTCCGTACACGCGGGTTGGCCATGACTTCTCCGTTGAGTTGGCCCTGAAGGCTCGTTGAGTTGGCTCTCGTGGCCGGTTGAGTTGGCCCTCGCGGTCGCTTTCCGCGCCGCGAGGGCCACCTCACCAGATCAGGCCCGCGGGATCTCCTTCATCTCGAAGGCCTCGACGACGTCGCCCTCCTTGATGTCCTGGTAGTTGCGCAGGACCAGGCCGCACTCGAAGCCCTCGCGGACCTCGGCTGCGTCGTCCTTCTCCCGCTTCAGCGACGCCAGGTCGAGGTTGTCCGCCACGACGGCGCCGTCGCGGATCAGTCGCACCTTGGCGTTGCGGCGGATCACACCGCTGGTGACCATGCAGCCGGCGATGTTGCCGAGCTTGGACGAGCGGAAGATCGCGCGGATCTCCGCCTGGCCGAGCGTCGACTCCTCGAACTCCGGCTTGAGCATGCCCTTGAGGGCCGCCTCGATCTCCTCGATCGCGTTGTAGATGACCGAGTAGTAGCGGATCTCGACGCCTTCCTTGTCCGCCAGCTCGGTCGCCTTGCCCTGCGGCCGGACGTTGAAGCCGATGATGATGGCGTCGGACGCGGCGGCCAGCATGACGTTGGTCTCGGTGATCGCACCGACACCGCGGTCGATGACGCGCAGCGACACCTCGTCGCCGACGTCGATCTTGGCCAGCGAGTCCTCGAGGGCCTCCACCGAACCGGACACGTCGCCCTTGAGGATGAGGTTGAGCTCCTGGCTCTCGCCCTTCTCCATGGAGGCCATGAAGTCCTCGAGCGTACGACGCACGCGACGCTGGGCCTGCATGGCGGCACGCTCGCGCGCCTCACGCTTCTCGGCGATCTGACGGGCCATCCGGTCGTCCTCGACGACCAGGAAGTTCTGACCCGCACCCGGCACCGCCGACAGGCCGAGCACCATCGCCGGCTGACCGGGATGAGCCTCGTCCATGAAGTCGCTGTGCTCGTCGAGCAGCGCCCGGACCCGGCCGTGGGCCGGACCGGCCACGATCGAGTCGCCGACCCGCAACGTGCCGCGCTGGACCAGCACCGTGGCCACCGGACCGCGACCGCGGTCCAGGTGGGCCTCGACGATCAGGCCCTGCGCGTCCTGCTCGGGGTTGGCCCGTAGGTCCAGGGCCGCGTCGGCGGTCAGCACGATCGCCTCGAGCAGCTTGTCGAGGTTCAGCTCGGACTTGGCCGACACGTCGACGAACATCGAGTCGCCGCCGTACTCCTCGGGCACCAGGCCGTACTCACTGAGCTGGCCACGGACCTTGGTCGGGTCGGCGTCGGGCTTGTCGATCTTGTTGACCGCGACCACGATCGGCACCCCGGCCGCCTTGGCGTGGTTGAGCGCCTCCACGGTCTGGGGCATCACGCCGTCGTCGGCCGCCACCACGAGGACCGCGATGTCGGACGACTGCGAGCCACGGGCACGCATGGCGGTGAACGCCTCGTGACCCGGGGTGTCGAGGAAGGTGATCGGACGGGTCTGGCCCTCGACCTCGGTCTCGACCTGGTAGGCACCGATGTGCTGGGTGATGCCACCGGCCTCCTTGTCGACCACGTTGGCCGAGCGGAGGGCGTCGAGGAGCTTGGTCTTGCCGTGGTCGACGTGACCCATGACGGTCACGACCGGCGGCCGTACGACGAGGTCGCTCTCGTCGCCCTCGTCCTCGCCGAACTCGAGGTCGAAGCTCTCGAGGAGCTCACGGTCCTCGTCCTCGGGCGAGACGACCTGGACGACGTAGTTGAGCTCCTCACCGAGCAGCTCGAGGGTCTCGTCGTTGACCGACTCCGTCGCCGTCACCATCTCGCCGAGCGAGAAGAGCATCTGCACCAGGGCAGCGGCGTCGACGTTGATCTTGTCGGCGAAGTCGGTCAGCGAGGCGCCACGGGCGAGACGCACGGTCTCGCCGTTGCCCTTGCGGACGCGCACGCCACCGATCGTCGGCGCCTCCATCTGCTCGAACTCCTGGCGACGAGCCCGCTTGGACTTGCGTCCACGACGCGACGGACCGCCGGGACGCCCGAAGGCACCCTGCGTCTGTCCACGCTGGCCGGGACGACCACGGCCGCCACCGGGACCGCCACCGAAGCCGGGACCGCCACGGCCGGGAGCACCGGCACCGGCCGGAGCGCCGCGACCGGGGGCACCGGCTCCGCCCCGACCCGGGGCGCCGGCGCCACCGCGTGCGGGGGCACCTCCTCGGGCGGGCGCACCACGGCCCGGACCGCCGCCGGGACCCGAGGGCCCACGACCGCCGGGACCGGTCCCGAAGGCGCCCGGGGAACGGTTCATCATCGCCGGGTTGGGACGCGGCATGCCGGGACGAGCGCCCGCGGCGGGCGGCCGCGGCGGACGGTTCTCGTCGTCGTCGGTCTCGCGCGGCGCGGGCGCCGGGCGTCGGCCCATGCCCTGGCTGGACGCGAACGGGTTGTTGCCGGGGCGCGGGGCACCGGGACGGGCCGCCGGACGGGGCGCCGGGGTCGGCGCCTGCGCGGCGGGCTCCTCCGGGGTCTCGGGCTCGGCAGCGGGCGCCTCGGGCTCGTCGACCGGCGCAGGCGTCGCGGCGCGCGGGCCGGGCTTGGGTGCGGCAGCCGCGGGCTCGGACACCTCGACGGCAGGCTGGGCCTGCTCGGGTGCCTGCTCGGGCGCCGGTGCTGCCGCGGGCACAGTCGCCTGGTCGGCGGGCTTGGCGGCGGGCTTCGCCGTCGCCATCTTCGCCTTCAGGTCGTCGCCGTACTCCTTGCGGAAACGCATCTCCGCCGGCAGCTCGACAGTGGAGCTCGCCGACTTGACGAACTCCCCCATCTCCTTGAACTTCTCGAGAACGAACTTGCTCTCGACACCGAACTCCTTGGCGAGCTCGTGTACTCGGGTCTTGGCCACTGTTCTCCTTCTGGCCCAAGACCCCTTCCCCGGAAACCGGGGGCGGATCTCAGACCGTTGGTGGGTGTTGCAAACTCATCGGGAGGTACTCATCGAGTGCTCATGAGCCGCTGCTCCAGTCCTCATCGGTCGGTCGTGTGGTCGGGTGAGGCGAGGTACGACGCCACCGGCGCACTGCCCAGCCCCGTAGTGGCCCTGAGGGCCCTGCCGAAGGCTCGACGGCGGACGGCGAGGTCGTAACACACGGTCGTGGGGTGCAGATGCGCCCCTCGCCCGGGCCGGGTGCCTGCCGGATCGGGCACCACGGCTGGTCGGCCATCGGCGTCCGAGCCTGCGGTCACCCGCAACAACTCGCTCCTCGCGGCCCGCTCACGGCACCCGATGCATGTCCGGACGGGACCCGAAGGACCCATGGAGGCAGGGGACACCGATGCGCGAACCACTGACTGGAACCCTACCGCGCGGGGTCGGTATTCCCCGAACCGGGCGCTGGCGGGCACCGCTGACCGGCCCTAGGGTCCTGCGTATGCCGGCGTTCCGCGACGACTTCGACGGTGACGCCCTCGACCCGGCCGTCTGGGACGCCCACTACCTCCCGGCCTGGAGCTCGCGCGCCGCCACCGCCGCGCGACACCGCGTCTCCGACAGCCGGCTGCGACTGTGGATCCCGCCCGACCAGCCGCTGTGGTGTCCCGACCAGCACCCCACCCCGCTGCGGGTGTCGGGCATCGCGTCCGGCGGGCACTCCGGTCCGGTCGGGAGCACGGTGGCCGGACAACGCTTCCTCGAGGGCCAGCGTGTGCGCGAGGAGCAGCCTCGGTTCGAGGGCTGTCTCCCCCGGTGCGGCTCGATCGCGGTCGTGTGCCGGATGGAGCTGTCCGACCGGTCCATGGCTGCGGTCTGGCTGAGCGGTTTCGAGGAGTCGCCGGACGACTCCGGGGAGCTCTGCCTGGTCGAGGTCTTCGGCAAGGACCGCGACCCGCGACGCTCCGCCGAGGTCGGGATGGGGATCAAGAAGCTGCACGACCCGCGTCTCGAGCAGGACTTCCAGGCGCCGCGCCTACCGATCGACGTCGGCCAGTGGCACGAGTACGCCGTGCGCTGGGACGAGCAGGTCGCGGAGTTCTCGGTGGACGGCGAGCACGTGCGTACCTGCGCCCGCCCGCCGACGTACCCGCTGCAGATCATGATCGCGGTCTTCGACTTCCCCGACTGGCCGGGCGACGCGTCGGTGCCTGCCCTCGAGGTCGACTGGATCGGCGGGGAGAGCCCCTGACCACCCGCCCTCAGCCGGCGGGCGCGAGCATCCAGTCGACCGCGGCCTCGGCGTGCAGCCGGCAGGTGTCGAAGGTCGGCACCGTGGTGTCGTCGGGCCCGACCAGCAGCCCGACCTCCGTACAGCCGAAGATCATCCCCTCGGCACCGTCGGCCACGAGATCGGCCATCACGCCGCGATAGCGCTCACGCGACTCCGGCCGTACGACGTCGCGGACCAGCTCGTCGTAGATGATCCGGTGCACGTCGGCCCGACCGTCCGGGTCGGGCACGACCACCTCGAGACCGTGCCGCGCCAGACGGTCCACGTAGAACGCGTCCTCCATCGTGAACGCCGTCGCGATCAGGCCTACCCGGGTCAGCCCCTGCGCCTGGACGGCCGCGGCGGTGGCGTCGGCGATGTGGACCACGCCCAGCCCCGAGGCCTCCTCGACCGCGTCGGCCACCTTGTGCATGGTGTTCGTCGCGAGCAGGAGCCGCTCGGCGCCGGCCGCCGCCAGACCGACCGCGGCGGCCCCCAGGATCTCCGCCGTCCCGTCCCAGTCGCCCGCGTGCTGACGACTCGCGATCTCGTCGAAGTCGACGCTGTGGAGCAGGATCCGGGCCGAGTGGAGGCCGCCCAGCCGGTCGGCGACGCCGGTGTTGAGCAGCCGGTAGTAGGTCTCGGTACTGGTCCAGCTCATCCCGCCGAGGACGCCCAGGAGTCTCATCCGCGGGTCACCACGCGGGTCGAGCCTGTCGAGACCTCCCGAAGCCACGCACCGCCCCAGGCACCGTCACCGGGTCTCGACGCGCTCACGCGGCCTCGTTCCTCAGCCGCGTCGCTTGCTCGACCTGGCCGAGCAACGCGCCGCGCTCGTCCCTCGCGCGCCGCTGCTCGACTCATCACTCGTCGCTGCCCGCCTCGTCATCGGACCGGATGTCGATCCGCCAGCCGGTGAGCCGGGCGGCAAGGCGGGCGTTCTGGCCCTCCTTGCCGATCGCCAGCGAGAGCTGGAAGTCGGGCACGGTCACCCGCGCGGACCGGGCCTCGGCGTCGACGACCTCCACCTTGCTCACGCGGGCGGGCGACAGCGCATGGGCGACCAGCTCGGCGGGGTCCTCCGACCAGTCGACGATGTCGATCTTCTCGCCGTGGAGCTCCGACATCACGTTGCGCACGCGCTGGCCCATCGGGCCGATGCACGAGCCCTTGGCGTTCACACCCTGGGCGGACGTGGTGACCGCGATCTTCGTCCGGTGGCCGGCCTCACGGGCGATCGCCGCGATCTCGACGGTGCCGTCGGCGATCTCGGGCACCTCCAGGGCGAACAGCTTCTTGACCAGGTTGGGGTGGGAGCGCGACAGCGTGATCTGCGGCCCGCGCATGCCCTTGCGGACGGAGATCACCAGGCACTTGATGCGCTCGCCGTGGGTGTAGGTCTCGCCGGGGACGCGCTCCCCCAGCGGCAGCAACGCCTCGAGCTTGCCGAGGTCGACCATGACGTCGTCGGGGTTGCGCCCCTGCTGGATGACCCCCGAGATCAGGTCACCCTCCTTGCCGGAGAACTCGCCGTAGCGGATGTCGTCCTCCGCGTCGCGGAGGCGCTGCAGCATGATCTGCTTCGCCGTCGTCGCGGCGATCCGGCCGAACCCGTCGGGGGTGTCGTCGTACTCGCCGAGCTTGGTGCCCTCGTCGTCCAGCTCCGCGGCGTACACGGTCACGTGGCCGCTGCTGCGGTCGAGCACGACGCGCGCCTGCTCCACGGCTCCGGGGGTCTTGTGGTACGCCGTCAGCAGTGCCTGCTCGATGGCCTCCACGAGGATGTCGAAGGAGATCTCCTTCTCCCGCTCGAGCATGCGCAGGACGCTCAGGTCGATGTCCATCAGTCCTCCTCTGTCCGCTTGCGGTTGAACTCGATCTGGACCAGCGCCTTGCCGACCTCGTCGTAGGGGACGTGGACCGGTGTCCCCTCGACGTCGAGGGTCGCCCCTGCCTCGTCGCTCGCGGTGACGCGACCGGTGAGCTGCGTGCCGTCACGGAGCGAGACCTTGACGAGGCGGTCGCGGTTGCGGCGCCAGTGGCGCGGCTCGGTCAGCGGGCGGTCGACACCGCGCGAGGTGACCTCGAGGGTGTAGGCGGTCTCACCCATGAGCACGGAGTCGTCGAGCACGCCGGAGACCGCGCGCGTCGCGTCGGCGATGTCGTCGAGGGTGACCCCACCGTCCTGGTCGACCGCGACGCGCAGCACCCGACGCTTGCCGGCGGGGGTGAGCTCGACGGCCTCGAGATCGAGGCCGAGGTCGGACAGCCGGTCGCGGAGCGCGTCTGCGATCCGGGAGCTGTCCGGACTGACCTGGCTCACGTCGCGACCTCCTGTGCTGTTGTCGTTGACACGATAGCGGGTGGCCTCGGGGTGGACAGCCCCGCGTCGCCGGGGCCGGTCGTGGTCGCGGAGATAGGGTCGCGGGCGTGTCCGGCTCCCCGCTCTCGCGCCGCGGCCTGCTGCTCTCCGCCGGTGCGGTCGCGGCGGCCGGGCTGACTGGCTGCGACCTCGACCCCACGTCGTCGGCGCCGGCGACGACGCCGTCGCCGGACCCCGACGAGGCCATCGTCACCGCAGCCCGGGCGGAGCTCTCCGACCTGATCACCCGACTCGGAGGTGGTTCCGGAAACGCTGCCCTCGTCGCGGTCCACCGGGTGCAGCTGGCGGCGCTCCAGGGCGAGCCGCCTGCGACGGCCTCCCCGGGCCGGCCGCTGAGCCGCCCGCGGATCGTGGCCCGCGAGCGGCGTGCCGCCGTCCGGTTCGGCACGTGGGCGCGGACCGCCACCAGCGGCGACCTGGCACGTGTGCTGGCGTCCATCGCGGCCGGGATCCGGATGCAACCGGTGCTCCGGGAGGCCTCATGAGCGACGAGACCTCTCTGCCGGCCCTCCAGCGCACCCTGGCGGCCGAGCACGCAGCGGTGTACGTCCTCGGGGTGCTCGGCGGCCGCGCCGCGGTGCTCGGCGAGTCGCCGCTGCGGCCCGCCCTCGCGACGGCGTACGACGTCCACCTGGCGCGTCGCAACCAGCTGCGCCTGATGGTCACGGCCGCCGGCGCCGACCCCGACGCGGCGGAACCGGCCTACGACGTGCCGCGCGAGGTCACGACGCCGGGGCAGATCACCGCGGAGGCACTGCGCGTCGAGCGCGCCTGTGTCAGCACGTACGCCGCGCTGGTGGCGGCGACCACGGGCGCCGACCGTGCCTGGGCGGTCGACGCCCTGAGCGCGGGAGCCCTCGCGGAACTCACCTTCGGTGGGCCGCCCCTCCCGCTCCCCGGACTGCCCGCCGGCTTCGCGCGCGCCTGAGGGCGGACGTGTGAAAGCCCCTGGACCCGTGGGGGGAACAGGGGCTCGGCGCCTCCTGCTCCGAGGAACTCCCGAGACATTCCCCGGAGCAGAGGGCGACACACGACCGATGGGGGAATCGGTCTGGTCCGCGAATCAAGGGGGGGTGGTTCGCGGGCCGTCTGCACAATCATGCAACCCAGGCCCGGAGGGTGTCCGACGCTTCGTGCCTCATGTTTCTGCAATGCAAAAGGTTGAAGTCACCACGAGGCGAGCAGGCCGGGCAGGTCGGCGAGTGCGTGGATCACGCCGTCGGGGGCTCCCTCGTCGGCGCCCCTCTGCTCGACCGGGATGTCGCTGAGCGGGATGTGCACGGCGCGCATGCCGGCCTGCTGCGCGCCCCAGATGTCGTCGTAGAGGCGGTCGCCGACGTAGACGCACCGCGCCGGGTCGGTCACCTCGACGGCGGCCATGGCGGCCGCGAACGCCCGGGGCGAAGGCTTCGTCCACGGGATCTCGCTGGTGTAGACGTCTCCGTCGATGAGGTCGTAGACCCCGTCCCGCTCGAAGAACCCGACGTGCCACTCTCGGGGCCAGATCGTGTTGGAGAGGACACCGATCCGCAGCCCGTCGGCCCGCAGGCGCTCGAGCATCGGCCGCGCCTCGGGGTCGGTGTAGGTGTGCGGCTCCCAGAAGTCGCGGTACGCCGTGAGCAGGGCCGGGTCGTGGTCGAGCCCCGCCTCGTCGAAGAGGTCGGTGACCGTGGCGCTCTCGTGGCGGTCGCGCGAACGGCTCCAGACGGTGCGTCCGGCCTCGTGGAGCGCGGCGCGCGCAGCATCCGCGTCGTGCCCGATCGTGGTCACCGCCGCTGCCAGCGCCACCGACTCGGCATGGAAGTCCAGGTCGTGCCAGCGGGTGAGGGTGCCGCCCCAGTCGAAGATCACCGCATCGAGGTCCACGGGCCGACCGTAGCGGCCGGACGTCGACGCGCAACCCGGTTGTGCGGGCGAGCGCGACCGGGGTTGGATGACCGATCGTGACCGACCCGGACGACTTCGACGACGGCTGGGACACACAGGCCACGCTGGTCGAGGGGCGCTGGGTCGACCGGACACCGAGACGGGCCGAGGTCGAGCCCCAGGTGCGCCGTGAGGTCGCCCTCATGCCGTGGCTGGCGCCTCTGCTGCCCCTGCCCGTCCCGGTGCCCCGCATCGTCTCCGAGGAGCCCCTCACCGTGCGGCACGCCCTGATCGTGGGCGAGGCCTGCCCCGGCACGTCCGCGGCCCAGGGTCGGGCCGTCGGGGCGTTCCTCCACGCCCTGCACGCCGTGGACCCCGAGCAGGCCGTCCGCTCGGGGGCCCGCGACGCCGCGACGTCGTACGCCGAGGCTCAGGCGGTCCGCGACCGGATGGCCGCCGACGTGCTGCCGCTGCTGCCGGCGGCGGAGCGGGCGGCGGGCGCGGCACTCCTGGAGCGGATGTCCGTGCCCCCACCCCACCCACGGCTCGTGCACGGCGACCTGGGCCCCCTGCACATCCGCGTCGTCGGCGACGCCGTCACCGGGGTCATCGACTGGGGCGACTGCGGGGTCGGGGACCCCGCGCTCGACCTCGCCTGGACCAGGTACGGCGCCGGGCCGGTATTCGCGGCCGCGCTCGAGGAGGCCTACTCCCCCGACCTCGACGTGCTCGCCCGCGGCCTCGACTGGCACCTGCTCGGACCGTGGCACGAGGTCGTCTACGGCCTCGAGAGCGACCAGCCGTCGTACGTCGAGAGCGGCCTCGCCGGCGCCGTCCACCGCCTCCAGCAGGTCCGTTGACCGCCGAGTCGTCACGTGCCGACTCGGCGTGAAATCACTGCCTGTTTGTGCCGACTCGGCGTGAGATCGCTGCCTGTTTGCGCCGACTCGGCGTGAGATCACTGCCTCTTTGCGCCGACTCGGCGTCAGGCGCGGACCAGGTGGACGAGGTGGTTGACGACGTGGTCGGTGGGGACCTCCTCGCGCGCGCCCGTACGACGGTCGCGGACCTCGACGGTCCCGTCGGCGAGGTTGCGGCCGACCACGACGATCGTCGGCAGCCCGATCAGCTCGGCGTCCTTGAACTTCACCCCCGGGCTGACCTTGGGCCGGTCGTCGTAGATCACGTCGACGCCCTGCTGCGAGAGCTCGCGGGCGATCCGGTCGGCGGCCGCGAAGATGGCCTCGTCCTTCCCCGTCGCGACCAGGTGCACGTCGGCCGGCGCGACGTTGCGTGGCCACGCCAGTCCCAGGTCGTCGAGGGTGCCCTCGGCGATCGCCGCGACCGCTCGCGACGGCCCGATGCCGTAGGAGCCCATGGTCACCGTGACGAGCTTGCCGTTCTCGTCGAGCACCTGCAGGCCCAGCGCGTCGGCGTACTTGCGGCCGAGCTGGAAGATGTGACCCATCTCGATCCCGCGGGCGGACTCGAGCGTCCCTCCGTCACAGTTCGGGCAGGCGTCGCCGTCGCGGACGTCGGCGGCCTCGATCGTCCCGTCGGCGTTGAAGTCGCGCCCGGCGACCAGGTCGAGGACGTGGCTGCCCGCCACGTCGGCCCCGGTCACCCAGCGGGTGCCCTCGACGACGCGAGGGTCGACGACGAAGCGGATCCCGGAGGCGTTCTTCTCGCCGAGCACACCCGGCCCCATGTAGCCCTTGACCAGCGCCGGGTGCTTGGCCATCTCGGCCTCGTCCATCGCCTCGACCTCGATCGGCTCGAGCTGACCCTCGAGACGCTTCTGGTCGACCTCGCGGTCGCCGGGCAGCCCGATGGCCAGCGGCTCGCGCGTGCCGTCGGGGTGCTTGAGGACGACGAGGACGTTCTTCAGCGTGTCGCCGGCGGTCCAGGGACGGTCGTCGCGCGGGTACTTCTCGTTCAGGTAGGCGACCAGCGAGTCGATCGTCGGGGTGTCGGGCGTCTGCTCCGCGTGGGCCGCCGGCGCGTCGTCGTAGGGCACGGCCGCGGGCGGACGTACCTCGACCGCCTCGACGTTGGCTGCGTAGTCGCACAGCGTGCAGCGCACGTAGGTGTCCTCGCCGACGTCGGCGCGGGCGAGGAACTCCTCCGACTTCGAGCCGCCCATCGCCCCGGAGGTCGCCTTGACGATCACGTACTCGAAGCCGAGCCGGTCGAAGATCCGGACGTAGGCGTCACGGTGGCGCTGGTAGGACTCGTCGAGCCCGGCGTCGTCGACGTCGAAGGAGTAGGAGTCCTTCATCACGAACTCCCGGCCACGCAGCAGACCCGCGCGAGGACGCGCCTCGTCGCGGTACTTGTTCTGGATCTGGTAGATCGCCAGCGGGAGGTCCTTGTAGGAGGAGTAGAGGTCCTTCACCACCAGGGTGAACATCTCCTCGTGCGTGGGACCGAGCAGGTAGTCGGCGTCCTTGCGGTCCTTGAGCCGGAAGATGCTGTCGCCGTACTCGGCCCAGCGACCGGTGGCCTCGTAGGGCTCGCGGGGCAGCAGCGCGGGGAAGAGCAGCTCCTGGGCGCCGATCCCGTCCATCTCGTCGCGCACGATGTTCTCGATCTTGCGCAGGACGCGCAGTCCGAGCGGGAGCCACGTGTAGATGCCCGGCGCGTTGCGGCGGATGTAGCCGGCCCGGATGAGCAGCCGGTGGCTGGGCACCTCGGCGTCCGCCGGGTCGTCACGCAGCGTGCGGACGAAGAGGCTGGACATGCGCAGGACGGTGCTCATGGCGGCAAGACTACGGGCGCCGCTCGCGGCGCTGCGACGGGGTTTGTCAGCCGCGAGCGACCTTGAGCGCGGCTCGGATCATCGGCCACTGCACCGGTAGCCGTACGAGCGTCGCCGCCTTGAAGCCGCGCGCCCTCGGGCTGGTGCTCCTGATCCGCTGAGCGTCCGCCGCCATGTGCACGTTGCCGGGGAAGACCGCGACCAGCAGCAGGACGCTCGCCCAGCCCGCCGTACGACGGGTGGCCGGGACGGCGAGCCCGGCGGCACACGCCAGCTCCGCCACGCCGCTGCCGAGGATCACCTCGCGGTGACGCGGCACCCACGACGGCATCAGCGGTTCGTAGACCTCCGGCTTGACCAGGTGGACCACCCCGCTGACGGCGAAGATCGCGGCGAGGGCGGCGGTGTCCCGGGGGAGCTTCACGGGGCGACCCTAGTCGGCGCCTTGCCCCGGTCGGCGCCGCTTCCTGGTCGGCGCCGTTCCCCGGTCGGCGCGGGCGTCACCGGGTTTCGACGCGCTGGAGCGACCTCGTTCCTCGGTCGCTCCGCTTGCTCAACCTGATCGCCCCTCCAGCGTTCGCACGCTCACGCTGGGGCGATCAAAACATGATGGTGGCGAAGGTGCCGGTCTGCTCGAAGCCGACGCGGGCGTAGGCGCGGCGGGCGGGCTCGTTCCAGATGTTGGCGTAGAGCGAGACGACCGGTGCGATGTCACGGCGGCAGGCCTCGGCGACGGCGGCGACGCCGCCGGCGGCGAGCCCCTGTCCGCGCCGGTCGGGTGCGACCCAGACCCCTTGGATCTGGGCCGCGTGCGGGGTCGCATGGGCGACCTCCGCCTTGAACACGACCCTGCCCTCCTCGATCCGGGCGAACGACCAGCCCAGCCCGATCAGCTGACGCACGCGCGAGCGGTAGATGGGCGCTCCGCCGTCGGCCTCGGGGTCGACCCCGACCTCCTCGGTGTACATGGCGACACAGGCCGGGTAGAGCGCCGCGAAGTCGTCGGGAGTCGTACGCCGTACGCCGGGGTCGGGGGTCACCGCGGGCGCATCGTCGAGAGCGAGGTGGGGCTGGTCCCACCGGGTCTCGCGCGCCGGACCCCAGCTGTCGGACACGGCGTCCCACAGCGGCCACACGGCGTCCTGAAGCCCCACGATGGTGACCACGGACCGCGGCTTGGTCAGGGCTCGCTCGGCGAAGGCGCGGGCGTCGTCGGGGGTGCACTCGACCGGCACCAGGTTGGCTCCGACGTGGCATCCCGCGACCAGGCGTCCGTCGTCGTAGCGACCCCAGATCTCGCCGGCCAGCAACCGCGACTCGAGGTTCGTGCTCCGGGCCCGGTACTCGGCGAACGCGTTCACCACCGGGTCGCGCGCGGTGAGCGCGAGGAAGTCCGGCAGGTCGGTGGGTCCGAGCACGCTCACCCCCTGGCGCGCGCGGAACCGGGACAACGTCACGGGGTGAGCCTACGCGTGTGCGGGCCCGCTCGGCCCGGTCAGTCGACGGCAGCGGGACGGTGTGGACGCCGAGACCGAAGGTGTCGAGGCCGCTCTGGATCGCCATCCCCGGCTCTGGCCCAGGGCGAGGGAGCCTCAGGCGGCGTTGAAGACGTCGGCACCGAAGACGTAGGGCACCGTGCGCGCGTATCCCAGGCGCGGCAGGCCGAACAGGTCCTCCATGGTGCCGAGCAGGGAGTAGTGGTTGTAGCTGCGTGTGCTCGTGCTGCCCGGGACGGAGTACGGCGAGATCACGAGCGCACCGACCCGGCCGCCTCCCGGGCCCTCGATCCCCGGCCGTCCGGCGTTGGGCCCGACGCCCTCGCCGCAGCAGGCACTCGAGTCCTCCCGCACGCCCTCCGACTCGTCGCTGGTGATCACCAGGACGCCGTTCGCACGGAAGGCGGGTGAGGCGAGGATCCGCGGGATCCACCGCTCGGCCCATGCATTGGCTGCGCGCAGTCCGCCCGGCCCGCCGCCGGCGCACCTCGCGTCGTGGGCGTCGTGGCACAGGTCGGGCGTGATGTAGCTGAGGGCCCGGGTCGTCGAGGCGTGCTTCAGGTCCGCCGTCAGTGCCGACAGCGCCTTGACGTGCGCCTTGCAGTACGCCGGGGTGGAGGTGATGGACCGGAAGTAGACGAACGGGTTGTGCCGGGTGGCGTACTGGGAGCGGGCGGTGGCCTTCTGCCAACGGTCGCGAGCGCCGAGCCGGGGGTGCTGGCACGGGGTCCGCATGTCCTCCATGTAGCCGCGCCACCCGAACCCCGCGTCGCTCAGCTGTCGGGGGAGGGTACGGACCTTCGCCGGGAACACGCAGCCGTCGCCGACCACCTGGCCGTGGGCGGCGACCGGACGGCTCTCGCGGAAGCGGCTGTACGTCCGGCAGTCGTGCTGGATCGCGTAGTCCGGGCCCTGTCCGGAGATCTGGGCCAGGTAGTTGCCCAGGCTGTGGTGCGCGGTGCCGTAGTACTGCGGCAGCAGCACCCCCTTGGCGCGCAACGTCCGGGCGAGGTAGGGGGCGGCCGAGTGCGGGCCCCACAGGGTGTGGAAGCCCTTGTTCTCGATGTTGACCACGAACACGTGCCCTACCGGGGGCAGGGCCGCCCGGTCCGAGGAGGCGGCCACCGCCCGGTCGGGTGGACCGGCCAGGTGTCGTGGCACCACGAACGTCAACACGAGTCCCAGGAGCACCAGCGCCGCGCCGACGACCGCGAGAGGTGTCGAGCGAGGGCGGCGGCGCTCAGCTGACGCTGACACTCGCCCCGGCACCGTCGACGGGCTCCATGCCCTCGGCGATCCGCATGGCCTCTTCGATGAGGGTCTCGACGATCTGTGACTCGGGCACGGTCTTGATGACCTCGCCCTTGACGAAGATCTGGCCCTTGCCGTTGCCGGAGGCGACGCCGAGATCCGCCTCGCGGGCCTCGCCCGGGCCGTTCACGACGCATCCCATCACCGCCACGCGCAGCGGCACCTCGAGCCCGTCGAGCCCCGCGGTCACCTGCTCGGCGAGGGTGTAGACGTCGACCTGGGCCCGGCCGCACGAGGGGCAGGAGACGATCTCGAGCCGGCGCGGCTTGAGGTTGAGCGACTCGAGGATCTGGATGCCGACCTTGACCTCCTCGACCGGCGGCGCGGAGAGCGAGACGCGGATCGTGTCGCCGATGCCCTGGCTCAGCAGGGCACCGAACGCGACCCCGGACTTGATCGTGCCCTGGAACGCCGGTCCGGCCTCGGTCACGCCGAGGTGGAGCGGCCAGTCGCCCGCCTCGGCGAGCAGCTCGTAGGCGCGGACCATGACCACGGGGTCGTTGTGCTTGACCGAGATCTTGAAGTCGTGGAAGTCGTGCTCCTCGAACAGCCCCGCCTCCCAGACGGCGCTCTCGACGAGTGCCTCAGGCGTGGCCTTGCCGTACTTCTCGAGGATCCGCTTGTCGAGGCTGCCCGCGTTGACGCCGATCCGGATGCTCGTGCCGTGGTCCTTCGCGGCCTTGGCGATCTCCTTGACCTGGTCGTCGAACTTGCGGATGTTGCCCGGGTTGACCCGGACGGCCGCGCAACCCGCCTCGATCGCCGCGAAGACGTACTTCGGCTGGAAGTGGATGTCGGCGATCACCGGGATCTGGCTGTGCTGGGCGATCTCCGGCAGGGCGTCGGCGTCGTCCTGGCTCGGGCAGGCGACCCGCACGATGTCGCAGCCGGAGGCGGTCAGCTCGGCGATCTGCTGCAGCGTGGTGTTGACGTCGGAGGTGAGCGTCGTACACATCGACTGGACCGAGATCGGCGAGTCGCTGCCGACCCCCACCTTGCCGACCCGGATCTGACGGGTCTTGCGGCGCGGGGCGAGCACGGGCGGGGGTGCCTCCGGCATCCCCAGGCTGACAGCGGTCATGACTGCAGCGTAGTTCGCCGCACCCGGTTCGACCGTTTCCAGGCGTGCGGGTCAGGTCACGTTCACGGGGACGACGAGGTCGCCCACGATCAGGACCACACCCATGACGAGCAGGAAGCTGGCCACGACGTAGGCGACCGGCAGGAGCCGGGCGACGTCGACGTAGCCGGGGTCGGGCCGCCCGCGGAGCCGGGCGATCGCGCGCCGAGCGGCTTCCCACAGCGCGCCGGCGATGTGGCCGCCGTCGAGAGGCAGGAGCGGGATGAAGTTGAACAGGCCGATGAAGAAGTTGAACCCGGCGACGAGGCCGAGCAGCCCGATCAGCTTGTCCTTGAGCGGGAAGCCCTGGGCCGAGGCGGTCTCACCGGCGATCCGGCCGCCGCCGACGATGCTCACGGGGCTGTCGGCCGCCCGGTCCTTGACTCCGACGATCGCCTGACCCACGCCCCAGACCTTCACCGGCAGGGTCGCCAGCGCCACGGCGGACTGCTTCGCGAGGCCGCCCATCTGCTCGACGGTGTAGAGGACGCCGCCGGTCGCGTAGGTGACGACCGGGGCGACGCCGAGGAAGCCGACCGGGGTCAGCTTCTTCGGGTCGTTCGGGTCGGTCGGCCGCGGCTCGACCAGGGTGTCGGTGTGGAGGGTCAGCGTCTGCCCCGCCCGGTCGACGACGATCGTCGCCTGCCCGTCGGCGTTGCCGCGGATCAGACCCTGCATCTGCTCCCAGCTGTGGATCGGCGTGCCGTTGAACGACACGAACCGGTCACCGGGCTTCAGGCCGGCCTTGGCCGCCGGGCTGATCGGGTCGGACGGCGTGCACGCGCGGCCCTCCTCGGAGGCGGGGACGATGCAGGCCGAGACGACGTCGACCTTCGTCTGCACCTTCTGGTCGCCAGGGTTGCCCACCGTGGCGAACAGGCCGGCGAAGATGACGAACGCGATCATCAGGTTCACCGTCGGGCCGCCGGCCATCACGACGACCTTCTTCCACCACGCCATCTTGTAGAAGAGCCGGTCCTCGTCGGCGGCCGTGATGGTCTCCCACTCGGCCGCCCGGGCGTCGGAGACGAGCTGCCCGAACATGCCGGTGTTGGACTTCCGGACCACCATCACGCGGTTGCCGTCGGCGTCGTACTCGACCTTGTCGGCGTGCTCCTGGTCGGGCGGGAGCATGCCGACGATCTTGACGTAGCCGCCGAGCGGGATGGCCTTGGCGCCGTACTCCGTCTCGCCGCGCTGCCGGCTCCAGATGGTCGGACCGAAGCCGATGAAGTACTGCGTGACCTTCCCGCCGAACGCCTTCGCCGGGACCATGTGACCGAGCTCGTGGAGGCCGATGGAGGCCAGGATCGCGAGCACGAACAGCACGACCCCGAGCAGGTAGAGCAGCGGTGTCATGGAGCCCTCTCGATCAGGCGGGTCGCCTCGTCGCGGGCCCAGGCATCGGCGGCCAGGACGTCGTCGACGGTCAATGTCTCCTCCGAGGGTACGTCGTGCACCCCGAGAACTCCGGCGACCGTGTCGACGATCTCGACGAAACGCAGGCGGCCCTGCCGGAACGCCTCGACCGCGACCTCGTTCGCGGCGTTGTAGACCGCGGGGGCGGTGCTCCCCCGCTCCCCCGCGCTGCGGGCCAGGCCGACGGCCGGGAAGGCCTCGTCGTCGAGCGGGAGGAACTCCCAGGTGTTGGTCTGTGACCAGTCGACGGGTGGTGCGGTCTCGGGCACCCGGTCGGGCCAGGCGAGACCGAGTGCGATCGGGATCAGCATCGTCGGAGGGCTCGCCTGCACCAGCGTCGAGCCGTCCACGAACTCGACCATCGAGTGCACCACCGACGTCGGGTGCACGACGACCTCGATGCGCTCGTAGGGGATCGCGAAGAGCAGGTGGGCCTCGATCACCTCGAGCCCCTTGTTGACCAGCGTGGCGGAGTTGATGGTGACCACCGGGCCCATGTCCCAGGTGGGGTGGGCGAGTGCGTCGTCGAGGGTCACCTCGAGGAGGTCCTGACGGGTGCGACCGCGGAACGGGCCGCCCGAGGCGGTCAGCACGAGCCGGCGCACCTCCTCCGGGGTGCCGCCCCGGAGGCACTGCGCCAACGCCGAGTGCTCCGAGTCGACGGGCACGATCTGTCCGGGCTTGGCCCGCTCGAGCACCAGCGGGCCGCCCATGATCAGCGACTCCTTGTTGGCCAGGGCCAGCGTGTTGCCGGCGTCGAGGGCCGCAAGCGTGGCGCCGAGCCCGACCGCCCCGGTGATGCCGTTGAGCACGACGTCCGCGGGTCGCGCCGCCGCTTCCGCGGAGGCCTCGGCACCCAGCCCGCTGAACGACGGGGCGAACTCCGCCACCTGCGCGTCGAACAGAGCCCGGTTGGCCCCGCCAGCGGTGAGCGCCACGACCCGGAAGCGCTCCGGGTTGGCGCGCACGATGTCGAGCGCCTGGGTGCCGATGGACCCGGTGGAGCCGAGCACGGCGACGTCGCGACGGGTGGTCATGCCCTCATTGTCCACGCTCGGGACTCCTAGACTCCGCGCATGGAAGCACGCCGCGCCCTCGTCCGTCGTCCGTCTCGGCGACTCGCGGAGGGCCTGGTGACCCATCTCGAACGGAAACCGGTCGACCTCGACCTCGCCCTCGCCCAGTGGGACGGCTACGTGGCCGCCCTCCACGGCGCCGGGTGGGAGACCCTCGAGGTGCCGCCGGCGGACGACTGCCCCGACAGCGTGTTCGTCGAGGACACCGTGGTCATGTACGGCGATCGCGCGGTCATCACCCGCCCGGGTGCCGACGAGCGCAAGCCCGAGACAGCCGGGACCTCCGCCGTCCTCCGCGGGCTCGGCTACGACGTCGTGGAGATCGAGGCGCCCGGCACGCTCGATGGTGGTGACGTGCTGAAGCACGGTGGCACCGTCTGGGTCGGCCTCGGCGGCCGTACGAACCAGGCCGGCGTCGACCAGCTCGCGGCCCACCTCGCGCCGCACGGCGCACGAGTGGTCGGCGTCCCCGTGCACAAGGTGCTGCACCTCAAGTCGGCCGTCACCGCGCTGCCCGACGGCACCGTCATCGGCTTCCCCCCGCTCGTCGACGACCAGGAGGTGTGGCCGTCGTTCCTGGCGGTGCCCGAGGAGGCGGGCTCACACGTCGTCCTGCTCGGTGACGACGTGGTGCTGATGAGCACCAGCGCCCCGGTGAGCCGGGCGCTGCTCGAGGAGCGTGGACTGCGTGTGGTCGCGGTCGACCTCACCGAGTACGAGAAGCTCGAGGGCTGCGTGACCTGCCTGTCGGTGCGGCTCCGCCACACGCCCTGACGCGTCAGTCGGTGAAGGCGCAGAACTCGTTGCCGTGTGGGTCGGCCAGGACCGTCCAGCCGAGACCGCCGTCGCCCTTCGCCCGCAGCACGGTGGCGCCGTGGGCGACCAGCGCGTCGAGGTCGTCGGTCGTGACGTCGATGTGCACCCGGTTCTTCACCGTCTTCGGCTCGGGGACGCCGGCGAAGTCGAAGGAGTCCCACGGGCACTGAGGGATCTGCTCGACCCACGAGAAGCCGCGCTCGTCCTCATCGGCCGCGACAGCGCCCAGCAGCTCGGCCCACCACACGGCGATGTCGTGCCGCGGGCCGGGGCCGTCGGGGCAGTCCCAGCCCAGCTCGTAGGCGCGTTGGGCGATCGGCTCGTCGCGGACGAAGACGCAGAGCTCCTGCTCCTCGGGATCGCCCATCGTCGTCCAGCGGTCGGCGTCGTAGAGCACCCGCGCGCCGGCGTCGAGTGCTCGGTCGAGCGACTCGGCGTTCACGTCGATGTGGACGCGGTTCTTCACCGTCTTGGGCTCGGGCACCTGGTTGAGCCAGACCTGGATCCGGCCGTCGGCGTCACGCAGGTGGGCGTCGCCGTCGTCGTGCATCTCGAGGCTCCAGCCCAGCATCGTCGCCCAGAAGGCGCCCTCGACCCGGGCGTCGGTGACGTCGATGCACAGGTCCTTGTACGTCGCGAGCGGCATGCGCCCGAGTGTGCCGCATGCTGGGGACATGACGACGCTCTACCTCGCGGCCACCGGGCCGCGAGACGCCGAGGAGGTGTGGGAGCGTTACGCACGGCCGGCCCTGTGGTCGACCTGGGCGCCCCAGGTCCGACGGGTGGAGGTCGACACAGAGCGGCTCGTCGGCGGGGAGAGCGGACGGGTGCACGGCCCCCTGTGGCTCTCGGCCGAGTTCGAGGTGGACAGCTGGGACGAGGAGGCGCAGCGCTGGTCGTGGACGGTGCGCCCCCGCGCCGCCCTGCTGCCCGTCGTACCGATGCCGCGGCTGCACCTGTGCCACGGGGTCCGGGCGACCGGGGCGGGCACCCTGACCTGGCTCCGGCTGGACGGGCCGCTCCCCCTCGTGACGCCCTACGCACCCGTGGCGAGGCTGGCGCTCCACCGGCTCGTCCACTGACACCTGAATCCGTCGCCGATGCCCCAGCCGTCGACTGGTTCCGCAGATCGCGGACCCCTAGAGTGGCGTGATGAGCATCAACACCGTCGGAGGCGCCTCCCTGACGCAGCGCCGCTCCCTCGTCACCGAGATCCCCGGGCCGCGTTCGGTCGAGAAGCTGGCCCGCAAGAAGACCTACGTCGCCGACGGCGTCGGCACGACCCTCCCGGTGTTCATCGAGGCGGCGGGCGGCGGCGTGCTCCTCGATGCCGACGGCAACCAGCTCATCGACCTCGGCTCCGGCATCGCGGTGACGACGGTGGGCAACGCCGCCCCCGAGGTCGTCAGCCGCGTGCAGGAGCAGGTCGCCGCCTTCACCCATACGTGCTTCATGGTCACGCCGTACGACGGCTACGTCGACGTCTGCGAGGCGCTCGCCGAGCTCACGCCGGGCGACCACGCGAAGAAGTCGGCCCTCTTCAACTCCGGCGCCGAGGCGGTCGAGAACGCGGTGAAGATCGCCCGCGTGGCGACCGGCAAGGACGCCGTCGCGGTCTTCGACCACGCCTACCACGGCCGCACGAACCTGACGATGGCGATGACGGCCAAGAACATGCCCTACAAGAACGGCTTCGGGCCGTTCGCCGGCGAGATCTACCGGGTGCCGATGTCGTACCCGTTCCGCGAGACCGCCGGCATCAAGGGAGAGGACGCCGCCGCGCGCGCGATCGACCAGCTCGAGAAGCAGGTCGGCGCCGAGAACCTCGCCTGCGTCGTGATCGAGCCGATCCTCGGTGAGGGCGGCTTCGTCGTACCGGCCGAGGGCTTCCTGCCGGCGATCGCGGCGTGGTGCCGCGACAACGGCGTGCTGTTCGTCGCCGACGAGATCCAGAGCGGCTTCTGCCGTACCGGTGAGTGGTTCGCCTGCGACCACGAGGGCGTCGTCCCCGACCTGATCACCACCGCCAAGGGCATCGCCGGAGGTCTGCCGCTCGCCGCCGTCACCGGCCGCGCCGAGGTCATGGACGCGGTCCACGCCGGGGGGCTCGGCGGCACCTACGGCGGCAACCCGGTCGCCTGCGCCGCCGCCCTCGGCGCGATCGAGGAGATGCGGTCCCACGACCTGCGCACCCGCGCCCGCGCCGTCGAGGCGCTGATCCGCCGGCGGCTCGACTCGCTCGCAGCCGACCACCCGGTGATCGGTGACATCCGCGGACGCGGGGCGATGATGGCCATCGAGCTGTGCGCGCCCGGTACGACGACCCCCGACGCCGCCCGCGCGGCCGCCGTCGCGGCGTACTGCCACTCCCAGGGTGTGGTCGTGCTGACGTGTGGCACCTGGGGCAACGTCTTCCGCTTCCTGCCCCCGCTGTCGATCTCCGACGAGCTGCTCGAGGAGGCCTTCGACGTCGTCGCCGAGGCCTTCGCCGCCACCGCCTGAGCGCTGGCGCTGCACCGAGTGGCGGTGAGAACGCCACCGTCGTGCGCCTCGGATCGGTGGCGCACACACCGCCGACGAAGCACCGGCCGCACAGCGGTGAGCACGCCACCGTTTCCATGCCGAGAACGGTGGCTCACTCACCGCCACCCCGGCGACCCTTGACCCCGCGTGTAATGATGTAATCATGATTACGAACGAAGCGTACGAGCGCGTGAGGGGCTGGTTCTCCGGCCGCCTCCCGCAGGACTGGCAGGCCGAGCCGGCCGGGATCAGCATCGACCGCGACGAGATCGTGGTGACCCTCCATCTGCCCGACGTCGAGGCGGGCGCGAGCGAGGCGGAGACATCGGAGGCGCGGGCCGGTCGGGCCAGCGCGTTCCGTGAGGAGACGCGCGAGCAGCGGATGGCGATCGCCCGCGAGGCGCAGCGTCGCTACGAGCGCACCGTCAGCTGGGGCGTGAGGATCGGGGACCACGAGGAGCTCTACACCCACCTCGCCTCCCCCACCATGACCCGGCTACGCCAGCCGCAGCGCCAGGTGCTCGACACCCTGGTGGACGCGGGCGTCGCCCGGTCCCGTGCCGACGCGCTCGCCTGGTGCGTCCGGCTGGTCGCCCAGCACGAGGACGACTGGCTCACCGAGCTGCGTGAGGCGATGAGCCAGGTCGCCGACGTACGGACCAAGGGCCCGTCCGCCTGAGCGGACCGGACGACCCCCGGACGCTCCGGAGCCGGGTACGACGACTCGTCGTGCCCGGCTCCTTCGGCACCCTGCGCGGTGTACGACGGGGGTCACAGGGTGCGGGACAGGGCGAGGGCGGCGCGCCCGGCCGCCGCCTCGGCACGTCGACCGAGGCGCCGGGCGGCGGCGTGGCGACGACCCCCTCGCAACCCCTCGGCCTCCTGCACGCGCGAGACCACCAGCGCGCGGGCGAGGTCCTCCATCATCGGATCCACGAGCGGGCCCGCTCAGGCGCCTTCGGCCACGGGGAAGATCGCGTCCGCGAGAAGACCGTGGGCCTCCCGGTGGACACTCTCCGCCGCCTCGGCGTCGGGTGCTTCCACGAGGCAGAAGATCTTCCCCTGCTCCTGGTCGACCCAGTAGCGCAGGTAGTTGACGCCGTAGCGCTCCTGCGTCTTGAGGTCGGCCGCGTGGGCCTGCTCGGCATCGGCCAGACCGACCGGACCGCCCAGCGTGTGAACGTCCATGAACAGTGCCATGGTGTGCTCCTTTTCTCGAAGGCACCGCGACGGTCGCTGTGCCACCATGAGCCTCGTGCAGCGCTCGCCTGCCGGCCATGACCGCGCGACCGGGGCGACTGATCGGGCAGCCAAGACCCCGGTCGACGCCTCCGTTCCGGACCCTTTCGACGCCGCGCTGGAGCGTCTGCGCCTCGAGGGGGCGATCTTCCTGCGGGCGGAGTACCGCGAGCCGTGGGCCTACGAGTCGATGACCGGAGCCGACACGGCCGCCATCCTGCGACCCGGCACGGATCGCGTGATCCTGTTCCACGTCGTGTCGAGCGGCACCTGCTGGGTGCAGGTCGAGGGACAGGAGAAGCACTGGGCGTCCGCCGGCGACGTGATCGTCCTGCCCTACGGCGACCAGCACCGGATGGGTGGCGTCGGCGAGAGTGAGCTGGTCCCGCTGACGGCGTTCCTCCAGCCACCGCCGTGGCAGCGCATGCCGCTGCTCAGGCACGGTCGCGAGGGAGGCGCCCTGACCGACATCGTGTGCGGCTATCTCCACAGCGACGACGTGCTGTTCGACCCCGCGTTGCGGGTGTTCCCCCCGGCGTTCGTCGTACGGCCCGAGGGCACGGCCGGGGCCGAGTGGGTGCGCGCCAACATCGACTTCGCCCTCGCCCAGGCCGACGCGTCGCCGCTCGGACCCGACGCGATCAACACCCGGCTGCCGGAGATGCTCCTCGTCGAGGTCCTCCGTCAGCACCTCGCGACCGCGCCCGCCGTCGACCGCGGGTGGCCCGCCGCCCTCCGCGACCCTGTGCTCAGGCCCGCGCTGGCCGCCCTGCACGCCGAACCCGAGCGCAGGTGGACGGTCACCGAGCTGGCCCGCGTCGCCACCGTCTCCCGGTCCGGGCTCGACGAGCGCTTCCGCCTCGTGCTCGGCCGCTCACCGATCCGCTACCTCACCGAGTGGCGGATGCACCTCGCCGAGGACCTGCTGACCTCGACCGACCTCGGTGTCGGGGTGATCTCGCGGCGGGTCGGGTACGACGCCGAGGAGGCGTTCAGCCGCGCCTTCAAGCGGTCCCACGGGGCATCGCCCGGGCAGTGGCGGTCGCGCCACGCGCTGCGCCGACGCTGACCGGCGTCCCGCCCGACGGAATGAGGGCGACCCGAGCGACGTTGCCCGGAGGTGACGTCACCCGCCCTCTCCGTGCTCGACCTCGTGCCCGTCCGCAGCGACCAGACCACCGGTGACGCCCTCGCGGCCACCCGGCGCCTCGCCCAGGTCGCCGACGGCCGTGGCTTCACCCGCTACTGGCTGGCCGAGCACCACAACATGCCGGCCGTCGCCGCCACCAACCCGCCCGTCCTGATCGCCATGGTGGCGGCCGCGACCGAGCGGATCAGGGTGGGGTCGGGCGGCGTGATGCTCCCCAACCACGCGCCGCTCGTCGTCGCGGAGCAGTTCGCGCTGCTCGAGGCGGCCTACCCCGGACGGATCGACCTCGGCCTCGGCCGGGCTCCCGGCACCGACCCCGTGACCAGCTATGCCCTGCGGCACGGAGCCGGCGGTGTCACCGACGACGCGGTCGAGCAGTTCCCGTCGTACGTCGACAACATCGTCACGATGATGTCGCCCGGCGGAGCCGGGCTGCAGGTCAACGGCCGCCTCCACCCCCTGAACGCCACCCCGCACGCCACGTCACGGGCGACCGTGTGGCTGCTCGGCTCGTCGGACTACTCGGCGCAGCTCGCCGCCGCCAAGGGACTCCCCTACGTCTTCGCCCACCACTTCTCGGGGCGCGGCACGGCCGAGGCCCTCGACCTCTACCGCTCGTCGTACCGACCGTCCGAGGAGCATCCCGAGCCGCGGACCTTCCTCACCGTCAACGCCGTCGTGGCGCCGACGGCCGAGGAGGCCCGGAGGCTCGCCCAGCCCAACCTGCTCTCGATGGTCAACCTCCGCACCGGTGGCACGCTCACCGCACAGCCTCTCGTGGAGGAGGCCGAGGCACGGGGTCTGCCCGACCAGCACCGTTCGCTGGCCGACCAGATGCTCGAGCGCTGGGTGGTGGGCACGCCGGACGAGGCCGCCGAGCAGGTGGCCAAGCTCGCCGCGACCTACGACGTCGACGAGGTGATGCTGCACCCGGTGGCCGGCGCGTTCTCCGGTACGCCGGCCGGCGAGGCCCCGGCGCGCGAGGCCACGCTGCGGCTTCTCGCCGACGCCCTGGGCTGACCGGACGGGCCGCTGCTCACGGCGTGGCCGACGCGGACGAGACCGTGTCACCGGACAGCCGCTGCGCCAGGTAGATCGGCACGGCGGAGACGAGCACCAACACGGCCGCCACCACGTTGACGATCGGCGCCTGGTTGGGCCGGAACAGGTTCTGGAAGATCCACAGCGGCAGCGTCTGGACCTGCGGTCCCGCGGTGAACGTGGTGACCACGATCTCGTCGAACGACAGCCCGAAGGCCAGGAGCGCCCCTGCCAGGAGCGCCGACCGCATCATCGGGAACGTGATCTGCACGAACGTCCGGAACGGTCCCGCGCCGAGGTCGGCCGACGCCTGCTCGAGCGACGGACCCAGCCGCTGGAGCCGCGCCTGCACGTTGTTGAACACGGTCACGATGCAGAACGTCGCGTGCGCGACCACGACGGTGAAGAACCCGAGATCGAGCCCGAGCATGGTCCGGAAGGCGTTGTTGAGCGCGATGCCGGTCACGATGCCGGGAAGCGCGATGGGCAGGATGATCAGCAGCGAGATGGTGTGGCGGCCGAAGAAGCGGGTACGCCGCAACCCCATCCCGGCGAGCGTCCCGAGCACGAGTGCGATCGCCGTCGCGAGGAGCGCCACCTCGATGCTGACCAGGAGCGCGTGTCGTGCTCCGTGGCTCTGCGCGGCCAGCTTCCACCAGTGGAGGGTGAACCCGCTCGGTGGCCAGGAGAAGGTCCGGTCGACGTTGAAGGAGTTGATCACCACCATGGCGAGCGGCGTGTAGACCACCACGAGCACGATCGCCGTGGTGACACGGAGCACGGTCCGCAGACTCCGGGAGGCGATCATGCGGAGCCTCGGCGGCGCAGTCGAGACGAGGAACGTCGTGGGGTGTTCACAGGTTGTCCAAGGCGCCGGTCCGCCTCGCCGCGGCGAGGTAGAGGAACATGACGACGACCGGGATGGTCGACAGCGCCGCTGCGAACGGCAGGTTGTTGGCCGCTCCGACGTTCTCGTAGATCACGTTGCCGAGCAGCTGGGTCGGGCCTCCCACGATCGTCACGGCGATGTAGTCACCCAGCGACAGCGAGAACGTGAAGATCGAGCCGGCCACCAGCGCCGGGAAGGCCATCGGGAGGACCACCCGGCGCAGCGTCGTCAGCGCGCCGGCGCCCAGGTCACCCGAGGCCTCGACCAGCGAGTCCGGTACCCGCTCCAGTCCGGCGAACACCGGGAGCACCATGTAGGGCAGCCAGAGGTACGCGAGGGTGACGCCCGTCGCCAGGAGACCGTAGCCCGGCGAGTGGATGCCGAAGGGCTTGCCGAGCCAGTCGATCAGCCCCCCGTCGGCGAAGATCCCGCGCCACGCGTAGGCCTTGACGAGGTACGACGCCCACAGCGGCATCAGGACCGCGATCACGAGGAGTCGTCGCCCGCGGGGTGAGGCGAACTTCGCCATGTAGAGCGCGATCGGGAAGGCGACCAGGGCGTCCACCACGGTGACGAGCGCCGCGAGGGCGATCGTGCGGACCGCGATCGTGCGGTAGACCGGGATCTCCCAGATCTGGCGGTAGTTGTCGAGGGTCCAGATGCGTTCGATGGCCCCGGTGAAGTCGTTCTGGCTCCACAGCGAGGTGACGAACAGCGCCCCCAGGGCCAGCAGGTAGGCCACGCCCAGCCACAGCATCGGTGGCAGGAGGAGCAGCCCGGTCCGCAGCCCCGGGGAACGCCGTACGGAGAACGCCAAGGGTCAGCCCTTGATCTCGGTCCAGGCCTGCGCCCACTGGCCGTAGTCGGTGCACTGGGTGTCGGTGCGGCCGTCGAGGCACTGCGAGATCGGTGTCGTCCAGTACCAGATCTTGTCGGCGAACGCCTTGTCCGTCACGTGGTAGGCCTTGCAGAAGGCCTCGCCGGTGAGGGCACAGGCCTGGCCGTTGGCGGGTGCCTCGCCGAAGTACTGCGCGACCTCGGACTGCGGCTTCGGCTGGGTGATGTAGGACATCCACGCATAGGCACAGTTGGGGTGCTTGGCCTTCGAGCTGATCATCCAGGTGTCAGACCACCCGGTCGCGCCCTCGCTCGGCAGAATCGCCTTGACCGGGACCTTCTCCCCCGCAGCGACCTGCTCGATCACCTTCCACGTCGTGCCGATCACCGAGTTGCCCGTCTGGAAGGCCTGGACCTCCTTGAGGTAGTCCGACCAGTACTCCGAGATGTTCTGCCGCTGGTCCTTCAGCAGGCTGACCGCGGCGTCGAGCTGCTTCTGGTCGAGGGCGTAGGGGTCGGTGATCCCGAGGTCGGGCTGGGTCTTCATCAGGTAGAGCGCGGCGTCGGCGATGTAGATCGGCGAGTCGTACGCCGTCACCTTGCCCTTGTACTTCGAGGCGTCGCTGAAGACCGCACCCCAGCTGGTCGGCGCGGGCTTGACCTGGTCGGTGCGATACATCAGGAGGTTCGCGCCCCAACCGTGGGGCACGCCGTACATCTGACCGTTGACGCTGTTCCAGGGCCGGTCCTTGAGGAACGGCTCGATCTGGTCGTAGTCCTTGATCAGCGCGGTGTTCACCGGGGCGACGTCGCCCGAGGCGACGAGGCGCAGGGACGCGTCACCGGAGGCCGACACCACGTCGTAGCCGCCGGTCTTCATCAGGTTGACCGCCTCGTCGGACGTCCCGAAGTACTTCACGTTCGCCTTGCAGCCGGTCTGCTGCTCGAACGGGGTCACCCAGTCGACCTTCGGGTCGTTGGAGCCGTCCTCGGCGTAGCCCGGCCACGCGAGGATGTTCACCGAGCCCTCCGTCTTGCCCATCGACTGCTGCATCGGGATGTCGGGCGGGGTGAAGGCGCTGCCTCCTCCCTGGGCGGCGGTGCCGGTCGAGGACGCGCCCTGGGTGCCGCAGCCGGCCACGAGGGCCAGGGCTGCTGCTCCGACGAGCGTGGCGAGCGGTCGCATGCGCGTGGTCATGGCTTCTCCTGGGTGGGGTGAGACGGTCCCGAGAGTGAGATCAGTGAGTCGCGGTGGAAGACCACCACGACAGGACGGTCCGAGACCTCGAGCAGTGGCCCGGCCGCCGCGCCGCCGTTGGGCCGCGAGACGGTCAGCCGCGGCCCCGCGTCCAGCTCGACGATCGCGTGGGTGCTGGGCCCGAGGTAGACCACCTCGCGCACGCGGCCCGGCACGGCCACCTCGTCCGGGCCGACCGCGCCACCGGGGGCGTCGACCCGCAGCTTCTCCGGACGTACGGCGAACTCGCCGTCGACGCCGAGCACCTGCTGTGCCGCCTCGCCCGCGATCCGGTTGGACGTGCCGACGAAGCCCGCGACGAACGGGCTGGCCGGCGTCTCGTAGAGCTCGACCGGGGAGGCGACCTGTTCGACCTTGCCCTCGTTGAACACCGCGACCCGGTCGCTCATCGAGAGCGCCTCCTCCTGGTCGTGGGTGACGAAGACGAACGTGATCCCGACGTCGCGCTGGATCTGCTTGAGCTCGAGCTGCATCTCCCGGCGGAGCTTGAGGTCGAGCGCGCCGAGCGGCTCGTCGAGCAGCAGCACCTTGGGCTGGTTGACGAGGGCGCGGGCGAGGGCGACGCGTTGCCGCTGCCCGCCGGAGAGCTGGTGCGGCCGGCGAGCGCCGTACTCCTCGAGCCGGACGGCCGCCAGGGCCTCCTCGGCACGGCGTCGTCGCTCCTTGCGCTCGACCCTCTTCACACGCAGGCCGTACTCGACGTTCGTGAGCACGTCCATGTGGGGGAAGATCGCGTAGTCCTGGAAGACCGTGTTGACGTCGCGGCGGTAGGGCGGCAGCTCGGTGACGTCGTCCTCGCCGAGAAGCACCCGCCCCGAGGTCGGCTGCTCGAAGCCGGCGATCAGGCGCAGCACGGTGGTCTTCCCGGAGCCGGAGGGGCCGAGCATCGAGAAGAACTCCCCGTCGGCGATCTCGAGATCGAGGTCGTCGACGGCGCGCACGTCGCCGAAGTGCTTGGTCAGTCCGCGCGCGGACACTGCTGGGGCCACTCAGCCACTCACTTCCCGGCGTCCCCACGGCGACCCGTACTCGGTGAGCAGGTCGAGGAAGGGGACCGCGTCGAAGGCCTCGGGCCCGAGGACGCCGACACCACTCCAGGAGCCGCGGGCGATCAGCTCGAGGGCGACGACGGGGTTGATCGCCGTCTGCCAGACCACGCACTGATGGCCGTACTCCGCCATGGTCCACTCGTTGTCGACCACGTGGTAGTAGTACGTCGACCGGGGCTCGCCGTCCTTGCCGGTGCCGGTCACCCAGAGGCCCGCGCAGGTCTTGCCCTTCATGCGGGGCCCCACGGTGGCCGGGTCGGGCAGGACGGCGGCCACCACGTCGCGCGGGCTGATCTCCACGCCCTTGACGCGCACCTTCTCGGTGCGGTCGAGACCCAGCAGGTGCAGCACCTTGAGGACGTTGATGAACTCGTCGCCGAGCCCGTACTTGAACGTCGCGCGCTTGCAGTCCACCCAGCGCGGCATGAGGAGCACCTCCTCGTGCTCCACGTTGACGCACTCGACCGGGCCGATGCCCTCGGGGAAGTCGAAGACCTCGGGCTCGCTGAACGGAGGCGTGGTGTGCCACGCGCCGTCCTGCCAGATCACCGGCGGGTTGAGGCACTCCTCGATCGTGGTCCACATCGAGAACGACGGGGCGAAGACCTCGTTGCCGTCGTCGTCGGTGACGGTCAGGTTGGCGCCGTCGCGTGTCCCGAGCTCGTCGATCTCGGCGAAGTCGTGATCGGCGGCGTAGCGTGCGAAGACGTCGGAGAGCCCGGGCTCGACGCCCATGCCGACCAGAGCCAGCCGGCCCGCGTCCTCCCAGTCGGTGGCGACGGCGAACTGCTCGTCGCCGAGCTTCACGCCCGTCTTGCTGTAGGGCTCGTCCGGGTGGGGCTGCGACAGCGACATCGCCATGTCGACGTAGTCAGCGCCGGCGTCGAACGCCCCCTGGAAGATCGACATGTTGAACACCGGGTCGACCGCGTTCATCACGTGCGTGATCCCGTGCTCGCGGCACAGCGCCGTCACCGCGGCCGGGTCGGAGGCGTCGATCTGCGCGGCCACGAACCGGTCGTCGATCTCTGCCGTCGTCGTCGCCCGGGCGGCGTCGTAGTCGGCGACCACCATCGCGTCGTAGAACGTACGACGCGCGGCGATGGCGGCGAACGCCGCGCCCACGCCGCCGGTGCCGACCAGCAGGATCCTCATACGGTGTCTCCTCGAGCTCCGGTGATGTCGGCGGGCCGGAAGGCCGGGCCGTGTCCGGGGACGACCAGGTCGGCGAGCCCCAGCAACCGGGCTCGGCTCCGCTCCAGTGCGTCCTGGTCCCAGGCGAGAGGGTCCTCGACCGGCGTCATGTCCGCGAACCACCACGCGTGGGTCAGGGCGACCGTCCCCTCGGCCGTCTCGACCAGCAGGGCGGCGCACTCCTCGGCGTGGCCCGGCGTCTCGATCACCTGGACGTCGTCGCTGAGGTGGTAGCCGTCGCCGTCGTGCTCCAACCAGAGCGAGCCGTCGTAGATCGAGTCGACGTCGACCACCCGCGCGGCCGGGAACATGCCGATGTTGCGCGTGTGGTCGATGTGGTGGTGGGTCACGAACACGTGGGTCACCTCGGCGGCCGTCACCCCGTGGGCGTCCAGCGCCTCGGTGAGCAGGGCGGGGTCGGACAGGATCCCGGGGTCGACGACGACGACCAGGTCGCCGTCGCGGACCAGGCTGACCGTGGGGTGCACCGAGGAGTCACCGTCGTCCGTCTGCTCGACGTGACCGGTGACGAGAACGTCGACCGTTGCCATGCTGCTCGCTCTGCTCTGGGAGTGGGTGGGTGCGGACTAGTCGCCGAGGTAGCTCATGACGTGCTTGATGCGCGTGTAGTCCTCCAGGCCGTACATCGAGAGGTCCTTGCCGTAGCCCGAGTGCTTGAACCCGCCGTGCGGCATCTCCGAGACGAACGGGATGTGGGTGTTGATCCACACGACGCCGAAGTCGAGTCGCTTGGCCATCCGCAGCGCGCGGGCGTGGTCCTTGGTCCACACGCTCGAGGCCAGGCCGTACTCGACGCCGTTGGCCCAGCGCAGGGCCTCGCCCTCGTCGGAGAAGCGCTGCACGGTGATGACCGGGCCGAAGATCTCCTGCTGGATCTGCTCGTCGTCCTGCTTCAGGCCCGACAGCACGGTCGGCTCGTAGAAGTAGCCACGGTCGCCCTGGCGGCGGCCGCCGGCGTTGACGGTCGCGTGGTCGGGGAGACGGTCGACCATCCCGGAGACCCGGCTCAGCTGGGTCTCGTTGTTGAGCGCGCCGTAGAGGACGTCCTCGTCGTCGGGCAACCCGGTCGACGTGTTCTTCGCCTGCTCGGTGATGGCCGCGACGAAGTCGTCGTGGACGCCGGGACCGGCCAGCACGCGGGTGGCCGCCGTACAGTCCTGGCCGGCGTTGAAGTAGCCGGCCATGGCGATGCCCTCGGCGGCCTTCTCGATGTCGGCGTCGTCGAACACGACGACCGGCGCCTTGCCGCCGAGCTCGAGGTGGACGCGCTTCAGGTCGGCGGCGGCGGCGCCGGCCACCTCCATGCCAGCGCGCACCGACCCGGTGATCGAGACCATCTGGGGCGTCTTGTGCTCGACGAGCCGACGGCCCGTGTCGCGGTCGCCGCACACGATGTTGAGGACGCCCGGGGGCAGGAACTCCTGGCAGAGCTCGCCGAGGAGCGTGGAGCTGGCGGGCGTGGTGTCGCTCGGCTTGAGGACGACGGTGTTGCCACCGGCGAGGGCCGGAGCGATCTTCCAGATCATCATCAGCAGCGGGTAGTTCCAGGGGGTCACCTGACCCACCACGCCGACCGGCTCGCGCCGGACCCACGACGTGTGGTCGGTCATGTACTCGCCGGCCGAGCGTCCCTCGAGCACCCGCGAGGCACCGGCGAAGAAGCGGAAGTGGTCGGAGGCGTAGGGCATCTCCTCCGACATGGTCAGCGCCAGCGGCTTGCCGGTGTCGCGGCACTCGACGGCGTTGATCTCGTCGACCCGGGAGTCGATGGCGTCAGCGATCTTGAGCAGCGCGTGCGCGCGGTCCTTCGGGGTCGTGTCGGCCCAGCCCTCGAACGCCGCGTCGGCCGCGGCGTACGCCCGGTCGACGTCCTCGGCGCCCGACATCGGCGCCTGGGCGTAGACCTCGCCGGTGGTCGGGTCGATGACGTCGTAGGTCTGTCCGGACACGCTGTCGACGGACTCTCCGTTGACGACATTGCGGAACGTGAGGTCGGCCATGGGCGGAACCCTAACCGTGATGACTACGGATTCGGTAGGGCTTGGCGCATCATTCGACGGATTTCGTCACCGCATCGCAATCTGAAGGGCCAACGCGGCGTTCCGCGGGTCCCAGCGTCGGGTCGCGGGGGCTCGAGACCGGCCGTCATCCACCGAAGACGGCTCGGCCA
This sequence comes from uncultured Actinomycetota bacterium, assembly GCA_963753705.1. Taxonomy (GTDB): domain Bacteria; phylum Actinomycetota; class Actinomycetes; order Propionibacteriales; family Nocardioidaceae; genus Nocardioides. Next base: position 574,289 of record CAVWDJ010000017.1, read on the forward strand.
CCGACCCACGTGGAGGTGACCCGCGTGGCACCGATCTCGTCGGGCGGACCGGCGAACGGGTCGCGGTCGAGCACGACCAGGTCGGCGACGTGGCCCGGCGCCAGCACGCCGCCGCCGTCGGTGTGGTCGCGGCCGTTCACCCAGGCCGAGCCCGAGGTGTACGCCGCGTACGCCGTCGTCAGGTCGACGGCCTGCTCGGGCAGGAACGGCTCGCCCCCGTCGCCGTACGTCGTGCGGGTGACGGCGGTGTGGAGGGCGGCCAGCGGGTCGGGCGACGTCACCGGCCAGTCGCTGCCCATCACCAGCCGGGCGCCGGCGCGGTGGAGGGACCCGAACGGGTACTGCCAGGTCGACCGCTCGTCGCCCAGGAAGGGAATGGTCAGCTCGTCCATCTGCGGCTCGTGAGCGGCCCACAGTGCCTGGGCGTTGGCGGCGACGCCCAGCTCGGCGAACCGCGGCACGTCGTCGGGGTGGACGACCTGGATGTGCGCGATGTGGTGGCGCAGGTCCGGTCCGTGGCCGGCGGCCCGCGCGGCCGCGAAGGCGTCGAGGGCCTCGCGGCTGCCACGGTCGCCGATCGCGTGGACGTGCACCTGGAAGCCCTCGGCCGCGAGCGCGACCACGACCTCCTTGAGCTCCTCGGCGTCGACGAACGAGTGCCCCGCGTTCGCGGTCGCGTGACCGTGCCCGTCGAGGTACGGCGTGAGCATCGCCGCCGTGAAGTTCTCGCAGACGCCGTCCTGCATGATCTTGATGCTCGTCGCCCGGAACCTCCCGCCCGACTGCTCACGTCGGCGCTCCACCAGGTCGGGGATCTGGGCCGTCCCGAGCTCGCGGTCCCACCACAGCGCGCCCACCACGTCGGCCACGAGGTCGCCGCTCGCGACCGCGTCGACGTACGTCGACCCGGTGTCGGCCATGCCGGCGTAGGCACCGACGATCGCGTCCTGCCAGGCGGTGACCCCGAGCGAGAACAGGTAGCGCTGCCCCTCGACCAGCCCCGCGGTGTACTCGGCGGCGTCGGGGAGGGGCATCAGCCGGGCCACCAGGTCCATCGCGCCCTCGTGGAGGGTGCCCTGGGGGCTCCCGTCGGGCAGCCGCTCGATCCGCCCGTCGGACGGGTCGGGGGTGTCGGCGGTGATGCCGGCCAGCTCGAGGGCGCGCGAGTTCACCCAGGCTCCGTGGTGGTCACGGTTGGGCAGGAACACCGGCCGGTCGGTGACGACGGCGTCGAGGTCCGCCGCGCTCGGCGTGCCACCGGGGAACGACGCCATGGCCCAGCCGCCGCCGGTGATCCACGGACCGTCGAACCGGGCGGCGTAGGCGGCCACCATCGCGACGTACTCGTCGCGGGTGCTCCCGTCGGTCAGGTCGCACTGCAGGCGCTCGAGACCTCCTTGGATCGGGTGGCAGTGGGCGTCGGTGAAGCCGGGCGACACCAGGCCGCCGGCCAGGTCGACGACGTCGTGCCCGCGTGGCTCGACGGTGTCGAGCTCATCGGGCGACAGCACCGCCACGACGCGCCCGGTGTCGACGAGCAGTGCGTGGCCGGGCTGGTGCCGGTGACCGTCGAAGACCGAGCCGCCGGTGAACAGCGTCGCCATCAGCGACCTTCCAGCAGCGGACCCGCCGGGTCGTGAGAGATCCCGACCTTGGCGGCCGCGAGGCCGGAGAGCGCCTCGAGGCAGACCCGGTTCGCGAGGAACGTCGTGATCTCGGCGTGGTCGTAGGGCGGCGACACCTCGACCACGTCGATCCCGGCCACCGGCAGCTCGCGGCAGATCCGTCGTACGGCGTCGAGCAGCTCGCGCGCGGACAGCCCGCCCGGCTCCGGGGTGCCCGTGCCCGGGGCATGCCCGGGGTCGCAGACGTCGATGTCGACGGAGAGGAACACCGCGTCGCAGTCGTCGAGGGCGATCTCGAACGCCTCGTCGAGGCAGGTGTCGAGGCCGCGCTTGCCGATCTCGGTCATCTCGTAGGACCGCATGTTCTGCTCGGCCATCCAGCCGAGGGTCTCCGGTCCGGGCCAGTAGCCGCGCAGCCCCATCTGCAGGAACCGGTCACCCCGGAGCGCCCCGGACTCGATCAGCCGCCTCATCGGCTGGCCGTGCCCGTAGAGGGAGCCGAACTCGATGTCGCCGGTGTCGGCGTGCGCGTCGAAGTGGATCATCGAGACCCGACCGAAGCCGAGGTGCCGGGCGACCCCCGTCGCGTCGGGGAGGGCGATCGAGTGGTCGCCACCGAGCACCAGCGGTACGGCGCCCGCCGAGGCGACGGCGTACACCGCCTCCTCGAGGGCGTGCAGCGCCCGCTCGATCTCGCCGGGCGGCATCTCGACGTCGCCCATGTCGACCACCGCGAGGTCCTGCAGGGCGTCGACGCGGAGCGCCAGGTGCGGCCGCGAGCCGTCCTGCGGGAGGTAGTCGGTCCCACGGATCGCCGACGGGCCGAAGCGCGTGCCGGGGCGGTGCGACGTACCGCCGTCGAACGGCGCGCCGACGACGACGACGTCGGCGGCGGCCAGGGCCGCGGTGTCGTCCACGTCCACGGCGGGGACGCCGAGGAAGGTGATGTCGGGGCCGAACTGGGGTCCGTAGCGGGTCATGGTGTAGTCCTATCAGTACGACGGACCGCTGAACCTACGGATTTCGTCACAATCCGAGTCGAACACGACGGATCCGCTTGCTCCGAGGCCTGCTCACCTCCATCATGGAGGGACAAACACTCATGGACGAGGAATCGATACACATGCTCGGTCAGGACGATCGCGTCTACGACAACGCCCACCTCCAGCAGGCCGCTCGCGACCACCTCTGGATGCACTTCACCCGGCACTCGGGGTACGACCAGGCCGACGTGCCGATCATCGTGCGTGGTGAGGGCGCCTACATCTACGACAGCAACGGCAAGCGCTACCTCGACGGCCTGGCCGGCCTGTTCGTCAGCCAGCTGGGACACGGCCGTACCGAGCTCGCCGAGGCCGCGGCCAAGCAGGCCCAGGAGCTGGCCTTCATGCCGCTGTGGTCCTACGCCCACCCGAACGCCATCGAGCTCGCGGAGCGCGTGGCGGGCTACGCGCCGGGCGATCTGAACCGGGTCTTCTTCACCACCGGTGGCGGCGAGGCGGTCGAGACCGCCTGGAAGCTCGCCAAGAACTACTTCAAGATCACCGGCAAGCCCTACAAGCACAAGGTGATCAGCCGGGCCATCGCCTACCACGGCACCCCGCAGGGCGCCCTGTCGATCACCGGCCTGCCGGGGATGAAGGCGCCGTTCGAGCCGCTCGTGCCGTCGACCTTCCGGGTGCCGAACACCAACTACTACCGCGCTCCGTACTTCGAGGACGACGAGAAGAAGTTCGGCCTGTGGGCCGCCAACGAGATCGCCGTCGCCATCGAGAACGAAGGCCCCGAGACGGTGGCCGCAGTGTTCCTGGAGCCCGTACAGAACTCCGGTGGCTGCTTCCCGCCGCCGCCGGGATACTTCGAGCGGGTCCGTGAGATCTGCGACGAGTACGACGTGCTGCTCGTCAGCGACGAGGTCATCTGCGCCTTCGGTCGCCTCGGCCACATGTTCGGCGCCGAGCGTTACGGCTACCAGCCCGACATGATCACCTGCGCCAAGGGCATCACCTCCGGGTACTCGCCCCTGGGCGCCATGATCGCGACCGACCGGCTGATGGAGCCGTTCCTGTCGGGCACCGAGACCTTCCTCCACGGCTACACCTTCGGCGGCCACCCGGTCTCGACCGCGGTCGCGCTGGCCAACCTCGACATCTTCGAGAAGGAGCAGATCAACGAGCACGTCCGCGAGAACGAGCCGGCGTTCCGCGAGACGCTGGAGAAGCTCAAGGACCTGCCGATCGTCGGCGACGTGCGCGGCGACGGCTACTTCTTCGGCATCGAGCTGGTCAAGGACAAGGCCACCAAGGAGACCTTCAACGACGAGGAGTCCGAGAAGCTCCTGCGCGGGTTCCTGTCCAAGGCGCTGTACGACGCGGGTCTCTACTGCCGTGCCGACGACCGGGGCGACCCCGTCGTCCAGCTCGCTCCCCCGCTGATCTGCGACCAGGAGCACTTCGACGAGATGGAGCAGATCCTGCGCGACGTGCTGACCAAGGCCGGCACCCTGCTCTGAGCTCGTTGAGTTGGCCCTCCGGGTGCGTTGACTTGGCCCTCCGGGTCGTGTGAACGACCCGGAGGGCCAACTCGTCCAGCCACGCGGGCCAACTCAACAGGCCCGGAGGGCCAACTCAACAGGTCTGTCCTCAGACGGCGTCGAGGTGCCCGGCGGTCGAGCGGGCGCCGGCGGCGGCCACGACGGAGTCGGGGCGCACCGGTTGCGGACCGGCCAGGGCCCGCATCCGGCGGCGGTTGCGGACCTCCCCACCGACCACGATGAGCACCGAGATGATCAGCATCACCGTGCCGACGACGTTGATCTGCATCGGGATCGTCCGGCGCGAGACACCCCAGACGTACATCGGGAAGGTGGTCGTCGTACCGGCGTTCAGGTTGGTGATGATGAAGTCGTCGAAGGACAGCGAGAAGGCGAGCAGCGCCGCGCCGAGGATGCCCGGGAAGACCAACGGGAAGGTGACCTTCCAGAAGGCCTGCTGCGGCGTGGCATAGAGGTCCGCCGCCGCCTGTTCGAGCGTGTCGCTGAGCCCCGCCAACCGTGCCCGCACGGTCACGATCACGAACGACAGGCAGAACATGATGTGGGCGATCAGGATCGTGTAGAAGCCGAGCTGCCCCGCGAAGCCGGCGGCGACGAACAGCGCCAGCAGCGACGAGCCCATCACGATCTCGGGCGCGGCCATCGGCAGGAAGATCAGGACGTTGGTGGCCGAGCGCCCCACGAACTGGTGTCGGACCAGGGCGAACGCCGCGAGGGTGCCCAGGATGGTGGCTCCCAGCGTCGACAGCAGGCCGATCTCGATGCTCGTCTTGAGCGCGCTGCACATGCTCGGGTCGGCACAGGGGTGGAGCCAGTTGTCGAGGGTGAAGGCGTTCCACTTGTAGATCTTCGACTGCTCGCTCGGGAGCTGGTTGAAGCTCATCATCACGACGATGAAGATCGGCACGAACGTGTAGACGAGGACCAGGATGCCCAGGAACAGCACCAGGTGACGGCGCAACCACCTCATAGCAGGTCGTCCGTTCCCGAGAACTTCACGTAGCCGAACACGAGGACGACGATCATCGACATCAAGATCACCGACAGCGCGGCGGCCGCCGGATAGTCGTTGGCCTCGGTGAAGAGGGCCTGGATCGTGTTACCGATCATCCGGGTCTGGGTCGACCCGAGCAGCTGGTCGTTGATGTAGTCGCCCACCGCCGGGATGAACGTGAGCAGCGTGCCCGAGATGACACCGGGCAGCGACAGCGGGAACGTCACCTTGAAGAAGCCGACCGCCGGGTTGGCGTAGAGGTCGTTGGACGCCTCGATCAGCCGGTAGTCGATCTTGTCGATGCTGGCGAAGAGCGGCAGCACCATGAAGGGCAGGAAGTTGTAGGTCAGGCCCATCACCACGGCGAACGGCGTGTAGAGCAGGTGGCCGTTCGGCCCCAGGATGTGGACGAACTGCAGCGTGTTCACCACGATCCCGTCGTCGGCCAGGATCAGCTTCCACGACAGCGTCCGGACCAGGAAGCTGGTGAAGAAGGGCGCGATCACCAGCACCAGCATCAGGTTCTTCCACCGTCCGGCCTTGAAGGCGATCGCGTAGGCGAGCACGTAGCCGAGGATCAGGCACTGCAGGGTGGCGATGCCGCCGTAGACCAGCGAGCGGACGATCTGCGGCCAGTAGGCCTTGAGCACCTCGGTGTAGTTGCTCCACTCGTAGACCATCGTGTAGCCGCGGAAGTCGGAGCCGCCCGAGTTGAACAGGCTCGCGGCCACCAGCGAGTAGAACGGGATCAGGAAGAACAGGAGGAGCCACAGCATGCCCGGCCCGAGCAGGAAGTAGCCGGTGATGCCCTTCTTGCGAACGGTCTCGCTCATCGGCCGCGGCTCACTCGTCGTCGATCTGCGAACCGGCCGCGGCGTCCTGGGCATGATCCAGCAGGAACGCATACTCCGGGCGCCAGGACAGCTCGACCTTGTCGCCGTAGCGGAACAGACGGCGGCGCCCGGTGTTCTGCTCGAAGACCTGGAGCTCCTGGCCCCACGGCATCCGCACCAGGTACTGCGTGCTGACGCCCACGAAGCTGACGTCGGTGACCACACCGCCCGGGATCGTGTTGCCGGGAGCGTCGAGGGCCTCGCCCTCATCGCCGATCAGCACCTTCTCCGGCCGAATGCCGACCCAGCCCCGGTCACTCTCCGCGTGGGTCCGCTCGCGCGGGACCGAGACGGTGATCCCGTGCATGTCGACCTGCGTCACGTCGCTGTCGCGTGACTGGATCTGGCCCGCGATCAGGTTGGACTGGCCGAGGAAGTTCGCCACGAAGGTGGTGCGGGGGTTCTCGTAGAGCTCGTTGGGGGCGCCCATCTGCTCGATCACTCCCCCGTTCATCACCGCGATGGTGTCGGCCATGGTCATGGCCTCCTCCTGGTCGTGGGTGACGTGGATGAACGTCGTCTCGACCTCGGTCTGGATCCGCTTGAGCTCGATCTGCATCTGGCGCCGCAGCTTGAGGTCGAGCGCGCCGAGCGGCTCGTCGAGGAGGAGCACCTCGGGCTTGTTGATCAGGGCCCGCGCCAGCGCCACGCGCTGCTGCTGGCCGCCGGAGAGCTGGGCCGGCCGCTTGCGGGTCTGGCTGGTCAGCTCGACCAGCTCGAGCATCCGGTGCACCTCGTCGTCGACGCCCGACGCCTTGCGGCGGCGCGGGCCGAAGGCGACGTTCTCGAAGATGTCGAGGTGGGGGAAGAGCGCGTAGTTCTGGAAGACGGTGTTGACCGGGCGCCGGTAGGGCTTCTCGAAGGTGATGTCCTTGCCGCCGAGGTTGATCGTGCCGGACGTCGGTGTCTCGAGGCCGGCGACCATCCGGAGCGTGGTCGTCTTGCCACACCCGGACGGCCCGAGGAGGGCGAAGAACGAGCCGGTCGGTACGTCGAGATCGAGGTCGTCCACGGCCTTGAAGGCCCCGAAGTCCTTCGTCAGGCCGCGGAGCTCGAGACCCGCGGCAACTGCTCCGTCAGTCGGGGATGCCTCGGTGTGCTCAGCCAGATGTGACATCGGCCCAGTCCCTTTCGTATTGGATCTCTTGCTGGTCGTTGAGCGCCATGAACCCCCACGTGTTCTTGAGCATCTCGTCGGTGGGGAAGATCAGCGGGCTCTTGGCGGCCTGCTTGTCGAGCTTGAGCATCTCCTCCTGCGCCCCCTGGACGGGACAGATGTAGTAGTTCCAGTCCGCGAGCTTCGCGGCGACGACCGGGTCGTAGTAGTAGTTGATCCACTCCTCGGCGTTCGACTGGTGGGTCGCGAGGTTGGGGACCAGCATGTTGTCGGCCCACAGGGACATGCCCTCCTCGGGAGGCACGAACTGGATGTTCGGGTTGTCCTGCTGGGCGATGATCACGTCGCCCGACCAGGCCTCGCACGCGAGCGTGTTGCCCGAGGCGAGGTCGTTGAGATAGTCGTTGCCGTTGAACGAGCGGATGTTGCCGTCGGAGACGTAGCCGTGGAGCGAGCTCACGGCGTTCTCCCACTCGTTCTGGGTGAACTTCTCCGGGTCGGCGCCGACGGTGCGGAGCATGAAGCCCATCGTGTCGCGCATCTCGGTCAGCAGGGTGACCTTGCCCTTGAGGTCGGAGCGGGTGAGGAGCTCGGTGAAGCTCTTCACCTCCTTGGTCTTGTCGGCGTTGTAGGCGATGCCGGTCAGACCGCTCTGCCAGGGAGCGTGGTGCTTCTGGCCCGGGTCCCAGGGCTTGTCGCGCAGCCGAGGGATGAGGTTCTTGGTGTAGTTCGGCATCTTGGACAGGTCGAGCGGCTGGATCCAGCCGAGGCCGATCATCCGGGCCGCCATCCAGTCGGTCATGATGATCATGTCGCGCTTGATCGACTGGCACGACGCCAGCTGGTTCTTCACCTTGGCGTAGAACTCGGCGTTGTCGTTGATGTCGTCGGTGTAGGACACCGAGATGCCCGTCTTCTGCTCGAAGTCCGCCACCGTGGACCCGGGCTTGTGGATCGGGTCGATGTAGGCCGGCCAGTTCGAGACGATCAGCCGCTTGTCGGTCGCCGACACGTCGGGTGCGAAGCACGTGGCGGGGTCCTGCTGGGCCCCCTCGACGGAGAAGAAGGGGAGCTTCAGTGCCGCAAGACTGGCCCCGACGAACGCGGCTCCGCCCACCCCTCTCATGACCGTACGCCGCGAGACTCCTCCAGGTCCGCCTGCCATCAGTGCTCCCTTTGCTGCCGAATTGGTTCGGATCGTGTCATGTGCGAGGGCATGCGACAAGGGATTCCGTGTAACAAATGCCCGCTCACGACGAAATCCAGTGGTCAACGGTGCTGGACCGGTGGTCCGCCGCCTGTCAGCATAGGCAACCATGACGAAGAAGCAGCCTCGGGCGACGCTCGACGATGTCTCCAAGGCCATCATCGAGCAGCTCCAGCAGGACGGCCGCCGTTCGTACGCCGCGATCGGCAAGGTGGTCGGCCTGTCCGAGGCCGCGGTCCGTCAGCGGGTGCAACGGCTCATCGACGGCGGCGTGATGCAGGTGGTCGCTGTGACCGACCCCCTCGAGCTCGGGTTCGCCCGGCAGGCGATGGTCGGGGTCCGGGTGAACGGCCCCATGGAGCCGGTCGCCGACGCCCTGGTCGACCTCGAGGAGGTCGACTACGTAGTGGTGACCGCCGGCTCCTACGACCTGCTGGTCGAGGTCGTGTGCGAGAGCGACGAGCACCTCCTCGAGGTGATCTCGTCCAAGATCCGGCGGATCAACGGCGTGGTCGGCACCGAGACGTTCATGTACCTCAAGCTGCGCAAGCAGACCTACTCGTGGGGTGTCCGCTGAGCCAGGACTTCCGCACGCTGTCCCTGTGGCACGAGACCACCCCGGACGCGTGGACGCCGCGCCCTCCCCTGCCCGGGTCACGCGACGCCGACGTCGCGATCGTGGGCGCCGGCTTCACCGGTCTGTGGACCGCGCTCTACCTCGCCCGCGCCGACCCGTCGCTCCGGATCGCCGTGCTCGAGGCGGAGACCGCCGGGTTCGGCGCGAGCGGCCGCAACGGCGGCTGGTGCTCCGCGCTCTTCCCGGCGTCGCTCGAGTCTCTGGCTACGCGCTCCTCACGGTCCGATGCCCTGGCGCTGCATGCCGCGATGCGGCACACCGTCGACGAGGTGATGCAGTCGGCCGCGGCCGAGGGCATCGACGCCCACATGGCCAAGGGCGGCACCATCTCCCTGGCCCGGTCCGGGCCCCAGTGGGCGCGGGCCGAGTCCGAGGTGCGTGACGCGCGCCGGTGGGGCCGCGGGGAGGACGACCTGCGGCTGCTCGACGCCACCGAGGCGACGGCCGTGCTGGCCGGCACCCACGTCCGCGGCGCGACGTACACCCCCGACTGCGCGGCCATCCACCCCGGTCGGCTGGTCCGCGGCCTGGCCGAGGCCGTCGTACGACGGGGGGTCGCGCTCTACGAGCAGACGCCCGCCACCGCGATCACCCCCGGGCAGGTGACCACCCGGCACGGGATCGTGCGCGCAGAGCGCGTGATCCGTGCGACGGAGGGCTACACGCGCACCCTCGACGGCGAGCGACGACGGCTGATCCCCGTCTACTCCTTGATCATCGCCACCGAGCCGCTCCCGGAGTCGGTGTGGGAGCAGATCGGGCTGCGGCGGCGCGAGACGTTCAGCGACCACCGCCACCTGATCATCTACGGCCAGCGCACGGCCGACGACCGGCTGGTCTTCGGCGGCCGCGGCGCGCCCTACCACTTCGGCTCGCGGATCCGGACGGCGTACGACCGCAACGAACGCGTCTTCGCGTCGCTGCACCACACGCTCGTCGACCTCTTCCCGGTCCTGAAGGACACCCGGGTCACCCACGCGTGGGGCGGCGCCCTCGGGATCGCCCGCGACTGGACGGCCTCCGTCGGGCTCGACCCGGTCACCGGGATCGGCTGGGCCGGCGGCTACGTCGGAGACGGCGTGAGCACCACCAATCTGGCCGGACGTACCCTGGCCGACCTCGTCCTCGGGCACGACACCGAGCTCACCAGGCTGCCGTGGGTGGGACACCGGTCGCGGTCGTGGGAGCCGGAGCCCCTGCGCTGGCTGGGGATCAACGCCGGACTGCGGGCGATGACCTGGGCCGACCAGGAGGAGGCCCGGACGGGCCGGCAGAGCCGGATCGCGAAGCTGGTCTCACCCCTGATCGGGTGAGGGTCAGAGTCCGTTCGCGGCTGTGTCGGCCGGCCGGGTCGGCTGGACCAGCCAGGCGTCGAAGAACGACCCGAGGTCCTGACCACTGATGCGCGTGGCGAGCGCCTCGAACTGCGCAGTCGTCCCGTGTCCGTGCCGGTGCTGCGAGGTCCAGGCCCTCAGCAGGTGGCCGAAGTCGTCGCGCCCGATGCGGTGGCGCAGCGCGGCGAGCGTCATCGCCCCCCGCGAGTAGACCGCCCAGTCGAACAGGTCGTCGGGACCCGGGTCGGCGATGCGCAGCTGCCAGAACGACGAGTCCGCGGTGCTGCCGTGGAACGACTCCTCCAGCCAGGACGCGGTGCTCGGGCCTCCGTGCTCCTCGTTCCAGAGCTGCTCCATGAATGTCGCGAAGCCCTCGTTGAGCCAGATGTCGCGCCAGTGGTGGACCGACACCGAGTCGCCGAACCACTGGTGCGCCAGCTCGTGGACCATCAGCAGCCGGCTCACGCCCTCGGGATACGTCGGTCGGGTCTGGGTCTCGAGCGAGAATCCGGGGTTGAGGGAGGTGACCACTCCCCCCGTGCGGGAGAACGGGTAGCGGCCCAGATGGCCGCTCAGCCAGTGCACGATGCCCGGTGTCAGCAGGAGCCCGCGCATGGCGGCTCGGCGCTGGCCGTCGGGCAGGTCGCGGGAGACCGCGAGGTAGTAGGGAAGGCCGTGCGCCCGGCCGCGCCGGACGTCGAAGCGACCGGCGACGAAGAAGGCGAGGTAGGTGGCCATCCGGCCGGCTCGCCAGTGGTAGGTCGTCGCGTGCGAGGTGCGGCGTACGCCGACCAGTCGGCCGCCGGACACCACCTGCCGGGTGGGCGGCACCGTGATGTGGAGGTCCATCCGCGCCTTGTCGAGCGGATGGTCGTTCGAGGGGAACCACCACGGGGCCATGTGGGGCTCGTTGAGGCTGAGCACCTCGGTGTCGTCGGCCACCCAGTTGCTCTCGCCGCCCCACGCGACCCGGCCGGGATGCCCGGCGTACGCCACCCGGACCCGGACACGGGTGCCGGCGGCGAGCGGGTGACGCGGGACGATCGTCAGCTCGTGGCGCGAGGGGCGGCTGAACGTGGACGGACCGGTGGACAGGCGCACCGACTGCACGGGCAGCAGGAAGTCGAGGTCGAAGGACCGGAGCCGCTCGGTGGTCCGCAGCCGCACGGTGGTCCATCCCTGCAACCGGCGGCCCGGGAAGCTGTAGTCGTCGTGGACGTCGTAGGAGATGACGTCGATGCCGCCGTTGCCGTCGAGGGGGAAGTAGGGGTCGCCGATGCCGTGGGCGCCGGCCACCGCGACCGCGTCGCTGCCCACGGACACGCCGGAGCCGCTCAGGAGGAGGGCGAGAGCGGCCAGGAATCCGGCACCACGGGTCAGCACCGCTGCAACGTATCGGGAATGACGTTGCGGCGCGGCAGGAGGCCTGTCACACTCGGCTCTGCCCGTTGGAAGAGGCCCGGCTCAGCGCCGGAAGCCCACGTGAGAGGAGGCGTGTCATGACGACCGATGTCTTCGGCATGTCCACCGCCGTTCACTCTCACGTCTGGAGCACCACCACCGATGTATTCGGAGCACACCCCGAGCGCTGAGGCGCTCGACGCCTTTCTCACTGACAGCTACACGCACGTCGATCCCCTGAGCGGGCTCGACCCGTCCTTCGTCTTCGACTTCCATGCCTACGACGACCTCGACGACGGCCAACGCTGGTCCAGCTGGCTCTCGGTCGAGCCACTGAGCCGTGGCCCGGAGCCGCGACCCGACTGGGTGGTGACCTCACAGGGCGCCATCGACACCGAGCTCGGGATCCTCAAGACCGGCAAGGAGGCCGACGTCTTCCTGGTCGAGCGGGCCGACCCGCTCGAGCCCGAGCGCGGCGTCGTCATGGCGGCCAAGCGCTACCGCGCGCCGGAGCACCGCACCTTCCACCGATCCGCCTCCTACACCGAGGGCCGCTCGATGAAGCGGTCGCGCGACGAGCGCGCCCTCAAGCGGAAGAGCACGTTCGGCCGTGAGGTCGCGGCCGGCGAGTGGGCGATCTCCGAGTGGGGTGCGCTGGTGCGGCTGTGGAACCTCGGCCTCCCGGTCCCCTACCCCGTCCAGATCGACGGGACCGAGATCCTGATGGAGTGGATCACCTACGACGGGGAGACCGCGCCGCGGCTGGCCCAGACCAGGCCGGAGCCGGAGGTGCTGCAGTCGTACTTCGACCAGCTGCGCGATGCGCTGGCCACGATGGTGCAGGCCGGGATCGTCCACGGCGACCTCTCGGCGTACAACATCCTGGCGGCAGGTCCGCGGCTGGTCATCATCGACCTGCCGCAGATCGTCGACCTCGTGGGCAACCAGAACGGCATGGACTTCCTGATGCGCGACTGCGCGAACATCTGTGGGTGGTTCCGCGGCAAGGGGCTCGCGGTCGACGAGCACGAGCTGTTCGGCGAGCTGATGGCGCACGCGTTCTAGGGGCACGGCCTAGAGTCGGCGCGTGCGGAAGGTTCGGGGGAGGTCGCTCCGCGTCGAGCCGATGGCGCAGGCGCCCTCGGTGGACACCAGCGGGGTGCCGGTGGACTGCTACCGCTCGTCGCTCTACACCGCCGACGAGCTGTACGACACGCCGGCCTACGCCGACTCGCTCGACCAACGGGCGCATGCCTGGGCCCTCCAGCCGCCGTCACCTCGCGACTCCCTCGTGCAGGCGCTGCACGACCACGCGGTGGACGAGGCCCTGACGGGCTGGCTGGCGGGACGCTCGCTCGTCGGCGTGATGGGTGGCCACGCGCTGGTCCGGGGCGAGGCTGCGTACGCCGACGCGGCCCGGCTCGGCGCGCTCCTCGGTCGCGCCCACACCGTCGCCACGGGTGGCGGACCCGGGGCGATGGAGGCGGTCAACCTCGGTGCGCGCCTGGCCCGGGAGCCCGAGGCCGTGCTGACCGAGGCGCTGGGCCTGGTGGCGGCGGTGCCGTCGTACCGCCCCTCGGTGGACGCCTGGGTCGCGACCGCCCGTCCGGTCATGGCCCTGGGCGACTCCCCCACGCTCGGGATCCCCACGTGGTTCTACGGGCACGAGCCGTCGAACGTGTTCGCCACCGCCATCGCGAAGTACTTCCGCAACGCGCTGCGCGAGGCGATCCTCCTGCAGATCTGCGACGCCGGGATCGTCTTCCTCCCGGGCGCCGCCGGCACGGTGCAGGAGGTGTTCCAGGACGCGTGCGAGAACTACTACGCGGCCGAGTCCTCGGTCGCGCCGATGGTGCTCGTCGGGACCACGTACTGGACCTCCACCGTCCCCGTCTGGCCGCTCCTCCAGGCGTTGGCCCGGGGTCGGGCGATGGAGCAGCACCTCCACCTGGTCGAGACCGTCGACGACGCGGCCGGGGCGATCGGCACCTATCCGGGTAGTAGTACGTAGCTGAGGCCAGCTGGCCTCACCTACGTACTACTGCCTCAGGCCTCCGTGGCGGCCAGCTGGCCGCAGGCCCCGTCGATCTCGCGACCACGGGTGTCGCGGACGGTGGTCGGCACGCCGCGCGCCTCGAGTCGGCGTACGAACTCCCGCTCGTCGGCGGGGTCGGAGGCCGTCCACTTCGAGCCGGGCGTGGGGTTGAGCGGGATCAGGTTGACGTGCACCCAGCCCCAGTCGCCGCGCGCGAGCAGGACGTCTGCGAGCAGGTCGGCGCGCCAGGCCTGGTCGTTGATCCCGCGCATCATGGCGTACTCGATCGAGACCCGGCGCTTGGTGACCCGGGCGTAGTTCCACGCCGCGTCGACGGTCTCGTCGACCGAGAACCGGGTGTTGATCGGGACCAGCTCGTTACGCAGCTCGTCGTCGGGCGCGTGGAGGGACAGGGCCAGCGTGACGGGGATGCCCTCCTCGGCCAGCTGGTTGATCCGGGGCACCAGTCCCACGGTCGACACGGTGACGCCCCGGGCGCTCATGCCGAGGCCGGCCGGAGCCGGCTCGGTGAGGCGGCGAACGGCGCCGATCACGGCCTTGTAGTTGGCCATCGGCTCGCCCATGCCCATGAACACGACGTTGGACACCCGGCCCGGACCGCCGGGCACCTCGTCACGAGCGAGCGCCCGAGCCCCGGCGACGACCTGGTCGACGATCTCCGCGGTCGACATGTTGCGCTGGAGTCCGCCCTGGCCGGTGGCACAGAACGGACACGCCATGCCGCACCCCGCCTGCGACGAGACGCACATGGTGACCCGGTCGGGGTAGCGCATCAGGACCGACTCGACCAGGGCGCCGTCGAAGAGCCGCCACAACGTCTTGCGCGTCGTCCCGCGGTCGGCCTCCATCGTGCGCACCGGATCGAGCAGCCGGGGCAGCATCGCGGCCACGAGCTCGTCGCGCTGGGCGGCCGGCAGGTCGGTCATGTCGGCCGGGTCGTCGACGAGCCGGTCGAAGTAGTGGGTCGACAGCTGCTTGGCGCGGAACCCGGGGAGACCCTGCTCGACGGCGAGCGCCGTACGCTCCTCCAGCGAGAGGTCGGCCAGGTGTCGCGGCGGCTTGCGCCGGCCACGCGGCTCGGACATCACCAGCGGCAGCTGCTTCGGGGACTCGGTCATCTCCCGCCCAGTCTCCCATCGACGGACGGGCCGCCACGAATCTCAGTAGCCGCCCCCGTACGCCGGCGTCGAGCTCGAGGACGACGTCGAGCCACCCGGCTGCACGGCCGTGCCGTTCGCCGAGACTGCGTACCAGGTGCCACCGAACTCCTGCAGCCCCTCGCCGTTCACGTCACCGGGTGCGTGGTCCTGCGAGAACGTGTAGACCGGGTGACCCGCGACGGTCGCGGTCATGGGCCCGCCCGGGGTGGCGGTCGAGCCGACGTGCGCGGTGACACCGGCATGGCTCCCGGGCGTCACGGCGGGCCAGAACTGCAGGCACGACGACGAGCACGTCGACAGGTCGTGGCCGTCGGCGGTCAGCAGGTAGACGGTGCGGCCCGAGGCGTCGACGAGCACGCGGCCGAGCGAGGTGGTCGCGACGTGCAGGCCCGAGGCGCTGCCGCTGGTGTGCACCTGCGGGGCCGCGGCCGGGGTGGGGGTGGTGCCTCCACAGGCACTCAGGGTGAGCGCGGCGGTCGCCGCGACGGCCAGGATGGCTGGGATCTTCATGGGGAAACCTCCTCGATGGTGTCGAAGAGGAGTACGGCGGGCGAGCGGCGCGCCGTTCGAGATCTCGCCTGTGAAGCCCCTGAGAAATGCTCAGCCGTCGATCCGGATCATCACCCAGATGACCACGGCCGCCGTCACGGCGACGACGATGACGGTGCTGATGATCCCGAGGAACATGAACTGCGCGAACCTCCGCGTCTTGCGCGGGACGAGCAGGGCGATCGGGATGACGAGCGCCACGAGCACCAGGGGGAACAGCTTCTGGACGGTCGCATCGCTGAAGAAGAGCCCGAGCAGGGCGGCGTAGACGCCCGGGACGATGATGACGTAGGCCACGCCGGTGAAGAAGCCGACCAGGCCCGCGAACGTCGGGTGCGAGCGGTGCCACCAGCTGGGCTCGGGCCCCTGGTCGTCGCCGCCCTCGTCCGGAGCCGCCTCGGGCGCCCGATCCGGTGTCTCGTCCGGGGTCGCGCCGTCGGAGTCGCGCGCCTCGGTCTCGCTCATGGGGCCAGCATGTCATCCAGTCGAAGCGGGACCTGGCATTGACAGACGTCCGGCAAGCCCAGCCGTGCCCAGGCGTCGAGATCGGGTGGCAGGCCGCGCAGCGCTGAGACCAGGCAGGTCCACGCCGTGCCGTGCCCGACGAGCACGACGTCGGTCCCGCGGTGCGTGGCGAGGATGCCGGCGACGGCGCGTACGACGCGCTCGCGGCACCGCGCCAGCGGTTCCCACCCGTCGTACGCCGCGACGTCGGGCTCGGCGAACGCGCGGGCGACGACCGAGTGGAAGTCCTCGACCCAGTCGCTGGTGTGTCGCTCGTGCTCACGCAGGTCGGGGACCACCTCGATCGGGGCCTCGGTGAGGAGTCGCGCGGTCATGAAGGCCTTCGGCTCGGGTGAGGAGTACCACGCGGCCGCGTCGGGCAGCCGGCTGCGGAGCGCCCGCACGTCGTCGTCGTACGCCGGGTCGAGCGACCAGGCGTGGGCCGGCTTCGACGGGTCGACCAGCGGGCGACCGTGGCGGACCAGGTAGAGGGTCAAAACACCAGGTAGTGCAGGAGCAGCCAGATCGGGGCGATGGTCGCGAGCAAGGAGTCGAGACGGTCCATCAGGCCACCGTGACCGGGGATCACCTGGCTCATGTCCTTGATCCCGAGGTCACGCTTGATCACCGACTCGCACAGGTCACCCAGGGTCGCCATGACGACGGCGATCAGCCCGAGGCAGACGCCGATCCACCAGTCGGCGTCGAGCACCCACACGATCATCGCCACGCCGACGGCGACGCAGAAGACGGCCGAGCCGGCGAAGCCCTCCCACGACTTCTTCGGCGAGATCACCGGCGCCATCGGGTGCTTGCCGAAGAGCACGCCGGCGATGTAGCCACCGATGTCGGAGGCCGCCGTCACCGCGATGAACGTGAAGACCCCCTTCACGCCGGCGTCCATCCGGGTGAAGTCGGTCGCCCCGCCCTCACGCAGCATCAGGGCCACGAACGAGCCGAGGAACGGCACGTAGATCAGGATGAACACGGAGGCCGTGGAGTTCTGCACGTAGCCGGGCACGCCGCGGCGCAGCAGCCACAGCATCGTGACGAGCGCGGCGACGGCGGTCGCGGTCACGAGTGCCGGCGGTCCCCAGAAGTAGGCGACCACCACCATGATCACGCCGCCGGCCATCAGCGGCTGCTCGGGCAGGTCGATGCCCTTGGCGCCGAAGCCGCGGTGGAGCTCCCACACCGCGACCACCACCGCCGCCGCGACGACGACCATGAACGCGGTCTTCCACACCACCAGCGTGACGATGATCAGCGCGATGAGGACGACCGCACTCGTGATCGCGGCCGGCAGGTTGCGACCCGCGCGCCCGTGGTTCTGGGCGGCGGGTGCGGGTGTGGACGTGGTCATGAGCAGGTGGAGTGCTCAGACCTCGAGCAGCTCGGACTCCTTGTGCTTGAGGAGGTCGTCGATCGCGTCGGTGTGCTTCTTCGTCATGCCGTCGAGACGCTTCTCGGCGCCGGTGATGTCGTCCTTGCCGGCCTCGCCGTCCTTCTCCATCTTCTCCAGCTCCTGCTTGGCATGGCGCCGCAGGTTGCGGACGGCCACCCGGCCCTCCTCGGCCTTGTGGCGAGCGACCTTGATGTACTCCTTGCGGCGCTCCTCGGTCAGCTCGGGGAACACGCAGCGCAGGACCTTGCCGTCGTTGGCGGGGTTCACGCCGAGGTCGGAGTCGCGGATGGCCCGCTCGATGTTGCCGATCGCACCCACGTCGTACGGCGCCACGAGGATGATCCGCGCCTCCTGCGACGTGAACGACGCCAGGCTCTGGATGGGCGTGGGCGTGCCGTAGTAGTCGACCATGATCTTGCTGAACATGGCGGGGTTGGCGCGGCCGGCGCGGATGGCCGAGAACTCCTCCCGCGTGGCCTCGACAGACTTGTCCATCTTGCCGTCGGCCTCGTTGAGGATGTCGTTGATCACGGCTGGCTTCCCTTCGGTCCTTCGGCGGACGAGCGTGTCGTACGGCGGTCGAGCGTGTTCCGGCGGTCGAGCGTGTCCCGGCGGTCGAGCGGAGTCGAGACCCGAGCGCCTCGAGACTCACCCGGCGGTGACGAGCGTGCCAATCTTCTCACCCTGCACGATGCGCAGGATGTTGCCCCGTTCCTCCATGCCGAACACGACCAGCGGCAGGGCGTTCTCCATGCAGAGCGCGAACGCCGTCGCATCGGCGATGCGGAGACTGCCCTGCAGGGCCTCCTGGTAGGTCAACGAGTCGTACTTGGTCGCCGTCGGGT
Source organism: uncultured Actinomycetota bacterium (assembly GCA_963753705.1). Classification (GTDB taxonomy): domain Bacteria; phylum Actinomycetota; class Actinomycetes; order Propionibacteriales; family Nocardioidaceae; genus Nocardioides. Next base: position 592,570 of record CAVWDJ010000017.1, read on the forward strand.
CGAGCTTGGGGTCGGCGCTGTAGACGCCGTCGACGCCCTGCTTGGCCATCAGCACGACCTCGCACTTGGTCTCCAGCGCCCGCTGGGCAGCGACCGTGTCGGTGGAGAAGAACGGCATCCCGGCACCGGCGCCGAAGATGACCACGCGCCCCTTCTCCAGGTGCCGGATCGCGCGACGCGGGATGTAGGGCTCGGCGACCTGTCCCATGGCGATGGCGGTCTGGACCCGGGTCTCGACGCCCTCCTTCTCGAGGAAGTCCTGGAGCGCGAGGCAGTTCATGACCGTGCCGAGCATGCCCATGTAGTCGGCCCGCGCCCGGTCCATGCCGCGCTGCTGCATCTGCGCACCGCGGAAGAAGTTGCCGCCTCCGACGACCACCGAGACCTGGACGCCCTCGCGCACGACCTCGGCGATCTCGCCGGCGACCCGGTGCACGACGTCGGGGTCGACCCCCACCTTCCCACCACCGAAGACCTCTCCGGACAGCTTGAGCAGGACACGGTGGTAAGCGGTCACAGGGCGGCTCCCTCACGAGGTCGGGCGGAGATGCGGAAAGACCGGCTGCGGACGCTCAGATGAGTCATTCGCAACCGGCCTCTCCGTCAGAACGTGGTGGTCGAGCCACCAGGCCGCACCCTACTTCGTCAGGCCCCGACCTCGAAACGGGCGAAGCGCTTGACCGTGGTGCCGGACTCGTCCAGCACGGCCCGGACCGTCTTCTTGTTCTCGGTCACCGACGGCTGCTCGAGCAGGACGACCTCCTTGAAGAAGCCGTTGAGGCGACCCTCGGTGATCTTGGCGATCGCCTGCTCGGGCTTGCCCTCCTCGCGCGAGGTCGCCTCGGCGATCTGGCGCTCGTGCTCGACGATGTCGGCGGGCACCTCGTCGCGGGTGAGGTACTGCGGTCGCATCGCTGCCACCTGCTTGGCCGCACCACGCGCTGCGTCTGCGTCACCGTCGTACTCGACGAGGACGCCGATGGCCGGCGGGAGGTCGGCTGCCCGCTTGTGCAGGTAGGCGACGACCGGTCCGTCGTAGTGGACGTAGTCGCCGATCTCGATCTTCTCGCCGATCGAGACGGCGAGGCCCTGGACGATCTCGTCCACGGTCTCGTCGCCCGCCTGGACGCTCTTGAGCGCCTCGACGTCGGCCGGCTTGGCCTCGGACGCGGCGTCGGCGATGCGCTGCGCCGCGGCGATGAAGTCCTCGCCCTTGGCGACGAAGTCGGTCTCGCACTTGAGCTCGAGGAGGACGCCGGCCGAGTGGGCCACCAGCCCGGCCGTGGCGGTGCGCTCGGCTCCGCGCTTGGCCGCCTTGGCGGCACCCTTCGTGCGCAGGATGTCGGTCGCGGCGTCGAAGTCGCCGTCGGCCTCGTCGAGCGCCTTCTTGGCGTCCATCATCCCGGCGCCGGTCATGTCGCGGAGCTTCTTGACGTCCGATGCGGTGAAGCTGGGCATCGTTCCTGCCTTTCAGGGTTGTCGGGGGTACGCCGTACGACGTGCCCCAGGGGGCGCGCCGTGCGGCGTGAGAGGTGGCTGCTCAGGCCTCGACGGTCTCGCTGTCGGTGCCCTCGACGGCCGCGTCGGTGCTGGTCTCGGCGTTGGCGTAGCCGGCGGCCTCGGCGGCCTCGGCGGTGCGGAACCAGATCTCGGCGTTCGTACGGGCGTACCAGGGGCTGCTCGGGGCGTGGAACTTCATGGAGTTCTTGTTGCCCTTGATCTCGAAGCCCTCGGGAGCCGAGCCGTCCTCGAGCGGGGCGGCCGAGTCGGAGTCGCTCTCGGCGGCCGGCGCGCTCTCGGCCGGCGCGCTCTCGGTGACGGCGGCGTCGGTGGCGACCGGCTCCTCGAGCGGCGCCTCGGTGGCCTCAGTGGCCTCGGTGGCCTCGGCGGCGACCTCGGTCGCCTCGGCGGCCTCGGACGTGGCGCCGGTGCTCTCGGCGGCCGGGGTCTCGGTCGCGGCGTCGCCACCGGTCGCGGCCACGGCGGCCTTGTCGGCGTCGCCGCCCAGGAGCTCGCGCTCCCACTCGGCCAGCGGCTCCTCGGCGCCCACGGCGGCCTCGGCAGCACCTTCGGTCTTCACTCCGGAGCGGGCGATGAGGCCCTCGGCCACGGCGTCGGCGACCACGCGGGTGAGCAGGCCGACGGCGCGGATGGCGTCGTCGTTGCCCGGGATCGGGAAGTCGACGAGGTCGGGGTCGCAGTTGGAGTCGAGGATCCCGATGATCGGGATGTGGAGCTTGCGGGCCTCCTCGACGGCGAGGTGCTCCTTGTTGGTGTCGACGATCCACACGGCGGACGGCGTACGGCTCATCTCGCGGATGCCGCCGAGCGACTTGTTGAGCTTGTCACGCTCGCGACGCATCTGCAGCAGCTCCTTCTTGGTACGGCTGCTGCCGGCCACGTCCTCGAAGTCGATCTCGTCGAGCTCCTTGAGGCGGTTGATGCGCAGGTGCACGGTCTGGAAGTTGGTGAGCATGCCGCCCAGCCACCGCTGGTTGACGTAGGGCATCCCGACGCGGGTCGCCTGCTCGGCGATCGCCTCCTGGGCCTGCTTCTTGGTGCCCACGAACATGATCGTGCCGCCCTTGGCCACCGTCTCCTTGATGAAGGCGTAGGAACGGTCGATGTAGGCCAGCGACTGCTGCAGGTCGATGATGTAGATGCCGTTGCGCTCGGTCATGATGAAGCGCTTCATCTTCGGGTTCCAGCGACGGGTCTGGTGCCCGAAGTGCACGCCGCTCTCGAGCAGCTGGCGCATGGTGACGACTGCCATGAGGTGTTCTCCTGTGTGAGGAGCGCGCACGCGTGCGACGCGGGCGCGGCTCCGTTGCGTTTTCAGTTCTGTGCGACCGGCGGGTGCCGGCTGCCCTGACGTCTGCGCGCGATCCGACCCGGCTCGGGAGCCGGGACCGAGGATCGTCGCCCACGGGTGGTCGTCTGTCGGAGAGGACAGGCGTCGCGGTCTGCGGACGTGCGAAGTCAGCCCCCGGAGGGACTGCTCCTAGGAGGATAGTCGAGCGTGCGGTACGCCGCGAATCAGCGCGGACGCCGGCCGGGCGGCCCGTCGACCGTGCACAGCCGCGCCTCACGACACCCCGGTCCACAGTCACGCCTCCACCCACCACACCCGGTGACTCGCCCCGGGCACGGTAGTGCCCATGCCCACGCCTCTCCCCTCCCCGATCCGGGTCCACGGTGCTGTGCCGAGCGTCGTCGTCGTCCTGCTGATGGTCGCCCTGCTCTCCCTCGCGCGACCGGCCGGTGCGCTCGGTGCTCCCGTGGACCCGGTTCCCGTGGGGGTGTGGCCGCTCGAGCCGCAGCCGGAGGTGGTGCGGGCGTTCGAGCCTCCCGCCGCGCCCTTCGGCCCGGGCCATCGGGGCGTCGATCTCGCCGGCTCGCTCGGCCAGCCGGTGCTGGCGGCCCTCGCGGGTCGGGTTTCCTTCGCCGGCTCCCTCGCGGGGCGCGGTGTCGTGGTCGTCGAACACGGGTCGACCCGGACGACCTACGAGCCCGTCGCGGCGGGCGTCCGGGTCGGACAGCCCGTGCTGCGCGGTCAGCCGATCGGCAGCCTCACGCTCGGTGGGTCACACTGCTTCCCCCGCGTCTGTCTCCACTGGGGGTGGCGACGCGGTGACACCTATCTCGACCCGTTGTTGCTGGTGGGCGGCGGCCCGATCCGCCTCCTGCCCTTGTGGGTGCCCGCCCCCGCGCCGCGCGCGTCGCCCCGGCGGTCTGCACCGCCCTACGCCGGGCTCCCCGCACGGGTGCTCGCCGGACCGGGTCGTCAGATGCGGACGAGCGTGCGCGCCGGTCCGCGGTGGCACGCAGACGCGCCCGGGACCAGGGCGAGGCCGTGCCCGGGCCGCGGTCAGGCGCGCGGGTGGGCCTGGCGATAGGCCTGGCGGAGCCGGTCGGTGCTGACGTGGGTGTAGAGCTGCGTCGTTGCCAGCGACGCGTGGCCGAGCAGCTCCTGCACCGACCGCAGGTCGGCACCGCCCTCGAGCAGATGGGTGGCCGCCGTATGGCGGAGTCCGTGAGGCCCGATGTCGGGGGCGCCGGGGACCTCCGCGATCCGTCGATGCACCAGGGTCCGGACGGCCCGCTGGTCGATCCGGCCGCCGCGCGCACCGAGGAAGAGGGCCGGGCCGGCGCCCGGCGCCACCAGCTCGGGGCGGCCGCGGGCGAGCCATGCGTCGAGCGCTCGGGCGGCCGGCTGGCCGTAGGGCACGGTCCGTTCCTTGCGACCCTTGCCCAGGACCCGAGCGACGTGGCGCGACCGGTCGAGGTCGTCGACGTCGAGCGCCACCAGCTCCCCGACCCGGACCCCCGTCGCGTACAGCAGCTCGAGGATCGCCAGGTCGCGCAGTCCCAGCGGGGTGTCCTGGTCGGCGAGATGGGTCAGCCCGGTGACGAGGTCGCGGGCCTCGTCCTGCCGCAGGACCGGGGGAAGCGTCTGATGCGCCTTCGGCGAGCGCAGGCTGGCGCCGACGTCCGTCGGGATCCGGCCGGTCCGGGCCAGCCAGGCGGTGAACACCCGCACCGCCGTGGCCCGGCGCGCGAGCGTCGTGCGCGACCGGCCGGTGACCTGCTGGTGCGCCAGCCAGCTGCGCAGCGTGCGGAGGTCGAGCTCGGTCAGGTCGGTCTTGCCGAGACGGTCGGCGTGCTCGAGGAGTCCGGCGACGTCGGAGAGGTAGGCCCGGACCGTGTGGGGGGCCAGGTCACGCTCGGAGACCAGGTGGCGCTCGTAGTCGGCGAGCACCACCGGCAGGTCCCGCGTCGGGCTGGCCATGGACGTCACTCTAGGTCGGCTCAGCTGCCGGACGAGCCCGGCTCGCCGCTCCGCGCCGGGCGCTCGCCGTCAGTCCTGAGCCGCGGGCGTGAGTCGCCAGCCCTGCGGCAGGAGCTCGACCAGGCCGACCTTGCGCAGGCTGTTGAGACCGGACTGCACGGTGACCAGGTCGAGCCCGGCGGTCACCGCGATCGAGTCGACCCGCGCGGGCTGGGCGAGGGGGACCGCGTCGAGGATCCGCTGGTGTCGTCGTCCCATCCGGTCGCGGGACCGACCCGGGGCGCGGGGCGGGGTCGCGAGGTGGGTGCCCATGGCGCCGACGACCTCGAGCACCTCGGCGCCATGGGTCACCAGCGAGGCGGCCCCGGACCGGAGCAGCTGGTGCACCCCCTCGGACTGGGCCTGGGTGACGGGCCCGGGCACGGCCATCAGGTGGCGGTTGAGCCGCGTCGCCCAGGTGGCGGTGTTGAGGGCTCCGCTCCGCACCGCTGCCTCGACCACGACCGTGCCCCTCGTCAGGGCCGCGATCAGGCGGTTGCGGCTGAGGAACCGACCGCGCGTCGGTGCGCACCCGGGCGCGACCTCGGCCACCACCAGCCCGGTCTCGGCCAGGTGCTCGAGCAGCGCCCGATGGGCGGTGGGGTAGGCACGGTCGACGCCGCAGGCGAGGATCGCCACGTTGGCGCCGTCGACCGCCAACGCCCCCCGATGGGCTGCCTGGTCGATGCCGAAGGCGGCGCCCGAGATCACCGGATGTCCGGCCCGGACCAGGGAGCCCGCGATGCCTGCGGCGACCTCCGTGCCGTAGGTGGTCGCGGAGCGGGAGCCGACGACCGCCACCGACCCGGTCAGTGCGTCGAGCCGCTGGGGCCCTCTCACCCAGAGGCCGAGCGGTGGACCACCGCGCTCGTCGACGAGCGGCGCCGCCTCCAGGTCGTCCACCTGCCGCGGCCACTCGCGATCGCCGGGGATGACGAAGCGGATGCCCCGCCGGGCAGCGCGCTCGAGGTCGCGGCCCGGGTCGACGTCTCGCAGCCGGGTCGCCATCTCGCGGGCGACCTCGGACCGCTGCTCGGGACCACTGAGCTCGCTCAGCACCCGCGGAGCCCCGAGAGCCGCCACGAGCCTCGCGATCCGCGGGTCGCCCGGCTCCGCGAGACGACCGAGTGCGACCCGCGCCCAGCGGTCGCCGTCGCTCGCCCGCTGTTCTGTCGCGGGATCGGGGGTCGCCTCGCCCCGCCCGCTCACGACGCCCGCCGCAGCGCCTGCTCGACCAAGGCTGCTCCGCTGCGGAGCCGTAGCGCGGTGTCGACGTCGTCCTCGTCGGGCGACTCGGCCCCGCGGACGTCGGCGACCGTCCAGGCGAGCCGGTGGGCCCGCACCGCACCTCGCCTGCTCAGCCGGCCGCGGTAGAGGTCGTCGTCGAGCCGACGTTGAGCCGCCTCCGGGAGCGGCCACTCGGCGCGGAGGGGCGCGCTCGGCACCTGGGAGTTGAGCCTCCAGCCGCGCGCGGCGAAGCGGGCGTGCTGACGCTGTCGGGCCCGGGCCACGCGAGCCCGGACCTCCGCCGAGCTCTCGCGTGGAAAGAGACCACCCCCGGGGTCGCTCCCGGTCGGCGGCAGGACGTGGCGCACGATGTCGATGCGGTCGTGGACCGGGCCGGTCACCTTCCGCTGGTAGTGGCGACGGGTCACCTCGGGGCAGCTGCAGTCGTTCTGTCCGAGACCTCCCTGGTAGCCCCCACACGGACACGGGTTGCAGGCCATCACCACCATGCTCCGCGCCGGATAGGTGGCGGACTCCTCACCCCGTGCGATCGTCACCTCACCGCTCTCGAGGGGCTGGCGCAGGGCGTCGATCACGTCGCTGCGGAACAACGGGAACTCGTCGAGGAAGAGCACGCCCCCGTGGGCCCGGCTGATCTCGCCCGGGCGCACCCGGCCGGACCCTCCGCCGAGCAGGCTGGCCTTGCTCGCGTCGTGATGGGGCGCGAAGTAGGGGGGCCGGACCAGCAGGTCGTCACCGGGCTCGAGGGCACCGGCCAGCGAGTGGATCGCGGTCAGCTCGAGCGCCTCCTCGGCGGTGAGGTCGGGCAGGATCCCGGGCAGCCGCTCGGCCAGCGAGGTCTTGCCCGAGCCCTTGGGGCCGGTCAGGAGCAGGTGGTGGCCACCCGCCGCCGCCACCTCGAGGGCGTACTTCACGTCGGGGACGCCGTCGAGATCGGCGAGGTCGTGCTCGCCGAGCCGCCCCGACCCGCGCCACGCCACCAGCCGGCTCCCCGACATCGGCGCCACCGGGGGCGCGTCGGGCACCGGCTCGCCCTTCAGCTCGGCCCGCACCTGCGCCAACGAACGCATCCCGAACACCGCCACGCCCGGCACCATGGCCGCCTCGCGGGCCTGCGGCTCGGGCACGATCACCCGCCGGAACCCGCGCGCGGAGGCGGCCATCACCATCGGCAGCACCCCGGGCACCGAGCGCAGCCCTCCGGTCAGCGTGAGCTCACCGATCACGAGGGTGTCGGCCAGCGCATCGGGGTGGACGTCGCCGCACGCGGTCAGCACGGCCAACGCGATGGCCAGGTCGAAGTGGGTGCCGCGCTTGAGCAGATCAGCCGGGGACAGCAGGATCGTGACCCGCTTGGTGGCGGGCCACGGGAAGCCGGAGTTCGTCACCGCCATCCGCACCCGGTCACGCGCCTCCTGCAGCGACGGGTCGGGCCGGCCGACCAGGCTGGTGCCCGGCACCCCGGGTGAGACGTCGGCCTGGACATCGATCAGGTGACCGAGGGCGCCGTGGAGCGAGACCGTGTGGGCGGTCGCGAACGCCATCAGCCCAACCCCCGCACGTGCTCGATCTCGGAGGGACCGCGGGGAGGCCGGAGCACCGCGACCAGGTCGATCCTCAGGTCGGCGGGGTGGACGTCGTGCTCGTGCACCCAGGCCGCGGCGAGCCGCCGCAACCGGGCGAGCTTGACCGGTGTGATCGCCTCGTGCGGCGTGCCGCAGACCGACGACGTGCGCGTCTTCACCTCGCAGACGACGAGCACGTCGCCGTCGCGGAGGACCAGGTCGATCTCGCCCGCGGGGCAGCGCCAGTTGCGGTCGAGGACGACCAGCCCCTGCTCGGCGAGGAGCCGGGCGGCGAGGCGCTCGCCGTAGGCGCCGAGGGCCTGGCGCCGCGAGGACGTCGTCGGAGGTGGTGTGGTCACGCGACCAACCTGGCCCGAGCCACCGACGCCGCGCGGACGAGGCGTCGAGCCCTGTGGACCGAGCCGGCCCGACCGCAGCCTGTGGACCGCGAGCGGCCCGCCTGGTCTAGACCATGAGACCCGGTCAGGGCGGCGCCGCCAGGCCCCGCGCGGTCTCGACCAGCGCGACCTACGCGACGCCGGAAACCGCCGATCCAGGCAAGGCAAAGAATTGTCCGATTCGCGTCCGCGGCGCGCCGCGACGTCCTACTGTCGCTCACGCACAGTGGGGGGAACTGTGCGCGCGACCCCGGGTGGCCGCGGTCGACACGACGGGCGGAAGTGCGGATGAGCAGGTTCGGGAGATGATGCGACGAAACCGGCACCCAAGCGGTGGCGCTCGCCCTGACCACCATGCCCGCGCGGTCCCCGCGCGGGCCCGTTCGGTGCGCCGTCGCCGCGACCAGCGAGGCGCAGCGGCCGTGGAGGCAGCGCTGCTGACCCCGCTGCTCATGCTCGTGCTGTTCGGGATCATCGAGATGTCGTTGTTCATGCGCGACGTGGTCTCGGTCTCGAGCTCGGTGCACGTCGGTACCCGGATGGCCTCGGTGGCCGCCGGAGCCGGGCCGGCGACCTGTACGCCGTCCCCCTGCACGCCGCCGTCCGCGCCGGCCCTCGCCCAGCTGGCGGCCAACGCCATCCAGCAGGCCGGTTCGGCGATGCCGCAGAACCAGATCAACTGGATCGAGATCTACAACGCGAACACGGCAGGGTTCCCGATGCCCGCGGGCAACACGACCTCGAACTGCTCCACCGACTGCGTCAAGTACATCTGGAACTCCAGCAAGAACCAGTTCGTCTACTCGAGCGGCTCGTGGAGCTCGGCCTCGATCAACGCCTGCATCAACGACCCCGGCCGCATGTCGGTGGGCGTCATCATGAACGCCACGCACCCGTGGATCACGGGCTTGTTCGGGAACGGGGCAACCGTCCAGGAGCGGAGTGTCATGCAGTTCGAGCCTCTGACCAGTGATTCGTGCAAGCCCGGCACCCCGAACGCACACTCATGAGAAGCCGCCTCCGCCTCCTGCGCAGGCGCCGCAACGAGCAGGGCGGCTACGTCGCCATCCTCGCGGCCGTCTTCACCGCCGCCCTGATGATGCCGCTGTGCGCCGTCTCGGTCGACGTCTCGGTCTGGTACGTCGAGGTGCAGCGCGTCCAGAACGCCGCCGACGCCGCCGCCACGGCCGGTGTCACCTACCTGCCCGACGACTTCGCCTCGGCCAAGGCCACCGCCATCACCGTGGCCGGGCGCAACGGCTACCCGAACTCCGGGTCCTCGTCGGTCTCGGTCTCCATCGGCGACAAGCCGACCCAGCTCGTCGTCACGATCGACAGCACGATCAACAACGCCTTCGGGTCGGCGTTCGGCATCAACACCGAGACCATCGAGCGCTCCGCCACCGCGGACTTCAACGGGCCCGTCCTGATGGGCAGCCCGTGCAACAGCTTCGGCAACGAGCCGCCGGGCACCGGATCGACCGACCAGCACGGCCCCGCGACGCCCGCGAGCCAGATCGTCGCCCCGGCGGGCGGTGCCTTGTGCACCAGCAACCCCCAGCTGTGGGGTGCCATCGCAGGGCCCGACACGCCCAAGGGCAACGGCGACGAGTACATGACGCGCACGTGCAACACCGGCAACGCCGGGTGCACGGGGACCACCAACGACGAGTTCGACCCGCAGGGGTACTTCTACATCGTCCGCGTCGCCGCCGCCGCGGTGGGCACGCCGGTCACGATCCAGATCTACGACCCCGCCTGGGTCGAGAACGGTGACACCTGCAACAGCGCACCGACCGGCACCATGGTCAACAACATGAACAGCTACACGCCCGACGGCCTCACGCGCTATCTCCTGACGCCCTCGGGCGGGTCGCCCAACAACTTCTGCACCGGCGACGTGAACAACGGCACCGCCAACGTCAGCGGCATCACCACGTCCTACGACCTGCGCAACCCCACCGACACCTACAACCCGAAGGTCACCACCCCGGTGAGCGGGTGCGTCCGCCAGTACCAGCCGTACTACGCGGCAGCCTCGGGCGCCAAGACCGGCAGCTTCTCGGGCGTCAGCAACACCACGCTCGACAGCTCCAAGTCGGCCACCTACAACGACAACCTGGCGAAGGTCTACCACCAGTGGGTGAAGCTGTGCACGTTCACCCCGTCCGCGGCGGGTGACTACTACCTGCAGATCCGCACCAACGTCGCCCTGGGTGGGACCGCGGACGGTGAGGGCGGCTACCAGAACAACCCCAAGGTCTACTCGCAGACCGGCGACGACACCACGGTCACGGGCAGCGGCAACAACCGGTTCGCCATCCGGGCGACCGGCTCGGGCCGCGCAGCGGTCTCGATCGCGGGCTATCAGGCGATGTCGATCTACGCCAACTACAACGGCGCGAACACGACGTTCAACCTGGTGCGTGTGATCCCCGCGGCTGCCACCAAGACGCTCAACATCGGCTTCTACGACGTGGGTGACGCGACCAACCCGGGCACCGTCCAGGTGCTCCCGCCGCTCGACGCCAACCTGGGTGCCCAGCTGTCCAGCTGCACCGGCGCGGGTGTGGTCACCGGCTCTATCACCAACTGCAAGCTGACCAACGTCAGCAGCGGCAGCGGGTGGAACGGCCAGTACGAGAACATCAAGATCCCGATCCCGAGCACCTACACCTGTACCTACGCCCAGGCGGGCGGCTGCTGGTGGCGGCTGGTGGTCAACTTCCCCGGTGGGGTCAGCGACACGACCACCTGGACGGCCAACATCGACGGAGACCCGATCCGGCTGATCAAGTAGGCGTCAGACCTTCGGGGGGTCGATGTCCTGAGGGCTGAGCTCCTCGACGTTGACGTCCTTGAAGGTCAGCACCTTGACGTTCTTGGCGAACCGCGCGGGTCGGTACATGTCCCACACCCACGCGTCGGTCATGGACACCTCGAAGAAGACGTCGCCGCTCTCGGTGCGCGCCTTCACGTCGACCTGGTTGCACAGGTAGAAGCGGCGGTCGGTCTCGACGACGTACTTGAAGATGCCGACGACGTCGCGGTACTCGCGATAGAGGGTGAGCTCCATCTCGGTCTCGTACTTCTCGAGATCCTCGGCGCTCATGCTGACTCCCCTCGTGGCCGTCTCGCTCCGACCCTAGTGCTGTCGACCAGGTCCTCGACCGAGGGCTCGGTGGTCTCGGCGGGCTCGACCGACGCAGGTGGCGGCTCGACCGGCGCAGCTGGCGGTTCGGCCGACGCAGGCTCCGCCTCGACCGACTCGGGCAGTGGCTCGAGACCGGCCGCTCGGCGTACGTTCACGAACCGCATCCGGTGCTCCACGCACGGGCCGTGCGCCAGCAGCGCGGCGTTGTGGACGTCGGTGACGTAGCCCTTGTGCGTCTTGAAGTCGTACGCCGGGTGGTCGCGGTCGAGCTCGACCATGATCCGGTCACGGGTCACCTTGGCGAGTACCGACGCGGCGCTGATGCACGCGGCGACGCGGTCGCCCTTCCAGACCGCGAGCCCGGGCCGGCCGAGACCGTCCACCGGGAAGCCGTCGGTCAGGACGTACTGCGGCGCGACGTCGAGCAGGGCCACCGCCCGGCGGAGAGCCTCGATGTTCGCCACGTGCATCCCCAGCCGGTCGCACTCGTCGGACCCGATGACCACCACCGACCACGAGAGCGCTCGCTTGACGACGTGTGCGTAGCAGCGCTCGCGGGCCTTCTCGGTGAGCAATTTCGAGTCGGCCAGCCCGGGGATCTCCCCCGCCTTGCCGGGCTTGAGGATCGCCGCCCCCGCGACCAGCGGGCCGGCGCAGGCGCCGCGACCGGCCTCGTCGACCCCGGCCACCAGCTCCATGCCCACACGGCGCAGCGCGCGCTCGTAGCCGTACAGCCCGGCGTCTCGCCGGACGGTCGCTCCGTGCGGGAGCCGGGTCATGAGCCGTTCAGGGCGGCAGTGAAGTCGGCCGGCCGGTGCAGCACGTGGAAGCGGTCCTTGGGCCACAGCAGCACGAACACCTTGCCGACGACGTCGTCGACCGGGACGTACGGATCGGGGGTGCAGTCGGTCGACGACCCCTTCGGCTGGCACAGGTGCATGCTCGAGTCGTCGGAGTTGTCGCGGTTGTCACCCATCACGAACACCTTGCCCTTCGGCACCGGGCCCGCGGTCCAGTTGCAGGTGGTGGTCATCGGACCGTTGCAGGCCATGCCCGGCGACTGCTTGACGTAGCTCCCCTCGTCGAGCGGGTGCCCGTTGACCAGGATGCGGCCCTGCTTGTCGCAGCAGTGGATGACGTCGCCCTCGACCCCGATCACCCGCTTCACCAGGTGACCGCCCGAGGGGTAGAGGCCGATCTTGGCCATCAGCTGCCCGATCGGGTTCGACGGCCCCGCGTCCTCCTCCTCGCTGAGCCAGCCGCCGGGGTCCTTGAACACCACGACGTCACCGCGCTGCGGCGTACCACCGAACCAGTACGACATCTTCTCGACCAGGATCCGGTCGTTCTTCACCAGACCCGGCTCCATCGACTCCGACGGGATGTAGAAGGCCTGCACGAAGAACGCCTTGATCACCACCGCGAGCACGATGGCGATCGTGAGCAGGAGGAGCGTCTCCTGCCACAGCGGCAGGTGCTTCTTCGACCCGTCCGGGGCGTCCTGGTCGGGGACGTCGACGGAGGTGGCCGCGCCGTCGTCGGTGTTGCTCATCGGGCCTCACCGCGGTCGCCCGAGCGCGCTGACGAGGCTGGGGGGATGGTCACGTCGAGAGCCTAACGAGTGGGTGGAGATCAGGACGCAGGGACGCCCGCGAAGTCCGCGGGTCGATGAAGGACGTGGAACCGGTCCGAGGGCCAGAGCAGCACGGCGACCTTGCCGACGACGTCGGAGACCGGCACGAACGGGCTCCCGCGACCGCAGAACGGGGCCCGCGGGTGGCACAGGTGGTACGCCGAGTCGGCCGAGTCGCCGCGGTTGTCACCGAGCAGGAACAGGTGTCCGGGAGGTACCGGGCCGGCGGTCCAGTCGCGTCGGCACTGGTCGACCTCGGGTCCGGCGCAGCGAGGGCCGTGGGCCAGGTAGGCGGACTCGTCCAGCGGGTGCCCGTTGACGAGGAGACGGCCCTGCTTGTCGCAGCAGTGGATGGTGTCGCCGGCGACGCCGATGACCCGTTTCACCAGGTGGCCGCCGGCGGGGTAGAGCCCGATCCTGACCATGGCCTTGCCGATCGGGTTGGACGGCCCGGCGTCCTCCTCGTCGCTGAGCCAGCCGCCGGGGTCCTTGAACACCACGACGTCACCGCGCTGCGGCGTACCGCCGAACCAGTACGACGGCTTCTCGACCAGGATCCGGTCGTTCTTCACCAGACCCGGCTCCATCGAGCTCGAGGGGACGTAGAACGCCTGGGCGAAGAACGACTTGATCAGGACGGCCAGCCCGACGGCGACCACCAGCAGCAGGATGGTCTCCAGCCACAGGGGTAGGGCGTGCGTACGCCGGCCGCCCGCAGGCGGCGTCTCGTCGGCGCTCAAGGAGGTGGTCGCGGGCCGATCAGGCCTCGCGGCGCTCCTTGATCTTGGCCGCCTTGCCGCGCAGGTTGCGCAGGTAGTAGAGCTTCGCCCGGCGGACGTCACCGCGGGTGACGATCTCGATCTCCTCGAAGATCGGCGAGTGGAGCGGGAAGGTGCGCTCGACACCCACGCCGAAGGAGACCTTGCGGACGGTGAACGTGCGGCCGATGCCGGACCCCTGGAGCCGGATCACGACGCCCTGGAAGATCTGGACGCGGGAGCGGGTGCCCTCGGTGACCTTCACGTGGACCTTGACGGTGTCGCCGGCGCGGAACTCCGGGAGGTCGTCGCGCTTGGCGGCGTTGCCCAGGTCGGTGACGGCGCCGATGTTGTGGACGGTCATGTCTTCTCCTCGCGAGTGCCACAGGTCAACCGCGGAATCGAGTGGTGCGGGGTGTCCGGTCGGTCAGTCGTGGGTGCCGGCGGCGTCGTACTCCCCCTGTGGCAGGAGAACGTCGCAGACCCCGACCCGCGGTGGCGGGAGGGTGGTCCTTCGGCCGACTGGACCGAGGGACGAGTCTGCCACAGGGAGACGGAGCGGTCGAAATCGAGACCTGGTCCCGAGGCCGGGGCACCGACGCTATCGTGTGGGTCGACCCCGGGCACCGTCCCGTCTCCCCCGCCCGTCCGCCGCGGCACCGTCCGCGACGTACCCGACCGGGCGTTCCGACACCAGGAGACCCACGATGACCGTTCCCCGTCCGTACCGCCTGGGGCGTGCCGCGCCCGGCGTGCCCGTCCGCGACGTCGACACGGCGCTCGCGTTCTACGTCGGCGTGCTCGGGATGACCGAGACGTTCCGCAACGGCGACCCCGTCGGCTTCGTGATCGTCGAGCGCGACGACGCCGAGATCCACCTGACCCTGCAGCCGTCACACCGGGCCACGACGGCCAACGTGCTGCACCTGATGGTCGACGACGCCGCCGCGTTCCACGCGCACGTGCAGCACCACGGCGTCCGCATCGTCAAGGGGATCCGCGACGCGGACTACGGCATGCGCACCTTCGTGATGGCCGACCCCGACGGCAACCGGATCGACGTCGGCGAGGACCTGTGAGTCAGGGTCGGCGCGGCTTCGTCATGAGGACGGCGCCCTCGGCCCCGGGGGCCGGACCGCGCAGCCGGTAGCCGGCCTTCTTGTACATCCGGATGTTGTCCACGCTGCCGGCACCGGTGAACAGCACGTACGACGTGACCTCGGCCGGTGCCGCCTCCTCGACCAGCTCGAGGAGGTACCGGCCCAGGCCCCGGCCCTGCAGGTCGGGTGCGACCATCACCCGGCCGACGTCCCACACCTCACCCTCCGCCCGCCCGCGGCACGAGCCGACCAGGCGGCCGCCCGCACGCGCGACGATCGTCGTCCAGGTGTCGAGGCTCGCCACGAGGTCGTCGAGGCTCTCCTCGAGCGCCGGGATGGGGACCCCCGGGTTGGCCCAGAGCTCCTGGAGCCAGCAGGCGCGGGTCAGGGTGAAGAGCTCGCCCGCATCGGCACGGGTCGCCGGGGCCAGATCGAGGGTGAGGTCGCCGAGGCCCACCTGCGCTGCCGGGTGCGCCAGGTCGGGGCGGCGGGCGACCGTACGTCGTACGGACTCGGCGCGGCGCCAGGCGGCGATGGCGGCATGGTCGCCGGACAGCAGCACGGGCGGGACGTCGCGTCCGCGCCAGGTGGCGGGCTTGGTGTAGACGGGGTACTCCAGGAGGCCGTCCTCGTGGGACTCCTCGGCCAGCGACGCGGGGTTGCCCATGAAGCCGGGCAGGAGGCGGACGACCGCCTCGAGCATCGCGGTGGCCGCGACCTCGCCGCCGTTGAGGACGTAGTCGCCGAGTGACACCTCACGCACGTCGTACGACGTCGCGGCCTCGTCGAGGACCCGTTGGTCGATGCCCTCGTAGCGGCCGCAGGCGACGACGAGGTGGTCGTGCCCGGCGAGCTCGCGCGCCAGCGCCTGGGTGAACGGGACGCCGCTGGGCGTGGGCACGAGGAGGGTCGGGCGGCGTCCTGACTCCCGGTGGGTCGAGCCCGCATCCCCGTGGGTCGAGCCCGCGTCCCCGTGGGTCGAGCCCGGGTCCCCGTGGGTCGAGCCCGGGTCCCCGTGGGTCGAGCCCGGGTCCCCGTGGGTCGAGCCCGGGTCCCCGTGGGTCGAGCCTGTCGAGACCAGGGCGTCGAGCGCCTCGCCCCACGGCTCGGGCTTCATCACCATGCCGGCGCCACCGCCGTAGGGGGTGTCGTCGACCGTGCGGTGGCGGTCGTGGGTCCAGTCGCGCAGGTCGTGGACGGCGAGGTCGAGCAGCCCCGACGCCCGTGCCTTGCCGGTCAGCGAGACGTCGAGGGAGTCGAACCAGGCCGGGAAGATCGTGACGATGTCGACCTTCATCGGCCGGACCTCACGCGTCGTCCTCGGGGAAGGGGGTGACCAGGCCCGGCCGGTCGGCGATCACGACCCGCCCGGCGGCGACGTCGACCTCGGGGACGAGCGCGGCCACGAACGGCACGAGCGCGTCGCGGCCGTCGGTCGCCCGTACCTGGAGGAGGTCCTGGGCCCCGTGGAGCACGGCGGTCACCTCACCGAGCACTCGGCCGTCGAGGTCCTCCGCGGCCAGCCCGACCAGCTGGTGGTCGTAGAACTCGTCCGGGTCGTCGGGCGACTCGTCGGCCGGTACGTCGGCATGAAGCAGCAGCCCGCGGGCGGCCTCGGCGGTGGTGCGGTCGGGCAGCTCCTCGAAGCGCACCAGCAGGGTGGACTGGTGCCAGCGGGTCGCGGCCACGGTGAGCTCGGTCCAGGGAGCATCGGCACCGCTCGGACGCTCGGCGCGGACCGGCGTACCGACCACGAAGCGGCGGTCCGGCTCGTCGGTCCGGACCTCGACCGTCACCTCGCCGCGGATCCCGTGGGGCTTGCCGATCCGCCCGATCACGACCTCGATGGTGTCCACGCGGTCAGGCTAGTGGCGCCCCCTCGGGTCGTCCGCCTGAGGTTCACCTCTAGGTGGTCGTGGGGCGGACGACCCATCCTCCCCACCCGGTCGTCCGCCTGAGGTTCACCTAGAGGTGGTCGTGGGGCGGACGACCCGCACACCACCCGGCGGGGACGGTACGACGAAGGGTGCCGCCCGGAGTCCGGGCGACACCCTCGTGTCGAAGCAGGTGGAGCGGGTGGCTCAGCGCACGCGGTCGACGTCGACGAAGTCGATCCGCGAGCCGCCGCGACCGGCCAGGGCCGAGATCACGGTGCGGAACGCCGT
Source organism: uncultured Actinomycetota bacterium (assembly GCA_963753705.1). GTDB lineage: Bacteria > Actinomycetota > Actinomycetes > Propionibacteriales > Nocardioidaceae > Nocardioides. The sequence goes on from CAVWDJ010000017.1 coordinate 609,419, forward strand.
CGCGGTGCGGCCGCCGCGCCCGATGACCTTGCCGAGGTCGTCGGGGTGGACCCGGACCTCGAGCAGCGGACCACGACGGGTCTGCTTGTCACGGACGCTGACGTCGTCGGGGTGGTCGACCACCCCGCGCACCAGGTGCTCGAGCGCCTCGGCCAGCACGGGTCAGGCCTCGGTCTTGGCGTCGGCGTCGGCCTCGGCGGTCTCCGCGGTCTCGGCCGCGTCGGCGGCACCCTCCGGGGTCTCGTCGGCGGGGACCGGAGCAGCCTCCTCGGCGACCGGCGCCTCGGCGGGGGCCTCCTCGGCGGGGCTCTCGGCCGGCTCCTCGGCCTTGGCCTCGTCGGCCGGCTTCTCGGCCTTCTCGGACTTCTTGCTCGCCTTGCGGGTCACGGCCTCGGCCTTGGGCTCGCTGGCGGCGTCCTTGAGAGCCTCGTTGAAGATCTCCAGCTTGTCGCGCTTGGGCTCGGCCACCTTGAGGGTGCCCTCGGTGCCACCGACGCCCTTGAACTGCTGCCAGTCACCGGTGATCTTGAGGAGCTTGGCGACGGCGTCGGACGGCTGAGCGCCCACACCGAGCCAGTACTGGGCCCGGTCGGAGACGACCGAGATGTAGGAGGGGTCCTCCTTGGGGTGGTACTTGCCGATCTCCTCGAGCACGCGACCATCACGCTTCTTGCGTGAGTCGACGACGACGATGCGGTACATCGGCACCCGGACCTTGCCCAGGCGCTTGAGACGAATCTTGACGGCCACGGTTGTGGGGTCTCCTCGAAAGGTTGTCAGTGGGTGAGGGTCGCGCACCTTGTGGGGACACGGGCGTTCGCCTCGGTGGGCTGCAGCGCTCACGGATGAGAGGGTCCGAAGGCCCGCAGACTCAGCGCGTCATTCTGCCAGAAACGACGTGCGCTGCCGAAATCCGGCCGCAGCGACCCGTCTCGGCACGTCGTACCGGGGCCTTCGTCGTATCAGACCACGGGCGCACCACCTCCTGAACGGGCAACGCGACCGGGCGCGCCCGTACGCAGGAGGACCCATGACCAGCACGCTCGACGACCGGTCGACGGTCGATCTCGCGACGCCCGCGACGACGGTCACCCCTCGCCTCGAGCTCAGCGTCACGCGCGCGCTCGAGGGGTACGACGCGCTGGCCAGCACGCTGCCCGGCACTGCCGTGCACTACGCGGTGAAGGCCAACCCACACCCGGTCCTGCTCCGAGCCCTCGCCCTGGCCGGAGGCCGCTTCGACGTCGCGAGCCGGGCCGAGACAGACCTGTGCCTGGCGGCCGGCGCGTCCCCCGAGGACCTCGTCTTCTCCAACCCCGTCAAGCGCCGTACCGACGTCGAGTCCGCCGCCCGTTCCGGCGTCCGGCTCTTCGTCGTCGACTCACCGGAGGAGACGCGGAAGGTGGCCGAGGCGGCTCCGGGCGCCCGCGTGCTCTGTCGCCTGGTGACCTCCGGCGAGGGCTCGGACTGGCCGCTGTCGCGGAAGTTCGGCTGCTCGACCGGTGAGGCCGTCGCCGTCCTGCGGCTGGCCGCCTCGCTGGGGCTGGACCCGACGGGCGTGAGCTTCCATGTCGGGTCGCAGCAGCACGACCCGCTGGCGTGGCGCGCGCCCATCGACGCCGCGGCGCGGATCTTCGAGACGCTGCGCACCGACGGCCTCCACCCGCACGTCGTCGACCTCGGCGGTGGCTTCCCGGCCGCGCACGAGGGCACCGCCCCTCCCCTGCACTGCTACGCGGCCGCGATCCACTCGTTCCTGGGGCACGCGTTCGGCGCCGGCCTCCCTGACACGTTGATCGAGCCCGGGCGTGGGGTCGCCGGTGACGCCGGCACCCTCGTCACCCGCGTGATCGCCGTCCTCCGCCGAGGAGACGTGCGCTGGGTCTACCTCGACTGTGGAGTCTTCGGCGGGCTGGTCGAGACGCTCGGCGAAGCCATCCGCTACCGCCTGGCCACGCCCGGGCTGGACGGGCCGACCGGGCCGTGCGTGCTGGCCGGGCCGACCTGCGACAGCACCGATGTCATGTACGAGCGCACCCCGGTGCGGCTGCCTCTCGCCCTGGCCGAGGGCGACGAGGTGCACCTGCAGTCCGCCGGTGCCTACACGTCCTGCTACTCGACCGTCGGCTTCAACGGCTTCGACCCGCTGCCGACCGTCCTGGTCTGACGTGCGCCCGCCCGTCAACCGGCTGCTCGGCAGCCACGCCCTCGCCGCGCTCGCGATGTCGCTGCCGTGGCCCTGGCTGCTCGTGCTGGTCTGGGACGAGACCCACAGCCCGGGGCTGCTCGGCCTGACCGCCGCCGCGCGGATGCTGCCGTACGTCGCGTGCTCGTGGTGGGCCGCCCGGGTCGGGGACCGGCACCGCCGCGACCGGGTCGTGCGGGTCACCATCGTGGCGCGGCTGGTGCTGCTGGCCGGCGTACCCGTCGCGGTGGCACTCGACCAGCTCGCGGCCGCCGTGGTGCTGGCCGCGCTGGCGGTCGCGGTCGCCACGCCGGCCTACCCCGCCCTGGCGGCGGCGATGCCCGACGCTGCTCGCGAGGACGCCACCCGGGCCACCGACCTCCTCGTGACCATCGAGGTGGCGTCGTTCGTGGTCGGACCCGCGTTCGGCGGAGTCCTGCTGGGCGTTCCGGCGCTGATCGTCCCGCTCGCCCTCGCCGGGCTGGTGGCCGCGCTGGGCCTGCTGGCCGGAGTGCGCCTGGCACCTGCCGAGCCGCGGACCTCCGAACGGCGAGGCGGCACCTGGGCGGCAGTCCGGGCTTCGTCGCCGATCCGCCGGTCCCTGGTCTTCATGTCGCTGCTCAACCTGGTCCTCGCGGCCGTCGGCGTCACGCTGGTCCTGATGGCCCGCGGGGCGTGGACCGGCTGGTGGACGCCCGACACGGCGTACGGCGTGGCGAGCGGTGCGCTCGGATTCGGCGCGCTCGCCGCGCCCTCGCTCTCCCGGTGGGGCTCGACCGCGTGGAGCCGCTCGCGCGTCGGGGTGCTGCTGCTCGGCGCGGCCCTGGCCGTGGTGGCCGTGTCACCGTCGGTGCTGTGGGCGCTGCTGCCGCTGCTGCTCGCGGGCGCCGCCGCCGTGCACGCCGAGAGCGCCGCCACGAGCGTGGTCCAGCACGAGGCCGACGACGACGTGCGGGCCTCCCTGTTCGGAGTCGCGGACGCCTGCATGGTCGGCGCAGCGATGCTCGGAGCCCTCGCGGCACCTGCCCTGGCCGCTGCTACCGGACCGGCCGTCCTGCTGGGGGCGCTCGCCCTGCTCGCCGTGACCACGACCACGGTGGCGGCACGTCCGGGGACCGTCGCGCCGGTCGCTCAGCTGCGACCCACGACGACGGTGCCGCCCACCTCGTCGTCGGTCTCCACGGCGACCGCCAGCCCGGCCGAGGCGAAGAGCTCGGCAGTCCGGTCCGCCTGATCGCGACCCGTCTCGACCAGCAGGCGGCCGGCGGGCGACAGCCAGGCGGGAGCCTCGGCCACGACCCGTCGTTGCACGGCCAGCCCGTCGGGCCCGCCGTCGAGGGCGAGCCGATGCTCGTGGTCACGCGCCTCGCGGGGCATCGTCGCGATCCGGTCGTGCGGCACGTAAGGGGCGTTGACGACGAGCAGGTCGACCCGTGCGCGCAGGTCGTCGGGAAGTGCGGCGTAGAGGTCGCCGAGATAGACCCGCTCCGGCGGCAGGTTGCGGCGGGCACTGGTCACGGCGTCCGGGTCGGAGTCGGCGGCGTACACCTCGGCGTCGGGCCAGCGCGCCGCCAGGGCCGCACCGAGCGCCCCACTGCCACAGCACAGGTCGACCACGACCTGCGCCGGCTCGCGCTCCGCGACGGCGACCAGGAGCTCGCTGCGACGCCGTGGGACGAAGACCCCCGGGTCGAGCGCGATCCTCAGGCCCGCGAACGACGCCCACCCCACGACGTACTCGAGCGGTTCGCCGGCCATCCGGCGCGCCGTCCAGGTCATCAGCTCGGCGGGCGACGACGCCTCGTCGAGCAGCAGACGTGCCTCGTCCTCGGCGAACACGCACCCCGCGGAGCGCAGCGCCGCGACGAGCTGGGGCTCGTTCACACCACCCGCCCACGCAGCACGACGACGGACGGCTCGCGCAGCACCGACAGGTCGTGTCGGGGATCGCGCGGGTAGACCACGAAGTCGGCCGGGGAGCCCTCGTCGAGCTCGGCGTTCCAGCCGAGCCAGGCGCGGGCCCGCCAGCTCGCCGCACCGAGGGCGTAGTCGGCCGGCATGCCGTAGGCGGCGAGCTCGGCCACCTCGTCGGCGATGCCCCCGTGGGGCAGCACTCCTCCCGCGTCGGTGCCGGCGAAGATCGCCACGCCCGCCTCGTAGGCGGCCATGATCGTGTCGCGACGGCGGAGGTGGAACTCGAGCATGTGGTCGGCGTAGGCGGGGAACTTGGCGCGGCCGGCCTCGGCGTAGGACGGGAAGTTGTCGAGCTGGACGGCGGTCGGCACGAGCGCGACTCCGCGCGCGGCCATCGTGTCGACCAGGTCGGTGGTCAGGCCGGTGCCGTGCTCGATGCAGTCGATCCCGGACTCGATCAGCGCCGGGAGCACCGTCTCGCCGAAGCAGTGGGCCGTGACCCGTGCGCCGTGCTCGTGAGCCGTCGCGATCGCGGCGGCGAACGCCGCGTCGGGGAAGGACGGCGCCAGGTCACCGGTCTCGCGCGAGATCCAGTCGCCGACGAGCTTCACCCAGCCGTCGCCCGCCTGTGCCTCCTGGGCCACGTAGGCGACCAGGTCGGCGGGCTCGACCTCGTGGGCGTAGTCACGGATGTAGCGGCGGGTGCGGGCGATGTGGCGGCCGCAGCGGATCAGGCGGGGCAGGTCGTCACGGTCGTGCACCCAGCGCGTGTCGGCCGGCGACCCGCAGTCGCGGAGCAGGAGCGCGCCCGCCTCCCGGTCGGCGACGGCCTGCTCCTCGGTCGTCGCGTCGTCGACCGCACCGTGGGCGTCGAGGCCGAGGTGGCAGTGGGCGTCGACCAGGCCGGGCACGATCCAGCCCTCGGCGGCGGTCTCGGCCCCGGGCTGCTGCTCGAGGGCGATCCGGCCGTCGACGACGTAGAGGTCGCGTGGCTCGCCGTCCGGCAGCACGGGGCCGCGGAAGCGGAGGGTGGGCATGGACCGGACGCTACCGGCTCCCACGTCGTACGCCGGAGCACGGTGCGGCGCGCTGTGGAGAGTCTTCGTCGTCAGGACCGGGCGGCTAGTGTGCGCCACTGTGAGCACGACCAGCACCCGGCCCGCGAGCCGGACCCGCCGCAACGTCGCACAGTTCGTGCGCTTCGCGCTGGTCGGCGCCTCCGGCGTGGTCGTCAACCTGATCGCGCTCGTGGTGGTCAAGCGGCTCGGCCCGGGGCCCGAGGTCGCGATGTTCGCGCTGCCGCCCACCGCCTTCCACGTGCGGTGGTACCACCTCTACTCGACCATCGCCTTCCTGGTCGCGAACCTGTGGAACTTCCAGCTCAACCGGTCGTGGACCTTCCGGAGCAGCAAGCACTCGGCCTGGTGGCGCGAGTACTGGCCGTTCCTGGCCGTCGGCATGCTCGGTCAGGTGATCGGCCTGGTGCTGCTCACCCTGCTCATGCACCACGGCTCGCCGATCTCGCTGCCGACCGACCCGCTGGACGACACATCAGGGCTCCGGACCCGGCTCTACTGGGCGCAGCTGATCGTGATCGTGGTGGTGACGCCGTTGTCTTTCGTGCTCAACAAGGTCTGGACCTTCGCGGCCGTGCGGACGCGCCACCTCGAGGCCGTGCCGCCGCACCCGATGGCCGAGCAGGAGCTCCACCAGCTCGGTGCCGACGAGTCCGACCCGGCCTGAGCGGGGCCCGTCACCTTCGCGGCGTCCGTCCCGGGGGTCCCAGTTTCATCATGTGATGTGGCTGAACCTGCGGTTCTCATGGTGAGCTCACCGTGAGAACCGCAGGTTCGCCTGCTTCACATGATGAAACAGAGACGAGCGCCTACCGCGTCCGCAGGCCGTAGCCGAACGGGAACAGCGGGTCGTACTGCCGGTCACCGACGTTGATCGGCTCCTGCGAGACCGTCCGCGGCCATGTCACCGGGAGCTTGCCGGTGTAGGGGTGGTTGCCGAACAGGTCGTCGGCCACGCCCTCGCCGTCGCTGCCCGGCAGCCACGCGGCGACCAGGGCGTCGATGGAGGACAGCATCGCCGGCGGGATGATCATCGGCCGTCCCGAGACGACCACGACCACGCACTTCGCCGCCTGGGCACAGACCGTGTTGACCGCCGCGGTGTCGGCGTCGGAGAGCTGCATCGTCTTCGGCGGGCGCGGCACGTTGTGGTCACCGGGGTCGTAGGCCCACTGCGGGCCGCCCACGTCGCCGTACCCCTCGGCGTACGGCGTCTCACCGACCACGACGATCCCGACCGCCTTGGCCGGCACGGGTGCCGACGCGTCCTGGCTGAACGTGACGTTGTCGTGCTGGGACTCGATGCCGTCCAGGATGGTCTGGCCCGGGATCACGTTGGTCGAACCGCCCTGCCAGGTCAGCGTCCAGCCGCCGGCCTGGTTGCCGATGTTGTCGGCGTTGCTGCCGGCGACGTACACCGGACGGGCTCCGCGGATCGGGAGGGTGGCGCCGTCGTTCTTCAGTAGCACCTGCGACTCCGCCACCGCGCGGCGGGCGACCGCGTGGTGCGCCGCGTCGCCGATCTCGGAGAGGTGGGTGCGGTCGGTGTAGGGGTGCTCGAAGAGCCCGAGCTGGAACTTCTTGGTCAGGATCCGCGACACCGCGTCGTCGATGCGCGACATCGGCACATCACCGTTCTGCACCTCGGTGGTGAGCGTGGACTCGAAGTTCTCGAAGTCGTACGGCTCCATGAACATGTCGATGCCGGCGTTGACCCCCGCGGCGACCTGCTGGGCGTAGGTGAAGGTCTCGGGGTGGATGTGGTGGATGCCCTCGTAGTCGGAGATCACCAGGCCCTTGAAATGCTGCTGGCCCTTCAGCCACCCGTTGATCAGGTCGCCGTTGCCGTGCATGTTGATCCGGTTCCCGAGGCCGTCCTCGGTCCAGTCGACGTCGGAGTACGACGGCATCACGGAGCCGACATGGTGCTTCTTCACCGCCGGGACGTACGGCGCCAGCGCCAGCCGGCGGAAGGTCGCGTGGTTGACCTGGTCGACGCCCTGGTCGATCGGGTACGTGCCGGTCGACTGCTTGTTGGAGCCGGTGCCGTACGTCGTGAGGCCGTCGCCCGCGAAGTGCTTGGCCGTGGCGAGCACCCGGTCGTTGTCGGACAGATGTCCGGGCTTGCCCTGGAGCCCGTCGATGGCGGTCTCCATCTTCTCCACGAGCGCCGGGGTCTCACCGAACGACTCATAGGTGCGGCCCCACCGGTCGTCGCGTGCGACGCACACGCAGGGGGCGAACGCCCACTGAGGGCCGCTCGACCTGGTCTCGGCGGCGGCGATGTGCTCGACGTCGCGCACCAGGGCCGGGTCGCGCGTGGCGCCGAGCCCGATGTTGTGGGGGAACACGGTGGCGCCGTACATGTTGCCGTCGCCGTGGACGGTGTCGACGCCGTAGAGGATCGGGATGCCGAGCCTGGTCCGGAGGGCCGCCGCCTGGTAGCGGTCGACCATGTCGGCCCAGGCTGACGGGGTGTTCGGCGTGGGCACGGAGCCGCCGCCGGACAGCACGCTGCCGAGGTTGTCGGTGGTGATCTTGGTGGTGTCGGCGTCGATGCCGCCACGCTCGGCCTGGGTCATCTGACCGATCTTCTCCGCGAGCGTCATCCGCCCGAGGAGGTCGGCGACCCGCTGACGGACCGGTAGCGACGGGTCCTGGTAGGGCGGCGTGTCGGCGGACGACGCGTGCGTGGAGGTGCGGGCGGTGGCAGAGGCACCGGGCGCCTGCCAGGCGGTGAGGGTGACGGCCAGTGCGGCCGCGGCACCCAGGGCGACGGCTGCGCGCCGTCGGTGGAGCACTGAGGACATAGCGAACTCCCGAGAGATGTGACGGTGGTCACGGAACGAGTACCCACCCTGCACCCGCATCGCACTCGTGGCCCGGAGGAATTACCGCCCGATTAGTACGGAACCGGGAGGAACGCCCCTAGGCTGGCGCCGTGCCCGGTCACTCCCTCGCGCAGCTGCGCACGTCCAACCTGCGCGCCGTCACCGCTCTGCTCGGGTCGGGCGGCCCGCAGAGCCGGGCCGACCTCGCCCGGGGGTCCGGGCTGTCACGCACCACCGTCTCGAGCCTGGTCACCGAGCTCCTCGAGGCCGGCCTGGTGGTGGAGACCGAGGACCGCGGTACGCCGTACAAGGGCGGCAGCGGTCGTCCGCCGCTCCTGGTGGCCCTGGCCCTGCGGCCCGGCCGGGTCGCCGGCGTCGACATCGGTCACGGTCACGTCCGGGTCGCCGTCTCCGACCGCAGCGCCAAGGTCCAGGCCGAGGTCGAGACGCTGACCGATGCCGACCCGCACGGTGCGGCGACCCTCGACATCGCCGCCGACCTGGTCAGGCAGGCGGCGGCCGAGACCGGGACCCCGGTCGCGGACCTCCTCACCGTCGGGCTGTGCGTCCCCGGCCCGATCGACCGGCGGTCGGCCCGCGTCGACCAGGCCGTGCTGCCCGGGTGGCACGAGCTCGCGCCCGCGGACGAGCTCGGGCGTCGCCTCGGCCTGCCCGTGGTCGTCGACAACGACGCCAACTGCGGCGCCATGGCCGAGCACCAGCACGGGGCCGGGCGCGGCACGGCCGACCTGCTCTACGTGAAGCTCGCCAGCGGCGTCGGCGCCGGGCTGGTCCTGGGAGGTCGTCTCCACCGCGGCGTGGCCGGGATGGCCGGCGAGGTCGGGCACGTGCTGGCGCGCGAGGACGGGACGGTGTGCCGGTGCGGCAGCCGCGGCTGCCTCGAGACCGAGGTGTCGACCCAGCGGCTGCTCGACCTGCTGCGTCCGGTGTACTCCGACGAGCTCGACCTGGCGGGGCTGCTCGACCTCGATGCGCGTGGTGAGACCGCCGTACGCCGGGTGATCACCGACGCCGGGCACACGGTCGGCCGCGTGCTCGCCGGCCTCTGCACGACCCTGAACCCGTCGGCGATCGTGGTCGGCGGCTCGCTCGGGACCTCGCCCACGCTGGTCGAGGCGATCCGGGCGGGCGTCGACCGCTATGCCCACCCCGAGTCGGCGGCCTCGGTGGAGGTCGTCCCCGGCCACTTCGGTGGCCGGGCCGAGATCATGGGCTCCCTGGCCCTGGCGATCAGCCGCGCCGCCGACCTCGCCTGAGCCTCCCGGCTGTGCCGGTCGTCCGCCCCACGACCACTTCTAGGTGAACGTCAGGCGGACGACTGCACCAGCCTTTCGGTCGTCCGCCCCACGACCCCTTCTAGGTGAACGTCAGGCGGACGACCCTGGGTCAGGCCGCGGCGCGGAGGGCGACGCACGCCCAGGTGCGCCACGGCCGCCAGGCCTCGGCGACCTCGGCGAAGTCGGCCGCGCTGAGGGACTCGAGTCCGAGGCGGGCGGCCGTCGCGGCCATCACCCGGGGCTCGGTGGCGGGGAGTACGTCGGTGTGGCCGAGCGCGCGGATGGTGACCAGCTCGGCGTAGAACGGTCCGATCCCCTCGAAGCCCCGTAGCTCGGCTCCCACCTCGGCGACCTCGCGTACCCGCAGCGCCTCGGTGTCGAGCCTGCCGTCGCGGGCCGCGGCTGCGATCGCGTGCATGCGCCGCAGCTTCACGTCGGGGATGCCCGGGAAGCTACGGACCGCGAGGAGCTGCGCCGGCGTCGGCAGCGCGGCGACCTGCTCCCCCGCGACGTCCAGGACCCTGCCGTGCGCCCACGAGAGCCGGTCGCGGACCTCGCGCATCTGCGCCGTCGGCCGGCGTGCGGACAGCACGGCCCAGACCAGCGCCTCGTACGCCGAGTGGAACAGCGGCGGGCGCAGCCCCGGCAGCGCGTCGTAGGCCGCACGGAGCAGCGGGTCGCGGTCGACCATCTGGTCGTACCCGGTCGCGTCCTCGTCGAGCGACAGCACGCGCGCTGCCTGCGCGGCCGCCCGGTCGGGGTCGACGTCGCCGACCACCTCGAACCGGACCAGATCGGGTGCCGGTTGCGTCACCGCGACGCCCGCCTGCGCGGCGTACCCGTCGAGGACGAAGGCGAGGCGCATCGTGTCGCCGGTCGCCGCGAGGCGGCTGCCGAAGCCGAAGCCGATCGAGCGGTTGAGGTCGAAGCGGCCGCGGACCGGCCAGTCGACACGGGTAGGGGTGTCACACAGGGTCGTCGTCATGCCCGTGACGCTAGGGGCACTAGCGGACAGGATCTGTCCGCTATCGGCGGCGGATCAGTCGAGGCGGTCCAGGAGCCACGACGGCCCGACGGTCGGCCCCGCCTTGGCGACCCGAGCCGCCAGGAGCCGGTCGGCCGTGACGACCGTGACCTTCCGCCCCGCGTCCGCCGCCCGGTGCGCCTGGCGCACGATCTCGCTGTCGCCGTCCTTCGGAGCGTGTACGACGGTCACATGGCCGTCCCGCCCGACGGGGACGCCGGCCTTGGCCTCGCCCTCCAGCACCAGCACGATGTCGCCGTCGACGTCGGCCGTCATCAGCTGCTCGTGAAGACGCCGGGCCGCACCGGCCCGGTCCTTCCACCAGCCGTCGGGACGCGCACCCACGACGTTCGCCCCGTCCACCACCAGGACCGGGCCCGACCCGCGGGACGTCATACGAAGTGGTCGTTCTTGCGACCAGGACGTATGACGTCCGGGGCGGACAGAGTCACTTGAGGAACTTCGAGAGTAGGGAGCAGGGGAACGCTGTTCCGAGCGGCGTCTTGAGCCTCATGTCGGACACCACTATGTACCCGAATACCCTCAAGTGAGCGGGTCACTCGTCGCTGTCGTCGGTCCACGTCGAACCACAGCGGCGGCACTCGCGGTTGTAGCCGGGGTGCAGACAGCCGACCCTCTCGACCCATGCCGGCGTGGTCTCCATCGCCTCGGGGTGCTCGAGGTAGCCGATGACGAGGTGCTTGACGGCGCCGCTTCCGCACTCCGGGCAGGTGCCGCGGGGCAGGTCGTACGGCTCGGGCTCGTGGCCGTAGATCGCGTCGGACATGATCGTCATGGCGCGCACCCTCTCACCGGGGACCGACAGCTCGGGCCGTATTGCTTGAAGCTTGGCCGGCATCCAACGCACTCACATGCCGATGAGCGGTCGTGTCAGCGTGCGGCCATCCCGCAGTTGAGCAGCAGGAATGAGGCATGCGATACACGGCCAGGCGCGGCTTAAGGCGCTGGTCTTCGGTCACCCGAACGGTGACTTGAAGGGGTTCTGAGCAGTTGCTCATCATGACTATAGCCCCGCCTGACAAGCCTTGTGGGAGGTGACGCCAGGTGTCTTGACGATGACGTTGCCAGTGGTGCAGTTCGCGACCAGTGCGAATGGGTGACCGTCCCCGGCGTCGCCTTCACGGAGTACGACGACGTCTGAGCGTTGGCGGCGATGGGCTTGAGCAGCGTCAACGTTGCAGGAAAGCCTTGCTCGGAGTATGTGTGCGGGAACAGCGAAAGCGGGCCTGCGTCAGGGCCTTGTGCCTTGCTGTCCGAGCCGCTGTAGCAACCTCCAAGAAGAGTGATGCTGAGGAGCCCGACAGCAGCGGCGACGGGTAGGCGAGTGAGTTGAACCGGCACATGATGCGGTACGCGCACATCGATCCAACATTCCTGACGGAATCGACCGCTCATGCCGCTGTCCGGGCGTCTTCACATGCCGATGAGCGGGCGACGCGGATGCGCCACTTCGACAATCGCGCCCGGCGCAGCGCCGGCGGAAGGCAAGATGCTCCCATGGGTGTGCTTTTCGACTACTTCTCGGCGGGATCAGACGACGAGGCCGCTTCTGTCATCGACCGCGTCGGAGGGCCAGGCTCCCAGGTAGTGGAGGCCGAGCGCGCAGCCGAAGCGAAGAGAGGCTTGCTCGGCCGCAGGCGCTCGACACCTAAGGCAACGTTCGCAACCGACCCAGGACTGGTCGTGTACGACACAGTCTCGATCAAGGGCATCGACCCGGTTGTTCAGGTCGCCACCCTGGAAGAACTCCTGACCGACCGGCCCTACGATGACGTGATCGAGGCCCCCCGCTGTGGACTCGTGCTGGACTCGCGGGACGGGGGCGAGCGCCTCGTGTGTGCGCTCACGGACACCCTCATGACGGCGCTCGCAGGCGCAGATGCGGACGTGCTCCAGCGGGTCTCGGTCCCCTGGTCACAAACAGACGAGTTCTACGGTGCGGCTGATCCGGAGGACCTTGCCGCGGTGCTTGGCGACCTCGCGGGCCTGGCTCGGCGCTCCCAGGCCAACGGCCAGCGTCTCTACTGCTGGGTCTGCGTCTGAGCAGTCCCGTCCTTCTGCGACGCACTCACATGCCGCGAGTCGGGCGATCAGTCGAGTGACTCCAGCAGTCCCCGAGCTTCGCCCCGAAGCCGCTCCAGCAATCCCTCCGGGTCTTCGCCGACAGCACGAACGCTCGCCCCGCTGCTGTGGACGCCTGAAGCCTCGTACACCCCTGCCGATCGCTCCCACACGTCGAAGCGCCAGTCCGGAACCTCGTCGTCACTCGCCATGCCGTCATGATGCCTTGCCAGGTTGCGCTGGCGGTTCGAACGCCCGCACATGCCGCTGTGCGGTCGCCTCTGGGCCAGTGAGGATTGAGGACGGTGACTGTGGGCTACGTTCCATCCATGGACTGGATTGCGACGGTGGTCGTTTTCGTCGCGCTGGTCATCGGTGGTGGCTTCGTGGTCTTGCAGACCAAGTCACTGCGGGAGGAAGCGGAGATCGCTCGCAAGGAGAGAGCAAGTCATCCTGACCCTGACCGACCGCGAAAGTCGGCTCGGACGGTGGCCGTACTCCTAGGTGTGTATGGGTCGCTGGCCGCTGCCTTCCTGATCGGTTGGCGCGCCCGAGGAAGCGCGGCTGGAGCCTTGAGCGCAGTGGCGGTGGCGCTGGTCTGGGTTCTCGGGGCTGGAGCATTCGCCGTGAGGTCGGCTCGTGTGACACGGAAGTAGTGGGTCCGCACACGAACGCACTCACATGCCGCTGAGCGGTCGGGCGATCTAAGAGTCCCATCACCGGAAGCGAGACACCGGCACCACCTCAGTGAGCAACCCTGGCGAGTGCGTTGTCCGGGCGCCGCAGTGTTCGAACGTACGTTCGATACCATCGGACATGGCCGGAGGGATGGGACGCCGCGGCGACCGTGTCTCGATCCATGAGCGCATCCACGGCGTGCCCCCACCCCAGCCCGAGCGCCCGGCGGGGGAGCCCGACAGGCCACCTGTGAAGCACTGCTGCGTGACTGACCGACACGGCCACCTCCCCGCCCTCCTGCTCGAGTGGCGGCGCACGGCGACTGGCTGGCACGGGCGGGTCGTGCGGCCCGTGCTCGAGGCCGACAGGTGGATCGTGGTCGAGGAGTGGCTGCCGGCGGAGTTGCTCGATCCTCATGGGAGCCACCACGGGCCACGAGGTTAGCCTCGAGCTCTCCTAGTAGGAGCCCTCCTCGCGGGAGCCTTGGCGGCCGGGGCCTTCTTGGCGGCCGGTGCCTTCTTCGCCACGGTCTTCTTGGCGGCCGGGGCCTTCTTGGGGGCCGGTGCCTTCTTCGCCACGGTCTTCTTGGCGGCCGGGGCCTTCTTGGCGGCCGGTGCCTCCTTCGCCGGGGTCTTCCTGGCCGGCACCTTCTTGGCCGGAGCCGCCTTCTTCGCCGCCGCCGTGGTGTACTGCGCCGCCGCAGCGCCGCCAGCGAGGGTGAGCTTCGGAAGCTTTTTGGCGCCGGACACGACGTTTTTCAGGTCGGCGCCGGCGGTGAACTTCGGCACCGCCTTCTTCTTGGCCTTGATCCGCGCACCTGTCTGCGGGTTGCGGACCCAGCGGGCCTCACGGACGCGCTTCTCGAAAGAACCAAAACCCGTGATCGCGACCTTCTCGCCCTTCGCCACCTCACGGGTGATCGTGTCGAGGACGGCGTCGAGTGCCTGCTGGGCCTGCCTGCGGTTCCCCCCATAACGCGCCGCCAGCGCGTCGATGAACTGAGACTTGTTCATGCCGCTACGAGCGGCGCGTGGCTCGCGGATCACTGGATCGGATTCGGGATCAGTCGGCGGCGTCCAGCGTGGTGGGTGCTCGGGTCCTGGACTTTCCGGCGCGGTGTCCGGGCCGTCTGTCGTTCCGTCGTCCCGAGAGTCCATGCCGAGAACCCTAAGGGTTCGGGTGCCCTATATGTCCCTTACGCGCGCGCCCAGACCAAGGTGACCCAGAGGAGCAGGGACGCGGAGCCGATGACGACGACGGCCCAATACCGTGACCGAATCGTGCCGAGCAAGGTCTCATTCGAGTCGATCATGTCCTGAATCCGAAGAGACAACCCTCGAAGCAGGTCGGCCTTCGAGGGCGGGGCGGGCACATCGCGCTCGATCCACCGCTCGACGAGCGTTTTGGGCTTCATTCGGAAGTCAAAGTTCCGGGGCTGCATCAACGTGATCATCGCGACGAGGGCAGCCACGGATGCGACGGTGCCCGCGATGGCAAGCGTGTAAAAGATCCAGTCACGGTTGGTGGAGGAGTTGAGTCCCGAGCCGACGAGGAACGCGGTTGCCGTGATCGTTAGCGCCATGAACTGTGACGCCCGTGATCTCGCCCCGGACAACTCGTCCAGCTGATCATCTAGTGCACGTAGACCTTGTGTGTAGGCCAGCTCATACAGGTCCGCCGAGTCGTCGGCCTGGTTCGAGGCGCCCAAGGGGTTCGGTTCTGGTGACACGTTTGCAAGGCTACCCCGCGCCACCGTTGGCACCGGCGTGAGTCGCCAGGTCGCCGACGACCAGCCAGATCCGCTCGTCGCGCATCCACTCGGCGTGAAGCGCCGGCCGGACGGCGAGTTGAACAGCGCCCACCAGATGTACGCGCCCTCGGTGGGGACCTCGTCGCCGTTGGCGTACGCCGCCGCGAGTTGCCTATGGACGTTGGAGTCCCACTGTTCGGCGAAGGCCGCGCAGTACGCCGCCAGGGCGTCCGAGAGGCCCGGCACACGCCGGCGGTCGGCCTGGCGACGGACGCCACGAGCCATCAGGCGCCCCCGAGCCCGGTGGCGTCGCCGTGGTGTCTCATCATGGCGCCGCGTCGGCCGGCCTCGGCAGCGGTGATGCCCGACGAGGAGGTGGCGGTGGCGTCGGCTCCGGCGTCGAAGCCGAGCTTGCCGAGGAGCTGGGCGATCAGGGCTCGGGACTGCCGGCAGGATGCGACGTGCCCGTGAGTGACCGGCTGACCCTGAGATCCGCGGACGGTGAGGCTCCCGTCGTGGGCGGCGGCCACCTGGGCGAGCTCGGCGGCCATGAGGGCCAGGAGGTCGGCCTCCTCGGCGGCCATGACCAAGAGCGACAACTCCCTGGCATCGGGGGTGAGTTCATCGTCGGCCCACTGCCGAGCGATCCGGCGCCACAGACGCCGGCCGGCGGGACCGAGGCCGTTCGGCGCGATCGCGGGTTTCGTGCTCATCTGCTGCTGGCTCATCTCATCGGTGGGATACGGGACAAAACGGGTTCGGCTCTAGCGCCAGCCAGGGTTGGAGTTGCTAACACGCTTCGGAGCGCAGGGGGGCGGGGTGGGGGTGGACCCGCCCCCCTATGCGTCTGGTGGTGTACGGCTGGGTGAGGCTGGGGTTAGGCCTCGATCAGACCCGCACCCGCGCCAGCTCGTGCTGCCGCTGCTGCTCGGCCGGCGTGTTCCAACGGATCACGGTGCCGCGTGCGTTGGTGACCGCGGCCCACCAGCCGGTGGTGCCGGGGTCGGTGCCCTCGGTCGCGGCGTTGAGGCGCATGGCGCGCTCAAGGTCGGTGAAGCGCAGGATCCGGGTGATCCGGGTGAGCGCGGTGTTGCCGAGGTCGACGGGCATCCGTGCGCCGAGGGTGTCGCGGACGGCGGCGAGCTCGGTCAGCGGTGCGGCGAGCTGGTCGAGCTGGTCGCGCTGCGCGCCGCTCGCGTTCGCGTAGGAGCCGCCGGCCAGGTCGAGGGCCTGCATGAACGCCGCAGCGGCGTCGTCGAACGGCCGGCGGAATGCCTCGAGGAAGTCCGGGACGGCGGCGTCCCACGCGGCGCTGAGGCGCTGGTTGGCGACCGCCATGAGGGTGCGGGCGGCGGCCTGGCGAGCGTCGTAGGTAGCCCAGGCTGCCATCGCCTCGAGCGCCGGCTTGAGGTCGCCGGCGGTGGCGATCGTCTCAGGGTCGGGCGCCGTCTCCGCCTCGACGTCGGCGAGGAGCTGGTCGGCGGCCGTGGCGAGCTTCTCTGCGGCCGCGATGGTCTTGGGCATCGGCACGCCGTAGGTGGAGGCGGCGCCCTCGAGGCGGGTCTGGTCGTTCGTGTACATGGTCAGTTCTCCTTGTTGGTGGTGGGGTAGTCGATGCGGCCGTCGATGCGGGCGGCCTCGATGAGATCGGGGCGCCGGAGTGCGGTCAGGTCGCGGATGTCGTCGGCGTCGAGCTCGCCCCAGCGGGCGTAGTCGACGAGCGCGATGTCCTCGTCGGGCACGCCGAGCAGCCGGTCGAGTCGACCTTCCGCCTGGGCGGCGGCGATCTCGTTGAAACGCTTCTCCTGGTACAGCCGATGGACGTCGTCGTCACTGAGCTGGTTGTCAAAGGGCATGTGATTCCTCTCGGTGTGGTGGTGGTGCGGAGTAGGTGTGCGGGCCACGGCACAGCCAGGAGGGCCGCGCGGCCCGCGTCCCAGGCGCAGGCGGCCGCGCCACCAGTGGCGCCGCCCGATCGGGAGTCGGTGGGATCACTGGGCAGGGCGGATTCCCCGGCGATGTCGCTCGGTGTCGAGCTCGAGCAACGTGAGCGTGGCGCCGCGGGCATACAGCCACTCGCGGAGCCGGTCGGTGCCGGACTCGCGGAGGAGCTCGGTCGGGATGGAGTCGAGCTGTGCCGAGGTCATGACGCGGGCACCTCGGCTACGTCGTCGCCGTGCTCGAGGTGGCAACGCCAGGCACCGCCGGCGGTGAGCTCGAGGGACCGGCGCGGCAGGTGGACCACGGCCGGGCGGTCACAGCCGAGAGCCTCGCAGGTCACGGCTGGTGGGTGGTGCTCGATCACGCTTATCTTCTCTCCTCAGATGGTGCGGTCAAGGTCGGGGCAAACTCGGTGGTCGGCTGGTCGGCGCCGATCTCGGCGAAGAGCTCGGTGAGGAGCTCGCCCACCTGCGCGCCCACGGCGGCGGCGTCCTCGGTGGGCAAGGGCGCCCACACCCATGGATCCCAACCCCGTATCGGGTCGCGCCAGTCGTTGGCGGTGGTTCCGGCCGTGATCCGGCAGCAGTCGTCGCCGTCGTCGGTGACACAGCCGACTGGGTGGTGCCCACGCACCTCGGCGACCAACGCGGGGAAGACCTCCTCGACCATGAGACGGGCCAGGGCGCGCCAGCTTTGGTCTGCGGCCTGGCGGTCGGCCGCCGGCAACGCGAAGAACTCCCTTGCCGTGACGGCCGGCCAGACGGTCAGCCCCCTGTGGCTCGGCTCGTCGTAGTCCTCCGCTTCGATCCTCACGTCCCACGGTGTGGGGTCGGCGACCATCCCGGTCCACGCCGACGAGACGCGCGGCGGGCGGGGACCGCGCCGAGCTCCGGAGGAGCGCACGTACAGCGCTGCCATCTGCCCGAGGCCGGCTGGCGTAGCGCCAGCGGAGCCAGCCTGGGCTCCTCCCATCCCCTTCCCAGACCCTTCGGGTCTGGTCTGGTCTGGTCTGGTTGGGTATGGGTGCGAGCGTCCACCCGTGGACTCCGCCGTGGATTCCACGGTGGAACCCTCACGGATGGCCGGGCAGAACTTGGGGTCCTTGCAGAGCGCGTGGTCGCCGAGGTCGTGCTGGCGTCGCCGCTCCTTGTCTTGCTGCCACCGCTTACGGGTCCGCTTGATCTGCTCGGCCGGGAACGCATGGTCCGCGTAGTTCTCGATCAGGTAGCCGGTCGCCACCTCGGTCCAGAAGCCGACGGCCAACAGGGCGTCGACGGCCGCGGCGCCGCGGTGGGGTGGCACAGCCAGCGAGACGCGAAGCGCCATCGCGCGCGGGATGCAGCCGTCGAGGAGCTGTCGGTCGCAGTAGACAAGGGCCGCGACATGGACGGCGAAGGCGTCGGCACCGGCCGCGAGCCAGCGGGCGTCGTCGGTGTGGGCCTGCTCGATCTTGATGTAGGTCATGGCGCCACCGCGATCCGGGCCAAGGGCAGCTCGCCCCGTCGCGTGAGGTCCCGGAACTCCTGCTCTCGACCCCCGGTTCGTGCTGCTCGGTGTGCGGGGTTGGGCGCGAGGCCCGGTGGCGCGCTCACGCGGCGCCCTCAGAGAGAGTGTCCAGCTCGGCGTCGGCGGCGTCGGCGGTCGAGGTCAGCTCGCGGGCCTTGCGGCGGGCCTGGGCCGACTGCAGCCCGAGGCGGGCGAAGTGGGCCTTGCGGAGGTGCGCGGCGCGGACGGGGTCGCCGTCGGCCTCGTCGAGGAACTTCTGGTCGAGAGCGGCCCGTGCCGGTGCGGTGCGCGCGGTGCGGTCGATGGTGTTGGCCCAGGAGATCTCGGCACCGAGGCGGCCGAGCAGGGAGCGTTCGGTTTCGTTGAGCATCGGAGGTTGTCCTTAGAGACGCGAACGCCGAGCACGACGACCCCTCGTGGGTCTATCGGTGCTCGGCTCTTCGGTCCTCCGGACCTCAACGGGTCCCACCTGGGGACCTCTAGCCGCTCGTCTCGTGACTACGTCGCGCTTGGCGGAAACCTGTCCACACGGCCGCCTTGGGCCGGTTCGGGCGCGAGAGCCCTCGACTAGCTAACTCGGTGTTCTGAAGTTGTGTGGTACATCGTGCACTGGACGACGGCGTCCCTCCAAGCGATTCAGACAACAGGCTCTCGTCCGAAAAGGGTGACGCGGCTCACGCCTTCAGTCGAGCTCGCCGAGGTTGAGCCGGCGGGCCTCCTCGATGGCGCGGCGCTCTCGGTTGGCGCGGCCGTAGCGTTGGAGCATGGCCGGGGAGGACCAGCCGTGCATGGCCATCGCCCCGGTCTCGGAGCCGCCGGCGGCCAGCCACCTGTCGGTGCTGGTGTGCCGGAGCATGTGGGGGTGGAAGTCAGTGATCCCGGCGGTCTCGGCGCGCTGTGCGAGCGCCCAGTGGAGTCCGCCGTAGGCCAGGGCTCGGCCGCGGTCGCCGAGCCACAGGTGCGGGTCGCTGGCGAGCCGGTGCAGGGCGCGGACGCGGAGGTAGCGGTCCAGCGCCTTGGCGGCTTGGGCGCCGAAGGAGACGGTGCGGCCCTTGCCGCCCTTGCCGCGGCGCACGACGAGGGTGTTGGTGCGGAAGTCGACGTCGGTGACTTGCAGGTTGAGGCACTCGGTGGCGCGCAGCCCGGTCTCGAGCATGAGCCGGATGATGGCCTCGTCGCGCCGGTGGCGCAGCGAGGGCAGGCCGGTGCGCGCCGCGCCGGGTGGCGTGCAGGCGGTGACCAGCGCCTTGAGCTGCTCGGTGGACAGGATCGGGACGACCGGCTGGTCGACCTTGGGCGGGCGCATGTGCGTGAACGGGTCGGCGTCGATCTCGCCCTCGGCGGCCAGCCACCGGGTGAAGTGCCGGACCCCCATCATCCGGGTCTTGGCGGTGGCCGGGGTGCGTCCGGTGTCGAGGAGCTCGCCGGTCCAGGTCTGCAGGATGCGTCGGTCGAGCGGGTCGTGGTCGCCCGCGCGGCACCAGGCGAGGTAGGGCCGGACGCCGTCGAGGTAGGTCTTGATGGTCCCTTCGGTCTTTCGCTCGGCGCGCAGGTGGATCTGCCAGGACGGGATCAGCGCCTCGAGGGCGTCCGTGGCGGTCGTGACCGCGCGCGTGTAAGACATGGTCGGCACTCTATCGTGTTTCTTAAGTAGGACCGTTGTGCCGCACCGACACTGAGGCAAGAAGTGGCGTTTGCGCAGGTCAGAGGGGTTGTAGCCGCGTGATCCTACTTGAGGAACTTCGAGAAGTCCTTCGGCAGGTCGAGCGCCGCCGCGGCCTTCTCGTAGTCGATCTCCTCGCCGTCGGGGTTGCCGAACGGGTTGCCGGCGGTGGCGGGCTTGTCCTGGGCGGCCTTGGCCTGCTGGGCGGCCTTCGCGGGGTTGCCGCTGACGCGCCGGCCCTTGCCCTGCTTGTTCTTGGCGGCCTGCTTGGCCCGGCCGCGCTTGCCGCCGGAGGAGGTACCGGGCATGCCGGGCAGCCCGGGCATGCCACCGCCCTTGGCGAACGACATCATCATCTTGCGCGCCTCGAAGAACCGGTCGACGAGGCTGTTGACGTCGGAGACCTGGCGGCCGGAGCCCTTGGCGATGCGGGCCCGCCGCGAGCCGTCGATGATCTTCGGGTTGGCCCGCTCCGCCGGGGTCATCGACTGGATGATCGCCTGGATCCGGTCGATCTCACGCTCGTCGAAGTTGTCGAGCTGGTCGCGGAACTGCCCCATCCCCGGGAGCATCCCCATGATCTTGGACATCGAGCCGAGCTTGCGGACCTGCTGCATCTGCTCGAGGAAGTCGTCGAGGGTGAACTCGCCGCCCTGACCGGTGAGCTTGTTGGCCGCCTTGAGCGCCTGCTCCTGGTCGAAGGTCTTCTCGGCCTGCTCGATCAGGGTCATCACGTCGCCCATGTCGAGGATCCGCGAGGCCATCCGGTCGGGGTGGAAGACGTCGAAGTCGGTGAGCTTCTCGCCGGCCGACGCGAACATGACCGGCTTGCCCGTGACGCCCCGGATCGAGAGGGCCGCACCACCGCGGGCATCGCCGTCGAGCTTGGTGAGGACGACGCCGTCGTACCCGACGCCGTCGAGGAAGGCCTGCGCCGTGGTGACGGCGTCCTGGCCGATCATCGCGTCGACGACGTAGAGGATCTCGTCGGGGTTGACCGCGTCGCGGATGTCGGCGGCCTGCTGCATCATCTCGGCGTCGACGCCGAGGCGGCCCGCGGTGTCGACGATGACGACGTCGTAGAGCTTGCGGCGGGCCTCGTCGATCGAGTCCCGGGCGACCCGCACCGGGTCGCCGACGCCGTTGCCGGGCTCGGGGGCGAAGACCGGTACGCCGGCGCGCTCGCCGTTGACCTGGAGCTGGTTGACGGCGTTCGGGCGCTGGAGGTCGGCGGCGACGAGCATCGGCTGCTTGCCCTGCTCCTTGAGCCACAGTGCGAGCTTGGCCGCGAGCGTGGTCTTGCCGGCGCCCTGGAGGCCGGCGAGCATGATCACCGTCGGCGCCGTCTTGGCGTAGCGCAGCCGGCGGGTCTCGCCGCCCAGGATCGTGACCAGCTCGTCGTTGACGATCTTGACGACCTGCTGAGCGGGGTTCAGCGCCTGGCTGACCTCCTCGCCGCGGGCGCGCTCCTTGACCGCGTCGACGAACTCACGGACGACGGGCAGCGCGACGTCGGCCTCGAGCAGGGCGATCCGGATCTCGCGCGCGGTCGCGTCGATGTCGGCCTCGGAGAGGCGGCCCTTGCCGCGGAGGTTCTTGAAGGTCTCGGCGAGGCGGTCGGAGAGCGTGGCGAACAAGTCAGTCCTCGAAGCAGGTGGGGGTCGTGCGGGGCTCCAGCCTAACCGGCGGCCCGACGCCTGCCCGACTTCCCGTCGTACTCCTGCACCGGGCCAGCGCCCGGTAGTCCCCGACGTTTCGGCTGTGATTCCTGTCGAATCCACAGCCAGAACGTCGGGGACTACCCCGACAGGGCGTCTCGTACGGCGTGGGCGGCCTCGGCGGCCCGGGTGTCGGAGAGCACGCCGGCGTGGGCCTCCTGGACGTAGAAGACATCGACGGCCTGCGGTCCCAGGGTGTCGACGTGGGCCGAGCGCACTGTCAGCTCGAGGCGGGCGAGGGCGGCGCACACCTGGTACACGACGCCGGGCCGGTCGGCCGTCCGGATCTCCAGCACGGTCGCCCGCGCCGACGCCTCCGGGCGTACGACGACCGAGGGAGCGATCCGGGCCGGATCGCCCTTGAGCCGGGCGGCGGGGTCGACCCGCCCCGCGACGATCGCCTCGAACCGGTGTCGCAGCACGGCCTCGTCGAGATGCTCCTCCGCGACCTCCCAGACCGAGACCCCGACGTCGTCCTGTGCCCACGCCCGGGCCGAGCGGACCGACGCGCGTTGCATCGCGAACAGCGCGGCCGCGTCGGCGAGCAGGCCCACCCGGTCGCGGGCCAGCACCGTCACCCGCGCTCCCCCGTCGGCGGGCTCCACCCGGATCGAGACCGACCCGCGTCGTACCTCCGTGGGTACGACGACCACGCCGGGGCTGTCCGGCACGGCCGACGGCTCGCCGAGCACGGTCGCCGTCCGGCCCGCGACCTCGCGGATCAGCCCCGCCCGCCACGACGACCACGCCTTGGGCGAGGTGGCCCGCGCGTCGGCCTCGGTCAGCGTCAGCAGCAACGACAGCGCCTCGGCGGTGCCCAACCGGTCGGCGACGGCCCGGGCGGTCGCCGGGTCCTCCGGGTCCCGCGTCGTCGCGGTCTCGGCGAGGAGCAGATGCTGACGGACCAGCAGTCCCACGAGCGCCACCGCCGAGTCGTCGAACCCCATCCGGGTCACGATCTCGCGCGCCAGCGGCTCACCGGCCACGCTGTGCTCGGTCAGTCCACCCTTGCCGATGTCGTGCAGCAGAGCCGCGACGAGGAGCACGTCCGGCCGAGACACCTGGCGGATCAGCGCGGCCGCCTCCATGCAGGTCTCGACCACGTGACGGTCGACGGTGAACCGGTGGATCGCCGACGCGTGCGGCAGCAGGCGGATCCGCTCCCACTCCGGGAGCACCGCATCGAGGGCGCCCGTCTCCTCGAGGGTCTCCCAGACCGGTAGCAGCCCCGGACCCGCCGCGAGCAGGCGGACGAGCGCCTGACGCGCCTCGGTCGGCCACGGCGCGGGCAGCGCCGGACACTCCGTGACCAGGCGCGTGGCGGTGGCCGGGGCCAGCTCCACGTCTCGCTCCGCCGCGACCGCTGCGGCGCGCAGGAGGAGCGTCGGGTCCGAGGCCGGCCGGGCCTCGGGCGTGAGCACCACCTCGCCACCGGCCAGCGCCACTCCCGGCTCGATCCGCTGCAGGTCGGGGCGCCGGGCGTGCGCCTCCCCGCGCCGGACGCGCGAGCACGCCGTCGACGCGGCGCCAGGTGAGCCGTGACAGGTGGGTGATCCGGCGTCCGAGCTCCCGGACGTGACGCTGGGCCACGTCCTCGTCGGGAAGCGCCAGCCGGTCGGCCAGCTCGCCCCACAGCTCCGGTGCGACCCGGTCGGTCGCACGCCCGGCCGTGGCGTGGAGCGCGTCGCGGACGTCGAGCAGGGCCAGTCGCGAGCGCTCCAGGTCGGCATGGGGCACGTCGACGAGCCAGGTGGCGACGAGCGCCTTGAGCACGGTCGCGTCACGCAGCCCGCCCTCGGACTCCTTGAGGTCCGGCACGGACAGGTGCGCGAGCTCGCCCATCAGGTCGTGCCGTTTCGAGACCAGAGCGCGCAGCGCGGGCAGCCGGTCGCGCGCCGTACGCCGCCAGTGCGCCAGCACCGACGAGCGCAGCCGGAGGGTGAGGTGGGGGTCGCCGGCGAGGTGCCGCAGGTCGAGCAGACCGAGCGCCACGCGCAGGTCGGCGTCCGCCTGCTGCATCATGTCCGGCGCGGTGCGGACCGAGTGGTCGAGCTTGGCACCGGAGTCCCAGATCGGGTACCAGACCTTCTCCCCCGCCGCACCGAGGTCGACGTCGGGCTCGTGGACCAGCACCACGTCGAGGTCGGAGTACGGCGCGAGCTCGCGGCGGCCGTAGCCGCCGACGGCCACGAGGGCACAGCCGGTCTCGGGCGCGCCGGACGCGGCGTACGCCGACGCACACAGCGCGTCGGCGTCGGTGGTGCGCTGGTGCCGGTCCATGCGGTCCCCGTCTCCCGGGTACGACGGACCCCGCCGGTCGCGTGGACCGGCGGGGTCTTCGTCGTACGTCAGATCGCCGCCGCGTCGCGGTCGCCGGTCCGGACCCGGACCACCGTCTCGACCGGGCTGACCCACACCTTGCCGTCGCCGATCCGGCCGGTCTGCGCGGTCTTCTGGATGATCCCGAGGATGTCCTCGGAGTCACCGTCGTCCGCGACGATCTCGATCCGGATCTTGGGCACGAGCGCGATGTCGTACTCCGCCCCTCGGTAGACCTCGGTGTGGCCCTTCTGCCGGCCGTAGCCGCTGACCTCCGAGACCGTCATCCCGGTGACGCCGAAGGTCTCGAGGGCCTCGCGGACCTCGTCCCACTTGTGCGGCTTGATCACTGCGGTGATGAGCTTCATGCCAGGGCTCCTTCCGTGGACTCGCTCTTGGCGTGTGCTGCCGAGACGGGCCCGGTACCACCACCGAGTACACCACCGGACCGGCCGTCGAGGTCGTAGGCCGACTCGCCGTGCTCGGCGAAGTCGATGCCGTCGACCTCGTCGTCCTCGTTGATCCGCCATCCGATCGTGTACTTGATGGCGAGCGCGATGAGCGTGGTGAAGGCGCCGGTCCAGACCACCGTGAACATCACCCCGAGGAACTGGTGCCAGAGCAGCGTGGCGTTGCCGCCGTAGAACAGGCCGTTCATGTCACCGAAGAGCCCGTCGACGCCCTGGGGCGAGGTGTTGGTGCCGACGAAGCCGATCAGGAGACAACCGACGATGCCACCGACGAGGTGGACGCCGACGACGTCCAGCGAGTCGTCGAGCCCGAACTTGAACTTCAGGCCCACGGCGTAGGCGCAGGCCCCGCCGGCGACGGCACCGACGATCAGCGCGCCGAGGATGTTGACGGCTCCACAGGCCGGGGTGATCGCGACCAGGCCGGCGACGACCCCCGAGGCCGCACCCAGCGAGGTGGCCTTGCCGTGCAGGACCCGCTCCATCAGCAGCCAGGCGAGCATCGCGGCCATGGTGGCGACGGTGGTGTTCATGAACGTCGCGCCGGTCTCGCTGTAGAACTGGGTCGAGAAGGCGGTGGGGTCCTTCAGGGAGTCGGCGGTGAAGACGATCGAGCCGACGTTGAAGCCGTACCAGCCGAACCACAGCAGACCCGCGCCGATCATCGTCAGCGTGAGGTTGTGCGGCTTCATCGGGTCGCGCATGAAGCCCACGCGACGGCCGATCACCAGGGCCAGGATGCCGCCGGCGATACCGGCGTTGATGTGCACGACCGTGCCGCCCGCGTAGTCCAGGTTCGGCACGTGCGAGTAGAACCAGCCGCCGCCCCAGACGTTGTGGGCGATCGGGAAGTAGCAGAGCGTGACCCAGATCGGCAGGAAGACGATCCACGAGGACAGCTTCACCCGATCGGCGATCGCGCCTGAGATCAGCGCCGCGGTGATCACCGCGAACGTGAGCTGGAAGAGCACGTAGATGTAGTTGCTGCTGGTGACACCGTGCAGGCCGAACATCGAGAACGGGTTGGCGATCAGCTTGCCGTTGCCGTTGCCGACGCCGTCACCGCCCCAGCCCTCGGACCATCCCCACAGGACGAACACGATGCCGACGACCGCCAGGGCGACGTAGGACATCATCATCATGTTGAGCACGGACTTGGCCCGAGTCATGCCGCCGTAGAACAGGGCGAGCGCCGGCGTCGTCATCATGAGGACGAGGGCCGTCGCCACGATCATCCAGGCGTAGTAGCCGTCCATGGAACCTCCATGCGTATGCGGTGGGAGCCCGGGCGCCGACACCGTCGTCCGCGCTCAGCCACCCCGATGGGGGTAACCCTCCGGTCCGCACGTTTCGTCGTACGACGTCTCGTGTTGCCGCTGTGCAACGAAGTGCTGCCGCCGTGTTACGACTCTGTGAACTCCGGGTCGTGCTCGCCCGGCGGCACGGGGCGCCGGCCGCGCTGCGTTCAGCCCAGCAGCGCGTCGACGAACGCACCGGGGTCGAAGGGGGCGAGGTCGTCGGCACCCTCGCCGAGGCCGACCAGCTTGACCGGTACGCCGAGCTCGCGCTGCACGGCCACCACGATGCCGCCCTTGGCCGAGCCGTCGAGCTTGGTGAGCACGATGCCGGTCACGTCGACGATCTCGGAGAAGACGCGCGCCTGGACCAGGCCGTTCTGACCGGTCGTGGCGTCGAGGACCAGGAGCACCTCGGTGACCGGAGCCTGCTTCTCGATGACCCGCTTCACCTTGCCGAGCTCGTCCATCAGCCCGGCCTTGTTCTGCAGTCTCCCGGCGGTGTCGACGAGCACGGTGTCGAGGTGGCGGTCGATGCCCTCCTGCACGGCCTGGAACGCCACGCTGGCCGGGTCTCCGCCCTCGGGCCCGCGCACGACCTCGACGCCGACCCGCTCTCCCCACGTGGCGAGCTGGTCGACGGCGGCGGCGCGGAAGGTGTCGGCCGCTCCGAGCACGACCGAGCGGTCCTCGGCGACGAGGATCCGGGCCAGCTTGCCGACGGTCGTGGTCTTGCCGGTGCCGTTCACCCCGACCACGAGGACCACGCCCGGCTTGCCGTCGTCGCCGGAGACCTGCAGCCGCCGGTCCATGGTCGGGTCGACCAGCTGCAGCAGCTCGTCGCGGAGCACCGCGCGGGGGTCGCCGGCCTCCTTGCCGTCGACCCGGAGGCGGGTCCGGAGGTTGCCCACGAGCTGCTGGGTCGGTGCGACCCCGATGTCGGCGGTGAGCAGGGTGTCCTCGATCGCCTCCCAGGTGTCCTCGTCGAGCCGGTCGCGCGAGAGGAGGCCCAGCAGCCCGCGGCCGAGGCCGCCCTGCGAGCCCGCCAGCCGCTGGCGCAGCCGCACGAGCCGCGACGCCGTACCCTCGGGCCGCTCGACCGTGACGACGGCGCCCGGCGCCTCGGTCTCCTCGGCGGGTGGAGCCGCCTCGTCGCGCGGCGGCGCGATGATGTCCGTGCCGGCGGTCGGGTGGACCCCACGGCGGCGCCGGCCGCTCGTGAGCAGCCCGCCGACCACGAGGGCGGCGACGACCACGAGGCCGATGATCAGGTAGAGCCAGTCACCCATGCGCTCATCCAATCAGGTGCGGCTCAGGGTCAGCGGTGGCGCCCCGGCACCTCGTGACCGGCCGACGGGAGGCTCGTCAGGTCGAGGTGCTCGGCCGGCGGCTCGACCTCGTCGGAGGTGTTGTCGAGCGTGGGCGCGCTCTCGACGCCCTTGCGCATGACGTCGCCGAGCCACGCCGCGGCCGGCAGGTCCTCCCCACGGTGGGGAAAGGCGACGTAGAGGACCACGATCCCGGCAAGCACCAGGATCCCGAGCATGGCGAACACCAGGAACCACATGCCTTCACCCTCGCACGCCCCTGGTGGTGGTCGTCAAAACGACTCACTCGGTGGATCGGTCCTTCAGGCGTCGCCAGCCGCCGGCCCGGTTGTCGGCCACCAGGCGGCGGAAGAACGCCAGCAGGGCCTCCTCGGGCACGGCGTCGCCCTCGCGGAAGCCGATCGTGCGAGCTGTGGTGTTGTGGTGCCCGGCCGTGATGAGGCCGGTCGGGATCGGGCACGATCCCGCCGTCGTAGACGAAGACGTTCACGTGGTCGCGCGCGGCGAGGAAGGCGGCGACGTTGCCCTCGAGGACGAAGTAGGGCTGGACGGTGCGCTTGATCGTCTCGGTCATCGCGGGATCGGCCCGGTGGAGCACCTCGCGCACCCGCTGGAGGGTCTCGCGCTGCCAGTCGGGCAGTGGCTCGAGGTAGGCGTCGACTCGTGGGTCGCGAGTGCCCATGCCCTCACCCTCGCACGGACTCGGCGGCACGTCGTACGACGTCGGGCAGGGCCGTGGAGGGGCGCGCGGGGTCGGTGTTGTCGACGTAGACCATGACGGCGCGACCCTCGGCGGCTGCCTGCTCGCCGTCGCCCTGGAAGAAGCCGACCCGGTAGACGATCGACGAGTGGCCGACGTGGTCGACGACGACCCCGAGGTCGATCGGGGCGGGGTAGCGGACCTCGGCGAAGAAGCGGCAGCCGATCTCGGCGAACAGCCCGATCTGGTCGAGGCTGTCGACCGCCCCGCCGATCGCGTCCTGCAGGTGCAGGTCGATCGCGGTGTCGATCAGCTCGAAGTAGCGGGCGTTGTTCAGGTGCCCGAAGCCGTCCATGTCGGCCCAGCGGGTGGTCGCGGTCGACCAGTGCACGAAGTCGGCGCGGCTGGGCCTGGGTGGGCGGTCGGTCATGGAGTGTTTGTACCGACTGGTGCGGTGGTGTGGCTACTTCGGCGGTGCTGTGCGGCGTCTGGTGCGGTGATAACCCCGCGTTACAGGGGCGGGGTGGGGTCAGGCGGGCTCGCGCAGGCGCTGGCTGATCACGGTCGAGACGCCGTCGCCGCGCATGGTCACGCCGTAGAGGGCGTCGCCGACCTCCATGGTGCGCTTCTGGTGGGTGATCACGAGCAGCTGGCTCTGGGCCCGCAGCTCCTCGTAGATCTGCAGCAGGCGGCCGAGGTTGGTGTCGTCGAGCGCGGCCTCGACCTCGTCGAGGATGTAGAACGGCGAGGGGCGGGCCTTGAAGAGCGCCACCAGGAAGGCCACGGCCACGAGCGAGCGCTCACCACCGGAGAGCAGCGACAGCCGCTTCACCTTCTTGCCCGGGGGCCGGGCCTCGACCTCGACGCCGGTGGTCAGCATGTCGGACGGGTCGGTGAGCACGAGCCGGCCCTCGCCACCGGGGAACAGCCGAGAGAAGGTCTGGTCGAAGGCGGCGGACACGTCGGCGTAGGCCTCGGTGAAGACCTGCTGCACCCGGGCGTCGACCTCACGGACGATGTCGAGGAGGTCCTTACGGGTGGCCTTGAGGTCCTCGAGCTGCTCGGTGAGGAACTTGTGGCGCTCCTCCAGGGCCGAGAACTCCTCGAGCGCGAGCGGGTTGACCTTGCCGAGAAGGGCGAGCGCGCGCTCGGCGGCCCGGAGCCGCTTGGCCTGCTCGTCGCGGTCGTAGGGGGCGGGCTCGGGTGCCGGCTCGTCGTCGGCCAGCTCACCGGTGAAGGGCACGAGCTGGTCGGGGCCGTAGTCGGCGACCAGGGCGTCCTCGTCGAGACCGAGCTCCTCCATGGCCCGCTCCGACAGCTGCTCGATGCGCATCCGCTGCTGGGTACGGGCCATCTCGTCGCGGTGCACGGAGTTCACGAGCTCGTCGTGCTCGCGGGCCAGCTCGCGGAGCGAGGAGCGCACCGCGAGCAGCTCCTGCTCGCGCTCCGCGCGGGTGGCCTCGACGGCCGCCCGCTGCTCGGCGGCGCGGTGGATCGACACCTCGAGCCTGGCCAGGACCCCGGTCACGGCGAGGCCGACGGCCTGGGCTGCGCGGCCCTCGCGGACCAGCCGCTCGCGCCGCTCGATCGCCCGTGCACGGGCCTCGCGTTCCGCCTCGGCGGCGCGCACCAACGAGTCGGCCCGGCCGTGGAGGGCGCGGGCGCGCTCCTCGCTGGTGCGGAGGGCGAGGCGGGCGTCCATCTCGGCCTGCCGGGAGGCACGGGCGGCGTCGGCCAGCAGCTCGCGCCGGGTGGTGTCGGGCTCCTCGTCGGTGGCGTCGTGTGCCGCGGCCAGTCGGCTCTCGAGGTCGGCGAGCCCGGCCAGGTCCTGGTCGCGCGCCTCCTGGGCGGTGGCGATCGCGACCGCGATCCGCTCGGCCTCGGCGCGGGCCGACCGCGCGGTCGTGCCGTAGTGACCCAGCTCCTCGGCCACGGCGGCGAGGGTCGCGTCGGACTCGTGGAGCTTGGCGAGCGCGACGTCGACCCGGCGCTGGGCGTCGAGGCGCTCGGCGTCGAGCCGTGAGATGTCGAAGCCGAGTCGCTCGGAGGCGGCGATCGCCTCGCCGAGCTGGGCGGAGGCGTCGTCGTAGGCCGCCTGGATCTCGAGGAGGCTGGGCTGGGACGCGGAGCCGCCGGCGGCGAAGTGGGCGCCGTAGACGTCGCCCTCGCGCGTCACCGCGGTCACGTCGGGCAGGTCGGCGACGAGAGCGCGGGCGGCGCCGAGGTCGGAGACGACCGCCGTCTTGAACAGCAGGCGGGCCAGGGCGGGGCGGAGGGTGCCGGGGCACGACACCACGTCGACGGCGTAGGACGCGTGGCCGGGGAGGCCGGGCCACGCGCTGTCGTCGGTCACGCCACCTCCG
This sequence comes from uncultured Actinomycetota bacterium, assembly GCA_963753705.1. Taxonomy (GTDB): domain Bacteria; phylum Actinomycetota; class Actinomycetes; order Propionibacteriales; family Nocardioidaceae; genus Nocardioides. The sequence continues at coordinate 639,560 of CAVWDJ010000017.1, forward strand.
AGCAGCAGCCCGGCGCGGCCGAGGTCACCGGTCTTGAGATGGTCGATCGCCGAGACGGCTGCGTCACCGTCGGTGACGGCCACGGCGTCAGCGGCCGAGCCCAGCGCGGCGGCGATCGCGGTCTCGTAGCCGGCATCGACGGTCAGCACCGCCGCCACCGAGCCGAGCAGACCGGAGACGGAGTCGGACGCCGCGAGCAGCGCGCCCGCGCCGTCCTTGCGGTTGAGGCCGAGGGCCAGCGCCTCGGTCCGGGCCTGCAGTCCGGAGCGGTCACGGTCGGCCTGGGCGGCCTCCTCGCGGGCCTTGGCCAGGCGCTCGGTCAGGTCGTCGAGCACGGCCAGGGCTGCCTCGTGCTCGGTGTCGAGACCCTCCTCGCCGGCATCGAGGCCGGCGATGCGCGTCTCGAGGGCGGTGAAGTCGTGCTGGGCCCGGTCGGCGCGGGCGACGGCGGCCGCGCGCGATGCTTCGAGCCGGCCGATCTCCTCGTCGGCCGCGGCGGCGCGTGACTGGACGGCGTTGACCTGGCCGGCGAGCCGCGCCAGGCCCTCACGGCGGTCAGCCGCGGCGCGGAGGAGCCCGGCGACGCGGCGGTCCTCCTCGGCAGCCTCCTCCTCGGACGTACGACGGGTGGTCACCGCGGCCTCGAGGGCGGTCCGGTGGCTCTCGACCTCGGCACCGATCACGGACTCCTGCTCACGGATCCTGGTCGCCTCGGCCTCGAGCTCGTCGGGGTCGCGCCCCAGGTCGAGCGTCTCCTGCTCGGACCCGGCGGCGTTGCGCACGCGCTCGGCGGCGAGTGACGCCGTGCCGCGCAGGCGCTCGCGCATCCCCGACAGCCCGAACCAGGTCTCCTGGGCCGCCGCCAGCGCCGGCAGGTCGTCGCGCAGCGAGGCCTCGAGCCGGGCCTCGGCCTCCTGGGCCCGGGCGACCGCGGCCTCGACCTCCGCCCGGCGCTCGACCAGGATCGACTCGTCAGCGAGCTCCTGCTGGAGAGCGGTGCGCGCGGTGACGAGGTCGTCGGCGATCAGGCGGGCCCGGGCGTCGCGGACGTCGGCCTGGACGACCGCCGCTCTGCGCGCCACCTCGGCCTGGCGGCCCAGTGGCTTGAGCTGACGACGGATCTCGCTGAGCAGGTCGCCGAGCCGGGTCAGGTTGCCGTCGGTGGAGTCGAGCTTGCGGAGCGCCTTCTCCTTGCGCTTGCGGTGCTTGAGGACGCCGGCGGCCTCCTCGATGAAGCCCCGGCGGTCCTCCGGGGTGGCGTGGAGGATGGTGTCGAGCTGGCCCTGACCGACGATCACGTGCATCTCACGGCCGATGCCGGAGTCGCTGAGCAGCTCCTGCACGTCGAGGAGACGGCACGGCGTGCCGTTGATGGCGTACTCCGACCCGCCGGAGCGGAACATGGTGCGGCTGATCGTCACCTCGGCGTACTCGATCGGGAGCGCACCGTCGCTGTTGTCGATGGTGAGCAGGACCTCGGCGCGGCCCAGCGGAGGCCGGCCGGCGGTGCCGGCGAAGATGACGTCTTCCATCTTGCCGCCGCGCAGGCTCTTGGCGCCCTGCTCGCCCATCACCCAGGCGAGGGCGTCGACGACGTTGGACTTGCCCGAGCCGTTGGGACCGACGATGCAGGTGATGCCGGGCTCGAGCTGCAGCGTGGTCGACGAGGCGAAGGACTTGAACCCCTTGAGGGTCAGGCTCTTCAGGTACAACGGAGCTCCTCTTCCAATGGCGTTCCACGGGCACGGCGCGACAACGGTCGGACTGCAGGCGCAGCGGGTGCCGGCGGGGAAGTGCAGCGACGCTCACCCTACCCAGCGCCACCCCCGATCCCAGGCAGCCGGGCGGGTGTCGGGCGGCGCGCCCCGCCGACCCGGGCTCAGCGGCGACGTAACCGGTCGCGCAGGACGAGCAGCTGCTCGCGCTCCTGGTCGGTCAGGGAGTCCATGCCGCTCTCGTGGATCTTGTCGAGCAGGGCGTCGAGCTCGGCCTGGTCGCGCGAGACGGGAGGCGTCGGCGTCGGCTGCCAGGGGCCGGTCACCACGGTGCCCTCTCCCCCGCCACGACGGCTCCGCTTCGGCTTCTTCGGCTTCCGACGGATGGCGAGGTTGGGTACCCAGGTCAGCTCCGCCATCAGCCCGAGCGAGCGCGCGATGATCGCGGTGAGCGCCAGGCCCAGGAGGAGGTTCACCAGCAGCAGCCAGTCGCGCGTGCCGATGTAGCCGAGCACGGAGATGCCGACGATGACCACGCCGATCACCCAGCCGGGGATGTTGAAGAAGAACCGGCGGCGGGGGTACTCGGCGATGAACACGAGCAGCACCATCAGCTCGAGCTGGTTGAGGGAGAACAGGAGCCCGAACCGGAACCCGATCTCGGCGACGGCGACCCACAGCAGGCCGAGCCCGACGGTCACCAGGCCGAGGAACCAGGCCATCCGCTTCTTGCCGAGCAGACCCTCGATCTCGGTCCCGAAGTACCAGAAGATCGCCACCGCGATGATGTCGAAGATGCCCATCCCGTTGGGGTAGGCGATGGGCCAGGTGAAAACCCGCCACACCTGGCCGTGCAGGAAGGAGTCGGGATTGAGCAGCAGGGCCGACTGGATCGGCTTGCCCGGCGGCTCGACGGCCCAGACCACGAACGACACGATGGCCACCACGACGACCAGCACCGTGGTGGTGACGTCGACGCTCCCGAGCCGGAACCACCCGTCGTCGGACCCGCGTCCGGGTCGGGCCATCCCCCATCGGTTGCTCACGGGGCCACGCTAGCGGGCAGGACCGGGCACGACGAAGGGACCGCCCGGACTCACCGGGCGGTCAGGCGGTGTCGAGGCGCGCCTGACGTGCTGACGGGGTCAGGTGACGCTGAGCGCGGGTGGGGCGGGACCCGTGGGGGTCAGGCCGGCTGCATCTCGAGCTGCTCGGGCTCGAGGTCGAGCACCCGTGCCGCCTGGGCGACGGCCAACCGGTCGTTCTCTTCCATCAACCGGGTGACCAACGCTTCCAGCTCAGCGACCCTGACTCGCAAGTGGGCGTTGTCGGCGGCCAGCCGGGCAGGGAGGCCGCGATCTTGCTGCAGATGGCCGATCAGAGCCTTGGCCATGGATAGGAGCCTTCCGACGTGGGGGAACCCGCCAGGTTTCGAGGGGGCCGCCTTCAAGAGTGACACCTCGGTGGGCCCGGGTCAATCTCGGGGAGGCACCCGTCGTGCGCGCGGGACCGGCTGGCACCGCGGACAGAAGAACGACGAGCGGTTCATGAACTCGACCCGTCGGATCGGCGTGCCGCAGCGGTCGCACGGCAGGCCCTCGCGCCCGTAGGCGTGCAGCGACCGGTCGAAGTAGCCCGACTCCCCGTTGACGTTGACGTAGAGAGCGTCGAAGCTCGTGCCGCCCTGCGCCAGGGCCGCGCCCATGACGGCGCGCGCCTCGGCGAGCACGCGACGTATCTCGACCGGACGCAGGCGGTCACCGGGCCGGTCGCCGTGGATCCTGGCCCGCCACAGGGCCTCGTCGGCGTAGATGTTGCCGACGCCCGAGATCAGCGTCTGGTCGAGCAGCAGGCGCTTGATGCCGGCCGTACGGCGGCGCACCCGCCCGACGAACAGGGCGTCGTCGAACTCGGGGTCGAAGGGGTCGCGGGCGATGTGGGCGATCTCGGGCGGCAGGTCGGCTCCCCCGTCGGACACGGAGAGGCCGCCGAACATCCGTTGGTCGACGAACCGCAGCTCGACCGGCATGGGCTCACCGGCTCCCGGGGACAGGACGACGCGCACGCGCAGGTGGCGTTCGTCCGGGGCGCCGGGCGGCTGCACGACCAGCTGTCCGCTCATGCCGAGGTGTCCCAGCAGCGCGTCGCCGCTGTCGAGCGGGAGCCACAGGTACTTGCCGCGACGCCGGGCGGCCACGATCCGACGGCCGGTGAGGGCCGCGGCGAAGCCGGCCGGGCCGCGCAGGTCGCGGCGTACGGGACGTGGGTGGAGGACCGTGACCGACTCGACGGTGCGGCCCACGACGTGGCGCTCGAGCCCGTCGCGGACGGTCTCGACCTCGGGCAGCTCCGGCACCGGTCAGTCGGACAGCGGCAGGTCGGCCTCGACGCCGAGGCTCACCGCGAGCTCGCCGTACGCCGTCTCCGCGGCGGCCTGCTCGGCCTCCTTCTTGGAGCGGCCGACGCCGTTGCCGTAGCGGTTGTCTCCGACGCGCACCTGCGCGGTGAAGGTCTTCAGGTGGTCGGGGCCCTCGTCCTGGATGAGGTACTCGGGCACGCCGAGGCCGTGCTCGGCGGAGAGCTCCTGGAGCGACGTCTTCCAGTCGAGGCCGGCCCCCATCGCCGAGGCCGCCACGATCAGGGGGTCGAACAGCAGGTGGACGACCTGCGCGGAGCTCTCGAGGCCGCCGGACAGGTGGACCGCCCCGATCACGGCCTCGACCGTGTCGGAGAGGATCGAGGCCTTCTCGCGGCCGCCGGTGGTGTCCTCGCCGCGGCCGAGCTTGACGTAGTCGCCGAGCCCGATCGCACGGCCCACGCCGGCCAGGGCGCGGGCGTTGACGACCGCCGCACGGAGCTTGGCCAGGTGGCCCTCGGAGAGGTCGGGGTGGGTGCGGTAGAGGGTCTCGGTGACCACGACACCGAGCACCGAGTCGCCGAGGAACTCGAGGCGCTCGTTGGTCGGCAGCCCACCGTGCTCGTAGGCGTAGGAGCGGTGAGTCAGGGCGCGCTCGAGCAGCTCGGCGTCGAGCGTGGGATCGCCGAGCGCGCTACGGAGCGGGCCGTAGTTCAGCGGACCGGGTGTCAGAGGACCTGGCGACGGGCGCCACGCGCGCCGTACTGGCCGCAGGTGCCGCAGGCGCGGTGCGGCAGGTGCTTGGCACCGCACGCGGGGTTGGCGCAGGTCACCAGGGTCGGCGCCACGGCCTTCCACTGGGAACGCCGGTGGCGTGTGTTGCTGCGCGACATCTTCCGCTTCGGGACTGCCACTGTTCTCTCCTCGTCGATCGGTCCAGGGGACCGGGGTTTTCCGGACTAGTCGTCCTGCTCGGGCTCGGTCAACGTGGCCAGTGCCGCCCACCGCGGGTCGACCGGCTCGCCGTGCGTATGGCCCGGGTCGTCCGCGAGCCGCGCACCGCACTCGACGCACAACCCGGGACAGTCGTCCTCGCACAACGGCTGGAACGGCAGCGCAAGCACGACCGCATCCCGCAGCAACGGCTCCAGGTCGACCAGGTCGTCCCGCAGCCTGCTGACCTCGAGCTCCTCGTCAGGGTCGACCTCGCGGTCGTCGTACACGAACAGCTCCTGGAACCTCACCTCGATCTCGTCGGAGATCGGCTCCAGGCACCGCGCGCACTCACCCTCGAGCCCGGCTCTCGCCGTGCCCGTGACCAGGACGCCCTCCATGACCGCCTCGATGCGCAGGTCGACCTCGACCGGTGCACCTTCGGGGACACGGAGAACCTCGATGCCCAGATCCGCTGGAGCCGGAACCGTCCGCACCACTTCGCGCTGGGACCCCGGGCGGCGACCGAGCTCGCGTGTATCGAGCACGAGCGGCGCTCTCGGGTCCAGTTTGCTCAGGGGTCCACTTCCGGTTTCGGGCACAACAGATCAGCGCACATCGTATCCACGCGCGTGTCGCAGCGGCAAAACGCAGGGTGGGGGTCACGCCTGGGTGTGGGACTCCCGCACCCGCGCGACGAGCGCGTCGTGGACGAAGTCGGGGACCAGGCCCGAGACGTCGCCGCCGTAGGAGGCGACCTCCTTGACCAGGGACGAGGCCAGGAACGACCACTCCGGGCTGGTCGGGACGAACACGGTCTCCACGTCGGTCAGGGAGGCGTTCATCTGGGCCATCTGGAGCTCGTAGTCGAAGTCGCTGACGGCGCGCAGGCCCTTGACGATGGCGTGGATGTCGCGCTCGGCGCAGAACGTCGTGAGCAGCCCGGTGAAGCCCTCGACCGACACGTTGGGCAGGCCGCCGACGGCCCGGCGGAGCATGGCCAGGCGCTCGTCGGCGGTGAACAGCCGATGCTTGGACTGGTTGACCCCGACCGCGACGACGACCTCGTCGAACAGCGACGCGGCTCGCTCGACGATGTCGAGGTGCCCGTTGGTGACCGGGTCGAACGACCCGGGGCAGACGGCGCGGCGCACGGGGCCTCCTCGGGGTCCGTCGGGGACGGGCTGGGCCGGTTACAGGTGGGCGGCGTGAACGTACCAGAGCATGGTCTCGCCGTACTTCTTCTGCCGGCTGCCGTCGTAGCCCTCGGGCCACGGCGGCTCGGCCGCCCGCGACCCGCGCTCGATGATGACCATGGCGCCCGGCACGAGCCAGCCCTGGTCGCGCAGCGCGGCGAGGTCGGCGACCACCGACGAGCTCGGGTGGGCGTAGGGCGGGTCGAGGAACACCACGTCGTAGGGCGCCGAGGGCGTGCGGGTGAGGGCCGTGGCGACCGGCGACGCCAGCACCTGGGCCCGGGTGAAGCCGAGGCCGCGGGCGTTGGTGGAGATCAGCGAGGCCGTACGGCGGTCCTGCTCCACGAGCGTGACCACCCCGGCTCCGCGCGACCACGCCTCGAGGCCGACGGCACCGGAACCGGCGTAGAGGTCGAGGAACCGCAGCCCCGACAGCGAGCCGCACCACGACTCGATCGCGGAGAAGAGGGCCTCGCGGACGCGGTCGCTGGTGGGGCGCGTGTGCGCCCCGCGCGGCGTCGAGATCCGCCGCCCGCCCGCTGACCCCCCGATGATCCGCGTCATGGTCTCGTCGTGACCCCGAGACGTGAGGAGCAGGCCGTCATGACTTCTCCATGAACTCAGACTGCCGTGACTCCTGCAGTTCTGTCACCCGCAGGCGTAGCTCGGGAGCCTGGTCGAGCCCGGGATCGTCGTCGAGCAGCGCGATCGCGGCCCCGCGCGCCTCGACGATCGTCTTCTCGTCGCGCAGCACCCGGAGGTTCTGCAAGGAGCTCCGGAAGCCGGACTGGGAGCGACCCAGCACGTCGCCCTCGCGACGCTGGTCGAGGTCGACCCGGCTGAGCTCGAAGCCGTCGGTGGTGGCCGCGACGGCGTCGAGACGCTCGCGTGCGGGGGTGTCGGCCGGCGCGCGGGTCACGAGCAGGCACAGCCCGGGCAGCCCGCCCCGGCCGACCCGGCCGCGCAGCTGGTGGAGCTGGGAGATCCCGAACCGGTCGGCGTCGAGCAGCACCATGGTGGTGGCGTTGGCGACGTCGACCCCGACCTCGATCACCGTCGTCGACACCAGGACGTCGGTCTGGCCCGCGGCGAACGCCCGCATCGCGCGGTCCTTGTCGTCGGGAGCCAGGCGCCCGTGGAGCAGGTCGAGCCGGAGCCCGGCGAGCGGCCCGGCCCGCAGCTCCTCGACCACCTCCTCGGCCGCGCTCAGGCGCACCGCGGCGGCCGGCGTCGCGCCCTCCTCGTCGACGGGTGTGTCGATCTCGCCCTGCTCGAGCTCGTCGCCCGCGATCCGCGGGCACACGACGTAGACCTGGTGTCCCTTCTCGACCTCCTCGCGGACGCGGGCCCACACCCGGTCGACCCAGTGAGGCTGGTCGGCCAGGGGTACGACGCTCGTCTGCACGGCCGCGCGGCCGGCGGGGAGCTCGGTCAGCGTGGAGACCTCGAGGTCACCGAACACCGTCATCGCCACGGTGCGCGGGATCGGGGTCGCCGTCATCACGAGCACGTGGGGCGGGGTGCCGGCCTTGTCGGTGAGCGCCGCGCGCTGCTCGACGCCGAAGCGGTGCTGCTCGTCGACGACGACGAGGCCGAGGTCTGCGAACTGCACGTGCTCCTGAAGCAGCGCATGGGTGCCGATCACGAGCCCCGCCTCGCCGCTCGCCGCTCGCAGCATGGCCTCGGCCCGCGCGGCCTTCGGCATCGAGCCGGTGAGCAGGGCGACGGTCGTGGCCTCGGGATGGCCCCCGAGCATGCCGCCTGCGGCGAGGTCGCCGAGCATGGCGGTGATCGACCGGAGGTGCTGCTGGGCGAGCACCTCGGTCGGCGCCAGGAGTGCGGCCTGACCGCCCGAGTCGACGACGCGGAGCATCGCCCGGAGCGCGACGAGGGTCTTGCCGGAGCCGACCTCGCCCTGCAGCAGACGGTTCATCGGGTGGGGACGGGCCAGGTCGGACTCGATCTCGGCCGACACCTCCTCCTGGCCGCGGGTGAGCGTGAACGGGAGCCGCTCGTCGAAGGCGGCGAGCAGGCCGCCACCCCCGGCTCGCGCCTGCCCGCCGAGCTGCGCCAGCTCCGCCCGCCGTCGTGCCAGCACGAGCTGGGTCACCAGCGCCTCGTCGAACCGGAAGCGGCGTTGGGCGGCGGTGACCTGCGCCCACGAGTCGGGGGCATGGATGTGGCGGAAGGCGGTCATCAGCTCGGGCAGGTCGTGCTCGGCCCGCAGACCGGCGGGCAGCGGGTCGGGGACGTCGTCGACGACCGTGAGCGCGAAGGCGATGGCGCGCTGGAGGTCCCACGAGTCGACGCCCTTGGTCTGCGGGTAGAGCGGGAAGAGCGCCTTGATCGACGCGACCGCGGCCCCGAACGTCTCGTCGGAGTCGTCGACGCCGAACAGGGCCATCGTCGGGTTGGTGAGCTGCCACCGGCCGCGGAAGCTGCTGACCTGGCCGAGGAAGACGCCGCGGCGGCCGACGGGCAGCCGCCGGGCGTGCCAGTCGCTGACGTGCTTGGCCTTGGCGAAGAAGGACATCCGCAGGGACGGCCCGTCGGTCGAGAGCGTGGTGTCGAGGCGGTAGGCCGGCCGACGGGTACGGCGGTCCTGGTAGGAGTGCACCTCGCTCTCCGTGATCTCGCCGACCACGGTGAGCATCTCGCCCTCGTGGAGCTCCGCGACCTTGGTCAGCTCGCCGGTGGGGACGTAGCGGCGGGGGAAGTGGTGGAGCAGGTCGCCCACGGTGCGCAGGCCGAGACCGTCGGTGATCTTCGCGGCCTTGCCCTGCTTGGTCTGGGCACCGAGCACCGACGCGACGGGCGAGTCGAGCGAGATCATGCGGGGGTCCTCACTCCACCGACATCAGCAGCGGGTAGCGGTCCTGCCCCCCGTCGTACACCACGACGTCGACATGGGCGTGGCGGTCGGCGACGTAGTCCTCACAGCGCTGGGCCAGGCCGTTGCTGTCGGCCCCGCCGACCAGCGTCACGAGCTCGCCACCGCCGCCCAGCAGGCGTTCGAGGACCTCCACGGCGACCTCTGCCAGGTCGGTGCCGACGACGGCGAAGTCACCGGCCACGACCCCCAGCACGTCGCCGGGCTCGCACGGACCGGCCATCGTCATGGCCTGCCTGGCCGCGATGGTGACCGCGCCGTGGCGGGTGTGGCGCGCGGTCGCGGTCATCTCGAGCACGTCGGCGTCGAAGGTGCGGGCGGGCTCGTGGACGGCCAGCGCGGCCAGGCCCTGGACCTGTGCCTCGGTCGGGATCACCGCGACGCGGACGGCGTGGTCCTCCTCCGCCGTCCGCGCGGCGATCTGGGCGGCGCGGACGGAGTCATGGTCGTTGGGCAGGATCACGATCTCGGCGGCGCCGGAGCCGACGACCGCCTCCAGGAGCATCCCGGTGGAGGGTCGCCGACCGGGAGCGCCCTCGATCACGATGGCACCCGCGTCGCCGAAGAGCCGGGCGAGGCCCGGGCCGGCGGCCACCGCCACGATCCGGCGGCCCACCCTCTCCTCGGCACGCTGGGCAGCCGCCTCGACCTGCTCGGCGAAGTGGGTGACGCGGATCCGGTGGGGCCGGCCCGCGGCGATGCCCGCCTCGATCGCCGCCCCGACGTCGTCGACGTGGACGTGGACGTTCCACAGCCCCTCGCCACCGACGACCACCAGCGAGTCGCCGAGCGGCGCCAGGGCGGTCTTGAGGCGCTGGACCGCGGCCGTGTCGTCGGAGTCGAGGAGATACATCACCTCGTAGGACGGACCGCCCTCGGTCAGGTCGTCGACCTGCATGGTCACGGGGATGGTGGGGGCCCCGAGCGGATGACGCTGGACGGGGCGACGCCGGCCGGTCAGCACGGACTCGGCCGCGTCGAGGACCACGCACAGGCCTCGACCTCCGGCGTCGACCACGCCGGCCTCGCGGAGCTGCCGGAGCTGCTCGGGGGTGTGGAGCAGCGCCTCCCGGGCAGCCTCCGCGGCCGCCGTGAAGACGTCGCGAGCTCGCGCGCGCGGCTCGGCGGCACGTCGTACGGCGGCGTCGGAGGCGGCACGGGCGACCGTGAGGATGGTGCCCTCGACGGGCGTACCGACGGCGGCGTAGCTCGCGTCGGTGGCCTCGGCCATCGCCTCGGCCATCACGGGGGCGTTGCGCTCGTCCGGGGTGGCGCGGGCGATCCGGAGGGCGATCGCGCCGAGCATCTGGCTGAGGATGACGCCGCTGTTGCCGCGAGCGCCGAGCAGCGCCCCACGCCGGAACGCGGCCAGCGAGGCTCCGAGGTCGAGCTGCTGCGCTGCGGCCCCGTGGATGGCGTCGCGGGCGGCGCTCATCGTGAGATACATGTTCGTGCCCGTGTCGCCGTCGGGCACGGGGTAGACGTTGAGGGCGTCGATCTCCTCGCGGGCGTCGGCGAGGGCGTCGACCGCGACGTCGACGAAGCGCTGCACGACGGCGAGCTCGATGCCTCCGCCGGTCGGTGCTTCCATGGGCTGCCTCGCGCTGTCGTGGGGTCTCGGCGCCCGGTCCCGACCGCCGGGCTGCCAGGGTAGTGGTGCCCGCCTCCGCTCGATTCGTGCCCGAGCGGCTGTGTCGGATATTCTTTCCCGGTTGCCCGCTTCGACACCCACACCAGCGGGCCCGTTCCACCCTCGACTCCAGGAGTACTCCCGTGGCTGCCGTCTGCGACATCTGCGCCAAGAAGCCGGGCTTCGGCAACAACCGGCCGTGGTCGAACAAGATCACCAAGCGCCGCTTCGACCCCAACATCCAGCGGGTCCGCGCGACGGTCAACGGCACCCGGACGCGTCTCAACGTGTGCACCGGCTGCCTGAAGGCCGGCAAGGTCACGCGCTGACCCACTGACCCTGGTCATCACCAGAGCCCCGGACGCCGCTGGTGTCCGGGGCTTCGTGCTGCGTGGGTGTCAGCGCCTCACCGCCGCGACAGACTCAGAAGTGGGTCCAGCCCGTAGGGCCGTCGTACGGCGCGCCGTCGACGGTGACGCCGTCGCCCGCGGAGACCGAGCCGATCACCTGCCACCCCTCGGGGACGGTTCCCGGGAAGGTCGCCAGGAGTGCATGGTCGTCTCCTCCGCCGAGGATGAACTGGATGGGGTCGGCGCCGAGCGCCGCACCGACCGCCTGCAGCGGCTCGGCGACCTCGAAGGCGTCGCGGCGGACGTCGATCGCCACACCGGAGGCCTCGGACAGGTGGCGGGCCTCGGCGAGCAGTCCGTCGGAGACGTCGATCATCGAGGTGGCACCCGCAGCGGCGGCGGCCGCGCCCGCGTCGTACGGCGGCTCGGGACGGCGATAGGCCTCCACGAGCACGCGCGGCGACCGGAACCCCCGGCCGAGCACGGCCAGTCCGCCCGCCGCCCACCCCTGCCGCCCGGTCAGCCCGAGCACGTCGCCCGGCTCGGCCCCCGAGCGGAGCACCGGCGACTGCAGGCACGAGCCGAGCACCGTGACCGCCACCACCACCTCGTCGGCCGACGTGAGGTCGCCGCCGACGACGCTCGCGCCCACGAGGGCGCACTCGTCGGCGAAACCCTGCGCGAAGTCGAGCGCCCACTGGGCGGGCAGGTCCCGGGGGGCGGCGAGCCCGATCGTGAGCGAGTGGGCGCGGCCGCCCATGGCGTTGACGTCGGAGAGGTTCGCAGCCGCGGCCCGGTGTCCGATGTCGGCGGCCGACGCCCAGTCGCGGCGGAAGTGCCGCCCCTCGACGAGCACGTCGGTGGACACCACCACGTGCCCGTTGCGGATCCGCAGCACCGCCGCGTCGTCGCCGGGACCCACGAGCACCTGCTCCCCTTGCGGGAAGAGGTCGCGCAGGCGGTCGATCAGCGGGAACTCGCCGGCCTCGGACACGGTGGCGTCTGCTGCGAAGGACATGGGGCCATCCCACCAGATCCGTGCCCTGGCCCGTCGTTCCCGCGACGGCCGACCTGTCGAGCCCGGAGGGTGCGCGGTAGGTTGAGCGCGGCATCGTGATCCGACCCCGGAGGAGACACACATGGTCGTCCAGGCGTACATCCTCATCCAGACCGACGTGGGCAAGGCCGCCGACGTGGCCCGCGCGATCGCCCAGGTCAAGGGCGTGACCCTCGCCGAGGACGTCACCGGTCCCTACGACGTGATCGTGCGCGCCGAGGCCCGCAACGTCGACGAGCTCGGCAAGCTGGTGGTCTCCAAGGTGCAGAACCTCGACGGCATCACCCGCACCCTGACCTGCCCCGTCGTCCACATCTGACTTGGCCGGAACCCACCGGCGCCCGCGCCCCTGGCCGTCCGCGGCCCGGGGCGCGCGTGCGTCCTGCGCCCTCCTCGCCCTGGGCCTGGTCCTCACCGCCTGCGGCAAGGAGCCGGTCAGCATCCCGACCCTGCGCCTGACCGCGGCCGACCAGGCGGTGTGTCAGCGCCTGGTGGACGCGCTGCCCGACCAGGTGGCCGGCCAGGACCGACGCAAGACCCAGCCGGCCGCGGCTCTCGGCGGCGCCTGGGGGGACCCGGCGATCGTGGCCCAGTGCGGCGTCGGCGTGCCGCCGGAGTTCACGCGGACGTCGTCGTGCACGCTCGCGGACGGGGTCGGGTGGTTCGTGCCGGAGAGCCAGGTGTCGGACCAGTCGGCCGACGTGGTGATGTCGACCGCCGGCTACCGTCCGGTGCTGCAGGTGTCCGTCCCCGCGTCGTACCGCCCGAGCGGGCTGGCGGCCGCCATGGTCGAGCTCGCGCCGATGGTCAAGCAGTACACGAAGCTCGTGCGCCCCTGCCACTGAGCGCCGACGCGGCAAGCGATCCCGACGGCCCGCTCAGCGCAGCCCGGTGCCGCGCTGGAGGGCCAGGCGGAGCAGGCGGTCCACCAGCGCCGGGTAGTCGAGCCCGCTGGCGGCCCACATCCGAGGGAACATCGAGGTCGGGGTGAAGCCGGGCATGGTGTTGATCTCGTTGATCACCACCGCGCCGTTCGGCATCACGAAGAAGTCCACGCGGGCCAGGCCCTCGCAGCCGATGGCCTCGAACGCGCGGGCCGCCATCTCCCGCAGCTCGGTGGCGACGTCGTCGGGGAGGTCGGCCGGCACCTCGAGCTCGGTGTGCTCCTCGGGGAGGTACTTGGCGGCGAAGTCGTAGAACTCGTGCTCGCCGCCGACCCGGATCTCGGCCGGGACGCTGGTCTCCGGCGTACCGTCCAGCGCCTCGAGCACCCCGCACTCCACCTCGCGGGCGCCGACCGCGGCCTGCTCCACCAGCGCCTTCGGGTCGTGCCGGTGAGCCTCCTCGATCGCGGCGTCGAGCTCGGTGGCGTCGTGGACCTTGCTGATCCCCATGCTGGACCCGGCCCGGGCCGGCTTCACGAAGAGCGGGAAGCCGAGGTCGGCGACCCGGTGACGTACGCCGTCGGGGTCGCGGTACCACTCGCGCGCGGTCACCGTGACCGACGGCATCACCGGCAGCCCCGCGGCCTCGAGCACCACCTTGGCGTAGGCCTTGTCCATGCCGACGGCGCTCGCCAGCACCCCCGCGCCGACGTAGCGGACGCCCGCCATCTCGAACATGCCCTGGATCGTGCCGTCCTCGCCCCACGGTCCGTGCAGCAACGGGAAGACGACGTCGACCTCACCGAGGGTCTGGGGAGGCTGGGACGGCTCGTGGACGACGAGGTCGGCGCTCGCCGACTCGCGCAGCAGCGCGATCGACGCGCGTCCGCCGTCGACGCTGGGGAGCTCGTCGGGACCGGTGATGCGCAGGCGCTCGGTGTCGCCGGACTCGAGGACCCAGCGACCGTCCGTCGCGATCCCGACGGGCACGACCTCGTAGACGTCGCGATCGATGGCGTCGAGCACGCTGCCGGCCGTGACGCAGCTGATGGCATGTTCGCTGGACCGGCCGCCGAAGACGATCGCGACGCGGGGCTTGCGGTGCTGGCTGCGGGGCTCGGTCATCGCGCCGACCCTACCGGCCCGTAGGCTCGGAACCATGAGCGACCGCACGTGGTCCCCGGCCACCACCGCCGTCACGGCCGGCCGTCCCGAGCACCGTCCCGACGCTCCGCTCAACGCGCCGATCACGATGGCCTCGACGTACGTCGCCACCGGTGACCTGGAGTACGGCCGCTACGGCAACCCGACCTGGTCGGCCTTCGAGGAGGCCCTCGGTGCGTTGGAGGGCGGGCGCTGCCTCGCCTTCGCCTCCGGCCTCGCGACCGTGTCCACCGTGCTCGACCTGGTGGGGCAGGGCGCGACCGTGGTCGCCCCCCAGCACGCCTACAACGGCACCGTGATGCAGCTGGCCGACCTCGAGGCCCGGGGCCGGCTCACCGCGCGACTGGTCGACGTCACCGACACCGACGCCGTGGTGAAGGCCTGCGACGACGCCGCGCTGGTCTGGCTCGAGTCACCCACCAACCCGGCCCTCGAGACCGCCGAGATCGAGACCATCGCAGCGGCCGCCCACGACGCCGGCGCCTACGTCGTCGTCGACAACACGTTCGCCACGCCGCTTCGCCAGCTCCCCCTGACGATGGGCGCCGACATCGTCGTCCACTCGGCCACGAAGTACCTCTCCGGGCACGCCGACGTCGTCCTCGGCGCACTCGTCACCACCGACGACCAGCTGTACGACGCCCTCAAGAGCAGGCGCGACCTGGTCGGCGCCATCCCCGGCACGCTGGAGTCGTGGCTCGCGCTGCGCGGCCTGCGGACCCTGCACCTCCGGGTGGACCGGGCCGAGGCCAACGCGACCGAGCTCGCCCGCCGCCTCGTCGACCACCCGGCCGTGGCCGAGGTCCGCTACCCCGGCTTCGGCGGCATCGTCTGCGTCGTGCTCGCCGCCGGCGCCGACGCGGCCGACCTGGTCACGCGGTCGACCTCGCTATGGGTCCACGCGACCTCGCTCGGCGGGGTCGAGTCGACCCTCGAGCGCCGGCGCCGGTGGAAGGCCGAGGCGGCCACGATCCCCGACGGCCTGATCCGGCTCAGCGTCGGGATCGAGGACGTCGAGGACCTCTGGGCCGACCTGGAGGGCGCCCTCGCCGCGAGCGGTTGATCCACCCGCCGGTCGAGACCCGTCGCCGGTCGAGCCCTCCGTTGGTCGAGCCCTCCGTTGGTCGAGCTTGTCGAGACCTTCCCGCCCGTTGGTCGAGCCCTCCGTTGGTCGAGCCTTTCGTTGGTCGAGCCTGTCGAGACCCTGGTGGTCCGGGTCCCGGGCACCGTCACCGGGTCTCGACCCGCCCGTCGCGGCTTCGCAGGCTCAGCCGCGGGCCTTGCTCGACCTTCCTGACCTAGGCAGCCCGCTCGTTCCTCGCGGCCTGCCGGTCAGTCACGCTCGGCCTTGGTGTCACGGGCGATGAAGGCCTCCATCATCTCCGGAGCGGTCATCCGCCCGTCGACGACGGCCTCGACGTGCTCGGCGATCGGTGCGTCGACGCCCACCTTCGCCGCCAGGGCCAGCAGCGAGGAGCACGACTTCGCGCCCTCGGCCACCTGACGCGTCGAGGCGACGATCTCCTCGGTGGTCATGCCGAGCCCGAGCTTCTCACCGAACGTGCGGTTCCGTGAGAGCGGCGACGAGCACGTGGCCACCAGGTCGCCGAGCCCGGCCAGACCCATCAGCGTCAGCGGGTCGGCGCCCATCGCCATCGCGAGCCGCGCCGTCTCGGCGAGGCCGCGGGTGATCACGGAGGCCGTGGTGTTGTCACCGAAGCCGAGGCCGACCGCCATCCCCACCGACAGCGCGACGACGTTCTTGTAGGCGCCGCCCAGCTCGCAGCCGACGACGTCGACGCTGGTGTAGGGCCGGAAGGCCGGTGAGTGCACCAGGCGCTGGAGGCCCTGTGCGACGGACTCGTCGGCGCAGGCCACCACCGAGGCGGCGGGCTCGCGCTGCGAGATCTCGTGGGACAGGTTGGGCCCGCTGATCACGGCGATGCGCTCGGGACCGGCGTCGGTCACCTCGGCGATCACCTCGCTCATCCGCCTCAGCGTGCCGAGCTCGACGCCCTTCATCAGCGAGACCATCACCGCCGACGCAGGCACGTGAGGCGCCCACTCCTCGAGGTTCGCCCGGAAGGTCTGCGACGGCACCGCGAAGACGACGACCTCGGCATCGGCCAGGGCCTGCTCGGTGTCGTGGGTGGCCGTGACCTTCGCCGGCAGCTCCACGCCGGGCAGGTAGTCGGTGTTCTCCCGGCGCAGGTTGATCGTCTCGCACACCTCCTCACGGCGTGCCCACAGCGTGACGTCGTTGCCGGCGTCCGCGAGCACGAGCGAGAACGCCGTACCCCAGGAGCCCGCACCGAGCACGCAGACGCGGGTCATGGCTTCTTCTTCCGGGTCGGCTTGCGGAAGTCACCGGTCTGGCTGAGGCCCTTCTTGCGCGGGTCGAAGCGCTCGGCCGGCGCCTTCTCGCCGCGGAGGTCCTCGACGAGGTGCGTCAGGGCGTCCATGATCCTGGCGGTGGCCTGGTTGATCACGTCCTGCGTGTGGGGCATCGCCCGCAGGTCGTCGAGCGGCACCGGGTCACCGACCTTCATCGTGATCGTGGCGCGGGGCACCAGGTGCGGTCTCTTGGCGTAGGGGTAGAGGAGCTCGTGGGCACCCCACTGCCCGATCGGGATCACCGGGCAGCCCGTCTCGAGGGCGATCCGGGCCGCGCCCGACTTCCCCACCATCGGCCACAGGTCGGGATCGCGGGTCAGCGTGCCCTCGGGGTAGACCACGACGCACTCCCCCGACTCGACAGCCGCGACAGCCGCGTCGAAAGCGCCCTTCGCGTTCTTGGTGAGGCGCTCGACCGGGATCTGTCCGGCCGAGCGCAGGAAGTAGCCGAGTGCAGGGTTCTTGAAGAGTCCCGACTTGGCGAGGTAGCGCGGCTTGCGGCCGTGGTCGTAGACGATGTGGGCGGCGGTGAGCGGGTCGACGTGGGACACATGGTTGAACACCAGGATGCAGCCACCGGTCGCCGGGATCTTCTCACCGTCGATCCAGGTACGGCGCGTGGTCGCCAGCAGCGTCGGCTTGAGGATCGGCACCGCGACGTTGAAGGCCCACCCACGCTTCTCCTGCAACCGTCGCACGGGTCGCACCGTCACCTGCATCCTCCCTCGCTCTGCACTCGGTCGACACCGGGTCGGTCGGCGCACGCGCCGGTGTGCGGAGGTCACGCTACTCGGTCGCGCACCGCAGGCGCGGTCCTGACAGGATCGACGCGATGAGCGGATCCACCTACGTCGTCCTGCTGCCCGTGAAGCCACCGGCGCGCGGGAAGTCACGCCTCGACGTCGACCCGGCACGCCGACGTGCGCTGGCCGCGGCGTTCGCTCTCGACACGGCACGCGCGTGCCTCGCGGCGACCGGGGTGGTGGCCGTGCTCGCCGTGACCGACGACGCCCGCTTCGCCGACGACCTGCGCACCGTCGGGTGCGAGACCATTCCCGACGGCGTGACCGGCGACCTCAACGAGTCGCTGCGTCAAGCGGCTGCGGAGGCCGAGCGGCGCTGGCCCGACGCCGTACCCCTTGCGGTGTGCGCCGACCTGCCGGCACTGCTGTCCGCCGATCTCGACGACGCGCTCGACGACGTGACGTCGGCCGGGTCGACCGCGTCCTTCGTGGCCGACCACGACGGTGTCGGCACGACCCTCTACACCGCGGCGTACGACGCGTTCGTGCCCCGCTTCGGACAGCGCTCGCGCCAGGCTCACCTGGACGCGGGGGCGCGCGAGGTCACCCGTCCGGTCGCCTCCCTGCGCATGGACGTCGACGACCGTGCGGCGCTCGCCGCGGCGGTCGACCTCGGTGTAGGCGCACACACCCGGCTCGCCCTGCTCACCTGACCCGGACATGACGAAGGGGCCGTCCACTGCGGACGGCCCCTTCGTGACGACTCAGGACTTCTTGGCGGTCTTCTTCGCCGGAGCCTTCTTGGCCGTGGTCTTCTTCGCGGGCGCCTTCTTGGCCGGAGCCTTCTTGGCCGGAGCCTTCTTCGCCACGGTCTTCTTGGCCGGTGCCTTCTTCGCGGCCGCAGGAGCCTTCTTGGCGGGCGCCTTCTTCGCGGGCGCCTTCTTGGCCGGTGCCTTCTTGGCGGTGGTCTTCTTCGCCGGAGCCGCCTTCTTCGCAGCCGGCGCTGCCTTCTTGGCCGGCGCTGCCTTCTTGGCGGGGGCCGCCTTCTTCGCCGCTGCCGTCGTCTTCTTGGCCGCGGCGCTGCCGGCCGCCAGCGTCAGCTTGGGCAGCTTCTTGGCACCGGACACGACGTTCTTGAGGTCTGCGCCGGCAGTGAACTTCGGCACCGCCGTCTTCTTGGCCTTGATGCGGGCACCGGTCTGTGGGTTGCGGACCCAGCGGGCCTCACGGACGCGCTTCTCGAACGACCCGAAGCCCGTGATCGCGACCTTCTCGCCCTTGGCCACCTCACGGGTGATCGTGTCGAGTACGGAGTCCAGCGCGTGCTGCGCCTGCTTGCGGTTCCCCTCGTAACGCGCGGCCAGCGCGTCGATGAGCTGAGACTTGTTCACGGCTTCCCTTTCGCAAAGTACGACGTGGTCGGGCCGTTGCCCGACGACTTGTTGTGAACGCTATGTACTCGCAGCGCGAGCCACAATCACCTCGGCGGGTTTCGCGACGTGTTTTTTCGAGAGAATCTGGCTCAACCGAGCCTGTATCGCGTCTCCCCTCGCAGGTGCGCGATGCATCGGCAACCAACGGATCGCGTCCCGACGACGACGAATCCCCTTGTTCTACAGGGTTTTGGCGCAACGAACGATCACGCGAGAGCGTCGATCGTCAGAGCGTGGCGGGCTTCCAGCTCGGGCGATCGGCTTCGTAGGAAGAGATCTCCGCCTCGTGGGCCAACGTCAGCGAGATGTCGTCGAGACCCTCGAGCAGGCGCCACCGGGTGTAGTCGTCGATGTCGAACGAGTCCTCGACAGCGTCGGGTCCCGAGCCCGCGCGCACCGTCCGCGCGACCAGATCGACGCTGATCGTCGTACCCGGCTCGGCCTCGAGCAGGTCCCACAACCGCAGCACGACCTTGTCGTCGACCTGCGCCGCGAGCAGCCCCGCCTTGCCCGCGTTGCCCCGGAAGATGTCGCCGAAGCGAGGGGACAGCACGGCCCGGAAGCCGTAGTTCTGCAGGGCCCAGACGGCGTGCTCGCGCGAGGAGCCGGTGCCGAAGTCCGGGCCCGCGACCAGTACCGAGCCCGCGGCGTACGCCGGCTGGTTGAGCACGAAGGCCGGGTCGTTGCGCCACGCGGCGAACAACCCGTCCTCGAAGCCGGTCCGCGTCACGCGCTTGAGGTACACCGCGGGGATGATCTGGTCGGTGTCGACGTTGCTGCGCCGCAGCGGGACACCGATGCCGGTGTGGCTGGTGAACGCCTCCATGTCAGGCCTCCTCGCTCTCGTGATGGTCTCGACTCCGCTCGACCGCCGAGGCGGCGACGACCACCGGAGGGAGGTCCGCCGGCGAGCTGAGCGTGCCGCGGACCGCCGTCGCGGCCGCGACCGGGACGGAGACCAGGTGGGTGCGACCGCCCTTGCCCTGCCGTCCCTCGAAGTTGCGGTTGGACGTGGACGCGCTGCGCTCCTGAGGCGCGAGCTGGTCGGGGTTCATCCCCAGACACATCGAGCACCCCGCGCCGCGCCACTCGCCGCCGGCCTCCTTGAAGATCACGTCGAGGCCTTCCTCCTCGGCCTGCAGCCGGACCCGGACCGAGCCCGGGACGACCAGGAGACGCGTGCCCTCGGCGACCGAGCGGCCCGCGAGGATCTCGGCCGCTGTGCGCAGGTCCTCGATCCGGCCGTTGGTGCAGGAGCCGACGAAGACGGTGTCGACGTGGATGTCGCGCATCGGCGTACCGGCCTCGAGGCCCATGTACTCCAGGGCCTTGCGGGCGCCCACGCGGTCGCTCTCCTCGGCGAAGTCGTCGGGCTGCGGGACCGAGCCCGCCAGGGGCACGCCCTGACCGGGGTTGGTGCCCCAGGTGACGAACGGGGTCATGGTGCTCGCGTCGAGGACGATCTCGTCGTCGAAGACCGCGTCCTCGTCGGTGAGCAGCGTCTTCCAGTGCGCGACGGCGGCGTCCCACTCGGCGCCCGTCGGGGCCTCGGGTCGGCCCTGGAGGTAGTCGAAGGTGGTCTGGTCGGGTGCGATCAGCCCTGCCTTCGCGCCCCACTCGATGCTCATGTTGCACACCGTCATCCGGGCCTCCATCGAGAGCGCCTCGATGGCAGGGCCGCGGTACTCCACGACGTAGCCCTGGCCACCGCCGGTGCCGGTGTGGGTGATCAGGGCGAGGACGAGGTCCTTGGCCGTGACGCCCTCGGGCAGCGCGCCGTTCACGGTGACGGCCATGGTCTTCGGACGTGCCTGCGGCAGGGTCTGGGTTGCGAGCACGTGCTCGACCTCGGAGGTGCCGATCCCGAACGCCAGCGCACCGAACGCGCCGTGCGTGGACGTGTGGGAGTCTCCGCAGACGATCGTCATGCCCGGCTGGGTCAACCCGAGCTGCGGACCGACAACGTGCACGATGCCCTGGTCGAGGTCACCGAGCGGATGCAGGCGTACGCCGAACTCCGCGGCGTTGCGGCGCAGTGTCTCGACCTGGGTACGGCTGACGGGGTCCTTGATCGGCTGGTCCCAGTCGAGCGTCGGGACGTTGTGGTCCTCGGTGGCGAGGGTGAGGTCGGGACGACGTACGACGCGGCCGGCCAGCCGGAGGCCGTCGAAGGCCTGCGGAGAGGTCACCTCGTGGATGAGATGGAGGTCGATGTAGAGGAGGTCCGGCTCACCGCTCCCGGGTGGGGCCGACCTCACCAGGTGCTCGTCCCAGACCTTCTCGGCCAGGGTCCTCGCCATGACTCCTCCTCCTCGCGTCCTCCGATGGTGCTGCCTGTCGCAGGCTCGACTCTACAACTTGCGTCCCATGATCTGAGACGGCAGTATTGCCATATGGACACCACTAGCGGCGTCGGGGTGCTCGACAAGGCCGCCCTCGTGCTCACCGCGCTCGAGTCCGGGCCGGCCACGCTGGCCGGACTCGTGACCGCGACGGGCCTCGCCCGGCCGACGGCCCACCGCCTCGCGGTGGCGCTCGAGCACCACCGCCTGGTGGCCCGCGACCTCCAGGGCCGCTTCGTGCTCGGCCCCCGGCTGGCCGAGCTCTCGGTCGCGGCCGGCGAGGACCGACTGCTCGCCACCGCCGGGCCGGTGCTGGCCCGGCTGCGCGACATCACCGGTGAGTCGTCCCAGCTGTGGCGACGCCAGGGCGACTACCGCGTGTGCGTCGCCGCCGCCGAGCGGCCGTCCGGCCTGCGCGACACCATCCCGGTCGGGTCGCAGCTGACCATGCGCGCCGGCTCCGCCGCGCAGGTGCTCCTGGCCTGGGAGGATCCCGAGCGCATCCACCGCGGCCTGCAGAACGCTGCGTTCTCGGCCGCCGCCCTGTCCGGCATCCGCCGGCGCGGCTGGGCCCAGTCGGTCGGCGAGCGCGAGCAGGGTGTGGCCTCCGTGTCGGCGCCCGTCCGCTCCCCCAGCGGCAAGATCGTGGCGGCGGTGTCGGTCAGCGGCCCGCTCGAGCGCCTCTCGCGCCAGCCCGGTCGGATGCACGCTCCCGCCGTCGTCGCCGCCGCCGAGCGGCTGTCGGAGTCGCTGCGCCGGGCTGCGGCCGAGTAGGTCTCCGACCGGTCGGGTGACGCTCGTCCGGTTGGATCAGTCGGCCGGCCGCTGCCGGGGTCTGGCCGGGTCGGGCTGGTCGGGTGTGGTGCCGGGGACGCAGCCGGAATCAGAAGAGTGCGTCCTGCTCCAGCTCGAGCAGGGTCTGCTTGCGCTCGATGCCGCCGGCGTACCCGGTGAGGGTGCCGTCGGCCCCGATCACCCGATGGCACGGGATGACGATCGGGATCGGGTTGCTGCCGTTCGCCAGGCCGACGGCCCGCGACGCGGCGTTGGTACGACCCAGCCGGTGGGCGATCTGGCCGTACGACGCGGTGTCGCCGTAGCCGATCTCCTGCAGCTGCGCCCACACCGACTGCTGGAACTCCGACCCGGCCGGGGCGAGCGGCAGGTCGAACTCCTTGAGGTCGCGGTCGAAGTACGCGCGCAGCTGGCGCACCGTCTCGACGAGGACCGGGAAGCTGTCGTCGCGATCGCCGCGCGGGCGACCGTCGTGGTCGCGGAACGGGCTGAACTCGATCGCGGTGATCGCGCCCTCCTGCTCGACGATCCGCAGCTCGCCGACGGGTGAGTCCATCAGGGTCCACATGTCAGTTCTCCTTCTGAGTCAGGGTGTGCCAGAGGTGCAGCTGGGCGTAGGAGCGCCAGGGGCTCCATGCCGCGGCGAGACGCGAGGCCTCGGCAGGGTCACGACCGAGGTGGCGCAGCGCGTCACGGATCCCGATGTCGTGCGGCAGGAACACGTCGGGATGGCCCAGAGCGCGCAGCGCGATGTAGTCGGCGGTCCACGGTCCGATGCCCGGGATCTCCAGCAGGGAGAGGCGGACGGCGTCCCGGTCGGCGCCGCGGTCGAGACGTACGTCGCCCGCCGTCAGGGTCCGGGACAACGACACGAGCGCACGCCCGCGGGCGCGCGGCATGGCCAGCGCCTCCGGGTCGAGCTCGGCCAGGCTGTCGGCCGTGGGGAAGAGATGGGTGAGCCCGGGCGTCTCGGGCGGCTCTCCGGCGGCCAGCGGCGTGCCGTGGGCCAGCGTGAGCCGCGCGGCTGCGGTCCGCGCTGCCGCTACGGTCACCTGCTGCCCGAGCACGGCCCGGACGGCCAGCTCGTCGCCGTCGACGTGACCGGGCACCCGGAGTCCGGGCGTCGCCCTGGTCAGGGCACCGAGCAGGGGGTCGCCGGCGAACGCGTCGGCGACCGCGACGGGGTCGCAGTCGGCGTCGAGGAGGCGCCGTACGCGCTCGACGGCGGCCGAGAGGTCGCGCAGGTCGTCGAGCCGGAACGTCGCGGGCACGAACGCCGTCGTGCCTGCCTCGGACTGGTCGGTCAGCTCGAGGGCGACCGTCCCGGTGCCGTGAGGCAGCTGCAGCGTCCGGGCGTACGTCGTGCCGGTGGCGCACTCGACGCCGGGGACGGCGCGGGTCGCGAGGAAGCCGAGCAGGGCGGAGCCGGCGAACGGCGTACGGACGGCCAGGCGGAGCTGGAGCGTACCCCCGCTCGACCCGTGGCCCCGGCGTCCTCGGAGCTCGGTCGGCGTCGACGCGTAGACCTCGCGCACGGTCTCGTTGAACTGACGCACGCTGCTGAAGCCCGCCGCGAACGCGACGTCGGCGTGCGAGAGCTCCGTCGTCTCGAGCAGGACCCGGGCTGTCTGCGCGCGCTTGGCCCGGGCGAGGGCGAGCGGGCCGGCGCCCAGCTCCTGGGTCAGGATCCTGGTCAGGTGGCGCGAGGTGTAGCCGATCCGGCCGGCGAGCCCCTCGACGCCGTCGCGGTCGACGACGCCGTCGGCGATCAGCCGCATCGCGCGGCCGGCGACGTCGGCAGCGACGTCCCAGTCGGGGCTGCCGGGGGTCGCGTCTGGCAGGCAGCGCTTGCACGCGCGGTAGCCGGCCGCCTGGGCGGCCGCGGCGGTGGGGTGGAAGGTGACGTTCTCGTACGCCGGGGTGCGGGCCGGACACGAGGGACGGCAGTAGATGCCGGTCGTCCGGACGGCGATGAAGAACACCCCGTCGAACCGCCGGTCGCGGCTCTTCACCGCCCGGTAGCAGGACTCGGCGTCCAGGTGCATCGGCGAGGTCATGCACCCATCATGACCGAGGGCACCGACATCTTCTCGCGGGAATCGGACACGGCCGTGGGCCCTGGTGGCCTGCGGTTGGGGACCAAACGGCGACAAAACCCGGCTGAAACGTGCAGTTCGTGACCAATCGGTGGGTCAGCGACGGACGAGGTCGACGACTTTCCAGGCCAGCGGGAGCAGGCCCGCGGCGAGCAGGATCTTCAGGGCGTCGCCCCACAGGAAGGGCTGGACGCCGAGGTGCCAGGCCTGCGAGGCCGAGAGGTCGAGCGCGTGGGCCAGCCAGGTGGCGCCGAAGGCGTAGATGACGATGTTGCCCAGCACCATGGCAGGGAAGGAGCGTACGGCGTTGTGGTCCCACCCGCGGTCCGCCAGCCAGCCCACGACCGTGGCCGCGACGAGCATCCCGACCAGGTAGCCGCCGGTCGCCGAGCTGAGGCGCAACACGTCCCAGCCGGAGGACTGGTCGGCGAACACACCGACGCCCAGCCCGCCGATGACGAGGTAGGCCACCATCGTGCTGAAGCCGCGCGTGGCGCCGTAGGCGCCGCCGATCAGCAGCACCCCGAACGTCTGCCCCGTGATCGGCACCGGCGTCCAGGGGAGATGGATGACGACCTGCGCCGAGAGCGCGATCAGGGTCACCCCCAGGGCAACGAGCACGACGTCGGCTGCAAGAGCCGCGACGCGACTGGTCGGGCGGACGAGCGACGGTACGAGCGCGGTGGAGGACACGGGGACCCTTTCCGGAACGGGCACGGGCAACACGGTGATCCTAGGGAACACCGGACCCGCCGAGATAGGCCGGGGGCGAAAGCTCCCGCGATCGGGACCGACGACCTCGAGGACGCGCGCGGGCTCGACTCAGGTACCCCGGGGTTCCGGCCCCGACGACTGCGCGAGAAGCCGCTGCAGGACGAGCCCGTCGATCCTGCTGACCGCGTCCGCGTGGTGGGCCGTCATCTCGGCGGAGCCGTGGATCTCGCCGTGCAGCTTGGCCATCCGCTCGTCCAGCTGCTGGGCGACCCGGGCCGCCTCGGTGAGGTCGTCGACGAGCTCGTGCGGCACCTCGCCGTCGTACTTGTAGTAGATCTTGTGCTCCAGGCTGGCCCAGAAGTCCATCGCGATCGTCCGCACCTGGACCTCCACCTTGACGGGCACCGGACCGTCCGACAAGAACACCGGCACCTCGAGGATGGCGTGGAGGCTCTTGTACCCGTTCGGCTTGGGCTGGGCGATGTAGTCCTTGATCGAGAGGACGGTGAGGTCGTCCTGGCTGGTGAGCGCATCCAGGACGCGATAGGTGTCGGCGATGAAGCTGCACGTGATCCTGAGCCCGGCGATGTCGCTCAGGTTGGCGCGCACGTCGTCGACGGTCGGGTCCAGGCCCTTGCGCACGGCCTTGGCCAGGATGCTGTCGAGCGACTTGACCCGCGCGTTGACGTGCTCGATCGGGTTGTAGTGGTGGAGGTGCATGAACTCGCGCTGGAGGATCGAGACCTTGGTCATCACCTCGTCCACCGCGAACTGGTGCTCCATCACCAGACGGTCGAACCCGTCGCGCAGCTGACGGGCGAAGGGCAACGACACGGCATCCAGCGGTGTGCCGGGAGACTGGTCCATACCCTCAGGATCGCAGCCACCTGGTGACCGGCTCCCGGGCCGAGGCCGTCGCCCCGGGCCGATCGTGCTTGCGGTCAGGAGCCCGCGGACGCGTCGCCGTGGAGCTCGGCGAGCGTCTGCTGAGCGATCCGGAAGGCGGTGTTCGCGGCGGGTACGCCGCAGTACACGGCGGCGTGCAGGAGGGTCTCCCCGATCTCCTCGACGCTCACGCCGTTGCGCAGGGCCCCGCGCACGTGGAGGGCCAGCTCGTCGTGATGACCCCCGGCCACCAGGGCGGTGAGGGTGATCAGGGAGCGGGTCCGGCGGTCGAGCCCGGGACGCGTCCAGACCGCCCCCCAGGCGTACTCCGTGATCAGCTCCTGGAAGTCTCGGGTGAGGTCGGTCGTGGCGGCGGTGGCACGGTCGACGTGGTCGTCACCGAGCACCTCCCGTCGTACGGCCATGCCGTCGTCGTACGTGGTCATGTGGCCACCTCCTGGGCGAGCTCGCGGATGATCCGGGCGATGTCCTCCGGCGCCTCAGCCGGCGCCTGGTGGGCCACGTCGTCGAGGACGACGAGCCGACCGTCGGCCACCCCGTCGGCGATCTGCGCGAGCAGCGCCGGCGGGCAGGTCTGGTCGTGGGCCCCGGCGACCGCGACGACCGGTGTGGCGATCTCGCCGAGACGGTCGCGGACGTCGAACGCCCGGAGGGCACGGCACGCCGCGACGTACCCGTCGTCGTCGGCGTCACGCAACGCATGGAGGAGCGCGGACGCCCGGCTCGGCTGCCGCTCCACGAAGCCGTCCGCGAACCAACGCCCCGCGGTCGCCGACACCAGTGACGCGGTGCCCGACGCCCGCACCTGGGCGATGCGCGTGTCCCACAGCTCCTCGTCGCCGATCCGCGCGCCGGTGCAGCACAGGACGGCGCCGAGCACGCGGTCGGGTGCGTCGAGGAGGAGCTGGAGACCGACCTCGCCGCCGATGGAGTCACCGGCGTAGAGGAACGGCCCGTCGACGGCGTCGAGGACGCGGGTCGCCAGCCGGGCCACTGTGAGATCAGGGGGTGCGGGGCCCGGATCCTGGCCGTGGCCGGGCAGCTCCCACGCCACGACCTCGAAGTCGTCGGCGAGCAACGCGATGGTCGGCCCCCAGCAGGCCGCCGCCGAGCTGCCGAGCGAGGGCCCCAGCACGAGCGTGGTCATCGTGCCGCCTCCGCGGCAGCGAGGTTGGCCGCCATCCGGTCGGGGTGGACGCGGAGCCCCGCGACCAGCTCCGCGGTCTGGCTGGTGGCGACCGCCGTACGCCGGACCAGGATGCGCAGGGTGTCCCACTCGGCGTGCCAGGCGCCGTCGGCCCGCTCGTCGACCTGGTCGGCGGCACACAGGTGGAGCGTCGCGGCGAGCTGTGGTGTGGTCAGGGCGGCACGCCGTACGAGCACCGACAGCACGGGGTTGGATTTGTGAGGCATCGACGAGGAGCCGCCGCCCCGGCCCTCGGAGAGCTCCCCGAGCTCGGGACGGGCCAGCGCGAGGACGTCGCGCGCGACGTGCCCGCACGCGTCGGTGGTGGCCACGAGGGCGTCGCCCGCCCGGGTCACGGGCCGGCGATGGGTGTGCCAGGACCGGACGTCGTCGAGGCCCAGCCGCTCGGCGAGCAGGGCCGAGTCCCGGGACGTGCCCACCGGGCCGCCGGACTGCGCCGGGAAGGTGAGGCGACCGAGGTCGAGCCGCGCCTCGTCGAGGCCGGTCCTCCACCCGTCGATCTTGTGGCCGAACGTGATGGGCAGCGCCCACTGCGTGAGTGTGCGGCCGGTCATCGGGGTCGCACCGTGCTCGGTGGACAGGCGGTCGAGCGCGACCCGGGCCCGCGCGAGGTGGTCGACGATCTCGGCCACCGCGTCGCGGAGGAGCAGCATGAGGGCGCTGTCCACGACGT
Organism: uncultured Actinomycetota bacterium; assembly: GCA_963753705.1. GTDB lineage: Bacteria > Actinomycetota > Actinomycetes > Propionibacteriales > Nocardioidaceae > Nocardioides. Next base: position 667,038 of record CAVWDJ010000017.1, read on the forward strand.
CCTGGCTGGTGAGGCCGGCATGGACGTCGACACCGGGGTGGGCCGCACGCAGGGCTTCCGCCAGGGGTATCGCGGGGTTGCCGCCCCGCTCGGCGTCGAGCACGGCGTCGGGTGCAGCCAGCTCCGTACCGACCCACGCGGACTCCACCGACACCATCGCGTCGAGGAGGGCCCGATCGGTGAAGAGGTCGCCCGCGCGCTCGTCGCCGGGCCAGAACAGGGAGGTCACGCCGGGGCTCCCGACGTGGTGAGGAAGACGGTCTCGCTGTCGCCCTGCAGGCGGATGTCGAAACGCAGACCGGCGCCGTCGGCGACGCAGACCAGGGTCGGAGCGCGGCCGCCGGCCGCCGTCAGCAGCGGGTCGGTGTCGCCGTCCGCGAGGGGCAGGTAGGCGCGCGTCAGCAGGCGGTGGAGCAGCCCCCGCGCGAAGACCGCCACCGCGAAGAACGGCAGGCCGCCCGCCACGGCGCCGGGCCGGAGCGTGCTGAACGAGTAGCGACCCGAGGCGTCGGTCGCGCAACGGCCCCAACCGGTGAAGGTGAACCCGTCGCGATGGAGGGATCCGGGGCGCTGGGCCACTCGGCCGTCGGGATCGGCCTGCCACAGCTCGACGATCGCGTCGGGCACCGGCGCTCCGTCACCGTCGTACACGTGGCCGTACAGCTCGACCGCACCCGGCGTGCCCGGCGTGACCAGGGTCCGGTCGCCGTCGTAGGGCAGGGCGTAGTGGAAGAACGGCCCGACCGTCTGGCCCGGCGTCGGTGCGGAGGTCATGACGTCTCCTCGGTGTCGGCGCCGAGCGGGGTCCGGCGAGCTCCGGTGAGCACGATGTCCCAGCGATAGCCGGTGGACCACTCGTGCCGGGTCAGGTCGTGGTCGTACGTCGCGACCAGTCGCTGCCGCGCCGACGGGTCGAGGATCGACTGGTAGATCGGGTCGAGGGCGAGGAGCGGGTCGCCCGGGAAGTACATCTGGGTCACCAGCCGCTGCGTGAAGTCCGTGCCGAACACGGAGAAGTGGATGTGGGCCGGTCGCCAGGCGTTGTGGTGGTTGCGCCAGGGGTAGGGGCCGGGCTTGATGGTGGTGAACCGGTAGACCCCGTCGTCGTCGGTCAGGCACCGGCCCATGCCGGTGAAGTGGGGGTCGAGCGAGGCCGGGTGCTGGTCGCGCTGGTGGATGTAGCGGCCACCGGCGTTGGCCTGCCAGACCTCGACCAGCTGACGTCGTACGGGCCGGCCGGCGCCGTCCAGGACCCGCCCGGTCACCACCGTCCGCTCGCCGATCGGCTCGCCGCCGCGCTGGATGGTGAGGTCGGCCTCGAGCGGGTCGACGTCACGTTCCCCGAAGCAGGGCGACCACAGCTCGACCCCCTCCGGGTCAGCCTGCTGGAGGGCCTTGGTGGGGTGGCGGAGCAGGCTCGACCGGTACGGCGGGTAGTCGCGGCGGGGCTGCAGCTCCTCGCCGGAGGCCGCGTCGTAGGTCTGGGCGATCCGGGCGATCTCGGCCGAGATCGTCTGCTGGCTGTCCAGCCCCCCGAGAGCGTCAGCCACGTCGTCGGTCATCTGCTCGGCCATCCGGTGTATCCCTCCGCCAGGTAGGTGGATCCGGCCCGCGAGGAGACCAGTGTGGCGAGCTCGCTGCGCTGCCGTCGCTCGTCGAAGTCGGTCACGCCGCCGGAACGGTGCAACATCATGGTCATCCAGTAGGAGAAGTGCTGGGCCCGCCACACCCGGGCGAGGGCGCGGTCGCTGTAGTCGGACAGGGCTGAGAGGTCGTGCTCGGCCAGGGCCCGTTCCACCGCCTCGGCGAGGACCCTGGCATCGGCGAGCGCGAGGTTGAGACCCTTGGCGCCGGTCGGCGGCACGGTGTGCGCGGCGTCGCCGGCGAGCACCAGGCGGCCGCTGTGCATCGGGGTCTGCACGAAGCTCCGGAAGGGCAGCACGGTCTTCTCGAGGACCGGGCCCTCCTGCAGGGCGAAGCCGTCGGAGCCGGCCAGCCTGGCCTGGAGCTCGGTCCAGATCCGGTCGTCGGACCACGTGGCCGCGTCCTCGGTCGGGTCGCACTGGAAGTAGAGACGCTGCACCCGCTCGGTGCGCTGGCTGACCAGTGCGAAGCCCCGGTCGGAGCGGGTGTAGATCAGCTCGGGCGCGCTCTTCGGCGCCTCGCAGAGGATCCCGAACCAGGCGAAGGGATACTCCCGGGAGGCCCGACCGTCGGTCATCAGGTCGCGGCAGATGCTGTGGGACCCGTCGGCGCCCACGACCAGGTCGGCGCTGACCTCGTGGACCGCCCCATCGGGGTCCCGGTACCTCACCCAGGGGGTGTCCGCCACGTCGTGCACGGACGTCTCACTGATCCCGTAGCGCAGGTCGCCGCCGTCCCGCGTGCGAGCGCGATGGAGGTCGACGAACACCTCGGTCTGCGGGTAGAGCCACACGGCAGCGCCGACCAGCTCGTCGAAGTCGATGTGGTGGCTCTCCCCGTCGAACCGCAGGTAGATCCCGCCGTGCCGGTCGCCCTCGGTGAGCACGCGTTCCTCACCCTCGGCGTAGACCCCGGTCTCGACCAGCAGACGTACGCTGTCGCGCTCCAGGATCCCGGCCCGATGGGTGGTCTCGATCTCGCTCGTGGCGCGGTGGTCGACCACGACCGTGTCGACCCCGGCCCGGGCCAGCAGGTGCGAGAGCATCAGCCCGGCGGGGCCGCCGCCCACCACCGCGACCTGGGTCCTGGTGCGCGACGCCACGGAGACCATGCCGCGCAGGGTAGGCCGGGCACCCGGGCCGGTCGACGCGCGCGTGTCACTGAGTGGAATAGGCTGCCGGTGTGGCAGGCGGATCACCCTCGGGCGCGTCCCTGGTGGATCGCACCCTCGGCGTCCTTGGCGCGTTCGACGACCGACACCGGCGACTACGGCTCGCCGACCTGGCGTCGCGGAGCGGCCTCACCCCACCGACGACGCTGCGCATCGTGCGACGGCTGGTCGACGGTGGGGTGCTCGAGCGGCGGGACGACGCGACGTACGTCGTCGGGCGCAGGTTGTGGAACCTCGGACTCCTGGCGCCGGTGCAGACCGGGCTGCGCGAGGTGGCTGCGCCCTTCCTGCAGGACCTCCAGGCCGTCACCCGGGCCACCGTCCACCTCGCCGAGCGCGACGGGGACCAGGCCCTCTACCTCGACCGGCTCTCGGGAGTCGCCTCGGTGCCGGTCGTCAGCCGGGTCGGGTCCCGGCTCCCGCTGCATGCCACCGGCGTCGGCAAGGTCCTGCTCGCCCACGCACCGGCCGACGTGCAGGCGCAGGTCCTCGCCGACCTCGCGCGGATCACCGCCTACACGATCACCTCGCCGCGCCTGCTCTCCCGACAGCTGGACCGGGTCCGGCTGGAAGGCTTCTCCACCACTCAGGAGGAGATGACGCTCGGGGCGTGCTCGGTCGCGGTGCCCGTGCACGGGCCGGACCAGCGGGTGGTCGCGTCGCTGGGCATCGTCGTCGCGCACCTGGGTCGCGAACGCCCGCAGCTGGTCGGTGCGCTGACCGTGGCCGCCGCCGGGATCAGCCGGGCGTGGACGCGGGTCGACGTGCAGGACGCACGTCGCCTGCGCTGACGAGGAGACGACTGCCGGCTCGGGTGGCCCGGCGCCGGGGAGACCCTCAGCGGGTCCCGGCACCCGTCCAGCCGGCGTGCCGGCTGAGGTCGGTCCGCAGGGCCATCAGCTCACGGTCGACGAGGCGGGACTGGGTCCAGCCGTTCAGCAGCCTCTGCAGGCGACCGATGGTCGTGGAGCGGGCAGGGACTCGGGTGGTGCGCGACATGGTGCTTCCTTCGAACTTCGGCGAGGCCTTCTCGCTTCTTCAAATGTAGTGCTCCACCCGTCTCGAACCCGAACCGCCGCGGGCGATTCAGGACGTGACACTCGTCTCGCCTCGAGACTGCCGGGTCAGGGCTCCGGGCGGGAGTCGACCTCGGCCTCGGACGCGCGTTGCGTGGAGGGGTAGCGAGCTGTCGACTCCAGGTCCCCGAGGTCCGAGTGGTTGCGGATGTAGCGGCGCGACGCGTCGTACGACGGGGCGAAGTCCCAGGACGTCAGGAGCCCCTGGCGCAGAGCCTGGCCCACGGTCCGGCGTCGGCGCTGGCTCTCCCGCACCTCGGCATCGATCCGAGGCAGGTCCCACCTCGCCGCCACCTCGGCACGGAGCTCGGCCAGCACGACAGAAGCAGCAGGGTCCTCGGCGAGGTTGCGGCGTTCCAAGGGGTCGTCGGCGACATCGAAGAGCTGGTCAGGGTCGACGGGTGAGTGCACGAGCTTCCACCTGCCGCGCCGGAGCATGACGATCGGGGCGATCGCCCCCTCGGCGAGATACTCGGCGACGACCTCCTCGCGTTCGTCGTGCTCGCCTGTCAGCAGTGGCAGCAGGCTGTGCGCGTCGAGGTCGTCGACACGAGCCGGAGCCGCCGGCGATGCCGACCAGGGTCGGCAGCAGGTCCATCGTCGACACCGGCGAGGAGACCCGCGCAGGCGCGAAGCGACCGGGAGCCGACACCACGAGCGGCACCCGGGCCGAGCCCTCGAAGAAGCTCATCTTGTACCAGAGGCCGCGTTCGCCCTGCATGTCGCCGTGGTCGCTCGTCAGGATCACCACGGTGTTCTCGAGCCGGCCAGAGACGCGCAGGATCTCCAGCAGCCGAGCCAGGTGGTCGTCGACGAACGACACGGCCCCGAGGTAGGCATGGCGGGCGTCGCGCACCTTGTCGTCGGTGATCGCGACGTCGTCCATGGCGCACACCTGACGCAGCCGCTCCTCGTGCGGGTGTGCGACCGACGCGTCGTAGCCGTACGTCGGCATCGGGATGTCCTCGTGGCGGTACCGGTCCCAGTACTCCTGGGTGATCGCGTAGGGGTCGTGCGGATGGGTGAACGAGACCACGAAGCAGAGCGGCCGCTCGTCAGCGGATCGGATGTGCTCGAAGAGCCCGCGCTCGGCGGCGTAGGCGACCTCGTCGTCGAAGTCGAGCTGGTTGGTGCGGACGCAGGTGCCGGCGTCGGTCACCGACGACATGTCGTGGTACCAGTGCGGCCGCTCGACCGCGTCCCAGTCCGGTGTCCAGTCGTAGTCGGCGGGATAGATGTCGGTGGTCAGGCGCTCCTCGAAGCCGTGGAGCTGGTCGGGTCCGCAGAAGTGCATCTTGCCGGCGAGCACGGTGCGGTAGCCCTCGCTGCGCAGGTGGTGCGCGAACGTCGGGATCTCCGAGGAGAACCCCGCGGCGTTGTCGTAGCAGCCGGTTCTCGACGGCAGCATCCCCGTCATGAGCGCCCCGCGGGCCGGCGTGCAGAGCGGACTGGCGGTGTAGGCGTTGTCGAACACGACGCCCTGCTCGGCGAGCTCGGCCATCGCGGGTGCCTGGGTGACGTCGTTGCCGTGGAAGGGCATGGCAGCCGTCGTCAGCTGGTCCGCGATCACCACCAGGATGTCGGGACGCGCAGAAGCCGTCACTCCGTGGGCCCTCGCTCGGCCACCGCGTCCGCTTGCTCGACGTTCTCCTGTGCCTCGCTGACCGCCGTCTCGAGCGACGGCGTGTCGGAGATCAGGTGACGCGTGTACTCCTGCTGCGGGTTGGCCAGGATCTCCGCCGTGTCGCCGTACTCGACGATGTTGCCGTCCGCGAGGACGGCGACCTTCTGCGCGATCGAGCGCACGAGTGGCAGGTTGTGGGTCACGAACACCATGGACAGGCCGAGATCACGCTGCAGCTGACCGAGCAGCTCGACGATCGCGGCCTGCACGCTGACGTCGAGCGCCGAGGTGATCTCGTCGCAGATCAGCACGGACGGCTTGGAGATCAGCGCACGAGCGATCGCGACTCGCTGCCGCTCCCCACCTGAGCACTGGTCGGGGTAGCGCCGCGCATAGCTCGCGGACAGCGAGACCTGCTCGAGCATCTCGGCGACGCGGGTGTCGGCCTCCCGACCCGAGGCGATGCCGAAGACGCTGAGCGGTTGGCCGACCGTCTCGCCGATCGTCTTGCGCGGGTTCAGCGACCCGTAGGGGTTCTGGAAGATGTACTGGATCTGGCGGCGTACGTCGGTCGCGGCGCGCTCTCGCGCACTTCTGCCAGCTCGACGTCCCCGAGCTTGATGGTGCCGGTCCAGTCGTGGTGGAGACCCGCGATCGACCGCGCGGTGGTCGTCTTGCCCGACCCCGACTCCCCGACCACGGCCAGGACCTCACCCTGCTCGAGAGTCAGGTTGATCGAGTGCAGCACCTCGGTCTCTCCGTAGAAGCCCACGACGTTCTCGAGCTGGAGGGCCGGTGCCTCGACCCCCGAGGCCGGGAGCTCGACCGGGTCGCCGTACTCGGCCTGCTGGTAGGTGAGCACCTCGGGCGCCTTGATGCACCGGGACTGGTGGTCGGGCGGCGAGCTCGAGCATGTCGGGGACCCGGAGGTCGCACTCGTCGATGCGCAAGGCGCAGCGTGGCGCGAAGGCGCAGCCGGGCGGTTGCTTGCCCGGCGAGGGCGCGTGCCCCGGGATGCCGACCAGGCTGCGGCCACCGGCCAGGCGCGGGATGGCGCCGACGAGTCGGCGGGTGTAGGGGTGCGCCGGAGGACTCGAAGAGCTTGTCCGCGGGGCCGAGCTCGACGATGCGTCCGGCGTACATCACCGCGACCCGCGTCGCCACGGCGGCCACGACGGCGAGGTCGTGGGTGACGTAGAGGGCCGCGACACCGTGCGCCGCGGCCAGGTCGCGCACCGTCGCCAGGACCGTCGACTGGGTCGTGACGTCGAGGCCGGTGGTCGGCTCGTCGAGGACGATGAGGCGCGGGCGGTTGGCGAACGCCATCGCCAGCCCGACACGCTGCTGCTGGCCACCGGAGAGCTGGTGCGGGTAGCGCTTGAGGTAGGCCGGGTCGTCGCTGAGCGCGACCTCGCGCATCATCTCCGCGATCCGGGCTGCGTTCTTCTTGCCGTCGGTCTCGCCGTGCGCCTCGAGCACCTCACGGAGCTGGGTGCCGATCCGCAGGGCCGGGTTCAGCGAGGACGCGGGGTCCTGCGGCACGTAGGAGACGAGGGACCCGCGCAGGCGGCGGAGCTCGGAGTCGCCCATCGCCCGGATGTCCTGGTCGCCGAGCAGGATCGTGCCGTCGGTGATCTCGAGACCGCGCCGGGCGTGGCCGAGCAAGGAGAGCCCGATCGTCGTCTTGCCGGAGCCGGACTCGCCCACGACCCCGAGCACCTCGCCGGGGGCGATCTCGAAGGAGACGTCGTGCACGACCACCGTGCCGTTGGTGGTGGAGATCTCGAGGTCACGGACGGTGACCGCCGGGCCCGACCCGGCACCCGCGCTCTGGTGGTCGGACAGCTGGTCGGTGGTCACTCGTCACCCCGCTCCCGGTCGATGCCGGCCGCCGTCCGTGCGATCCCGTCGCCGATCAGACCCGTGCCCATCGTGAGCAAGGCGATCGCCAGGATCGGCAGGAGAGCACCCCATGGCTGGGTAGGCGAGAGAGCCCTGGTTCTGCTGGATCATCGTGCCCCAGTTCGGGCCGTTCGGGTCGTTCGACAGGCCCAGGAAGGCCAGGGCGGCGATGACGGCGATGGAGTAGGTCAGTCGCAGGCTCGCCTCGACCATCATCGGGCCGAGGATGTTGGGGAAGAGCTCACCGCCGATGATCCGGACCCGCGAGAGGCCCATCGCCTCGGTGGCACCGATGAAGTCACGCTCGATCACCGGCTGCGCAGCTCCTCGCGCCACGCGCGCCACCCGCGGCGCGGTCGTCAGGGCGATCGCGATGACGGTCACCCAGTTCTTCGGCCCGATCAGGCAGACCGCGACCAGGGCGAGCATGATCTGGGGGAAGGCCATGATCACGTCCATCGCCCGCATGAGGACGTCGTCGAGCCGTTCCGCGAGTACGCCGCGACCAGGCCGATGGCCAGGCCGAGGACCAGCCGATGGCCGTCGAGACGAGCGCCAGGATCAGGATCGTCAGGCCGCCGTAGAGGAAGCGGCTCAACACGTCCTGCCCGAGGTAGTCGGTGCCGAAGACGAGACCGCCCCCGGGACGGGGAGAACGGCCTGCCGACGAACTCGTCCGAGGCGTGGGGCGCGACGACGGGACCGAAGACCGCGAGGAGCACCAGGAACCCCACGAGCACGAGCACCGACCTTCGTGCGCCACAGCCGGAGGGAGCGCGCGGAGGAGAGTCGTACGACGTCCGGGCGGAGGGTTGTCGACGCCCTGCGCCACCAGGGCGGGAGCCTCGTCCCGGCTCACCTCGACGTCGCGGTCGCTCATAGCCGGGTCCTCAGTCGGGGCGTGACCAGGATCGTCGCCACGTCCGCCAGCAGGTTGAGCAGCACGTAGACCGCCGCGATCAGCATCGCCAGGGCTTGGACCACCGGGATGTCGTGGTTGACCACCGCGTCCACCAGCTCAGCTCCGATGCCGGGATAGTTGAAGACGTACTCGATGACCACGATGCCGCCGGCGAGGTAGGCGAGGCTGATCGCCGATCGACCTGGAACACCGGCCCGATCGCGTTCGGCAGGGCGTGCCGGTAGAGCACGGTGCGCTCGGGCAGCCCTTGAGCCGCGCCATCTCGACGTAGTCGCTCTCGAGCACCTCGATCATCGAGGCTCGCATGATCCGGGAGACGTACGGCGTCACGGCGAAGACGAGCGTCAGCCACGGGCAGGATCAGCTCGTCGGGGTACTCCCACGCTCGGTGTCCTGGTGGCACCGGGACTGATCGCCGGAAGCCAGTGGAAGACCGAGGTCGAGAACAGGATCACCAGCAGCAGGGCGACCACGAACTCCGGCAACGAGGCGAGTGCGAGCATCACGTTGGAGACGACCGTGTCGAAGCCCTTCTCCCGGTGCAGAGCGGCATAGGAGCCGATCGCGATCGACAGCGGGATCGAGATCACCGCCGCCAGGATCACGAGCACGATCGAGTTCACGAGACGTGGGCCGAGCGGCGTTGCTGACCGGCTGCTGCGACGCCAGTGACGTCCCGAGGTTTCCGTGGAGCAGCCCGGAGAGCCACTGGAAGTACTGGCCCACGACGTTCTGATCGAGGTTCAGCTGCTTCTGCAGCGCCGCCAACCGGTCGGGCGTGGCGTCGCGGCCCAGGATCGCCCGGGCCGGGTCACCGAGTGCCTGCGTCGAGGCGAACACGATGATCGAGACCAAGAACATGACCAGGAGCCCGAGCAGGATCCTGCGGATGATGAAGCCGACGATGCCTCCACCGCGTAGCCACTTCATCGGTGGGGCCCGGCCTCAGGAGAACCAGATGGTCCGGTAGCCGTGCCCGAAGCCCGCCAGGTTGAGCGTGCCCTTGCTCGGGTGACAGCCCCGTGACGCTCGCTGCCGTAGCCGTCGATCAGGGCGTTGAAGTAGGGGATGATGTAGCCGCCGAGGTCGTACTCGTACTGCTGCATCTGGTGCTGGATGTCGATCCGCTTGTTGGAGTCGGTCTCGGCCAGGGCCTGCTTGTAGAGCGACTCGAAGTTCGACCCCGTCGCCCGACTTGGGCGGCCAGTGCGTCTCGTTGTACGGCGAGTTCGGCAGCGAGCCCTGCTGCACCTGGTTGAGGTAGCCGCGGGTGCCCCAGAAGTCCACCGAGAACGGCAGCTTGAGGTAGGAGTCGCCGTAGTAGTTCGGGTCGTTCTTGACCGTCACGTTGACCCCGGCGGCCTTCGCCTGGGAGGCGAACACGCTGGCCAGCTCGACCATGCCGGCGGCACCGTTGGTGGTGTGCAGGTCGACGCTGAGGCCCTCCTTGCCGGCCGACTTGAGCAGCGACTTGGCCTGCTCGATGTCCTGCTCGCGCTGGGGCAGTGACTTGTCGTAGCCCTCGTCGAACGGCGAGTAGAGGTCGTTGGCGATCTGCCCGTAGCCGTTGCCGACCTGCTCGAGGACGGCCTTCCGGTCGATGATCAGGCGGAACGCCTGACGGACCTTGGGGTCGTCGAAGGGCGGCATGTCGATCGCCATGCAGAGCGGGATCCAGCCACCGGTCTGGGAGTTCAGGATCCCGATGCCCGACGCCCTGCACGGCGTTCACCTGGCCGGCCGGGACGTCGGTCATCGCGTCGATCTGACCGCCCTTGAGGGCGTTGAGCTGGGCGGTCGAGTCGTTGAAGTCGGTGATGGTGACCGTGTCGAACCACGGAGAGCCGTCACCACGCCAGTAGTTCGGGTTGCGCTCGTGCACGCTCTCCTGGCCGGGGGTGAAGCTCTTCAGGATGTAGGCAGCCCGTGCCGACCTGGGTGGACGGGTCGCCCTTGTAGGCCTCGTAGCCGACCGGGACCATGCCGAACGTGTAGCTGGCCAGGGTCTGCGGCACGGTCGAGTCCGGGCTGAGCATCGGCAGCTGGACGGTGTAGCTTGTCGACCTTCTTGAGGTGCTTGATGTCCATCGTCGCGGTCGCGGCGTACCCGGTGAGGCCGTTGCCCTGCGTGCCGATGCGCTGCAACGAGTAGATGACGTCGTCGGCGGTGAACGGCTTGCCGTTCTGGAACGTCGATGCCCTTGCGGATCTTGATGGTGTACTGCGTCGGGTTGTCCGCCTCGACGCTCTCCGCGAGACCGTCGGTCTGGAGCTGGTAGTTGTCGTCGAAGACCAGCAGGGTCTCGAACGCCGTGACCAGCCGGGCCTGGTCGGGCTTGGTGACGATGTTCTGGCCGTCCATCATGTCCTTGGAGCCACCGCCGGTCACACCGAGCCGGAAGTTGCCGCCCGTTTCGGCGTCCCTGCCGAGGCGGTGGACCCGCCCGCCGACGGGGTCGGCGAGCTGCCGCCACAGGCCGCGAGCCCGCTGGCGAGCAGAACCCCACCCGCGCCCATCAGGAGATTTCGTCGTGAGATGGAGTCGAAGAGGCGCTCCGGCCTCTCGTTGAGCTGCCACGCTGGTGCCGCCGGATTCGGTCATCTGCAGAGCCCTTCCGCGTGTCGGTCGCTGCGAGCCGATCACCATTGACGAGTGCTCGAGGTCGCTCCGGGTGTTCACATGATGAATGCAGAGTTCACTGCCGCTGTCAAGCGTTCGTTGCCGAAATGAGCAGTTGAGTGGATCGCCGGAGGCGCGAGACCCGAGGTCCGGAGCGCCACAATGAGTGCGCCATGAGCAACAACGGCGCCTTCGAGGACCTCGAGTCGTTGCGAGAGCCCCAGCGCGGGTTCCACCACCTCGAGGTGCCGGCGACGAGCCCGAGTCCGTGGCCGGAGTCGCTGCGGCCCCTGGAGTGCCCCATCACCGGAGCGGGGCGAGTGACCACGCTCGCGGAGTTCCTCGACGTCACCTCCGCCACCGCGCTCGTGGTGGTCGTGGACGGCGTGCTCGTCCACGAGTGGTACGCCGCGGGGTCTCCCGGCGAGGACCGACTCCTGGGCAACTCGGCCACCAAGTCGGCGCTCGCACTGGTGACCGGTCTGGCCGTCGACCGGGGGCTGATCCCCGACCTCGACGTACCGGTAGGTCGAGCTGGTGCCCGCCCTTCGCGTCGGCGGGTACGAGCGCGTCACCGTCCGGCAGGTCCTGACGATGACCAGCGGCGTCGGCTGGGTCGAGGACTACCACGACCCCGACAGCCCCGCCTCGCAGCTGATCGCCCGCTGGCGACAGGGACTGGGCGGCGTGCGCGACCCTGCTGCCAGGCATCCCGGACGGGGAGGAGCCGGGCACCCGCTACGCCTACTGCAGCCCGGACTCGATGGTGCTCGACTGGGTGCGCGAGTCGCGCGACCGGGACCACCCTCACCGAAGCCGTGCACGAGCTGTGGTCGCTGGTGGGCGCCGAGCACCCGGCCGTCGTCGGGCTCGACGCTCCCGCCGACCGAGGCGGCGTCGCGCTCGCGGCGGGTGCCTTCGCGGCGACCGCGCGCGACTGGGCGCGCCTGGGACGGCTGCAGGTGGACGGCACCTGGGACGGCGTCCCGGTGGTGTCGCCGACCTGGGTCGAGGCGAGCAGCCGGCCGGAGCAACCGTTCCTCCGGCCGGGCCGACTGCCCAGCACCCTGACCACCCACGCCGGGTTCGGCTACCACTGGTGGCCGCTGGACGACGACGGCGACCGCGTGATGGCCGACGGCATGCGCGGGCAGTTCGTCTACGTCGACCGCCCTCGCCGTACGGTCGTCGTGAAGACCTCGGCGTGGCCCTACGCCGACGCCTGGTGGGACCGCCAGTGCCGAGACCTGTGCTACCTGGCCCTGCCTGCGATCGCCGAGGCAGCCGCGGCGGGCTGACCCGCGGGCGCTGCCGACCCGGCCCGCCTCCGTGCCACGATGTGCCGCGTGGCCACCGAACCCGATCTGCTCGACGGTGGGATCAGACGCGGCGCTGCCCTCTCGCGTGCAATCGGTCGACCGGGCGCTGCGGCTGCTCGAGGTCGTGGCGGCGACCGCCCCCCGCGGCGAGACGGTCACGACGCTCGCGGCGCGCTGCGACATCAACCGGGCCACCGCCTGGCGGCTGCTCGGAACGCTCGAGGCCCGCGGACTGGTCGAGCGCGACCCGGCGACGAACCGCTACCGGATCGGCCTGGCGATGATCCGGATGTCGGCCTCCGCCGGGTACGACGGGCTGGTGCGGCGCACGCGCCACATCCTCGAGCGGGTCTGCGCGAGCAGACCGGCGAGACCGCCGACCTGGCCGTCGCCGGGCAGCACGGCGTGACCTACGTCGGCGAGGTGGCACCGCCGTCGGTGATGGCGATCAACTGGGTGGCCCGCGAGGTGCCGCTCCACGCCACCTCGACCGGCAAGGCGTTCCTGGCCTGGCTCCCGCCGGAGGAGGCCCGCGGCCTGCTCGACCTCCCGCTCACCCGCTACACCGACACCACGATCACCGACCCCGACGAGCTGATCGCCCAGCTCGCCGACATCCGCGACGCGGGCTACGCCGAGTGCGCAGGCGAGCTCGAGCCCACCCTGTACGGCGTCTCGGCGCCGGTCCTCAACGTCGACGGCCGGCCGCTCGGGGTCTTCAGCATCTGGGGTCCGGTGAGCCGCGTCCCGGCATCCCGCTTCGACCGACGCTCGGACCGATCGCCGCGAGTCGCGGCCGCGCGAGCGACGGTCGCCGCCGCGCAGGCCCTGACTGCGGCTGTTCAGCTTGCCCGACAGGTCTCTTGACAACGCGCTCCGTCCGGAGAACCGTTTCGCATGGTGCGACGTCCGTTCGCATCGTGCACGCACCGGACCCCGACCCAGGAGGAGCTCATGGCGGCACGCAAGGTCATCATCACCTGCGCGGTGACCGGGTCGGCCCACACTCCGACCATGTCGCCCCATCTGCCCTACACGGTCGAGGACGTCGTCTCCCAGTCGGTGGCGGCGGTCGAGGCCGGCGCCGCGATCATCCACCTGCACGCGCGAGACCCGAAGGACGGTCGGCCGACGGCCGATCCGGCGGTGTTCCTCGACTACCTCAAGGGCATCAAGGACTCCACCGACGCGGTCGTGTCGATCACCAGCGGCGGCGGCACCGGGATGTCGGTCGAGGACCGCCTCCGGGTCATCTACGAGACGCGGCCCGAGCTGTGCACGCTCAACCTCGGCACCTTCAACTACGGCAGCTTCCCGATGATCGCGAAGTACGCCGGGTCCTGGAAGTTCGACTGGGAGGAGCCCTACCTCGAGAGCACCCGGGTCGAGCCCTTCGTCAGCACCTTCGCCGACATCGAGCACATGCTGACCGACGTACGCGAGCAGACCGGGTCGCGCTTCGAGTACGAGGCCTACGACGTCGGCCACCTCTACACGCTGGCCTACTACCTCGAGGCCGGACTGGTCGAGCCGCCGATCTTCCTGCAGACGATCATGGGCGTGATGGGAGGCATCGGGGCGACCGTCGAGCACCTGGCCCACATGCGCTCGACCGCCGACCGACTTCTCGGCGACGCCTACGAGTGGTCGGTGCTCGGCGCCGGCCGCCACCAGTTCGAGATGATCACGGCCTCGGCGGTGATGGGCTCCCACGTCCGGGTCGGGCTCGAGGACGGGCTGTTCATCGGGCGTGGCCAGCTCGCCGAGTCCAACGCCGAGCAGGTCGCCAAGATCGGGCGGATCCTGACCGAGCTGTCCATCGAGACCGCCACTCCCGACGAAGCGCGGCAGATCCTCGGGCTCAAGGGCCTCGACCAGGTCGGCTGGTGACCTCGGCGCACCCGACCAGACGCGTGCGCCCCGACGAGGTCCGGACGGTCACCGTCGTCGGGACCGGGGTCATCGGAGGCGGCTGGGCCGCCCACTTCCTGCGTCGCGGGTACGACGTCGTCGCCTGGGACCCGGGACCGGACGCACGCGACGCGGCTGTCGGCGCTCTCGACACGGCGTGGCCGTCCCTGGAGCGGCTCGGGCTCTCGCCAGGGGCCGGCCGCGACCGGCTGCGCTGGGCGGAGACCCTCGAGGAGGCGCTCGGCGACACCGACTTCGTCCAGGAGTCCTCACCGGAGGTGCTGACCGCCAAGGTGGCGCTGCTGGCCGAGATCGACCGGCTGACCGACCCCGCGGTCGTCGTGGCCTCCAGCACGTCCGGCCTCCTGATGACCGACATGGCGGTGGAGTGCCGCAACCCCGGTCGTCTGCTGGTCGGCCACCCGTTCAACCCGCCCTACCTCATCCCGCTGGTCGAGGTGGTGGGCGGACGCAAGACCGATCCGTCGGCCGTCTCCTGGGCCGAGGCGTTCTACACCGAGGCCGGGAAGACCGCGCTGACCATGGAGCAGGAGGTGCCCGGCTTCGTCGGCAACCGGCTCCAGGAGGCGCTGTGGCGCGAGGCGCTGCACATGGTCGACTCCGGTCAGGCCACCGTGGAGCAGATCGACGACTCGATCGCCTACGGCCCCGGCCTGCGGTGGGCCATCATGGGGCCGATGCTGACCTTCCACCTGGCCGGTGGCCCGGGCGGGATGGGGCACATGCTCGACCACTTCGGACCGGCACTGCTCGAGCCCTGGACCCGGCTCGAGGCGCCGCAGCTCACTCCGCAGCTGCGTGACCGCGTCGTCGAGGGAGCGGTGGCGCAGGCGGGCGGGCGCTCGGTGGCCGAGCTCGAGCAGCAGCGCGACGCGTTCCTGGTCGACCTGCTGCTCCTGCTCGAGAGACACCGCCCCGTCCATGGCTGAGACCGGGGTGCCGTCGGAGCCGTTCACCGCCTACCGACAGCCGGTACGGGCGGAGTGGCTGGACTACAACGGCCACGTGAACGACGCCAGCTACGCGACGGTGTTCAGCGGGGCCCACGAGCTCGTCCTCGAGGACCTCGGTCTCAGCGCCGACTACCGCGCCAGCCACCAGGCATCGATGTTCACCGTCGAGACGCACCTCCGCTACGTCGCGGAGTGCTCGCGCGGCCAGACGCTGACGGCGTCGACGATCCTGGTGGAGGCCGACGACAAGCGGCTCCGCCTGCACAGCGAGCTCTACGCCGACGGCGTGCTGGCGGCGACCGCGGAGAGCCTCTACCTCCACGTGGACACCACGACCGGTCGGGTCGCCCCGCTCCCGGCCGACCGCCGGGCGCGGGTCGAGGCGATGCGCGCAGCCCAGGCGGGCCTGCCGCGTCCAGCGCACCTGGGTCTCGGAGTGGGGACGCGGCCGTGAACGAACGGGTGACGACGCCGTACGAGGGGCACCACGTGGACTGGGACCCGGACGCCGAGATCGAGGCGCCGCTGCGCCTCCACCGGACGACGGCCCGACCGGAGTGGATGGACTACAACGAGCACATGAGCGAGTCCTGCTACCTGCTCGTCTTCGGCGACAGCGCGGACGCGTTCTTCCGCTTCGTGGGCATCGACGAGGCCTACCGCGCGGCCGGGCACTCCCTCTACACCTCGGAGACCCACCTGCACCACCGGCACGAGGTGGCCCTGGGCGAGCCGCTGGAGCTGACCGTGCAGCTGCTCGACCACGACCGGCGGCGGCTGCACCTCTTCCACGAGATGCGGCACGGTGAGAGCGGCGTCGTCCTGGCCTCCGCAGAGCAGCTGCTGGTCCACGTGGACATGCAGGAGGGCCGCTCCGCGGACCTCCCCGACGAGCTGTTAGGGCGGCTCGAGGCGATCACCGCGGCCCACGCACACCTGGCGCGACCCGACGTGGTCGGCCGGCCGATGGGTATCCGGCGTCGGGCCTGATCGGCCACGGACCTGCAGACAGAAGGGAACCAGCGGCATGGACTTCGGCCTGGACGACGAGCAGCGCGCCGTCGTCGACACGGTGCGGACCTTCGTCACCCGGGAGCTCTACCCCCACGAGGACGAGGTGGAGCGGCTCGGTGACGTCCCGCCCGAGCTGGTCGACCCAGATCAGGCGGCGCTCGATCGAGGGCGGCCTCCATGCCGCCAACATGCCGGCCGACCTCGGCGGGGGCGGGCTCGACGCCGTCGGCATGACCCTCGCCGAGCGCGAGCTGGGCAAGGCCAGCTATGCGCTGCAGTGGCTGGTCGCGCGGCCCAGCAACATCCTCCGGGCCTGCGAGGGCGAGCAGCGGGAGCGGTACCTGCTCCCCGCCGTCCGGGGCGAGCGCTACGACTGCCTGGCGATGACCGAGCCCGGTGCGGGCTCCGACGTACGGTCGATGACCACGCGCGCGGTGCGCGACGGCGACGACTACGTGGTCGACGGCAGCAAGCACTTCATCAGCCACGCCGACAAGTCCGACTTCGTGATCCTGTTCGCAGCGACCGGCACCGAGGAGGTGCGCGGCCGTCGCGTCAACCTGATCACGGGCTTCCTGGTCGACCTCGACACTCCCGGGCTGAGCGTGGTGCCCGGCCCGGCCAGCGTCTCGCACCGCGGCTACCACCACAGCGAGCTCGTCTTCGAGAGCTGCCGGATCCCGGCAGCCAACCGGCTCGGCGACGAGGGGCGTGGCTTCGACCTGATGGGTGAGTGGCTGGGCGCCAGCCGGCTGACCGTCGCCGCGACCAGCGTCGGCCGAGCCCGGCGGGTGCTGGACATGACCACGCGCTGGGCCGCGGACCGCCACCAGTTCGGACAACCGGTCGGCCGGTTCCAGGGCGTCGGGTTCCAGCTCGCCGACATGGTCACCGAGCTCGAGGCGGCCGAACTGCTCACGCTGCGCGCCGCGTGGAAGCTCGACCAGGGCTCCCTGACCGACCAGGACGCCGCGATGGCGAAGCTGTTCGCCTCCGAAGCGCTGGGACGGATCACCGACCGGGCCCTCCAGATCCATGGAGGCATGGGACTGATGGCCGAGCTGCCGATCGAGCGGTTCTGGCGCGACGCCCGCGTCGAACGGATCTGGGACGGCACCAGCGAGATCCAGCGGCACATCATCAGCCGGGCGCTCCTGCGTCCCCTCGGTGGCTGAGCCCATGCCGGAGCCGCGTCGCCGCAACCTCCAGCGGCTGCTCACCCCGCGCAGCGTGGTGGTCATCGGCGGCCGGCCCGCCGAGGTGGTGGTCCAGCAGTGCCGGGCGAACGGCTACGACGGCGAGATCTGGCCGGTCCACCCGACCCGCGGCGAGCTGGGCGGCGTGCCGGCCCGGTCCGACCTGGCACGGCTGCCCGGCGTCCCCGACGCGGCGTTCCTGGCGGTCAACCGCGAGGCGACCGTCACCCTGGTCGAGGAGCTCGCGCGGCTCGGCTGCGGCGGCGTCGTGTGTCACGCGTCCGGGTTCGCCGAGGACGGGCAGGAGGGCGCCCGGCTGCAGCGCGAGCTGGTCGCGGCGGCGGGTGAGATGGCCCTGATAGGTCCGAACTGCCTGGGGTTCCTCAACTATCTCGACGGCGCCGCCCTCTGGCCCGAGCAGCACGGAGGCATCCGGGTCGAGCGGGGAGTCGCCCTGGTCGTCCAGAGCGGCAACATCGCGGAGAACCTCACCATGCAGCGACGCGCGCTGCCGATCGCCGCCGTCGTGACCATCGGCAACAGCGCCGTCACCGGTGTCGTCGACCTGGTCCACGAGCTGCTGGCCGATCCGCGGGTCACGGCGATCGGACTGTGCCTGGAGGAGGTACCCGACGTCGCGGCGTTCTCGCAGGTGGCGCTGGAGGCACTCCGCCGCCGCGTGCCGATCGTGGCGCTGAAGTCCGGCTCGTCCGCGCTCGGCGCCCAGGTCACGCTCAGCCACACGAGCTCTCTCGCCGACTCCGACGTCCTCGTGGACTCGTTGTTCCGGCGGTTCGGGATCGCGCGCGTCGACGACGTCGAGACGTTCCTCGAGACGTTGAAGCTGGTGCACGTGCACGGCTGCCCGCAGGGCACCCGGGTCGCGTCGGCGAGCTGCTCCGGTGGCGAGGCCGCGCTGCTCGCCGACCTCGCCCAGTCGACCGGCCTCTCGATGCCACCTCTTCCGGACGAGACCGCGAGCCGGCTCCGCGCCGCGCTGGGCGACCGCGTGTCCGTCCGCAACCCGCTCGACTACCACACCTACATCTGGAACGACGCCGACCGGCTGACGGAGTGCTTCACCGCACTCCTCGGGTCCGAGCTCGACCACCACCTGCTCCTGCTCGACCTCCCGCGGGCCGACCGCTGTGACGTCGCGGAGTTCGACACCACCCTCGGCGCCTGGGAGGCCGCTCAGCGGAAGACCGGCGCCCGGGCCTCCGTCGTGGCGTCGCTCCCCGAGTCGCTGCCGGACGACCTCGGACGACGGTTGGCCGACGTCGGCATCGCCCCCATGCAGGGCCTCCGGAGCTGCCTGTCCGCGATCGCGGCGGCTGCTCGGATGGGCGACGCCCAGGCCGTGGCCGACGAGATCCTGCCGCTGCCGGGGCCTGGCCCGATCGTTCCCGGCGCCGTCGCGACGCTCGACGAGGCCGAGGCCAAGGGCGCGCTCGCGTCGTACGCCGTGAGGGTGCCCGCCTCGGCCGTGGCCGAGAACGCGACCGACGTCGCGGCAGCGGCCGCCCAGGTGGGATACCCGGTCGTCCTCAAGGCACTGTCCGGCGATCTCGCCCACAAGTCCGACGTGGGTGGCGTCGTGGTGGGTCTGGAGTCCCAGGACGCCGTGCTCGGCGCCGCCGTCGGGATGGCCGGTCTTGCCGACCGGTTCCTCCTCGAGGAGATGGTCGGCGACGTCGTCCTCGAGCTCCTGGTCGGCGTCCAGCGGGACCCGCGGCTCGGCCTCGCACTGACGGTCGGCGCCGGGGGGCTGCTGGTCGAGCTGGTCGACGACACCGCGACGCTCCTGCTGCCGGCGACGCGCTCCGAGATCCGGGCGGCGCTGACCTCGCTCCGCGTCGGACCCGTGCTGGAGGGTTTCCGGGGTCGCGACGTGGACCTCGACGCCGTCGTGGACGCCGTCGCCGCGATCGCCCGCTTCGCCACCGACCACGCCACCCTCCTGGTCGAGCTGGAGGTCAACCCGCTCCTGGTGCTGCCCCACGGCGCCGTGGCGGTCGACGCACTGATCCGATGGGCTGTACCCGACGACTGAGGAGGACACCGTGGACCCGGTACGGACAGAGGTCGTCGACGACGACGTCCTGCTGATCACGCTCGACCGCCCCGCTGCGAACGCGATCGACGTCGCGACCAGCCACGAGCTCCATGCTGCGTTCACCCGCCTCGAGGACGATCCCGACCTCCGGGTGGGTGTGCTCACCGGCGCGGGCGACCGGTTCTTCTCGGCCGGCTGGGACCTCAAGGCCGCGGCCGCCGGCGAGGCCGTCGACGCCGACCACGGGCCCGGCGGCTTCGCGGGACTGACCGAGCTGTTCGGCCGGACCAAGCCCGTGATCGCGGCGGTCAACGGCCTCGCGCTCGGCGGCGGGCTCGAGCTGGCCCTGGCTGCCGACCTGCTCGTCGTGGCCGAGCACGCCGAGCTCGCGCTGACCGAGGTACGGGTGGGGGTCGTGGCCGACGCCGGCGGGTTGCTGCGCCTGCCCAGGCTGCTGCCGGGGGCGATCGCGCGCGAGCTGCTGCTGACCGGTCGCCGGATGACCGCGGACGAGGCCGGCCGCTGGGGCCTGGCCAACCGGGTGGTCCCGGCGTCCGGGCTGACGGAGACCGCGCTGGCGCTGGCTGCCGAGATCCGGGCCGGCGCGCCGCTGGCCGTTGCGGCGGTCCAGGAGGTCCTGGCCGCGACCGCGGGACTCGGTGTGGAGGAAGGGTTCCGACGGATGCGCACGGGCGACCTCCCGGCCTACGCGCGCATGCTCGGGTCGGAGGACGCTGTCGAGGGCCCGCGGGCGTTCGCGGAGAAGCGGTCGCCCCGTTGGCGCGGCCGGTGACCACCAGCTACGGCAGCAGGTCCGACTCCACGTCGCGCACGGCGACACCGTCTGCCACCAGTGCTCCCACCTGTGGCTCGCCGGCTCGCACCAGGACGACCCCTCCCAGCAGGAGCACGCCGCCCAGCAGCTGGACCGGCCCGGGCAGCTGACCGAGCAGGAGCCAGGCGAACACCACGCTGAACAGCACTTCGAGCAGTGCCGCGAACGACGCCATGCGCGCGCCCAGCGCGCGGCTGGCGAGGATCCCGCTCACGTAGGAGACCCCAGCCGTGACCACCCCGAGCGCCACCACCGACACCCACCACGGCACCGCGACGCCCTGGTAGGACGCGTCGAGGGTGCTGGCGTGCATGGGCACGAGGCCCAGGGCACCCGCCAGCCCGAGGGCCACCGCACCGACGACGAGTCCAGCGGCCGCGAGCACGATCGGCGGCAGTCCGTTGTCCTCGCCTGCGGAGACGACGAAGAAGAAGGCGCAGCCGACCATCCCGCCCAGTGCCCACAGCACACCGAGCCCGTCGATCGAGCCGACCGAGAACACGTCGATCACGAGCAGGAGACCGCTGACCGCCACCGCCGCGCCGATCGCCGTCAGGCGGGTCGGGGCCTGCCCGTGGCGCACCCACAGCCATGCCACCACCGCGGCGGGCGCGAAGTACTCCACCAGGATCGCGACTCCCACCGGGAGCCGCTCGACGGCGTTGAAGTAGGCGAACTGGCAGCCGGCGACCGCGACGAGGCCGAAGACGACGAGGAACCCGGCGTTGCTCCACAGCAGCCGCCACCGTCCGCGTAGGGCCACGAACGCCGGGCCGAGGAGGGCGAGCGCGCCCACGGCGATCCGGCACAGGACCAGCGCGGCCGGGCTCCAACCGGAGTCGATCAGGCCCACCGCGAGCGGCCCGGACAGTCCGAACGACGCGGCCGCCAGGACGGCGAACCCCAAGCCCGCGCGGGTGCGGTCCCGGACCGGCACCACGACGTCATGACTCATTGTCGCCATGGCACGTGACGCTACCGTCGGGTGAGGTAAGGTGTCAACGTGGTTTTCACACATGACACGGAGGCCGCCCTCCTGACCGCCGTGGCGCTCGTGAACTCTGCCGAGCAGCCTGACACGCTCACCACTCGCGCAGAGCTGCGCGCCTTCCTCGACGAGTACGGGTTCACCGGCAGCCGCCGTGGCAACGAGGCCGAGCTGGCCGAGGTCCGCAGCATCCGGTCTCGGCTGCGTCGGGTCCTCACCAGCGAGCGCGACCCGGCGGCGGCGCTGGTGAACGAGATCCTGGCCGAGAGCCGGGCTGTGCCCCAGCTGGTGCGTCACGGCTCGCACGACTGGCACATCCACGCGGTCCCCCCCGAGGCTCCGCTCGAGACCAGGATCCTGGTCGAGACCGCGATGGCGATGATCGACGTCATCCGAGCCGACGAGACGTCCCGACTCGGCCTCTGCGCCGACGCCGAGTGTGGAGGCGTCGTCCTGGATCTGTCGCGCAACCGGTCTCGCATCTTCTGCAGCACCGCGTGTAGCAACCGCGCAGCCGTGGCCGCCTACCGGGCGCGCCGTCGTGGACCCGTGAGCTGAGCTCGTCCGCTCAGCGCTTC
Organism: uncultured Actinomycetota bacterium; assembly: GCA_963753705.1. Lineage (GTDB taxonomy): Bacteria > Actinomycetota > Actinomycetes > Propionibacteriales > Nocardioidaceae > Nocardioides. The sequence continues at coordinate 688,868 of CAVWDJ010000017.1, forward strand.
TCCGAGCCCCCGTCGGAGCCGGCCCGTTCGCCGCACGGTCAGAGGTCGACGACTGACGGCACCGTGGCTTGGTCCCGGTACTTCTTCTTCGAGGCGCGGGTCACCCGGCTCCCGGGGTCGGCCGATCGTCCTGGTCCACGTCAGGGGGCGCCGTCGCGGGAAAGCTGCCGCGCAGTTGGCTCGTCACGTTGACGGCGGCCGAGGTCAGCGGTGCGGCGAGGATGGCCCCCATGACGCCGAAGAGCATGGTCGCGGTGGTGACGGTGAGGAGGACCGCAAGCGGATGCAGCCGCAGACGTGACCCGAAGGCGAACGGCTCCACCAGGTTCTGGATGGTGTTGTTCGCGAGCAGGACGATGGCGAGCATCGCGAGGCCGTCGCCGAGGCCGCCCGACCCGTAGGAGATCAGCACGGCGAAGGCCCCCGCGACGAATGCTCCCAGGTACGGCACGTAGCTGGTGATGAACGTGACCAACGCGATCGTGCCGACGAGAGGCACCCCGAGCACCAGGGCCCCGAGTCCGACGACCAGCGCGTTGGCCGCACCGATGATGGTCAAGCCGGCGGCGTACCCACGGAATGCGCGCACGGTTCCGTCCAGGATCGTGTGCCCCACCGTTTCGGGCAGGCCGAGATGCCCAGCGGTCCAGCGGTTGATCTGCACCCAGTCCTTCAGCAGGAAGAGCAGCATGAAGACTGCCAGGACCGACCCGATGACAAGGCTGCTAGCGGAGCTGAACAGAGACCCGAGCACGCCGGTAGTGAGCAGGCGCACCAGGTCGTGAGCGACCCCGATGACGTCGTCGGAGGCAGCCGGGAACGACGCGTTCTCGTCGACCTTCGCGAGCGAAGCCTCGAGCCGGGCCCAGATCTCGTCGCTCTGGCTGGTGATCGCGCGGACGACGATGGCGACCGTCGCGGCCACCACCGACAGTGCGAGGATGAGGACGAAGGTGGCTCCCAGCCAGCGGGGAAGGTGCCATCGTTCGAGCCTGTCCGCGAGGGGGACCAGGATGGTCGCCAGCACCGCGGCGATCGCAAGCGGGATGGCGACCTCGGCGACGAGTCCGACGAGGTAGAGCGCGAGGGCGAGGACGCCGGCGATGCCGAGGGTCAGCCAGGCGCCGATGCCGAGTGTTCGGAACCACTCCGGGGTTCGCAGCCCGACGAGTCCGTGCTGGGCCGCCTCCGCGACACTCCTGCGGGGGGAGACGTCCTCGGCGCCTGTCGCCACGCGAGCTCCTGAAGGTCATCGTCGAGAATCTGAGTCTGGCATGCGGACGGGTCTTGGGGTCGTCGCAGCGCCGGTCCACGACGGGGCCGATACCGGTCGCCAACCCGATCAGGTCGATGACGAGGTGAACCCGCACCTCGGTTGGAAGCTGCACCCCTCGACCGAACCGGCGGCGGTGCCCAACGGCTTTCTCACACTCCGGTCGCACCACCATCACGTGTCTCTCGGTGCTCCCCGCCCGCGGTGGGCTGGTCGGCTCGTCGTGCCACCCCTCGGCGGGCCGCTGATGCCAGAACCCGGATGACCACGCCGAACACCACCAGGTTGAGAAGCATCTGAAGCGTCACCAACAGCCGCATGCTGTCGGCCAGTGCGACGATGTCACCGAAGCCGACACTGGCGAACACGGAGACCGTGAAGTAGAGCGCCGAAACGGCCGTCAGCGGCTGGTTGAAGGCCGACGAGTTGTTGAGCGAGGTCGACAGGTAGATCCTTGCGAAGATCAGCAGGTACGCCGGGAGCAGGATCGCCAGGCTCTCGAGTGCGCGTAGGACGGGATACTTCGCCTTCACGATGGCCGGTACCTGGATGCCTACGATCACCGCAAACGCGCACAAGGCCAGGATCGCCCACGGCCAGTCCGGGCCCGCTTCTCCGCCCCTGGTCGGGACCAGGAAGTACGCCGCACCCAGCGCCGCGACCGTCAGCGCCGCTCGAAGCAGGGCGAGGAGACCGAGCCTCCACGCCTGCCGACCCGATGTCGGCAGCTCTGCGTCAATGGTCATGGTTCCGCCTTCCTGTCTCCGTGAGTGCGGGGGGCTTCGCTCCGCAGTGCCACGTCCTGATGGGGTTGCCCGCGCCACGAAGGGCACGTTCAAGGGCTGCTACGCGTTGTGCCGAAGCGCTCCAGCCCGGGTGATCGTCCCGCTCACTACGTGCGCGAGAACCCGACCACCGGTCGGACCGCGAGCGGGGCGGCGCGTGTCTACTGGACGATCCGGAGATCGCGGGCGGTGTTGTTGAGCCGATCCCCGCCCTGGTCAGTGACAGTGACGATGTCCTCGATGCGGACTCCGAACTCGTCGGCGAGGTAGATGCCGGGCTCGACGGAGAAGCACATCCCGGGCACCAGTGGCTGTTCCTCGCCCTCGATCATGTACGGCGGTTCGTGAGTGGTGGTGCCGATGCCGTGGCCCGTGCGGTGGATGAACTGCTCGCCGTAGCCGGCGTCGGTGATCACCTTTCGCGCTGCCCGGTCGATCTCCTGGCAGGCGACGCCGGGCCGAACGGCGTCCACCCCGGCCTGCTGCGCGAGGCGCACGATCTCGTGCACTTCTCGGATCCGGGCGGAGGGCTCACCCACGCACACGGTGCGGCTGGTGTCGGAGCCGTAGCCGTACATGAGGCCGCCGAAGTCGAGCACGATCGCGTCACCGACCTCGATGGTCCGGTCACCGGCCTCGTGGTGGGGGTTGGCGCCGTTCGGGCCGGAGCCGACGACGGTGAAGTCGACCTGCTCGTGGCCGAACTCGCGCAGGAGGCGAGCCAGGTCTGCGGCGACGTCGGTCTCCTTGCGGCCGGCGAACCGGACCCCGAGGATCTGCTCGTACGTCGCGTCCGCTGCTGCGCCCGCTGCCTTGAGCCGGGCGAGCTCGCTGGCGTCCTTGACCGCGCGGAGCATGGGCAGGCTCTGCGTCAGCGACCGGTACGACGATCCGGGCACGGCGTGCTGCAACCCGAGCAGGTGCATCGCCCAGGCGGAGTCCGAGATCCCCATGATCGCGTTCTCCGGCACATACGCCGCAGCCCGCACGAACGGGTCCTCGCCATCGACCCAGTCCACCAGGGCGACGCTCGGCGCGCCCGCTGCCGACTCGGCGTCGGGCCGCTCCAGCGTCGGGACCAGCAGTACAGGCTCGCGATTCGCGATCAGGACGAGGGCGGTGAGCCGTTCGGTGATCGCCGTGGGCCGGTAGCCGGTGAGCCAGAACAGCTCGGGTCCGGGGGTGATGAGGAGACCCTGGAGGCCGGCGTTCGCCGCGTCACCCGCGGCGCGACGCATCCGCGCCGCGTAGTCCTCGTGCGTGAAGGGTGCGGGCGGCACCGGCTGGGTCGTCATCAGGACCTCCTGGAGTCGGAGTCGGCGTCTCTCTCGGAGGCGACGGAAGCCGTGGCCGAGGTCGGCAGGGTGAGCGAATGGGCGGCCGCAGCCGCTCCTGCGTCTCCCAGGGTGCCGGCTGCGGCCCGGTGCTTGGCGATCACCAGGGCCATCAGGACGCCGAGGAAGCTGAAGACCGCCATCATCCACGAGGCTGCGGCCAGGCCGGAGGCCAGGGCGTCGCTCTGCGAGGCGCCGTCGGCGACGTGGTTGTTGATCACCGTCCCGTAGATGGTGGCGGCCAGAGCCGTGGCCACGGCGGCGCCGACGTACCGGGCCATGTTGGAGACACCGGATGCCCCGCCCACCTGGGTCTGCGGCACACAGGCCGTCGAGGCAGAGGAGGCCGGGCCGTTGGACATGCCCATGCCCACAGCGATGGCGATGAGGGGCAGCAGGAAGGCCAGGTAGGCCCACGATGAGTGGACGAAGCCCACGATCACGAAGCCCGCCGTGGTCAGAGCAAATCCGGCACCGATCGTCTGCCGCCCACCGAACTTGGCCGCCAGCTTCGGGACCAGTGGAGCGACGGCCACGAGCCCGACCGTCGCCGGCAGGGTCGCCAGTCCCGCCTGGAGGGGGCTGAAGCCGAGGGCGGCGGGGTTCTGGAAGTACAGGCTGAGCAGGTACATCAGGCCGTTGATGGTGCCGGCGCCGATCAGGATTGCGATCGTCGACCCGACCAGCACGCGGTTGCGCAAGAGAGCGAGGTCGAGAAGTGGCACGGCGATCCGCCGCTCGACAGCGATGAAGACGAATCCGGCGGCGATGCTGAGGGCGAAGCATCCGATGGTGGCCAGGGAAAGCCAGCCCCACTCGCCGCTCTTGGTGACCCCGAGGATCAGCGGAGTGAGCGTCAGGGCGATCAGAACCGTGCCCGCGTAGTCGATGGACCTCGACCGCTCGGGGTCCTTCGACTCCTGCACACTTGTCGCGGTCAGCGCTACGCAGAGCGCGGCGATGGCGGCATCGATCCAGAACAGCCCCTGCCACCCCGTGATGTCGACGAGCAGGCCACCCACCAGGGGGCCGGCAGCGGCTCCGACGGCCGCGGCCGCGCCCCAGTAGGAGACGGCGCGGAGCTGTTCCTCTCCCGTGTTGGCGACCGAGAGCAGGCTGAGGCCGCACGCCAGGATGGTGGCGCCGGCTGCTCCCTGGATGACTCGTCCGGCGATCACCATCCCGCCGGACTGGGCGAGCGCGATGAGCACGCACGAGGCGATGAACAGCAGGAGTCCGAGCTGGAAGATCCGTTTCCGGCCGAACACGTCGCCCAAGGATCCCGAGGTGACGATCACAGCCGCCCCGACCAGCGAGTACCCGGTCACCGCCCACTGCAGTGTCTCGACCGAGGTTCCGGTGTCCGCCGAGATGGCGGGCAGCAGGATGCTGACCGCCGAGGTGTTGGCGTTCACCACCAGTGTGGAGATGCAGGTCACGGCGAGAACTGCGCCCGCCTTCGTCCCCGTCTGTGCGACGTCGCTCATGCCGGCTTCCTTCCGATCGTCAGCGCGGACCTGGTACGCCTCACACCGAGGGTAGGGCGGTCTTGAGGGCGGGTCTCCACCCGTGGCGGGCGAGTGCATCCGGTGATCCTGGTCATTGACTGCTGCTCCGGGTCGGGTCAGGTCGACGGAAGGGCCCGACCATGCGCGGGCCGGAGAGTCGTGCCTCCAGCCGATGCGCCTCGCGCCTGAGCGGCTGGGCGACGTACTGGCCGAGGATGACCCCGGCAGCCAGGGCCAGAGCCGTGGCGAGCGCGGAGACCAGCTGAGGTACGCCGTCCTCGCCCTCGGCCAGAAGCGCGAGCCCCCGGTAGATAGCGAGCCCAGGCAGCAACGGCACGATCGCAGGGACCACCACCACCAGGGGCGGGACCCGGAAGCGCCCTGCGACCAGGTAGCAGACGGCTCCGATGGTCACAGCGGCTACAGCGGACCCCCAGGTCCGGCCCACCGAAGACTGATCGACAGCCAGCAGCACCCCCTGGCCGAGTGCGGCGACGAGCGCCACTGCTACCAGCGCGCGGAGGGGCGCGTAGGAGGCGTAGGCGAAGGCCGCGGCCGCAAGGGCGGCCCCGACCACAGCCACCCCTGCCCCGGCCAGCCCGGCCGCACCCACCTTGACCGACACCAGACCCACTCCGAACAGGTCGGCGGCGGTCAGACCGGCGCTGACGCCCGCGATGATGCCCGCGGTGTTCATCAGCGCGTCGATCATCCTGGCACTGGCCGTGACCGGGAACCCGGTGAGGGCGTCCTGGGTGGCACCCATGATGCCGACCCCCGCCAGGAGCATCACGATGCCGGCAGTGATCACGCGCGAGGGGTTCACTTCCAAGCCGGTGGCTGCTGCCGTGACCGCGATCATGGTCGCGACGAAGCCTCCTGCGGCCTGTTGGTAGAAGGTCGGGATCCGGTGCAGTGGCAGGAGGAGCTGCGTGGCGTCGATGGCGCACGCGGCCAGGAAGGCGAGCAGGCACACCACCGCGTTGCCGCCCAGGGTGAGGGCGATCCCGGTGCCCAGCAGGCCCCAGCCGAACATCACCGCCCACCGGTGTCTGAGATGACCGGTCGACACCGTCTTGGCGAGCTGGTCTCGGGCTGCACCTCGGTCGAGCGTCCCGGCTACCAGGTCGTTGACGATGCGGTCGACGTCGATCAGCTCCGCGTAGTCGACCGGCCGGCGGATGACCCTCCGCATCTGGATCGCTGCCGGCTCAGTGGCGCTCGGCTGGTGACGGACCGCAAGGTCCACGAACGTGACGTCCGCAATGACATGGTGGGTGCCACAGGCATGGGTCACGGCCAGCATCGAGGCCGCCACGTCGGCCGCACCGGCGCCAGATCTCAGCATGATCTCGCCGACCCGTAACGACAGGTCGAGACTCTCGTAGATGTCGCCGCGCTCAGTCATCGCCGCGTCCAGTCCCGGAATCCGGGCGACGGCCCCGTCCCTCCAGCGGGGCACCGCTCGTGCCCATCACCTGGCGCCAGCGACGGCCCAGTCGTGGCCGTTCCATGGCGGCGTCAGGAGCCCAGGGCGCCGTAGCGCTGGAGGAACAGTGCCTCGGCCAGCGCCATCGACTCGATCTCTGCGGATCCACGCTCTCGTTGGGTGCGTGGATGAGGCACAGCGGTTCCTCGACCCCCATCAAGATCATCTCGGCATCCGGGTAGGTGTCGGCGAAGACATTGCACAGGGGGATCGATCCACCTTGGCCCAGGAGGTCATCGGCGTGCCGAACGCCTCGGCCATGGCGTCGCCCATCGCCGGTAGGCCGGGCCATCGGTGACGGCGCGGAACGGCGCACCCAGGGCCTCGGTTTCGAAGGACACCCGACGCCCCAGGGCGCGGCCGCCCGGAGCTGCGCGGTCAGAGCGTCCGGGCCTCGCTCCGGGTCCAGCCGGGTGGGATCCGCAGGTTGAGCCGCGCTGCGCCGTCGGCGTGATCGACGAGGCGGAGCCGACGACCGGCGCGCAGTCGATGCCGAGGATGGTCACCGCTGGGCGCGCCCAGAGCATGTCTGAGACTGTCCCGCTTCCGATCAGGGAGGCGCCGTCGACGAGGCCGGCATCGGAGCGGAACTGGTCGGGCGGGTAGACCTCGCCGGTCCAGGTCTGGGTGTTGTCGAGCCCGGTGATCGTGGTGTTGCCGTCGCTGTCGCGGAGGGTGGCGAGCATCGCGACCAGAGCGGCCAGCGCATCGGGCGCGGCGCCGCCGAACATGCCGGAGTGCAGCTCGGAGGCGAGCGCCTCGACCCTGACGACGACGTTCACCATGCCGCGCAGGCTCACCGTGGCCGCCGGCACTCCGACTGCGGCGTTGCCGGTGTCGCACACCAGGATGGCGTCGGCACGGAGCAGGTCCGCGTGGTCGGGGACGAACGCCTCGAGACCTCCGGTGCCCTGCTCCTCGGAACCTTCGACGACGAGCTTCAGGTTGACCGCCAGGTCGTCGCCGAGGGCACGCAGCGCCGCCAGGTGCATGACGATGTTGCCCTTGCAGTCCGCGGTGCCGCGGCCGTACCAGCGGCCGTCGGCCTCGGTCAGCTCGAACGGCGGGGTGCGCCAGGCTTCCTCGTCGAGCGGCGGCTGGACGTCGTAGTGGGCGTACAGCAGCACCGTTGGGCCACCGGGTCGGGGCCGGGACGGGACCCGATCACTGCCTGACTGCCGTCGGCGGTCCCCTCCAGATGGACGTCGGTGAAGCCGATCTCGCGGAACTTCTCGAGCACCCACTGGGCGGTGCGCTCGCACTCCTCGGGCGGGAACTGACGGGCGTCTGCCACGGACTTCATGGCGACCAGCTCGGTGAGTTCCGACCTGGCCTGGGGCATCAGGTCGGCGATGCGGGTACGCAGATCCATACCGGCCACGCTCAGTGAGCCACGTCGGCGGACTTGAGCTTGTCCACGAACTTCTGCATGCTCGGCAGCTCCTCAGGGCAGTAGATCTTGAGGATCAGCAGCTGCCCGCCGAGCATCGTCTTGTCGAAGACGACGGGGCGCATACCCGGACCTGCTGCGCCGTTGGAGAGCGTGGAGTACAGAATGGCGCGGTTCAGTGCGTTGTTCGGGTCATCGCAGGTCGCCCCACCGTCGGTGCCGAGCACCCGGACGACCTCGTCCTTCGGGGGTGCCGGGACTCCGACGGCGCCGAGGGCCGCGATGAACTGATCGGCCTTGGCCTCTGCCGCTGCGGTGGTCTTGGCGGAGTGGTAGGTGAACAGCCCGACGACGATCAACACCACGACGAGGACGCCGACGACGATGTAGAGCCAGGTCCGCTCGCGGGGGTCCTGCGTTTCCTGCGGCGTGCTCATGACGCGGACACCTCCGCCTCGGTCGCGGGTTGTTTCCAGGACGGCTTACGGAAGTGGTAGAAGAGGAACGGCACCAGCAACCCCAGTCCGAGGGCGCCGCCACCGACGATCGCGAAGTACACGGCGGGGTTTCCCGAGGCGAACTGGGACGGTGGGATGAACCCGACCAGCAGCGCTGCCAGCGAGGCTGTGAAGCCGACACCGCACAGGCCGACCAGCATGGGCGCGCGGTAGCCCCGTTCGTGGTCGGGATCCTTGCGGCGAAGGTTCACAGCGGCCACGAACATCAGCAGATACATCATCAGGTACACCTGTGTGGTGATCACCGAGAAGATCCAGTAGGCGCTGGAGACGTCCGGGATCAGCGCGTAGGCCAAGCCGATCACGGTGGTCACCAGGCCCTGCACGACCAAGATGTTCTGCTGAACACCGTTCTTGTTGAGCTTCTGCAGGTACGGCGGGAGGTAGCCCTCTTGGCGCGAGATCAGCAACAGACCCTTGGAGGGGCCGGCCAGCCAGGTCAGCATGCCGCCGAGCGAGGCCGTGACGAGCATGATCCCGACGATCGGGGTCAGCCACTGGGCATTGAAGTTCGCGAACACAGCATCGAACGCCTGCATCACCCCGGCGGTCAGCGACAGCTCCTTGGCCGGGACGATCCAGCTGATGGCCAGCGCGGGCAGGATGAAGATCGCCAGTACCAGGCCCATGGCCAGGAACATCGACTTGGGGAACTCCTTGCCGGGGTTCTTCAGCGATCCCACGTGGACGGCGTTCATCTCCATCCCGGAGTAGGACAAGAAGTTGTTGACAATCAGGACCAGACTGGACAGCCCGGCCCAGGCCGGCAGCAGGTGGTCGGCGTTCATGGGCGCGGCCGAGGGGTTGCCCTGGCCGAGGAAGACCATGCCCAGCACCACCAGCACGGTTCCGGGGATCAGGGTGCCGATGATGAGGCCGCCGCTGGCCAGGCCGGCCACCCCCTTGGTGCCGCGCGAGGAGACCCAGACGCCCGACCAGTACACAACGATGATCACGCAGGCCGTCCACACCCCGCTACTGGCCAGGGCCGGATTGAACACGTAGGCCAGCGTGCTGGCCACGAAGCCGAGGAGGCTCGGGTAGTAGAAGATCGTCATCGCGAACTGGCACCAGACCGCCAGGAACCCCATCGGCTTCGAGATTCCCTCGGAGACCCAGTGATAGACGCCGCCCTCCCAGCCGGAGGCGAGCTCGGCAGAGACGAGCGAGGTCGGGAGCAGGAACACGATCGCCGGAAGGAGGTAGAGGAACACGCACGCCAGGCCATAGACGGCCATAGTCGGCGCTGCTCGGAGGCTGGCGACAGAGCTCGTGGTCATCATCGCCAGCGCGACCCACGAGATCCACTTCGTGGCCGGGGCCTTGGTGCGGGCTACCGCCTCACCGAGGGGCTGACCTGCCGGGACACTTGCGCTTTCAGCCATATCCACACTCCCTCGGGGAGAACTTCAGATGTAGCGCTTGCCGACGCACCGCACCAGAACCCAGATTCGAGGCGCCGCGAGCCGCGATATGAGTGTGGCACCAAGGCAACGCTCAGAGCCAGGACCGGCGCGCCGCGCTGTCGGACTTCTTGCCGGTCACCTGTTGGCGTCCGTCACGTGGACGAACCTGTTCGGCTCGAGCCTGGCCCCGGGGTCTCGCGCCGGCGGCGTCGCCTCGACGAGATGCGCGAGACCGATCGGAGGTGCTGTCGGGAAGGGGCGACCAGGCGCAGTGGTCCGTGGCGCAGGGGTCGCGCTCGCCTGCCTCGCCTCCGGCCCAAGCGCCCACTCGCCGTCCTGTTCGCGGCGTACGCCGTGGGCTGGCCCCTGGACAAGCCGGCTACGGTCCCTGCGTCGCGGCAGGACCCCAGACCCGAGCAAGGTCAGCGGCCACCGCACCCAGGGCACCTGACACATCGGTCCCCTCCGAGGACGCGGCCGTTGCCCGGATCCGTTCCCGAGCCTGGCGGACTGCGTCGCGCAGCTCGACCGCACGGGCACGACCTGCGTCATCAGGCGCCGAGGCTGCCAGCCCAGTGAGACGGTCCTCCACCGCGGCTACCCGCGCCTCGCCGACACCCCAGCCGCCCCTGACCACCGCAGGTGATCCCGCCTGCTGCAGCTCGGGAATCAGGACTCGAAGGAACCACTCGACCTCCTGCTCGGCCTCCGCGAGATCCGCGCGCCACCGACGACGCTTCCTGGCACGCACCCACAGAGGAGTCGCCACCGCGGCGGCCACCAGCAGCGCCCCCGCCAGCCACCACACCCACGACGGCGTACCCGTCGAGTCGGCCTCACCGGCGCCACTGGTCGACTCTGGCTCCTGCGACGGCGGCGACGTGGGAGTCGGAGTCTGGGTCAGTGTTTCGCGTGGCGTCGGCGCGGAGGATCTCGTCGGTCCGGTCCGACTCGGACTGGGGGCGCTCGGCTCGGGATGGCTCGGCGACACGCTGGACTCGAGGGACCTCGTCCGTGACGGCAACACGGGACTGGCCCCGGACCCGCTGCCGGAGCCTCCACAAGCCGAAAGAACGAGCGCCGACACTGTCAGAACCACGCCCATCACGACTCGGGACGCCAGCCATCGACTCAGCCATCGACTGCTGTGCCCCACCGCTGTTGTCATCACGGTTCCGCCCGTCGAACGACCTGGGCTCCGAGGGTCGCACAGATGCGCAGGACTCCGCACCACCGCATGGAGGTCTCGTGTGGAACTCCATGGCTGCACCGCAGCCAGCCTCTCGATCGCGAGCGGCGCCGACGTCAAGGTGGTCCAGCAGATGCTCGGACACGCGTCGGCGACGATGAGGAAGCGGTCGCGGACAGCGTTTCCGCTGCTCAGAACCGCTTGTCGGACTGGTACCCCCGACCGGATTCGAACCGGCGCTACCGCCTTGAGAGGGCGGCGTGCTAGGCCGCTACACAACGGGGGCAAGCACGTGAACACGCTGAACACAAGCAGGGAGTGACTGTAGCGAACCCCGCTGGACGTACAAAATTCCGAGCGATTCCGGCCTAGCCCACGAGGTCGGGACCTGAGTGAGGAGGCCGAGCAGCGGGGCGGTCCGAGGAAAGCCAGGGGCGCTCCGACGACTCGGAACAGGGATCGTGGCTGGGATACTAGGACTCGAACCTAGACTAACTGGACCAGAACCAGTCGTGCTGCCAATTACACCATATCCCAATGGTTGACGGCCTTTCGCGCCCTGCCGCCCGAGGCCCGGAGCGTGGTGACCGACCGCCGGGAAACCTTACACGCGGCTCGGCGGCGCCTCCAAAACGCGCGCGGTGGTCGTGGTCGTGAGGCCCATCCGACGGCACACGAGGACGGCCAGACCGAGGTAGACCAACGACTGGGTGAGGGTCACCGGGATGCTCCACCAGCTGCCCCCGGACGGGTTCAGCGAGGAGGCCATGTCGCCGTAGGCCAGCGCGAGTCCGAAGGCCAGCCAGTTGTTGAGCACGTGCATCGCGATGCCGGCCTCGAGCCCCCCCGTGAGGACCACCAGCACTCCCGCGACCAGGCCGAACGCGAAGCGGTCGAAGAAGACCGGGATGCTCTGGCCGACGCCGTGGGCGAGCCCGAACAGGAACGCCGGGACCAGGACGGCGACCCAGGCGCGGTGGAACAGGCCGCCGAAGGCCTGGGTGAGGTAGCCACGGAAGAGGTACTCCTCCCCCGCTGCCTGGAACGGCGTGAGCACTGCGATCACGAGGATGTAGTCGCGCGTGGTCGAGGTGAAGGCGTTGAGCTGGGTGCCGACGTCCCCGGACTGACCCGGTACGACCGAGCCCACGAGCAGCGTGGCGATGAGGGCCACCACCGCGACGCCCAGGCAGGCCAGGAGGAACCGCCACCGGATCCGCGGCTGCACGGACGCGAGCCAGCGCGGCAGGAGCCCGTGCAGAGCCCGGTTGACGAACCAGGTGAGCGGGATCATCAGGGCCAGCGTCACGTTGAGGTAGGCCAGGCCGGCCGGTGTCGGGTGGTCGAGGTCGACCAGCCTGGTGAGGGAGTCCTGCACCTGCGCCCCGCTCGCGGCGTACCAGACGACGAAGGGGATCAGCGACACCGTCCCGGCGACCACGGTCAGGCCGATCAGGACGATGGCGGTGCCGAGCACGGGGCGCCACCAGCCAGGGCGACCGGCCTCGTGGAGGCGGTGGTAGGGCAGCCCGGCGGGCGCGACCGCCTCGCTCACCCGCGTGCGGCCTCGAGGCGGGCGAGCGACCGCTCGCGACCGAGCAGCTCCAGCGACTCGAAGAGCGGCGGGCTGATCCGGCTTCCGGTGACGGCCACCCGGACGGGGCCGAAGGCGAGGCGAGGCTTGAGCCCGCGCTGCTCCACGAGGGCCTCGCGCAGGGCGTCCTCGATCGACTGCGTCGACCACTCGGGCAGCGCCGAGAGCGCGTCGTACGACGCGGCGACGACCTCGCGGCCGGCCTCGTCGATCTCGTCGGTACGGCGGAACCCCGCCTCGTCGACGAAGAGGAAGCCGAGCATCGGCGCGGCCTCCGTGAGCTTGTTCATCCGCTCCGCGACGAGCGGCATGGCCAGCTCGAGCAGCGTCGCGTCGGCATCGTTCACCGGGTCGCTGAGGACCCCTGCCTCCTGGAGGAACGGGATCACGCGGTGGGTCAGGTCATCGAGCGAGAGCATCCGCATGTGGTCGGCGTTGATCGCCTCGGCCTTCTTCAGGTCGAAGCGAGCCGGGTTGGGGTTGACGTCGCCGATGTCGAAGGCGGCGACCATCTCCTCGATCGAGAAGACGTCGCGGTCGGGACCGATGGCCCACCCGAGCAGCGCGAGGTAGTTCAGCAGGCCCTCGGGCACGAAGCCCTGGGTGCGGTAGCCGAGCAGGCTGGCCTCGGGGTCGCGCTTGGACAGCTTCTTGTTGCCCTGGCCCATCACGTAGGGCAGGTGTCCGAACCGCGGCGTCCCCTTCGCGACCCCGATCTCCTGGAGGGCGTCGTAGAGCGCCACCTGGCGCGGCGTGCTCGACAGCAGGTCCTCTCCGCGCAGGACGTGGGTGATCTCCATCAGCGCGTCGTCGACGGGGTTGACGAGCGTGTAGAGCGGCTGGCCGTTGGCGCGGGCGACCGCGAAGTCCGGCACGTGGTCGGTGTGGAAGGTGATCGAGCCGCGGACGAGGTCGTCGAAGGTGATCTCTCCGTCGGGCATCCGGAAGCGCGCCACCGGAGACCGACCCGCGAACCCGGCGACCTGCTCGGGCGTGAGCTCGCGGCAGAAGCCGTCGTAGCCCATCAGCGTGGAGCCCGACGCCTTGCGACGCGCCTCGACCTCCTCGTTGGTGCAGTAGCAGTCGTAGGTGCGGCCGGCCTCGCGGAGGCGCTGCAGCACGTCGCCGTAGATCTCGCCACGCTCGCTCTGCCGGTACGGCGCATGGGGACCGCCGACCTCGGGGCCCTCGTCCCAGTCGAAGCCGAGCCACCGCATCACCTCGAGCAGGGTGTCGTAGGACTCCTGGCTGTCGCGGGCCGCATCGGTGTCCTCGATCCGGAACACGAACGTGCCGCCGTGGTGGCGCGCGAACGCCCAGTTGAACAGGGCGGTGCGGGCCAGGCCGACGTGGGGCGACCCGGTCGGTGACGGGCAGAACCGGACGCGGACCCTGCCGTCGGTGGTCGAGCCCGTCGCGATCTCGCTCATCTCTTCGCCACCGTGTTCGTCAGCGCGCCCAGGCCGTCGATGGACACCTCGACCTCGTCGCCGGGCTGCATCGGGCCGATGCCGTCGGGCGTGCCGGTGAGGATCACGTCACCGGGCAGCAGTGTCATCACGCTGGTGATGTGGGCGACGAGGGTCGGGATGTCGAAGATCAGGTCCTTGGTCGACCCGTCCTGCACCAGGTCGCCGTTGAGGTGGGTCTGGACGCGGACGCCGTCGGCGAACTGCTGGGGGTCGAGGTCGGTCTCGATCCACGGACCGAGGGGGCAGAACGAGTCGAAGCCCTTGGCCCGGCTCCACTGGCCGTCCTTCTTCTGCAGGTCGCGGGCGGTCACGTCGTTGGCGATCGTGTAGCCCAGGATCACGTCGGTGGCCTGCTCGGCCGGCACGTCACGACAGATGCGGCCGATCACCACCGCGAGCTCGCCCTCGTAGTCGACGCGCTCCGACTGCGGTGGGTAGAAGATCTGGTCTCCGGGGCCGACGACGGCGGTGTTCGGCTTGAGGAACATCAGGGGCTCCTCGGGCACCTCCCCACCCATCTCGGCGGCGTGGGCGGCGTAGTTCTTGCCGATCGCGACGATCTTGCTGCGCGGGATCACCGGTGCCAGCAGCCGGACGTCCGCAAGCCGGTGCTCGGTCTGGGTCGGCTGGATCCCCGCATAGAGGGGGTCACCCACCAGCTCGACCACGACGCTGTCCTCGTCGGGCTGTCCGAACTCGTCGAGCTCTCCGGTGACCACTCCGTACAACGGGTCGTCGCCCGCGCTGAACCTCGCAATACGCACGCTGTGACCCTACCGAGCAGACCGAACGGTCCAGGAATCAGCAGCGCCTAGGGTGCGGGCATGGACGACGTGTTGGTGCAGGGCGCGACGGACCGGGCCTTCCGGAGTGACGACTGGTACGCCGAGGAGCTCGGTGCGGTGCGCTTCGCCGACTGCGTGTTCACCGACGTCGACCTCACCGAGGCGACCACCCGCGGGACGACCTTCGAGGGGTGCACGTTCCACACCTGTCGCTTCAACGCCTCGACCCACCACGCGACCGCCTTCGTCGGGTGCGACTTCCGCCGCTGCAACTTCTTCACCGCGACCTTCGACGGCTGCAAGCTCACCGGATCGGTGTTCGCCGAGTGCGTCCTCCGGCCGATCACCGTGTCCGGCGGGGCCTTCGTGGGAGTCGGGCTGCGTGGTCACGACCTGTCGGGGCTGGATCTCACCGGCGTCGACCTGCGCGACGCCGACCTGTCGATGACCGACCTGACCGGTGCCGTGCTCGCGGAGGCCCGGCTGGACGGCGCGGCCGTGCGCGAGTCGGACCTCACGCGGGCCGATCTCCGGCGGGCCTCTCTGGACCGCGTCGACCTCACGTCGGCGACCGTGAAGGACACCCGGATCGACCTGCAGGCGGCGGTGATGCTGGCCGAGCTGCACGGTGCCGTCGTCGACGTCGCACAATGAGCGCATGAGGACGGTCTCGACACGCTCGACCCACGGGCCCGGCTCGACCCACGGGACCGGCTCGACCCACGGGACCGCAGCGGCTGCGCACCGCGCCCGCCTGGCGCCGTACGTCGAGCCGCACCTGGCCCGGCGGCGCGCGGGCGAGAAGCACCCCGTCCACGACTTCCTGTTCACCTACTACTCGTTCTCCCCCGCCAAGCTCCTCGACTGGCAGGCCGGCTGGCCCGAGTCCGGGGGCGCCGAGCTGCTGGAGCGACGGCGCGGTCTGGTCACCACGACGCTCGACCTCCTGCGCGCGACTGCTGCTCGTCCGGCCGCGTTCGGCTGCTTCGGGCTGCACGAGTGGGCGATGGTGCACCGCACGGACCGGACGCGGCACCCGGTACCGCTGCGGCTGGGAGCCGAGGGCACCGACGCCGTCGTCGAGTCCCACCGGATCGCGTGCTCGCACTTCGACGCCTTCCGCTTCTTCACGCCCACGGCGCGGCCGCTCAACCGGCTCCAGCCCGGGCGCGACGACCGACCGGCGTACGAGCAACCCGGCTGTCTCCACGCCACCATGGACCTCTACAAGCACGCCTTCCGACTGTGGCCGCTCGTCGGCTCCGACGTCGTCGCGGACTGCTTCGAGCTCGCCTGGGACGTGCGCACCGTCGACATGCGCGCGGCGCCCTACGACCTGGCTGCCTGGGGTCTCACACCGATCCGGATCGAGACGCCGGAGGGCAAGCAGGAGTACGCCGGCCTGCAGCGCGGCTTCGCCGAGCGGGCCGCTCCCCTGCGCGACAGGCTGATCGCCGAGTGCGAACGGCTGCGCGACGCCGCCGATGGTGGGTCGTTCTAGGCTGGGATCATGGATCAACGGGTGCTCCAGAACTTCCTCACCGAGGACGGCCGCCTGCGCACCATCCCGTCCAAGCAGGGCAAGCTGATGGTGGTGCTCGACCATCTGTCACAGTCGTTCGAGCCCGGCCGCACCTACCCCGAGGCCGAGGTCAACGAGATCCTGGGCAGCTTCCACCCCGACTACGCCGCCCTCCGGCGCTACCTGGTCGAGAACGGCTTCATGACCCGCGAGGACGGCCTCTACTGGCGCTCCGGCGGCACGTTCGACGTCTGAACCAGCAGGTCACCAGCCCGGAGGACGGCGGTCGGCCCACGGCGCCGCCGCCTCGACCTGGGCGGCGAGCGCGAGCAGCAGCCCCTCCTCCGCCGGCCGGGCCGCCAGCATCACCCCGACCGGCAGCCCCTCGGCGGTCCAGTGCAGGGGCAGTGACACGGCGGGCATCCCGGTCACGTTCCAGGCCGACGTCCAGGGCGTGAAGGCCTTCTGCGCGGCGAAGTCGGCCCCCGGGTCGGCATCGTCGCGGATCGCGCCGACGGGCAGCGGCGGCGCCGCCAGGGTCGGGGTCAGGACGGCGTCGTACGCCGCGAGGGTGGTCAGGCAGCCTGCCGCGAACCTGCGCATCGCACCGATCGCCAGTCCGAACTCGGGACCGGAGACGGCGCTGCCGCGTTCGGCCAGCCACCGCGTCAAGGGCCGGAGCAGGACCTCCTTCTCCGGGGGCACGACCGACAGCGCCGTGAGGACGGCCCAGCAGGTCTCGAACGTCGGCACCGCCTCGCGCGGCATGGGCACCGCGATGTCCTCGACCTCGTGGCCGAGCGAGGCGAGCAGGGTCGAGGCCGACTCCCAGGCGGCCACACAGGCGGGGTCCACCTCGGCGTCGGTGATCACGGGCTCGACGAAGCGCGCGATCCGCAGGCGGCCGGGCTCGCGGTCGCAGGAGCCCAGGAACGGCTCGTGGGGCGGGGGCGCCCAGGCCGGGTCACCGACCCGCCGACCAGCGAGGACGTCGAGCAGGGCGGCGGCGTCGCGGACGGTGCGCGCCAGCGTTCCGGCCGTCGCGAGACCGGTGATCTCGCCGTACATCGGGTAGCCGCTGATGCGACCGCGCGTCGGCTTGAGCCCGACCAGCCCACAGCAGGACGCGGGGATCCTGATGGAGCCGCCGCCGTCGGAGCCCTGGGCCACCGGCACCAACCCGGCGGACACGGCGGCAGCGGCCCCGCCCGACGACCCGCCGGCCATCCGGGTGTGGTCCCACGGGGTCACGGCCGGCGGGGCGACGTCGGGCTCGGTGTAGCACGGCGAGCCGAACTCGGGCGTGTTCGTCTTCCCGAGGCTGACCATCCCCGCCGCCTCGAGCGACAGGGTGACCGCGTCGGACACCTCCGGCACGAAGTCCGCGAACGCCGCCGAGCCGAAGGTGGTCCTCACCCCGGCGGTGAGGTTCAGGTCCTTGATCGCCGTCGGGACGCCGTACAGCGGCCCGGCGCCCTCGGGCACCGGCAGCAGCGCCTCGGCCCTCGTCAGTGCGAGCTCGGGTGTCCGCGTCACGAACGCGCCGACCTCGTCGGACCGGGCGAGATAGTGCGCCGCGAGCTCGCGCGGTGACACCTCGCCACGGCGTACGGCGGCGCCCTGCTCGACGGCGGACAGGTCGTGCAGTGCGCTCACACCGCGACGCTAGCCGGAGTGGGGGCGGTCCTGGCGGCGAAGGCCGAAGGTGATCCCGTCGAGCAGCGCCTCCCACGACGCCTCGATCACGTTGTGGCCGACCCCGACGGTGACCCACGACGACGCGCCGTCGGAGGTCTCGATCAGGACCCGGGTGATCGCGTCGGTGCCGTGGCCCTGGTCGAGGATCCGGACCTTGTAGTCGATCAGCTCGAACTTCGCCACCGCCGGATAGGCCCGGACCAGCGCCTGGCGCAGCGCCTGGTCGAGGGCGTTCACGGGGCCGTTCCCCTCACCGGTCTCGACGTAGCGGACGCCCGAGGCGACCAGCTTCACCGTGGCTTCCGAGACGGCCTCCTCCCCGGGCGTCGCGTGCGTGAGGGTCTCGGTGATCACGCGCCACGACTCGACGGTCAGGTACGACGGTCGGGCGCCGTCGACCTCGGCCGCGAGCAGGAGCTCGAACGACGCGTCGGCGGCCTCGAACGTGTAGCCGCGCGCCTCCAGCTCCTTGACCTTCGCTGTCACCCGGTCGACGAGCTCGCGGTCCCCGGACAGGTCGTAGCCCAGCTCGCGGCCCTTGAGCTCGATCGACGCCCGGCCGGCCATGTCACTGACCAGCAGCCGCATGTCGTTGCCCACACCGACCGGGTCCATGTGCTGGTAGAGGTTCGGGTCGACCTTGATCGCGCTGGCGTGGAGCCCGGCCTTGTGGGCGAAGGCCGACGCCCCGACGTAGGGCTGGCGCGACGCGGGTGGCACGTTGGTCACCTCGGCCACCGCATGGGCGATCCGGGTGGCGTCGCCGAGGAGACCCTGCGGCAGAACCTGTCGGTCGAGCTTCAGCTCGAGATTCGCGACGACGGCGACGAGGTCGGCGTTGCCGGTGCGCTCGCCGTAGCCGTTGATCGTGCCCTGCACGTGGGTCGCCCCCGCCTCCACCGCGGCGAGGGTGTTGGCGACGGCGCAGCCGGTGTCGTTGTGGCAGTGGATCCCGACCCGGCCCTCGGTCGTCGTGACCACGTCGTGCACGACGTCGCCGACCCAGCCCGGGAGCATCCCGCCGTTGGTGTCGCACAGGGCGACCACCTCGGCCCCGGCGTCGTACGCCGTCCGGAGCACCTCGATGGCGTAGGCGCGATCGGCCAGGTACCCGTCGAAGAAGTGCTCGGCGTCCAGGAAGACCTGCTGCCCCTCGGCGGTCAGGTGACTCACCGTGTCGCGGACCATCTCGAGGTTCTCCGCCAGCGTCGTCCGCAGGGCCAGCTCGACGTGACGCGGGTGCGACTTCGCCACGAGGGTGACCACGGCGGCACCGCTGTCGCGCAGCGCGGCGATGAGCGGGTCGTCGGCGGCCCGGACGCCGGCCCGCCGGGTCGCACCGAAGGCGGTGAGGCGGGCGTGGTGGAGGTCGAGCTCGGCGCGCGCCCGGGCGAAGAACTCGGTGTCCTTGGGGTTGGCCCCCGGCCACCCGCCCTCGATGAACCCCACTCCCAGCTCGTCGAGCTGACGCGCGATCGTCAGCTTGTCGGCCACCGAGAGGTTGAGGCCCTCCTGCTGCGCGCCGTCGCGCAGGGTGGTGTCGTAGACGTGGAACGCGCCCTGCAGGTCCATCGTGTCCGTCCTGTGCTCGTGCTCTGCTGCTGGTCGGGCCAAACAAAAAGACCCCCCGTCGGGACAGGAGGTCTGCGCGTCGGGGGGTGCCCGACGCGCTAGGTGATGATGATCGTGGTGCTGCTCACGTCGACCATGGTGGCACGGACATGCGGACGGGGCCGGCGGATCTCACGATCCGGCCGACCCCGTCAGCGCTGTCAGACGCAGTACTGGAAGGCGATGTCGGAGATCCCGATGAAGGGGTCGCCGTTGACCGTGCCGTTCTGCTTGTAGGTGAAGCTGACCGAGGAGACCGGGCCGGTCCAGCGAAGGTCGACGTTGGCGTCGGCGGTGGTGCCGTCGACGGGGCTGTTGGCGTCTTGGCCCGGTACGGCGCGTGGCGGCCGGTGCCGGGGCCCCGATCACGTTGGACGTGCTTGGGGCTGGTGAAGCCCGGGGTGTTGATGATCACGAGGTCCTCGTAGTAGCCGCCTGGTTGCCCGTCTTCTGCGAGTCGACGTCGAGGAGCGAGAACGAGAGGTTCTGGATCGGCTTGCTGAACGTCAGTGTGACGATCTGCGGGTGTTGGCGCGTTGTTCGGGTCGTAGAAGCGGAGCACCTGGAGAGCCCGCCGGTGCGGCGTGCTGGTGACTCGCCGTTGCCGGACGCACCGGTGTCACCGCTCAGCGAGACGGTGATGGTCACGCCCGTGCCACCGGTGGTGGCCAGCGCGTGGCCGGTCTGGTTGCTGTTGTCGTTGAAGACGTCCCAGCTCAGCTGGCCGGTGGTCATCTTGCAGCCGGAGGCCGCCATCGCCGGCGCGGCGACAGCGAGCGAGACGACGGGAATGCTCCAGGCGGCGCCACGGGTCACGGCGCGGCGGCCCACTTGCCTGGGCTCGCCGGGTCGTTGGTCCAAACGGGTCGTCATGATCCCCCCACGGTTGTCGGCGCCTGGTCTTCCAGTGACGCCCCGACTGACCCCCGTCAGCCGTTGAAAACTGTACCGAAGGCCATCCGTCCGCCAGGACGAAATCGCAAAATCCGATGTAAAGGCTGTGGTTCTCCCCGCCCAGGAGGAGAGCCACGTCACGAGCCCAGCAGGGGTGGCGCGCTCAGCGGCGACCAGTCGGTGTGACCGCCCGCGAGGAGCCCCGTGATGCCCGCCGCGGCCAGCACGAGGAGCAGGGCCACCAGCCACGGCGCCGTACGACGGGACAGGGGCCGAGCCACGAGGTGGAGCGGCCACCTCACCTGGCTCGAGCCCGGGCCGAGCCACACACCGCCCGCCAGGCACACGCCGCTGACGAACAGCGTGGTCGCATGGGCCAGGCCGAACGCGTAGCAGAGCAGGATCGCGGCAAGACTCAGCCCCAGGGCCCAGAGGCCGAGGAGGAGCGCCCCGGGAGCAGCCGCGACGAGGTGCCACGGTGTCGACAGTGGCGCGACCAGCACGTCGTACCAGCGCGCGCCGCGGAGGCTCTTGCGACCCTGGTGGGCCGTGGCCGTGCGCGTCGCGGCGCAGAGGAGCCAGGTGACGATGAGCACGGTCGCCGTGGCGAGGTAGGGCCAGGCTGCGACCGCCGCGGCGACGAGGAGACCCAGCGCCAGCAGCAGCGCACCTCGGCGGGCCCGCACCAGCGGTCGCTCGGCCGGGGCCGGCTCCTCGGCGGTGGGCAGCTCGCCCGGTGCCGCGTCGTACGGCTCGGTCAGCCAGCGGGTGGGCGGCACGGACGCGGGAGCCACCGGCGGTGTCGGCTCAGGGACCGGAGCAGGCCTCATGGTGACCGCGTCCGCCCGGTCCTGGGCGACGATGGCCAGGGGCAGCGTGTAGGGGTCCTCGACGCGGACCGGAGGCGGGGGCGCCACCCGGACCGTGGGACCTGCCAGCCG
Organism: uncultured Actinomycetota bacterium; assembly: GCA_963753705.1. Lineage (GTDB taxonomy): Bacteria > Actinomycetota > Actinomycetes > Propionibacteriales > Nocardioidaceae > Nocardioides. Next base: position 710,277 of record CAVWDJ010000017.1, read on the forward strand.
TGCGCGGATCTCCCCGAGCGTCGGGCGCTGGGCCTTGTCGGGGTCGAGGGCCGCCGCGACGAGGGGGCGTAGGTCGTCGGGCAGCCCGGTCAGGTCGTGCTCGCCGCGGCGTACGCGGTCCATGATCGCCATCGAGGGCCCGCGCCCGAACGGCGGGCGGCCGGTGCCGGCGAACGCCACGGTTGCCGCCCACGAGTGCACGTCGGAGGCGGTCGTCGCGTCCTCGCCGTGCAGGATCTCGGGCGCGAGGTAGCCCGGCGTGCCCAGGAACCAGCCGGTGTGGGTCAGTCGGGGGTCGTCGGCGACCCGGGCCAGCCCGAAGTCGATCAGGATCGGCGCCCGGCCCTCCATCAGCACGTTGGACGGCTTGACGTCGCGGTGGAGCACGCCGACCGCGTGCACGCTCGCCACCCCCTCGGCGAGACCGCTGGCGAACCAGCGGAGGTCGTCGTCCTCGATCGGGCCCTCCTCGGGCACGTGGTCGTGGAGGCTCAGCCCGGGCACGTAGCGGGTGGCGACGTAGGGCGTCGGACCCCACGGGTCGGCGTCGACGATCTCGGCGATCCAGCGGCTCCGGATGCGCTCGAGCGACGCGACCTCCCGGGCGAGCCGGGCCCGTGCCTCGTCGTCCCCCACGATGTGGGGACGCAGCACCTTCAGCGCCACCCGGGGTCCGTCGCCCTTGCGCGCCAGGTGGACGACGCCCATGCCACCCTCGCCGAGCCGCGCGAGCAGGGTGTAGTCGCCCACGGTGCGCGCGGGCGACGGCTGGACGGACACCCCCACACGGTACCGGCCGGTGCCCCGACTCGCCGTCAGGCGGGGCGCGGTCGCGACCCGTCAGACGATGCGGCGCATCCAGCCGAACGTGTCGTCGGCGCGGCCGTACTGGATGTCGACGAGGGCCTGCCGGATCGCCATCGTCACCTCGCCGGCCTCCGCGACCTCGGGCGTCTGACCGCCGTCCCACTTCAGGGCACCGACGGGGGTCACGACGGCCGCGGTGCCGCAGGCGAAGACCTCGCTGATCGCACCGCTGGTCACCCCGTCCCGCCACTCGTCGATGGAGATCCGACGCTCCTCGACCTGGTGACCCATCTTCCCGGCCAGCTCGATGATGCTGGAGCGGGTGATGCCCTCGAGGATCGTCCCGAGGGCGGGCGTGACGATGCGGCCGTCGGCGTACACGAAGTACATGTTCATGCCGCCGAGCTCCTCGACGTAGCGGAGCTCCTGGCCGTCGAGGAACACGACCTGGTCGCAGCCCTGGGCCGTGGCCTCCTGCTGGGCGACGAGCGACGAGGCGTAGTTGCCGCCGGTCTTCGCCGCGCCCATGCCGCCGCGCCCGGCGCGCGTGTAGTCGGTGGTCAGCCAGAGCGTGATCGGCAGCGGGCCCTTGCTGAAGTAGGCGCCTGCAGGGCTGGCGATCACCATGAACGTCACGTGGTGGGCCGGTCGCACGCCCAGGAAGGACTCGCTGGCGAACATGAACGGGCGGACGTAGAGGCTCTTCTCCCCCGTGCCCTCGGGCACCCACCGCTCGTCGACCCGCACGAGGGCCTCGACGGCCTGCACGAAGTCGGCCGGGTCGAGCGCGGGCAGCGCGAGCCGGTGGCTCGAGCGCTCCATCCGCTCGGCGTTGGCCTCGGGTCGGAAGGCCCAGACGCTGCCGTCGGCGTGCCGGTAGGCCTTCATGCCCTCGAAGATCTCCTGCGCGTAGTGCAGGACCGCGGTCGCGGGATCGAGGGTCAGCGGGCCGTACGGCGTCACCCGGGCGTCGTGCCAGCCCGCGTCGGGGGTCCACTCCACGGTGACCATGTGGTCGGTGAAGTGGGTGCCGAAGCCGGGGTTCGCCAGGATCTCGGCGAGGCGCGCCTCGTCGACCGGCGTTGTCGTCAGGGTGGTGCTGATCTCCATGGGACGCACGTTAGTCCACCTCCAAGTGGGGGCGGGCCCGGTCGCGTTCGCCTCGGGCCGCGGGGGTGTGGGGTGTTCTCGCCGAGTCGTCACAAGCCGACTCGGCGTGATTTCGGTGTCTGTTTGCGCCGACTCGGCGGGATTTCCGTGTCTGTCTGCGCCGACTCGGCTGCTCAGGCCACCCGGGCGGCGATGGCGTCGCCGATCTCCGCCGTGCTCCGGGTGGCCCCGGGTACTCGGGCGGTCAGGTCCGCGGTGACGGCGGCATCGACGGCCGCCGCGGCGCCGGTGTGGCCGAGGTGGTCGAGCAGCAGCCCGGCCGAGAGGATCGCGGCCGTGGGGTCGGCGATCCCCTGACCCGCGATGTCGGGGGCCGAGCCGTGCACGGGCTCGAACATCGACGGGGTGCTGCGCTCGGGGTTGATGTTGCCCGAGGCGGCAAGGCCGATGCCGCCCGTCACGGCTCCCGCCAGGTCGGTGAGGATGTCGCCGAAGAGGTTGTCGGTGACGATCACGTCGAACCGCGCGGGGTCCGTGGTCAGGAAGATCGTGGCGGCGTCGACGTGCAGGTAGTCGACGGTCACGTCGGGGAACTCCGGCCCGACCTCGTCGACCACGCGCGACCACAGGCTGCCGGCGTGGACCAGGACGTTGGTCTTGTGGACCAGGGTGAGCCGCCGGCGCGCCCGGCGGGAGGCCCGGGCGAAGGCGTCGCGGACGACCCGCTCGACGCCGTACGCCGTGTTGAGGCTGACCTCGGTGGCGACCTCGGCCGGTGTGCCGGCGCGCAGGCGGCCGCCGTTGCCGGTGTAGGGACCCTCGGTGCCCTCGCGGACGACGACGAAGTCGACCTCGCCCGGGTCGGCGAGAGGCGTCGGTACACCGGGATAGGTGCGCGACGGACGCAGGTTCACGTAGTGGTCGAGCTCGAACCGCAGCCGTAGCAGCAGCCCGCGCTCGAGGATGCCCGCGGGCAGCCGGGGGTCGCCCGGCTTGCCACCGACGGCACCCAGCAGGATCGCGTCGTGCTCGCGGATCTCGTCGAGGACGGAGTCGGGCAGCACCTCGCCGGTGGCGAGATAGCGCTCGGCTCCCAGGTCGTAGCGGGTCTGCTCGACCTTCACCGGAGAGACCGCCTCGAGGACCTTGACCGCCTCGGCGGTCACCTCGGGACCGATGCCGTCGCCGCCGATGACGGCCACCCGGAGGGGGGTCGTGGGGTCGGCCGGAGGCGTCGCGGCGGGGTCGGAGGTCATGGCGGCAGGCTAGTTGTCGTCGGGCCGCTGGCCGCCGTTGTCCCGCAGGTCGAGCGAGGCCTGGACCGCCTCGTGGCTGCGCGGGGCGTCGGGCTGGACGGCGGCCTCGAACGCCGCCCGGTTCTTCGCAGGACCCCAGTCGGGGTACATGTCGTACACGGAGCTTCTCCTCGTCGTCTGGTTCAGGCTGTGGGGCGAGGACGAGCCGCCGCGTGGCGGAGCCGGCAGACCACGCGCGTGGATCGCACGGGCGTGGAGGAGGTTCTCGGAAGCGGATCGCGCTGGGGATGAGGCCCTGCTGCGGGTCCGCCGCGGAGCGGCTCGTCGGGATCGCAAGGCCGGGAACGCCGAACTCCGCGACGAGGTGGCCTTGCTGTCAGGCCTCGCCGCGGCGATCGATGAGTACGAACACGCTCCGCATGATGGAGCCACGGTACGGCGCCTCCGCGGCTCGCGCACGTCGATTGCCCAGGTGGCTCACCATGCGAGACGACTGTCCAGGGATGGAAGACTCGGGACATGAGCGCACCTCCGGAGCTGCCCGAGATCGTCACGCGCGCCTTCGACGTCTCCCGACGGGCGGGCTATGTGTCCTTCTGTCGCAACGAGACCGGTCGGCTGCTGGCGGCCCTGGCCGCGACCCGCGAGGGGACGATGGCGGAGTTCGGCACAGGATGTGGGGTCGGCACCGCCTGGCTGCGCTCCGGCGTACGGGGTGGGGACACGCGCATCCTCACCGCCGAGCTGGACCCGACGCTCGCGGAGGCGGCGTCGGAGATCTTCCGCGACGACGAGCAGGTGGAGGTCCTGGCCGCCGACTGGTCGACCTTGCTCGACCGCGGGCCTTTCTCGCTGCTGTTCCTCGACTCGGGGAAGCCGTCGGCCTCACGCCCCGACAAGGTGGCCGAGCTGATGGCCGAGGGCGGCATCGTGGTCCTCGACGACTTCACCCCGTGCCACTCGTGGCCGCCGATCTTCGACGGCCGGGTCGACACCCTGCGCGAGGAGTGGCTCAGCGACGAGCGGTTCACCGCCGCCGAGGTGCTCGTCGCCCCCGACGCGTCGGCCGTGATCGCCACCAAGCGCTGACCCTCGCCGTACCGAGTCCGGTGAGGGGTCGTCCGCCTGACAGGCCACTAGGGGCTCCTGTGGGGCGGACGACCCGCGACCGCGAGCGTCAGTGGCCGGGTCCGGCGAGCTCGGCCTCCTCGGGGACCACCACCTCGTCGATCATGTGCTGGATGACCGGGGTGGAGAGCGCCACCGCGATCGCCCAGTAGTAGATCACCAGCGAGAACGCCGCGCTGACGCCCAGCGCCCACCACACGGGGGCGATGCCGGTGGTGCCACCGAGCACGTGGCTGGGGTTGTCGCGTCCGCTGAACGTCGAGAAGTAGGTGATCGTGCCGACCCCCACCAGGTAGACGGGCAGCCAGGCAGCCGCCCGCCAGTTGAGCACGTCGGGCTTCATCTCCCGGTTGAAGATCAGCAGACAGCCGATCACGATCAGGATCCCCAGCTTCCACGCGGTCTCCCACCCCGACCACATGATGATCCAGGTGGACACCACGAACGCCGCCGGTGAGAAGAGGCCACCCCAGGGCAGCCGGTAGGGGCGCTCCTGGTCAGGCAGTCGTCTGCGGAAGGCGCCGAACGACAACGGGGCGCCGGCGTACATCAGCACCGAGGCACTCGTGATCAGTCCCACCAACGACTGCCAGCTCGGGAACGGTAGGAAGCAGACACATCCCGCGATGAAGGAGACCAGGACACCGACCCACGGCACGCGAGCCGGCGTGAGCTTCCCGAAGACCGAGTGGAAGTAGTCGTTGCGCGCCAGGCCGTAGGAGACCCGCGCGCCGGCCGCGGTGTAGATCAGCCCGGTGCCGAGCGGGGAGACCACGGCGTCGATGTAGAGGATCGTGGCCAGCCAGCCGAGGCTGATCAGCGCGGCCAGCTGGGCCCAGGGGCCGGTGAACGTCGAGAACAGCCCGTGCACCGCGGGGTTGGCGGCTCCGTTCGCCAGCTGGGCCGGCTCACATCCGGGCAGGTTGTCCGGGTTGCCGTCACACCACTTCGCCCCGATGGTGTCCGCGGGAAGGGCCAGGAGGAAGACCAGCTGGAGCAGGATGTAGATGATGAGCCCGAGGACGATCGAGCCGATGACGGCGATCGGCAGGTCGCGCTTGGGGTTCTTGGACTCACCGGCGAGCTGGTCGGCCTGCTCGAACCCGAGATAGGCGAAGATGATCCCGCTCACGGGGATCGCGAGCAGGATGCCCTTGAGTCCGTAGGGGTTGAAGCCGTCGGCCGCATGGAAGTTGGACGTGTGCATGCCACCGCCCGCGAGCGCCACCACCAGGATCGTCGCCAGCGGGACGCCGACCTTCCACCAGGTGAGGGTGCTGTTCGTCGCGGCGAGGGCCTTGACGCCGAGGTAGTTCACCGCGGCGAGGATGGCCATCAGCACCACGGCCACGACCAGCCCCTTGTGGGTGAGGGTCTCGTCGGGGTGCAGCCAGTCGTCGGCCCAGCTGTAGTGGGCGGCGTAGAGGATCGCCGCCGAGACCTCGATGGGGGCCACGGTCACGGCCTGGAGCCAGGAGAACCAGCCGAACCCCGCGCCGGCGATCCCGCCGAAGGCGTAGTGCGGGAATCGCGCGGAGCCCCCCGAGAGCGGGAACATCGCACCGAGCTCGGCATGCACCAGGGCCAGCACCAGGATGCAGACGCCGCCGATGACCCACGAGACGAGGACCGCCGGTCCGGCGTTGTAGAGCCCCTTCTGGGCTCCGAACAACCAGCCTGACCCGATGATGGAGCCCATCGAGGCCCAGAGGAGACCGATCAACCCGATCTCGCGCGCGAGCTCGACGTTGGACTTGCCTTGACGGCCGGTCTCCTCCGAGCTTCCGCTGACGTCCACAGACATGTGGTCACCCTTCTTGCCCAGGGCTCCCCTGACCGGCCCGATACCGGCGCCCGAGGGGGGTCGTACCCCCGATCAGGTCAGTCTGAAACCTCCACCGGGTCGGAGGACCTCACCAGGAAGGGTGGCAACAGCGCCTGGCTGAGCGGGCCGATGCTGAGGGCGTAGACGATCGTGCCCAGCCCGGCGACCCCTCCGAGCAGCAGTCCCAACGCCACGACGCTGAGCTCCATGAAGGTACGGACCAGGCGCAGGGACCGCCCCGTGCGCCGGGCCAGGCCGGTCATCAGCCCGTCGCGCGGGCCCCGGCCGAGCTCTGCGCCGATGTACGCCGCGGTGGCCGCCCCCTGGAGCACGACCCCGGACAGCAGCAGCACGACCCGCAGCCAGAGGGTGCCCGGTGCGGCGAGCAGCGCGAGGAAGACGTCGGTCGAGAGGCCGATCACGAGCGCGTTGGAGATCGTCCCGATGCCCGGCATCTCCCGGAGCGGGATCCAGGCGAGCATGACCACGAAGCTCACCAGGACGAGCGCCTGGCCGATGTCGATCGGGAACCACTTCGTCAGTCCGGAGTGGAGCACGTCCCACGGAGCCAGGCCGAGGTCGGAGCGCACCATCAGCGCGATCGAGAAGCCGTACAGCAACAGGCCGGCGTACAGCTGGACCAGGCGGCGGCCGAGTCGACCGGCCTTCAGCTGGGCGACGGGGCCGAGGTCGCTGAGCGCGATCCGCGGTTCGACTGTGGTGGACACGCGTCCCATGATGCGGCAGATTGGACTCCCCATAAATATCCATTTGTGAGAGAGTGGACTGCATGGTGGGATCCATTGCGGCACCCCGGCTGGCCGGCCTGGTCGAAGGCTTCGACCGCAGCCCTGCCTATGCCGGCCTGGCCGACGGGCTGCGACTGCTGATCGGCGACGGCCGGGTCGGGCTCGACCTCCGGCTGCCCAGCGAGCGCGACCTGAGCGTCGCCCTCGGTGTCTCCCGTACGACGGTCGCGCGCGCCTACGCCGGCCTGGTCGAGAGCGGGTTCGCGCACGCCCGTCAGGGATCCGGCACCTACACGCGCCTCCCCGGCGGCCGGCGGCGCAGCCTCGACCGCACGCTGACCCCGACCACGACCGGCGACGACGTGATCGACCTGAACTGCGCCGCCCACTCCGCGCTCCCCGGCGTCGGCACGGCGTACGCCGAGGCCGTGCAGGAGCTCCCCCGCTACCTCGGTGGCCATGGCTACTTCCCCACCGGCCTGCCCGCGCTCCAGGAGGCGGTCGCGGCGTCGTACGACGCCCGCGGGCTGCCCACCGACCCCGAGCAGATCATGGTGGTGCCCGGGTCGCTGTCGGCGCTCGCCGTGGTCGCCCAGGGACTGGTCCGCCGTGGCGACCGCGCGCTGGTCGAGACACCGGGCTACCCCAACGCCCACGAAGCGCTGCGCCGCGCCGGCGCCCGCCGGATCGGGCTTCCCATGGACGTCGACGGCTGGGACCTCACGGCCGTCGAGCGACTGGTCCGCGAGACCAGGGCCCCGCTGGCCTACCTGATCCCCGACTTCCAGAACCCGACCGGCAACCTGATGGGCGACGCCGAGCGGGAGCGGCTGGCGGCGGTGCTGCGGCGGTCCGGCACCGTGCCGATCGTGGACGAGGCGCACCAGCCCCTGGGACTCGACGGCAGACCCATGCCTCGGCCCTTTGCCACGTTCGCGACCGAGACGGTGACGCTCGGGAGCGCCAGCAAGAGCTTCTGGGGTGGTCTCCGGATCGGCTGGGTGCGCTGTCCCCCGGGCGTGCTCGAGCGCCTCATGGACGCCCGGGTGGCGCTCGACCTCGGCAGCCCGGTGCTCGAGCAGCTGGTGGCCGCCCGGCTGCTCTCGCGCCGCGACGAGCTGTGGTCGGCACAGCGGGACCGGCTGCGTGAGCAGCGCGACGCCCTGGTCGACGCCCTCCGCAGCGAGCTCCCCGACTGGCGCTTCCGGGTGCCGAGCGGCGGTCTCTCGCTGTGGTGCGAGCTCTCGTCCGGCGGCGGCGTCGGCGCGGGCGCGACCGCCCTGGTCCTGGAGGCCGAGCGCCGCGGTGTCCTCGTCTCTCCCGGATCCGTCTTCGCCGTCGACGGTGGTCTCGACTCGTTCGTCCGGGTGCCGTTCACGCGGCCGCCCGACGTGCTGCGGACCGCTGTGGCCCGCCTGCGCGACGCCTGGTCGGCCGTCGGCGAGCACGCCACGCGGAGCCCGGCCCGAGGCGCCTCGACGCGCGCCCGCGTCATGGTCGCCTGAAGCGGCGCCGCGGGCTCAGACCAGGTCGACGCCGCGGAGCGAGGTCGCGTCGATGGCGGCCTCGATCTCGGCGAGCGCCTCCGTGGGGATCGCGGAGTCGACCGACAGGGCCACCAGTGCGTGACCGCCCTTGGCGTCGCGCGAGACCTGCATCCCGGCGATGTTGACCGCGCTGTCGCCGAGGATCCGACCGACGGTGCCGACCATGCCCGGGCGGTCGGCGTAGGTGAAGAACGCCAGGTGGTCGGTGGGCTCGAGGTCGACCAGGAAGTCGTTGACCGCCACGAGCCGCTCCTTCTGCGCGATGCCCACGAGCGTGCCGCTGACCGACACCTGAGCCCCGTCGGCGAGCGTGCCGCGGATCGTGATCAGGTTGCGGTGATCGGGGCTCTCGCCCTCCGCGACCAGGCGTACGGCGGTCCCGCGCTCGGCGGCGAGGAGCGGCGCGTTCACGTAGGACACGGACTCCTCGACGACGTCGGTGAAGACGCCCTTGAGCGCGGCGAGCTCGAGCACCTTCACGTCGTACTCGGTGATCTCACCACGCACCTCGACGTCGATCTGCTGGGCGACCTCGCCGGCCAGGGCGGTGAAGATGCGACCGAGCTTCTCCGTGAGGGGGATCGCCGGACGGACGTCCTCGGCGATGACGCCGCCCTGCACGTTGACGGCGTCGGGCACGAGCTCGCCGCTGAGGGCCAGCCGGACGGACTTCGCCACCGCGATACCGGCCTTCTCCTGGGCCTCGTCGGTGGACGCGCCGAGGTGTGGCGTCGCGACCACGTTCTCGAGCTCGAAGAGCGGGCTGTCGGTGCACGGCTCCTTGGCGAAGACGTCGATGCCCGCGCCGGCGATGCGGCCCTCCTTGAGCGCCGCGAAGAGCGCGTCCTCGTCGACGATGCCACCGCGGGCGGCGTTGACGAGCACCAGCGAGGGCTTGGCCTTGGCCAGCTCCTCGGCGCCGATCAGGCCCACGGTCTCGGGCGTCTTGGGCAGGTGCACGCTGAGGAAGTCGGCCTCGGCCAGCAGGGTGTCGAGGTCAACCAGGCGGACGCCCATCTGAGCGGCGCGGCCGGCCTGGACGTAGGGGTCGTAGGCGATCACGTCCATGCCGAAACCGGCCAGGCGATGCGCGACGAGGACGCCGATGCGGCCGAGGCCGACGATCCCGACCGTCTTCTCGTAGAGCTCGATGCCGGTGTACTTGGAGCGCTTCCACTCGCCGTTGCGCAGGGCGGAGTGGGCGGGGCTGATGTGTCGGGCGGCCGCGAGGAGCAGACCGACCGCCAGCTCGGCGGCGCTGACGATGTTGGAGGTCGGAGCGTTCACGACCATCACCCCGGACTGCGTGGCGGCCTTCACGTCGACGTTGTCGAGACCGACTCCTGCGCGCGCGACCACCTGGAGGTTCTTGGCGGCGGCCAGGGCCTCGGCGTCCACCTTGGTGGCCGACCGGACCAGGATCGCGTTGACGTCGGCGATCGCGGGCAACAGGTCGGCGCGGTCGGCGCCGTTGCAGTGACGGATCTCGAAGTCGGGGCCGAGCGCCTCCACGGTGGCGGGGCTGAGCTCTTCGGCGATGAGTACGACGGGCTTGCTCACGACAGCGGTGTCCTCGTGGTCAGAGGTGACAAGGGATCGGATCCCGAGAAGGTCCGGCACGACGCTGTGCCCGGCCGACTCTACCCGAGCGGGAGCAGCCTCCCGAGGCCGTCCGGATAGAGAGGCAGCGCCCCGGCGTCGTCCGCGTCACACGGTCGCCACTCGACCCACATCGGCACGCCGACGTCCTCGTACCAGGCACCCTCCAGAGGTACGACGTCCCCCTCGGCCAGCCGCCCGGCGTACACGAAGACGACCTCGTGGCCGGGCTCACCGTCGTAGGTGAAGACGTTCTCGAGGACCCCCAGCAGCCGCGGGTCGACCAGGGTCGCGCCCAGCTCCTCCGCGATCTCGCGGACGACCGCCGCCTCGGACGACTCACCCATCTCGACGCCACCGCCCAGCAGGCGGTGGAACGCCCGGCCGTCGCTCGGGTCGGTGGCCTTCAGGACGGCGTGGTGGGTGCCGGCGGCGTTCGGCAGGTAGGCCATCGCCTTGACCCGGATGAACGAGCGGTCGACCACGACATCAGTCTCCCAGCCCTGCTCCCAACTCTCAGTCGGGCCCTCAGTCGCAGCCCTCCGGGCCGCAGACGTCGCCCTCGGCCGAGCCCAGGGTGACCAGGGCGGGCCGGGTCGCCTCCCAGACCTGGTCGAGCACCTGCGCGAACACCTCGGTCGGCTGGGCGCCCGAGACGGCGTACGCCTCCTCGAAGACGAAGAAGGGGACCCCACCTGCGCCGTAGGCCCGCGCCTGGTCGATGTCGGCCGACACCGCGTCGCGGTAGCGGTCGCCGGCCAGCACGTCGTCGACCTCGGTCGCGTCGAGGCCGGTGCCCACCGCGACCTCGCGCAGGACGTCGTGGTCCGACACGTCGCGCACATCCTCGAAGTAGGCCGCCAACAGGGCCTCCTGGAGCTCGTGCTGGGCCGCGCGTCCGCCGCGGTCGAGCGCGAGGTGGAGCAGCCGATGCGCGTCGACGGTGTTGGTGTGGAGGGTCTCGTCGAGCCGCAGGTGCAGACCGACGTCCTCCGCCAGCTGCGCGACGTGCTGCTGCATCGCAGCGACCCGCGCCTCACCGCCGTACCGCTGCGCCAGGGAGGCCGTCACCGTCTCCGTCCCGCCGACCGGCGCCGACGGATCGAGCTCGAACGAGCGGTAGACCACGTCGACCGGGTGTGGGAACGCCTCCGCCGCCTGCTCGAACCGACGCTTGCCGATGAAGCACCACGGGCACACGACGTCTGACCAGATCTCGACCTTCACGTACGGCCTCAACCGCCGGCTCGCCCCCCGTGTTCCACGCCGAGTCGTCACAAGACGACTCGGCGTGATCCGGCTGTCTCTTTGCGCCGACTCGGCGTGATCCGGGTGCCTCTTTGCGCCGACTCGGCGTTCAGGCGAACAGGGACTGTCCGACGTACTCCCCCGGACCGGTGCCCGGCGGTACGGCGAAGATCGCCGAGCTCGTGAACTGGAGGTACTCCATCATCGCGTCGCTCGACGCCATCGAGTTCTGCAGAGGGATGAAGTGGGTGGCGGGGTCGCGGACGAAGGCGATGAAGAAGAGCCCGGCGTCGAGGCCGCCGAGCGCGTTGGAGCCGTCGACGAAGTTGTAGCCCCGGCGCAGCATCCGGACTCCTCCGTGCTTCTCGGGACTGACGACCGCCACATGCGAGTCGACCGGGATCAGGGGCCCGTCCGAGCCCTGCATCGACAGGTCGAGCGGGGTGAACTCCGTCCCGCCGGACAGCGGCGCCCCGGTGGCCTTGGTCCGCCCGATGACGTCCTCCTGCGGCTGGAGGCCCTGCCGGTCCCACGTCTCGATGTGCATGTTGATGCGGCGGGCCACGAGGTAGGACCCGCCGGCCAGCCAGGCCTGGTCGTCGTCGTCACCCACCCAGACGTACGACGTGAGGTCGGCGCTGTCCTCCGCCTTGACGTTGAGCGTGCCGTCCTTGAAGCCGAACAGGTTGCGCGGCGTCGACTGCGACGTGGACGTCGTCGAGGTGCGGCCGAAGCCGAGCTGGGACCAGCGGACTGCGACGGTCCCGAAGCCGATCCGGGCCAGGTTGCGGACCGCATGGAAGGCGACCTGGGGGTCCTCCGAGCAGGCCTGCACGCAGAGGTCGCCGCGCGAGCGCTGCGGGTCCAGGGCGTCACCCGGGAAGTGCGGGAGGTCGGCGAGGGCGTCCGGCTGTCGGTCGGCGAGCCCGAAGCGGTCTCGCCCCTGCGCGTCCCGGAACAACCCGGGTCCGAACCCGAACGTGATGGTGAGGCCGCCGGGCGGCAGCCCGATGGCCTCACCGGTGTCGTCGGGCGGGACGAGCGGCTCGCCCTCGGTCGGTCCGACCGGACCCGCCGGCAGCCCCTGCGTCATCCGCTCGGCCGCAGTGGTCCACGCCTTCAGCAGCGCGACCAGCTGCCCCCGCGAGCCGGTCGTGATGTCGAAGGCGGCGAAGTGGAGCCGGTCCTGTGCCGGCGTGACGATGCCGGCCTGGTGCGCGCCGCGGAACGGGTAGGTCGCCGCGACCGAGCTCGCGGCCGGAGCCTCGTCGCGGGCGGCGTAGCGGTCGCCCACCGCGAAGCCCGCCGCGACCCCGGCGACGGCCGTGCCGCCGCCGACCAGGGCGCGTCGCGAGACCTTGATGTCGTCCACCACCTCAGGGAAGAACGGCCGCAGTGAGGTGCGACAGCGGCTCCGACACGGCGTTCACGGCGTCGGCGAGCTGCTTGACCTCGGCCCGGCTGAGCTCGGTGTAGAGGACGTAGCCGTTGCCCTTGCGGTGCTGCGCGAGCAGGGCCTCGATGGCGGCGAAGCGGGTCGCCAGGGTCTTCTCGAGGGCGGGGTCGCGCGTGGCCAGGATCGGCCGCACGTCCTCGAACCCCGCCCGGGCGCCCTTCACGTTCGCGGCGAAGTCCCACAGGTCGGTGTGCGACCAGTACTCCTCCTCGCCGGTCACCTTGCTCGTGGCGACCTCCTCCATCAGGCCGGAGGACCCGTTGGCGATCTGGTCGGTGGTGAAGGTGAGCGTGCCGATCTGCTGCGAGAGCGTCTTGGTGTTCTTCATCAGGTCGTCGGCGTACGCCGCCCGCTGCGCCGGGCTCAGCGCGTGGTACTTCGGGTCGCGCTCGGGCCACAGGTCCTTCTCGATGCGGTGCCAGCCCGTCCACTTCGTGCCCGGCTCGACGTCGGGCTCGCGCGCGTCCATCTTCGGGTCGAGGTCGCCGAACGACTCCGCCACGGGCTCGATCGCCTCGTAGTGGCTGCGCGCGGTCGGGTAGAGGGCACGCGCACGGTCGTCGTTGCCCGCGGTGTACGCCGCCAGGAACTGCCGGGTCGCCACGACCAGCGCCTCGGACTGGCGCTGGACCCAGGTGCGGTAGCGGTTCTGCGCCCGGCTGATCAGGACCTGGTCCTCGGACGGCGCCTCGGAACCCTTCGGCGGGGCCGTCACGGTGAACGCCGACCGGATTCCGTCGCCGGCCATCCCCGGCTTGCAGGCGGCGAGGTAGTCGCCCTCCTCGGCGGTCACCGTCAGCTTGCCCTGGAGGCCGGGCCCGATGTTCTCGACCTCGCCGATGATCCGCTTCCCGTCCGCGGAGTAGAGGTAGAACTCGGTGACCTTCGAGCCGCCGTTGTCGACGGTGAAGCTGACCGGTCCGGCCGGGGCCTTGTCGTTCGACACCGTGCACGAGGAGTCGGTGGAGGTCACCGAGATCGGACCGCTGCCGCCGGCGGCGGCGCTGTTGCTCGTGGTGGCGTTCTGGGTACAGGCCGCGAGCACCGGTACGGCGACCAGGAGTGCGGCGGGCAGGACGAAGCGCATGGTTTCCTTCTCGGGGTCGGCTCGGTCCTCAGACCGGCTGCTTGTCGGGCGAGGGTGCAGGCGTGGCGGCGACCACCGGCCGGCTGCGGCGTCGTACGCCGAGCACGAACACGGTCATGGTGATCGAGAGGTAGAGCACCCAGGCGATGGCCTGGAGCCAGGTGGTCTGAGCCGAGAAGTTGAAGACGCCCTTCAGGAGCGTGCCGTACCAGCTGCCCTCGTTGATCGTGCCCGAGACGTCGAAGGCCAGGTTGTTGAGGCCCGGCAGCACGCCGGCCTCCTGGAGGTCGTGGATGCCGTAGCCGAGGACACCGGCCGCGATCACGATCAGGAAGCCACCGGTCCAGGTGAAGAACTTCGTGAGGTTGATCCGGACGGCCCCCCGGTAGAGCAGGTACCCGAGCACGACGGCCGTCGCCAGGCCGAGGGCTGCGCCGGTGAGGGGTTGCCAGGCGGGCACCGTCGACACCGTGTGGGCGCCGGTGGCCGTCTGGGTCGCCGCCCACAAGAACAGCGCCGTCTCGAGCCCCTCGCGACCGACGGCCAGGGCGGCGACGACGGCCAGCGACCAGCGCCCGCCCTCCGCCGCACGGTCGATCTGACCGCGCAGCTCGCCACCGAGGCCGCGGGCGGCGCGAGCCATCCAGAAGATCATCCAGGTCACGAACACCACGGCGATGATCGACAGGGTGCCGCCGATGGCCTCCTGCGCCTCGAACGTCAGGCCACGCGGGCCGAAGGTGAGCAGGGCTCCGAACGCCAGGCTCACGGCGACAGCGGCCGCCACTCCGACCCAGATCCGGGGCAGCAGGTGGCGGCGGTCGGACTTGACCAGGTAGGCGATGAGGATCGTCACGACCAGCGAGGCCTCGAGGCCCTCGCGGAGGCCGATCAGGTAGTTGCCCAGCATGGGCGACACTGTAACGGACCCTACTTAGGATTGCCTAACCTACCTTGGTGACTCGCCAGTCATAGGGGTTATCTTGGGGTTATAGTCCCCTCCTCCAGGAGCCTCCATGTCGCCCAAGATCAACGTCTACCTCCCCGACGACCTGGCTGCGGAGGTCAAGGCGGCCGGGATCCCGGTGTCCGCCGTGTGCCAGCAGGCGCTCGCCGACGCCGTGGCGGGCTCCACCGAGAGCCGGCCCGCGGCGGGTGGCGCCGACGCGGGCCACGACCTGTCCCGGAGCTTCACCAAGCGCGCCTACGGCGTGCTGGCCGACGCGGAGAGGGCCGCGCACGAGTCGGGCACCGAGCCGACCACGGTCGACCTCGTCGCGGCCCTGGTCGACTCCGGCGGCCTGGCCGTGGTGGTCCTCGAGTCGGCCGATCTGGAGCCCGACGACGTCCTCGACGAGCTCCGAGCCCGGCAGGCGCAGGGCGGGAAGGCCGGTTCCCTCGAGGCCCTGACCCAGCGCGCCGTCGAGCAGGCCGGCGGTGCCGGACACTCCTACGTCGGCACCGAGCACCTGCTGCTCGGCCTGACCGCCGGACCGACCAGGGAGCTCGCCCGCGCCACCCTGAAGGACATGGGGATGACCCACGAGGCGGCGCTGCGCGGCGTGGCGACCGCCCTGTCCGCCTACAGCTATGCGCGCGAGACCCTCACGTTCAGCGGTCTCTCCGCGCCGATCCGGGCGGCCCTCGAGGACATCCGCTCGCGGCTGGTCCGCCTCGAGAACGGCGTGGTCAGCCGATCGTGACCAGGAGCTCCCCGTGCGGCACGGAGATCCAGCCGTCGGGGTCGGCCGCCCACGCGCGCCAGGCGGCCGCCACGTCCTCGAGCTCGGGAGCCGTGGCGTGGCCGTCGCGCAGGAGCTGCTCGGCGAGCGCCGTGCCCGTGACGCGCTCGGCCCACATCCCACCCCACCACGCACGGGTCTCAGGGGTCGCGAAGCACCACGCGCTCGAGCTCGCGGTGACGTCCGTGAGCCCGGCGGCATGCGCCCAGGCCAGCAGGTGGCGGCCGGCGTCCGGCTCGCCGCCGTTCGCCCGCGCCGCTGCCTGATACAGCGCGAGCCACCGGTCGAGGCCCGGCAGCCGGGGATACCACGCGAAGGCGGCGTAGTCGCTGTCACGCACCGCCACCACTCCCCCGGGACGGGTCACCCGAGCCATCTCCCGCAGCGCGGCGACCGGGTCGGCGACGTGCTGGAGCACCTGGTGGGCGTGCACCACGTCGAAGGAGCCGTCGGCCAGCTCGAGCCCGCTGCACGTCCGCGACGCGCACCTCGGCGTTCGTCACGCCCTGGCGCTCGAGCTCGGTCCTGGTCAGGTCCGCCGCGGGCTCGGTCACCTCGACGGCCACCACCTCCGCGACGAGGCGGGCGAGGTCGGCGGTGATCGTGCCGGGGCCCGAGCCGACGTCGAGCAGGCGGTCGGTCGGCCGCAGGCGTGGCAGGAGGTACGCCGCGCTGTTCGCGGCCGTGCGGGCACGGTGCGAGCGCAGCACGCTCTCGGCGTGACCGTGGGTGTAGGTCACCTCACGGGCCGAGCCGGTCGGTGGGTGGTGGGTCGGGCACCAGGTCCTGGAGCTTGAGGTCGAGCACCTGGCACAGCGCCACCAGCGTGGACAGGCGGGGGTTCAGCGGCGATCCCGGGCGCGACTCGCCCTTCTCGAACTTCTGGTAGGTGTAGGCCGCGATGCCCGCCAGGTGGGCCGTCCGCTCCTGGCTGAGCCCCTGCTTCTCGCGCGCACGTTGCAGGCGGACCCCGATCTCCCGGCCGAACGCGTCCCAGGTCGGCACTCCTCGTCGTACAACCACGCTCCGATTGTCATGCCCCCGCGGCTCGGGATGCCCATCTTCGTATGGTAATTCGCAGATGATCGTCGCCGACCTGTGGACAAGCCGGCCTCGCGCCCGCCGCCGTCGGACGCGGTGCCTAGCATGGCGATCGGGGTCGATCCCGGAAGGAGCCCGCGTGCGACCGACCCCACCGCCGCGCGACGACCGCGCCCCGACGTGCCCCGACTGGTGCCGTCGCGACCACGACGCCGGAGACGGCGTCGACGACCTGCTCCACCAGAGCGATCCCGCCCACGTCGCCGTGGTGCACGGCGACCCGCGGTTCGCGACCCGGGAGAACGCCTGGCCCGACGCCGTGGTGCTCCGCCTGGCGCAGCGACCCGGCTCGACCACCGTGTGGCTCGAGGCGTCGAGCGAGGAGGGGCGGGCGCTCCACGTCCTGGTCACTGCCGAGTCGGCCCAGCGACTGGCGGCGGCCATGATCGCGCTCCTGTCCGTGCTGTGACCCCCCGACCTCCTTCTCCACAGTCCTTCGTCACCATCTATACATGCCCATCTTGGTATGCGATGCTCGCGGCACGATCGTCCCCTACTCGGAGAGGAAGCGAGCATGACCACGACTCGCCCGCGAGGCGGGCTGATGGCCCTGGCGGTGCTGGTGGTGGCGTTGTCGACGACGTGGACGACAGCCACGCCGGCCCGGGCCGACCGCCCCTACGACCTCGTCCCCGCGGCGCGACACCGCGTCCTGGGGCAGCACCTCACCAACCACCACACCCACATGGAGACGTGGATCGTGGGGTGGTATTCCTACCACCGCAGCGTGCGCATCCACCGCCACTGGCGCACCAAGACGTTCTACGGCCTGAGGGTCTCCGCCCAGCACTGCACGACCCGTCGATGCTGGGGGCCGGTCGCCACCGGGAAGCTCTGGTCGCCCCACCAGCCCGGGCGCCCGGTGCGACACGGTCGCTCACGAGACCCCTCGACACCGGCGGGGCGTGGCGACCTGTGCATCCAGGGCACCACCGCCTGCGCCGCTCCGTGGAACTGGTTGGCCCGCTACGTCGACCAGCGGCAGCGCACGCTCGTCCGCCTGTTCGTGGATCCCTGTGGCGAAGGGTCGCTGGCCGGAGGCGGCGTCGTCCTGTCCAAGAACCTCTCGGCGCGGATCCTGTTCGAGGGTGGCGTGATCACGGCCGCTCGGGCCGCCTCGGCCTTCGAGGGCCCGCCCGGCGTGGCGCTCGGAGCCCTGGGCGGCTGCATGACCGGCGTCGGCGCGAAGGGCTACCACACCGTGCGCGGCCTGGTCGGCCATCTGAACCCGTTCGACCGAGGAGCCGTCCCCCGTGAGTAGGCGACCCCCGTTCCGCGCCGGCAGACGCACCCAGGAGGTCGTCACCTGGACCATCGGCGTCGTCGTGGTCCTGGTGCTGTGGTTCCTGGGCGCTCTCCTGCTGCGCCACCTCGGGATCGGCTGACCCTCAGCGGGTGGCGGTGCCTTCCACGTAGTCGCTGTCGTGGCTCTTGACCCACGACATGAGCTTGCGCAGCTCGCGGCCGGTGCTCTCGATCGGGTGCTGCTCGCCCTTGGCCCGCAGGGCCTTGAACTCCGGTCCGCCCGCATCCTGGTCGTCGATGAACCGCTGGGCGAAGGTGCCGTTCTGGATGTTCTCCAAGACGGCCTTCATGTTGTCCTTCACGTGCTCGTCGATGACGAGCGGGCCGGAGACGTAGTCGCCGTACTCCGCGGTGTCGGAGACCGACCAGCGCTGCTTGGCGATGCCACCCTCGTACATCAGGTCGACGATCAGCTTCAGCTCGTGGAGGCACTCGAAGTAGGCCACCTCGGGCTGGTAGCCCGCCTCGGTCAGCACCTCGAAGCCGTACATGACCAGCTGCGACGCGCCACCGCAGAGCACGGCCTGCTCACCGAACAGGTCGGTCTCGGTCTCCTCGGTGAAAGTGGTCTTGATCCCACCGGCCCGCAGCCCGCCGATCGCCTTGGCATAGGAGAGCGCGAGGTCCCACGCCTTGCCCGACGCGTCCTTCTCCACCGCTACCAGCACCGGCACGCCGCGCCCGTCGACGTACTCCCGGCGCACCAGGTGGCCCGGGCCCTTCGGGGCGATCATGATCACGTCGACGCCCTCGGGCGGCGTGATGTAGCCGAAGCGGATGTTGAAGCCGTGCCCGAACACCAGGGTGTCGCCGGGGGTGATGTGGGGCTCGACGGACTCGGCGTAGAGCTTCCGCTGCACGTGGTCGGGCGCCAGGATCACGATCACGTCGGACTCCTCGACCGCCTCGGCCGGTGTCAGCACGCGCAGCCCCTCGGCCTCGGCCTTGGCGCGCGACGTGGACCCCTCGAGCAGGCCGACCCTCACGTCGACCCCGGAGTCGCGCAGCGAGAGCGCATGAGCGTGCCCCTGGCTGCCGTAGCCGAGCACCGCGACGTTCTTGCCCTGGATGAGGGACAGGTCGGCGTCGTCGTCGTAGAACATCTGGGCCACGGTGGGCTCTCCTTCGGATGGGTTGTCGGTGACGGTGCGGTGAGTGGAGCCGGCGCGGGACTCAGGCGGAGGAGCCTGCCGCGACGGGGACGGAGACGGGGCGGGTGGTCCGCTCGCTGATCGAGCGCGGGCCACGGCCGATCGCGACCATGCCCGACTGCACGAGCTCGCGGATCCCGAAGGGTTCGAGCACGCGGCGGAAGTCGCCGAGCTTGTCGGCGTTGCCGGTGACCTCGATGGTGACCGCGTCGGGTGCCACGTCGACGACCTTGGCGCGGAAGAGCTGCACGGCGTCGAGCACCTGGCCACGGCTGGCGGCGTCGGCGCGCACCTTGACCAGCATCAGCTCGCGGTTGACCGAGCCGGAGCCGTCGAGCTCGACGATCTTGATCACCTCGACCAGCTTGTTGAGCTGCTTGGTGACCTGCTCCAGCGGCGAGTCCTCGACGTTGACCACGATCGTCATCCGCGAGATCTCCTCGTGCTCGGTCGGACCCACCGCCAACGACTCGATGTTGAACCCGCGCCGGCTGAAGAGGCCGGCGATGCGGGCGAGCACACCGGGCTTGTTCTCGACCAGGACCGACAGGGTGTGCGTCGTCATGCGTCACCAGCCTTCGAGCGTGGGGTCGGACCTCGGTGGCTCACAGCTCGTCCTCGTCGAACTTCGGCGCCAGGTCGCGTGCGTACTTGATGTCGTCGTTGCTGGTCCCGGCGGCCACCATCGGCCACACCATCGCGTCACGGTGCACCCGGAAGTCGACGACCACCGGGCGGTCGTCGATGCTCATCGCCTTCTCGATGGTGGCATCGACGTCGTCGGGAGCCTCGCACGCCAGCCCGACGCAGCCGTAGGCCTCGGCCAGCTTCACGAAGTCGGGGATGCGCTTCGAGTCCAGGTCCGTGTTCGAGTAGCGCTCGTTGTAGAACAGGGTCTGCCACTGGCGCACCATGCCGAGCGACTCGTTGTTGATGATCGCGACCTTGATCGGGATGTCGTTGATCGCGCAGGTCGCGAGCTCCTGGTTGGTCATCTGGAAGCAGCCGTCGCCGTCGATCGCCCACACCGTGGTCTCGGGTCGGCCCACCTTGGCGCCCATCGCGGCCGGCACGGCGTACCCCATGGTCCCGAGGCCTCCGGAGTTGATCCACGTGCCGGGGTTCTCGAAGTCGACGAAGTGTGCCGCCCACATCTGGTGCTGACCCACACCGGCACAGTAGATGGTCTCGGGACCGGCGATGGCGCTGAGCCGCTCGATGACGTACTGCGGAGCGAGGCTGCCGTCGGCCGGCGCGTCGTAGGCGACGGGGTAGCGCTTCTTGAGTCCGGCCAGGTAGTCGACCCAGGCCTCGTAGTCGCCGGTGCGGCCGGCTGCCGACTCGGTCCGCAGGAGGGTGGTCAGGTCGGCGATCACCTCCCTGCAGTCACCGACGATCGGGACGTCGGCCTCGCGGTTCTTGCCGATCTCGGCCGGGTCGATGTCGGCATGGATCACCAGCGCACCCGGCGCGAACGAGTCGAGGTTGCCGGTCACGCGGTCGTCGAACCGGGCGCCCAGGGAGATGATCAGGTCGCTGCGCTGGAGCCCGGCCACCGCGGCGACCGTGCCGTGCATGCCCGGCATGCCGAGGTGCTGCGGGTGGCTGTCGGGGAAGGCGCCCCGTGCCATCAGGGTGGTGACGACCGGGATGCCGGTCAGTGCCGCCAGCTCGAGCAGCTCGCGTGAGGCGGCCGCCCGGATCGTGCCGCCCCCGACGTAGAGCACGGGCCGCCTGGCGTCGAGGATCAGCCGGACGGCCTCCTTGATCTGCTTGGCGTGGGGGCGCGTCACCGGCCGGTAGCCGGGGAGGTGGATCTCGCTCGGCCACACGTACGACGTGGGGGCCTGGAGCGCGGACTTGGCCACGTCGACGAGCACCGGACCGGGCCGCCCGGTCGACGCGATGTGGAAGGCCTCGGCGATCGTCCGCGGGATCTCCGCCGGGTCGGTGACGAGGAAGTTGTGCTTGGTGATCGGCATCGTGATGCCCCGGATGTCCGCCTCCTGGAAGGCGTCGGTGCCGATCGAGGCGGCGCCGACCTGACCCGTCACCGCGACGATCGGCACGGAGTCCATGTAGGCGTCCGCGATGGGCGTGACCAGGTTGGTGGCGCCGGGCCCCGAGGTGGCCATGCACACGCCGACCCGGCCGGTCGCGGCGGCGTACCCCTGGGCGGCGTGCCCGGCGCCCTGCTCGTGCCGCACGAGGATGTGGCGGATCGAGGAGTCCATCAGCGGGTCGTACGCCGGCAGGATCGCGCCACCGGGGATGCCGAAGATGTTCTCGGTCCCGGCCGCCTCCAGCGACCTGATCAAGCTCTGCGCGCCGCTCATCGACGCGCCCGCCTGCTGGCTCATCACCGTGTCCGTTTCTCGTGGTTGGCTGCTGTGGAGGGAAAGAAAAACCCCTCGGCCGTCGACGGCGAGGGGTGACGCGAAGGAGGAGCCGGAGCTCAACCCGCGCGTCGGGTGCGTACAAGCAGGAGCGTGTGCATGGGCCTACGCTCCCCGTCGCGTCAGGACGCCGTCAACCCAGTCTGGCAGGCGTCCCACTATCTGGTACGCCGGTCTCACCTGTCGACACCCGCCTCAGTCGCGACCCTCGCTCGTGCAGATGCAGACCAGGTTGCCCTCCGGGTCGGCCAGGACCGTGAAGGCGGGCGCTGCCGCGTCGCTGACCAGGGTGCCGCCGGCCGCGAGCGCCGCGTCGATGCGCCCGCGCGCCACCTCGGGAGGCACCGTGATGTCGAGATGGAAGCGTTGCCGGTCGGGCTCCGTCGAGTCCGTGTCCTGGAACCACAACGAGGGGACCGAGCCCGCGGTGTCCACCGCGTCGTTGTCGTTCCCCGGGCTGTCACCCAGGTCGAGGGCCGCCTTCCAGAACGGCCTGATCGAGGCCCGGTCCAGCGTGTCGAGCGCCAGCTCGAGCACCTGCACGGCCGAGGGGTCGGCCACCACGCCCTGGCCCGCCGCCAGCTCGCTGATCCGTCGCGCCATCCGCAGGTCGCGCTCGGTGACACCGCCGACGTCGTGGCTGGTCAGCGTGACGTTCAGGTGCGGGTAGCGCAGGTCGAGGTCGGGATGGTGGTTCGCCTCCTCGGCCGCGTCGGCGATCGCGGTCGCCAGCGCGAGCCCCGCCATGAAGCTCCCGGTCCGGAACCGGGTGTGCAGGGCGCCCAGCATCACCCGCCAGTCGTCGAGGCCGGAGGCTGCGACCTGGCTGCGCGGCAGGATGGTCGTGTCGTTCATCCCGTCAGCCTGCCACGCCGGTCAGCCGAGTGCGTCGAGCACCTCCCCCACCGCACGGATGCCGCGCTCCAGCTCGTCGTAGGACGTGGAGAGCGGCGAGAGGCCCACGCGCAGGCCGCCGGGGTCGCGATAGTCGGGGATGACGTCCTGCTCCCACAGCGCGGCGACGACCTCGCGCATCCGTGGGTGGGTCAAGGTGATGTGACCGCCCCGGAGCGCCGGGTCGCGCGGCGAGGCGACCTCCACGTCGTACGACGCGAGGTGCTCGTCGGCGAGCTCGACGGCGTACGACGTGAGCTGCTCGGACTTCTTGCGCACGGAGTCGAGCCCGGCCTCCTCGACCAGGGCGACCATGTCCTGCGTCGCGAGCATCCCGACCACGGCCGGCGTGCCGGACAGGAAGCGCCGGATGCCCTCGACGGGCACGTAGTCCGGGCCCATCAGGAACGGGTCGGTATTGCCCATCCAGCCCTGGATCGGCTGGGTGAAGGTCTCGAGGTGCCGAGCGGCGACGTAGCAGAACGCCGGCGAGCCCGGGCCGCCGTTGAGGTACTTGTAGGTGCAGCCGGCGGCGAGGTCGACCCCCCAGGCGTCCAGCTCGGACGGGACGACGCCCGCGGAGTGGCACAGGTCGAGCAGCACCAACGCGCCCGCGTCGTGGGCGGCGCGCGTGATCGCCGCGGCGTCGGCCAGCCAGGCCGAGCGGTAGGACACGTGGTTGAGCACCACCAAGGCGGTCTGCTCCCCCACGACCTCTGCGACCTGGTCGGCGGTGAGCCCCGCGGCCGGGTCGACGTCGACCCAGCGCAGGGTCATCCCGCACTCGTCGGCGATCCCCATCGCGACGTAGCGGTCCGTCGGGAACTGGTCGCGGTCGAGCACGATCTCCGTCCGGCCCGGGCGAGCGGAGACCGCCGCTCGCATCAGCTTGTAGAGGAGCACCGTCGTGGAGTCGCCGACCGCGACCTGCCCGGGGGCCGCGCCCAGGCACACCCGCGCCACGTCGTCACCGAGGGTGAGCGGCAGGTCGAACCAGCGCTCGTCCCAGCCCCGGATCAGGCGGACCGCCCACTCGTCCTCCACGAAGCGCCGGAGCCGCTCGGCCGTGGCCACCAGGGGCCGGCCGAGCGAGTTGCCGTCGAGATAGACCAGCGGGGACTCGGTCCCCACGAAGCGAGCGCGGAACCCGGCGAGCGGGTCGGCGTCGTCCATCGGGTGGCTCATGGACGTCAGTCTCGCGCACGTCGCGGGCCGTGGCACGTCCCGCCACTACGCTCACGGCGTGACCGCTGCCCGAGCCTGGCACCTCCTCACGGCCGTCGTGGCACTCGCCGCGCTCGGGCTGCAGCTGGTCCTCGTCGTCAACGGTGACGCCATCCTGGTCGACCACGACCCTCCGAACCTGGCCGAGCGGCTCCTGCGGTTCATCGCCTACTTCACGATCGAGAGCAACCTCCTGGTGCTGGTCACCACGGCCCAGCTGGCTAGCGACCCGGCCGCGGACGGACCGCGCTGGCGGGTGGTCCGGATCGCCGCGATCAGCGGGATCACCGTGACCGGCCTGGTCCACTGGTTCCTGCTCCGCCCCCTGCTCCACCTGCACGGCGCCGACCTGGTCGCGGACAAGCTCCTCCACCTCGTGGTGCCGATCCTCGCGGTGGCGGGCTGGCTCGTGCTCGGCCCTCGGCCCCGCGTCGACTGGCCGGGCTGCCTGAAGGCGGCGGTGTGGCCGCTTGCGTGGCTCGTCGTGATGCTGGTGGCGGGCGGCCTGACCGGCTGGTACCCCTACCCGTTCCTCGACCACCGCGAGCACGGGTGGGGGCACGTGGCCGTGGTCTGCGCCGGGATCCTCGTGCTCTTCTTCGCCGTGTTCGCCGCCATGCGGGAGTACGACCGGCGGATGCGCCCGGCGCCGGTCACTGGTAGCTGACGAAGCTGACCCGGGGCGTGATCCGGCGGACCTGCTGAGGCGTGAACCGCTTGATGTCCCAGTCGTAGAAGAGCTTGAAGCCCTGACGGAACTGACCCGGCCTGGCAACCGCGTGGTACGTCGCGAGCTTCTGCCCGCGCGTCCCGAACCCGTCGGTGTGCTGCACCATCGCGAGCCCGGGACGGTGGACGATCCGCCCGACGTCGGGGAGCATCGACAGCCGGAACTGGTGCAGCACGAACAGCTTCTGGGGCAGGCCCTCGCGCTCGACGAGCCGCGACAGCCACAGCGACGTCCGGTTGACCTCGCGGGCTCGGACGGAGCCGACGACATGGGCGGGCACCTGGTGGGGACCCATCCGCCACTCGGGATCGAGCGCGAGGCCGACCGACGGGTCCTTCAGTGCCCAGGCCCAGCGTCGCGCCACGCTCGGGAAGTCCGCTCGGCCGGTCTGGAGGTCCAGCAGGAGGAGCGCGTGATGACGGTGCGCCGCTCTCAGGTACTCGCGCACGTACGCAGCCGGGATGTCATGGCTGTAGTCGTGGTCGCGGCCGGGCGAGCCGTCGGCGATGGTGACGATCAGCTCGTAGACCGGCTGGAGCTGCTCGCCGGGCTCGAGGAACGGCCGGGCGGCCCGCAGCAGTCGCCGCTGCATGGTCTCGGGGTCGGACTGACCGAGCACGCCCATCGAGCCGGTCTGGGCGGTGCCGTAGTAGGCGACCAGGAACCGGTGGTGGCCGAAGATGCGCTTTCCACCGAGCGGCAGCTCGGGCTTGAGCGAGACCGGAGGCATCCGCTCGACGACGTACGGCACCTGCGCGGCACTCTCGGTCGCCGGGTCCGTGCCGTCGTCGGCGCCGGCGCCCAGCGAGGTCCGCGCCGGGGGCGCGGCGGCGGAGGTCGCCGGGCTCTCGTCGGCGCGACCGACGATGCCGGCGACGAGCAGCAGCCCGACGAGGACGACGAGGGTGAGCGCGACCGGGGAACGCAGGCGCGAGCGCACGGCGTACCTCATCACGCGAGTGTGACGTCCGGCGCCGGGACGAGGTTGTCGACGCGCGGATGCAGGTGGTGGTTCTCTCGGCTCATGGCGTACTCGTCCGGATGGCGGCCGGGTCGACGACCAGGCGGGGGTCGCTCATCGCACCCAGGAGCCTCCCGTCGGTCCTGATCTCGGGTCCGTCCCGCAGATCGGCGACCAGGCAGGTGACGTTGTCGCGACCCCCCGCGGCGAGGGCCAGCTCGACGAGGTGCTGAGCCGCAGCGTCCAGGTCGGGTGTCGTCAGCGCACGGACGATCCGGTCGTCCGGCACGAAGTCGGTGAGACCGTCGCTGCACAGCAGGAGGCGGTCACCGACCACGAGAGCGAGATCCTGGAGAGCGGGTCGGGCCGGCCGGTCGTCGTTGACGGAGTTCAGGACCACGTTGCGCAGCGGATGGGTGGACACCTGCTCGGGCTCGAGGTCGCCCTGGTCGACCAGCAGCTGTACCCACGTCTGGTCGGTGGACAGCCGGGTGAGCTCGCCGTCGCGGAGGAGGTACGCGCGCGAGTCGCCGATGTGCACCAGGGTCACCCGGTCGCCTCGAGCCAGCAACGCGGTGAGGGTCGTGGCCATCCCCTGGCACGTCTGGTCGCCCTGCGCACCTCTCCGCAGCTCGCGGTGGGCGGTGGCCACGGCCTCGGCGAGCAGCGCCATGGCGTCCTGGTCGGGCCGCGCCATCGTCAGCGCGGCGACGACGTAGGTCGTGGTGGCCGACGCCACCTCGCCGGCAGCGGCCCCGCCGACACCGTCGGCCACGAGCTGGAGGTAGGGACCTGCGAACCCGGCGTCCTCGTTGTGATCGCGGACCAGTCCCACGTGGGAGGCCGCCCCGTAGGCGAAGTGCAGCACGCGCGGCTCCTGTCGGGTCTGGGGGTCGGACCGGGTGGGACCTCCCGGCCCCCGGAAAAGTTGTCGACGTCTGGAAGCGACCGCGAGAGTGTGGCCCATGGAAGCCCGCTCCGCAGCCCTGGACCGCGCCCGCGAGCATGCCGTCGCCTGGCTGGAGTCGCTCGACCACCGACCGGTGCCCCCGTCGATCGACACCGATGACGTCGTACGCCGGCTGGGCGACCTTCCCGACGGGCCCACGCCGTCCGCCGAGGTGATCGACCTGCTGGCGGAGGCCTGCGAGCCCGGGCTGGCCGCGATCCCCTCCGGACGGTTCTTCGGCATGGTCATCGGCGGCACGCTACCGGCCGCGCTCGGCGCAGACTGGCTGACCTCGGTCTGGGACCAGAACACGGGGCTGCGCGCGCTGACCCCGGCGGCGTCCGCGGTGGAGGAGGTCGCCGGCCGCTGGATCCTCGACCTGCTCGGGCTGCCCGGCGAGAGCGCGGTGGGCTTCGTGACGGGCGCGACGATGGCCAACTTCACCTGCCTGGCCGCGGCCCGCGACACCGTGCTGCTGCGGAGCGGTCACGACATCCGGCAGGGCCTGGTGGGCGGGCCGCCGGTCCGCGTGGTGGTGGGCGCCGAGCGCCATCCGGCCGTCGACCTGCCGCTGCGGTTCCTCGGCCTCGGCGAGCCGGACGTCGTACCGGTCGACGCGCAGGGCCGCATCGTCCCCGACGCGCTCGCCGCCGCACTGGGCGAGCGTGGCGGCCCGACGATCGTCGTGCTCCAGGCGGGCAACATCCACTCCGGCGACTTCGACCCCTTCGGTGAGTGCATCGCGATCGCCCACGAGCACGGCGCCTGGGTCCACGTCGACGGCGCCTTCGGGCTCTGGGCCGCGGTCTCGCCGCGCTGGGCCGACGACGTGCGTGGCCTGGGCGATGCCGACTCCTGGGCGACCGACGCCCACAAGACGCTCAACGTGCCCTACGACTGCGGCCTGGCCATCGTCCGAGACCGTGACGCGCTGGCGTCGTCGATGGCGATGCACGGCGAGTACCTGATCGAGGCGACCGGCGACCCCCAGGAGCGCGTGCCCGAGCTCTCACGACGCGCCCGCGGCTTCGCCTCGTGGGCCGCGCTGCGCAGTCTCGGCCGTCGGGGGGTCGTCGAGATGGTCGAAGGGCTGGCCGCCCACGCCCGCGCCTTCGCCGTGGGCGCGAGGGAGATCGAGGGCGTCGAGGTGCTCAACGACGTGGTCTTCACCCAGGTCTGCCTGACCTTCGGGGACGACGACCGCACCCGTGCCGTCGCCGCTGCCCTGCTGGCGGAGGGCACCACCTGGATGTCGGGCTCGCGCTGGCACGACCGGGCGATCGTGCGGATCTCGGTGAGCAACTGGAGCACGACGGAGGACGACGTACGCCGGTCGCTCGACGCCCTGCGCCGCGCTGCCGCCGCGGTCCAGCAATCCGAAACCAGGTGTCGTCCGACGACCGCGCGCGGTTGACTGGGTCGATGAGCCGCGACCTCCTCCGCCCGGCCAAGGCCGCTCCCGGCGACCGGGTGGCGGTGCTGTCACCGTCGTTCGCGGCCCCGGCCGTCGGCCCCGAGGTGCACGAGCAGGCTCTACGACGCCTGCAGGAGGTCACCGGGCTGGTGCCGGTCGAGTACCCGACGACCCGCCGTCTCGGCGCGACGGCGACCGACCGCGCCGCCGACCTCAACGCGGCGTTCGGCGACCCCGACATCAGGGCCGTGCTGGCGACCATCGGTGGCGACGACCAGATCACCGTGATCCCCCACCTCGATCCGGAGCTCGTCCGACGCGATCCCAAGCCGTTCCTGGGCTACAGCGACAACACCAACCTCCTGAGCTGGCTCTGGAGCAACGGCGTCGCGTCGTTCCACGGCGGCTCGACGCAGGTCCACCTCGGGCCGGGGCCTGCCGTCGACGAGATCCATGCCGCGTCCCTCCGCGCCGCGCTGCTGTCCGGTGGCCGGCTGGAGATCACCGAGCCCGGCGAGTCGGAGGACGTGGGGCTGCCGTGGGAGGACCCGGCCGCGCTCACGACGTACGGGGCGCGCGAGCCGACCGAGCCCTGGACCTGGGCTGGCCCTGCCCGCGCGGTGACGGGCTCCACCTGGGGCGGGTGTCTCGAGGTCGTCCAGTGGATCCTCACGGCCGGGCGGTTCCCCGACGACCCCGGCGTCCTCGACGGCGGGGTGCTGCTGCTGGAGACCTCGGAGGACCTGACGCCGGCGCCCGAGGTCGGCTACATCCTGCGTTCCCTGGGAGAGCGCGGGATCCTGGCCGCCGTGGACGCGGTGGTCGTGTCGCGTCCGCCGACGTCGACCCTGGACCTGGTGCCCAGCCGCGAGGAACGGGCCGCGCGCCGCGCCGAGCAACGTGACGTCGTGGTCGACATGGTCGAGCGCTACCACCCGGAGGCGGTGCTGGTCGTCGGCGTCCCCTTCGGTCACACCAAGCCGCACTGGATCCTGCCGTACGGCGGCTCGGTCACCGTCGACGGAGCCGAGCGCCGTCTCTGGGCCGACTACGACTGAGCCCGACATGCGGTGGTCTCGCTCCCGAAACCCCGTCAGAAGGGGCTCGCGGTGGCTAGCGTGGTCACCATGCGGTTGTTCAAGAGGTCTGCGGGCGAG
This sequence comes from uncultured Actinomycetota bacterium, assembly GCA_963753705.1. Classification (GTDB taxonomy): domain Bacteria; phylum Actinomycetota; class Actinomycetes; order Propionibacteriales; family Nocardioidaceae; genus Nocardioides. The sequence goes on from CAVWDJ010000017.1 coordinate 739,113, forward strand.
GAGCCGGCGCCGGCATCACCGGCGCCCCCCGCCCAGGACCCCGTGCTCGAGCCGCTCACGAACGCCGAGACCGACTGGGTCAGGTCCAACATCGCGGGCCTGGCCGACCAGGACGTCCGGCTCGGTGACATCGACGACCTCGGCCGCCACTACGACGAGATGCTCAGCGGCTGGCTGCGCCTGAGCGACGCGCAGCGGCCCGACCCCAACGGGATCGTCACCCAGATCGGTCTGGCCTTCGGGCAGTACGTCGCCGACCACGCCAAGCTCGACTGGACGATCGCCACGGACGACTACGGCGCCGAGATCGGCCTCCACCGGCCGCGCGAGTCCAGCGTGCTGGTCTACCCGACCGCGATGGTCTCCCAGTGCTGGGCCGCCGAGGAGCTGCACGCCCTGCCCGCTCTGGCCCGCGACATGATCGCGACCATCGACCAGCTCCCGTAGCCCGACCTGGCGCCAGCACCTGCCCGCGGTGCTGGTCACTCTCGCCTCCTCGCACATGATGGAACCGGGGGTTGCCCGCCTCGCACATGATGGAACCGGGGTTTGCCCGGCGTGGGAGCGGAGGTCCGGGTCAGCCGCAGACCGCCCCGTGGGCGGCCGACTGCACGACCTTCGCGTACTTGCCGAGCACCCCGCGGGTGTACTTCGGCGGCAGCGGCTCCCAGCCGTCCTGGCGCGACTCCCATGTCGCCTCGTCGACGTCGACGTCGAGAGACCGGTTCGCCACGTCGAGCGTGATCGGGTCACCGTCGCGGACGAAGGCGATCGGCCCGCCGTCGACCGCCTCCGGGGCGATGTGGCCGACGCAGAGCCCCGTCGTACCGCCCGAGAAGCGGCCGTCGGTGACCAGCAAGACCTCCTTGCCGAGCCCGGCGCCCTTGATGGCGCCAGTGATGGCGAGCATCTCGCGCATGCCCGGCCCACCCTTGGGGCCCTCGTAGCGGATCACGACGACGTCGCCGGCCGCGATCACACCCTCCTCGAGGGCATCCATCGCGGCGCGCTCGCCGTCGAAGACGCGGGCCGTCCCGGTGAACGTCGAGTCGTCGAAGCCGGCCGACTTGACCACCGCTCCCTCGGGGGCGAGCGAGCCCTTGAGGATCGTCAGCCCCCCGGTCTGGTGGATCGGCCGGTCCAGCGAGCGCAGCACGTCGTCGTCGAGGCCGGGCGGGGCGAGCGCTGCGAGGTTCTCCGCCATCGTCCGGCCGGTCACGGTCAGTGCGTCGCCGTGCATGAGCCCGGCGTCGAGCAGCGCCTTCATCACGACCGGGATGCCGCCGACCTTGTCGACGTCGTTCATCACGTAGCGACCGAACGGCTTCAGGTCTCCGAGGTGCGGGACCTTGTCGCCGATCCGGTTGAAGTCGTCGATGGTCAGGTCGACGTCGGCCTCGCGAGCCATCGCCAGCAGGTGGAGTACGGCGTTCGTGGAGCCGCCGAGGGCCATCACGACCGTGATCGCGTTCTCGAACGCCTCCATCGTCATGATCTGGCGCGCGGTGATGCCCTCGCGGAGCAGGTTGACCACGGCCTCACCGGAGCGGTGGGCGAACCCGTCGCGCCGGCGGTCGACCGCCGGTGGCGCGGCGGACCCGGGCAGGCTCATCCCGATCGCCTCGGCGACGGCAGCCATGGTGTTGGCGGTGTACATGCCACCGCACGCGCCCTCGCCCGGACAGATCGCGCGCTCGATCCGGTCGACCTCCTCGCGGGTGATCTTCCCGGCCAGGCAGGCACCGACCGCCTCGAAGGCGTCGATGATCGTGACGTCGTGACCGTCGACCTGGCCCGGCATGATCGACCCGGCGTAGAGGAAGACGCTGGCCAGGTCGAGACGCGCCGCGGCCATCATCATCCCGGGCAGGCTCTTGTCGCAGCCGGCCAGCAGCACCGAACCGTCCAGCCGCTCGGCCATCATCACGGTCTCGACCGAGTCGGCGATCACCTCGCGGCTGACCAGGGAGAAGTGCATCCCCTCGTGCCCCATCGCGATGCCGTCGGAGACCGAGATCGTGCCGAACTCCAGGGGGTAGCCACCGGCGGCGTGGACGCCGTTCTTCACGGCCTTGGCGAGGCGGTCCAGCGAGAGGTTGCACGGAGTGATCTCGTTCCAGCTCGAGGCCACGCCGATCTGCGGCTTCGCGAAGTCGTCGTCGCCCATCCCGACGGCTCGGAGCATGCCTCGGGCCGCGGCCTTCTCGAGGCCGTCGGTGACGTCGCGCGAGCGTGGCTTGAGGTCCGGCGTGGTCATGCTCGGAGCCTACTTCCGGCGGACCGCTCGGAGGTGTCCGGTCTCACCGCACCCGCACCGGCGGACTCACCCCTGGGGGTGAGCCCGCGTGTGGCCGCCGCCACCTCCGGGTAAGGGAGGAGATACGGGTCCTCTCGGGAGCGTCCGGAGAGGGCAGAGGCCTGCGGCATCGGGTCGCAGGAGAAGGGACCACTCCCATGACGCTCGATCCCCAGCCGGCAGCCCGGTCGACGGCCGTTGCCGAGAGCCCCGAGCACGGCCGCCAGGTGCGCAAGGCCGCGCTCGCCAGCACGATCGGTACCACCATCGAGTGGTACGACTTCTTCCTCTACAACACCGCCGCCGCCCTCATCTTCCCGGCGCTCTTCTTCCCGGCCTCGACGGAGTACGCCGGTCGGCTCGAGTCGTTCGCGACGTACGCCGTCGGCTTCGCCGCCCGACCGGTCGGGGCCGCGATCTTCGGCCACTGGGGCGACCGGATCGGTCGCAAAGCGACCCTGATCACCACCCTGCTGGTGATGGGCCTGTCCACCGCCGCGGTCGGGCTGCTGCCCGGCACGGACTCCATCGGGATGGCCGCGCCGATCCTGCTCGTCCTGCTGCGACTGCTGCAGGGCCTCGCGGTCGGCGGCGAGTGGAGCGGCTCCGTGCTGCTGTCGATGGAGTGGGGCGACCAGAAGCGTCGAGGGCTCATGGCGAGCCTGCCGCAGCTCGGCGTGGCCTTCGGGCTGATCCTCGGGACCGGGTTCCTCTACCTGTTGAGCTGGCGGCTGACCGACGCGCAGTTCCAGTCCTGGGGCTGGCGGATTCCCTTCGTGTTCAGCCTGGTGATGGTCGCGATCGGTCTCTACATCCGGATGCGGATCCTCGAGACGCCGATGTTCGCCAGGCGGCTCCAGAAGAAGCAGATCAGTCGGCTGCCGACCGTCGACGCGATCCGTCGGCACTGGAAGGCCATCCTCCTCAGCGCCTTCGCCCGCCTCTCGGAGCAGGCGCCGTTCTACGTGATCACCTCGTTCACGCTCGTCTACCTGACCGAGGAGCAGGGTTTCTCCAAGACGTTCGCGCTGGCCGCGATCCTGTCGGCCGCCGCGCTCGAGGTGATCGCCGTCCCGCTCTTCGGCCACCTCTCCGACAGTGCCGGACGTAAGCGGATCTACATGATCGGCGCCGCGCTGACCGGGGTGTACGGCTTCGTGCTCTTCGCGGCCATGGACAGCGGCGTCGCAGCGGTCGCGTTCGTGGGCGTCTTCCTCGCCCTGATCCCCCACGGGATGCAGTACGGCCCCCAGGCGTCGCTGATCGCCGAGTCGTTCCCGACGTCACTGCGGTACGCCGGGGCGGGGATGGGCTACCAGCTCGCGTCGGTCATCGCGGGCGGCCCTGCGCCGCTGGTCGCGACGTACCTGCTGGCCCACACCGGCTCCGGCTACTCGATCGCCGCGGCGATCGCGGGGTGCGCGATCGTGACGTTGGTCGCCGTCGCACTCATGGACGACCACAGTCGCTCCGACATCGACGACGACGCGTCGTTCGAGCGGTCCGAGCCCGAGGCGGTCGCCCGCGAGCACGCGGCGGCGGGCCTGCGCGGCTGACCGGCGCGGGTCGCCGTCAGATGACGGCGGCCCGCACCACGCAGACGTCCGGGAGGTCCTTGTGGATCTCGGCCCAGGTCCGGCCCTCGTCGGGCGAGGCCCAGATGGCGCCGTTGCGGCCCCCGAAGTAGATGCCCGGGGTCTCGTGGGTGTCGACGCACATCGCGTCGCGCATCACCGCGACGAAGTACGCGTCGGGCAGCTCGCCGTCGCCGAGCGGCTCCCAGTGCCGGCCACCGTCCGACGAGCGCCAGACCCTGGCATGGCCGTCGACCGGCCAGCGGGCGCCGGCGTCGATGATCGGGAACGCGAAGACCGTCTCGGGGTCGTGGGGGTGGACCACGATCGGGAAGCCGAACTCGGCCGGCAGCCCGGGTGCGATGTCCTGCCAGGTGTCACCGCCGTCGTCGGAGCGATAGACCCCGCCGTGGTTCTGCAGGTAGAGGCGGTCGGGGCGAGCCGGGTGGCGGGTCACCTTGTGCACGCACTGGCCGAACTCCGGGAAGGTGCGCTCGCCCGGCATGAACTCGGCCTTCACGCCGGTGTTGGAGGGGTACCACGAGTCGCCACCGTCGTCGGTGCGGTAGACGCCGCCGGTGGAGATCGCCGCGAGCACCCGCTGCGGGTCGTCGGGGTGGGGCAGGATCGTGTGGAACGCCTGACCGCCGTACCCGGCGTTCCACTCCTGGCGCTGCGGGTTGTCCCACAGGCCGCGCTCGAGCTCGAAGGTCTCGCCCCGGTCGGTGGACTTGAAGATGGCGCCCGGCTCGGTGCCGGCGTACACGACGCCGTCCTCGACGCCCGGCGTCAGCTGCCAGACCCGGGCCACGGCCTCGCCGGTGTCCTCCGGGAAGCGGATGGCGCCGTTGGGCGTCTCCTGCCACGTCGCGCCCAGGTCGTCGGAGCGCCAGACCTGGGGTCCGAGCCAGCTCGAGCTCGCGCCCGCGAGCAGGCGCGGCCGGTCGCCGCGGGTGTCGACCAGGCAGGAGTAGACCTCTTCCATGGCGAAGTGGGGGCCGGTCCACGACCAGTCCCGGCGGGCCTCGTCGGAGCGCCCGATCCACAGCCCCTTGCGGGTCCCGACCATCACCAGCGTCTCGGCCATGACCATCCCTCCTGCTGACTATTCCGATTAGGAACACTAGTCTGGTCCGGCGATGAGTCAAGACCTGCCGATCACCTCCTACGCCCTCCTCGGGCTGCTCACCTTCGGCGACGAGCTGACCGGCTACGAGCTCAAGCAACGCGCCGACAACACCCTGCGGTTCTACTGGGTCGCGCCGGCGATGAGCCAGATCTACTCCGAGCTCACGCGGCTGACGTCGCACGGACTGGTCGAGCCGACCACTTCCGACGGTGCGGGCCGGCGTACGACGACCTACCGGATCACCGCCGACGGCCGCTCGGCCCTGTCGGAGTGGATCGACGAGAGCCGGGTCGGCTTCCCGGTGCTCAAGCACACCGTGCTGCTGCGCCTGCTGATCGGGCACATGAGCGAGCCGGCTCGGATCGCCGCGATGCTCGAGGACTACGTCGCCGAGCTCGCGGTCGCCCTCGACGACCTGCGCGAGGTGCGCGACTCGCTGCGCGGCGCCGACGGCCCCGGCGAGGCGTTCCACTACCCCTCGGTCGTCGCCGACTGGGGGCTCGACTACTTCGCCGCCGAGGCGCGGCACACCCACCACGCCCTCGACCGGCTGGACGTCACGACCGCCACGGAGGACCGATGACCAGCAGGACGCTCTACTCGTGCACGATGTCGCTCGACGGCTTCATGGCCGGGCCGGGCGGCGACATGCAGTGGCTGAACAAGCACCTGGGGCCGAACCCCGTCGCCGACGGCATCGTGGAGCAGGTCGGCTCCCTGCTGGTCGGTCGCCGTACGTTCGACGGCGACGACCCCCACCGCGGGACGGAGCAGGAGGGCGCGTTCGGCGGGCAGTGGCACGGGCCGTCGTTCGTGCTCACCCACTCCCCGCCCGTCCAGCCGGTGCCCGACACCACCTTCGTCACCGACCTCGAGACCGCTGTGACCGCGGCGCGCGAAGCCGCCGGAGGTCGCTACGTCAACGTCCTGGGTGCCGAGGTGGCGCGGCAGTGCCTCGCCGCGGGGCTGCTCGACGAGGTCCTCGTCCTCGTCGTACCCGAGCTCCTCGGCGACGGGACCCGCCTCTTCGACTGGCCGGGCGGCCACAGCATCGACCTCCGGCTGCGCGAGTTCTCCCAGGCCGGCGGCACCGCCAACCTCTGGTACGACGTCTCTCGCTGACCCGGCACATGTTGGCGCCGAACGACGCCGACCCGGCAGAAACAGACACCGCAATCACGCCGAGTCGGCGCAAAGGGACACGCATTTCCCGCCGAGTCGGCGCAAGATGACACGCTTTTCTCGCCGAGTCGTCACCTGACAACTCGGCGGAGTGGGCGGTGGGTAGGTTGCGGGGGTGCTGTCGAGGATCCCGCCGGTGTGGCTGGTCGTCGTCGGCATCCTGTCGGTCCAGCTCGGCGCGGGGATCGCCAAGAACCTGTTCGACGACGCCGACCCCACCACCCTGGTCTGGCTGCGGCTGGCGACGAGTGCGGTCATCCTCGCGGCGATCGCGCGCCCGGCCCTCCGCGGCCGTACGCCGGACGACTGGCGGGTCGCGGTCGCGTTCGGGATCAGTCTCGGCACCATGAACTGGGCGATCTACCAGTCGTTCGCCCGGATCCCGCTCGGGATCGCGGTGACCATCGAGTTCCTCGGCCCGCTGACGCTCGCCGTGATCGGGAGCCGCCGTCCGCGCGACCTGGTCTGGGCGCTCCTCGCCGCGATCGGGGTCGCCCTGCTCGGGCTCGAGCCCGGTGAGCTGACCTGGGCAGGCGTCGGGTTCGCGCTGCTCGCGGCCGCGGCGTGGGCGGCGTACATCCTGCTCAGTGCCTCGACCGGTCGCCGCTGGCCCGGGCTCGACGGGCTCGCTGTCGCCAGCGTGGTGGCCACGGTGATGCTGACGCCGTTGCTCGTGTCGGTCGACGGCCGCGGACTCGGCGAGCCACGGATCCTGGTCGCCGGGGCGCTGGTCGGCCTCCTCAGCTCGGTGATCCCCTACTCGTGCGAGATCACCGCGCTGCGCACGATCCGGCCCTCGGTCTTCGGCATCCTGATGAGCCTCGAGCCTGCTGCCGCGGCGCTGGCCGGCATCGTGGTCGTCCACGAGTTCCTCACCGCTGCGCAGTGGCTGGCGATGGGGTGCGTCGTGGTCGCCAGCGTCGGGGCCACCCGGTCCGACGCGCGACTCACGGCACCACTCCCCGACTGACCACTCCGTCGGGTCGTCCGCCTCACAAGGCACTAGGGGTTCTCGTGGGGCGGACGACCCGGTGGTCAGGGGCGGACGAGGTCGATCCGGGTCTCGGTCTGGGGCCAGCCGACGTCGGCGAAGGCACGGGCCATCGGGACGTTGGTGTTGTCGGTGTCGGCGATCAGCTCCGTCGCTCCGGAGGCGATCAGCTCGCGGGTCTGCCAGGCGAGCAGCTCGCGTCCGTAGCCGCGACCCCGGTGGTCGCGGCACACGCCGACGAACAGCACGAAAGACCGGCCGCTCGACATCAGCCGCCCCGAGACCAGCCCGACGAGCGAGCCGGCCGCATCCGTCGCGAGCCGGATGCACTCCACCGGGTCGGCGTCGAGGAGGTAGGCGAGGCTCTCGCGGCACGCCTGCTCGAACCCGAGCCTCTCGATCAGCCCGGCGTCGTGGGCATCGAGCGTGTCGCGCATGACCTCGCGGTGGCAGGCGGCCAGCCGCGGGTCGTCGGGCCCGGTCGGCTGGTCGAGGAACAGTCCGGTCGGTACGCCGTCCCCCAGCCCGGCGGGCGGCGCGAACTCGTAGTGCCGCCGCTCGACGAGCAGCTGCCAGCCGGCCGCACGCAGGGGGTCGGCCAGCCGGGCGAGCGACGGGTCGCCGAGCGTTGCCTCGCTCGGCGCGAAGATGCCGACCTCCTCGGCCCCGGCAGCGACGGCCTCGCCGGTCGCGTGCGCGACCAGGGAAGCCGCGACCGCAGGATCCTCCGGCAGCCCGAAGTGGTCGAGCACGAAGACCCGGTCGTCGGGAGCATCGGCACCGAAGGCGGCGACGACGCCCAGCGGCGTCGGGTCGTCGGCGTGGCGCACGCCCCAGACCCAAGCCGGACGGCGCCGTCCGGACCCGAAGGTGTCGTGGAGGTGCAGGGCGCCGCGGATGCGGCGCTGGGTCGGCGAGTCCACGGGCAGCGGGCTCGCGGCGAGCAGGGCGATCGCCTCCTCGGAGGAGGCGGGGTGGAAGAACTGCAGAGCAGACATGGGTTCCTCAGATCTGGGAACCGGCCTCGTCCCGGAGACCGGCGAGCGGCGTGGTCATCGCGGCCTCCTTCCTGTCGTCGGTGGCGCTCACGCTAGGGGGCGGGGTCGGTGGCGACAACGGCTTTTCGACCGACCCCACGATCACGACGCGACGGGCCGCCCGGCGCAGCGTGGTGAGCACGGCCGGCCCGAGGACGACGATCGCCACGGCGTTGGTGATCGCCCGACCGGTGTCGAACGAGCCGGTCGAGGTGATCAGGGTGTAGATCAGGAACCGGTGGAGGTTGACCGAGGCCGGATCGCCGGGCACGAACGCCAGGCCGGTGTGACCGGGGACGGCGATGCCGAGGACGAACGGCCACGACGAGAGGTTGAGCAGCAGCCCGAACGCGTACGCCGCGAAAACGCCGTACGCCGCCAGCATCACGATCTCGGCACGGCCGGTGACCCGTCGCGGCAGCAGTCCGGCTCCCATGCCGACCCAGGCGGAGCACATCATCTGGAACGGCAGCCACGGGCCGACCCCGCCGGTCAGCAGCGCCGAGGCGAACAGCGACGTGCAGCCCAGCACGAAGCCGAACCCCGGCCCGAACACCCGACCGGCCAGGATCAGGATGAAGAAGACCAGCTCCACGCCGCCCGTGCCGGGCGAGAGGCCGCGCAGCACGGCGTTCACCGCCGACAGCACGCCCAGCACGGCGAGCACCCGCGGGTCGAGGCCCCCTTCGGTCACCTCGGCCAGGACGACCACGATCACCACAGGCAGCAGGGCGAGGAAGACGAACGGCGGACCGAGCTGGCCGCCCTCCGGGTTGCGGACGAGCAGCGGCCAGACCAGCATCAGGAACCCCGCCACGGAGGCGACGGTGAGCACCACGCCGGACCGGCGGCCCAGTGGTACGGCGTGCAGGCGGGTCATCGGGGCACCTCGTCGACGCGGAGCCACCCGGGCCCGAGGATCTTGGTGATCTGGGGCGCGAACGCCGGCGACGCGGCCAGCACCTCGCGAGTCGGCCCGTCGGACACGACCTCACCCTCCGCGAGGACGACCACCTGGTCGGCCGCCACGGCGGCGAACTCCACGTCGTGGGTCGCCACCATCACGGCATGGCCGTCGTCGGCGAGCTGTCGCAGGATCGCGGCGAGCTCGGCCTTCGCGGGGTAGTCGAGGCCGCGGGTCGGCTCGTCGAGCAGGAGCACCGGGGGGACGCCGACCAGCACCACGACGAGGGCCAGGGCGAGCCGTTGACCCTCCGACAGGTCACGGGGGTGGGTCTCGTCCGCGATCCCCGGCACCAGCCGGTCGAGGAGCGTCCTGGCCTCCCCCGACCCGCCGTCGGCGGCGGCACACTCCTCGGCGACCGACTCCAGGTAGAGGAGGTCGGAGGCCGTCTGCGGGACCAGGCCGACCAGGGCACGACGCTGGGCCGCCGGCTGGGCGGCGGGATCGCTGCCGGCCACCTCGACGCGACCGGCTCTGCGCTCGCGGCTCCCCTGCAGCGTCCAGAGCAGGGTGGACTTGCCCGAGCCGTTGCGTCCCATCAGCGCCGTGACCCCGCCTGCCCGCAGACACACGCTCGCGTCCTTGAGCGCCACGGTCGAGCCGCGGACCACGGTGACCCCCTGGGCCGCCGCCACCGGCGCGCCGTACTGCTCGGGAGGGGAGGTCGGGGGCGCACCGAGCGCCAGGTCACGGACGAGCCGTCGCGCGTCGCGCACCGTCACCGGTAGCGGGTCCCAGCCCAGGCGGCGGCCGAGCTCGGCGATCGGGGGTACGACGGGCGAGACGGCCAGCATCTCCGCCGGCGTCCCGGCCGCTACGCGGCCGTCGCCGGTCAGCAGCGCGATCCGGTCGGCGAACGGCACGACCCGCTCGAGCCGGTGCTCGGCGACCAGCACGGACAGCCCGAGGTCGTGCACCAGCCGGGTCAGGGTGGCCAGCACCTCCTCCGCCGCGGTCGGGTCGAGAGCCGAGGTGGGCTCGTCGAGGACGAGCACCCGGGGGTGCATCGTCAGCACGGAGCCGATGGCCACCCGCTGCTGCTCGCCGCCGGAGAGGCTGCGCAGGTCGCGGGCCCGCAGGTCGGCGATGCCGAGCAGGTCGAGGGTCTCCTCGACCCTGCGCCGCATCGTGTCGGGGGCGAGCCCGAGCTGCTCCATGCCGTAGGCCAGCTCCTCCTCGACGGTGTCGGTGACGAAACCCGCGGCGGGGTCCTGGCCGACGTACCCGACGAGGTGGGCCCGCTCGCGTGGCGGCTCGTGGACGACCGACCGACCGTCGATCACGACGTCGCCCGACAGGGTTCCGCCGCTGAAACGGGGCACCAGCCCGGTGACGACGCCGAGCAGCGTGGACTTGCCGACCCCGGTCCGACCCGAGACGACCACCAGCTCCCCCTCGTCGAGGAGGAGGTCGACGTCCTGGAGCACGGGGAGGTCGTCGTACCGGAAGCCGATCCTGCGCAGCTCGATCACGCCGCACCCCCGCGGGGCTGAGCCGGGTGGGGTGCGCACAACGCGCCACCCAGGGCGACGCCGGCGGCCGCGAGCGCCGTCAGGCTGAGAGTCGGGGCGACGGTCAGACCGGGGTAGGCGATCGCCAGCTGGTGGTGCGACATCCACCAGACCGCCAGGGCGACGGTGATGCCGGACGCCGCCACCACCCCCTCCGGCCACAGCCACGGGGCCGGCCGGTAGCGCGACCTGCCCACGCGGCGGCCGGCTCCGCGGACGGCCACCAGCGACACGACCGCCCCGAGCGCGAGCATCGGCGTCCCGACCCAGGCCGGTGTGGTGCGGTCGAGCGCGCCGTAGACACCGACGCAGATCGCGCAGAGGCCTAAGAGCATCAAGGTTCCGGTCGTACGGCGTTCGCGAGCGGTGGCGCCGGCCGTGCGGCCGTAGCCGCGGGTGTCCATCCCTGCGGCGAGGGCGAGGGAACGCTCCAGCGAGTCCTCCAGGACCGGGACGAGCAGTCGCCGCAGACCGCGGACCCGGCCGCCCTCACCGCCCCGCAGGGTCTGGGCGGCGCGGACCCGGCGGAAGCTGTCGGCCAGGTGCGGCAGGACGGTGATCGCGACGACCAGTGCGCTGCCGATCTCGTAGAGGGCCGGTGGCACCGAGCGCAGCAGGCGCTTGGGGTTGGCCAGCGAGTTGGCGGCGCCGACACAGATGACGATGGTCGCGAGGCGGAGGCCGTCGTACAGGCCGAACAGCAGCGACTCCTGGGTCACCGACCCGAGGAGGCGGAGTCCGAGCGTCCAGTGCGGCAGCGGGACCGTCGGCAGGTCGAGCAGCACCCGACCGCCGTCGCCGCCTCCGACGAGGATCCGGAAGAACACGCGGATGACCACGATGGACAGGCCCAGCCACAGGTAGAGCCGGAACGTGTCGGCCCACGCCGACGGGCTGCGCCGGGCGGCGACCGTCAGGCAGGCGACCCCGATCAGCAGCAGGAGCAGCCAGGGGTTGGTGGTGAACGAGGCCGCCGCAGCCAGACCGACCGCCCACAGCCACCAGGCCACCGGGTGCAGGTCCCGCGGCAGCCGGGCGACCGCGAGGCGGGCGCGCATCACGCGCCGCCGGCGCGTTTCCGACGTACGACGGCGACGACGCCCGCCGCGACGAACAGCGCGAGGACCACGGCCGGAGCCAGCCAGCCGGGGAGGCCGGAGTCGGAGCCGGAGCCGGGCGCGGAGGTGTCGGGAGGCTCAGCCGCCTCGGTCACGGCCGCACCGGCCGACTGCGTGGTCTCGGACGTGGTCGGCGACGACTGGTGGGGTGAGCTGCTCGGCCGGTGCGTGGGGGCGTCCGACGCGGAGGCGCTGTCCGAGGCGCTGGCGGATCCCGACGTGGCGACGCTGGTCGGCCTCGAGGTCGGCACGCCACCGCCGCTGGTCGACCCGCGGGTCGGATGGTTCGACGGCGACGCCGGCGGCTTCGAGGTCGGCTTCGAGGTCGGGTGCGAGGTCGGCGACGCCGGCGAGTGCGACGTCGGTGCGACTCCCGGCGGCGCCTGGGCGGAGCCCTTCTGCCACGACAGCGCGACGTATCCACCGTCCGGCACCTTCAGCGACCCGACCCCCACCGACGCGTAGGTCCACGTGCCGGACCTGCCGTCGGACCACCACAGCGACCAGTAGGCCGTGGCCGGTGGGGTGCGGACGCACTGGGTGTCGGGCAGGGCGTCCACCTGGCACACGAACGCCTCGCCCTGCACGTAGGTCAGGGTGTGCCCGACCTCGGTGAACTGGGCCGCGGCGTACTTGCCGGCGCCCCCCGCGTCGCAGGCGGTCTGCACGCCACCGAGCTGATGGAAGTCGACGACCACCGAGACACCCGACGAGCTGTCACATGTGGCGGCCTGGGCGGCCGGTGGGACGACGACGCCCGCCGCCGCGACCACGAGGGTCGCGGCGGCGAGGCGTACGACGAACCGCAGCATCGACGGTCAGCAGCCGTGGCGGAAGAGCAGCCCCGGCGCAGCCTGCGACGTGGCACGACGCCACTGGTCCTGGGTCGCGTCGGTGATGCCGTCGTGCTGGCCGGCCTTCAGGCCGGCCTTGTCGTAGGCGATCGCACCGCGCTGGCCGGCCAGGGGTGAGCCCGCTGCCTGCGTCCCGAGCTGGAAGCCGGCGACCCAGGTCGCGGCGGCCTTCGCGGCCCGGCACTGGCCGGTGCGGCCGAAGGCCCAGGCGGCCAGGCCGGTGCTGTTGGTGTTCGGGGTGGCGGTGCTGGTGCCGCCGACGAAGGACCCGTTCTTGCGCTGCTGCTTCGCGAGCCAGCCGACCGCGGCCTTCAGGGCGGTCCGCAGCCTCGGGTTGTCCCGGCTGGTCTGCCAGAGCTGGATCACGGCGTACGACGTGGCGTCGGGGTCGGCGGGGCTCTTCTTGCCGCAGCTCTGGTTCGAAGCCTTCGGCTTGGCGAAGTTGAGCCGGAAGTACCCGGCCTTGCACTGCTGCTCGAGCAGGAAGGTGCGGGCGGCGCCGGCCTTGGAGCTCTTCGCGGCGCTGAGGCCACGCACGGCGAGGATCTGGCCGATGGTGTTCGCGTTGTCGCCGAACGTGGAGACGTCCACGATCCGGCCCCTGGCCGCGCCGGACTTCGTGACCAGACCGTTGAGAGTCTTGACCAGGTCGACGCCACCGAAGCTCGTCGGGTCACCGCCGGTCGTCTGGGCGAGCACCAGCGACTTGGCGGTCGGCCCGGCGTACGTGCTCCCGACGTCACCGAACGACTCTCCGGTGATGTAGTTCTCGATGTTCGCCGCGAGCGCGTGGCGCGCCGTACGCACCTCCGGCGTGTGTCCCCCGATGGCCCGGAGGGCGAAGACGGTGTCGATCGTGAGGCCGTAGTCGTCGAAGCCGCCGAAGTTGGGGTTGTGGACCAGGCCGCCGGTGAACTGGTGCGACAGCCAGGTGGCCCCGTGACCGGCCGATGAGCCCGGCGAGGCCGCAGCCGCCTGGGCCGGCGAGCCGCCGGCGGCGACGGAGACCACCAGGGCGGTCGACAGGAGCGCCACAGAGGCGCGATGGAGGAGAGACATGTTTCCTTCCCGCTGCGAACAGCGGGAAGGCACCGATGATCGGGCGGCCCCACCCGCTGCTTTTCCACGACAGCGTGTGTTCGGAACGCGCCGAGGCAGGTGTTCCGGCTCGCCGTGCCTCTCGAGAAGGACACGACCTACGGTTGCGGGTCAGCGCCGGATTCGGACCGGCTTCCCCCACCACGGGCGTAACTGGATGTGATCACCGGCAGCATAGCCGCGCGCGCGGCCGGCGACGCAACCGCCGTACCAGCCGTCAACCGGCACGGACCTCGGCGATGTAGCGCCGGTACTTGCGGGCGCCGAGGGTGCGCATCAGTACGCGGACGGGTGCCGGCAGGAGGGCCATCATCTGCGCCCGCTCGCTCGGGTCGGCCTCCTCCAGGATCGCCCCGAACATGAGTGGCAGCTCCGCGCGCGACATCGAGTCGCGCCCGTGCTCACCGAGGCGCCCCCACTCCTCGACGCTGACGTACTGCTCGGCCAGCGGCAGGATGTCGCGCTCCTCCTGGTCGAGGTGCTCGAACAGGGCCCGGTTGAGCTGCTCCACCTCGGTGGCGAGCGCCTCTCCCGCCTCGCTGCTCGGCGTACGCCGCCAGGCGTCGAGCAGGTGCTGCGCGCGGTCGACGTGCTCGTGGACCCGCTCGTGCTGCGCCTGCATGGTCTCGACCAGCTCGGTGGACGGCTCGGCGCGCTCGAGCAGGAGCGGCCAGAGGTTCTCGTCCTCACCGGTGTGGTGGATGTGCAGCCCGGTCAGGATGAACTGCGCGTGGACCCCCACGACCTCGGCCCGCCCGGTGTCGCCCGGCGTCACCCGGCGTACGAGCCCGGGAAGTGCGGTCAGCTCGCGGCGGAAGACACGGTGGATCACCCGCATCTCGTTGATGTCGGGCTTCTCGGACACGGTGCTGCTCATCTGCTCCCCCTTCGACACGTGCGGGGAGCAGACTGCCGGACGACCTACTCCGGTCACCAGGCCTTTTTCGGTCACGTGACGCCGAGTCGTCACCTGCCGACTCGGCGCGATTTCGCTGCCCTTTTGCGCCGACTCGGCGTGATGTCGCTGTCTGTTTGCGCCGACTCGGCGTCAGGAGAGCTTCTCGAGGATCAGCTCGCGGACCCGGTTGGCGTCGGCCTGGCCGCGCATCTCCTTCATCACCGCACCGATCAGCGCGCCCGCCGCGGCCACCTTGCCGTCGCGGATCTTGTCGGCGACATCGGGGTTGGCCGCGATGGCGCTGTCGACGGCCGCGGTGAGGGCACCGTCGTCGGACACGATGCCGAGCCCGCGGGCCGCGACGATCTCGTCCGGGGTGCCTTCCCCGGCCACCAGCCCGTCGAGCACCTGCCGGGCGAGCTTGTCGTTCAGCGTGCCCTCGTCGACCAGGCCCTGGACCCGGGCCACGTCGGCGGGCGTGACGCCGAGCGAGGCGAGGTCGGTCTCCGACTCGTTGGCGCGCCGGGCCAGCTCACCGAGCCACCACTTGCGTGCCGACTGGGGCGTCGCGCCGGCCGCGATCGTCTCCTCGACGAGGCCGAGGGCACCCGCGCCGACCGTGTCGCGCATGTCGAGGTCGGAGAAGCCCCAGTCCTCCTGGAGCCGGGCCCGCTTCTCGTGCGGTGGCTCGGGCAGGGTCGCGCGGAGCTCGTCGACCCACTCGCGGCTCGGTGCCATCGGCACCAGGTCGGGCTCGGGGAAGTAGCGGTAGTCCTCGGCGTCGGACTTCTCGCGACCGCTGGTGGTGACGCCGGTGTCCTCGTGCCAGTGCCGCGTCTCCTGCAGGATCGAGCCCCCGCCGGCCAGGATCGCGCCGTGCCGCTGCATCTCGTAGCGGGCGGCCCGCTCGACCGACCGCAGCGAGTTCACGTTCTTGGTCTCGGTACGGGTGCCGAGCGGGGTCTCGACAGGCTCGACCAACGAGGACGGCTCGACCAACGAGGACGACTCGACCAACGAGGACGACTCGACCGACGGGGGCTTCGGCGCGAGAGACAGGTTGACGTCGCACCGCAACGAGCCCTGCTCCATCCGTACGTCGCTCACGCCGAGGCCGAGGAGCAGCTCGCGCAGCTGGGCGACGTAGGCCCGCGCCACCTCGGGCGCCTTCGGACCCGTCCCGAGCACCGGCTTGGTGACGATCTCGATGAGCGGGATCCCGGCGCGGTTGTAGTCGACGAGGGAGTAGTCGGCGCCGTGGATCCGGCCGGTACTGCCACCGACGTGGAGGGACTTGCCGGTGTCCTCCTCCATGTGGGCGCGCTCGATCCCGACCCGGTAGGTCTCGCCGTCCACCTCGACGTCCATGTAGCCGTCGAACGCGATCGGCTCGTCGTACTGGCTGGTCTGGAAGTTCTTCGGCATGTCCGGGTAGAAGTAGTTCTTCCGCGCGAAACGACACCACTCGGCGATCTCGCAGTTCAGGGCGAGGCCGATCCTGATCGCCGACTCCACCGCCTTCGCGTTCACAGCCGGCATCGAGCCGGGCAGACCCAGGCACGTCGGGCAGGTCTGGGTGTTGGGCTCCGCGCCGAACTCCGTCGGGCAGCCGCAGAACATCTTCGTGGCGGTGTTGAGCTCCACGTGCACCTCGAGCCCGAACGCCGGGTCGAACTGCGCCAGCACGTCGTCGTACGGCATCAGGGCGTCGCTCATCAGCGGGCTCCTTCCAGCGCAGGGGCCTGGTCGAGCAGCCGACCACCCCACCGGCTCGCCAGCAGCGCCTCGAGCGCCGCGCCGACGCGGTAGACGCGGTCGTCCTCGAGCGCGGGAGCCAGGATCTGGACGCCGGCAGGCAGGCCGTCCTCGTCGGCCAGACCACTCGGCACGGAGATGCCGGGGACGCCGGAGAGGTTGGCCGGGATGGTGGCGAGGTCGTTGAGGTACATCGCCAGCGGGTCGTCGACCTTCTCGCCGAGCTCGAAGGCCGTCGTCGGCGCGGTCGGGCTGACGAGCACGTCGGCCCGCTCGAAGGCGGAGGCGAAGTCGCGCGTGACCAAGGTGCGGACCTTCTGCGCCTGGCCGTAGTAGGCGTCGTAGTAGCCGCTGGACAGCGCATAGGTGCCGAGGATGATGCGGCGCTTCACCTCGTCACCGAAGCCGGCCTCGCGGGTGGCGCGCATGACGTCCTCCGCGCTCGGGTCGCCGTCGGGAGTGACCCGCAACCCGTAGCGCATCGCGTCGAAGCGGGCGAGGTTGGACGACGCCTCGGCCGGCAGGATCAGGTAGTACGTCGCGAGCGCGTGCACGAAGTGGGGGCACGACACCTCGACGACCTCGGCCCCGGCCTTGGTCATCAGCTCGACCGACTCGTGGAACCGGGCGAGGACACCGGCCTGGTAGCCCTCGCCACCGAGCTCCTTCACGACGCCGATCCGGACGCCCGTCAGGTCACCGTCGGCACCCTGCCGGGCAGCCTCGACCACGGGCGGCACCGGCTCCTCGGTGCTCGTGGAGTCGAGCGGGTCGTGGCCGCCGATGATCTCGTGGAGCAGCGCCGCATCGAGCACGGTGCGGGTGACCGGACCTGCCTGGTCGAGGGAGTTCGCCAGGGCGACGAGGCCATAGCGCGAGACCCCGCCGTAGGTGGGCTTGACCCCGACCGTGCCGGTGACCGCTCCGGGCTGACGGATCGAGCCGCCGGTGTCGGTCCCGATGGCCAGCGGCGCCTCGTACGCCGCGACCGCGGCCGCGCTGCCGCCGCCCGAGCCGCCGGGGATCCGGGTGAGGTCCCACGGGTTGTGGGTCGGCCCGTAGGCGCTGTGCTCGGTGGAGGAGCCCATCGCGAACTCGTCCATGTTCGTCTTGCCGAGGATCGGCAGGCCGGCCGCGCGGAGCCGCGCGACGACCGTGGCGTCGTAGGGCGGGACCCAGCCCTCGAGGATCCGGGAGCCGCAGGTCGTCGGAAGCCCGCGCGTGGCGAGCACGTCCTTGACGGCGATCGGTACGCCGTCCAGGGCGCTCGCCGGGGAGCCCGCCACCCGACGCTCGTCGGCCGCCGCCGCGTCGCGCAGCGCACCCTCCGCGTCGACCTGCAGGAACGCGTGGACCACGCCGTCGATCTCGGCGATCCGGTCGAGATGGGCCTGGGTGACCTCGACGCTGGTGGTGTCGCCGGCGGCCAGGGCGTCGGCGATCTCGGCCGCAGTGCGCCGGTCGGTGGTCACTGCTCGTCTCCCAGGATCCGCGGCACCTTGAACCGCTGCTGCTCGACCGCGGGAGCACCACTCAGCGCCTCCTCGGCGGTCAGCCCCGGCCGGACGAGGTCGTCGCGGAAGACGTTGGTCAGCGGCAGGGCGTGGGAGGTCGGCGGGATGTCGTCGGAGGCGACGCCGTTGATCGACGCCACGGACTCGAGGATCACGCTCAGCTGCGGGGCGAGATGGTCGAGCTCGGCGTCGGAGAGATCGATCCGCGCGAGGTCGGCCAGGTGGGCCACCTCGTCGCGGCTGATCGCAGCCGGCGCGCCGGTGCCGGTGGGGGTGTCGGGCATGGGCTCATCCTAGGGAGCAGCAACCGGCACCCAACCATTCGGTCCGCCGCCGCATCTGGAGAGGTGACGGAACCTGTCGCAGGGAGGAGGACGCATGGCACGACCACCGGCCGATGACGCCTTCACCGAGTTCGTGACCGCCTCCTGGCCGTCGCTCTACCGCACGGCCTACCTCCTCGTCGGCGATCGCGGCCTGGCCGAGGACCTCGTACAGACCGCCCTGGCGAAGACCTACGCCTCGTGGGGCAGGGTGCGAGACCTCGGAGCCGCTCGCGGGTATGCGCGGACGACGTTGGTGAACACCGCCTCGAGCTGGTTCCGCACCCGGGGCTGGCGGGCCGAGAGGCCGACCGAGCTCCTCGACGGCGGCTCGTACGACGACGACCCCACGGAGCGTCCGGCGATGGCCGCCGCCCTCGCCCAGCTCGCGCCCCGTCAGCGCGCCGTCGTCGTCCTCCGTTTCTACGACGACCTGTCGGTCGCCGAGACCGCCCGGGTCCTGCGCTGCTCCGAGGGCACGGTGAAGAGCCAGACCTCGGACGCCCTGGGCAAGCTCCGCGGCCTCCTCGGTGAGGCCGTCATCCCCCTCGAGTCCGGAGCCACCCATGACTGACCGCCTGAGGACCCTGCTGCACGACGAGGTCGAGTCGCTCGAGATCCCTCCCGTGCCCGCGACCGACATCCTCGGGACCGGGCGCCGCCTGCGTCGACGTCGTACCGGCACGATCTGGGCCAGCGCAGTCCTCGCGGTCGCGGTCGTGGCGGGCGGCACCGCCGCCGCGCGCTCCGGCGGCGACGACCACAGCGCTCCGCCCGTGACCGACACCCCGGCGCCCCCCGAGCCGGGGACGCTCGCATGGTCCCTCGACGACCTCGTGTACGTCGTCCAGGACGGCCGCCTGATCGCCGGCACCCAGGTGCCGGAGGTGGCGCAGACCCTCTACTACACCTCGGCCGGCATCCTGGTCCGCACCAACCGCGACGGCTCCTCCGACGGTGGCGCGCCGTTCCACTTCCGGCTGATCGGTCACGACGGCGAGCTGTCACCGGTGAACGTCACCCTCGGCGAGGTCGTGCCCTCGACCGACTCGGCCGAGCCCTACCTCGCCTGGGCCACCCAGGAGGGCGGCCGGATCCAGGTCGTCGTCCACGACGTCGTCTCCGGCCACGACGTCGGCCGGGTCGACGTACCCGGCACCTTCACCTGGGGCGGCTGGGAGGCTCCGCCGGTAGCCCTCTCCGGCGACCTGGTCTACGTGGCGACCGACGACCAGACCGCTGTCGTGAACTGGCGCACGGGCGAGGTGACCACCACGGCCGTCGTGCCGGCCGGCCAGGTCCCGGAGGTCTCCGGAGGACGCGCCGTCACGGTCAACCGGGGCAGCGAAGGTCGCCTCGGCCGACGTCGTGGACGTGGCCACCGGCCGCGACCTGCTCGACATCCCGGTCCGGCTCGACGACCAGGTGACCCTCTCCCCCGACGGCAGGTTCGTCCAGGTCGTCAGCCAGGGGTTCGACCCGCCCGCCCGCACGCTCGTGTACGACGTCGACACCGCGCACTCGGTGCAGCTGCCCGACACCCTCGGTGGCTACGCCTGGACGTCCGGTGGCGACCTCTTCGAGGTACGAGGTGACCAGCTCGACGTCTGCAGCCCGGTGTCGGGCTCCTGCGACTCGATGTCGGTCCCGAAGTTCGGTCGGCAGTTCCTCCGCTACTCCGGCCGCACGTACGAGAGCTGACCTCTGCCAAACCGCCACGAAGACCGCCCACCCGCGGTTACCGTGGTGGCCTCATGACTGGTGTCCGCGAGTCCGAGATCGATGGCGTCCTGTGCTTCTGGGTAGACATGGGTCGCCCGGCTTCCTGTGCCCACCTGCTGTTCCGGCAGGGGCTCGCCGACGAGCCGCTCCACGAGAGCGGCTGGCTCCACCTCCTCGAGCACCTCGCACTCCTCGACCGCGAGACG
Source organism: uncultured Actinomycetota bacterium (assembly GCA_963753705.1). Lineage (GTDB taxonomy): Bacteria > Actinomycetota > Actinomycetes > Propionibacteriales > Nocardioidaceae > Nocardioides. Next base: position 759,285 of record CAVWDJ010000017.1, read on the forward strand.
CTGACCCGCCCGATCGAGGGCCGCCTCTCGCTCCTGCGCACGCACTTCGCCGCCTTCGGCGGCCCCGAGGCCATCGCCGAGCACGTCGGCGCGCTCGCCCGCTGGCTGGCTGAGCCCGACCTGGGCCTCCTGCCCCGCGAGCGTGGCCTGCTGCAGGCTCAGGCCTACGAGGCCCGCGACCGGCTCACCCGCTCGCTGACCTGGCGCTACGGCGCACTCGGGCCCGGGGTCGCCAGCTATCCCGAGATCGGTGCGATGCGCGCCACCGACGAGCTGCTGACCGAGCGGTCGCGGCGGGTCTTCAACGCCGCGAACGCGATCCTGGTGCTCGACGGTCCCCCGCCGGCGGACCTCCGGATCCCCCTCCCTGCCGGCGAGTTCCTGCCGACCAGGAAGGCCGAGCCGATCAACCGGGCTCTCCCCTCCGCCTACCGCGACGAGGTGGGTCTCACGCTCAGCGGCGTCGTGACCCGGACCCACGAGGCCGGGTTCCTGCCGGTCATCCTCGAGCGCGCGCTGCACGACGGACTGCGCCGCCACAGCGGCAGCGCCTTCGGGCTCTGGTCGTCGATGGCGGAGGTGGACAACGACCACGCCGTGGTCGCGGGCGGTTCCGAGGTCGTCGACGAGATGCTGCCGAGCCTGGCCAAGGCAGCGCTCGAGGTCACCGCGCAGCTCGCCGAGGAGGGCGTGCCCCGGGAGTGGGTGCAGGAGGCCGTCGAGCGCCGCCTGCGGGTGCTCGAGTCGCCCGCCGCCGAGGTCGAGACCGCCCTGGAGGCGGCGTACGCCGCGCTGAGCGACCGGGTGCCGATGACCTACGACGAGCTCCTCACCCAGCTGCGCGACACCAACCCGAGGCAGGTCGACCGAGCCGCCCAGGAGCTACACGCGTCCCTGCTGGTCGGCCTGCCCGAGGCCGCTCCCCTGCACCGGTCGATCCCGGCGGTCACGTTCCCCGAGTCGCGGCCGCGCGGCACCGGGACCAAGCACAGCCACGTCAACTGGCCCGCCGACCTGACCACCTTCACCCTCGACGACGAGGTGGCCGAGCGGGTCACCGGCGGCATGTGTCGCTCCATGAGGTTGCAGAACGTGGTGGCGCTGCTGGCCTACCGCGACGGCGCGCGTCACCTGATCGGTCGCGACGGCAACGTGCTCGAGATGGAGCCGCGCGAGTGGATGCGCGGCAAGGACCTGACCAAGGCACTGGACGCTGCGATCCCGGCGGAGCTCCACCTGGCGATGCCCGACCGGACCGTCACGTTCCAGCCGATGAGCCTGACCGACCGCTCCGCCCAGGCGTTCGCGCGGGTGGCCAACACCCGGATCGGCCTGGCCACGCTGCTCGGCGTGGTCGCGCTCCTGGCGCTCTGGTCCCTCGTCGCCGGTCACCCGGTCCCCGGCGTCGTGTTCCTGCTCCTGGCTGCCGCGCTCGGCGCCCACCTGTGGCGCACCGAGATGGGTGACGCGCCAGGAGCCTCCGTGACGCCTCCACCGACCACCACCTGACGACCGCGTGCCTCTGACCTCCTTGCCGGACGGGCGCGCGCTGGCCTGGTCGGAGGGAGGTGACCCGCGCGGGCGGCCCGTGCTGTTCTTCCACGGGTGCCCCGACACCCGGCGCGCCGCCGCCAGCGGCCACCACGCCGCGCAGCGGCTCGGGATCCGCCTGGTCGCCGCCAACCGGCCCGGGTACGGCGCCTCGACGCCGGCCGCCCCGTCGTACCGGACCGTCGCCGACGACGCGGTCGCTCTCGCGGACGAGCTCGGGCTCGACGAGGTGGGCGTGCTCGGGATGTCGGTCGGAGGCACCTTCGCCCTGGCCTGTGCGGCCTACCACCCGCACCGGGTGCGGGCGGCCGCCCTCGTCGCGACCCCCGGCGAGGCGCCGCGGATGGACCCGCCCTGGACCCGTGACGACCTCGACCCGGACGGTCGGGCGTGGTTCGCGGCGCTGGCGGACGGCGACCTCGCCGACAACGTGGAGGCGGTCCGTCCCGGCTTCCTCGAGTTCCGGTCGCGGGTCGCGCCCGAGGACCCCGACGACTCCGCCCTGGCCGAGCGCTGGGTGGGCAGCCTCCCCGACGAGGACCGGTCCTTGCTCGCGGATCGCTCGCCGGCGGACCTCGCTGCCGACGCCCGCGAGGCCCTGCTCGTCCCCGAGGGTTACCTGAACGACGCCGCCCTGGTGTTCCACCGGTGGCCGTTCGAGGTGGTGGACGTCCGGTGCCCGGTCACCCTCTGGTACGGCGAGCGGGACGCGAACGCGCCCCCGCGCAACGGCCGGTGGCTGGCCGAGCGGCTGCCGGACGCGACCCTGCAGGTGCTGGCGGGGCACGGCCACCTCGAGAGCCTGCTGCGGACCTGGCCCGAGGTCCTGAGCAGCGCGTCACCGCCCAGCTAGAGACCCGTCGGGCCGTGCTCGAGCAGCACCGTGAACGCGCCCTCGTCGAGCACGGGCACACCGAGCTGCTCGGCCTTCTCCGCCTTGGAGCCGGCGTTGTCGCCGACCACGACGTAGTCGGTCTTCTTCGACACCGAGCCGGCAGCCTTGCCCCCGCGCGACACGATCGCCTCCTTGGCGGAGTCGCGCGAGAAGTCGACCAGTGACCCGGTGACGACGATGGTCAGGCCCTCGAGGGTGCGGGCGACGGACTCGTCACGCTCGTCCTCCATCGTCACGCCCGCGTCGGTCCATTTGTCCACGATCGCCTCGTGCCAGTCGACCTTGAACCACTCGATCACCGCCTCGGCGATGGTCGGCCCGACCCCCTCGGCGGCTGCGAGCTCCTCCTCGGACGCCGCCCGGATCGCGGCCATGGAGCCGAACTCGGTGGCCAACGCCCGAGCGGCGGTCGGCCCGACGTGGCGGATCGAGAGGGCGACGAGCACACGCCACAGCGGCACCCTCTTGCGCTCCCCGAGGTTGGCCAGGAGACCCTCGCCGTTGGCGCTGAGCTGGAGGCCGTCCTCCCCCTTCCGGGGCGCGCGGGTGAACAGGTCGGTCTTCAGGAGCTTGTCGCGGTCGAGGTCGAAGACGTCGCCCTCGTCGGTGAGCACCCGGGCGTCGAGCAGCGCGTGGGCCGCCTCGGAGCCGAGGCCCTCGATGTCGAAGGCGCCGCGGCTCGCCACGTGGTAGACGCGCTCGAGCAGCTGGGCCGGGCACTGCCGGGTGTTGGGGCAGCGGAGGTCCTTGTCGCCCTCCTTCTGCTGGGCGAGGGTGGTGCCGCACGAGGGACACACCGTCGGCATCACCCAGGGCTCCAGCCCCTCGGGCCGGAGCGCCAGCACCGGGCCGACGATCTCGGGGATCACGTCACCCGCCTTGCGGAGCACCACCGTGTCGCCGGGGCGCACGTCCTTGCGGGCGACCTCGTGGGCGTTGTGGAGCGTTGCCCGCTCCACCGTGGAGCCCGCCACCTTGGTCGGCTCCATCACTCCGAACGGCGTCACCCGGCCGGTGCGTCCGGTGTTGACCTCGATCGAGAGGAGCTTGGCGTTGACCTCCTCGGGTGGGTACTTGAACGCGATCGCCCAGCGCGGGGCACGCGAGGTGGACCCGAGCCGGCGCTGGAGGGCGACCTCGTCGACCTTGATCACGACGCCGTCGATCTCGTAGGGGACGATCGTGTGGCGTCGCTCGCCGACGTCGTCGACGAACGCCTCGACCTTCGCCAGGCTCGGCAGCACCCGGATCTGGTCGGAGACGTTGAGGCCCCAGGCCTGCAGCGCGTCGTAGGCCGCGGACTGCGACGCCGGGTCGAAGCCGTCGCGGGCGCCGATGCCGTGGCAGACCATGCCGAGGTCGCGGCTCGCGGTGACCCGGGGGTCCTTCTGCCGGAGGGACCCGGCGGCGGCGTTGCGCGGGTTGGCGAAGACCGGCTTGCCGGCCTCGGTCATCGAGAGGTTGAGCCGCTCGAACGCCTCGACGGGGAGGAACACCTCACCGCGCACCTCGACGAGGGCGGGCACCGGGTGCTCGTCGGTGCCGGTGAGCCGGTCGGGGACGGAGTCGATGGTGCGGACGTTGGGGGTGACGTCCTCGCCCGTGCGGCCGTCGCCCCGGGTGAGGGCGCGGACCAGGCGCCCGCCCTCGTAGAGCAGGTTGATCGCGAGACCGTCGACCTTGAGCTCGCACAGCAGCGCCGGGTCGGACACCCCGTCGCGCGCGAGACGCGCGTGCCACGACGCCAGCTCGTCGTAGGAGAACGCGTTGTCGAGGCTCTCCATCCGCTGCAGGTGGTCGACGGCGGTGAACTCGGTCGAGACGGCACCGCCGACCTTCTGGGTCGGCGAGTCGGGGGTGCGCAGCTCGGGGAACTCGTCCTCGAGCACCTGGAGCTCACGCAGGCGGCGGTCGTAGTCGCCGTCGTCGAGCGTGGGGTCGTCGAGCACGAAGTAACGCCACCGGGCGTCCTCGATCTCCTCGCTCAGCGCTCGGTGGCGCTCCTTGGCCTCGGTCGTGGCCGACTGCGGTTCGCCCATGGCGCCTATCCTGCCAAGCGGCGCCGACATCCGCTGACCGACCCGGCCCACCCATCCACCAGACCCGGCGTACCGAATCGTCGGCGTGGACACGACCCTGAAGGAGCGCGCCGTGCCAGGTCCGAGCCTGACCCGGTACGACGCGCCCGGCCGCACCGAGGGCATGGTGCTCGTGCTCCACGGCGGCAAGGCCCGCTCCAGCGCCCCCGTCACCGGACGGAGCCTCACCTGGCGCCGCGCGCTGGGCATGGCCCGCGCCCTCGGTGACCCGCTCCACGGGCAGGGCGTCGGGCTGTGGGTCCTGCGCTACCGCACCTCGGGGTGGAACGCCGACGGCAGCGGCAAGGCCGAGGACGCCCGCTGGGCGCTGGACCGGATCCGGGCCGAGATCGGTGAGGTCCCGGTCGCCCTCCTCGGCCACTCGATGGGCGGCCGTACCGCCTGCAAGGTCGCCGATCACGACCTCGTGCGCGGCGTGGTGGCGCTGGCTCCCTGGCTGCCGCCGGGCGAGCCGGTCGCCGCTCTCACCGGTCGCCAGCTGCACGCCGCCCACGGCCGTCGCGACCACATCACGCGCGCCGAGGACACCCGCGCCTACGTCGAACGGGCACGCGGAGTGGCCAGCGCGGCGTCGTACACCGACATGGGCGAGCGCGGTCACTACCTGCTGCGCGGGGTCCGGGCATGGAACTCCTTCGCCGTCGACGGCGTGGGACGGGTGCTCGCTGCCGGCTGACCGGAGCTGTTCCGGAGAGTTCCTCCGGAGCCCGGATGAAACTGAGTTGTTTCATCCGCCGAGGTGCGTTACCGTCCTCATGGAACGAAACCGTTTCGTTTCATGTAGATGAACGACAGGTGACAGGAACCGGATGACGCCCGCCGAAGCAGCGACCCACCTCCGCCCCCGAGTCGAGGGCGATCGTGAGCGCGAGATCCTCGACGCCGCCCTCGAGGTCCTGGCCGAGGTCGGGTACGACCGACTCACCATGGACGCCGTGGCGCAGCGCGCCAAGGCCTCCAAGGCGACGCTCTACCGGCGCTGGAACTCCAAGGCCACGCTCGTCGTCGACGCGCTGGCCACCCAGAAGGCGATCCCGCCCGTGCCCGACTCGGGCGACCTGCGGACCGACCTGCTGACGGCGTTCTGCGGCATGGGCGGACTCACCGACCACGACACCACGCAGACCTTCGGCGCGGTCATGACGGCTCTGAGCACCGACCCCGAGTTCGCCGTCGAGTTCCGGACCCGCGTGCTGCAGCCGAAGGCCCAGCTGTCGCGGACCCTGTTCCAACGTGCCGCCGACCGCGGCGAGATCCGCACGGACATCGACCTCGACCTGGTGGCGCCGGCGCTGGCCGGGATCGTCCTGCACCGCCTCTTCGTGATGGGCGAGACCCCCGGGCCGACGCTCATCGAGCGGGTCATCGACCAGATCATCCTCCCGGCTGTCACACCGCAGGCCTGAGAAACGTCAAGAAGTCACAGCACGAACTCACCACGTTAGGAATCCCATGTCCGAACTGACCGACGCCGTCGAGGCTCACGAGCCCGGCGTCACCGAGAGCGGCGGCAAGAAGCTGCACCTCGGCTGGGCCCTGGTGCTGATCTGCATCGCCCAGCTGATGGTGGTGCTCGACGCCACCATCGCCAACATCGCGCTGCCCTACATCGGCAGAGACCTCCACATGTCCGGGACGAACCTCACCTGGATCGTGACCGGCTACGCCCTGGCCTTCGGCGGCTTCCTGCTGCTCGGCGGCCGGCTCGGCGACCTCTACGGGCGTCGCCGGACCTTCATCCTCGGCCTGTCGATCTTCGCGGTCGCCTCGTTGGCCGGAGGCCTCGCCCAGAGCGAGGCGCTGCTGCTGACCTCCCGAGGCGTCCAGGGTCTGGGTGCGGCGCTCGCCTCGCCCGCCGCGCTGGCCCTGATCACGACCACGTTCCCGGCGGGCCCGCCCCGTAACCGCGCGTTCGCCGTCTACGCCGCGATGTCGGGTGCCGGTGCAGCCGTCGGCCTCATCCTGGGTGGCTGGCTGACCGGCCTGAACATCTCGATGTTCGACCCGCAGGACGGCTGGCGCCTCACCTTCCTGATCAACGTCCCGATCGGCATCATCGCGGCCCTGCTCGCTCCGCGCTTCCTCAACGAGTCCGAGCGCCACAGCGGCCAGCTCGACGTCCCCGGCGCGATCGCCGGTACGGGCGGCCTGCTCGCGCTGGTCTACGGGCTCACCCGCGCCGGGAACGCGGCGTACGGCTGGAGCGACAGCCTCACCATCGCCAGCCTCGTCGGCGGTGCCGTCCTGCTCGCGCTGTTCTTCCTGGTCGAGTCCAGGGTCGCGCACCCGCTGCTGCCCTTCCGGGTGTTCGCCAACCGGTCACGCGCGGCGAGCTTCGTGGCGATGATGCTGCTGCCCGCTGCCATGTTCTCGATGTTCTTCTTCCTGAGCCTGTTCATCCAGAACGTGATGGGCTACAGCCCGCTCAAGGCCGGCTTCGCGTTCCTGCCGTTCAGCATCTGCATCATCATCGCGGCGACGATCGTGTCCAACCTGATCAACCGGATCGACGCGCGCTACATCGCCGGGGTCGGCACGCTGATGGCGGCCGCCGCCCTCTACGGGTTCTCCCGGCTGACCGTCCCCGACGGTGGCCAGGACGTGCTGAAGGCCGTGAGCTCGGGTCAGCCCCTGGGCTCGGGCGTCAGCTACTGGACCGACATCCTGCCGTACGTCTGCCTGATGGCGCTCGGCATGGGCGCGGTGTTCGTGCCGCTGACCCTGACCGCCGTCCACCACCTGCGTCCGGAGGACGCCGGTGTCGGCTCCGGCGTGCTGAACACGATGCAGCAGGTCGGCGGCGCGTTCGGCCTGGCCGCCCTGGCGACGGTCGGCAGCCACTACACCAACGCCCAGATCGCGTCCATCGCCCCGACCATCGGTCGCGGCGTCGCGCAGCTCGACCCGGGCGTGGTGCAGCAGCTGTTGAGCAAGCTGCACCTGACCTCGCCGTCCGAGCTGGTCGGCGCGCTGGCCTACATCGGCGGCTTCCCGACGGGTGCCACCCACGCCTTCCTGGTCGGCGTCTTCATGATGCTCGCCGGCTCGGCCGTGGTGTGGATCTTCCTCGACGTCAAGCACGAGGAGCTGGCCACCGAGGCCCCTGAGGGCGTCCACGTCGGCTGACCGCACGTCGTACGACCCACCACGACGCCCCCGGGGATCACTCGATCCCCGGGGGCGTCGTCGTCCGCTGGGGCGGCCGGGTGGATCGAGAGTTCGATAGTCCCCGACGTTCCGCTGTGATTTCGGCCTCGAACACGACCAGAACGTCGGGGACTATCCGAGATCGGACCTCAGCGGACGCGGGCGAGGCTGACGCCGTCGCGGACGGGGAGCAGGACGACGTCGACCCGCTCGTCGGCCACCAGCGCGGTGTTCATGGCGACGATGGCGCGGTCGTCGTCGCTCTGCGGGTCGAGCACCCGCCCGTCGCGGAGCATGTTGTCGAGGACGACCAGGCCGCCCGGGCGCGTCCGGGTCACGATCTCCTCGTAGTACGCCGGGTAGCCGGCCTTGTCAGCGTCGATGAACGCGAAGTCCAGGTCCCGCTCGGGCGGAAGTGCCCGCAGCGTGTCGAGTGCGGGCGCGATGGTGAGCTCGATCCGGTCGTCGACGGCGGCCCGCTCCCAGTACCGACGCGCGATCGCCGTCCACTCCTCGCTGACGTCGCAGCAGAGCAGCCGTCCGCCGTCGGCGAGGCCGCGGGCGATGCAGATGGACGAGTAGCCGGTGAAGGTGCCGACCTCGACGGCGTTGCGTGCTCCCACCAGCCGGACCAGCATCGTCAGGAGCTCGCCCTCGTCGTGGCTGATCTGCATCCCGGCCGCCCCGCCGAGCTCGCGGTGCGTCTCGGCTGCGAGGTCCTGCAGCACCTGGTCCGCGGGCTCGGAGTGTGCGAGCAGGTAGTCGTTGATGGCGGGGCTGACGATGTCCATGCCGCCAGTCTGGCCGATCGTGGCTACTCGGTGAACTCCCCCACGTGACCGCTCTGGTCGTACCAGAGCACGTACGGACCCGCGACCTGCGGTGTTCCGGGGTAGAGGTTCCCAGGGAACCGGCCGAGAGACACGAGGGTGCCGGTCCGCAGGTTGTAGACGAGGTTCTCCAGGCTGCTCGGTCCGTCGACCCCGCCGACCGCGAGGGAAGCTCCTGACAGCGAGAGCGCCCTCACCGAGAAGCCCTTCACATGGACCAGGAGGTGCCCGCTCGTGTCGAAGGCGAGCAGCTCGTCGAACTCGTCGGCCCCCCTGCCGCAGCGCTCGGTGAGCGCCACGAGGTCCCGCGCCACGGCGACCGCTTGATCCATGCTCATCTGCGGTGCTGGGGTGAGGACGCACCCCCGGTCCAGCGGGACGGGGACCTCCCGGGCACCGGAGCCATCGGCGTTCGCGACGTGGACCCGTCCGTCGGTGGTCACCCACGCCGCGACGCCGTCGGAGACGTCGGCGGCCAGGACGTCTCTTGCGACGAGGTGCGCAGTGCGATCCCCGGAGACGGGCACGGTGAAGAGCTGACGGATCTCGGTGCCCTGCGAGGTCACCGACTGTTGCCCCTCGTACCACGCGCGGTCGCCGGTCACCCACGCCCGTACGCCGTCGTTCACCGAGCCGACCGGGATCGACACGTCGCGGCCACCCGCGAGATCGGTGACGTGGATCGTGTTCACGCCCTCCGGGGCTCCCTGGAGTCGGGTGGAGGTCCACAGCAGCCGCCCGTCGCCGGTGAAGCTCGGGATCCACCTCTCGCCACTCGTTCCCTCCGAGGGGGGCGGCTCCAGTGCGGCGGCCGGCTGTCCGGGCGCGTCGTACAGCCGAACCGTGTCGAGCTCCACGATGCCCCCGTCTCGATAGGTCTCCACGATGAGCCGTCCGGACGCGTCGACCCCGGCGTACGTGGGTAGCGAGGTGCTGCCTCCGCCCAGGTGCTGCACGGAGGGCTGGGTCCAGGGCAGCACGCGGAAGCCGCGGACGGAGGTGGCCGCGACCGCGTCCTTCACGTCGAGCTCCTGGCCGTACTGGTACGGAGCGGTCGGCTCGACCGTCGAGTCGTCGCCGCCCCGGGTCAGTCCGAACGCACCGCCCGCCACGGCGACCACGGCGAGGGCGGCCGCACCGGCCGCGAACGTCGTACGACGGCGCTGGCGGCGCTCGGCGAGGTGGGTGATGTCGGCGGCGTGGTGGGTCTCGGGCGGCGCGGCGGAGACCGCGGCCTCCATCAGGTCGGTCAGGTTGCGGGGCATGGTCACTCCCTCCCGCTCACGAGCAGATCGTCGTTCGTCTCCCGCGCGAACGCGGCCTGGAGGGTCTCCAGGCCGCGCGCGGTCTGGGACTTCACGGTGCCCTCGGAGCAGCCGAGGACGGCGGCGACCTCGCTCACCGACAGGTCGTCGTAGTGGCGGAGCACGAGGCACGCGCGTTGGCGGGCGGGCACCTGCGCCAGGCAACGGCCGAGCAGGTCGCGGTCGGCGCTGCGCACGGTGGCGTCGTCCCCCGGTGCGTCGACGACGGAGTCGACCGGGACCTCGGTGCTGGAGCGCTTGCGCTTGGCGTCGATCACGACGCTGACGACCGCCTTGCGGGCATAGGCATGGGCCTCGGGCTCGCTGCGCAGCCGTGGCCAGTGTCGGTAGACCCGGATCAGGGCCTCCTGCACGTGGTCGCTCGCGAGCTCCCAGTCGCCACAGATGAGGTACGCCGTCCGCCGCAACCGCGGCTGACTGGCCAGCACGAAGGCGGTGAACGCCTCCGAGTCCCGTCGCGCCATCGCCGTCCTTCGTGTCCGGTGAAACCGTCACCGATCAGAACGAGATGACAGCATCCGGCGGTTGCACGGCGTGCACGACTCACCGAACCGGAGCCAGAGAATCAGCCGTTCAGGTTGCCGGCCACCTCGCGGCAGAGCTCGGTGGCACGGCGCGCCCAGGCGGGCGAGGCGCCGGCGAGGCCGCAGGAGGGCGTGATCACCAGCCGCTCGAGGACAGCCTCGGGATCGAGCCCCAGCATGTCGAGCCAGCGCAGCACCCGCTCGGTCACGGTCTTCGCGTCGGCGACCGGGTCGGGCTCCAGGGACGGTACGACGCCCAGGGCGAGGGTCTCCCCCGCCTCCAGCGCCTCGGCGAGCACGTCCAGGTCGGCAGCGGTCAGGACCGAGAAGTCCGCACTCAGGCCGCGAGCACCCGCACCTCGTAGGAGCTGCCACGGCACCCCGGCCGCGCACGAGTGGACCCACGGGTCCGGGCCCGCCGCCGCGAGCACCCACTCGAGTGCCGCCGACGCCTCGGGAGGGTGGACGACGCGGTGCCGCCCGAACCCGGACGCGGTCGGGATCGCGCCCGCCAGCACGGCCGTCAGCGCCGGCTCGTCCACCTGTACGACGATCCGCTCGGCCGCGACCCGGCGGCGTACGTCGGCCAGGTGTGTCGCGAGCCCCTCCGCAAGGGCCTGCGCCAGCTCCCGCCTGGCTCCGTGGTCGGAGAGGACCTTGTCGCCACGGGGCTTCTCGACGGCGGCCGCGAGCGTCCACGGTCCGGCCACCTGGATCTTGAACGCGCCGCGCACGTCCTGGGCCTGCTCCTCGAGCAGGTCGAGGTCCTGCGCCAGCAAGGAGCGGGCGCGGCGGTGGTCGATGCCGGGGCGGTCGGTGAGGCGCCAACCCGCAGGTTGGAGGTCGAACCCGAGGTCGGCGACCATGGCGATCGCGCGACCGGCCATGCCGGCTGCCGCACCGCGGCCCGGGAGCTCCGGCAGGTAGGGCAGGTCGGGCACCTCGCCGAGGACCACGCGCACGGCCTCGGCGTAGGACTCGGCGTCGTCGCCGGGCCACGACCCGATCCCGGTCGCGATGCTCACGCCACCCCTCCGCCCCGGAGCGGTGAGTCTGCCACCGAAGCCGAGCCCGAGACGGTGGCGGACTCACCGCCACAGAGGCAACCCGGCTCGGAGCGGTGACGACGCCACCGTTCGGCGGGGCGGACAGGTGGCAGGGTCACCGCCGGAGACCTGCTCACGCGGTCACGTCGGCGCGGGCGGTCGAGACGATGGTGGCCGAGCCGACCACGCGCGTGCCGTCGTACATGACCGCCGCCTGGCCCGGCGCGATCCCCTGCGCGGGGTCGAGGAGCTCGATCTCGACCCGCTCGTCGCTGGCCGGGTCCGTCGAGACGACGACCGTCGCACGATGCTCCGCACCGTGCGCGCGCAGCTGCACGCCGCCGGTGTAGGACGTGGGGGCCGGCCCGCACCACCGGGGCCGGTCGGCGACGATCCGGTCGACGGTCAGCGCCTCGCGCGGCCCGACCGTGACGGTGCCCGAGACCGGCTCGATGTCGAGCACGAACCGTGGCTTCCCGTCGGCCGCCGGCACGCCCAGCCGGAGCCCACGCCTCTGCCCGATCGTGAAGCCGAAGGTGCCGTCATGCCGCCCGAGCTCGTCGCCGGACGCGACGTCGACGATCGCACCGCCGTGGTTGGGCGCCCGCTCGCCCAGCTTCTCGCGCAGCCAGCCGGCGTTGTCTCCGTCGGCGACGAAGCAGATGTCGTGGGAGTCGGGCTTGTCAGCGACCAGCAGGCCGCGCCGCGCGGCCTCCTCCCGGATCGCCGGCTTGGGCGTGTCACCGAGGGGGAACACCGAGTGGGCCAGCTGGTCCTGGGTGAGGACGCCGAGCACGTAGGACTGGTCCTTGCCGTGGTCGACCGCGCGGTGCATCTCCACCGACCCGTCGGGTCCGGTGCGCAGCTGGGCGTAGTGGCCGGTGGCGACGGCGTCGAAGCCCAGCGCGAGCGCGCGGTCGAGCACGGCGGCGAACTTGATCTTCTCGTTGCACCGCAGGCAGGGGTTGGGCGTCCGGCCGGCGGCGTACTCGTCCATGAAGTCCTCGACGACGTCCGCGTGGAAGCGCTCGGAGAGGTCCCAGACGTAGAACGGGATGCCGATCACGTCGGCGGCACGACGCGCGTCGTTGGCGTCCTCGAGGGTGCAGCACCCGCGCGCCCCCGAGCGGTACGACGCGGGGTTGCGCGAGAGGGCGAGGTGGATGCCGGTGACGTCGTGGCCGGCCTCGTGTGCGCGGGCCGCGGCCACGGCCGAGTCGACGCCCCCGGACATGGCGGCGACGATCCTCACGCCGGGCCCCCGTCCGAAGCGGAACGACGTGAGCGTGTCGGTGGGGTGATCACCGTTCGCGGGCTCCGCGGGCACGCTCGACGGCGGGACCGATCGCGTCGACGAGGGCGTCGACGTCGGACGCGGTCGACGTACGGCCGAGCGTGAAGCGCAGCGAGTGGCGCGCGCCCTCCTCGTCGCAACCCATGGCCAGCAGCACGTGAGACGGCTGGGGCACCCCCGCCGAGCAGGCCGACCCGGTGGAGCACTCGATCCCCCGGGCGTCGAGCAGCATCAGCAGCGAGTCGCCCTCGCAGTCGGGGAAGCCCAGGTGGGCGTTGCCCGGCAGCCGGTGGTCGACGTCGCCGTGGAGGTGGGCCGCGGGCACGATCTCGGTCACCCGGCGGACGAGGTCGTCGCGCAGCGCGGCCATCCGCTCGGCGTACTCGGGCTGGACCTTGACGGCGTGCTCGACCGCGCTGGCGAACCCGGCGATCGCGGGCATGTCGAGGGTGCCGCTGCGGATGTCGCGCTCCTGCCCGCCCCCGTGGAGCAGCGGGGTCAGGGAGAGCTCACGACGCAGCACGAGTGCGCCGACGCCGTAGGGGCCACCGAGCTTGTGACCGGTGAGCGTGAGGGCGTCGACCCCGCTCGCGGCGAAGTCGACCGGGACCGCACCGACGGCCTGGACGGCGTCGGTGTGGACCGGGATCCCGTGGACCGACGCGACGGCGACGACGTCCTCGATCGGCTGCAGCGTGCCGACCTCGTTGTTGGCCCACATCACCGAGACCAGGGCGACGGACGCCGGGTCGCGCTCGACGGCCTCGCGGAAGGCGTCGAGGTCGAGTCGGCCGCGACGGTCGACCGGGAGGAGCTCCACCTCGGCCTGCTCCTCCTGCGCGAGCCAGTGCAGGGCGTCGAGCACCGCGTGGTGCTCGACGGACGAGGCCAGGATCCGTACGCGCGCGGGGTCGCCGTCGTGCCGCGACCAGAAGAGGCCCTTGAGCGCCAGGTTGTCGGACTCGGTGCCGCCGGAGGTGAAGACGACCTCGCCGGGACGACAGTTGAGGGCCTGGGCGATCGTCTCGCGGGACTCCTCCACGATCCGCCGCGCGGCCCGACCGCTGGCGTGGAGCGAGGAGGGGTTGCCGACGTCGCGGAGGTGGGTGGTCATCACCTCGAGCGCAGCCGGGAGCATCGGGGTGGTCGCGGCGTGGTCGAGGTAGACGGTCTGCACGTCAGGCAGGGTGTCGGGCGCGTCGGGCATATCGGACCAAGCGTACGCGCCGGGCCCACGACGACGAACCCGGTGGACCGAACCGGTCAGGGGACCTGTCCGCGAGCCAGGCTGACCTTCGAGTGCGCGGGGTTGCCGTCGTACGGCTCGCGGGAGACGTCGACCTGGTCGTACGCCGTCAGGTCGAGGCCCGGCGGGACGGCGTAGGACCCACGGTCACCGTCGAGAACCCCGAGGGACACCATGCCGCCGGTCTTGGCATCGAGCAGCCACACCTCCAGGAAGCCGGGTCCTGGGTCTGCTTCGTGGAGATCCACCGAGAGCGACTCGCGCGAGGGCGAGCCGGACATCGAGAGGGTCCCGCTCGTGACGTGTCCCTCCAAGGGCTCGAGCGACGACGAACGCACCGCGACCTGTGGGGCGGAGTCGTCCTGGTCGCGGTTGACCAGGGCGACGATCGAGGCGCCCAGGACGGCGCCGGCGGCCACCGAGGCGGCCACGACCGCCCACGTACGCCGGCTCCTGGCGCCGCCGGACGGAGCCACGGGCACCTGCGCGACCCGGTGCTCCACGGTCTCGTCCAGCTCGCGCCGGATGCTCGCCCAGACCGCGGGCGGGGGCGTGGTCAGCGTCCCGAGCGCCGGGTCGGACGCGAGGGTCGCGCCGGCGGCGCGGGCCCGCGTCATCGTGGCGAGGTCGGCCCGGCACTGCGTGCACGTGGCGAGGTGGCGTCGGGTCTCCTCGTCGGTGGAGCCGCCGACCGACCGGAGCAGGATCTCGGGCTCAGGATGCGTCATCGTCCACCCCCAGGTGGTCGCGCAGCTGCGTCAGCCCGCGCCGGATGTGGCTCTTCACGGTGCCCAGCGGGAGGCCGGTCCGGGCGCAGATCTCGGCGTGGGAGAGCCCGGACAGGAACGCCAGCTCGACCACCTTGCGACGAGGCTGCTCGAGGCGCTCGAGCAGGTCGGCGACCACCAAGGCGTCGGCGACCGACTCGGCGATGCCCGCATCGTCGCCGTCGAGGTGGTTCACCACGACACGCTCGTGCAGCCGGTGGTCGCGGGTCCGCGCCGACATCCGGTCCGAGACCAGGTGTCGGGTGATGCCGGTCAGCCAGGCCGGCAGCGGTCGTTGCTCGGGGCGGTAGCCGGTACGCCCGCGCCAGGCGCGGAGGAAGACCTCCTGCGTCACGTCCTGGGCGTCCTCACCGTCTCGGAGCATCCGGAGCGCGAACGTGTAGACGAGTGCGGACCACCGCTCGTAGGTCGCCTCGAGGGCCCACGGCTCGCCGCGCGCGAAGGCATGGGAGATGACCTGCTCCGGTACGTCGTCCGCGCTCGCGCCCGTGACGTACGCCGCCCGGTGGGGGCCACTCCGTCCGCCGCGCAGGCTCACCAGGACTCCTCGACTGTTCGGTCCGCGTCGCCACCCTAACCGGGACCTCCCCGCCGCGAGGTGCATCCAATCGGGGGCCGGACCCGGAAGAGACAGTGACGAGGCCGCCCGGCCACGTCACGACATCGCACCGCATCGAGAGGACAGACACATGCGACTCAAGCTGCTCGGCATCCTGACCGCAGTGGCGACCTGCGCCGCGCTGGTGGCCTCCACCGTCTCCCCGGCCTCCGCGCACACCTCGTCCCGGAGCTCCTCGCGCGGCCTCGGATACACCCAGGTGGTCGTCGACCCGGCGGTCTACCAGCTCATCGCCTCGGCCGGCATCACGCCGAGCCCGGTCTCCCCTGCCGTCGCCTTCCCCTACCGCGGCACGCTGGCTGCCCGCTTCCCGATCACCGGCCTCGCGGCCCCGGCCACGATCACGCACGCAGGCGGCCTGACCCTCGCCGCCGGCGGGGCCAGCATCACGCTGACCGACTTCGACATCGAGCTCGCCCGACTGACGGTGAGCGGCAACGTGTCCGGCTCGATCGGCAACGTCGGCCGGGCCGACCTGTTCACGCTCGGGTTGAGCCACCGTCCCTGGCTCGGCCTGCTGTCCCTGCGCCTGACCGCGACCGCGGCAGGAGCGCTGAACGCGACCTTCGGGGTCTCGGCCTTCTCGGCGGGAGACACCTTCGGCTACGCCACCGTGGTCCCCCGCCTCGGCTGGCGGCACGGCGACCGGCACATGGCCGGCCTCCTCCCCTGATCCCCCAGCCACGCCGGCCGTCCGGCCCGCGTGGACACGCACCACCCGAGGCCGGCACCGAGCCGGCCCGTCATCACAGGAGAGAAACCACATGTCAGTTGTCCGAACCTTCGCGGTGGCCGCCACGGCCGCGGTCGTGACCATCCCGCTCGCCGGTGCCACGGCCGCCCAGGCAGGGTCCACCCACCGCCCGTCCACTGCTCATCACGCCACTGCCGACAAGCGGGGCGCCACCTACCTCGTCCTGACCGGCGGCCGCACGACGCTCGCCCTGGACAAGAAGACCGCCGGGGCTCTCTCCAGCAACGGGGTCACCGTGACTCCGGCGTCCGAGGCCAAGGCCGGGAAGGCCGGCATCTCGTTCCCGATCCAGGGCGGCCTGATCAACGCCAAGACCCTGGCCGGGAACATCACCCACTCCGGTGGTCTCACGTTCGCGGCCGGCGGCAAGAGCCTGACCATCCGCGACTTCGAGGTGAGCACCACCAAGAAGGCGCTCACCGCCTGGGTCGACGAGGCGGGTGCCCGGATCCCGGTCCTGAACCTCAAGCTGGGCAAGGCCAAGGTCAAGGCCACGGCCAAGCACCTCATGGTCACGGGAATCCGGGCCACGCTCCAGAAGGGCGCCGCCCAGGCCCTGAACGGCTACTTCTCCACCAACCTGTTCACCGGCGGCCTGGCTGTCGGCAAGGTCCAGGTGAGTGCCTCGGTCAAGGTGCTGCACCACCGCTGACCCCCGGTGCGGGCGGGCGGTCCCTCCCGGGGCCGCTCGCCCGCGGCCCGGCGGCCGGGCTCAGACCTGGTCGCCGGGCCGGACCCCGTGGCCCACGGCCTCATCCGACCGGGCGCGCGCCTCGAACAGCAGCACGGCCGCGGAGGCCGCGACGTTGAGCGAGTCGGCACGCCCTCGCATCGGGATCGAGACCCGGGTCAGTCCGGTCCGCCACTCCTGGGCCACCCCGTCGCTCTCCGAGCCGACGACGACCGCGGTCGGCCCCGAGCCGAGCCCCGCGTGTCGGTAGGACGTCGCCCCGGCCGGGTCGGCGACGTACGTCGTGAAGCCCGCGGCGACCAGGTCGGCCCGCGCGGACGCCACGTCTGCGTACTCCAGGACCGGCATGGTCAGCACGGTGCCGCGGCTCGCGGCGAACGCCTTCGGATGGGTCACCCGGGCCGTGACGCGGGTCAGCACCAGCGTGTCGACCGCGCAGGCGTCGGCCGTGCGGATCAGGGTGCCCAGGTTGCCGGCGTACTCGATGCCGTCGGCCACCAGCACCAGACCGTCGCCGCCCGGTCGCAGGGTGGCCGGCCAACGCGGCAGCCGGACGACGGAGACGACGGCGGGCGCGGTCAGGCCGGGATGGATCCGGGCCAGCGTGCGTGCGGAGATCTGCAGGGCACTCCCTGCGCGGTGGACGACGCGGGCCGCCGTCGCCTCGAGGGACGGGTGCGCGCGGTCGCCGGGACACCAGAGCAGGGACTCGACGTCCGCGTCGCTCCCGAGCACGACCTCGTGTGCCCAGCCGCCGGCGACCGCCGTCACGTGGTCGGAGCGCGGCAGCAGGTTGCGCCGTGCGCGGGAGTAGCGGCGCACGGCGTCGTGCGAGGCGCCCGCGTGCGGCAGGCGAGCCAGGGCCGAGGGGTCGACCACGGTCTCCGCGGGGCGGGGCAGGGACAGGTGAGGCGTGGGCATGGCGGGCTCCGACGAGCAGGAGTGACGTCCTGACCTCCCGCCGCTCCACGGCGAGGGTCGTCAGGCTGCCGGTCGGCGCCTGGTTGAGGTCACTCCTCGCTACCCATGCCGCAGACGGTACGACGTCCCGGTCGCGGCCCGCATCCGAATAACGCGGCTCAGATCCGGTCGAGCCAGGCGTGCTCGGGCCACAGCCCGGAGACCTGGTCGCCCAGCCAGGTGCGCTGACCGTCGGTCAGCAGCGGCAGGGTCCGGGCGAGGTCACGCCGGTCCTTGGTGCGGTCGAGGCGCGCCTTGAACAGCAGCACGATCTCGGGGTTCAGCACGCGCACGCCGTCGCCGGTCGACCACGTGACGTCGTCCAGCGCAGCGACGTGCTCGGGCACCTTCTTGTTCTGCCAGAGTCCGTCCACGTCGGGCGTGACGGGCAGGTCCATCACCCACGGCGAGAAGGCGTCGCGTCTCACCCAGATCTGCGCATCGGGCTCGGGCAGGTCGGGCCATCGGTCGATCATCGGCCGGATCTGTCCACTCACGTTGGACCACAGGTGCCACCGGTCGCCCACGTGCTCCCGCAACGCGGGCGCGTCGCAGGCCAGGATCGAGACGTCGATGTCCTCGTGCTCCCGGGGGGCGCCCGTGAAAGCCTCGATCGCCCACCCGCCGACCAGCCACCACGGCCTGTCGAACCCGGCGAAGAACTCGACGGCCCCGTCGAGGTCGAACGCGTCGAAGGGACCGTAGAGCCGGTTCCAGAGCTCGTCCTCGGCACGCTCCTCGGGACTCAGCTCCAGCGGCTCGCGCACAGGACGGAACCTACTCCGACCGCGTGGCCAGGGTCGCCAGGAGGGCTCGATGGTCCGTGCCGGCGACGGCCACCGTCGACGTGCCCGTCGCGGTCAGGCCGGGGCCGAGCATGACCTGGTCGATCTGGACCAGCGGCGGCATCGGCACCAGGTGCAGGGCCCGGTAGAGCCCGTTGGCGGGCCAGGTGGGCTGCCAACCCTGGTTCGCCAGCTCGGTGGCCGAGCGGTAGCCCTCATCCTCGAGCCGGCGTATCGGCGCCTGGTCGAGGGTGGCGTTGAAGTCCCCGACGATGAGGGCGGGGTGCTCGGAGCGTGCCACCGCGAGGAGCTCGTCGTGGTCGGCACGCCAGGTGGCCGCGTGCGTGGGCTGCTCGGGGTGCACGGCCTGGAGCCGGAGCGGACCGTCGGTGGTGGCGATCGTCACCATCAGCACGCTGCCCGAGGAGTCAGGTGCCGACGCGTCCCCGACCCCGGTGCGAGAGAGGACGACGATCCCGTGGTCGGCCGAGCCCGGCGCGCTCACGTGGTGGGGCAGGAGCTCGGAGAGCCCCGCGTGGTCCATCGCTGCGAGCGCCTCGGGCGTGGCGTCCTCGAGGACCAGGACGTCGACGTCGTGCTGGCGCACCGCGTCGACGACGGGAAGCGCGTCGAGGTGCGTGGACTCGAGGTTCACCGTCATCACCACCCACGGCATGGCACCGGCGGCGGGCGCCGGGGTGGCGCCGACGTAGAGCGGCGCCAGCCAGTACACGTGCAGGGCCAGGCCCAGCAGCGGGACCAGCACCACCCACGCCTGACGACGGTGCCGCACCGCCCAGCCGGCGAGCAGCCCCAGCGCCAGCGCGTACGGCAGGATCGCGTACGGCGCGAGGCTCTGGGCGCGGATCAGCAGCGACAGGTGGGGGTCCGACACCCGGAGCACCGTGAGCGCCAGGGCCGGTGTCAGCAGCAGGACCACCAGGGTCCAGAAGGCCCCGCGCCCCCAGGTCACGCGGCGACCCTACCCGGCAGGTCAGCGCGTGCCGTACATCTTCTTCATGCCCAGCCAGTCGCCGAGCCCGAGCGTGCGGGCGTAGGTCGAGCAGGCGGTCTCCGTGTGGTCCATCGTCAGGTTGGCGTGCCCGCCACCGGTATGGCCCATCCCGTAGGCGTGGCCGAACTCGTGGGTGACGGTCCCCTGGAAGTCCCACTTGTTCGTGCAGCCCGCGGGGATGCTGGTGACCAGCTTGGTGCCGTTGTCGAGCATGATGTCAGCGGCACCCATGTTCTTGTCGCCGAGCCACCAGTAGCACGTCCAGCCCAGGAGGTTGCCCGGCAGGTTGCCGAAGCCGACGACGTTCTTGGTGTTGAAGTCGCCGCACCGGATGCTGTGGGCGCCGGGCTTGATGTTGGGCCTGGCGCCGGTCTTGCCCGTGTAGTGGGCGACGGGGGTGCCGAGGCGCGGGCGCCCGCAGGTGTTCCGGCCCTTGCGCATGTTGACGTTGCCGGCCTTGATCTGCCGGACCAGCGTCCCCTTGTCGAGCTGCGACGGAGCCTTGCCGAGGTTGATGCCGTAGCGCAGCGAGGTGCGCCAGCGGTGGCCCTCGAGGTGGAACGTGCGGTCCTTGCAGGCCTCGGGGTCGGCGCGACGCGCCGCGGAGGCCACCGCACGCGACGACCCGGTGCTCGTGCCGGTGGAGGCGCGGACCTCGGTGCCGGTGTTGGTCACGCGGAGCCCGACGACCTCGCCGTCGGTGCCGTAGCCGTCACCGGCCACCGTCACCCCCGGCGGCGGCACCACCACGGCGACGCGTCCGTCGTACACCGTGCGTCCGACGAGGGAGCAGCCGAGTGAGACGCCGTGGGCCAGGGCCGACGCAGGGATCGGGCCGTGTCCGGCGCACCGGTCGTCGACCGTGCGGGAGGAGGCCGGGCCCTGCACGGAGGTGGCCAGGAAGGCACCGACGGTGAGGCAGGCGACCAGGGCGAGGGCTCGTCGGAGGATCGTCATGGACCCCAGCCTGCACAGCCGGGGCGCGACTTGCCACATCGGCGCGCCCGGCCCCGGCCTCCGATCAGAGGAGGGCGAGGTCGTCGCGGTGCACGACCTCGCGCTCGTACGCCGCTCCCAGCTCGCGCCGCAGGGTCGCCGAGGTCCTCCCGACCAGCCGCGGGATCTCGTCGGCGTCGAAGTTGACCAGGCCGCGCGCGACCGCCCGGCCGTCGGGGCCGGCGAGGTCGACCGGGTCACCGGCGACGAAGGAACCGGTGGCCCCGGTCAGGCCGGCCGCGAGCAGCGAGGCCCGGCGCTCGGTCACCGCTCGCACGGCCCCCTCGTCGAGCAGCAGCACACCCTTCGGCTCGGTCGCGTGGGCCAACCACAGCTGGCGGGTGGGGCGGCGACGGGTGGCTGCCTGGAACCAGGTACCGACCGGCTCGGCCGCCAGCGCCTCGCCCGCCTGGTCGGCGGAGGTGAGGACGACGGGGATCCCGGCGCCGGTGGCGATCCGGGCGGCGTCGAGCTTGGTCCGCATGCCTCCGGTGCCGACCCCCGCCGCTCCTGCCTTGCCGACACGCACCCCCGCCAGGTCGTCGGCCAGGGCCACGTCGGCGATCAGGCGGCTGCCCTCGGTCGACGGGTGCCCGTCGTAGAGACCGGCGACGTCGCTGAGGAGGACCAGCAGGTCGGCATGCACCAGGTGCGCGACGAGCGCGGCCAGTCGGTCGTTGTCGCCGAACCGGATCTCACCGGTGGCGACCGTGTCGTTCTCGTTGACGATCGGCAGCACCCCGAGCTCGAGAAGCTTCGCCAGGGTCTGGTGGGCGTTGCGATAGTGGCTGCGCCGCGTCATGTCGTCGGCGGTCAGCAGGACCTGGCCGGCCACCAGGCCGTGAGCGGCGAGCTCTTCGGTGTAGCGGTGCACGAGGAGTCCCTGGCCGACCGCGGCCGCCGCCTGTTGTGCTGGCAGGGCGCGGGGGCGGCGGGCCAGGCCGAGGGGTGCGAGCCCGGCGGCGATCGCGCCCGACGAGACCAGCACCACCTCCGTGCCGCGACCGCGCGAGGCGGCGAGCACGTCCACGAGCCGGCGTACGCGCTCCGGGTCGATGCCGCCGGCAGCCGTCGTGAGGGAGGACGAGCCGACCTTGACCACGACCCGGCGGGCCGCGGTGACCTGCTCGCGCCGCGCCTGGCCGGTCATGCGTCCTGGTCACTCTCCGAGGGCGAGGGCACGCGGTCGGGGTCGTCGTCGGAGCCGATCTCATAGCTCATCGGCCCGCTTGCGTGGTCGATACGGCGGGCGACGTCGGCGCGGGTCTCGGTCTCGCCGCGCTCGGGCATGGCCTCCTGGATCGCCCGGCGACGGCCGGCCGCGGGCCGCTTCTCCTCGAAGCGCTGGTCCTCACCACGACGGCCGAGCATCTCCACACCCGCGTCGATCCCGGGCTTGAAGTCGAAGACGACGGCGTTGTCGGGATGCCCGATCAGGACGGCGTCACCCTCGACGGCCCCCAGCTCGACCAGGCGCGACTCGACGCCGAGACGGTTGAGGCGGTCTGCCAGGAACCCGACGGCCTCGTCGTTGCTGAAGTCGGTCTGGCGCACCCAGCGCTCCGGCTTCGGCCCGCGCACGACCCACGCCCGGTGTCCCGCGCCCGCCGACGGGTCGGCGGACTCGGTGACCGAGAAGTCGTCGCCGCCATCCGCCGAGGCCGGACGGATGATGATCCGCTCGGTCGGCGTCTGCGTGCGCGCGGCGCGGGCCGACTGCACGATGTCGGCCATCGCGAAGGTGAGCTCGCGCAGCCCCTCCCCCGAGGCCGCGCTCACCGCGAACACCTGCAGCCCGCGGGCCTCGAGGTCGGCCCGGACGATGTCGGCCATCTCGCGGCCGTCGGGTACGTCGATCTTGTTCAGAGCCACCAGGCGCGGGCGGTCGTCGAGCCCGCCGTACGACGCCAGCTCGTGCTCGATGACGGTGAGGTCGTCGTCAGGGTTGCGTCCGGGCTCGATCGTGACGGTGTCGATGACGTGGACGATGGCGGCACATCGCTCGACGTGACGGAGGAACTCGTGGCCCAGCCCGCGGCCCTCGCTCGCGCCCTCGATCAGGCCGGGCACGTCGGCCACCGTGAACGTGGTGTCGCCGGCGGTGACCACACCCAGGTTGGGGACGAGCGTGGTGAAGGGGTAGTCGGCGATCTTGGGGCGGGCACGCGAGATGGCGGCGATCAGGCTCGACTTGCCGGCACTGGGGTAGCCGACCAGGCCGATGTCGGCGACGACCTTGAGCTCGAGCACGATCTCCAGCTCGTCCCCGGGCTCGCCGAGGAGCGCGAAGCCGGGGGCCTTGCGCTTGGCGCTGGCCAGGGCCGCGTTGCCGAGACCGCCCCGGCCTCCCTGGGCGATCACGAGCTCGGTGCCCGCACCCACCAGGTCCGCGAGCAGCTCACCCGCAGCGCTGGACACCACGGTCCCGTCGGGGACGGGGAGCACCAGGTCTGAGCCGTGGGCGCCGCTGCGGTGGGCGCCGGCACCGTGGCCGCCGTGCTCGGCGCGCCGATGGGGGCTGTGGTGGTAGTCGAGGAGCGTGGTCACGTCGGGGTCGACCCGGAGGATCACCGAGCCCCCGGGACCACCGTTGCCGCCGTCGGGGCCGCCGAGCGGCTTGAACTTCTCACGATGGACCGAGGCGACGCCGTTGCCGCCCCGCCCCGCGGCGACGTGCAACGCCACCCGGTCGACGAACGACGGCACGGCCATGACTGCTCCTGAAATAGTCGAAGGGCGGCCCCGAGTCCGGGGACGCCCTTCGCACGGTCGGTCGGGCGTTACTCGCCGGCCGGAACGATGTTGATGACGCGACGGCCGCGCCGGGTGCCGAACTCGACGTTGCCGGCGACCAGCGCGAACAGCGTGTCGTCGCCGCCTCGGCCCACGCCGGTGCCCGGGTGGAAGTGCGTGCCGCGCTGACGGACGATGATCTCGCCGGCGTTGACCAGCTGACCGCCGTACCGCTTCACGCCGAGGCGCTGGGAGTTGGAGTCCCGACCGTTCTTGGTCGAGGCCGCACCCTTCTTGTGTGCCATGAGTTCAGTCCTGTTCGCGAAGTGAGCTTGTCGAGATCCGAGCGTGCGCTCAGACAGAGATGTCGGTGACCTTGACCTGGGTGTACTTCTGGCGGTGACCCTGGCGCTTCTTGTAGCCGGTCTTGTTCTTGTACTTCTGGATGATGATCTTGGGGCCCTTGGTGGCGCCGAGCACCTCGACGGTGACGCCGGCCTTGTCGAGACCGGTCGCGGTGACGGTGTCGCCGTCGACGGTCATCACGACGGGCAGCGTCAGCGTGTCGCCGACGGCCGCATCGGTCTTGTCGATCTCGATGACGTCGCCCACGGCAACCTTCTGCTGCTTGCTGCCAGCGCGCACGATCGCGTACACCGCGGTCTCCTTCATAGGTACGGAACTCTGGGTCTGCCGACCCGGGATCGTCGACCCCCGAGGGGCGCGGACGAGCGGCCGAGCAGAAGGGCACGCCTGAGCGCACCGAGGGTCCATGCTACGCGGTGCGCGTCGTACGCCGCAAAACGACAGCCGGCCGGACGGACGGGTGTCCGGGGCGACAACCTTCCGCCTCCTTGTCCACGTCACATCCGTGGACCGTCGACAGGCGGCGGTCCCGCTCTCCAGGGGGTCCTGTCATGACCACACCCACGTCCCGTCTCCTCGGCGCTGCCGCCGGTCTCACGCTCGCGGTCGGCAGTGCCGTCGCCGGGCTCCCGGCGCAGGCGGCCGGGCTCCCGGGCTGCACGAGCTCCGACCTGACCGCGTCGTACCGCCACTCCGACGACGGCGCCGGGCACCACTTCGGCTGGATCGTGCTGCGCAACACCTCCGACCACGCCTGCCGCACCGGTGGCTACGGCGGCGTCTCCTACGTCGGGGACGGCGACGGCACCCAGATCGGCGCGCCGGCCGTGCGGACCGACTCCGGACACGTCCGCTCGTTCGTCGTGAAGCCAGGGCAGCGCCTGCGCAGCCCGCTCGACGAGGTGAACGCCTTCAACTTCTCGGCGAAGCGCTGCCGGCGCGCTCATGTGGACGGTCTGCGGGTCTACGTCCCGAACGCCACCACGTCGCAGTTCGTCGTCCACCCGCGGACCGGCTGCCGCAACGGCAAGGTGCACCTGCTGTTCCAGAAGCCCTACCGACGCCCCTGACACCGGCGGCGCGAGGGTCAGCGCTTGCGCGCGCCACCCTTGCGCTTGACCGGTACGTGCAGGGCGGGAGTCTCGTCCCCCGGCGTCTCGGTCTCGCCGGGGCTCGCCGCGTCCTCCGGGCCACCGGCCCCGTTGGTCGAGGCCTCCGGAGCGGGGACCGCGGCGGGCGGGCCGGCCGGGCGGCTGGCCGCGCGACGGCGGGTGCGCGTGACCACCCGCGGCGGCTCGGGCTCGGCCGGCGGAGCCGAGTCGGACTCGGGCTCGGGCGTCGGCTCGTGCTCGACCACTGCCTCGGCCTGGTCGGAGGCGACCGTGGTGTCGTCGGCGGTCTCGACGGTGAGCTCCGCCTCGACGACCCTCCCGGACGCGCTCTCGGTCTGGTCCGTCTCGGTCTCGCCTGCCTCGGCGGCCTCCCTCTCGGCGGCCTCCGTCTCGGCTGCCTTCGTCTCGACCGCGTCGGCGGCCTCGTTCTCGGCTGCTGCGTCGGCCTCGGCCTGATCGGCCTCGGCGGCCTCGTCGGCCCGGGCCTGCTCGGCCTCGGCGTGCTCGTGGCGCGCCATCGCGGCGACGTCCTTGGGCGACGGAGCCGAGGACCGGGGAGCGACCTCGGCCGGCGCGTCCTGGGTCTTCCCGCGGCTGCGGCTACGGCGTCCGCGGCGGCCCTCCTCCTCGGGCTGCTTCGGCTCGACCGGCGCCTCCTCGATCACGACACCCCGGCCGTGACAGACGGTGCAGTCGTGGGAGAAGGACTCCAGGAGCCCGGTACCGATCCGCTTCCGGGTCATCTGGACCAGTCCGAGCGAGGTCACCTCGGCGACCTGGTGACGGGTGCGGTCGCGACCCAGGCACTCGACCAGGCGCCGCAGCACGAGGTCACGGTTGGACTCGAGCACCATGTCGATGAAGTCGACGACGATGATGCCCCCGATGTCGCGCAGGCGGAGCTGCCGCACGATCTCCTCGGCGGCCTCGAGGTTGTTCTTGGTGACGGTCTCCTCGAGGTTGCCGCCCGAGCCGGTGAACTTGCCGGTGTTGACGTCGACGACGGTCATCGCCTCGGTCCGGTCGATGACCAGCGAGCCGCCGGAGGGCAGCCAGACCTTGCGCTCGAGGCCCTTCTTGATCTGCTCCTCGATCCGGTACGCCGCGAACACGTCCTGGTCCTTCTTGCGCTCGTAGCGCTCGAGGCGCGCCTCGAGGTCGGGTGCGACGTGCGAGACGTACGACTGGACGGTGTCCCAGGCGTCGTCGCCCTCGATGACCAGCTTGGCGAAGTCCTCGGTGAAGAGGTCGCGGACCACCTTCAGCGTCAGGTCCGGCTCGCCGTAGAGCAGCTGCGGTGCGGAGCCGTGGGACTTCTTCTCGATGTCCTCCCAGCGCGCCTTGAGGCGCTCGACGTCGCGGGTGAGCTCGTCCTCGGCGGCGCCCTCGGCGGCGGTCCGCACGATCACGCCGGCGGTGTCGGGGACGATGTCCTTCAGGAGGGTCTTGAGCCGGTTGCGCTCGGTGTCGGGGAGCTTGCGGGAGATGCCGCTGGTCGTGCCGTCGGGCACGTAGACCAGGAAGCGCCCGGCCAGGCTGACCTGGCTGGTCAGGCGTGCCCCCTTGTGCCCGATCGGGTCCTTGGTGACCTGCACCAGGATCGACTGCCCCGAGGACAGCACCGACTCGATCTTGCGCGGCTGCCCCTCCTTGTGACCGAGGGCGGACCAGTTGACCTCACCGGCGTAGAGCACGGCGTTGCGACCCTTGCCGATGTCGATGAAGGCGGCCTCCATCGACGGCAGGACGTTCTGGACCCGGCCGAGGTACACGTTGCCGATCAGGGACGTCTGCGACTCGCGGGCGACGTAGTGCTCGACGAGCACGTTGTCCTCGAGCACGCCGATCTGGGTGATGTCGCCGCGCTGACGGATCACCATCACGCGGTTGACCGCCTCGCGGCGGGCCAGGAACTCGGCCTCGCTGACGATCGGCGCACGGCGGCGACCTGCCTCGCGGCCCTCGCGGCGCCGCTGCTTCTTGGCCTCGAGCCGCGTCGAGCCCGACACCGCCGTGATCTCGTCGTTGGCGCTGCGCCCGCTCCTCACGCGGGTCACGGTGTTGGCGGGGTCGTCACCGCCGTCACCGTCGTCGTCGCCCGCTCGGCGCCGGCGGCGCCGCCTGCGCGACGACGTGCTCTCGCCGTCGGAGGTCTGCTGGCCCCCGGAGTCGGAGGACGTCGTCTCGGTCGCCTCGGCGGCGGACTCGTCGGCACCCTCGTCGCCCGAGGCCGCGTCGGCTCCGGCACCGTCGCCCGACTTGCGGCGTCGGCGCCCGCCGCGGCGGCGCTTGCGACGGCTCGCGCCCTCGCCCTCGTCGCCGCCGTCGGCCTGGTCACGCGACGTGTCGTCGCCGCCGTCGCTCTCCGCCGGCTCGGCCGCCGCGGCGGCCTTGGACGTACGGCGCGCGGGAGCGGTGGTCTTCTCGGGTGCCTGGAAGAGCGGGACGGGGACGGAGGTCGGCCTCGAGCCGTCGCCCCCGGCGCCCTCGTCGGTCGCCGACTCAGCCGTGGCGGCGGTCTTCTTGGTGGTGCGCTTGCGCGTGGTGGTCTTCTTCGCGGCGGGCTTCTCGGCCTCACCCTCCGTGGCGCTGGCGGCGTCAGCCCCGTCGCCTGACTCGGCCGTGGCCGCGGTCTTCTTGGCCGTGCGCTTGCGCGCCGTCGTCTTCTTCGCCGGTGCCGGCGTGTCGGCGGCGTCCGCGCTCGCGGCGGCGGGCGCAGCGTCTGCCTCCGCCGCGGGAGCGGCGGCCTTCTTGGTGGTCCGCTTGCGGGGGGCGGACTTCTTCGTGGCGGGCGGCGTGTCGCCGACCTCCGGCGTGTCCTGGGAGGTGGTGGAACCGTCCTGCTGATCGTCGAGCATGTCGCTCCTCGGCCCGGACGCTGCGCACAGCCCCGGACGTGTCCGACGCCGGCAGCCCGCGTGGTCAGGGCCGACGGCGCAAAGCCTTCGGTGGCGGCGACACCCTCCGCAGGTGCGTCACTGGGTCCGACATGTCACCGACCGCGGTCGCCAAGCCATCCGGGCGAGCTGCTGTCACCAACTCAGCCAGGCCGCGTCGCGGTCCGGTGACGACCGGCTCCACTGTGCCGGGCCAGGAATCGGACCGGCGAGAACGTCGTCGGGTCGACCGATTCGGCATGCCGCACGGTCGACCACCTCGAGTATCGCACACGGGGCTCCGGTTCCCCGCACTGTCAAGTGGATAACGGGTCGCCGATCGTGCCCGAGCCCGCGTCGAAGGGGCCCTGCTCGAGCCGCGTCACCAGAGGTGTCCCGGGCGCGTCGAGGCCGCCGACCTGGCGGAGCCCGGTCAGCACGTCGTCGGGCCGGACGGAGGGGACGGTGTGCCGCAGCACGACCTCGAGCGCCGTCCCGTCGTCGTACGGCGTCGCGGTGAGCGCGAGCACGGCCTCGCGGCTGTCGAAGGAGCGCATCCCCTTCTTGGTCATCCGCTCCACCACCACGGAGGTGGCCGCGAGGAACGACGCGACGGCCGGCTCCACGTCGGCCGTGCCCTGCCCGGGCAGGTCGATCCGCCAGCGGCTGACCTCGAGGCGCTCGGCGAGGCTGCCCGGGGTCGCCTCGACGACCTCGAGGACGTCGAGACCGTCGGGCAGCGCCTCGTCGAGGTCCGCGGCCAGTCGGTCGGCCTCGACCCGCTCGGCGAGGCCGATCTCGAGGTACTCCGCCTCGCTGGCGGCACCGGTCGGGGAGGCGCCGGCATAGGAGATGCGCGGGTGCGGGTTGAAGCCGGAGGAATAGGCCATCGGGATCCGGGCCCGGACCAGGGCCCGCTCGAAGGCACGGCTGAAGTCGCGGTGGCTCGTGAAACGCAGCCGGCCGCGCTTGGCGTAGCGCACCCGCATCCGCTGGACCGGGGGCGCTTGCTGCTCGGGCTGCTGTCGCACGAGCACCCAATCTAGGGCGTGGCGCTCAGCAGCTGGACTGCTGGGAGGAGCCGACCGTGGTGCAGGTCTGCTCGAAGGTGTTGCTGATGGCGCCCCCGAAGGCGAACACGAGGACGACGAGCACGAACGCCAGCCCGGCGATCACCGTGCTGATCAGGCCGGTGACGAAGCCCGCGGTCGCCATGCCCTCACCTCCCAGGGCGCCGCCCGACGCCTGGATCTCCCGCTTGGCCCGGCGGCCCAGGATCATGGCCGGGATGCCGGTCACGAACCCGCACATGACCAGCGACACAATGCCCAGGACGAGCGAGGTCACGGCGTCCTTGTGGTTCTGGGGTGCGGCGTAGCCGCCGTAGGGCTGCTGGCCGTAGGGCTGCTGCGGGTACGGCGTCTGCCCGGGATCGCCCACGTCGTGGTCTCCTTTGCGAAAGTCGGGGAAACCTAGCACCGGAGCGGGTGCCCCCGACGGGTTTCGCGTCAGCCCAGCGTGGCGAGGTGCTGCCGCGCGAGCGGGGCGAGGTAGATCGAGCGCACGACGTCGCCGTCGAGCCACTCGGTGAGCTCGGCGGCCCTCGCGTCCAGCGCACGACGCGACGACACGTCGAGCGCCTCGGCGGGGACCACCTCGACCGCACCGTCGGCGCGCTGGCACCAGGTGCCGACGATCCGGCCGTCGCACCAGGCCGTCGGGCCACCGTTGCCGTTGCGGTCGAAGATCTCGTCGCCGTGCTGCCCGAGGTGGAACGCCCGCTCCTTCCAGCCCATCGTGGTGGGGTCGAGCGCCGGCAGCAGCGCCACCCACCGGCCCGGAGGAGGCGTGGGATCGAGGTCGTCGGGGAGGACCCAGCCGGTGGCACCACCGTCGAGTGACACCTCGACCGCCTCCACGTCGGCGAGCGCCCGGCGTACGGCCGCCTTGGTCGCACCCAGCCACCACACCAGGTCGGCCTCGGTGCCGGGGCCGAAGGCCCCGAGCCAGGCGGCCACCAGCGCGGCGTACCCCTCGGCCTCGGGCAGCGGGTCGGCTCCCGCGCCGAGCCAGTCGGCGGTGGTGGTCCAGCGGGGGCGGGAGAGCTTCCAGCCGCCGTCGTTCTCGCCGCGGACGATGGCTCCGGTGGCGGCCAGCGTCACGATCACCCTGCCCGAGATCGCCACGTCTGCCTGGTAGCTGCCCTTGCCCCGGGTCACGCGGGCATCGAGGGCCGGCAGGCGCTCGCGGATCTGGGCTGCGGTCAGCGGCCCCTCGTCGGCGAGCAGCCGACGCAGCAGGTCGAGGTGCTGCTCGGTCCAGGCCAGACCGTCGGGGGCGATGCCGGTGTCGTGCACCTCCTTGGCCACCTGTCGCAGCTGCTGGCCGGCGACCCGCGCGGCGGCGCTCCCCCACACCGCCGGCAGGAGGTCGCGCGGGAAGGCGAAGACCGTACGCCGCATCGCGAGCTGCTTGACCACCGAGCGGTCGGCGTAGAGCGCCGCCTCGACGTCGTCGCGCCTGGCACCGGACCGCGCCCAGGCAGCCAGGTGGACCGAGGCCGGCTCCGTCGCGTGGAGGCACACCGTCGAGCGCGCCGCCGCCAGGGTGTCGGCGACCGGGAGGGCCAGGCCGTGGCGGATCGCGAGCCGTGCGCGTCGTTCGTCGTCGTCGAGGTGCCGCACGCGTGCATCCTGCCCCAGGCCACCCCCGGACGGTCGGGCCGCCGTGGATGTGACGGGCCCCGGAGCCGGATGACACGATCGCGCGGTGTCCGCCTTCCGTCGTACTGCGCTGGTGATGGTGGGACTGATCCTCCTCTCGTTCAACCTGCGTCCCGCGGCCGTCAGCGTCGGACCGGTGCTCGAGGAGGTGCGACACGGGCTCGGCCTGAGCGGTGCTGAGGCGGGCCTGCTCACCTCGCTGCCGGTGCTGGCGTTCGCGGTCTTCGGTGCGCTCGCGCCCTCGTTCGCACGCATCGTCGGCCTCCACCGGGCCCTCGCGCTCTCGCTCGCCGCGGTGGTCGTCGGTCTCGGTGGCCGCTCGGCCGCGCACGACCCCACGCTCTTCCTCGGTCTCTCGGCCGTCGCGCTCGCCGGGATGGCGACCGCGAACGTGCTGATCCCCTCGTTGGTGAAGCTCCACTTCCCCGACCGGATCGGCCGGGCCACGGCGATCTACACCACTGCCCTCGCGATCGGGCTGACCTCGGCCTTCCTGCTCACGGTCCCGATCTCCGACTCGTTCGACAGCTGGCGCGCGGGGCTGGGCGCCTGGGCGCTCCTCGCCCTGGTGGCGCTGGTCCCGTGGCTGGGCCTGCTCGGTCACGACAAGCACCTCGAGACCGGGGCCCGGAGCATCTCGTTCGCCGACGTGGCCCGCACGCGCATCGGGTGGGCCATGGCGCTCTTCTTCGGCCTGCAGTCGCTCCAGGCCTACTCGATCTTCGGGTGGTTCGCCCAGCTCTGGCGGGACTCCGGCTACTCCGCGGAGCAGGCCGGCCTGCTCGTCGCCATCGTGGCCGGGGTCAGCATCCCGTTGTCGCTCTGGCTGCCCTCGGCTGCAGCGCGCCGTGCCGACCAGCGCGTCCTGATCCTCGCCGTCCTCGGCTGCTACCTCGTCGGCTACTCGCTGCTGCTGGTCAACGCGCACACCTGGGCCGTGCCGGCGGCACTGCTCGTGGGCGTGGGCTGCTGCGTCTTCCCCGTCGTCCTGACGTTGATCGGCCTGCGCGCCCACACCCCCGACGGCACGGCCGCGCTGTCGGGTTTCACCCAGTCGTTGGGCTACCTGGTGGCCGCGATCGGACCGTTCGCGATCGGGCTCGTCTACGACGCCACGGGCGGCTGGACCGCACCGCTGTGGCTCCTCATGGTGCTCGTGCTGCCCCTGCTGGCCGTCGGCGCGTACGCCGGACGACCGGCGTACCTCGAGGACCAGCTCGGACGCTGACCCGCCCTGGGCCGCGTCGAGCACCGAGGCCCGGATCGGGCACGATGACCACGTGTCTCGTCGTGCGGCCTCCTTGTTCATCGCACTCGGTGTCGTGTGGGGGATCCCCTACCTACTGATCAAGGTCGCCGTCGACGAGCTGTCCCCCGCCCAGATCGTCCTGGCCCGGACCGCGATCGCCGCGGTGATCCTGCTGCCGCTCGCCCTGGCCCAGGACGCGGTCCGACCGGTCCTGCAGCGCTGGCGGTGGCTGCTGCTGTTCGCTGTCGTCGAGATCGCCATCCCGTGGGTGTTCCTCGGTAGCGCTGAGACCCGGCTGCCCAGCTCGACCACGGGGCTCCTGGTGGCCGCCGTGCCCCTGGCCGGGGTCCTGATCGCCTTCGCCACCGGGCACGCCGAACGCCTCACGCCGCTCGCCTGGCTGGGGCTGGTGCTCGGGATCGTCGGCGTCACGGCTCTGGTCGGGTTCGACGTCGGCGGCTCCGATCTCGGGGCCGTGGCCGCCGTGGGGGTCGTCGTCGTCGGGTACGCCGCCGGGCCGGCCATCCTGAGCCGACCCCTCCAGGGGCTGCCCGGGATCGGCATCATGGCGTCGGCCCTGACCCTGACCGCCCTCGCGTACGTCCCCGTGGTGCTCCTGACCGACGGCGTACCCGGCCCGCTGCCGTCGGCGGACGTGGTCGCCTCGGTCGTCACGCTGGGAGTGGTCTGCACGGCCGCGGCGTTCATGCTGCTCTTCGCGCTCGTGGGCGAGGTCGGGCCCGTTCGCGCCACCACGATCACCTACCTCAACCCGGCCGTCGCGGTGATCGCGGGCGCGCTGGTCCTGGGCGAGCCCGTCACCGTGTGGACGGTCGTCGGGTTCGCGCTGGTGGTCACCGGTTCCTACCTCGTCAACCGCGGCGGCCGTCCGGAGCCCTCGGCGGGAGCCGAGCTCGCCGGTGAGACCTCGAGCAGCTGCGCCTGAGCGGTCCGACCAGGGTGTCGATCCGTGGGCGCGGGGCACGTCACCCAGGTGAACCCGTCCGCGACTGTGGGAGGAACCTCATGAACTTCTTGATCCTGCTCGGGGGAGCCGACCACTTCGACCGGTGGGATGCGGCCGACGACGAGCTCCGCGCCCGGTCCTTGCGCGACTACAACGCCTTCGCCGAGGCGGTTCGGCGGCGCGGGCGCCTCCTGGTCGGCGACGCCCTGACGCGACCCGAGACGGCTCGCACGGTTCGTCCGGGAGAGTCTCGGATCGTCACCGACGGCCCGTTCACGGAGACCGTCGAGCAGCTCGGTGGCTTCTACCTGATCGACGTCCCAGACCTCGACACGGCGGTGGACCTCGCCAGGCTCCTCCCGCGCGAGTGCGTCGTCGAGGTCAGGGCGACACTCGGGATCGAGGTCTGACAGACAGCGGAGCCCACCGACCAGGCCGCGGAGGTTCGCCTGCCGGGGCACGGGGTACGTCGAGGGTGCCGTGTCGGCTCGCTGCCCGAGCCGACGACCCGACGAGCGACGGAGGATCACGACGTGTCTCGCATCAGGCGGTTCGACCATGTCGGCATCACGGTCCTCGACCTCGACGCGGTGACGGCGTTCTTCGTGGGCCTCGGTCTCCAGGTCGAGGGCCGGATGTTCGTGGAGGGGGAGTTCCTCGACACGGTCATCGGCATTCCCGGCTCACGCACGGAGATCGTGATGCTGCGCCCGCCCGACGGCGCGACCGGGATCGAGCTCTCGAGCTTCGTCAGACCGGACCACGAGCCCGGATCTCCGACCGCGATGGCGAACGAGCTGGGCATGCGCAACGTGTGCTTCGAGGTCGACGACCTGCAGGCGGCCGTGGACGGCCTGGCCGAGGACGGGTACGGGCTCGTCGGAGGCATCGGCCAGCACGAGGACATCTGGCGCATGGCCTACGTGCGCGGACCGGAAGGGATCGTCGTGTCGCTGGCCGAGCGGATCGGGTGACGCCGGGGCGGTGACGTCAACCAACCGGGCGAGTGGACCAGACGCGTAGTCCGGTGGGGCCGTGGGCCACCGCGTTGCCGGTGGACCCCATGACGACGTTGATCGCGCGATGCCGGTAGTCGCCGGTGGCCGTCCCCGAGCTCCACAGGACACGCGTGCCCCGGTGGAGGACGAGGTTCCCGTTCGCTCGCAGCGTGAGCACGGCTCCGGGGTGCCCGCTGGTGTGCGTCTGCCAGCGAAGAGCTCCGTGCGGCCCACGCTGCACCAGGTTGCCGTTGGCCTGCATCGTCAGCCGAGAACCCGTGCCACCGACCAGTGACTGCCCGGCTCGCAGCTTGGACCCGATCGTCATGACGCGCAGGGCGCCCTGCGCGACGCGCCCGGACTCTCCGGGGCGATGGCTGGAGTCGAACACGATCCGCTCCGCGGGGCCACCCGTGTCGTCGGGTGGTGTGACGTTCACGGTGAACCGACCCGACGGCAGCACGTCGAGGAACGGGCGGCCGTCGGCCGGAGTCGCCAGCCTGCCGGTGGCGGATCGCCACAGCGTGCGCCCGCCGTGCCGGATGACCAGGTCACCGTCGGCCCGCATCTGCAGATGAGACCCAGGGACCGTGGTGTTGGAGGCCCACACCACCGCACCGTGGAACCTGAGGACAAGATCACCGTCACGCTGCATCGACAAGGTCGTGGGTGGGTCGGTGTGGCTGTAGACGTTCGTCAGGCGCTGACCGGGTCGCAGCGAGTCGCCGCTGCTCAGCACCTCGGCGTGCGTGCCGCTCGACCAGACCTCCCTGCGCCCGCCGTGTACATCACGAGGTCACCGTCGTTCTTCATCACCAGGCGGTTGTCGCTGCCGGTCCCCGCCGTGTGCGTCGACCACATCACGACCCCCGGCTGTGAGTAGAGGACGAAGTTCCCGTTCGACCTGAGGACCGCGTACGCCTGCGGCGTCGCCCGCCCTGCCTGGGTCCAGATCCCGGCCATGACGACGGGGCTCACCTGGTCGATCTCGAGCCCACCGCCACCCGACGTGCCCGTACGCGCGTTGTAGTAGATGCCGAACTGGTACTCCGCGTTCGTCGAGACGATGGCGGAAGCATCGGGGTCGGACTGCCAGGGTCGCAGGACCTGGCCGACGGACAAGGTGTTCGACGGACCGACGGCAGCCGTCGCCGCAGGAGGCACCGCCACGCTTGCGAGTGCACACGACGTCACGGCGACGAGGAGCGCAGCCATCCCTCGGGGGATCCGGATCATGGCGAGAGGGTAGGACATTCCATCTCGCTGGCAACGCACATCCGGGCATGGTGGCGACGCGACCCGGTCAGGGACGAACGGGGCGGCTGGGTGCTAGGGGACGACCACCAGGCGTGGCCCGCTCAAGGGGAGTCGCCACACGCGCTCGATGCCGGCCAGGGGGACCGGGCTCGCATCGACGAACAGACCGCCCGCGTGGACCTCGGCGGCCAAGCTGGTGAGCTCGGCCACGATGTCGCGTGTGGACACCGACCCCTGCCCGCTGCCGACGAGCTGCAGCCGGGTCGCGCGGAGCGCGGCTGACGGGATGGACGACTCGCGTCCGGCCACGGACCCGATCTGGACCCAGGTGAGGGGCCGGCTGTCATCGGCTCGTGCCGGGACGATGGCGCGCAGCGCGTCGGCCGTCGGCTCCCCCCAGAGGTAGTCGAGGACCACGTCGACGTGTCGTCCCGCGTCGGCCAGATGCTCGGCCACGGCGTCCGGGTCGTCATCCAGCGACACGATGGCGTCGGCGTGGTGAGCGCCCAGGTCTGCCAGCCGAGCGGCGTCCCTGCCGACCGCCACCACGTGTGACGCGCCCAGGCGTCGGCTGACCTGGACCGCGAGCCGGCCGGCATTCCCCGTCGCCCCCAGCACCATCACGCGCTGGCCCACCGCCAGCTCGATCCGGCGCCGTAAGGCGACCCAGGACGACATGGCCGGGTTCATCGCGGCGGCGAGCGTGACGGCGTCGACGTCCGGCGGCAGGTCGACGCTGCGGCGGAGGTCGATCACGGTGCGCTGCGCGAAGGAGCCCAGCGACGTGTCGGGCAGCACGAAGTAGCGGAGCCGGCCGTCGGCCGTGCGCCCCACACCGTCGATGCCAGGCACCAGGGGTAGCTGGTGCGTGCTCGTGTAGTGCGCTCCCGACGCCTGCGACCTCACCCGCGGCGAGAGCGCGGAGGCGACGACGTCCACGACGGCCTCGTGCTCGCCGACGGCCTCAGGGTCGGGGAAGTCCTGGTAGCGAGGCGGCTGGTCGAACGACGTGACCACGGCAGCCTTCATGACACCCTCACAACTAGTTGGTAGTACCAAGGAAATGTAGTTCGTGTCGCCAACTTGTCAAGGTACGATTGGCCCCGTGACCACTCGTCGTAGGACGGGACTCGCTCCCTCCGACGTCCCACGAGACGGCCTCGTCGACGCCCTCGCCCAGTCCGCCTTCCTGGTGATGGGGGTGCTCACCAAGGTCAGCGCCGAGCACGACCTCTCCCTGACCCAGCTACGGGTGCTGGCGATCCTGCGCGGGAGGCAGCTGAGGATGAGCACCCTCGCGGAGCATCTCGGTCTCGAGAGGTCGACCCTGAGTGGCCTCGTCGACCGGGCCGAGAGGCGCGGGTTGCTCACCCGGACTCGCAGCGAGACCGATGGCCGCTCGGTCCTGGTCGCCCTGACCCCGGCGGGGGCTCGGCTGGCAGCACGCGGGGGCGACCAGGTGCGCGCGCAGCTTGCCGGCGCGGTCGGCGGTCTCAGCGGCTCCGAGCGCCGCCGGATGCAGAGCCTGCTGGAGAAGCTCGTCGGCGTCCCGACGGAGTGAGCGGCTAGGGAGTCCTGGAGGTGCGGATGACGCGTTCCAGGGCGGAGACGGCGGTCATCACGTCCTCCATCGAGTTGTAGACCGCGAAGCTGAGGCGACAGCTCGCCGGCGGGTCGAGGCCGAGATCCCGGTGCGCAAGCGTGGCGCAGTGACAGCCGGCACGTGACTCGACGCCGAGCTCGCCCAGTCTCCCGGCGACCGCGAAGGGATCGGTCCCCCGGATGGTGAACGCGGCCAGCGCCGTCCGGGCGCACGGATCGCTCGGTCCGAACAGGCGGAGTCCGTCGATCTCCAGCAGGCGGTCGAGCGCGGCCCCCGTGAGGGTCTGCGTGTGGGCACGCACGGCCGCCATCGTCTGCTCGACCACGGCCCGGGACAGCCGGTCCTCCGAGTCGAAGAACGGGGTTGAGCCCGGTGGCGCCACGAGGTCGACCAGCAGCCGCAGCGCCTGCGCGGACACGATCGTGCCGAGGATGTTCGGAGTGCCGGCGGCGAACTTCCACGGCAGGTCGTTGTAGAGCACCTCGTCGGGAGCGACCCCGCCGTCCGCGATCATGTCCCCGCCGTAGAGGAAGGGCAGCGACCGCCGCAGCAGGTGCTCCTTCGCGTAGAGGACCCCGACCCCGAACGGCGCCAGGACCTTGTGGAACGAGAAGGCCAGGTAGTCGACGTCCAGAGCCTGTACGTCGACGGCGGTGGTCGGGACGAGCTGCGCGGCGTCGACCAGCATCAGCGACCCGGACCGGGAGTCCGGCTGCTGGTAACCGCTCGCGTCGGCGATCCGTCGTACGGCGGCCAGAGGCGGCTTCACGCCGAGGAAGTTCGACGCTCCTGTGCAGCAGACCAGCTTGGTACGGGCGTCGACGAGTGACGCGAGGTGCTCGAGGTCGAGCTGACCGGTCTCGTGGTCGAAGCGAGCCACCCGGCACTCGACCCTCCTGCCGAACCGCGGAAGGATCTCGCGGCACAGCCCGTACCAGGGCACGAAGTTCGAGTTGTGCTCCATCAGCGTCGTCACGACGTTGTCGCCGTCCCGGAGCTCGGTCAGCAGTGAGTACATCACCGCGTTGATCGCCTCGGTCGTGCTCCGGTAGGTCGCGATGGTGCGCCTGCTCGGGGCGTTGAGCCAGGCGGCGATGGTGTCGTACGACGCCTCGAACCGCTCGGTCGTGCGGCGCGACGCGACCGACTGTCCACGGTGGACGTTCTCGTAGTCGGCGGTGAGGCGCCGCTGGAGATCGAGCAGCGCACGGGGCGGCTGGGTGGTCGCGGCGTTGTTGGTGACCACGCGGCCCGACCGCGGGAAGTCGAAGGCAGCGCGGACGCGCTCCACGTCGAGCGGGTGGCGCACCCCACCGAGGGCAGGTGCAGCACCGGCGGACGTCGATCTCGACACCTCGCTCACCCCTCACGGCGACAGGCAGGACCCCTTCAGGCACAGGAGGAGAGGAGCCGCACCGTGATACGGCCCGGCGACCTCACTGCGGCTAATCCGGATGCCCCGACGGCCGCGTCCGCCCTAGCGTGCAGGAATGACCTCGCGACTCGTGGCGGTGACGTTCGACGCCCACCACCCTGCCGATCTGGCGACGTTCTGGGCCGGGCTGCTGGACCGGGAGGTCGTACCGGAGGCCGACGGAGCCCTGCTTCCCGGAGATCCCGCTCAGGTGGGGCTTCGGTTCGTCAGCGCCACCACGGAGCGGTCGGGGCCGAACCGTCTCCACCTCCACCTGACGACCACCAGCCTCGACGACGAGGAGCAGACGGTCGAGCAGGTCGTGCGACTCGGCGGTGAGCACCGCGACGTGGGCCAGCTCCCCGACGAGGACCATGTGGTGCTCGCGGACACCGACGGCAACGAGTTCTGCGTGATCGGCCCCGGCAACCGTTTCCTGGCCGGCTGTGGGCGGCTCGGAGAGGTCTCGTGCGACGGCACCCGGGAGGTCGGCCTGTTCTGGCGGGACGCCCTCGGGTGGCCCCTCGTGTGGGACCAGGACCAGGAGACCGCGGTCCAGTCCCCCGACGGCGGTACCAAGCTCTCGTGGGGTGGACCACCCGTGGCGCCGAAGCACGGCCGCAACCGTCAGCGCTTCGACCTGGCCGCGGCCGACGTGGCGGCGGAGGTACGACGCCTCGTGGCGGTCGGGGCGACCCGGCTGGGCGACCGGAACGGCGCCGTCGAGCTCGCCGATCCTGACGGCAACGAGTTCCTGCTCGGGCCCGGCTGACAGCCGAGGGCGTTCGCCCCGGTCAGTGGAGGGTCGGTCGGTAGACGAGCTCCTGCGTCCGACCGTCGAGCGTCCGGCTCTCCAACAGCTCGAGGTCGAAGTCGGCGGCTCCCGCGAAGATCGGCTCCACCCCGGTCGTGCCACTGATCACCGGGAAGACCGTCACCTGGACCCGGTCGACGAGCCCGGCGGCCATCAGTGCCCGGTTCAACGACAGGCTGCCGTGCGAGCGCAGCGGCACGTCGGACTCCTCCTTCAGCCGCGTCACGACGTCGACACCGTCACCCCTGG
This sequence comes from uncultured Actinomycetota bacterium, assembly GCA_963753705.1. Taxonomy (GTDB): domain Bacteria; phylum Actinomycetota; class Actinomycetes; order Propionibacteriales; family Nocardioidaceae; genus Nocardioides. Next base: position 798,211 of record CAVWDJ010000017.1, read on the forward strand.
CCACGGTGGCATCCGGCCAGTCGAAGGGGCCCTCCAGGGTCGAGGACACCACCGTCGTCGGCAGGTTCACCATCCGCCTCCCCCAGTCGTCGGGCGCCTCGAACTCCTCGGCCCCCGGGGTGAGCATCTGCATGAACTCTCGGAAGGTGTTCGCCCCCAGCACCATGCGGTGCTCGCCGTCATACAGGGACAGCCGGTGGTCGAGCAGCTCGGGACCCTGCTTGCCCCAGTAGCCGCCCCAGTCGCCGTCAGGCCCGTAGGAGCCGAAGCCGTCGAGGGTGGAGAAGACGTCGAAGGTGTAGGTCGCGGTCATGCGGTCCCTCCTCGGGTGGGTGCCATGGGTGTCATGGGGCGGCCTGGGCCGCCGTCCACCCCGTCCACGAACGGCTCGCTCCGGATCCGACACCCTGCGACCAGAAGGTGCTCGGGGTCGCCGATCCGTCTCACCGGCCGGGTGGCGAGACGTCGAGCCTGACCACGATGGACTTCGAGACCGGTGTGTTGGACTCGTCGGCGACGTCGTCGAGCGGTACGAGCACGTTGGCCTCGGGGTAGTACGTCGCGGCGCAGCCCACCGTCGTCGGATAGCCCACGGCGCGCAGACCGGGCAGCCGCCGTTCGCCGTCCGGGGCGACCGAGACGAGGTCGACGGTGTCACCGTCGGCGATGCCCAGGGCCCTCAGGTCCTCGGGGTTGACGAAGACGACGTTGCGTCCGTGCTTGATGCCCCGGTAGCGGTCGTCGTAGCCGTACACGGTGGTGTTGAACTGGTCATGGGAGCGCAGCGTCTGCAGGAGCAGGTGCCCGGGCGGAACCGCCACGGTGGTCAGCGGGTTGGCCGTGATGCGGGCCTTCCCCGTGGAGGTCTCGAACTCGAGGGAGTCACGAGCACCGTTGGGGAGCTGGAAACCGCCCGGGTGGGTGACGCGCTCCTCGAACGCGTGGAAGCCCGGGACGACGTGCGCGATGTGGCGCCGGATCGCCCGGTAGTCCTGGGACATGCCGAGCCAGTCGATCCCGCCCTGGCCCCTGCGACGGCCGGACGCTGAACGGGACAGGGCGTCGGCGATGCCGCAGATGATCTGGACCTCGCTGCGCAGGTGTGGCGACCCGGGCAGGAGCTTGCCTCGCGACGAGTGGACCATGCTCATCGAGTCCTCGACGGTGACGAACTGGTCCCCCTCGGTGGTGATGTCGCGTTCGGTGCGGCCCAGGCAGGGAAGGATGAGGGCTTCGCGACCGTGGCGCAGGTGCGACCGGTTGAGCTTGGTCTGGATCCCGACGGTGAGGCCGACGGTCTCCATCGCCCGGGCGGCGACCGTCGTGTCGGGCGTGGCGACCGCGAAGTTCCCACCGAGGCCGACGAACACGTCGACCGCGCCGTCACGCATGGCCCGCAGGGCGTTGACCGTGTCGAGGCCGTGCTCACGAGGAGGCTCGAACCCGAACTCGTCACGGACGGCGTCGAGGAAGGAGTCGGGCATCTGCTCCCAGATCCCCATCGTCCGGTCGCCTTGGACGTTGCTGTGTCCGCGGATCGGAGCCGCGCCGGCCCCGGGACGGCCGATGTTGCCGCGCAGCAGGAGGAAGCTCACGATCTCTCGGATGGTCGCGACCGCGTTCTTGTGCTGGGTCAGACCCATCGCCCAGCAGACGATGACCCGGTCGTGGGCCTCGACGCGGTCAGCCAGGGCCTCGATCTCCGTACGACGCAGCCCGCTGTGGGACTCGATGGTCGCCCAGTCCAGGGCCGACCAGGAGCTGACGGCGTCGTCGTACCCGTCGGTGTAGCGGTCGATGAAGTCGCGATCGACCGCGCCACGCTCCACGAGCAGCTTGTTCAGCCCGGCGAAGAGAGCCAGGTCGCCGTTGAGTCGCACCGACAGGTGCTCGTCCGCCATCTTGGTGCCGATCCCGGACACGCCGCGCGCCGACTGCGGGTTGCGGAACCGGATCAACCCCGCCTCGGGGAGCGGGTTGATGGCCACGATCGAGGCGCCGTTCTTCTTCGCCTCCTCCAGCGCGGTGAGCATCCGAGGGTGGTTGGTGCCCGGGTTCTGACCGGCGATCAGGATCAGGCCCGACTCGGACGCGATGTCGTCGTAGGTGACCGTTCCCTTCCCCTCGCCGAGCGTCTGGGTGAGGGCCGTCCCGCTGGACTCGTGGCACATGTTCGAGCAGTCGGGCAGGTTGTTGGTCCCCAGGGTCCGGGCGAGGAGCTGGTAGAGGAAGGCCGCCTCGTTGGAGGCGCGGCCCGACGTGTAGAAGACGGCGCGGTCCGGTGACTCCATCGCGTCGAGCCGGTCGGCGACCATCCGGAACGCATCGTCCCAGGAGATCGGCCGGTAGTGGGTCCCGCCGGGCGGGACGTACATCGGCTCGGTGAGACGACCCTGCTGCTCGAGCCAGTGATCGTCGTGCGCGAGCAGGTCCTCGACGGAGTGCTGGGCGAAGAAGTCGGCGTCCACCCGCTTGCGGGTCGCCTCCCAGGCCACTGCCTTGGCACCGTTCTCACAGAACTCGGCTGCCTTGCGCCGGTCGGGGTCCGGCCAGGCGCACGAGGGGCAGTCGAACCCGTCGATGTGGTTCATGGACGACAGCGTCTGCGCAGCGCGCTTGGGACCCATCTCGTTCATCGCGTACTTCATCGACCAGTAGATGCCTGGCAGGCCGACTGCCGCGTGCTCGGGCTTCCCGACCTCGGGACCGCCCCCCGCGCTCTGATCCGTCACACCCATCCTGTAGCCCGATCGACACGACCTCATGCGGGACGAGCGTGACGGATTGCGACGGCCGCTAGGCGAGCAGGACCAGGCGCAGGTCGCGGCCGACGAGGTCGGCCAGTCGCCCGGCTTCCTCCCGGATGGCCGGGTCCGGACGCCGGTGCTCGTCGAGCCACGTGACCGTCAGCTCGTCGCCCTTCCGGGCCCAGGTCCCGTGGACGACCCCGCCCACGACCACCGGGTTCGCCTTGCGGGTGACGAGGTCGCGTCGCGACGGCGGGGTGACGTGCACCTCCTTGGTGCCGGGACCCATGACCCACTGGTCGTGACCGGGAAGGAACCGCACCGCGTGCGAGGGCCGCGCGGAGACGAGTGAGTCGACGTCCTCCCGCACGACGTACGCCGTGGTGCCGTCGACGTCGACGGCGACGAGCTGGTCGCGGAGCCCGGAGAGCCACCTGTCGAGCCGGCCGCGACCGGCGCTCAGGCCGTTGCCCAGCCAGTGGTGAACGTGGTCGAAGGTCGCCGGCCCGTAGGTGCGGAGGTACGCCGTGATGGCGCGCGGACCTGCCTCGTCGAGGTCGGGGACGCCCGCCCACCTGGGGTTGCGGTCGAGGCGCTGGAAGGTGTGCTGTCCGTCGCGGGGTGGCCCGAAGCTCATGTCTCCCTGCCAGGTCAGCGGCTTGATCAGCGTGCCCGCGCCCTCGTCGAACACCGGTTGCAGGTGCCGGTACGCAGGATCCTCCGCGAGCGCTTCACCGAGCTCGGGGACGGTCAGGGGCCCGTCGCTCAGCGCCGCGCGCACGGCCGCGCGGAAGTCGGGCCAGTCCGACGGCGTGAGCCGGTAGTACTCCACCCAGCTGGGCAGCTCCCACTGCCGGCCGGCGGTTCGCAGGGCGAGGTAGATGCCGCCGTCCTCGGGCGAGAGGTAGTGCATCGACCCGCGGAACGCGAACGCCTTGATCACGGTGCCGTCCACGAGCGCCTGCGCGAGCTCACCCGGGCTCGACGTCGTACGCCGGGTCCGCACGGCGAGCTCGGCGAGCGACTCGTCCATCGACAGCACGGCCCCGAGCCGTCGTACGACGTCGGCCACCGCCTCGGACCCGACCGGGTCGAGCAGGTGCCGTTCCAGGCGCCAGGCCAGCGCCTGGTCCCAGGTGACCGAGGCCGCGGTCTCAGAGCTCATGGCAGCACCCTCGCACCGATTCCGGACGAAGGGCGTCCGGTGAGGCTCGACGAGTGTCGGACGGGGCCGAGCCGCAGAATGGGCCTCGTGACCCCTGCGTCCCCCGAGCCGCTGCGCCTGACCGTCGACTCCGAGGTGTTCGACGTCGTGGAGGACCCCGGTCAACCAGGTGGCTGCCACTACTCGTGGGTGAGCGGTCCGAACGCCGGTTACGGGTTCACCTGCGTTCCCTCGGACGGCCATCGGCTCTCGGTCGAGGAGCACGAGGCCGCCATCCGCGACTTCCTCGGCTCGATCAACCCGGACACCGGCTATCTCGACTGACCCACTGCCTCGGCGCGGTGCTCAGCTCTACCGAAGACACGGTCCCGGACGCCCCGGTCTGTGCAGGTGCCGCTCTCCGCCGTGGCTCTCGGTCTTCCGCCCCGCGATCCTGGTCGTCCCAAGCCTTCCACCCGCCGCTCACGCAAGGCTGTGCGGCACTCGTGCTCCGGTCTCAGCCACCTCGCGGTCGACCGTGGCTTGGAGTGCGGCGAAGCGCTGGGGATCCGCCGGGACGAGGATCTCGATCCGGGCCGCGTAGTGGATGACCGCGGCGCTCTCGCCTTGCGCGTCGACACGCCACGCGGCTTCGACGGTCACGCGATCCGAGGTCTCCTGGAGGGCGCGCATGGCGAAACGACGCGGCGGATCCCACGCAACGACTTCCATGATCGTCCCGTCCAGCATGCCGTTCTCGGCCCGCCTGACTTGGTAGCCCAGGGCACCCAGACCCATGGTGTGACCTGGAAGCAGTCCGCTCGCGACATGGGAGGTGTCGCCCGCCAGGGCGATGGAGAGGTCGGCGACCCGCTCCCAGGCGGCCGCGGGCGAGACGTCGACCGCGCACGAGGTGTGCGCTTCGAAGCGGTGAGGCCCGGGGACCAGCCGCACCTCCACCTTCCGTGCCTTGAACATCGCTACCTCGATTTCCGCGCAACTCAAAGTCGACTAGAGCACTCTACAATGTGACGTGGTGGCACCCACCGCCCGCTCGAGCCGCTGTCCGGGCCGCGACGGTGGGTAGCCTGCGCTCGTGGCATCCGCGGTCGTGAGGGAGTGGCACCACGAGGACGGGTGGGGTGTCCTCGACTGCCGTGAGACGCCCGGAGGTTGCTGGGCCCACTTCAGCCACGTCGAGATGGACGGCTACAAGTCGTTGACGGCGGGTCAGCGAGTGGAGCTCGAGTGGGAGGCCTTCCGGCAGGAAGGCTTCGAGTACCGCGCCGTGCTGGTGACCCCACCCTCGTAAGAATCGATAGGCGTCTCCGCGGGCGTCGGATCGTGCCGCTGGTCGTGATCTGCGGAGCCGCCGGATGATGGTGACGACATGACGCGCCCGTCAGTCCAGCGTCGACAGCGCGGTGGCGATCACGGCTGCTACCTGCTCGGGAGCCTCGTCCGGGAGGAGGAACACCGACCCCGGGACGGTCACCAGGCTCACCTGGTCAGCCGAGTCGAGGACGGCTCGCTCGGCGTCGGTGAGCCCACCGTCGCCGTTCTTCTCGGCGTGGACGACCCACGCCGGGCTGCCCGAAGCGGCGAGCTCGGCGGCGTAGTCCCGGTCGGCGGCGATGTAGTCGAGGTACTCGGCGCTCACCCGGACCGCATCACCGGCACGGTTCTGCTTGAGGTCCTCGAGCAGGTCCCGCTTGTGCGCATCGGTTGTCTTGGCAGACCTGACCATCAGGGGCATGAGCCTCAGCAGCGTGCCGAGCGGCCAAGACCCGACCTTCTGCGACAGCCGTACGGCGGCGCGGAAGAACGCGGCGTCGTCCTGCGAGCTCGGGGCGATGCCCAGCAGCACGACCGGGCCCCTGAAGTGACCGGCCAGGAGCATCTCCAGCGCAACAGTGGCGCCATGCGAGAAGCCCACGACCACCTCGCATCGATGTTCCTTGGCCAGGTCCCCCGCCGTACACGCCAGTCCCGGGATCGAGATGTCACCGGTCAGCGGTGCACCCGCCATGCCAGGCAGCGTCGTGGCAACCAGGCGAACGCCGGACAGCGCAGGATCGGCCATCACCAGGTCGTAGGAGCGGGCAGCGTTCGCTCCGCCCGGAAGGAGCAGGACCGATCGGTCCGCCTCCTCAGGTCCGCCGATCAACAGCTCCCAGGCTTCCCGCACGGCCTCCTCCTCACCGTCGTCGCACACTCGGCCGCGACCGCACCCAGCCAGGGTGCGCCCTCGGTCCTGGCGCCCACCCTAGGAAGGTCGGTGCGTCGCCCGCGTGGGGCAGATGCCTCACTCGTGGGGTCGCGCCTTGATCAACGAGGAGGAGCGCCGGCTACCGACGAACGGGTGTGAACGGCGACGGCAGACCCGACACGATCGTGCTCACCAGCCGCCGGTGTCAGAGCCCGGACCAGCCGCCACGCTTGCCGAACTTGCGAGCCAGCGCGCCGCCGGGACCTTGCGCGGGCGCTGACGCTGCCCACCAGACCACTGCCAGAAAGGCCACGAGACAGAGCAGCACCAGGAGTGCCTTGATCATGGCTCTCACCTTTCAGCCGGCGTCGGGCCCCACACTACGCCGCCACCGTCCTCGCGAACCCCAGGTCGTGCGGATCAGCCGGATCGAAGGTTTTACCGGCGATGTGAACAGAAGGGCCACGGAGGGCCTACGTCCGAGGTGACAATGCTGGGAACAGCGGCGTTCACCCCCCCGACTCCGCTGGGCAAGAGCTCACAACCAACGGAGGGGACTACTCATGCTCGACTACCTGCACATCATGCTCAACGCCCGCCTCGCCAAGATGGACGAGCGAGGCGCGTCCGCCGTCGAGTACGGCCTGCTCATCGCCGGCATCGCGGCCCTGATCGTCGTCGTCGTGTTCGCCTTCGGCGGCGTCATCAAGAACATCTTCCAGAACACCTGCAACAGCGTGGGACAGAGCGGCGGCGGAAGCTGCTGACCGCAAGCGCCCGAGGACGGGCCCGCCGGAGACACGCGGCTCCGGCGGGCCTCGTCATGTCTGGACTGATGCAACGTCGACGCCCTCCCCTGTCGCTACCTGCGTCCGCTGCGAGGCATCGGATCCACTCGTGGTGTCGCGACTACCCGCGCGACGACGAGGGCGGAGGCCGGTACAGCTCCTGAACGGCGGCCTCGATGTCGCCGCCATCGGTCTCCACGGGCTCCATGTACAACCGCCCTTCGACGACGGCGCCGTCGCGCACGACGAAGATCGTGACTCCACGCATCGCGAAAGACGACCCGTCGACGTGGTGGCCGTGCCAGTGCCACTCGCCCCACTCGGTCTCCCCGTCCACCGAGACCGCGAGCAGCTCCGAGCTGAAGTCCGGCACCCCGTCGAAGACGGAGACCCAGTTCTCCAGCACCTGGTCGCTCCCACCGAAACCCCGACCCGGGTGCAGCGGTTGCGCGCTTCGGTAGTCCTCGGCGAACAGCGACGCCAGCCGATGTGCGTCGTGAGCGTTCACCGCATCCCTGAGCTGCTCGAGCACGGTCGTCATGTCAGCACGATAGAGCTCCAGCACGTGAGCCGCCTGCCGCCGAGACCCACCTTTGGGGTGTACTGGCGACGCCTTACGGGGGATACGTTCCCCGGTGGGGCGTGGGTCCGGGCCGCGCCATCGACGACGGGCGACGAGTTGAACCTGACGCGTACCAAGACCATCGAGCAGTCGATCGCCGACACCGAGGAGCCCGACCATCAGCTCCGCAAGGAGCTCGGCGCCGTCCAGCTGACCGTCTTCGGGGTGGGCGTGGTCATCGGTACCGGCATCTTCGTGCTGACCGGCGAGGCGGCCGGGGAGAAGGCCGGCCCCGCCGTGGCGCTGTCGTTCGTCTTCGCCGGCCTCGCCTGCGCCCTGGCCGCGCTGTGCTACGCGGAGTTCGCGAGCACGGTGCCGGTGGCCGGGTCGGCGTACACGTTCTCCTACGCGAGTCTCGGCGAGCTCGTGGCCTGGATCATCGGCTGGGACCTCATCCTGGAGCTCGCGCTGGGTGCCAGCACGGTGGCGGTGGGCTGGTCGACCTACTTCGCGGACGTGATGGGACAGGCCGGGATCACGATTCCCGGGTTCGCCTACGGGGAGGGTCACAACCTGGTCGCTGCCGCGATCGTGCTGATCCTCACGGCAGTCATCTGCACCGGGATCAAGATCTCCGCCCAGGTCAACTTCGTCTTCGTCGCCATCAAGCTGGCCATCGTGCTGCTGGTGATCGTGGCAGGGCTGTTCTTCATCAAGGCCGGCAACTACTCCCCGTTCATCCCTCCCTCCGGCTCCGCGGGCACCAGCGGCGGAGCGGTGACCCCCTCCTTGCTGCAGGACCTCGGGGTCGCTCCCGGCTCGTTCGGCATCAGCGGCATCTTCACCGGCGCGGCCCTGGTCTTCTTCGCCTACATCGGCTTCGACATCGTCGCCACGGCGGCGGAGGAGACCAAGAAGCCGCAGCGCGACATGCCCATCGGCATCCTGGCGTCGCTCGCCATCTGCACGTTCCTCTACGTCGCGGTCTCCCTGGTCGTGACCGGCATGGTCAAGTACGACCAGATCAAGGTCGATGCGCCGCTCGCGGAGGCCTTCCGGTCCGTCGGTCACCCTGGTTTCGCCACGGTGATCTCGGTGGGGGCGCTGATCGGCCTGACCACCGTGATGATGATCCTGATGCTCGGCCAGAGCAGAGTCTTCTTCGCGATGAGCCGAGACCGGCTCCTCCCCCCTGCTTTCGCCAAGGTCAGCCCACGGTTCGGGACACCCGTACGGACCACGATCATGACCGGCGTCGTCGTCGCGCTCATCTCGACCTTCGTGCCCCTGACCGAGCTGGCCGAACTGGTCAACATCGGCACCCTGTTCGCGTTCATCCTCGTCGCCATCGGGGTGCTGGTCCTCCGCCGCACCCGGCCCGACCTCGAACGCGCGTTCCGCTGCCCGGGGGTGCCGGTGGTCCCCGTCCTCGCCGCGCTGGCCGCCGTCTACCTCATGCTCAACCTCCCGGCGGCCACGTGGATCAGGTTCTTCATCTGGATGGCCATCGGGCTCGTCGTCTACTTCTCCTACTCCGCCAAGCACAGTCGCCTCGTCACCGACCCGAACTACTCACGAGAGGCCGACACCGCGAACAGGGCCCGGTAGGAGGACCGACGACCCACGTGCCAGAGCTCAGCGATCGGGCTCGGGGTCGTCGACCCACAGGCCCAGGGCGCGGAGCTCGCTGGGAGACCTGCCCTTGATCTTCTTGCCCAGCATCGGACGGTCCTCGTGGAGGTAGACGCCGGCCGGCCCTTGGGCGAGGGGTTCCTCCCAGCCGCGGTACATCGCGAGCACGCGGATCACGTAGCCGGTGGTGAAGGCGATCCCGGCACAGGCCCACGTGTTCAACCCGAGGCCGAAGAGGGCGATCCACACGACGGCCGTCAGGACCGGCACCGTCACGAACCACTCACCGCGCACGAACGGCTTCGGGGTGACGCCGCTGGCGAGATCGACGTAGAAACGTCCGGCTGTCGCCGTGACCGCTGCCAGGGCCACACAGCCCAGGACGGGGAGGTTCGCGTCGACTCCCTTCTGGGCACCGACGATCGCGTAGAGGATGAGCGAGAACGAGGTGACCAGCTCGAACAGCCCCTCGCGGAAGAGCTGGCCGCGGGCGTAGGTGATCCGGTACCCGACCGCGCCGGCCACCAGGCAGACGGTGATGTACGCCGGATTGGTGAGCGCCACCGGCACGTCATTGACGAGCACGTCGCGCGTGATCCCTCCTCCGATCCCGCCGAGGATTGCCATGAGCAGGATGCCGATCACGGTGAATCGTTTGAAGTGGTCGGGTCGCCGACACAGCAGCGCCCCGTTCAGGGCGCTCATGGCGGCCGCCAGGAGATCCAGAGCAGTGAAGTGGCCGGTCCAGTCGAAGCTTCCGAAGGCCACGGTGTCGGCGAGGATCGCCATCGCGCGCCTCTAGGTTCCGATCGGCCAGCTCATGAGCAGCCTGCGTGCCGTGCCGTTGTTGCCCAGCTGATAGATCGCGAGGCTCTCGGGGCGGATGTCGAAGACCTCGAACGGCTCGGCCTCGATGGACTCGAGATCCTCGACGGTGGCGAAGCCGACGGTGATGTGAGGGGTGTAAGCGCTCCCGATCTGACCGGGAACGTAACCCTCGACCCAGTCGAAGGTGCTCTGTGTGATCTCCTCGCCGTCATCGGTCACGAAAGCAGAGGACGTCCCGCCCGGTGCGGTGAACGGGTCGATCGCCGCGAGCAGCATGGCCTGGAACTCCAGCACCTGCGGACTCGGACTCACCAGGATGACCGCGAGCCCCTGACCGGGCACACCCCACTCACCGTGCCTGATCGCCACTCCCTGGTAGGCCAGCGCGTGCGTGTCGATCTCCCGCAGCGTCTGCTCGACGGCAGCGCCCACCTGCTCGAGCTCGTGAGTCCGGACGTAGCGCTGCAGGGTGGTGATGTGCGGTTGGTGGGTGGCGTCCAGGGCGAAGCCGTCCGGGACGCTCTCGCGCATCCGCGCGTTCCAGGCACGGGCATGCCCGAGGGTCCCCTCATCCGGGTTCACGAGGATGTCGATCGCGCTCAGGTCGCTCATGCCACCACCCCGTCGTTGAAGACCCTGGTCCAGTCGCTCTTCATGCTCACCACCGTCCACCCGAGCTCCGCGGCCGTCTTCAGTGCCGCCTCGGCACCCGCCGTGTAGGAGAACTCGCGCTCCTCGTCGTCGTGGCCCACGAGGATCGCGAACCTGGCGCTCTGCAGCATCTCGATGTCGACATCGCCGTTGCCGCCCGCGAGAAGCGGCAGTCGGCCGGTGTGAGCGAAGATGTGCTCGGGCTTGCCCGGACCCAGGTCCAGACCGCCCAGCAGGTCACCGGAGCGCACGATCCTCCCGTCGGCGTAGGTGTACGCCGCGGCCGAGCCGATGACGTTCTCCTTGTAGATCCCCCAGGCGTCCTCGGCGAACACACGCATGAAGTCACGGCCACCGCCCGAGCACACGAACACCCGGAAGTCATGGGCCCGCAGGAGGTCGAAGAGCTCCAGCATCGGCCGATAGACCAGCTGGACGTAGGGCACGCCGAGCTTCGGCTGGTTCACGGTCGTGGTCCACACCCGCACCTGCGCGTCGAAGGCCTCCGGAGTCGTACCGGCCCACGAGCGAGCGAACGCATCCAGCAACGTCCCCACCACGTGCGGGTCCTGCGTGGCCACCCCCTGGAAGAACTCCAGGTCCTTCTCGACCAGCGCCTTGTACGGCTGCCGCTCAGCCAGGGAGGGATCTGCCTCGACCTCGGTCGCCCAGGTTCGGAACACGAAGTCGAACTGTGGGGGTATCGGCTGTTCGACCCACAGCGTGCCGTCGTTGTCGAACGTGGCAATCCGGTCGGCAGGCTCCACGAAGTCTGCACCCGGCGTCGTCACCCGCTCGACGAACTCCACGATCGCCTGCCTGGCCGGACCGTCCGCCCAGCTCGCCAGCACCCGCTCGCTCATCGTCCCTTCCTCCATCTTCCGACCCTGCCGCCAGTGCCCGGGTTGCCCGAGGTACCCCGGCGACGTCAGCGTCGCACGCTCGTCGGTCGGGGGAATCGCCCCGAAGGAGTGACATGTGCCCGGGGCGGCGGTCCGCTGGCCGACGGCGTACCGGTGCTCGTGGCTCAGACCAACCAGGAGGCGTAGAAGATCCCGAGCCCCACCGCGATGCAGATCCCGGCGATGAGCCAGAAGCGGATCACGACCGTCACCTCGTCCCAGCCGAGGTGCTCGAAGTGGTGGTGGATGGGGGCGATCCGGAAGACGCGGCGACCCGTGCCCGTGATCCGTCGGCTCAGCTTGAAGTATCCACTCTGCACGATCACCGACAGCGTCTCGATCACGAACAACCCGGCGATCACGACCAGGAGGAGCTCCGTGCGAGACATGATCGCCAGCCCGGCCAGCGCACCGCCGATGGCCAGAGACCCGACGTCGCCCATGATGATCCTGGCCGGCTTCGCGTTCCACCACAGGAAGCCGATACAGGCTGCGCTGATGGCGACCGAGAGCACGGCGAGGTCGAGGGGGTCGCGCACGTGGTAGCACTGCGACTCGACCACGGTGGGCCGCGACGATCCACACCGCTGGTTGTTCTGCCAGATGTTCACGATCGTGTACGCACCGAAGACCATCGCCGAGGTGCCGGCAAGCAGCCCGTCGGCGCCGTCGGTGAGATTGGCGCCGTTGGAGGTCGCGGTCACGATGAACCAGATGACCAGCAACACCACCACCAGGGGCAGCTTGATCCCCCAGTCGTAGGTCGTGGAGATGGACGACGACGCCGGGCGCACGCCTCGTTCATCGGCGAAGAGCTGCGTCGCCAGGAGCCCGAACACGACGGCGACCAGCGTCTGACCGAGCATCTTGCCGCGACTGCTCAGGCCCTGGTTGTTCTGGGTGTAGACCTTGATGTAGTCGTCGAGGAACCCCACGGCCCCGCACCCGAAGAAGAGCAGGAGAACGAGCCACGCGCTGACACTCGGCCACCCGCCGGTCACGACCGTGGCCACCAGGTAGGCCGCGGTCGCGCTCGCCAGGATCACGAGGCCACCCATCGTCGGGGTGCCCCGCTTCACGTGGTGGGTCGTCGGACCGTCGTCCCTGATCGGCTGGCCGAAGCCGTGCCTGGTGAACCATCCGACGGCCGCCCTCGTGCCCAGCAGGGAGCAAAGGACCGCCAGCCCGCCACTCAGCAGGAGTGCCCGCATCGCTGGAGCCCCTCTCGGCCAGGTGGGTGGGTGGATCCCTTCGAGGCACGAGGGGACTCGTCTCGCGCCCCCATTGTGGGTCTGAAGCTCGGCGAGTCGGCCGAGGACTCACCGACCGGGTCAGGTCGAGCGCTCCGGACCGCCGACCGGCGTGACTCGCCGCTCACGCCGGCGCACGCGGCTCATGCCCGGCGCTGGTGATGAGCGCGCACCTCAGGGTCAGAAGCGTTCGGCGAGGGTCGTCAGCCTGGCCACGTACGACGGCCAGTCCTGATCCTCGGGAAGGTTCGAGACCCCCGCGCGGAGACCAGCGGAGCCGTCGATCTGTTCGCGCAGGATGTCGGCCTGCCCCGTGTGTCGTGCCAGGTCGACGATGACGTGGACGATGATCCGCTCCAAGGTGACCGGGTTCCGGTCCTCTCCCCACCACGGGACCCTGCCCAGTCCGTCGAGCGGCAGCTCCGCGATGGTCGCGTCGGCGAAGGTCCACACGCGCCGATACAGGTCCAGGACGTCGCCGCAGGACTCGCCGTCGGAGGCGTACCAGTCCGCCTGGGGATCGGCCTCGTAGTCGCCCTCCGAGATGCGCTCGTGCGGCGTGGGCCAGGTCCGGCCGAAGGTGTCACCGAAGTAGCCGATCTCGACGTTGGCCATGTGCTTCACGATGCCGATCAGGTTCGTGCCCGTGGGTGTCCGGGGCATCCGGAGCTCCCGCTGGCCCAGGCCGTCCAGCTTCCACACGAGCGCGTCGCGACTGCTCTGCAGGTAGTGCGAAAGCGCGGCCTTGGGGTCTGTCAGATCGCTCATGAGCACAGTCTGGACCCGTGATCCGAGACTCGCCGGCCAGGTCAGCGCTCCCCGGATGGGCGATCGGGCCGTCGCGACGCGGCCAACCGGCCACGAGCGGCCCGACCTGCGGTGTACCTTCGCAGCAACCGGCAGCCACCAGGGAGCGTGCGAGTGAGCTTCATTCCGCCAGTCAACCCGAACTCCGCCGCGTTCCGTGACTTCCCACCCGGCCCGCACCCCGGGGTGGACACCGACCCGGACGCCCGGGTAGCCCCGGGCTCGATCGACAGTCGCGCCCGGAACGCGCTCACCCTCGGCCTGCTGAGCCTCCTCCTCGGTGTGCTGACCGGCATCCCGGCCATCTGGGTCGGACGGAAGGCCCTGCTCCACCTCGACGCCGCGGACGGTGCCCTGAAGGGGCGCTGGGCCGCGTGGACGGGGATCGTGCTCGGCCTCCTCAGCATCGCCGTCACGGCCGGAGTCTGGCTCTACCTGCACCAGCACGACTGAGCCGACCGGCCGACGTCAGAACTGAGCCGAGAAGGCGCCGTCGGCCCGGAGAAGCTGTCCCGAGACCCATCGCCCGTCGTCAGAGACGAGGAACGCCACGACCGCGGCGATGTCGGCGGGAGTGCCGAGGCGGCCCAGCGGATGGTCCGCACTGAGTGAGCTGCGCAGGCCGTCGTCCATCCATCCCGTGTCGATCGGGCCGGGGTTGAGGGCATTCGCAGAGATGCCGCGGGGTCCGAGCTCACGAGCCGCCGAGATCACGATGCGGTCGAGTGCTCCCTTCGAGGCGCCGTAGGGCAGGTTCCCGGTGGTGTGGTCGCTCGTCAGGGCCACGACGGCGCCACCGCCGGAGGGAACCTGGCGAGCGAAGGCAGCGATCAGCAGAAGGCTCGCACGCGCATTGACGGCGACGTGCAGGTCGAAGCTCTCGGCGTTCGTGTCGAGGATGCCCCTCGGCTCGTCGTGGGCGTGGCTGAGGACCAGCGCGGTGATCGCGCCGTGATCGCGCACGACGGCGTCGATCAGCTCCTGCGGTCCGGAGGCGCTGGACAGGTCGCAGGGATAGTCGGCGTCGGCGAGGTCGCTGGTCACGACCTGCCACCCGTCAGCGGCCAGGCGAGGGGCGATTCCCGCCGCGATGCTGGTCTCGCGCGCGGCTCCCGTGATCAGGGCAAGGGGCATCTGCGCACGATAGCCAGTGGGCGCTCGAGCGGCCCGTCCTCCGCCCGACCACTCAGCTCACGAGCTGCTGGCTCCCGTCGATGTCTCGGAGCACCTCGGGCTCCTACGATCCGGAGCATGAAGATCCTCCAGGGTGCCGGAACCTACGTGGCGACCACCAGCAGTCACTGGGCCGAACATCTCGAGGTCCCCGACCTCAGCTGCGGCACGTACTCACTCCCGGTCGGCGGCTCCGATCCCCAGTCACCGCACACGGAGGACGAGATCTACGTCGTCACGCGCGGACGGGCCACGTTGTGGACCGCCGACGGAACGGCACCCATGGGGCCTGGTGACGTGGCGTTCGTCCCGGCCGGTGAGGAGCACCGGTTCATCGACGTCCTCGAGGACTTCGCCGTGGTCGTCGTGTTCGGACCCGCGGAGTACTCCCGTGCCCCGGATGTGTGATCGGGTTGTCACGAGCCTCGGCTGGGGCTACTCCGTGGTGCGTTCGGGCACGTCCGGGCGGGTGAAGTAGTCGCTGGCCTGCGACGACCACCACGCCTCGACGGTGGTCAGCCCCGTGGGTGGATCCACGGAGCCGGCACAGATGGAGAGCGAGCCGGGCGACGCGTCGGCTCGCCAGAACAAGGACGACCCGCACGAGCGGCAGAACCCGTACGCAGCGCCGGGCACCGGGTGCCAGACCAGCTGCCGTGTGGGGTCCTCGATCGTGACGTCGGAGACGTCCGCGCCCGTGGCCGCCAGGTAGTGCCCGGTGAAGCGACGGCAGCGCTCGCAGTAGCAGTTGGTCACCTCGCGGAGGCCACCGGCGACGGAGAAGGTGATGGCACCGCAGAGGCAGCCTCCGGTGGTGCCGTGGGCGGTGGGCATGTGGCGAGTCTCGCGCCGCGCCGTCGGCCCCGTCCACCGGGACGGCCGGACACCGGCCGGGGTCAGCCGGGTCGCCGGCTGTCGTCGGCTCAGCCGCGACCAGCGAGCAGCCCGTCGTCGATCAGCTTCTCCCAACAGGTGAGGAAGTCGTGGTTGAGATGGGAGTTCTCGTCCAGCGCACCCGAGACGACCGCCCCGGTGCGGACCATCATCAGCTGCTCGGCCGTCGTGCGGGGGTCACGGTGCCCCAGGCGCTGCAACAGCTCCTGGAGGCGCCCGGTCACCCAGAGCCGGATCTCCCGCGCGTGGCGGCGCGCCGGGTGGGATCCGGTGAACTCTGCGGACGCGTTGATGAACGGGCAGCCCCGTCGCATGGCCGCGAAGTCGTCACGGGTGAGAGCGGTGGCGAGCTCGGTGAGTGCCCCGCGGGGGTCGTCGGGATGTGCCGCGATGATCGTGTCGACCTGGTCGTGGTCGTAGGCCGCCCGGCGGTCCAGGTAGGCCGAGACCAGGTCGTCCTTGGACGGGAAGTGGCGGTAGAGGGTGACCCGGGTGACCGCGGACTCCGCGACGATCCGTTGGATCCCGACCGCGTGGATGCCCTCGTCGTAGAACAGCCGGTCCGCGGTGCGCAGGATCCGTTCCCGGGCCTGCGACGTACGCCGGGGCGGATCGACCGTCGTCGCCGTCGCCGGTGCGGGCTCAGTCATGGCGCACCTGCTCCTGAGGTCGGGCTTCTCCGCCCTTGCCAGCGCCTTGCTGGTGGTCCTACGGTAACCCCACGTAGGTAGAACGTTCGGTATACCTACTCCACTGGAGGAGACCCGATGCCCGCGAGCACCCCCGTCCTGTTCATCCACGGCCTCTGGCTCCACGCACGTTCCTGGGACACCTGGATCGAGCTCTTCACCGAGGCGGGCTACGACGCCTCCGCCCCGGGCTGGCCCGGCGACCCGGACACGGTCGAGGAGGCACGCGCGCGGCCCGACGCCATCGCCGACCACGGCATCGACGACGTCGTCGCGCACTACGCCGAGCTCATCAACGCCCTGCCGACCAAGCCCCTGCTGATCGGCCACTCGTTCGGCGGGATGATCGCCCAGCGGCTCCTGGGCGAGGACCTGGCGGTCGGCGCGATCGCGATCGACGCTGCCCAGATCAAGGGAGTCCTGCCGTTGCCACTCTCCGCACTCAAGGCCACGTTGCCCGTCTTCAAGAACCCGGCCAACAAGCACCGAGCGGTCTCCCTCACCGCCGAGCAGTTCCGGTTCGCCTTCGGCAACGCCATCCCGCAGGAGGAGTCGGACGCCCTGTTCGAGGCGTGGGCGATCCCCGCACCCGGCAAGCCGCTCTTCGAGGCAGCGGCCGCGAACTTCAACCCGCACTCCCCCGCCAAGGTCGCCACCGACAACCAGGGCCGCGGACCGCTGCTGTTGATCATGGGCGGCCAGGACCACACCGTCCCCGAGGCCGTCACCAAGGCGACGCTCAAGCAGTACCGCCACAGCGAGGCGACCACCGACATCCTCGAGTTCCCCGACCGTGCCCACTCGCTGACCATCGACCACGGCTGGCGCGAGGTCGCCGACGCCTGCCTCTCGTGGCTCGAGAACCAGGGTCTGTGACGGATGGACCTCCACCTCGCGGGCAGGTCCGCCGTGGTCACCGGAGCCAGCAAGGGGATCGGCCTGGCCATCACCCGGGCCCTGGCCGCTGAGGGCGCCTCGGTCACCGCGGGTGCGCTCAAGGGCAGCCCCGAGCTCGACGAGCTCACCACGAGCGCGGATGTGACCTCCGTGCGAGTCGACCTCACCCACCCCGCGGGTCCCGGTGAGCTCGTGGCCGCGGCGGCGGCCGAACGGGGTGGGATCGACATCCTGGTCAACAACGTCGGCGCCGTACGCCCGCGCCTGGACGGCTTCCTCGCCCTGACCGATGACGACTGGGACTGGGCGCTGACCATCAACTTCCTGGCCGCCGTCCGCACCATGCGAGCCGCCATCCCCCACATGGCCGGCCGAACCGGCGCAGCCATCGTCACGATCAGCTCGGTGAACGCGTTCCTGCCCGACCCCGGCGTGATCGACTACAGCGCCGCCAAGGGGGCGCTCACCAACCTGTGCAAGTCACTGTCGAAGGAGCTCGGGCCCGACATCCGCGTCAACACCATCAGTCCCGGACCGGTGCAGACGGATCTCTGGCTCGGCAGCAGCGGAGTGGCCGCGACGGTCGGCGGAGCCACGGGCGCCGACCCGGGCGACGTCGTACGACGACAGGAGGCCCAAGCCGCGACCGGCCGTTTCACGGCGCCGACCGAGATCGCAGACCTCGTCCTCTTCCTGGCCAGCGACCGCTCGGCGAACACCACCGGGAGCGACTTCCTCATCGACGGCGGCCTCGTCACCACCCTCTGACGGCGGGAGCTCAGACGACGCTGAGCGGGAGCAGCTGACGTCCGGTGGGGCCGATCTGGATCTCGGTGCCCATCTCGGGGCACACGCCGCAGTCGTAGCACGGGGTCCAGCGACAGTCGTCGACCTCGGGGACCGAGTCGGGGTCGGCCGCCACCTGTAGGGCGTCCTCCCAGTCCGACCACAGCCAGTCCTTGTCGAGGCCGGAGTCGAGGTGGTCCCAGGGGAGCACCTCGTCGTAGTCGCGCTCGCGGACGGTGTACCAGTCGAGGTCGACGCCGGTGCCGTCGAGCCCGCGCTCGCACGCGGCCACCCAACGGTCGTAGGAGAAGTGCTCGCTCCACCCGTCGAATCGACCTCCGTCGCGCCAGACCTCCTCGATCACGGCACCGACCCGACGGTCGCCGCGCGAGAGCAGGCCCTCGATCGTGCCCGGCTTGCCGTCGTGGTAGCGGAAGCCGATCGCACGGCCGTAGCGCTTGTCCGCACGGACGAGGTCGCGCAGCTTCTTGAGCCGCTCGTCGGTCGCGTCGTGGTCGAGCTGGGCCGCCCACTGGAACGGCGTGTGCGGCTTGGGCACGAAGCCGCCGATCGAGACGGTGCAGCGGATGTCGTTGTGGCCGGTCACCTCGCGGCCCTTCGCGATCACCTTCTTCGCGAGGTCGGCGATCTCGAGCACGTCCTCGTCGGTCTCGGTGGGCAGGCCGCACATGAAGTAGAGCTTCACCTGCCGCCAGCCGTGGGAGTACGCCGTCGCGACGGTGCGGATCAGGTCGTCCTCGTCGACCGCCTTGTTGATCACCTTCCGCATCCGCACGCTGCCGCCCTCGGGAGCGAAGGTCAGCCCGGAGCGCCGGCCGTTGCGGGAGAACTCGTCGGCCAGGGTGATGTTGAAGGCGTCGACACGGGTGCTGGGCAGGGACAGCGAGACGTTGGAGCCCTCGTAGCGGTCGGCCAGGGCGTGGGCGACCTCGGCGATCTCGGAGTGGTCGGCGCTCGACAGCGAGAGCAGCCCCACCTCCTCGAAGCCCGACTGACGGATGCCGTTCTCGACCATCGCCCCGATCGTCTCGATGGACCGCTCGCGCACCGGGCGGGTGATCATGCCGGCCTGGCAGAACCGGCAGCCCCGGGTACAGCCGCGGAAGATCTCGACGCTGAAGCGCTCGTGCACGGTCTCGGCCAGCGGCACG
The DNA here is from genome assembly GCA_963753705.1 of uncultured Actinomycetota bacterium. GTDB lineage: Bacteria > Actinomycetota > Actinomycetes > Propionibacteriales > Nocardioidaceae > Nocardioides. The sequence continues at coordinate 817,342 of CAVWDJ010000017.1, forward strand.
AGCGGCTTGGCCGGGTAGGGCCAGGCGTCGAGGTCCATGAGCGTGTGCTTGCGGACACGGAACGGGATGCCGGGCTTGTTGGGGACGACTGCCTCGATGGTGCCGTCGGCTGCGTAGGTGACGGCGTAGAACTTCGGCACGTAGACGTTCTGCGAGACCGAGAGCCGGCGGAGCAGCTCGTCGCGGCCACCGGGTCTCCCCTCGGCCTTCCACTCGCGGACGACCTCGGAGATGGCGAGCACGATCTCCTCGCCGTCGCCGAGCACGGCCGCGTCGACGAAGTCGGAGATCGGCTCGGGGTTGAAGGCCGCGTGGCCGCCGGCGATCACGACGGGGTCGTCGTCGCCCCGATCGACCGCGTGGAGCGGGATGCCGGCGAGGTCGAGGGCGTTGAGCAGGTTGGTGTAGCCGAGCTCGGTGGAGAAGCTGATCCCGAAGAGGTCGAAGTCGCGGACCGGCCGGTGGCCGTCGACGGTGAACTGCGGGATGCCGTCCTCGCGCATGACCCGCTCCATGTCGGGCCAGACGGCGTAGGACCGCTCGGCCAGGATCCACTCGCGCTCGTTGAGCACCTCGTAGAGGATCTGCACGCCCTGGTTGGGCAGCCCGACCTCGTAGGCGTCGGGGTACATCAGGGCCCATCGGACGTCGACCGACTCCCAGTCCTTGACCGTGGAGTTGAGCTCGCCGCCGACGTACTGGATCGGCTTCGACACCGACGGCAGTCGGGGCTCGAGCAGGGGGAAGACGCTCGCGGACACGCGGGTGTACCTCACTTCTTCGACGAACAACCCAGCGTACGCCGTACGGTCGCAGCGGCTGGAATCGTTCCGCCTCCCCTAGGGTCGGAGCCGTGAGCCGCTGGACGACGCTGGTGCCGCCCGCCGCGCTGGTGGCGCTGGCGGTCGCCTGGGTCACCCATCCCGAGGGTGCGTTCGGAGTGACCGCGGTGGCGGTGTTCCTCGTCGGGGCCGTCCTCGCCGCGGTGCACCACGCCGAGGTGGTCGCCCACCGCGTCGGCGACCCGCTCGGTTCGCTGATCCTCGCCGTCGCCGTCACCGTGATCGAGGTCGCGCTGATCGTGACCCTGATGGTCGGCGACCCCGTGCACGGCGCGACCCTGGCTCGCGACACCGTCTTCGCGGCGGTGATGCTCAGCATCAACGGCATCGTCGGCTTCTCCCTGCTGGTCGCTGCGCTGCGCCACCACCTGGCCGTGTTCAACCCCGAGGGCACCGGCTCGGCGCTCGCGACGGTGATCACGCTGGCGGGTCTGACGTTGGTGCTGCCGACGTTCACCACCAGCGAGTCAGGCCCCGAGTTCACCCCCACCCAGCTGGGCTTCGCGGCCGTCGTCTCGCTGGCGCTGTACGCGCTCTTCGTCTTCACCCAGACCGTCCGGCATCGTGACTTCTTCCTGCAGCCGCAGGCCGAGGGCGCTCCCGCCGTGGAGGACGACGACCACGACGAGGTACCGAGCAACCGAGCCACGGTGATCAGCCTCTGCCTGCTGCTGATGGCGCTGGTCGCGGTGGTGGGGCTGGCGAAGGTGGAGTCCAAACCGCTGGAGAAGGCGGTCGGCGCAGCGGGCCTGCCGCAGGAGCTGGTCGGTGTCGTGATCGCTGCTCTCGTGCTGCTGCCGGAGGCCATCTCCGCGGTGCGCGCCGCCGCCGACGACAGGGTGCAGGTCTCGTTCAACCTCGCCTACGGCTCCGCGATGGCCTCGATCGGGCTGACCATCCCGACCATCGCGCTGGCCAAGATCTGGCTGGACGGTCCGCTCGTGCTCGGGCTCCAGACCACCCAGATCGTGCTTCTCGCACTGAGCTCGATCGTGGCCGTGCTGACCGTCGTACCGGGCCGCTCGAAGCCCTTGCAAGGTGGCCTCCACCTCGTGCTGCTGGCGACCTTCGTCTTCGTCTCCATCAACCCGTGAGCGCTGACCCGGCAGACGTTGACCGCTCAGGACGCTGACCCGGCAGATGTCGACCGACCCCCACGTCGAGTTCTGCCGGGTCGGCGTCTGATGGCGTCGACAACTGCCGGGTCAGCGCAACGACGTTGCCGCCCGGGTGGGGGCGCGAGCACAATCGCGGGAACGGCGGAGGAGGGGACCATGGCCGAGATCAACCAGGGTCGCTGGACCGCGCAGGTGGAGGGCGACTTCGTCGTCTTCGTCATCGGCGCCCGGATCCAGGCGAGCCACCCGCTGCGGTCGCTGCGCGACCTCGGTGGCTTCAAGCGCGGGATGATGGGGATGCTGAAGTACCTCGGCCAGCATCCCGAGAAAGGGATGCTCGGCTGGCAGCAGCTCGGGTTCGGCACCGTCAACGTGCAGTACTGGCGCTCGTTCGAGGACCTCGAGCGGTTTGCCAAGGACGAGGACGACCCGCACCTCGCCGCGTGGCGCGCCTACTGGAAGCGCGTCGGACGCAGCGACCGGACGGGCATCTGGCACGAGACCTACCTGGTGCGCGCGGGCGAGTACGAGGCCATCTACGGCAACATGCCGCCCTTCGGGCTCGGGAGGGCGACCGCGGTGGTCAGGCTCGGTGCCGACTCCAGCGCGCGGGGACGCCTGCGGCGGCTGGCGACCTGAGACCCGGGGCGCTCGGGCATGTGGGCGGTCAAGGCGCGGCACTGCTTCGACGGTGAGCGCTTCCACGACGGCGGGGTGACCCTGCTGGTCGACGGCGAGAGGATCGTCGGCGTCGAGCCGCTGGCCTACGACGTGCCGTCCGGCACCGAGGTCGCGTCGTACGACGGCACGGTGCTCCCCGGCCTCGTCGACTGTCACGTCCACCTGGTCTCCGACGGTGAGGTGGGCAGCCTCGAGCGGGCCGGAGCCCTCGACGACCCCGACCTCGACGACGAGATCAGGGCCTCCCTGGCCGCCCAGGCACGCGGCGGCGTGACCACGGTCCGCGACCTCGGCGACGTCCGCTACCGCAGCCTGGTGGCCCGCGATCGTCGTACGCCTGGTGAGCCACGCGTGGTGGCGGCCGGTCCGGCACTCACGGTGCCCGACGGGCACTGCCACTTCCTGGGCGGCGCCGTGACGGGCGTGGAGGGAGTGCTGGCCTCGGTCGCCGAGCACGTCGACCGAGGCGTCGACGTCATCAAGGTGATGGCCAGCGGCGGCATGCTGACCACGAGCAGCGACCTGGTGGGCGTGCAGTTCGGCCCCGAGGAGCTCCTTGCCGCCGTCGATGCGGCCCACGACGCCGGTCTCCGGGTCGTCGCCCACTGCCACTCCGAGGCCGGCGTACGCCATGCACTCCGCGCGGGGGTCGACGGCCTCGAGCACGCGACCATGCTCACCGAGGACGGCGTCGTCGCACCGCCGGACCTGATCGGCGAGATCGCCCGTCGCGGGGTCACCGTGGATCCGACCCTGGGCGCGGACCCGGCACGGATGCCCCCGCCGGACAAGCTCCCTCCGCACATCCGCGCCGTCGTCGACCGGATCGGCCTCACGCCCCCGCAGATCATGCAACAGCGGGCGGGCCAGCTCGCACTGATGCGCCGGCAGGGGGTCCGCGTCGTCAGCGGCCTCGATGCGGGAGCCGCACCACCCAAGCCCCACGGCGACGTGTGGCGAGGGGTCGTCCAGCTCGGGAGCTGGGGGTACGACGCGGTCGAGGCGCTCGCGACGGCCACGTCCGTCGCCGCCGACGACTGCGGGCTCCGCGGTGTGACCGGTCGTCTCGCGGTGGGCCAGGAGGCCGACCTGCTCGTGGTGGACGGCACGCTCTCGACCGACCTGGAGGCACTGTCCCGGCCACTCGACGTCTGGGTACGCGGAACGCACGCGTCGTGACGGCAGCTCGCCCGGGTGTGCGGGTGAGGTGATGCGTGCTGAAGTAGAGCCGTGCCCCTGGCGGCTGACAGGTTCCAGGCCTTCACCCCGCAGCACTACCTGCTGATGGCGATCTTCCTCGCAGGCGCCTGCGGGTTGGTCGCCGTGGGCCGGTCGCGCCGGAGGGCGGCCGACGACCGCTTCGACCGGGCGTTCGCGGTGGCGATCGTGGTGGTCACCGTGCCGAGCCAGCTCTACCAGCTCGCTCCCTGGGACTTCTCCCTGGGGAGCTCGCTGCCGCTGGCCCTGTGCGACTTCGCCTGGATCGTCGGAGCCTGGGCCCTCTGGACCCACGCCCCGGTCCCCACGGCGTTGATCTACTACTGGGGACTCACGCTCACGACGCAGGCCATCCTCACGCCCTCGCTGGGCGAGACCTTCCCCGACCCGCGCTACTTCATGTTCTGGTCGATGCACTTCCTCATCGTGTGGTCAGCGGTGTACCTGACCTTCGGCCTCGGCCTCGGTCCCGGTTGGCGCGAGTACCGGATCTCGCTCGCCGTCACCCTCGCGTGGGCGGTCCTGACGTACGCGTTCGACGTCGTGGTCGACGTGAACTACGGCTACCTGGTGCGCAAGCCGGGATCGGCGTCGCTGCTCGATCTGCTCGGCCCGTGGCCGGTCTACGTCCTGGCCTCGCTCGGCATCTTGCTCGCGGGCTGGGCCCTGATCACGTGGCCGTGGGTGGTCAGGCGCCGGCGCGCCGAGGACGTCGCGTAGCGGCGCGCGGGACGGCGGTCAGTCCCCCTCGGGGGAGAGCTCGGCCAGCGCGGCTCGAGCCGTGGTCAGCGAGGCCTCGGCGTACGCGATCATCTGCTCGAGGCCCTCGGCGCCGAACCGGTTCGTGACACCGTCCACCGCCTCCTCGATCGCAGGGTCGACCGCGGGCGCGGAGTGTTCCGGCTGCTGGGGGATGTCGCTGGGGGCGTCGATCGAGTCCGAGCTACTCATGGGAAACATCCAAACACACAGGATCCCCCGAGAGCCGGAGCCGCTCAGCCCTTGACGTAGCTGAGCTTCTCGCAGACCTTCCCCTCCCGGAACCGCAGCACGTCGGCGCCGCGGACGTGTCCGGGCGAGCCGTCGTCGTCGACCCAGTCGAACCGCCACCGGAGCACCCCGCGGTCTCCGGCCACGAACGACTCCTCCTCGGAGAAGGCCGGCTCACGCGTGCCGCCGAACACCTGCTCCCACACTCCGCGGATGTCGTCGGCGCCCTCGTGGCGTACACCGTCCGGCGCAGGCCCGGTGGCCTCGAAGACGCAGTCGTCGGTGGTCAGCGCCATGATCGCCTCGATGTCGCCGCGCCCGAACGCTGCCGAGAACGCCGCCAGGCAGGCGTGGTCGGGGCCCCAGGCCGAGTCCCGACCGAACGCCGCGAGCAGGTCGCCCTGGGCACCACCGTGCGAGAGGGCGGGAGGCGCCACCATGCCGGCCCCGCGGTAGAGGTGCTCCCGCTCGGCGTACCAGCCGGCGACCTCGGCGACCACGGCCGGGTCGAGCCGCACCTCTCCCCCGGTGGCCACCGCGAGGTCCCAGCCGTGGACCAGGTGGTCGGCCGCGAGCTGCCGGACGTACTCCTCCAGCTGCTCCTCGCCGTACGACAGGTGGACGGTGCCGCCGCGCGGCAGCGCCTCGGCGACCGCGGTGGTCGCCTCCTTCGCGGCGTCCAGGGCGCTACGGACGGGCGTGTCGCCCAGCAGGTCGCCGTCCAGGCTGTCACCGACCTCCGCGATCGTCCGGCCGTCGACGAGGGGTTGGGTCCAGCGGTCCTCCCCCACGACATGGTTGACCAGGTCGCGCACGGTCCAGTCCCGGCAGGGCGTGGGCGCGTCCCACTGGTCGTCGGCCACCGCGTTGACGCGGTCGGCCCAGCACTCGACGGTGCGGTGGTAGAGCGTGTTCAGGTCCATCAGGGCTCCCGCCTGCCGACGGCCCCGCTCCGGCACTCCGGCCCGAGACGGTGCTGCGGAGCCGTCTTTCATGGTGGCACCACTCGCCCGATCAGGAAATGCCCCCGTGCGCCGAGTCGGCACAAGCCGACTCGGCGCGATCTGGATGCTCTTCTCCGCCGACTCGGCGCGATCTGGATGCTTCTTTGCGCCGACTCGGCGTGCATTGCGTGCGTCTTTGCGCCGACTCGGCGTCATTTCCGTGCCTGTGTGCGCCGACTCGGCGTCAGCCGGCTCAGACCTGGTCGGTCACCGGCGCGGTCGGGGCGGCCTCGGACCGCACGGCCGCGCTCGCCGAGGTGGCGCGCAGCTCCACCTTGGGCATCAGGAGCAGGACGAGGAACGCCACGACGCCGACGCAGGCGGCCAGCAGGAAGACCGTGTCCATCGACTCGGCGAAGCCGACCTTGAAGGGGTGGGCGAGCACCGGGGGCAGCTGCTGGACGATCGAGGAGTCGTTCTGGACCTGGGCCAGGACGCCACCGCCGGGCGTGGGGTGGAGGAACGCGTCAGCCACCTGACGATCGAGCGGGTTGGAGCTCTGGGACGCCGTCTGCACCGCCTGCTGGAAGGCGGGGGTCTGCGACTCGGTGAGGATCGCGCTCTTGATGTTGGCGCCGACGCTGCCGAACAGCACCGACAGGAAGATCGCCACCCCCAGCGTGCCGCCGATCTGGCGGAAGAAGGTGGCCGACGACGTCGCCACACCGATGTCGCGCGGCGGCACGGCCGACTGGAGGATGAGCAGGAGCGGCTGCATGCAGTTGCCCAGGCCGTAGCCGAGCGCGAACATCACGGCCATCACGAGCAGCAGGTCGGTGTCGGCGGTGATCCGCGACAGGAGGAAGAGGGCGGCGCAGATCAGGGCGGATCCGATCAGCGGGAACGGCCGGATCCGGCCGGTCCGCGAGATCACCTGGCCGGAGATGATCGAGGCGCTCATCATCCCGACCACCATCGGCAGCATCAGGAAGCCGGACCGCATCGGCGAAGCACCGTGCACGATCTGCATGTAGAGCGGGATGACGAGGATGCCGCCGAACATCGCGGCACCGACGACCACGCTCGCCGCGATGCCGACGGCCACCGCGCGGGTGCGGAACATCCGGAGCGGGATGAGCGCGTTGTCGCCCATCCGCGCCTCGACGTACACGAACGCACCCAGGCTGGCGGCGCCGAGCAGGTAGCAGACCAGGGCCTGGGGAGAGTTCCATCCCCACTCACGTCCCTGCTCGGCGATCGTGAGCAACGGGACCAGGCCGACCATGAGCGTCGCTGCGCCCCACCAGTCGATGCGCGCGTCACGACGGTGGTGGCTCAGGTGGAGGGTGCGGTAGACGACGAACAGGGCGGCGATGCCGATCGGCACGTTGACGAGGAACACCCAGCGCCACCCGGTCAGGCCGAGGATGACGGCGTGACTGGCGAAGAAGCCGCCGATCACCGGCCCGAGCACGCTCGAGGTGCCGAAGACCGCCATGAAGTAGCCGGTGTAGCGGGCGCGCTCGCGCGGCGACACGATGTCGCCGATGATCGCGAGCACCAGCGTGAACAGACCGCCCGCGCCGATCCCCTGCACCGCCCGGAACGCCGCCAGCATGTACATCGAGGTGGCGAACGAGCACAGGGCGGAGCCGACGATGAACACCGAGATCGCGAACATGAAGAGCTTCTTGCGACCGTAGAGGTCGCCGAGCTTGCCGTAGATCGGGGTGGCCACCGTCGAGGTGATCAGGTAGGCGGTGGTGACCCAGGCCTGCACCGAGAGCCCGTTGAGGTCGTCGGCGATGGTGCGGATCGACGTACTGACGATCGTCTGGTCGAGGGCACCGAGGAACATGCCCATCATCAGGCCGACCAGGATCGTGAGGATCTGGGCGTGCGTGTACTCGCCGGTCTCGCTGGGGGCGGGGGGTGCGGTGGGCAGGTTGCCGGAGGTGGGAGTGCTCATCGAGAGTCGAGTATATCGTTGCCTACGTCAACCGTTGGACTCGCGGGCGCACCCCTGCTCTCCCGACCCCGCGTAGGTTGGACAGCATGACTCGCATCGTGCTGCTGGTGATGGGTGTGGTCCTCATCCTGATGGGCGTCCTGTGGACGCTGCAGGGCCTGGACGTCGTCGGCGGCTCGGCCATGAGCGGCCACACCCTGTGGGCCGTGGTCGGTCCGATCGTGGTCGTCGTGGGCGCCGTCCTGCTGTTCCGCGGCCTGCGGGCCGGTTCGGCGCAGCGCGACCTCTGAGGGAGCCCGCTCAGCGCGAGACGAGGTGGCGCACCGGTCGGGCGTAGCGCGTGGGCAGGGCCGCGGTGGCGCGCAGGTGGACGTTCTGCAGGAGACCGACGGCGAGCATCCCGGCGAACATCGAGCTGCCGCCGTAGCTCACGAACGGCAGGGGTACGCCGGTGACCGGCATGATCCCGAGGCACATCCCGATGTTCTGGAACGCCTGGAAGCCGAACCAGCAGGCGATCCCGGCTGCGGCCACCCGACCGAACACGTCGGTGGACAGGGCGGAGATCGCCAGTGCGCGCCAGATCACCACGCCGAGGAGGGCGATCAGCACGCCGGCACCCACCAGGCCGAGCTCCTCGCCGGCGACGGTGAAGATGAAGTCGGTGTGCTGCTCGGGCACGAACCCCGACCTCGTCTGCGAGCCGTGGAACAGCCCCTGACCGAAGAGCCCGCCGTTGCCGACGGCGATCCGGGCCTGCTCGGTGTTGTAGCCCGCTCCGCGCGGGTCGAGGTCGGGGTTGGTGAAGGCCAGGAAGCGGTCGATCTGGTAGGGCTTCAGGAGGTGACCGGCGAACGCCGCGACGGCGGCCGTGCCTCCCGCGGCCGCCAGGAGCACCAGCCAGCGGCGGGGGGCTCCGGCCACGGCGAGCACCCCGAAGACCGTGGCCGAGAGGACCAGCAGGGTGCCCAGGTCGGGCTGGAGCATGATCAGCGCGGCCGGGATCCCGGCGATCACGAGCATGCCCACCACCTCGACCGCTCCGACCGAGGCCCGACGCCCCTCAGCACGCTCGGCGACGAGCAGCGCCATCCCGATCACCACGGCCAGCTTGGCGAACTCCGACGGCTGGATCGACATGCCGCCCACGTCGATCCACGAGCGCGACCCGTTGATCGTGGTGCCCGCGGTGAGGACCAGGACGAGGCCGCCGATCGAGGCGAGGTAGACCAACGGGGCGACGATGCGCACCCAGCGGTGGTCGGTGGCCATCACCACCACCATCAGGACCACGCCCAGACAGACGTTGACCAGCTGCTTCTTCAGGTACGCCGTGGGGTCGCCGCCGGTGAGGTCGGGCCGGTGGGCGGTGGCCGACCAGACCAGGAGGGTGCCGAGCGCCACCAGCGCGAGCACAGCGACCATCAGGATCCGGTCGATGCCGGGGCTCCGCAGACGACCGTTCACGGCTTGGTCCTTCCCAGGGAGCGGGGGTCGGGCGGCAGGATCGACCCGTCGGGCTGGAACGACGGCAGCGCGTCGGGAGCCACGACGCCCGGGATCAGTGCGTCGCGGGTGTTCACCTGCGTGCCGTGCACGCCGTAGAGCGACTCCCAGATCTTGCGCACGAACGGCCCGGAGGTGCCCGAGCCGGTGCCGGCCTGGCTCACCATCATCACGACGACGTAGTTCTTGTCGTAGGAGGCGACCCACGAGGTCGACTGCTTGCCGTAGACCTCCGCCGAACCGGTCTTGGAGCGGATGTGGATGCGGTCGAGAGGGAAGCCGCCCATCTTCCAGGCCATGGTGCCGACCTTGGCGGTGCCCAGCAGCGCGTTGTTGTCGTAGGCGATGGCGTGGGCAGGGTCCTTCACGTGACCCTGGACCTTCGGCTGGATCCGCTTGATCACGCGACCGCCCGGGCTGACGATCGCCTTGGCGATCCGTGGCTCGTAGAGGGTGCCGCCGTTGGACAGGGCCGCGTACGCCCGGGCCAGCTGCAGCGGGGTGACGAGCGTGTCTCCCTGGCCGATGGCGAAGTTCACGGCGTCACCGGCCCGGTAGTAGCTGCCCTCGAGGCAGAACTCGTGCGCGAAGAGCTTGAGGAAGCCGCTCGCGCCGGCCGGAGGGTGCTGGTCGATGCCGCAGTAGTAGGACTTCATCGACTTCCAGTAGGCGAGCTTCCAGTGCCGGTCGGCGATCCGGCCGGCGGCCTCGCCCGGCAGGTCGATGCCGGTCGGGCGGCCGAATCCGAAGGCCTTCGCCTCGTCGACCAGTGGGTCGCGGGCGTTGACGTTCGTCGGGTCAGAGCCGTACTTCTGCCAGAAGTGGTAGCCGACCCGGTAGAAGAAGGTGTCGCAGGAGTACTGCAGCGCCTTGGCGAAGTCGATCATCCCGAGCGACTCGGACTCGTAGTTGTGGAAGAGCCGGTTGCCGACCTGGAAGCCGGAGGAGCAGTCGAGCCTGGTGTTCGGCGTGAAGCCGTGGTTGAGCGCGCCGACGGTCATGAACGGCTTCCAGGTCGAGCCGGGGGCGAACTGTCCCTGCAGCGCCCGGGCGAGCAGCGGGTCACCGGACTTCTTGGAGTAGAGCGCCGCCAGCTGCTTGCTCGAGATCCCGCCGACCCACACCGACGGGTTGTACGTCGGCTGGCTGGCCAGGGCGACGACGCGGCCGGTGCGTGCCTGGAGGACGATCGCCGCTCCGGAGTCGGCCCGGTAGTTGCGGTGGGTCACCGGGTCGTACGTCGCCCGCGCGGTGTGGATCGCATGGGCCAGCGCGCGCTCGGTGGTGGCCTGCACCTTGGCGTCGATGGACGTGACCAGGGTGTCGCCGGGTCGGCCGGGCAGCTGGCCCTCGTTGCCGAGCACCCGGCCCATCGAGTCGACGGCGACCCGCTGGTAGCCGGGCTGCCCGCGCAGGTAGCGGTCGTACTCCTGCTCGACGCCCGCCCGGCCCACGGTGCTCGCGGCATTGACCGAGGTGTCGTGGTGCCGGCGGGCATGGGCCAGCTCGCCGGCGGTGATCGGGCTCAGGTACCCGACGATGTCGGCCAGGTTGACGCCGTAGGGGCTGGGGTAGGCACGCAGGCTCTGCCGCTGGGCCACGACGGCGGGGTAGTCCTCCGGCTGCTCGAGGATCCGTAGCGCCACCGACTGGCGGACGTCGAGCGCGACCGGGACCGGTTGGTACGGCGAGCCGTTCCAGCAGCGGCCCCGGACGCTGCCCCGGTCTCCGCAGGTGACCAGGGCGTCCTTGACCGTGCGCAGCGGTGTGTTCACGGCGGTCGCGACGCGGCTGAGCACCACCGCGCGGTCGTGGACGGAGAGCCGGTCGAGCAGCGTGCGGTCGACCGACACGCTCCACGCCGTGCGGTTCGCGACGAGCGGCCTGCCCTGGTCGTCGACGATCAGGCCACGCTGCGGCTGGACCACGACCTCGCGCAGCGACTGCGACGCGGCCGCCGCGTGATAGGCGTCGCCCGAGACCACCTGGAGGTAGTAGAGCCGGGCGAAGAGCGTCGCGAAGAGCGAGAAGACGAGGACCCGGACCACGACGAGGCGCAGCCGGGAACGCTCGCTGCTGGCGTTCGGCGGGGTCGACGGCTTCATCGGGCGCTCGCCGGCTCCAGCCTGGTGAGCAGCCGCATCACGCCGGGAACCACGAACGGGGTCAGGAGCACGTCCCACAGCAGGGACACCACGATGATCCGGACGAGGTCTCCCGACCCGGCGACGGCATCACCCAGCACGACGCCGGACAGGGCGTAGACCGACGTACCGATGAACGACGAGGCCGCGACGGTGGCGACCACCGTGGTCGCCGTCGGGCGGGTGTCCTGGCGCATCAGACCGGCGACACAGCCGACGACGACGAGGGCAAGCGCCCACCGGCCCGCGACGTGGTCAGCCGGCGGGGCGAGGTCGAGCAGCAGGCCGGCGAAGAAGCCGAGGGTGGCGGCGAAGGCCGGGCCACGCACGAGGGCGGCCGCGACGACGACGAGCAGGCAGAAGTTGGGGACGATGCCCTCCCACGCGAGGTGGGGGAACAGCGCGACCTGGAGCACCAGCGCGACCAGGACCAGGCCGCCGGCCGCGAGCACGCGAGCAGATCTCATTGCAGGCTCCCGTCGGCCTCGATGACGCCGCGGTCGCTGCGGGTGCCCGACGGCACCACGATGCCGACCAGGTCGAGCGCCCCGAAGTCGACGAACGGCTGGATCACCGCGCGCTGCGAGGACTCGCGAAGGCTGGCGTAGACGGCCGTCACCCGACCGATCGGCACGCCGGAGACGTAGGGTGCCCCACCCTGGCTGCCCCAGGTGACGATCGTGTCGCCCTTGGTCGGTGCGGCGCTCTGGTCGACCAGCTCGAGGTCGAGGCTGCCGTGGTCGCCCAGGCCGCCCTGGCCCCGCAGGAACCCGACCTTCATGTCGCTGCCGACGCGGCCGCCGACGACCGACTCGGTGTCGACGATCAGCAGCACCGTCGCCGTCGTGGGCGTCACGCGCAGCACGCGGCCGACCAGTCCGTCGTCGTTGAGCACGGTCTGGTCGGGCCGCACGCCGGCGTCGGAGCCGGCGTCGACGGTGACCGTGCGCGAGAACGCCTGAGCCGGCCCGTAGGCGACGACGTGGGCCGGCACCAGCGCCCGCCCGAGGGTCCCGGCGGCCGAGGTGAGGCCCTGGAACTCCGCGAGCTGGTTGCGCGCGTAGCCGTCGGTCGCGTTCTGCGCCCGGAGCCGGGAGTTCTGCGCCTCGAGACTGGCGATGTCGTTCTGCATGGACTTCCGGGTCGTGAACCAGTCGCCCACCGCGGAGACCGGCTCGACCGCCTGCGACGTGGCCGACTCGACCGGCCCGAAGACCGACCCGACGGCGCGTCGCGCGGGCTCGAGCGGTGAGTGGGCGCCGGGATGGTGGTCGAGCGTCATCAGCGTCAGGCACGCCAGGACCAGGGCCACCATCCGAGAGCGCAGGCGGGAGCGTTCGGCCCGCTGGTCGAAGGAGTCGTGCCCGGGCCGCAGGGGCCGGTAGCCGCGCAGCAAGCGAGGGACGCGGGCAGGGCGGTCCCCGGTCGGGCGGGGCACGAGCCGTCTGGGCGAGGCCATGTCAGTACCGCCGACGCTCCGAGACGAGGACCTGCTGGAGGGCTTCGAACTCCTCGACGCACTTGCCGGCACCCAGGGCGACGCTCGACAGCGGGTCCTCGGCGACGTGGACCGGCATGCCCGTCTCGTGGCGGAGCCGCTCGTCGAGGCCGCGCAGCAGCGCGCCCCCGCCCGTCAGCACGATGCCGCGGTCCATGATGTCGCCGGCGAGCTCGGGCGGGGTGGAGTCGAGGGTGGAGCGGACGGCGTCGACGATCGCGTGCAGCGGTTCCTCGAGGGCCTGGCGCACCTCGGCGCTGGACACCACCACCGAGCGAGGGAGACCGCTGATCATGTCGCGGCCACGGATCTCGGCCTCGGGCTCCTGATGGGCCGGGAACGCCGAGCCGAGCGTCATCTTGACCTCCTCGGCCGTGCGCTCGCCGAGCATGAGGCTGTGCTCCTTCTTCATCCAGGCCACGATCGCCGCGTCGAGGTCGTCGCCGGCGGTGCGGATGGAGAGGCTGGTGACCACGCCGCCGAGCGAGATCACCGCGACCTCGGTGGTGCCACCGCCGACGTCGACGACCATGTTGCCGGCGGCCTGGTGCACGGGAAGACCGGCGCCGATGGCGGCAGCCATCGGCTCCTCGATGATGTAGACCTTGCGGGCGCCGGCCTGGTAGCCGGCCTCCTTGACCGCGCGCTGCTCGACCGCCGTGATGCCGCTGGGGACGCAGATCACCATCCGCGGCTTGGTGAAGTAGCGGCGTCGGTGGACCTGCTGGATGAAGAACCGCAGCATCTGCTCGGTCGCCTCGAAGTCGGCGATCACGCCGTCCTTCATGGGCCGCAGGGCGGTGATGTTGTCGGGCGTACGGCCGATCATGCGCTTGGCCTCGTGCCCCACGGCGAGGACCTCGCCGGTGGTGTCGTTGAGCGCGACCACGCTCGGCTCGTCGAGCAGGATGCCGCGGCCGCGGACGTAGACCAGTGTGTTGGCGGTGCCGAGATCGACCGCCATGTCACGGCCGATGATGCTGTTCGCCATGCGGGTGCCCTCGCAGGTTCGCGTCGTACTCGGGGAAGAGCGGGGCACACGCCTGCGCCCCCGCGGGTCCGCGACGCTCATGCCGACCCACCCGCAGGTTAGGAGCAGCGAGGTCCCAGGCTGCGGTGCCACGCCGGGTGACCTGCGGTTTCATGACCCGAGAGGCTGCGCCCGCCCTGGCGGTGAGCCGCACCGTTCTGCGGGTCAGCTCGGTGACACCCTCACCGCCACCCCGGACCCGCGCCTCAGCCCGGGATCGTCCGCCCCGCGGCGGCCATCAGTCGCTGCGTGGGCGTGGCGTCGGCGGGCGGGTCGACGGGCGGCTTGATCAGCCCGATCTCCACGGCGTGCTCGGTGCAGGTGAGGGCTACGACCGACGTCATCCCCGGGATCCACTCGGCCGGGAACTCCAGCGGTCGGCCCAGGCTCGCGGTGAGGTCCCAGGCATGCGCTGCCGCGTCGACGAGTGCGAAGTTGACCACCACGGAGCCGGGAAGCTCCCCGAAGGGCGTGTCGTGCAGGGCACCCAGGACACCGTCGGTCTGCCACAGCTGCAGGACGTGCGTGGTGACGTCGCCCGCGATCGGCGCCAGGTCGTCGTCGTACGGTACGGCGGCCATGGCCTCCTCCTGCGCCATCAGCTCCTGTCCCGTCACGAGCCCGGCCCAGAACAGCTGGTTCTTGAGCGCATGGCTCGCCAGCCGACGGACCGTCCAGGGCGGACAGTTGCTGACCACCTCGGTCTCGTCAGCGCCCAGCCCGGCGACGACCTTGCTCAAGGCCTGCTCTGCGGCTGCCAGCAGCGTCAGCTCGTCCATCTCGCACCTCCGTCCTGAAGCGCGCCCAGACTACGGCGTCCGCGGGTCGGTGCCAGACTGACCGGCATGAACCGGGAGGCCCGGCGCGGCAACCTGCCGAGGTCGCCCGCGAGCCTCGTCGGGCGCGACGACGAGCTCTCGACGATCGCCGAGCTCGTCCGTACGCGCCAGCTGGTGACCTTGAGCGGGGTCGGCGGCGTCGGCAAGACCCGCCTGGCCCTGGCCGCAGCGGCCGAGCTGGCCGACGCGTACCCCGACGGGGTGTGGCTGGTCGAGCTGGCTCCGGTGGGAGCCCCGGACGCCGTACCGGACGCGCTCGCCCAGGCCCTGGGCATCACACCACAGGGCGCGACCCCCGTGATCGAGACCGTGGCCGAGGCAGTGGCCGGCCGCCGCCTGCTCCTGGTGATCGACAACTGCGAGCACGTCCTGGCGGCCACGGCGGAGGCGATCACGCACGTCCTCAGGCGCTCCGAGACCCCGCGGGTCATCGCCACGTCGCGCGAACGCCTGCTGGTCGCCGGCGAGGAGCTCGTGCCGGTGTCGCCCCTGGCCCTCGACGGAGGAGTCACGTCCAAGGCGGTGGCCTTGTTCGTGGAGCGCGCCACCACCGTGCGCCCCGGCTTCGCGATCCACGACGAGCGCACCGCGGACGCCGTCGTGGAGATCTGCGAGACCGTCGACGGCCTGCCGCTCGGCATCGAGCTGGCCGCGGCGCGGATGGCGGCGATGAGCGCGACGGAGGTCCGGGACCGTCTCGGCGACCGGTTCCGACTGCTCACCGGTCCGGAGTACGGACCCGCCCGACAGCTGACCCTGCAGCACGCCGTGGCGTGGTCCTTCGACCTGCTCGACGACCAGGAGCGGTCGCTGATGGGGACCGCCTCGGCCTTCGCCGGCGGCTTCGACCTGAAGGCTCTGTGCGCCGTCGCCGGCACCAGCGACGAGGTCGGGGTGCTGGGGCTCCTCGATGCCCTGGTGCGCAAGTCGCTGGTGGTCGCCCACCACGGCGCCGACCGTACGCGCTACAGCCTGTTCGAGACGATCCGGGCGTTCGCCGGCGCCCAGCTGGTCGAGGCCGAGCGGTCGGCCGTGCACGACCGGCACGCCGCCCACTTCGCCGGTGAGGCCGTCGCGCGGTGGGAGCGGTGGAACGGGCCCGCCTGGCGAGCGCAGGTGGACTGGGTGGAGGCGGAGCTGGCCAACCTGCGGTCAGCCTTCCGCTGGGCCAGGGGCCGGGGCGAGCTGACCGTGGCCACCGACGTCGCGGCACACGCCGCGCTGATGGGCTTCTCGGTCGAGCTGTTCGAGACCACGGGCTGGGCCGAGGCGTTGCTCGACGAGGCCGCCGCCGCCGACGTACGACGCCTCCCGCGGCTGTACGCAGCGGCTGGCTACGCCTGCTTCGTCGGGCGGGCCGAGACGGCCAAGGCGCATGCGCACCGGGCCACCGAGCTGGAGGCCGACCCCCGCTACGAGTCGTGCGAGCCCGGCTACGCGACGTTCATCGAGGCCCTCGGCGAGGTCTACTGCGGGAACCTGCCCCGCTATGTCGAGTTGACCGGCGGGGTCGCGGCGCTGCCAGGGTCGAGCCGCGCGTTCGCGATCGCGGCCCACGTCGACGGTCTGCAGTCGGCGGGACGGGTCGACGAGGCGCTCGCGCTGACCGGGGCGGCGCTCGAGGCGGCGTACGAGCTCGGCAACCCGTACTGGGTCACCTACACGACGTGGATCGTCGGCCTCGCGCTGTCGGGCGTGGAGCCGCAGCGCGCGCTCGAGACCTGGGACGAAGGCATGGCGTACCTCGAGGAGCACGACGTGCGCTTCTTCCTGGGGTTCCTGGCCCGCGACGCCGCGCTCCTCCACACCTCCGACGGGCAGCTCGAGACCGCGCTGACCCTCTTCGACACCTCGATCGGCACTTTCCTGCGCGCCGGAGCGGTCAGCCAGCTCACGATCACCCTCGCCAGCCTGCCCGCCCTGTTCGAGCGGGTGGGACGACCCGCGGCCGCCGGCACGCTGCTCGGCGCGATGGCGCAGCAGCCGGCCAGTTTTCAGCACGTCCCGTCGTTGTCGGGGCTCGGCGAGCGGCTGCGTGCCGCCCACGGAGAGGAGACGACCACCCGGTGGGCGGCCACCGGGGCCGCGCTGGACCTGGCAGAGGCCGCGGTGTACGCCGTCCACCAGATCGATCTCGCCCGCACGGCTCTGGCGGCGGCGGCCCGCCACGGAGGTCCGGACGGCCTGACCGCGCGCGAGACGCAGGTTCTCGGTCTGGTCGCCGAGGGCGTGACCACCCGCGAGATCTCCGAACGGCTGTTCATCTCGGCGAAGACCGCCGACAACCACATCCAGCACATCTACACCAAGCTGGGCGTCACCAATCGGGCGGCCGCCACCCGCTGGGCGATGGAGCACGGGCTGGTCGAGCCGGCGCAGGGCTGAACCGGGCGTACGCAGATGGGGTCCCGGAATGAGGAGATCTCCTCATGTGCCGCAGCCTGCTCCGGGCGCACGATTCCCTCGATCCAGCCGACCAGCGCTGGGAGATCCGGGGATCGGGTTCGAACCCCGCGAGAGAAGGAGACAGCGATGATCCTGGCAACGACGCAGGTCAAGGACCTCGACCACTTCCTGGACGTGTTCGGCACGGCGGGGGCCGACAAGCGGGGGTCGCACGGGTCCAAGGGCGCCATCGTCTACCGCGACCCGATCGAGGAGGACCGCGTCTGGGCGGTCTTCGACTGGGACGAGCAGGGGTGGACGGCGTTCGCCACGGACCCCGAGACCCCCGGCATCATGCAGGAGGCCGGCCACCTGGGCCGTCCCTCACTGGGACAGTTCCTCGGCACGTTCCACGCCTAGGACGCACCCACCGGTCGGGACCACGGTCATGACGCTAGGCGCCGTCGTCGTGGTCCCGATCGTGGCGGTGCGCCAGCCACCGTTCCGCTGGTCAGTTCGGTGGCAGAGTCACCGCCACCCCGAGGTCACGGCCGCGCGGTGAGCCAGCCACCGTTCCGCTGGTCAGTTCGGTGGCAGAGTCACCGCCACCCCGAGGTCACGGCCGCGCGGTGAGCCAGCCACCGTTCCGCTGGTCAGTTCGGTGGCAGAGTCACCGCCACCCGGGCGGCGCCGACCGGGCACCGTCACCGGGTCTCGAGACGCGTCACTGAGTCCCTCGTTCCTCGGGCCTCAGCCGACGCTCCTCGACCTCCCGCCCGCATCGCGGAGTTCGCAGGCTCACTCCGCGGGGCGTCGAAACCAGATGGCGATCTCGCGCTCGGCGGACTCCGGGGAGTCGGAGCCGTGCACGAGGTTCTGCTGGACGGCAAGACCCCAGTCGCGCCCGAGGTCTCCGCGGATGGTGCCCGGGGCCGCCACCGTCGGGTCCGTCGCACCGGCGAGCGACCGGAAGCCCTCGATGCACCGCTGCCCCTCGACGACCATCGCCACGACCGGGCCGGACAGCATGAACTCCACGAGCGGCTCGAAGAAGGGCTTGCCCCGGTGCTCGGCGTAGTGGGCGTCCAGGAGGTCGCGGTTCGCCTCGCGCAGCTCGAGGCTGACCAGGCGGTAGCCCTTCGCCTCGATGCGTCGGATCACCTCGCCGGTGAGACCCCTGCCGACGCCGTCGGGCTTGACCAGGACGAGGGAGCGTTCCATGGGCCGCACCCTATCGAGCGCTCGACGCGCCTCCCCACCCGGCGACCCGACGCAGCACGTCGTCGGGCACCGGCCCCTCACGATCGGGCTCGATCATGCCGGCGGTGACCGTCAGCGGCACGACGCCCGCCCAGACGCCGGACGCGACGTCGTCGGCCTCGTCGGCGGGGCCGCCGGCGCGCGTCTTCACCGACGCCTCGGAGAGAGGTACGGCGATCACGACGGTCGCCGCGAGCTCCTTGCGCGTGTGGGGGCGCAGCGTCGCCGATCGACCGGGCACCACGTGGTCGACCATCAGGTCGAGGGCGTGGACCCGCTCGGACTCGTCGTCGACGAGCCGCCCCGCTCCCATCACGACAGCCGACCGGTAGTTCATCGAGTGGCTGAACGCGGCCCGCGCGATGACCGCGCCGTCGACCAGCGTGAACGTGGCACACAGCGTCGCGCCAGGAGACTGGCGCAGCCACGGCGCGGCCACCGAGCCGTGCAGGTAGAGCGTGCCGCCCTCGTCCGGCCCGTCGGGGTCGACGGCGAAGATGGACGGGAGCACCACCGGCGCTCCGTCGCGGACCAGCCCGACGTGACAGACCAGTGCCTCGTCGAGCACGGCGAACAGGTCTGCCCGGTCGTCGCTGCCGCGCTCGCGGTGGCGGGTGATCGTCGTACGGTGACTGGGCGAGAGGCTCATGCGACTAGCCTGTCCGAGAAGTGGCCTGTGAGCACGGGCCACTTGCTGGCCACTCGGACAGGACACTTCTCATGCCGCGCCCCCTGACCCTCGCGCTCGACCTCGACCGCGCCGCAGACACGTCCCTGAGCGGCCAGGTGGCCGGACAGATCCGCGACCGGGTCCTGGCCGGCATGCTTCCCGTGGCCGGCCGCCTGCCGAGCACCCGGGCCCTCGCCCGCGACCTCGGGGTCTCACGGGCCGTGACCGAGCAGGCGTACGACCAGCTCGCCGCCGAAGGCTGGATCGAGGGGCGCCACGGGTCCGGCACCTTCGTCGCGGCCGGTGCGCTCCCCCGACGCAGACACCGCCCCGTGCACCCCCAGCCGGCCGAGCCGGCGCTCGTCCGGCTCGACACGGGCACCCCGTGGATCGACCCGCGACACCAGGCGGCCTGGCGCCGCGCCTGGCGCGACGTCTCCGCGGCACCCGCGCCGGCGTCGTACGACGACCCGGCCGGCCTGCGCGACCTGCGGACCGAGCTCTCCACGCACCTGGGGCGGACGCGCGGGTTGCTCTGCGACCCGGACGAGATCCTGGTGACCACCGGCACGATCGGCGGCCTCAACCAGCTCCTCGCCGCGCTCCCTCCCGGCGACATAGCCCACGAGGACCCCGGCTACCGCGCGGCGGCCGAGGCGATCCGGGCTGCCGGCCGGACGATCCGCGACCTCCCGGCGGCCGAGCCCGTCACCGATCTGGCCGGGACCGTCGCCGCCTACGTCACGCCCGCCCACCAGCACCCGCTCGGCCCGGTCATGCCCGGCTCCGCCCGGCTGTCCCTCATCGACGCCGCCGCCCGGGCCGGGGCCGTGGTGATCGAGGACGACTACGACTCGGAGTTCCGCTACGACGTGGCGCCGGTGCCCGCGCTGGCGGCGCTCGACCGGGAACGGGTGGCCTACGTGGGCACGACCAGCAAGACCGTGGCGCCGAGCATGCGTCTGGGCTGGCTCGTCGCGCCGGCCGCCCTCCACCGGTCGATCCTGGCGCGCCGGGCGGTGACCCACGACGTCGCGGCCTGGCCGGTGCAGCGCGCGTTCCTCTCGCTGCTGCGCGACGGCTACGTCGACCAGGTCGTGCGCTCCGCCCGTCGCGCCTACGCCGCACGGGCCGCCCGGGTCACCGATGCCCTGCGGCCCCACGCCGAGCCGATCCTGCCCGTCGCCGGGATGTATGCGACCGTGCCCCTGCCCCAGGCCCTCGCGCTGCGCGCTCACCGGTCGGCGCGTGCAGCCGGGTTCGAGGTGCCGCTGCTCAGCGACTACTGCCGCACCGCGCGCCTGACCGGCCTGATCATCGGTTTCGGAGGCTGCACCGACGACGAGCTGGACCGCGCGCTCGCCGCGATCGTCGACGGCCTCGCCTGAGCCGAGGTCTCCTCAGGCGGAGTGCTCGGCCGCGTAGGCGGCGTACGCCTCGGCCCGCTCCCGCTCGATCTTGCGACCCAGGAAGTACGCCGTGCCCCACAGCACCGCGAAGATCGTCCCGAGGACGAACATCATCGGCACCACGAACCCGAGCCCGATCGCGGCGATCTGGATCAGCCATCCGACCAGGTACGCCGCCTCCCACCGCAGCAGCCCGGCCAGGAGCAGGCAGGCCACACACAGGCCGAGCCCGATCCAGACGGCCGTCTGCCACGGGACGTGGGCGAGGTTGATCATGACCGGTGTGGTCAGCCCCAGGACGACCGCCTCGAGCGACAGGATCGCGGCGCACATCCCGCGCTTCGGGGAGCGCTGCTGCTCGTCGCTCACGAGCCGCTCCCCCGCCGGCGGAGCAGGGTCCGGGCCTCGCCCACCGTGATCACGGACCCGGTGACGAGCACCGCGCCCGAGCCGATGGACGAGCCCAGCGCCTCGCCGGCCTCGGCGAGCGCCGTGCCCTCGTCGATGGCGTCGGCGAGACGAGGGGCGACGCTGACGCGGTCGGGGCCGAAGACCTCGCGCGCGACGACGGCGAGGTCGGCGGCCGGCATGGCTCGCTCGGTGCTGTTCTGGGTGCACACGACGTGGGCGAGGTGCGGCTCGAGGGCGGCGAGCACACCCTCGACGTCCTTGTCGGTCATCACCCCGACGACCCCGATCAACGGGGAGAAGGCGAAGGAGTCCTCGAGCGCCGCAGCCGCTGCCTCCGCCCCGTGCGGGTTGTGGGCGGCGTCGAGCAGGATCATCGGGCTCCGCCGGATGATCTCCAGGCGGCCGGGCGACGTCGCCCTGGCGAACGCCTCGCGCACCAGGTCGTCCCCCAGCGGATCGTCACCGAGGAACGACTCGACGGCGGCCAGGGCCACCGCGGCGTTCTGGGCCTGGTGCGCGCCGTAGAGCGGCAGGAACACGTCGTCGTAGCGCGCGCGGAGCCCCTGCAGCGACAGCATCTGGCCGCCGACGGCCGGCAGCCGCGACACCACACTGAACTCCAGTCCCTCGCGGACGGGCGTCACCCCGACCTCCGCACACCGGCGGAGCAGGACCTCGGCCGGCCCGGGCCGCTGCTCGGCGAGCACGGCGGTCGCACCCGGCTTGATGATCCCCGCCTTCTCCACGGCGATCTCCTCCGGAGAGTCGCCCAGGTAGGCCGCATGGTCGATGCCGATCGGGGTGACGACGGCGACCTGTGCGTCGGCGACGTTGGTCGCGTCCCACGTGCCGCCCATCCCGACCTCGACCACGGCGACGTCGACGGGGGCGTCGGCGAACGCGGAGTACGCCATGGCCACGACCGTCTCGAAGAAGCTCAGCGGGTGAGGCTGGGACGCGTCGACCAGGTGGGTGTAGGGCGCGATGTCGTTGAACGCGCGCACGAACTCCTCGTCGGTCAGCGGCTCGCCGTCGATGCAGATCCGCTCGTTCATCCGCTCGAGGTGGGGACTGGTGAAGCGACCCGTGCGCAGGTCGAGGGCGCGCAACAGCGTGTCGATCATCCGGCTGGTCGACGTCTTGCCGTTGGTACCGGTCAGGTGGATCACCGGATAGGAGCGCTGCGGGTCGCCGAGCAGCTCGGTGAAGGCGCGGATCCGGTCGAGGGAGGGCTCGAGACGCGTCTCCGGCCAGCGCGAGAGCAGGGCGTCCTCGGCCTCGGCGAAGGTCTCGGCGGGGCGGGCCTGCTGAGGTGTGTCGGACATGTCGACCCGAGTCTAGAGAGACGGGCCGATACTCTCGCGACATGGTCGCCCTCGGGGGACGGTCCACACCGGATCGTCGATCGCTGTCCTACACCGGATTCGCTGTGATCGTCGTGGTCTACCTCGCGATCATCCAGGGCTCGGGGCTGCTCCTGCAGCACACGGTGCTGGATGGTGCCGACGACTTCCACTCGACGAGAAACGTCATCGTGGGCATGTGGGTCCCGCTCGGGCTGGCCCTGCTGTTCACGTACGCGGTGGTGACCTGGCTTCGCTGGTGGCGCCCCGTGCTCCACGACGACCGGCCCGTCCGTGCCTGGGTCGCGGTCGTCCCGATCGTCTTCGTGGTCGGGATCCTGCTCGCCATCGACTACGCCGGCCTGGCCGACAAGGGCGTCGGCTACGCGCTCGCCCTGGTGGTCGGGACCCAGCTCGTCGGGTGGGGCGAGGAGGGGATGTTCCGCGGCCTCGGGGTCACCATGCTGCGAGACCACGCCCTGCGAGAGGGGCAGGTCGCCCTGTGGTCGAGTGTCATCTTCGGTGCCGTCCATCTGTCCAACGCCATCGGGCACGGCGTGCGGGCCGTCCCGCAGGCGATCGTGGTCAGCCTGGCCGGCTACTTCTTCTACCTGGTCCGCCGGCGCACCAGGGGCAACGTCGCGAACTCCGTCATCCACGGCTTCTTTGACTTCTCGTTGCTGTCGGGCACCGCGATCGCTGCCGACCAGGAGCTCTACCCGGGCGCCCTCGCCGCCATCCTCGTCTACCCCGTCCTGGCGGTGGTCCTGCTGGTACGTCGGCACCACATCGAGCCCGACCAGCGGACGGGAGTGGCGAGCCTCGCCTGAGCCCCTCACTCGACGCGAAGATTCGCCATGTCGACGAGCGGCCGGTAGCCGATCGCCTCGTAGATCTTGTTGGACGTCGGGTTGGCCTGGTCGGTGAACAGGCACGGCCGCTCGCCGGCCTCGCGCAGCAGCGCCGAGACGCCGTACACCGCGGCGCTGGCGTACCCCCGTCCCCGCCGCTCCCGCGGGGTGTAGACCGGCCCGATCCGGGAGACGCCGTACGCCGGAGCGCTCGCGGCGGTCACGTTGACCGGCCGGTCGTCGTCGACCCAGACGAAGATGCGGCCGCTGTCGATCCGTCGGCGCATCTCCTCGTCGGTGGGCGACTCGTGCGGCGATTCCCCCGGCTCGCGGCCGGCCTGCTCGTCCGCATCGGCCATGAACGCGTCGTACCAGGAGGTCACCAGCGGCTGCTCGTCCGGCGTGGCGGGACGCAGGTGACCGGTGGTCGGGCGAGGCTCGACCAGGTCGCCGAGCTCGAACAGGCGGGTGTGCTGTGCGACCCGCGCCTGCCTGCCGGTCGCCGCCGCCATGTCCTCGCAGAAGGTCCGGACCGCGGGCAGGGCGCCGTTGGCCCCGAGGACCGGCTCGCCGCGGTCGAGCAGCGTGCGGGCGAGGAGATGGACTGCCTCCTCGGGCATCGGCATGAGGTACGCCGGGTGGTCACCGAAGGGCGCGGTCCGCATCGCCGTCCCGGCGATCTCGTCGCCGTCGAGAGCCACGGCGAACCAGCACGGCACGCCGTCCGGCCAGGCGATGCCCGCCTCGCGCTGTGACCGCACCCGCTCCGCGATGCCCGCGATCACGGTGCTCAGGACCGGCTGCGCGGCCAGGGTCTCGCCCGCGACGTCGAGGAAGGCGGCCGGGTCATCGAAGAAGCGCAGCTCCATGAGCCGACGCTAGGCGGTGTCGACCGAGGCGACCACTCCATTCCCCGCTGGTCCGTGGTCTCCGGGAGGCCTCACCACGAGAACTGGTTTTCGGCCGGAGACCGTCGGTCCATAGACTTCGGCCCATGACCGACACCCAGACGCACCCGTCCCGTACGACGCCGCAGCAGCCGGCCGTCGTCGTACCGGACAAGCCTGCGCTGGAGGGTCTGGAGGACACCTGGTCGCAGCGCTGGGAGGCCGACGGCACCTATCGCTTCGACCGGACGAAGTCGCGGGCCGAGATCTACGCGATCGACACCCCGCCGCCGACCGTGAGCGGCAGCCTGCACGTCGGCCACGTCTACTCCTACAGCCACACCGACCTCGTCGCCCGCTACCAGCGGATGCGCGGCAAGGAGGTCTTCTACCCGATGGGCTGGGACGACAACGGCCTGCCCACCGAGCGCCGCGTCCAGAACTACTTCGGCGTGCGGTGCGACCCGTCGCTCCCCCACGACCCCGACTTCACCCCGCCCGAGAACCCCGACCCGAAGCGGCAGGTGTCGGTCGACCGCCCCAACTTCATCGCCCTGTGCGAGCAGCTGGTGCAGGAGGACGAGAAGGTCTTCGAGAAGCTGTGGCACACGCTCGGCCTCTCGGTCGACTGGTCGCAGACCTACACCACCGTCGGTCCCGACTCGCAGCACGTCAGCCAGCTGGCGTTCCTGCGCAACTTCGCCCGCGGTGAGGCCTATCTCGCCGACGCCCCGGCGCTGTGGGACGTCACCTTCCAGACCGCCGTCGCGCAGGCCGAGCTCGAGGCGCGCGAGTACCCCGGGCACTACCACCGCGTCGCCTTCCACCGGGTCTCGACAGGCTCGACCAACGGAGACGGCTCGACCAGCGGAGACGGCTCGACCAGCGGAGACGGCTCGACCAGCGGAGACGGCTCGACCAACGGAGACGGCCCGACCAACGGAGACGGCCCGACCAACGGAGACGGCTCGACCAGCGGCGAGCCCGTCTACATCGAGACCACGCGGCCCGAGCTCATCGCCGCCTGCGTCGCCCTGATCGCCCACCCCGACGACGAGCGCTACCAGTCCCTGTTCGGGACGACCGTCACCTCACCGATCTTCGGCGTCGAGATCCCGGTCCTCGCCCACCACCTGGCCGAGCCCGACAAGGGCGCCGGCATCGCGATGTGCTGCACGTTCGGTGACCTCACCGACGTCCAGTGGTGGCGCGAGCTCCAGCTCCCGGTGCGCACGGTGATCGGCCGCGACGGGCGGCTGCTCCGCGACACCCCGGACTGGCTGACCGGTGACGCCGCCACGACCTACGGCGAGCTCGCCGGCAAGACGACCTTCTCCGCGCGGGAGGCGATCGTCGCGCTCCTGCGCGAGTCCGGCGACCTCGTCGGCGAGCCCACGCCGACGACGCGGATGGCGAACTTCTACGAGAAGGGCGACAAGCCGCTCGAGATCGTCTCGACCCGCCAGTGGTACATCCGCAACGGCGGCCGCGATGCCGCGCTGCGTGCCGAGATGGTCGCCCGCGGTGCCGAGATCGAGTGGATCCCGGCCCACATGCACCACCGCTACGACAACTGGGTCAACGGGCTCAACGGCGACTGGCTGATCTCGCGGCAGCGCTTCTTCGGCATCCCGTTCCCGGTCTGGTACCCGCTCGACGGTGACGGCGAGGCCGACTACGACCACCCGCTACTCCCGAGCGCCGCCGAGCTGCCGGTGGACCCGTCGACGCAGGCTCCCCAGGGCTACGACGAGGACCAGCGCGGCAAGCCCCACGGCTTCGTCGGCGACCCCGACGTCATGGACACCTGGGCCACGTCGTCGCTGACCCCCCACATCGCGGGCGGCTGGGAGCGCGACGACGACCTGTGGCAGCGGGTGTTCCCCTACGACCTGTGCACCCATGCGCACGACATCATCCGGACGTGGCTCTTCTCGCGGGTGGTCCGAGCCCACTACGAGAACCACACCGTGCCGTGGTCGCACGCCCTGATCTCGGGCTTCATCGTCGACCCCGACCGCAAGAAGATGTCGAAGTCGAAGGGCAACGTCGTCGTCCCCACCGACATCCTGGAGAAGTACGGCGCCGACGCCGTACGGTGGCGCGCGGCGATCGGCCGTCCGGGCCTCGACTCGCCGTTCGACGAGTCGCAGATGAAGGTCGGCCGCCGGCTGGCGATGAAGGTGCTCAACGCCTCGAAGTTCGTCCTCGGCAACGTCGGTGCAACGACACCGGACGTCGCCGCGGTGACCGAGTCCGTCGACCGGGCCCTGCTCGCCCGGCTGGCCGTGGTCGTCGACCGGGCGACCAGCGCGTTCGACGCCTACGACTACACGACCGCCCTGGAGGCGACCGAGAAGTTCTTCTGGGAGTTCTGCGACGACTACCTCGAGCTGGTCAAGGAGCGTGCGTACGACGAGTCGGGCGGGCCTGCGACCACGTCCGCGCGGGCAGCGCTCGCGCTGGCGCTCCACGTGCAGCTACGGCTCCTCGCACCGTTCATGCCGTTCGTGACCGAGGAGGTCTGGTCGTGGTGGCAGACGGGCTCCATCCACCGCGCCCACTGGCCCGAGAGCCGCGAGCTCGGCTCCCACGACGGCGACCCGGCCGTTCTCGATGCGGTGGCCGGGGCGCTGCGTGGGCTCCGCGGGGCCAAGTCACAGGCCAAGGTCGGGATGCGTCACGAGCTCTCGGCCGTGGAGTTCAGCGGTCCGCAGGCGGTGCTCGATGCCGTGCGCCTGGCCGAGGACGACCTGGTGCGCGCCGGCCGGATCACCGCCTCACCCACCTACGTGGTCGGCGACGGTGCCGAGCTGACCGTCTCGGCGACGGTCGCCCCCGAGGCCTGAGCCACGCGCCTCAGCGTGCGGTCCCCACGGCATGGTGGACCGGCGGGGCCATGCCCGGCTCGGCATGGCTGCGGACCGAGGTCACCAGCAAGATGACAGCGACGATCGCGACGACGATGAACGCCGCCAACGGAGCCCTGCGATCGGTCCTCACGGACGTGTCCCCCCTCAGGACCGAAGACGTGCGCGCTCATTGTCCCGGGCGCAGAGGCGTCGTGCGGGATCACGGTCGAAAATGACGACAAAGGACTAGCGCAGGTCGGGTCGACCCGGACGAACGGGCCACGGGTCGCGACGCGAGGCGTGCCTCAGGCGGACTTCTTCTTCTTGGCCTCGGACTCACGCGGCACCAGGGTCGGCGCGACACCGTCGTTGACCACCTCGGCGGTCACGATGACCTTGCCGATGTCGCCGCGCGACGGCACGTCGTACATCACGTGGAGGAGGACCTCCTCGATGATCGCGCGCAGTCCGCGGGCACCGGTGCCGCGCTCCATCGCGCGGTCGGCGATCGAGTCGATGGCGTCGGCGGTGAACTCGAGCTGGACCTCGTCGAGCTCGAAGAGCTTCTGGTACTGCTTGACGAGCGCGTTGCGGGGCTCGGTGAGGATCTGCACCAGGGCCGCGCGGTCGAGCTTGTTGACGCTGGCGATGAGCGGGAGCCGGCCGATGAACTCGGGGATCAGGCCGAACTTGGTGAGGTCCTCGGGACGGACCTGGCCGAGGAGGTCCTCGGCGTCGCGCTCGACCTGGCCCCGCACCTCGGCGGTGAAGCCGAGGGTCTTCTTGCCGACCCGCTGCTCGACGATGTGCTCGAGCCCGGCGAACGCACCACCGACGATGAAGAGGATGTTGGTGGTGTCGATCTGGATGAACTCCTGGTGGGGGTGCTTGCGTCCCCCCTGCGGCGGCACGGAGGCCGTCGTGCCCTCGATGATCTTGAGCAGCGCCTGCTGGACGCCCTCGCCGGAGACGTCGCGGGTGATCGAGGGGTTCTCCGCCTTGCGGGCCACCTTGTCGATCTCGTCGATGTAGATGATCCCGGTCTCGGCCTTCTTGACGTCGTAGTCGGCCGCCTGGATGAGCTTGAGGAGGATGTTCTCGACGTCCTCACCGACGTAGCCGGCCTCGGTGAGGGCGGTGGCGTCGGCGATCGCGAACGGGACGTTGAGCATCCGGGCCAGCGTCTGGGCCAGGTAGGTCTTGCCGCACCCGGTCGGGCCGATCACCAGGATGTTGGACTTGGCGACCTCGACCGTCTCCTCCTTGGAGTGCTTGGCCGACGTGGGGCGCAGGCCGGCCTGGACCCGCTTGTAGTGGTTGTAGACCGCCACCGCGAGCGACTTCTTGGCCTGCTCCTGGCCGATCACGTAGGAGTTGAGGAACTCGAAGATCTCGCGCGGCTTGGGCAGCTCGTCGAGGCTGACCTCGGTGCCCTCGCTGAGCTCCTCCTCGATGATCTCGTTGCAGAGGTCGATGCACTCGTCGCAGATGTAGACGCCCGGACCGGCGATCAGCTTCTTGACCTGCTTCTGGCTCTTCCCGCAGAAGGAGCACTTCAGCAGATCGCCTCCGTCACCGATACGTGCCACGGGCGGTCAACCTCCGGTTCGGCCCGGCTGGCGCCGGTGCGTTGTCGCTGGTGCGGTGCTGCTGTCGGGGAGAGCCACTCGACGGTACCGCCTCGGCACCGATTTGAGGCGACTCCCACACGGATCTTTGCCAGACCTCCGGACGTGGGACCGGATGCCTGGCGGATGGGTCAAGCGAGGACGGGTGTGGCCTTGCGGGAGTCGAGGATCGCGTCGACCAGACCGTACGCGACGGCCTGCTCGGCGGTCAGGATCTTGTCCCGCTCGATGTCACGGCTGACGTCGGCCTGGTCCTTGCCGCTGGCGTCCGCGATCATCTTCTCGAGCAGCTCGCGCATCCGGATGATCTCGTTGGCCTGGATCTCCAGGTCGGAGATCTGGCCACCGGTGCCCTCGGTGTAGGGCTGGTGGATCAGGATCCGGCTGTTGGGCAGCGCCAGGCGCTTGCCCGGGGTGCCGGCGGCGAGCAGCACGGCCGCGGCCGAGGCCGCCTGGCCGAGGCAGACCGTCTGGATGTCGGGCTTGATGAACTGCATCGTGTCGTAGATCGCGGTCAGCGCCGTGAACGAGCCGCCGGGGCTGTTGATGTAGATCTGGACGTCCTGGTCGGGGTTCATCGACTCCAGGCACAGCAGCTGGGCCATCACGGCGTTCGCTACGTCGTCGGAGATCGGCGTACCGAGGAAGATGATGCGGTCCTCGAAGAGCTTGCCGTAGGGGTCGATCCTGCGGAAGCCGTAGGAGGTCCGCTCCTCCCACTGGGGGATGTAGTAGTTCACGGGTGCGTCCTCACTGTCGGGCCGGGCGGCCCTCGTCGGCGGCCTCGCTGGCCTGGGTGATCACCTTGTCGATGAAGCCGTACTCCAGCGCCTGCTGGGGGGTGAACCAGCGGTCGCGGTCGGAGTCGAGCTCGATCTGCTCGATCGACTGGCCGGTGTGTTGGGACTGGAGCTCGGTGAGCTGCTTCTTCAGCAGCAGGCTCTGCTCGGCCTGGATCTTGATGTCGGACGCCGAGCCACCGATGCCGCCACTGGGCTGGTGCATCATGATCCGCGCGTGGGGCAGCGCGTAGCGCTTGCCCGGCGCGCCGGCGCAGAGCAGGAACTGGCCCATCGACGCCGCGAGCCCCATCCCGACCGTCGCCACGTCGTTGGCGATGTAGTGCATGGTGTCGTAGATCGCCATGCCCGCATCGACGGAGCCGCCGGGGCTGTTGATGTGGAGGAAGATGTCGGCGTCCGGGTCCTCCGCGGAGAGCAGCAGCAGCTGCGCGCAGATGGCGTTGGCGTTCTGGTCGCGGACCTCGGAGCCGAGGAAGATGATGCGCTCCTTGAGCAGCCGCTGGTAGATGTGGTCGTCGAGGCCGTAGCCGGCTCCGCCGTTCATCTGCGGGGAGAGCGGTGTGGGCGAGTAGTCGTTCACGTCTGCGACCATAGCCGTAACGGCCGACGCTTCCACGCGTCCTCGGCCCCTGTTCGCCGACAGCGGATTTGCTCAGGCCAGCCAATCGCGCAGGGCTGCGTGGACGCGAGGATGGTTGAGCAGGTCGAAGTGACCGGTGCGGGGCAGATGGAGCTCGTCGGCACCGGGGAACAGCCCGTGCCGCCGAGGCGAGCGCCCGTACGCCGAGGGTTGGCGGACGAAGAGGTCACCCAGGAAGCGCCCCACCGGATGGCGCGGCGAACGGGTGAGCGTCGCCGAGACCAGGTGGTAGCGCGCGTGCGGCAGGGGCGGCACGTCGTCGTCCAGGCCCTCGACGAGGTCGAGGACTCCGGCGGAGCGCTGGTCGAGGATCCGCCCGAAGGCGGCCGTCTCGGGAAGCCGCGTGAGGGCGCGCGCACCGGAGCCGACCCCGCTCGCGAGCGGGGCACCGAGGTGCGGCGTGCCGAGCGTGACGACGTCGGTGACCGCGTCGTGCCACGGACGGCTCTCCTCGCTCCTCACCGCGCACGCGGCGCGGGCGATGAGGCCGCCCATGGAGTGACCGACCAGCGCCAGCCGGTCGACCGGCACGGGCCAGGCCTCCGTCAGCTGCTGCAGGAGGCTGGACAGGGCGACGCCGTTCACCCGCAGCGGGAGCCCCGTGTTCGCGCGGAGGAGGACCGGGGTCCAGCCCAGGGCCGAGAGCGTCTCGGCGTAGGTCGTGCCGACGACGTCGCGGTGCCGGTCGAACGACGACTCGCTCTCCGACAGCCCGTGCAGGAGGACGACCACGCGCCCGGTGGCCTCCGGGTAGGCCGACCGGAGGGCGTCGCTGTGGAGCGGCACGTCGCGCCCGTCGCGCCGTACGGCGAGAGGCACGGCCAGCCGCGGTCGCTCGCGCGCCAGGCGGTCGCCGATGATCCCGTTCACCGCGGCGTTGGCCACGCGACCGGGCTCGGTGTCCTCGAGGGCGGGTCCGACCCCGAGGTCCGCCAGGGCGCCGAGACCGGCCGCGAGCGCCCGGAAGCCGACGCCCAGCCCGCCGTACACGCCCGACGCGATGCCGCGGTGGACCTGCTCGGGAACGCGCGACTCGCTGCCGGTGGAGGCTCTGACGACCCGGTGGGCGCGCTCGGCCCACGCGTCGTGCGTGTCGCGCACCGTGCGCACGACCACCTCGTCGGCGACCTCGGCGAGCAGCGCGGCCGCGTCGAACAGGCGGGGTCCCGCAGCGACGGTCATGCCGCGATCGTCCGCGACCCACCACCCCCGGTCAAGCACCCCCGCCGCCGACCCCTCCAGGCACCTGGGTCGTCCGCCTGAGCGGCCACTAGGGGCTCCTGTGGGGCGGACGACCCGGGCAGCGCGGGAAGGTCAGGCCTCGTCGGTCTCGGCGTCGGAGCTCGGGGCCGACTCCTCGTCGGCGGCCTCAGTGGCCTCGGTGGCCTGAGTGGCCTCGGTGGCCTCGGCGGGGTCGCCGAGGGTGCCGTCGGGACGCAGGTTCTTCAGGTCGATGACGTGCCCGGACGCGTCGGTGACGGTGGCGCCCTCGACGATCTGGGCCAGGGCCTTGCCCCGGCGGATCTCCGCGACCAGCTCGGGCACGTGGTTGTGCTCGAACATGTGGTTGGCGAACTCCTGCGGGTCCTGACCCGACTGCTGGGCCCGCATCACCATGTGCTGGGTCAGCTCGTTCTGGTCGACGCCGAGCTCCATCGAGTTGGCGACCTCGTCGAGCACGAACTGCGCGGCCACGGAGTCACGGACGCGGCGCTCGAGGTCGGCCTCGAACTCCTCCTGGGTCTGGCCCTCGTCCTCGAGGTACTTGTCGAGCGTCAGCCCGGCGTAGGCCAGCTGCTGCTCGATCGACTCACGACGCTGGTTGAGCTCGTCGGTGACCATGCCCTCAGGCAGGGGCACCTCGACGAGGTCGAGCAGCTTCTCGAGGACGGCGTCGCGCGCGGCGGAGGCCTGCTCGAGACGCTTGCCGTTGCCGAGCCGGCTGCGCACGTCGTCGGTGAGCTCGTCGGCGGTGTCGAACTCCGAGGCGAGCTGGGCGAACTCGTCGTCGAACTCCGGGAGCTCCTGGGCCTGGACCTGGGACACCATCACGCGGACCTCGACGTCCTCGCCGACCAGGTCGCCGCCCACCAGCTGCGAGGTGAACGTCGTCTCGTCGCCGGCGCTCATGCCGGTCAGAGCCTCGTCGAGGCCCTCGAGCATGCCGCCGCGGCCGACGCGGTAGGACATGCCACTGACCTCTGCGCCCTCGACCGGCTCGCCGTCCTTGGTGGCGACGAGGTCGATCACGACGAAGTCGCCGTCGGCGGCCGGACGCTCGACGTCTGCGAGGCTCCCGAAGCGCTCACGGAGCGCCTCGATCTGGGTCTGCACGTCCTCGTCGGACACCTCGGTGTCCTCGACCTCGGCGGTCAGGCCGGAGTAGTCGGGCACCGTGATCTCGGGACGGACGTCGACCTCGGCGGTGAACTCCAGGGTCTCGTTGTCGTCCATCCGGGTGACCTCGATGTCCGGCTGCGCGAGCGGCTGGAGGTCGTGGGACTGGAGCGCCTCGACGTACTTCTGGGGCACGACCTCGTTGATCGCCTGCTCGAGCACGGCACCGCGGCCGACCTGACGGTCGATGACCATCGGCGGCACCTTGCCGCGGCGGAAGCCGGGGACGTTGATCTGCTGAGCGATGGTCTGGTAGGCCTTGTCGAGGCTCGGCTTGAGCTCCTCGAAGGGCACCTCGACGGTCAGCTTGGCCCGGGTCGGACTCAAGGTCTCGACGGCGCTCTTCACGGGTTTCTCCTCGTATGCGTGGGGTGTGTCGCCGGGCTCGCGGCGCGGTGCTCCGGCATCGACACCAGGGGTCGGTACGACGGCGTGTGGCAGCCGGGACCCGGCTCGCCCGCTCGGCGCGACCCAGCCTAGGGCAGTCCTGATCGGCGACCTAACCGAGCCGAGCACGGGGCTCGTACGTCGGGGCGACAGGACTCGAACCTGCGGTCTCCTGCTCCCAAAGCAGGCGCGCTAGCCACTACGCTACGCCCCGTGTCCGGCGCCCCCGGAGTGCCTCCGGGACCACCGCCGAGCGGACGACGGGAATCGAACCCGCGTCATCAGTTTGGAAGACTGAGGCTCTACCATTGAGCTACGTCCGCGCACCGTCACCGGGGGTTCTCCCCGTGTGACACGCGAGGGTCATGGTGCCACACGGCACGCCCCGGTCCACAAACCCCCGATCGACGCCGACCGCGGGTCAGTCGCGCCAGAGCAGGAGCAGGGCACGGTCATCGCCCCGACTGCCCGCGGAGTCGACCAGCGTCGAGGCGCCGCCCTCGAAGTTGCTCCGGAGCTTGCGGTCGGCCTGGCCGATGAGGCGGTCGATGCCGATGCCGATGTCGGCACGACGGGTCTCGACCATGCCGTCGGTGTAGAGCATCAGGGCGTCGCCGGAGCGGAGCATCCCCCCGGCGTGGAGGAAGTCGGCGTCGGGGATCAGCCCGAGCATCGGGCCCTCGGACTCCAGGGGCGTCCACCGCCCGGCGCCGGCCCGCCAGTGGAGCGCCGGCGGATGACCCGCGGTCCAGATCCGGTAGGCACCGCTGGCGAGGTCGAGGCTGAGGTGGACCGCGGTCGCGAAGCCGTCCTGCCAGGGGTGGTTGATCAGGTAGGCGTTGGCCGCCGGCAGGAACTCCCCCGGCTCCACCGCCGTCACCAGACCGCCCATGGCCCCGGCGAGCAGCAACGCGCGGGTGCCGGCGCGGTCGCCCTTGCCCGAGACGTCGACGACGGTGACGTCGAGCCGACCGGTCTCGACGTCGCCCACGACGAAGAAGTCGCCCGCGAAGCGTGTGCCGCCCGCGGACCGGATCACCGACTCGGCGTGCCACGGGCGCGGCAGCACCGGCAGCACGCCCTGACCCTGGATCCGGTCGCTGAGCTCGGCCAGCATCGACTCGCCCATGCTCCCGGCGATGCCGAGCCGGGACCTCCGGAAGGAGGTCAGCATGATGATGAAGGCGACCAGGAAGATCACCACGACCGTGAACACCGCCCGGCCGTTGAAGGTCGGCACCTTCGGCAGGGCCAGGGTCAGCAGCACCATGTTGTAGACCACGAACCACGGCAGGGCTCGCGGACCGAGGAAGAGGCTCCCCATCACCAGCGGTACGACGATCGTCGGGGTGGGCACGTTGGGGAACACCTGCATGGCCACACCGACGAGCGTGGAGAAGAGGAACAGCGCGGCGAGCGTCAGCCGCTCGGGCTGGGAGCCCGCCAGGAGCGAAGCCGCCCGTCGGCGGGCACGGTCAGGGGCGGGACGTTGCCCGGGGGGTGGTGGGGTCATCGTGGGTCCCGTCCTACGGTGTCGGGATCACTGTAGGGCCCGGGACCGGAACCTGCGCTGACACTGGGGACACCAGAAGATGTTGCGCCCCACGAGCACGTCGGTCCGGATCGTCGACCCGCAGACCAAGCAGGGCTGACCCGTACGGCGGTAGACGTAGACCTCGCCGCCGTGGTCGTCCTGCCGCGGCGGTCGGCCCATCGCCTCGGGCGTGTGCTCCGGCCGCACCGTGTCGATGCGGCCGACGCGCACCCCGTCGGCCATCAGCACCACGAGGTCGTCCCAGAGGGCCCGCCACTGGCTCACCCTCAGCGTGCGCCCCGGGCGCAACGGGTGGATGCGGTGCCTGAACAGGACCTCCGCGCGGTAGACGTTGCCGACACCGGCCAGGACCTCCTGGTCCATCAGCAGGTCGCCGATCGCCCGTGGGCTGCGTGAGATGCGCCGCCAGGCACGCCCCGGGTCGGCGTCGGGTCGGAGCGGGTCAGGGCCG
Organism: uncultured Actinomycetota bacterium; assembly: GCA_963753705.1. GTDB lineage: Bacteria > Actinomycetota > Actinomycetes > Propionibacteriales > Nocardioidaceae > Nocardioides. The sequence goes on from CAVWDJ010000017.1 coordinate 852,050, forward strand.
AGCCTGGCCACGATCTCGTCGCGTCGCGTGCCGGTCACGAGCGCACACTGGGTGGCGCCGCGCAGGTCGGCGTACGCCGTGTGGTCACGCACGAGCCGGAGCCGCACCTGGCCGACGGGGGGCGGCACCTCCACCACCCCGCCGTGCACGTCGAACCCGCCGATCAGGCCCAGGTGCACGTGGACGACGCGGTCGGCGTCGAAGTCGAGGAACAGGTGCTTGCCCGCCGACTCGGCGGCCAGCAGCGTGGCGCCGTCGAGCTGAGCAGCCTCGGAGGCGAAGCGCCCCTGGGGGCTGCTCACCCGCACCGGACGTCCGGCGAAGGTGTCGCCCAGGGCGGTGGCGAGCCGGTGGAGGGTGTGGCCCTCAGGCATGGTCTCGAGACGACGTCTCGGGCTCCTGGGCCGACGGTGGGAGCGGAGGGAGGTCGCCGCTCGACTCGTAGTCGGACAGCATCGCGATCCGTCGGACGTGACGCTCCTCGCCGGTGAACGCCGTGTCCAGGAACAGCTCGACGAAACGTGTCATCTCGTCGACGGAGTGCATCCGGCCGCCCACGGAGATCACGTTGGCGTCGTTGTGCTGGCGGGCCAGGATGGCGGTGTCGTCGTTCCAGACCAGTGCGGCGCGGATGCCCGTCACCTTGTTGGCGGCGATCTGCTCGCCGTTGCCCGACCCCCCGATCACGATGCCGAGGCTGCCTGGGTCGGCGGCGACACCGGCGGCGGCACGCAGGCAGAAGACGGGGTAGTCGTCCTGCGCGTCAAAGACGAACGCGCCGTGGTCGACGGGCTCGTGGCCGTGGTCTCGCAGCCAGTCGATGAGGTGCTGCTTGAGCTCGAGGCCGGCATGGTCGGTGCCGAGGTGGACGCGCATGGGGCAAGTGTTCCAGTGTCCTCCGACAACTCCCACCGGCCGTCTACCCTCGGGGCATGACCGGGGGCTCGGAGGCGTGGGCGCGGGTCCCGGCGCTCGCCGCGGGGGCCGTCGCGCTCGCGCTCGCCCTGGCAGCCTGCGGCAGCTCGGGACCGCACGAGTCCGCCTCTCCCGCCTCGCCGTCACCCTCCTCGTCTGCCGCGGGCGCCCACGAGAAGTTCGAGCCCAGGCCGGCCGACTTCCGGGAGATCAAGGCGCTGCTGGCGCGTCAGGCGCGCGCCCTGATGCACCACGACCGGGCGGCCTTCCTGGCGACGGTCGACCACGAGCAGCCCGCCCTCCTCGCGCAGCAGCGGACGCTCTACGACAACATCACCCAGCTCCCCCTGGCCTCCCTCAGCTACGCCGTCGACACCTCGGGGGCGCTCGTGCCCGCCGACATCCCGGGTGACGACCCGCTGCTCCACCCGACCGTGGTGGAGCACCTGCAGCTGGACGGCACCTTCGACCGGCCCGTCTCCAACGCCGTCGACGAGACCTTCGTGCGCCGGCACGGCCACTGGCTGCTCGGCTCGGAGAGCGAGGCGAAGGAGGCCGACCACTTCGACACGCCTCAGGAACGACCCTGGTTCGGCGTCCCGATCGTCGCCCAGCACGTGGGCCGGATGACCGTCCTGGTCGACCGGTCCCAGGCAGACCAGCTCGCCGGCCTGACGACGGCCGTCCAGGACGACATCGCCTACGACGCGCAGCTCCTCGGCGTACCGGCGTCGTCCCAGATCCTCGTCGACGCCACCACGAACGGGCTGAGCCTGAACTTCTCGTCCCTGAGCCAGGAAGAGGCGGCCGCGGTCACCTTCGGCGTCACCAGCACCGACGCCCTGGGCCAGGAGGACACCGGCCTTGCGGGACACGTGATCAAGGTCAACCCCCACACCGTCGACCAGGTGGTCAACGACGAGGGGATCATGCGCCACGAGCTCACCCACTACCTGCTGGAGAGCTACAACGGCTACCTGCCGAAGTGGCTCTCCGAGGGCGTCGCGGCCTGGGTCCAGTACTACCCCGACGACTTCTCCCGGTGGCAGGTCCCGGCCGACCTCTACGGCCGGTTGATGAGAGCCGACCACACCCTCCCGATCCTGGGGCTGTTCAACGAGGACCCCTCCCTCAACTACCCGATCTCCCAGGCGGCCGTGAGCTGGCTGGTCTCCCACTACGGCGTCGCGAAGCTGCTCGACCTCATGGGCGCCTACCGCGACCACTACACCGACGCCAACGTCGACGCCCTCACCCCGAAGCTCCTCCGCGAGGTGTACGGCGTGACCCCGGCCCAGGTGACCGACGGCGCCTGGGGCCTGCTCGCCCAGTACGCCCACTGAGTCGCTCGCCCGGTTTCTCAACGGGCCGAGGTGCGGGCAAATTGGTGGACACCCGCACGTGGCCCGGGTTTGCTTGAAGGCATGGCCGACATCCGAGTGGACCGCGCCACCGACGCCCAGCGCTACTTCGACTCCGACAAGCTCGTCTGGTTCGACAACCCCGGCGAGGACCCGCTCGAGCTGCAGCTGCGGGGCGTCCCCGAGGACCAGCGCTTCGCGGCCGAGGTGGTCGGCTCCGACGTCGACCCCGGCACCTACCCCGGCATCTACGGCGTCCGGCCGATGCAGCTGTCCGTGCCCGACGGCGAAGGCGCCGGTCGGGCCGTCCCGGTCGCCGGCCTCACCTGGGTCGGCGTCCATCCCGACCACCGCCGCCGTGGCCTCCTCACCGCGATGATGCGCCACCACTTCGAGCAGACCAGGCGCGAAGGTGTGCATCTCTCGGCCCTCCACGCGAGCGAGCCGGGCATCTACGGCCGCCACGGCTACGGTCTGGCCTCGCTCGAGCTGGAGGTGCAGCTCAGCCGCGGCACCACGTTCGTCGCGCCCCACCTCGACGACGAGGCCGAGACGATCTCGACCCGCTTCCACACCATCACCGAGGACGGCATAGCCCGACGCCGGCGTCGCGTCGACCTCGACCTCGTGACGGCGTGCGTCGGCACGATCGTCGGCGACGACGAGTTCTACGACGTGCTCACCTACCTCTCGCCGGCTGACAAGCGCGACGGCGAGCCACCTCGGATCCTGTTCGCCGTGCGCGACGGCCGCGACGTCGGCTACGTCGTGCTCAAGCGCAAGCACAAGTGGCCCAACTCGCGGCCCGCCGCCGAGGTCACCGTCAGCCCGATCTCCGGAGCACCCGCCACCAGGCTGGCGCTGGCGCGGCGAGTGGTCGACCTCGACCTGAGCGGCGCGATCACGGTGCACGGGGTCGCCGAGTCCGACCCGCTGCTCTCGTGGGTCCAGGGTCCCCGCGGACTCAGCGACGTGCACCCCTTCGACAGCCTGTGGGTGCGCCTGGTCGACCTCCCCGAGGCGCTGGCCGCGCGCGGCTACGAGGCCGAGTGTGACGTGGTGGTCGAGGTCGCCGACGAGCCAGCACCCTGGAACGCCGGGCGCTGGCGGATCCGGGTCAAGGACCACACCGCCGATGTGTCGCGGACCGACGACGACGCCGACGTGTCGCTTCCCGTGAGCGCGCTCGGGGCGGCGTACCTCGGTGGCGCGAACCTCGCCGCCCTGCAGCGGGCCGGCGTGGTCGCCGAGCACCGGCCCGGTGCGACGCGCGAGCTGTGGGGGGCCTTCCGTACCGACGTCGGCCCCTACGCCGCCCGTGGCTTCTGAGCGCCCGTGGTCGGCTTCGCCTGGACGGTGCTCGCACTGGTGTTCGCCGACGAGCTCGCGGCGATGGCGGCGTTCGCGGTGTGGGGCTGGCAGGTCGGTACGCCGCGCTGGCTGCTCGTCGTCCTGCTCCCGCTGGCCGCGATGACGGCCTGGTGGCTGTTCGCCTCACCCAAGGCGAGGTACGGCGGCGGCGGGCGGCGTGAGGTCGTCAAGGTGCTGGTGTTCGGACTCGCGACCCTGGCGCTGTGGGACGCCGGCCACCACGCCTGGGCGGTCGCGCTGCTGGTGTTCTCGGTGGTGGTCAACGGTCTGGCCCTGCTCCCCGGCGTCCGCGCGGTGGCCGATCAGAGGTGAGTCGGAAATGCCCGCCACGAGGTGTGGGAGCGGCTATGGTCCCGCCCATGCGTCGCACGATGACCCTCGCCCTGCTCGTCCTGTCCCTCCTCCTGCCGCTCGGCTCGGCCGGTCTTCTCGACTCCGCATCCGCGCGTCCGGTCCCGGTCGGCGAGCGCTCCCACCACCCCGGCCTGCTGATCACCTACCGCGGGTGGGGCAAGCTCCATCGCGGCATGAACGTCAAGCAGGCCCAGCGCACCGGCATGGTGTCCCACCAGCTGGGTCACTGTGCGCCCGGCTACCTGCTGACGAAGCCCTACCAGACGCGCGGGTACATCTACTGGGGCATGGGTCCCAAGCCCTGGAAGGTGCGCCAGATCATCGTCACCGGTCGTCGCGACCACACCGCGCACGGCTCCCACCCGGGCACACGGCTGGGGCAGCTCCGCCGCCAGCACCCGAACCTGTCGAAGGTGGTCAGTGCCGGCTCACTCCGTGGGGTGCACCAGAAGCGCGACCTGTGGCTGGCCTGGATGCAGGAGCCCTACGGCACCATCACCTTCCAGTTCCCCTACGGCCTGAAGCCGACCCGGACGACGCGGCTCGACACGATCATCGTGGCCAACAAGCCGGCCTACTACTACGGCTGCTGACCGCCCGCAGCCCGCTCACACCGGGTCAGGCCTCGAGCCGGGCCAGCTCCTCGTCGACCACGCCGGGGTCGAGCTTGGTGAAGATCGGCGTGGGCTTGCCGACCTTCGCCCCCACGGTGACCGGGCGGCTCCCCCAGCGTGGCGTGCGGGAGTAGTCGCCGGTGATCACCGGGTAGACGTGGAGACCGGCACCCTCGCCGGGGTCGAGGTCCTCGACGTACTCGATCCGCGGCATCGGCATGAGCTCGCCCTCGCCGCCGTACGTCGTCCACACGGCATTGGCCGAGAACGGCAGGAACGGCGCGAGCATCGTGTTGCAGTCGAGCACGCACTGGGCGGCGACGTGGAGGACGGTGCCGAGCCGCTCGCGCTCGGACTCGTCCTTCATCTTGTAGGGCTCGGTGGTGGTGAGGTACTTGTTCACGTCGCCGACGACCCGCATGGCCTCCGCGGTCGCGGCCCGTAGCCGCTGCCGACCGATCAGGTCGCCGACGGTGTCGAACCCGGTGCGCACCGCAGCGAGCACGGCCTCGTCGACCGGCTCGAGCGGGCCGGCCGGCGGGATCTCGCCGAAGCTCTTGGCGATCATCGTCGCCGTCCGGTTGACCAGGTTGCCCCAGCCGGCCACGAGCTCGGAGTTGGTCCGCAGCACGAAGTCGGCCCACGTGAAGTCGGAGTCGGACGTCTCGGGGCCGGCGGCGCAGATGTAGTAGCGCAGGGCGTCGGGCTGGTAGCGGGCCAGCATGTCGCCGACCAGGATCACGTGGCCGCGGCTGGTGGAGAACTGCTTGCTCTCCATCGTCATGTACTCGCTCGAGACGACCTCGGTCGGCAGCTGGAGCTCACCGTAGGGACCCGGCTCCCCGCCCAGCGTGCCCCGACCGTCGTACGCCAGGAGCTCGGCGGGCCAGATGACGGAGTGGAAGACGATGTTGTCCTTGCCCATGAAGTAGTAGGACAGCGCCTCGGGGTCGTTCCACCAGTCGCGCCAGCGCTCGGGCTCGCCGAGACGGCGCGCCCACTCGATGGATGCGGACAGGTAGCCGATCACGGCGTCGAACCAGACGTACATGCGCTTGGTCGGCTGGTCGCGCCAGCCGTCGAGCGGGATGGGGATGCCCCAGTCGATGTCGCGCGTCATCGCACGGGGCCGCAGGTCCTCGATCAGGTTGAGGGAGAACTTGATGACGTTGGGCCGCCAGGTGCCCGACGCCTCGCGACCGCGGAGGTACTCCCCCAGCGCGTCGGCGAGGGCCGGCAGGTCGAGGAAGAAGTGCTGGGTCTCGACGAAGGTCGGCGTCTCGCCGTTGATCTTGCTGCGGGGGTTGATCAGGTCGGTCGGGTCGAGCTGGTTGCCGCAGTTGTCGCACTGGTCGCCGCGGGCGTCGAGGTAGCCGCAGATCGGGCAGGTGCCCTCGATGTAGCGGTCGGGCAGGGTACGACCCGTCGAGGGGCTGACGGCGCCCTTCGTCGTCCGCTCGACCATGTAGCCGTTGCGGTGCACGGTGGTGAACAGCTCCTGGACGACGCGGTAGTGGTTGCCGGTGGTGGTCCGGGTGAAGAGGTCGTAGGAGAGCCCGAGGTCGACGAGGTCCTGCACGATCACGGCGTTGTTCTTGTCAGCGAGGTCCTTGGCGCTGACCCCGGCGACGTCCGCGGCGACCAGGATCGGTGTGCCGTGCTCGTCGGTACCGGAGACCATGAGGACGTCGTGGCCGGCCATCCGCATGTACCTGCTGAAGACGTCGGAGGGCACGCCGAAACCGGCCACGTGGCCGATGTGGCGCGGGCCGTTGGCATACGGCCAGGCGACGGCGGACAGGACATGACTCATGCGCAGAAGCCTAGTGAGGCGGGGCCAGCGGGTTTTCGGTGGTCAGACCTCGCGACCGGCGAACGCCGCGATCCGGTCGTACGCGTCCGCGTCGGGCGGCGCCGGCTGCTCGGGCGCGAAGACCGGCGCGCGGTTGTCGGCGGTCAGTCCCGCCTGCATGAACGAGAGGCCGCGCTGCGCGACGGTGGGGTCCAGCTCGCCCGTCGGTGAGCCGAGTGCGCGGGCGAGGTCCCAGGTGTGCACGGCCAGCTCCGCGAGCTGCCACGCCAGAGGACTCGGCTGGTCGCCCTCCTCCGTCGCCCGCCAGGCCTCGACGAGGTCGTCCCCGGCGTCCCGGAACCGTGCCGCGCGGTCGGCGCCGACGTGCGGCGGCGGCGCGCCCCAGTCGGGCTCCTGCCCGCGCATGATCGTCGTGAAGACCGACGGGGTGTTGACGAGGTGGTCCACGAGGTCGCCGAGGCTCCAGTCGGCGCACGGCGTGGACGCCGTCAGCCGGCCGTCCTCGACCCGGCCGAGCAGGCCGGCAGCCTGGTCGAGCGCGACCGCGAGCAGCGCAAGGTCAGCGGGATCGGAGCTCACCCCGCGAGGCTAGCCCTAGGTGAAGAGCGTTGACGGCCCGCGTCACGATGAGGCCGAAGAGGGCGAGCGAGACGGTCGACTGCACGAGCATCGTGTACTTGGCCCGCAGCGTGAGCGGCATGACGTCGGTCGGGCTGAACGCCGTCGAGTTGGTGAAGCCGAGGTGCAGGTAGTCGAGGAACACCGGTCGCCAGCCCGGAGGTGCGAGCTCCGGGCTCATCTGCTGGGTGAACGCGAAGTCGAGCGGCACCCGCTGCCGGATCCGCGGGATCGGGCCGCCGCCGTCCATCAGCCAGTACAGCAGCGCGAACGCGAGGGTGTTGCCGAGCCAGACCAGGGTGCCCGCGGCCAGGAGCGGTCCGGGTCCTGGGTCACCTTCGACCCGGTGATCAGGCGGTAGATCAGCACCGCCGTCGCCCACAGGGCCGAGACCAGCAGCAACGTGACCAGAGACAGCATGAGACGACGCATCGTCCGCCTGGAGTGCCGGTGGGGGTGGGCCGCCAGCAGCACCACCACCAGCACCAGCTCGAGCGACGGCAGCACCCACCGCCCGCCCACCAGACTCTCGCTCGGCAGCCAGAGCCGCAGCCCGAGGTTGAGGACCATGAAGGTCAGCAGGGAGACAACGGGTGGCCACAGCGGCTCCCCGAGCTGCTCCGGGACGTCGTCACGCGCACGGTCCGTCGTCCCGCGGGAGGCCACGCCAGGATCCTCGCACAGCCGGCGGCCGGGACCCGTTCCCGCGGGCCGGGTGCCGGCGGTCAGCTGAAGTCGAGCTCGCCGGTGCGGGTGCGCTTGATCTCGAAGAAGTAGTCGAAGTCCGCCAGCGCGATCGTGCCGTCCCAGATCCGGCCGGCGTCGTCGCCGCGCGGGATCCTCGACAGCACAGGGCCGAAGAAGGCAGACCCGTTGAACGCGATGGTGGGCGTCCCCACGTCGTCGCCGACGCGGTCGATGGCCTCCTGGTGAGAGGCGCGCAGCGGCTCGTCGTACGACGGGTCGTCCATCGCCGCGACGAGCTCCGCGGGCAGCCCCGCGTCAGCGAGTGCGGCCACGACCAGGTCGCGCCCGACCTCCTGCTTCTCCTGGTGGATCCGGGTGCCGAGCGCGGTGTAGAGCGGTGCCAGGGCTTCCCGGCCGTGCTGCTGCTCGGTGGCGATCAGGACGCGTCCGACGGGCAGTCCGCGGCCGATCCTGGCGCGGTAGTCCTCGGAGAGGTCGCGGTCCTTGTTGAGGAAGTAGAGACTCATCACCCGCCAGTTCACCCGCACGTCGCGGACCTGCTCGACCTCGAGCATCCAGCGCGAGGTGATCCAGGCGAACGGGCACAGCGGGTCGAACCAGAAGTCGGCGACGTCGGTGGTGTGGTCGGGGGCGGGGGTCTGTGTAGCCGAGAGCGTCATACATAGGGAACCACTGTTTCTCCCGGACCATTCCCGCGACCCGACCGGCCGCGGGAACAACCGTGGCCGAGTCGTGATCCTCGGTGAGTTGTAACGGCCCTCACAGCGGGTGGCAGGATGCACCGCATGCCTGGAACCAACCTCACCCGGGAAGAGGCCGCCGCGCGCGCCGCCCTCCTCGACGTCACCTCGTACGCCATCGACCTGGACCTCACGACCGGTGACAAGACCTTCGCGTCCACGACCACCGTCCGCTTCACCTGCAGCGAACCCGGCGCGGAGACGTTCGCCGACCTGGTGGACGCGATCGTCCACGAGATCACGCTCAACGGCGAGCGCGTCGACGAGGCCTCGTCGTACCAGAACGGGCGGATCGCCCTGACCGGGCTCCAGGCCGAGAACGAGCTGGTGGTCCGGGCGGACTGCACCTACTCCCACTCCGGCGAGGGGCTGCACCGGTTCGTCGACCCCGTCGACGGCCGCGTCTACCTCTACACCCAGTTCGAGGTGCCCGACGCGCGCCGCGTGTTCACGACGTTCGAGCAGCCCGACCTGAAGTCCGTGTTCACCTGGACGGTCACCGCGCCGGCGGCGTGGAAGGTCGTGTCCAACGCTCCGACGCCCGACCCCGAGGACCTCGGCGACGACAGGGCGCGCTGGAGCTTCCCGGAGTCGAAGCGGATGTCGACCTACGTCACGGCGCTCATCGCCGGTGAGTACCACGAGCACCGCGACACCTACGAGGGGAAGAACGGCACGATCCCGCTCGGGCACTACTGCCGCCAGGCGCTCGTGCAGCACCTCGACACCGACGAGCTGCTGAAGCTGACCCGGCAGGGCTTCGAGTTCTTCGAGGAGGCCTTCGACTTCCCCTACCCCTTCGAGAAGTACGACCAGCTCTACGTGCCGGAGTACAACGCCGGCGCCATGGAGAACGCCGGCGCGGTCACGCTGCGCGACGAGTACCTCCCGCGGAGCCGGCAGGATGCGGCCTTCTACGAGTTCCGCTGCTCGGTGATCCTCCACGAGATGGCCCACATGTGGTTCGGCGACCTGGTGACGATGAAGTGGTGGGACGACCTCTGGCTGAACGAGTCGTTCGCCGAGTGGGCCTGCTACCACGCCGCCGTGGAGAACACCGAGTTCACCGAGTCCTGGACCGGGTTCACCAACGCCCGCAAGAACTGGGCGCTGCGCCAGGACCAGCTCCCGTCGACCCACCCGATCGCCGCCGACAACTACGACCTCCACGCGGTCGAGGTGAACTTCGACGGGATCACCTACGCCAAGGGCGCCTCGGTCCTCAAGCAGCTCGTCGCCTGGGTCGGTCTCGAGCCCTTCCTGGTCGGGCTCCGGCAGTACTTCAAGGACCACGCCTACGCGAACTCCGAGTTCGTCGACCTGCTCACGGCGCTGGAGAAGGCCTCGGGCCGCGAGCTCGACGCCTGGGCGAAGGAGTGGCTGCAGACCAGCGGGGTCAACACGCTGTCCGCCGAGTTCGAGCTCGCCGACGACGGCACCTACACGTCGTTCGGCGTCCGCCAGACGGCAGCGGGCGACAACGCGACGCTGCGCCGGCACCGCCTCGGGATCGGGCTCTACGACGAGGTGGGTGGCCGGCTGGTCCGTCGCCGCAACGTCGAGACCGACATCGAGGGCGACCTGTCCGCCGTCGACGTGCTGGTCGGCGAGAAGCAGCCCGACCTGCTGCTGCTCAACGACGGCGACCTGAGCTACGCCAAGATCCGGCTCGACGAGCGTTCGCTGCACACGGTCGTGAACGGCCTGCGGCTGCTCGACGACTCACTGGCCCGGGCCCTGTGCTGGGGGGCGGCGTGGGACATGACCCGCGACGCGGAGATGACGGCGTCCGACTTCGTCACGCTGGTGCTCGCGAACATCGCGACCGAGACCGACGCCTTCGGCGTCCGGGCGATCCCGAACTACGCGGCGGCCGCGATCAACCTCTACTCCCACCCCTCGCGACGCGGGGAGCTCCGGACGCGCTGGGAGACCGGCGTACGCGAGCTGTTGATGGCCGCCGAGCCGGGCAGCGACCACCAGCTCACGTTCGCCCGTGCCTACGCCGCCGCCGCGCATTCGGAGCAGGCCGTGGCCGACCTGAACGGGCTGCTCGACGGCTCGCTGGTCGTCGACGGCCTCGACATCGACACCGATCTGCGGTGGGCCATGGTGATCGGCCTGGCGCGGGCCGGCGCCGCCGACGAGGCCCGGATCGACGAGGAGCTCGAGCGCGACCGCACCATCTCCGGCCAGGAGCACGCTGCCGCTGCCCGGGCCTCCCGCCCGGACCCGGAGGCCAAGGCGCGCGCGTGGAAGGACCTCGCGGAGAACCCCGAGGTCCCCAACGAGACCCACCGCTCGATCGCGGTCGCCTTCATGCGCCACGGCCAGGAGGACCTGCTCGAGCCGTACGTCGAGCGGTACCTCGAGGCGGCCGACGACATCTGGGAGCGGCTCGGCACCCACATGGCGTCCAACACGCTCGAGGGTGCCTTCCCGGTCCCGATGGGCAGCCCCGCCCTCGTCGCGCGGCTCGACCAGTGGCTCGACGAGTCACCGGCCAACCCTGCCGCCAAGCGCTACGTGCGCGAGGGCCGGGCCGACGTGGTCCGCGCCCTCGCCGCCCAGGACAAGGACGCCCAGGGCTGACCCGGCAGAAGCCGACGCCCTTCGACGCCGAGTCGGCGCAAAAGGACACGCAGATCACGCCGAGTCGGCGCAAAGAGACACCCAGATCACGCCGAGTCGTCAGGTGACGACTCGGCGTGGGTCAGAGCTCGTGGGCGTGGAGGGTGGGTGGGGTGCGGGACTGCATGGCGAGCATGCTGATGCCGCGGCGGAGGCCACGCACCAGGTCGCCCGAGGCGAACTCGGTCCGCATCTCGAGGACGGCGAGGCTGACGTCGTGGTCGGTCAGGACCCGGCGTACCTCGCTCCCGGTGACCACCTCCACCACGCGGGCGGTCGGGTCGACCATGACCAGGACGCTGCGCGACGGCGTCGACAGCGAGGCGTGAAGCCGCTCGGCGAAGGCCCGGGCTTCCCCCTCGGCCGTCCCGACGAAGACGGAGAACTCGAAGCGGGAGACCTGTTCTGCTGCGCGGATCGCCTGGTCGAGGGCCACCTGCTGGGACGCCGTGAACTCGCGGGACATCGCGGTCACCACGTGCCGGAGGCGCCACCGGTGTCGCGGGCGCTCTCGGCCTCGTCCGCGTCGCGACCGGCGGTGGACGACTCGAGCTCGGCCGTGGCCCGGCGCCCGCCGAACCACTGGTCGTCGGTGCGGGCACCGGCCGGCGCCACCGACTCACCACGCACGACCCCCGGCAGGTAGATCGCCGCGAAGATGGCCGCGGTGATCAGCAGCGGGATGCCGATGAAGATCGTGAGGTCTCGCAGGACCGGCACGGGCGGCGGGTTGCTCCAGCCCACGGGGATGTCGGCGGCGGCGGGCCCGGCGTACGCCAGCACGAGCAGCGTGGCGGAGCCCACAACGAGCGCGGCCCGGCGCGGGAGGGGCGAGTTCGGGGTCACGCGATGAGGATACTGGTAGCCATGCCTGCAGCTCTCAACGCGTTCTCCGACATCGACTGGGGCGGGACCGGACGAGTGGTCGCGTACAAGTCGGGGACCCTGATCGCGCTGGCGGTGCTCGGCCTGGTCCTCCAGCTCGTGGCCCATCGGCTGATCAACCACCTGGTCCGTCGGGCGGAGGAGGGCGTGCTCCCCGACCGGCTCGCGCAGGCGACCCTCGGCCGCGGGTCCGACGAGCCGCCGGCCGGCTCGACCCGGCGGGTGCAGCGAGCCCAGGCGATGGGCAGCCTGCTCAAGAGCATCACCTCGGGCGTGATCGTGGCGGTCATCTTCACGATGATGCTGAGCGCCCTCGGGTTCGCCATCGGGCCGATCCTCGCCAGCGCGGGGATCCTCGGGGTCGCGCTCGGCTTCGGCTCCCAGACCCTGGTCAAGGACTTCCTGTCGGGCATCTTCTTGATCTTCGAGGACCAGTACGGCGTCGGTGACGTCGTCAACCTCGGCGAGGGACTGACCGGGACCGTCGAGGCCGTGAGCCTGCGCGTCACCCGGGTCCGCGACACCAACGGCACGGTCTGGTACGTCCGCAACGGCGAGCTGCTCCGGGTGGGCAACATGAGCCAGAACTGGGCCCGCGCCGTGCTCGACATCCAGGTCAGCTCGCACGAGGACCTCGGGCGCGTACGACGAGTGCTCCAGGAGGTCGCGGACGACCTCTGGCACGACGAGGACTTCAAGGGCGTGGTGATCGAGGAGCCCGAGATCCCGGGGGTCGAGGCGATCACCCCCGACGCGATCACGCTCCGGGTGACGCTCAAGACCGCGCCGATGGAGCAGTGGCGGGTCGGCCGGGTGCTGCGTGAGCGCATCAAGGCCAGGTTCGACCACGAGGGGATCGCGGCGCCGTACCCCACCTCCGTCGTCATGAACCGCACCTCCGGCGCCGCTGACCCCGACGCAGAGCCGGCGGACGCGTGACGGCCGGTGCGTCGCCCTCCGCGGCCCCCGGGGACAATGAGCGCGTGACCACGTTCTACGACGAGATCGGCGGCGAGGCGACGATCACCGCCATCGTCGCCGCCTTCTACCGCGGCGTGGCCCAGGACGAGGTGCTCCGGCCGCTCTACCCCGAGGAGGACCTCGGCCCGGCGGAGGAGCGCTTCCGCCTCTTCCTCATGCAGTACTGGGGCGGACCGACGACGTACTCCGACAGGCGCGGCCACCCGCGGCTCCGGATGCGGCACGCGCCGTTCGCCGTCACGCCCGACGCCAAGGACCACTGGCTGCGGCACTTCCGCGCGGCCCTCGACGAGGTCGGCCTACCGCCGGAGCAGGACGCGCAGTTCTGGGACTACGTGACCCACGCAGCCCAGTTCATGGTCAACTCCTTCGAGTGAGGTGACCCGGTCAGCCGTCCTGGTCGACCGCGCCGCCACGCAGCCTGCTCTCGAACAGCTCCCGGTGACGGGGGTGCCAGGTCAGCGGGTGCTCGTCCTCGTCGATGTTGACCTCGACCATCCGGCTCCGGGCCATCACGCGGTCGCCGTCGCGGATCTCCTGCTCGAAGGTCACCGACGTGTCGCCGACACCCACGACGCGGCTGCGCACGGCGTACGGCTCGGCGCGTAGACCCATCTGACCGACGTAGTCGATCTCGCTGCGGGCGATGACGGTGGTGACCGAGCCGTTCACCCGCGCCTCCCGGAGGACCCCGGTGAGGAGGTCGACCTGGGCGATCTGGGCGTACTCGAGGTACTGCAGGTTGTTCACGTGACCCAACAGGTCGATGTCGGAGAAGCGCACGTGCACCGGTCGCTCCACCGTGTCGGGCCCCCAGCCGGGAGCGCCACCGGCCAGGGCTCGGTCCGACACCGGAGATCCCTCGATCGCGGGCGTGAGCCGGTCGCGCTCCTCGGGCGTCATCCTGCGCGGGCGCCCCGCGGAGAAGACGTACGGCGTGAGCACGGTCGTCGCACGGCCGTGCACGAGCGGGTCGTCCGGCGTGCCCGTGAAGAGCTCGTAGCCCAGCGTGAACGACGCCGCCCGGACCACGGTGGGCCAGACGGCGACGAAGAGCGGGGCCTGGGAGAGGCGGAGCGGAGCCAGGTACTCCACGACGGTGTTGACCACGACCAGTCCCTCGCCCGGCCGGGGCGTGGGCGAGGCGCGATGGTGGCGGAGGAGGTCGAGCCGAGCCTCCTGCAGGTAGTCCACGAACGCGACGTTGCTGATCGTGTCGCCGTGTCGGTCAGCCCGGCGCATCTGGCACTCGTACACGTGACGCACGTGCCGATCCTGCCAGTCCGCAGGCTCGGCTCGGTTCAGCGGTGCAGGGCGAGACGCGGGCCGTAGTAGGCGCGCAGCGACTGGTGGCGGTCGAGGCGGGTACGGCGGTTGCGCGCGACACCGACCGCGACGACACCGGCCGAGACGGCCAGGGCCACGGCGGCGAGCGAGAACACGGCCAGGAGGTAGACGTTCACCAGACTGTCGAAGGACATCATGATCCCTCTCCTTTCTACTTCTGTAGAATCTCTACGTATGTAGAAAGTACGCCGCTCGGGCGTCCAGCGCAAGCCGCCGGGTAGTCTCGCGCGTCACACCCCCGAGGGAGGACCGATGCCCGAGCCGGCGCTCAGCCCCCGCATGGAGCTGCTGCTGACGGCCGCCCTCCACGTCGTGGCCGAGCACGGCCTGCGCGGGCTGACCCACCGGGCCGTGGACCGCGCGGCGGGCCTGCCCGAGGGCAGCTGCTCGGCGTACCTCCGCACGCGCAAGGCCCTGGTGCTGGCCCTGACCGGCTTCGTGGCCCACGAGATCACCGCCGACGTCGAGCAGCTCGCCCGCGACCTCGCCTCCTGCGCCCTGGGCGACGACGAGGCGATCGAGACGGTGACGGCGTTCTTCATGCGCTGGCTCGACGAGCGCGACCTGCTGCTGGCGCGGATGGAGCTCTCCCTGGAGTCCTCGCGCGACCCCGAGCTGGCGGCCATGCTCGACGGGTGCCGGCAGGGCCTGGTCGACCTGGTCGACGGCATCCTGGCCGCCCGCGGCAAGGAGCACAGTGAGGCCCTCGCCCAGACCCTGGTCGCGTCGTTCGACGGTGTCCTGTTCGGCGGCCTGCCGCGTCCCGCCGAGGTCCGCCAGCCGTTCGTCCGCCAGTCGATCGAGGTCCTGATGAGCGGACTAGGGTGAGAACGCCCCCGCACACCGACCACGATCGGAGCTCCCCGTGCCCGAAGCCGTCATCGTCTCCGCCGCTCGATCCCCCATCGGACGGGCCGGCCGGGGGTCGCTGAAGGATCTCCGTCCCGACGACCTGGTGGCGACCATGATCCGGGCCGCCCTCGACAAGATCCCGGCCCTCGACCGGCACACCGTCGACGACCTCTACCTCGGCTGCGGGCTCCCCGGTGGCGAGAGCGGCTTCAACATGGCCCGGATCGTCAACGTCCTGAACGGGATGGACGACGTCCCGGGCGCCACGATCACCCGCTACTGCGCCTCCTCGGTGCAGACGACCCGGATGGCGTTCCACGCGATCAAGGCCGGCGAGGGCGACGTCTTCATCTCCGCCGGGGTCGAGACCGTGTCGCGGTTCGCGGCCGGCAGCTCCGACTCCTGGCCCGACACGCACAACGCCGTCTTCGCCGACGCCGAGTCCCGGACCCGGGACCGCGCCGAGCACGGCTCCGGCGGGACGGCCTGGCACGACCCGCGCGAGGACGGCGTCGTCCCCGACGCCTATATGGCGATGGGCCAGACCGCGGAGAACGTCGCCACCCTCCGTGGCCTGAGCCGGCTCGAGCTCGACGAGTTCGGGGTGCGCTCGCAGAACCTCGCCGAGAAGGCGCTCGCCGACGGCTTCTGGCAGCGGGAGATCACCCCCGTCACGACGCCCGACGGCACCGTCGTCTCGGCGGACGACGGACCGCGCGCGGGTGTCACACTGGAGGCCGTGTCGCAGCTCAAGCCGGTCTTCCGTCCCGACGGCGTGGTCACGGCCGGCAACTGCTGCCCGCTCAACGACGGTGCCGCGGCGGTGGTCGTCATGTCGGACTCCAAGGCCGCCGAGCTCGGCCTCACGCCCCTGGCGCGGATCGTCGCGACCGGGGTCAGCGCCCTCTCCCCCGAGATCATGGGCCTGGGTCCGGTCGAGGCGACCCGACGCGCGCTGGCCCACGCCGGGATGACCATCGGCGACATCGACCTCGTCGAGATCAACGAGGCGTTCGCGGCCCAGGTGGTGCCGTCGTACCAGGACCTCGGCATCGACCTCGACCGACTCAACGTCAACGGCGGCGCAATCGCGGTGGGCCACCCGTTCGGGATGACCGGTGCGCGGCTCCAGAACACCATGCTCAACTCGCTGGACTGGCACGACAAGTCCACCGGCCTGATCACGATGTGCGTCGGCGGCGGCCAGGGCATGGCCCTGATCCTCGAGCGGATCGGCTGAGCGGCGACGCGCCGGATGCCGCGGATTCCGTTGCCGCCTCGCTAGGATTCCGTCATGTCCGAGGGACGGGGGACTCGCTGGCTCGACGCCGACCAGCAGGGGTCGTGGCGTGCGTTCGTCGTGGGCATCACCCTGCTGCTCGACCGGCTCGACGCCGACCTCCACCACGACTTCGACCTGTCGCTGACCGAGTACGAGATCCTGGTCCGCCTCTCGGAGCGACCCGACCGGCAGATGCGGATGGCCCAGCTGGCCGACGCCCTGGCCCACAGCCGGAGCCGCGTCACCCACACCGTGACCAGGATGCAGAAGGCGGGCCTCGTCATGCGCTGCTCGTCACCGGAGGACGGGCGCGGCATCGTGTGCCGCCTGACCGACGAGGGCTACGCCCTGCTGACCGAGGCTGCGCCCGTGCACGTCGAGGGCGTGCGCGACTACCTCGTCGACCTCGTCAGCCCCGAGGACTTCGCCGCGCTCGGCCGGGTCATGGACGCGGTGTCGGACCGGTTGGTCGCCTGCCACCCCGAGATGGACATCCGGCCCGGCAGCTGACCGAGGCCCCGGTCGCGCGCGGCGCTCAGTCGCGGGTGAGCCGGCGGTGGGTGACGCGGTGGGGTCGAGCCGCCTCGAGGCCCAGCCGCTCGACCTTGTTCTCCTCGTAGGCGGCGAAGTTGCCCTCGAACCAGAACCACTTCGCCTCGTCCTCGTCGTCGCCCTCCCAGGCCAGGATGTGGGTCGCGATCCGGTCGAGGAACCACCGGTCGTGGGAGGTGACCACGGCACAGCCCGGGAACTCGAGGAGCGCGTCCTCGAGCGACTGCAGGGTCTCGACGTCGAGGTCGTTGGTCGGCTCGTCGAGCATCAACAGGTTGCCGCCCATCTTCAGGGTCAGCGCGAGGTTGAGGCGGTTGCGCTCACCACCGGACAGGACTCCGGCCCGCTTCTGCTGGTCGGGGCCCTTGAAGCCGAACGACGCGACGTAGGCGCGCGACGGCATCTCGAAGTTGGCCACCTTGATGAAGTCGAGGCCGTCGGAGACGACCTCCCAGACGTTCTTCTGCGGGTCGAGACCGCCGCGGCTCTGGTCGACGTAGGAGATCTTGACGGTCTTGCCGACGACCAGCTCGCCGTCGTCGGGCTTCTCCTCCCCGATGATCATCTTGAAGAGCGTGGTCTTGCCGACGCCGTTGGGACCGATCACGCCGACGATGCCGGCGCGCGGCAGGCTGAACGAGAGGTCGTGCATGAGAGTGCGGCCGTCGAAGCCCTTGGCCAGGCCCTTCGCCTCGAGCACGATGTCGCCGAGCCGGGGACCCGCCGGGATGTTGATCTCGGCGGTGTCGATCTTGCGGTTGCGATCGGCCTCGGCCGCCATCTCCTCATACCGGGAGAGGCGGGACTTGCTCTTGGCCTGGCGCGCCTTGGGGTTGGACCGCACCCACTCCAGCTCGCGCTCGAGCATCTTGGCGCGCTTGGCGTCCTTCGCTCCCTCGATCTTGAGGCGCTCCTGCTTGGTCTCGAGGTAGGTGGAGTAGTTGCCCTCGTAGGGATGGGCCTTGCCGCGGTCGAGCTCGAGGATCCACTGCGCCACGTTGTCGAGGAAGTACCGGTCGTGGGTCACGGCCAGGACGCACCCGGGGTAGGAGGCGAGGTGACCCTCGAGCCACTGCACGGACTCGGCGTCGAGGTGGTTGGTGGGCTCGTCGAGCAGCAGCAGGTCGGGCTGCTGCAGCAGCAGCTTGCACAGGGCGACACGACGACGCTCACCACCGGACAGGTGGTCGACCAGCTCGTCGGGCGGCGGGCAGCGCAGCGCGTCCATCGCCTGGTCGAGCCGCGCGTCGAGGTCCCACGCACCCGCGTGCTCGAGCTCGGTCTGCAGCTCGCCGGACTCCTCCGAGAGCTTGTCGAAGTCGGCGTCGGGCTCGCCCATCGCGGCGTAGAGCGCGTCGAGCCGGGCCATCTTGGCCTTGATCTCGTGCACGGCCTCCTCGACGTTCTCCAGGACGGTCTTGCCCTCCGTCAGCGGGGGCTCCTGCTGGAGCATGCCGACGGTGGCCCCGGGGTCGAGGATCGCGTCGCCGTTGTTGGCGTGCTCGAGCCCCGCCATGATCTTGAGGAGCGTCGACTTGCCCGTGCCGTTGGGTCCACGACACCGATCTTGGCGCCGTGCAGGAACGACAGGGTGACGTTGTCGAGGACGACCTTGTCGCCGTGCGTCTTCCGCACGTTGCGCAGGGTGAAGACATAGTCAGCCATGCCCAAAACCCTACGGGGAGAACGCCGCGAACGCCCGATCGGGGCCGTCGGACCGAGCGGCGTCAGGCCGCGTGCACGGTGGCCTCCGGTGCCGCCGGGGCGGGCGCCTGCGAGGCGTCGCTCGCGCCGGCCGTCGTGGCCGCCGCTGCCTTGCGCCGCTCGAACGTGCTCGTGCCGCGGTTGAGGTCGTGGCCGACGAAGGCGGCCTCGATCTCGAACGTCGTCACCTCGAGCCCTGCCTTGTTGGTCCAGACGTGGGCGCTGAGCTTGCCGTGCACCACCACGGGGTCACCTCGGCGCAGCGAGCGGTCGCAGTTCTCGGCGAGAGCACGCCAGGCGTTCACGGCGTACCACTGGGTGTCGCCGTCCTCCCACATGTCGGTGCGGCGCTGGTAGCGGCGCGGGGTGCTGGCGACGCGGAAGGTCGCCACGGGACGCCCGCCGCGTCGCGCAGGCTCACGTCGCCGCCCAGCCAGCCGGACAGGGTCACGAAGGTCTCGTTCATGTGTCTCCTCGGTCTCGTTGACGTGCACCCGAGCCTCGGGACGGTCGCCGACAGCCCCGGCTGTCGCGCGGCGACCCGGTGGAACCGGGGGCCGCTCAGCCGACTGTGGACGGCAGGCGGGTCACTTCAGGGCGCGACCGAGGCCCTCGCGCACCTCGTCGTACGCCGCCAGCTCGGCCCGCACCGGTGCGACGACGAGGTCGTCGGCCACCTCGGCGATCGCTGCCCGCAGGCGACGGTCGGCCGAGCGGGCGCGCGAGCGCGCCGTCGCCGAGACGAGGATCCGGCACAGCAGCGACAGCACGATCCCGAGCACGATCCCGCCGAGGAGCATCACGGTCGGCACCGGGACCCCGGCGACGTCGGGCGTGGACGGCTCGGACACGCCGAGGTAGCGGTCGGTGGCGAGCACGCCCAGCCAGACGGCGCCAGCGACCGCGGCGAGCAGGAGGAGCCACTGGAGCACCCGCACCAGCCCGGCCCAGACCGGGACCCGGCCGGCGTCGAGGTCGGTCGCGGCGAGCGCGGAGTCGAGGCGGTCGTTGAGGTCGGGGAGCCGCGAGACGGAGGCCCGGCGGACCGACTCGGCCCACGGCCGCGTGAGGGGGGCCGACACCTCGTCGGCGACGGCCCGCACCTCGCTGTCGACGGCCGCCCGCTGCACCTGGGTCGGGCCGGCACCGACGTGCGCCCGCTGCCGGTGTAGGCTTGCCGTCCTTGCCCAGGTCGAGGTGCAGCCGCTTGAGCGGGTCGGGGCGGAGCCGGACACCCAGGCGGTGACCGGCCATCCGGTGGCCCGGTTGGCCCGCAGCCGGGTGGCCGACTCGACGGCGCCGACGACGGTCGGGACGCCGGCGGCCTCGGCGAGCGCGTCGTCGAGCGCGGCGATCCGCGCCTTCGACAGCTCGGGGTGGGCACTGGTGCCGCTGGCGTCGTGGAGTCGCACGGCGGCCTGCCGGACGTCGGCCTCGAGCCGGGCCCGCGTCACCTTCTTCGCCCTCACCCGCCGCGCGATCTCGTCGCGCAGCTCGTCGATGCCCTCACCGGTGCGGGCGCTCGTCGCGAGCACGGGTACGCCGATCAGGCCGTCGGCGTCGACCAGCCGGCGTACGTCGACATCATCGACTCGCGCCGGTCGACCGGCACTTCGTCGATGTGGTTGAGCACGACCAGCATCACGTCCTTGTGGGTCGCGAGCGGGGCGAGGTAGCGGTCGTGGACCGCGGCATCGGCGTACTTCTGGGGGTCGAGCACCCAGACCATCAGGTCCGCTAGCTCGATCAGCCGGTCGACCTCGAGATGGTGGGACACCTCGGTGGAGTCGTGGTCGGGCAGGTCGAGCAGCACCACGCCCTGCAACGCATTGTCCTCCTTGCCGAGGTCGAGCAGCGAGTCACGCATCACCTGGTGGCGGGGAGCGATTCGAGGTACTCCAACAGCTCCTCGGCGCCCTCCTTGCCCCAGACACAGGCGGTCGCCCACGAGGTCGTCGGTCGACGTACGCCGACCGAGGAGAGCTCGACACCGGCCAAGGCGTTGAAGGTCGACGACTTGCCTGACCCGGTCGCGCCGGCCAGCGCGACGACCGTGTGGTCGGCGGTCAGGCCCAGCCGCGCCGCGACTCGGGTGACCGCAGCCTCGACGTCGTCGACCGCGGGGTCGTCGAGACGTCCCCGGGCGGCCCGGGCCGCCTGGCCGAGACCCTCGATCCGGTCACCCAGATCGGAGCCCCGGACACGAGCCTCTTGGCGCCTCCAACAAGGACGACATGTTCTCCCTTTGAGCAACCCCCAACCACGACGGGAGAGCCTAGTGGGAGTGCGTTCCGGCCCGTCCGGTGGCGGCGTAGCGGAGGTCGTCGACGGCCCGGGCGGCGTTGCGGACCCGGTCGGCGGACGCGGGGTCGATACCCAGGCTGACCAGCAGATCGGTGTAGCGCGCGCGCTGCTCCTTGAGGAGCGCCCGGATCCGGACCTCGAGCTTGCGTCTGGCCCGTTCGGAGAGGGTTCGGACGGCCTGGTCGCCGAAGACCGCCTCGAGCAGCTTCTGCCCCAGGACGGCGCTCCCGCCGGCGATCCCGACCTCGGCACCAGTCAGCCCGGCCGTCTGGGAGAACACCACGACATCAGCGCGACCGAGAGCCCGTTCACCCCGAAGGCCAGGAAACGGGCGGTGCTGCGCTTGTCGGCGCCCTCGGTGCGCACCATCTCGAGCACCTCCTGCTGCCAGTCACGCACCTCACGCTCCGCCTTGCGTCGCAGCCCGCGGCTGGCGCGCCCGAGGTCCTCTCCCACGTCGGCGAGCAGCTCGTGGCCCGGCGCCAGGCTCTGCCACGAGGCCTGGGCCCGCTCCGCCGCGGCCTCGGCGTGCTCGACGATCAGTGCTCGAGGCTCGACTCGACCGCCACGGTCACCCGCTCGGCCTGGGCCGGCTTGCCCTTGATCGCGTTGACATCCGGTCGCGGAACCATCCGACCTTGGCCTCGAGGCTCTTGAGCAGCTCACCGGTGCCCACGAACTCCTGCCAGCGCACCATCACCTCGCCGCGCATGAGGGTGCCGTCGGCGGACGCCTCGAGGACCTTGCGGAGCTCCTCGTCGTACGCCGCGTCGGCGCTGTCGCGGAGTCGCTCGGCTGCCGAGGCCTGCTCCAGGCAGGCGTCGGCGACCGTGTGGGCCCGCCGGGTCAGCGACCGGATCGCGCCCTCGATGGTCTGCTGGACCATGGCGGCCCGCGCACCGGCGTCGGCACCGAGGGTAGCCACCGCCGGATCTCGGCCACGTCTCGCGGCGCAGCAGTCCTGGTCGTTGAGCTCGGTCTCGTTGACCGTGAAAGGGGTGAGTCCTTCAACCCACGGGAGGCGAGCATCCGTGCGAGGTGAGAGGCCACCGTCCCGACCGCATCGGCCGGGGTCCGGTCGAGGACGATCGCCACCGCGGCCGACCGCTCCGCGGCCTGGCGCAGGAAGTCCCACGGCACCTGGTCGGCGTACCGCGCCGCCGAGGTCACGAAGAGCCACAGGTCGGCGGCCGCGAGCAGCTGGGCGGCCAGATGTCGGTTGCTCTCCTCGACGGAGTCGATGTCGGGAGCGTCGAGGATGGCGAGGCCCTGGGGCACCACGTCGAGGGCGACGAGCTGAAGCGCCTGCGGGTCATGCGTCGGGTGATGGACCCTCTCGAGCTCGGGAGCAGCCGGTCGGCACCGAACCAGTCGCCGTCGGCCGGGTTGTGGACCAGCACCGGCGAGCGCGTCGTCGGGCGGAGCACGCCGACTCGGTCACGACCGCACCCACGAGGGAGTTGACCAGCGTCGACTTCCCGGCGCCGGTCGAACCCCCGACGACCGCGAGCAGCGGCGCCTCGAGCGTGACGATGCGGGGGATGACGTAGTCCTCGAGCTGGTCGACCATCTCGGTGCGGGCCAGCCGATGAGCCTCGACGCCGGGCAGCGCGAGCGGCAGGACGGCACCCTGCAGCGCCTCACGCAGGCGCACGAGAGCCGTGACCATCTGCGCACCACTCGTGGTGTCGGTCATCGGGTGGGTACCACCTGTCCGGGAAAGGCGATCGAGGGCCTGGTCTCACTGATGCGTGCAACGTAGTCGTGTCCCCGGGCCACGAAGTCCGGTGGGGGTACGCCGCGCAGGTAGCGGCTGTGCAGGAAACCGAGCTCGATCACCGCCTGTTGGTAGTCGCGCATGGCCCGCTCCGCGGCGGGGCCACCTCGCTGCCGAGCGTAGGCCCGCGCGCCCGACGCGCCGAGAGGTCCACGACCCAGCCGATGTCGGTGGCGGGCAGCAGGCCTCGATGCGCGGCGTCGGCGAGCGATCCCGCGAGCATCCGGCCCTCGGAACGGCGTACCCAGACCGCCAGCCCGACGCCGGTCAGGAAGATCGGTGCCATCAGGATCAGGTAGACCGAGACGAAGTTGCCAGGCCCGTAGACCGTGGACGTGTTCCAGATCGCGTGGAGCGTCACCGCGGCGACGTAGCCGGCGATCGGCGCGAGGATGCGGACCGACCGGCGCCGAGACGAGACGGCGACGCCCACGCCGACGCCGATGCAGGCGGTGAACAGCGGGTGGGCGAACGGACCGGCGAGACAGCGCAGGACGAACGTGCCGGTCAGTGCGTCGACCCCACCCGGGCCGAGGTTGGCGGAGCCGTCGTAGGCGCTGGCGAGGTAGAGGATGTTCTCGGTGAACCCGAAGCCGACTCCCACCATGCCGGCGTAGACGATGCCGTCGAGGACCCCGTCGAGCTCCGAACGACGCCACCAGAGCAGCAGGAACAGGAACAGGCCCTTGCTCGCCTCCTCGGCGAGCGGCGCGCCGAGCTCGAGCATCCGGTGGTCGGAGATGCCGCCCACGAAGCCGCCCACGCCCTCCAGCAGGAGGGCGAACGCGGTGGCGACGAAGCCACCCCAGAGCAGCCCGCCGGCGAGCAGACGACGCGGCTCCGGCTCGTAGCGGTCGAGCCAGAGGAAGCAGGCCACGAGCGGCCCGACCGGCACTGCGGCCAGCAGCGCGGCGAGGACGGTGGCACGAGGTGCTCCGGACGCGGCGACGACCACCGTCATCGGGACGGCGCAGAGGAGCACGAGAGCTGTCACCACGACCGTGAAGACGGCGCTCTCGCGGCGGGCACCGGCCATGCCCGAAGCGTACCGAAGCGCCCCCCTTTCCCTTGGCCCGCGCGGGCGGCGCGGGGTTAGGCTTCGCGCGTGAGCGAACAGAGCCCCGACGTGACCACCGGACCAGACCAGCGAGACGCAGCTCCACACCGAGGCCCACGATCCCGCGGTGCCGGCGGCATACTCCGCCTTCATGCGCCAGGGCTGGGGCGACCGCGAGCTCGACCTGCCGGCCCATCCCGTCACGCCCTACGCCGCGGCTCGCCGTCAGCGCCTGGCCGAGGCGTTCCCCGGTGAGCGGCTGGGGCGCCCCGCGGGGGGCTACAAGGTGCGGTCCTACGACACCGACTACCGGTTCCGCCCCGACACCGCCCACACCTACTTCTGCGGCAACCAGACCAGCGATGCCGTCCTCGTCGTCGAGGACGGCGAGAGGGGGCTGGACGCCCGCCCGCGCTCGGAGCGCACGACCGACGAGTTCTTCCGCGACCGGCAGTACGGCGAGCTCTGGGTCGGTCGCCGGCCGTTGCTGAGGGAGATCTCCGACTCGCTGGGCCTCGAGGTCCGACACATCGACCGTCTGGCCGACGACCTGTCGCGAGG
>CAVWDJ010000018.1:0-13362 GCA_963753705.1 uncultured Actinomycetota bacterium
GACCTGGAGCGCCTGCACGACGAGCTCGACCGGCGCCGCTCGCGCTACGTCGACGGCCTCGACGAGGACGACGCGGCCGCGCTGGCCAGCATCGGCATCGACCTCGCGGAGGTGGTGGACCGGCTGGGCGAGCCGCCCCGGGGCGGGCGGCGCTTCGGCCGTCCGCGGAAGAGGTTCTCGCGCCCGGCCAAGAAGGTCCTCGAGCTCTCGCTGCGCGAGGCGATCGCGCTGCGGCACAACTACCTCGGCACCGAGCACCTGCTGCTGGGGCTGGTCCGCCAGGACGACACGACGGTCTGCGAGGCCATGCGGGCCGCGGGCGTGCGGACCGATGGGCTGCGCGACGCCGTCCGGGTCGCGGTCCGCAAGGCGGCTTCGTAGCCGCTGCCTGGGGTCAGGCGCTGGTCACGAAGTCGATGAGCTCCTCGACCCGGCCGAGCAGGGCCGGATCGAGGTCCTGGAAGCCGCGGACGCCGCCGAGGATGTGCTTCCAGGCGCGGGCGATGTCGGCCTGGTCGCGGTGCGGCCAGCCGAACTGCTGGCAGACGCCCTTCTTCCACTCGACCTCGCGCGGCACCCGCGGCCACTCCTTCTTGCCCAGGCGCTCCGGCTTGACCGCGGCCCAGATGTCGATGAACGGGTGGCCGACGATGAGGACGTGCTTCCCGACGGGGGAGCGGCGGACCGAGTCGGCGATGCGGCTCTCCTTCGACCCGGGCACCAGGTGGTCGACGAGCACGCCGACGCGTCGCTCGGGGCCGGGACCGAAGTCGCGCAGCTTCTCGCCGAGGTCGTCGACCCCGTCGAGGTACTCGACGACCACGCCCTCGATGCGCAGGTCGTCGCCCCACACCTTCTCGACCAGCTCGGCGTCGTGCCGACCCTCGACGAAGATGCGGCTGGCCCGGGCCACGCGGGCCTTGGTGCCGTGCACGGCGACGGACCCGGACGCGGTGCGGGTCTTCTGGGCCGGCCCCTGCCGGGTCGGCGCGACCAGCACCACGGGACGTCCTTCGAGCAGGAAGCCGGGACCGAGCGGGAAGGTGCGCTGCTTGCGGCGCCGGTCCTCGAGCGTGAGCGTGCCGAGGTCGCGCTCGACCCGCACGATCTCGCCGCACCAGTCGGTGGTGACCTCCTCGACGACCAGGCCCAGGTCGGCGTCGATCTCCACGGCCCGACCGTTCTTCGGCGCGCGCCAGTCGGTGGCGAGCACGTCGCCGCCGTACCGGTCGTGCGGGGCTGGGGCGTCAGGGGGCACCGGCCCACGCTAGGTCGCTGCACCGCCGGGTGGGTGGGTGCCGCGCCGGGGGTGCCTCCGTCGGACATGCGAATGTCGCTGGTGGGGGAGATGAGCACCTCGTCCGACCCGGCAGTGACATTCGCATGTTCGTGGGTCGGGTGGGTGAGCTGCCTCGGACGTCGGCGAGGAGAGCGGCGCGTCCTGGCCCCGTCGGACATGCGAATGTCGCGGGTGGGGGAGATGAGCGCCTCGTCCGACCCGGCAGTGACATTCGCATGTTCCTCGATGGCCCTTGACTTCCAACCCATCGCGATATATCGTCAATACATCGAGACTGTGTCGGCGAGCCGTGACGAACAACCGGCCCGACACGACTGACGAAAGGAGATCTCGACATGGGACACCCAATGTGGACTCAAGAATTCGAACCGACCCGGCGCCAGCGTGGCGGCCGTGGCCGGAGCCGTCACGAGGGGCACCGTGGTGGGCCCGGCGGATGGGGCGGCCCCTGGGGCGGCCCCGCCGGTGGACCGCCGCCCTGGGTGGCGCAGATGTTCGGCCCCGACTTCGGGGGACCGGGCGGACGAGGCGGGCGACGCCCGAGGGTGCGCCGGGGCGATGTTCGCTCCGCCATCATCGACGTGCTCGCCACCGCCGGTGACCAGCCGATCAACGGCTACCAGGTGATCCAGCAGATCGCCGAGCGCACCGACGGTGCGTGGAAGCCCAGCCCCGGCTCGGTCTACCCGACGATCGCCCAGCTCCAGGACGAAGGGCTCGTCGAGGACGCGCCCGCCGGGCGCAAGGCGATCCAGCTGACCGACGAGGGACGTACCTACGTCGCCGAGCACGCCGAGGAGATGGCCGCCGTCTGGGCGCCGTTCGCCGCGGAGGCCGACGACGACGAGGCGACGAACTTCAAGCAGGTCATCGGCCAGACCGTGGGGGCGATCGTCCAGGTCGCGACCACGGGGTCGCCGGACCAGCGGGCGAAGGCCATCGAGATCCTCGGTGACACCCGCCGCCGGCTCTACGGGCTCCTGGCCGAGGGGCCCGACGAGGCCTACGAGACGGACGACGAGTCCGGCGAAGGCTCCGACGAGGCCCAGGAGCAGTGATGCCTGACTCTTCGTGGGGGCTGCGACTCAGTGACGCTGAGCGACAGGCGGCGGTGGACCAGCTCGGCGAGCAGTTCGCCGTCGGGCGCCTGACCCGCGAGGAGTTCGACGAGCGCAGCGACGCGGTGTGGTCGGCGAAGACGCAGGGGGACCTCTCCCCGCTCTTCGCCGACCTGCCGGCCCGGGCACCTCGGGCGGCCTCCGGGCCGTCCCGGGGCGCACCGGGCGGTGGCCGCGCCCGTCCGTTCATCGGCGTACGCCGCGTGCTCGTGCCGCTCTTCGTGGTGCTGCTCGTGCTCACGGTGATCACCCACCTGCCGCTGGTGCTGATCGCCGTCGGCGTGTGGTTCTTCGTGGGGCACCGCCGCTGGCACCAGCACCACGAGGCCTGGGACCGCGGCTGGCACGGGGGAGCGACGGGGCTGATGCCCCCGGTCGTGGGTCGCCCGACGATGCGCTGGCCGCCGTTGCCGCCGGCGACGGGATTGCGCAATCCGCCCGACGGGAAGGTCCGGTCGCACTAGCCTCCCCGCCATGAGCGAACTCGGGGAGGCGGAGCAGCCGGCGCCGGCACCGGGACCGCCGCCGTCCCGGGACATCCCGATCTGGGTGATCGGCCTCGCCGTCGTGATCATGCTGGCCCTCGCGGCCACGATCGCGGTCGTCGTCATCCGCGGCCCGGGTCGAGTCGCAGTCCGACGCCTACCCCGCCCAGTGGGACAGCCGCATCGCGCCGTACGCCAAGATCGCCGAGAAGCAGCGCGGTCTCCAGTTCAAGCACCCGGTCGCCGTCCGCTTCATGCAGCCGGCGAAGTTCGAGAAGACCGTCACCGACGACGAGAAGCTCACCGCCGACGACCGCGCGGAGATCGAGCACTTCACCGCCCTGATGCGCGCCTTCGGGCTGATCTCGGGCGACGTCGACCTGTACAAGGCCTTCAAGGACGCGTACGGCGGCGGGACGCTGGCCTACTACTCCTTCGAGGACAAGCGGATCTCGGTGCGTGGCGAGACGCTGTCCCCGGCCGTGCGACCGACGCTCGTGCACGAGCTGACCCACGCCCTGCAGGACCAGTACTTCGACATCGGCGACCGGATGAAGAAGCTCGACAAGGAGTCCGAGAAGGGGCCGAGCACGTCGGAGTCATCGGTGCTGCAGGCCATCAACGAGGGTGACGCCGAACGGGTCGCGACGCTCTACCGCGGGACTCTCACAGCGGCGCAGCGCAAGGAGCTGGCCGCGAGCGAGAAGGCACAGAGCGACCGAGGCGGACACCCGCCTCAAGGGCGTCCCGAAGGTCGTCCTCACGATGGTCGGCTCGCCGTACGCGCTGGGCCAGGGCCTGGTCGAGACCGTCGCTGCCGACGGTGGCAACGCCAGGGTCGACAAGCTGTTCCGCAACCCGCCGACCCACGAGAGCGCCCTGCTCGATCCCTTCCGCGTGCTCGACGGCGACGCCGGCGCGACCAAGGTGGCGATCCCGAAGCTGGCGGAGGGCGAGAAGAAGTTCGACTCCGGCGAGCTGGGCGTGCTCACCTGGTACCTGATGCTCGCCCAGCGACTTCCGCTGCACGAGGCGCTCGCCGTGGCGGACGGCTGGGGCGGCGACGCCTACGTCGGCTTCGATCGCGACAAGACCTCGTGCGCCCGGATCGACTACGCGGGGCGGACCCCCGCGGACACCACCCGGATGCTCTCCGCGCTCCAGCAGTGGGTCGCCCGCGTGCCGGGTTCGCGTGCGACCGCAGTGCGCGACGGCGAGCTCGTGCGCTTCGAGTCGTGCGACCCGGGCAAGACCGTCCGGATCGGCAAGGACGAGTCCGAGAACGCGCTCTCCCTGGCGGCGACCCGGGCGGCGCTCGGTGCCGTCTTCCTCCGCGCAGGTGCGCAGGCGCCGGTGGCCCGCTGTGCTGCCGGCAAGCTCGTGGACTCCTTCCCGGTGAGCAAGCTGTCGGACCCGAGCGTTCGGCGCCCACGACCCGGCCGTCATCGCGCGGGTCCAGCGGCTCGTCGCCAGCTGCCGCTGATCCCGTCAGGAGCGGGACGGCCACGCGTCGCGACGCAACCGGTGGACGATCGCCGCACGCAGCGGGTCGCCCGAGGGTCGCTGCTCGCGCTCGAAGTCGAGCTCGGGCGCGCGCTGCATCCCCAACCGCCGCATCACTGCCTGGGAACGCAGGTTGTCCCGCGTCGTGATCGAGACGACCTCGTCCATCGCCAGGGTCCCGAAGGCCAGGTCGAGAGCCGCCGTGGCCGCCTCGGTGGCGTAGCCGTGGCCCCAAGCCTCGCGGCGCAGCCGCCAGCCCACTTCGACGGCATCCGTGGTGGGTGCCGCGTGGCCCAGGATCGCCAGCCCGGTGAAGCCGGCCAGAGCACCCGGTCTCGCGGACCTCCACTGCCCACAGCCCATAGCCGACGTCGTCGAACTGGCGCTGGATCCTGGTCAGGAACGCGTCGCTCTGCTCGCGCGTCAAGGGCTCGCCGATGTGCTGCATCACCGCGGGGTCGGCGTTCATGTCGGCGAACTCGTCGGCGTCCGCCGCCGTCCAGCGCCGCAGGAGCAGCCGCTCCGTCTCCAGCTCGGCAGGGATGCTCTCCGTGCTCACAGCAGCGGCAGCCGCTTCTGCGAGCGCGGCAGGTGCTCGTAGCCACGTCGTACGGCGTCACCGAGCACCTCGGCCGGGTAGGGCCACTGCGTGGCGCCGAGGGCGTCGGCCACGGGTACTCCGCGCCCGGCCAGGTCGCGGATCGTCTCGGCCACGACGCCGATCGCCGAGCGCTGCTCCTCGACGAACTCGCGGTCGACGGGTGCTCCGTGCCCCGGCACGACGACGTCGCCGGGCCCGACCAGGCTGAGCACCAGGTCGAGGGTCAGCGGCCAGTCCATCGGGAAGCAGTCGCGGCCGTACGCCGGGGCCGCGGACTCCTCCACCAGGTCGCCGGCCAGCAGCACCCCCGCGTCCTCCAGCCGTACGACGACATCGCCGTCGGTGTGGCCGCGACCGGGGTGCACGAGCTCGACGACCCGGTCGCCGAGGTCGATCGTGGTGACCGAGCTGAAGGTGTGGTCGGCCGGGACGATCGGTGTCTCGGCGATCTCCTCCGCGCGGTCGTGCCCTCCTTCGAGCGCCCGCCGCTTGGACTCCTCGCCGCACGCCACCGTCTCGGCGGCGGCGTTCTCGTGGGCGGTGATCGGGACCGGTCCGTAGGCCTCGCGGAAGGCGGCGTTCCCGAAGACGTGGTCGACGTGGACGTGGGTGTTCACGATCCCGGCCAGCGGGCGGCTGGAGAGTCGGCGCAGGTCCTCGATCACCTCCCGCGCCGCGACGCTGGAGGCGTGCGTGTCGACCACGAGCAGCCCCTCTGCCCCCTCGACGACGGTGACGTTCACGTCGTACCAGTCGTAGCGGGCGACCCAGACGCGGTCGCCGACTTCGGTGAACCGAGTGGGCTGTGACACGTCGTTCAGCCTAGGCATTCCTAGTACGCTTGGCACTCTGGAAGCGCGAGTGCCAACGAACGTGTCGGGAGGCGAGATGCAGGACGACCGCAGGCTCGCCGTCCTCCGGGCCATCGTCGAGGACTACGTCTCCACCCGCGAACCGGTCGGCAGCAAGGCCCTCGTCGAGCGGCACCGCCTCGGCGTGTCCCCGGCCACCGTGCGCAACGACATGGCCGCGCTCGAGGAGGAGGGGCTGATCGCCCAGCCGCACACCAGTGCGGGCCGGATCCCCACCGACAAGGGATACCGCTTCTTCGTCGACCGGCTCACCCAGATCAAGCCGCTGTCGGCGGCCGAGAAGCGCGCGATCTCGACCTTCCTCGAGGGCGCGCACGACCTCGACGACGTGATCGGCCGCTCGGTGCGGCTGCTCGCCCAGCTGACCCAGCAGGTCGCGATCGTGCAGTACCCGACGCTGGCGCGCTCCACGGTCCGCCACGTCGAGCTCGTCGGCCTCTCGACCGACACGGCTGCTCGCTCGTGCTGATCCTCTCGACGGGGCGCGTGGAGCAGCGCATCGTCGAGCTGCCCGAGGAGATCAGCGACCAGACCCTGGCCGACCTGCGCGCCCGCATCCTGGTCGCCGCCATCGGGCCAGCCGATCGCCACCGCCGCCACCGCCCTCGGCGCCCTCACCGAGCAGGTGGATCGTGCCGATCGCGCCCAGGTCGCGGTGATCGCCGCCGCCCTCGTGGAGGCGATGTCCAACGAGCGGCTCGACGGCCGCGTGGTCGTCGGGGGCACCGCCAACCTCGCCCGTTTCGGCGAGGGGTTCGACGCCTCGATCAAGCCGATGCTGGAGGCGCTCGAGGAGCACGTCGTGCTGCTCAAGCTGCTCGGTGAGGCCAGCTCGGACTCCATCACCGTGCGCATCGGCCACGAGGGCCCCTACCAGGAGCTCGCCACCACGTCCGTGATCGCCACCGGGTACGGACCCGGTGACGAGGCGGTCGGGTCGCTTGGCATCGTGGGGCCGACCCGGATGGACTACCCGGGCTCCATGGCCGCCGTACGCGCCGTGGCCCGCTACGTCTCGACCATCCTCGACCAGGCCTGATGCGGCCGATCCAGACGCCACGACCACAGACCAGAAGCAGCGAAAGACGACACGTGAGCCACGACCCCTACGAGATCCTCGGCGTCACCCGCGACGCCGAGGCCGACGAGATCAAGAAGGCCTACCGCCGACTTGCTCGCCAGCTGCACCCCGACGTCAACCCCGACCCCGCGACCCAGGAGCGGTTCAAGGAGGTCTCGGCGGCCTACGAGGTCCTCTCGGACCCCGAGAAGCGCCGGATGTACGACCTCGGCGGCGACCCGTTCGGGCGCGGCGGCGCCGGCGCCGGCCAGGGTGCCGGCTTCTCCTTCACCGACATCATGGACGCCTTCTTCGGCGGCGCCGGCGGGGCGCAGGGCGGCGGCCGTGGGCCGCGTCCGCGGACCCGGCGCGGCCAGGACGCCCTGGTGCGGATCGAGATCGAGCTCGCCGAGGCCGCCTTCGGCGTCGAGCGCGAGCTCAAGGTCGACACCGCGGTGCGTCTGCGGCGTCTGCCAGGGCAGCGGCGCGGCGGCCGGTTCGCGACCCGGTCACCTGCGAGACCTGCCACGGCCGCGGCGAGGTGCAGCACGTGCAGCGCTCGTTCCTCGGTGAGATCCGCACGCTGCGCCCGTGCGCGGCCTGCCGTGGGTACGGCGAGATCATCCCCGAGCCCTGCCGCGAGTGCTCCGGCGACGGCCGGGTCCGCTCGCGCCGCTCGCTGACGGTGAAGATCCCCGCCGGGGTCGACACCGGCACCCGCGTCCAGCTCGCCGGCGAGGGTGAGGTCGGTCCGGGCGGCGGCCCGGCCGGAGACCTGTACGTCGAGATCCACGTCGCCCCGCACCCGGTGTTCAGCCGCGACGGCACCGACCTGCGCTGCCAGGTCGCCGTACCGATGACCGCCGCCGCCCTGGGCACCACGATCCAGCTGCCCCTGCTCGAGGCCGACATCGCCGAGGCCGACTCCGACATGGAGCTGTGGGTCGACCTCGACGTCCGCCCGGGCACCCAGTCCGGCACCGAGACCACCCTCCGCGGCCGCGGCATCCCGCACCTGCGCTCGCAGGTGCGCGGCGACATCGTCGTGACCGTCGAGGTCGAGACCCCGGGCCGGCTCGACGACCGGCAGCAGGAGCTGCTCCGCGAGCTCGCCACGCTGCGCCACGAGGAGTCGCCCGACGGCCGCATCCAGACGCCGCACAAGGGGATGTTCGGCCGGCTGCGCGACGCGTTCAACCCGCGGTAGCCGCCGTGCTCCCGGTCTTCCTCGGCCCGGTGACCGGCGCGAGCGGTCGGCGAGACCGTCGTCGTGACCGGCGACGAGGCGCGGCACGCCGTCGTCGTACGCCGCGTCACGGTCGGCGAGCACGTCGTCCTGGTCGACGGCTCGGGCACGGCGGCCACGTGCACCGTCGTCGGCGACGGCGAAGACGTCGCTGGAGGCGCGCGTCGACGAGGTCACCCGGTCACCGCGGCCGGTCCCGACCGTGACGGTGGTGCAGGCGATCCCGAAGGGGGACCGCGCCGAGCTCGCCGTCGAGGTGCTCACCGAGATCGGCGTCGACCGGATCGTGCCGTGGGCCGCCGCGCGCTGCGTCGGCGTGTGGCGTGGCGACCGGGCGACGAAGTCGCTGGCGAAGTGGCGAGCGACGGCGCGGGAGGCGGCGAAGCAGTCGCGGCAGGCGTGGCTGCCCGAGGTCACCGAGCGATGTCGACGACCCAGGTCGTCGACCTGCTCGGCGAGGTCGACCTCGCCGTGGTGCTGCACGAGGAGGCCACGTCGTCGCTGGCCGGCCTCGACCTCGACGGCGTCGCGTCGCGTGGCGGTCGTGGTCGGCCCCGAGGGCGGCATCACCGACGACGAGCTCGCCGCGTTCGCCGGCGCCCACGTCGTCCGGATGGGCGAGCCCGTGCTGCGCACGTCGACGGCGGGGGTCGCCGCCGTCGCCGCGCTGCTCTCCCGCACCTCCCGATGGGGCTGACCGCGGGCCTCGAGCTGGCACTACCGTGTCGCTCGTGAGCGTGGTGCAGGAGACTCCCCGGCTGGAGGCGCACTACATCGCGCACGCCGCCGCCAAGCTCGAGGACCGGATCCGGGCGCGGCTGCCCGGGCGGCGCCTCGCCGACGTGGCGCACCGGCTGTCGGAGAAGGTGCCCGACATCCACGACCGGTTCAGCACCTCGTTCATCCGGTACCGCCGCACCCGGCTGATCGCGCGCGGCTCGAGCGCGCGTCATCGTGGTGGCGACGCTGGTCGCCCTCGTCGCTCGCGATCCGGGACTTCGTGGTCAACGGCGTGGGCACCAGCTCCGACTGGGTGCCGCTCGTGGAGAGCACGATCAACGACGTCGTCTTCGCCGCCATCGCGGTCTTCTTCCTCTGGGCGCTGCCCGAGCGCCGCGAGCGCCGTACCCTCCTGCTCCTGCTGCACGAGCTGCGCTCGCTCGCGCACGTCGTCGACATGCACCAGCTCGACAAGGACCCTGAGCAGGCCCGCGCCGACTACGTGCCGACGGCCAAGAGCCCGCCCAACCGGATGAGCGCCGAGGAGCTGCACCACTACTTCGACTACTGCTCCGAGCTGGTCTCCCTGATCGCGAAGGCCGCCGCCCTGTGCGCGGAGCACTCCTCGGACTCCGTCGTGCTCGGCACCGTCAGCGACCTCGAGACGCTGGCCGCCCAGATGTCGCAGAAGATCTGGCAGAAGATCTCGCTGCTGCCGCCGCACTGATCACGCGGCGGTCAGCGGATGCTGAACTCCTTGGTGTCCTTGGTGGTGCCGCCGTCGCCGAGGTCGGGCTCGCTGCCCACGACCAGCACGTACGGCGACCCGCGGGGCAGGTCCGGCAGGTGGAAGGTGAACGGCGTGAACTCGCAGCAGCGGCCGGCGGCAGAGGACGCCGTGGCCCGCGAGCACCAGGCCGTCGATGCGGTAGACGGCCCAGTAGACCCGCCCGTCGGGGGTCGAGGCACGCCCGCGCACCGCGGAGCCGGAGATGGGCGAAGCTGTTGTCGGCCGGGGATGTCGATGGAGACCGGCGAGTCGATGCTGGCGGGGTCGGCCGGCGAGATGGGCCGGCGGGTGTCCACGCCCAGGATGCGTTTCCACCGGGTGGCCGGCGACGGTGAAGCCCACCGGGGCGGCGGAGCCGATCGCCTGGTCCGCCGTCCGCACCATCGCCTGGAGCACGATGCGCGCGACGGCGTCGTCGACGTCGGCCGCCCGGTGCGGGGTCCCCGAGAAGTCGATCGTGACGATGCCGTCGTGCTCGCTGGCCTTGGCCCGGACCCGGGTCGAGAGCAGGTAGTTGCGGTAGTCGTCGTCGCGCGGGCGGTCGGTCATCAGCGCGCTGATCGCCACGGTGAGCGGCCGTTCCCGGGTGTCGGGGACCTCGTGGGTCTCCGTGAACAGTCGCGGCCCGGCCGGCGTACGGCCGACGTAGGCGAGCTCGACGTCGAGGTGCCGCCCCGGCCCGGGCTGGGGCAGCCGCGTGCCGGTGGTCGCTGACCCGATGCCCGAACCAGGCCATGCCGCCGGTGAGCACGACGACCGCGGCGACGACGGCCGCCATCGCCGGGCAGGCCGCGCCACGCGCTGGTCCGGCCGGGAGCTGTCATCGCCTACCTGACGTCGATGTCCTTGGTGTCCTCGCTGGTGCCGACACCTTCGCCGTCGGACTCGTCGGTGTCGTGCACCACCAGTGTGTAGCGGCCCGGGTCGACGGACACGGTGAAGGAGTACGGCGAGAGGGTGCAGCACTGCGTCGCGGTCGTGAACCCGCGCTTGACGACGTGGCCGCCCTGCTTCAGCTCCCAGACGACGTTGGCCTCGAACGTCGCCGCCCGCCCACGCACCTCGAAGACCGTCGGGAGCTCGGCGTCCTGGACGGGGTAGTCGACGGAGACGGTCGCCATCACCGAGTCGGCGCCGGCCGGGGCGACGGGTGCGCTGGTGTCGAGCCCGAGCACCTGGAGGCCGCCCTGCGCGCCGACGACGAACCGGACCGGCTTGGTCGCTGGAGGCCGCCTGGTCGGCGGTCCAGACGAGCGACTGGAGCACCATCTGGGCGGTCTCCTCGCTCATCCCGGCCGGCCGGTCGAGCGGGCCGGAGAGGACGAGGCGGATCGCGTCGGGGTCCTCCGTGGCGCGCGCGGTCACCCCGAGGTCGCGCAGGTCGTTGCGGTAGTCGGGGTCCTCGGGGCCGCTCGGTGAGCGCCTCGGTCACCGCCGCCTGCAGCGGGGTGTCGATGGTCTGCAGGACCTCGTGGTACTCGGTGAACAGCCGGGGCCCGGCCGCCGTCGCCCCGACGTAGAGGACGGGCACGTTCAGGTTGCGCTCGGCCGGGCCGGCGTCGACGCGAGTGGCGAGGCCCGGACGGACCCGTCGCCTGGCTCGTCTGCGAGGTCTGCCGCGCGATCCAGACGGTGCCACCGATGACCAGGGCGACGGCGGTGGCCGCGGCCACGGTCAGGGGCAGCCACCGGGTCGAGGCGTCGCGGGTGCGCCGGCGCGCGGTGCGGGCCGAGATGGCGTCGAGGCCGTCGCTCGGCTCGACGTCCGGAGACCGCGTCGTGCACGAGGGACCGCAGCTGGTCGTCGTTCACGGGGTGGTTCATCGATCCTCCTGGAGGCTGGCGAGGGAGTCGCGCAGGGCGGCGGCGCCGCGCGAGGCGTGGGTCTTCACCGCGCCCTGGCTGATCTGGAGGGTCTGCGGCGATCTCGCGCTCGGACAGGTCGAGGTAGTAGCGCAGGGCGAGCACCTCGCGCTGGCGCCGGGGGAGCCGGGCGAGGGCGTCGAGCACCTCGCGTCGGCGCGCGTCGGCGAGCACCCCCTCGTCGGCACCCGGCGCGGACCCGGTGCCTCGGGCCGGTTGCGGTCCACGACCCGCAGGTGGCGCCGGGTGGAGCGGCACCGGTTCACCACCGTCTGGCGCAGGTACGCCGGCAACTCGGCGCCCTCGATCCGGTCCCACCGGCGGTGCACCTCCACGAAGGCGTCCTGCACGATCTCCTCGGCACGGCCGACGTCGCCGCCGAGGAGAAGCACGCCGAGCCGGACGAGGCGCACGTAGTGCTCGTGGTAGAGGCGTTCCAGCGCGAGATCGGCTCGCGAGTCGGCGGCGATGGGCACCCCCTCGCGACCCTCCGGACGAGGGCGGCCGGTCTCGGACAGGACGCTGGTCACGCTAGTGGGACGCTCGACGGGTCGGGTTGGTTGACACGGCGGTCACGGAACCTGCCGTGCGCACGCGTCGACGCGACGCTCACACGGCCAGGCGCCTGGAGATCGATCTGCTTCCGCGGCCACGCGCGACTCCTGGACGCCGACGACCGCCTCGAGGAAGTCGGCCCGGTCGAGGGCGAGCAGCGTGGTGGGCCGCAGGGCCGTGCAGGTCGCCGTCCGCGGGACGTCGCGGAGCAGACCGATCTCGCCGAAGAAGTTCCCGTCCCACTCGCGGCGGAGGAGCCGGCCTGCCTGGGTGACCTCGATGAGCCCGGACTCGATGATGTAGAAGCGGTCGGAGGGCTCACCCTCACGGACCACGATCTCTCCGGCCGGCGACCTCGATCCGCTCCAGGCTGCGCGCGATCGACTCGAGCGTGGGCGGTGACATCGGGGCGAACAGGGCGATGGAGCGCAGCAGCGGCAGCTCGGCGGGCGGCATGAGTCGCTTGTCGAGGGACCGCATGTGGGCCAGGGCGCTGAGCGCGTACACGGTCACCGCGACCCCGGGGACGAGCATGGCGCCGCGGAATCCGAGGTGGTGGATCAGGAACGGGGCGATCGCCGCGCCGAGCGCCATCGCGCCGATCAGGGCGCTCTCGGTCGCGGCGTAGACCCGGGAGATGACGCGCGCGGGGGCGATCCGCTGGGGGATGGTCTCGAAGCCGAGGTTGACGAACGGGTCGGCGAGGCCGATGACCGCCAGCGCGACGACGGCGGTGACGGGGGAGGGGAAGGCGGCGAGCGCGAGCAGGGGGATCGACCAGCCGAGGACACCGATGACCATGTCGGCGCCCAGCCTGCCCTTCGTCGTCCGGCCGAGCACGATGACGCCACCGAGGACGGTGGCGCTGCCCATGATCGCGTTGAGGTAGCCGACGCCCTCGGGGCCGGCGTGGAGCTGGTCGATGGCGATGATCACCATGAACACGGTCAGGGCTCCCCAGGTGAAGCCCTGGGCGCCTGCGAGCAGCGCGACCGTGCGCAGGTCCTTGTCCTTGGCGACGGTGGTGAAGCCGGCCGCGACCTCGGCGAGGAACTGCTCGGCCTCCTCCTCGACGGAGTCCCCCTCCTCGGCGTGGACGTCGGGCGTCGCCGCTCGCGGGACATGCACCCCGGCGACCAGCAGGAACGACCAGACGTAGCTGACGGCGTTGAGCCAGAACGCGCTCTGGACGTCGATCAGTCCGACCATGGCGGCTCCGAGGGCAGGGCCCGCGAAGACGACGACGTTC
>CAVWDJ010000019.1:0-257901 GCA_963753705.1 uncultured Actinomycetota bacterium
TCGCTGCGCGAGGGAGGCGACGCCGGCAAGCCCGTGGTCGACTCCGATCCGACGTCGGGCTCCGCCCAGGTGCTGACCGCGGTGGCCGACCGGCTCGACGCGCGGGGCCGGGGTCTGTCGGGACGCCAGCTCGGGCTCACCCCGACCAGTAGATTCTGAGACATGTTCGGAGTCGGGCTGCCGGAGCTGGCGGTGATCGCATTCGTCGCCGTCCTGGTGTTCGGGCCCGACAAGCTGCCGGAGTTCG
Organism: uncultured Actinomycetota bacterium; assembly: GCA_963753705.1. Taxonomy (GTDB): domain Bacteria; phylum Actinomycetota; class Actinomycetes; order Propionibacteriales; family Nocardioidaceae; genus Nocardioides. The sequence continues at coordinate 248 of CAVWDJ010000019.1, forward strand.
CACGTCAGGCGGGCCGGATGGCGCGCAAGGCGCGCGAGTTCGCCAACGAGGCTCGCGACGAGCTGCGCGAGGAGCTCGGACCGGAGTACGCCGACCTCGACTTCAAGGACCTCGACCCCCGCACGATCGTGCGCAAGCACATCATCGAGGCGATGAACGAGGACCCCGACGAGCCGGCCACGGCCCGAGCCACACCGCTCGCCGAGGGCGAGCCCCCGCCGTGGGACGAGGACGCGACCTAGCAGCGCGCCCCGCGCCACCCCGGCGGCGGTGAGTCTGCCACCGAACGCCTCCGCGGAAACGTGGCACACTCACCGCTCCCCCCGCGCCACCCCCGCCGGCGGTGAGCCAGCCACCGAACGCCTCCCAGGAAGGGTGGCACACTCACCGCTCCCCCCCGCGCCACCCCGGGTCGGCTCAGCTCCGGCTCTGCACCGCGGAGATCGCGTCGTGCCTGAGCAGGAGGGTGCGACCCTCGCCGGCGGTGACCTCGACGAAGTCGCTGCCGACCCGGGTCGGCACGACCGCCCGCGCGGTGCCGTCGACACCGTGGACCACGCAGGGCTCACCGGCCTCGGCGAGCCGGCGCAGCGCGGAGCCGAACCCGAGCCGGTCGATCGGTGACCAGGCGACCTCGGGCAGGGCCCGGGCGGAGGCGCCCTCGACGCTGACGACCGCAGCCAGCCGGACCACCCAGTCCTGCGCGGCCCCGTGGGCCAGGCACCAGTCGGGCCCGACCCGCTGCAGCACGCCGGCCACCGGCCCCACCCCCACCACGTCCAGCACGACATCACGGCCGGGCGAGGCCATCAGCCGCCCGGCGAGCGTGACGGAGGCGTACTCCGCGCGGCTCCGGTCGGCCAGGTCGGTGTCGCGCTCGGCGTCGTAGAGCGCCTCGGCCCGACCCTCCAGGTCGTCGAGGAAGGCGAACAGGCGCTCGTCCCACTCCACGCCCCCACCTTGCCACGCGCGCACAGATGCCTGGAGTCTCTCCACAGGTCTCCCGTGACCCCTTGTCAAACACGCCTCAGAAGGCTTTGACTGATGCAAACGTAAGCAAATGAAGGGTTCGTGCGGTGCTGCTCGGGAGCCGCGGCGGCCGGGTCCGCTGCCTCGCCGTCTGGACGGTCGCGACGGCCGCGCTCGGGGCGGCCGGCGCGGTCATGGCGTCCCGGCTGCCCCACCTGCCACCCACCCTGGCGGCCCCGGCGCGTACGCCGCTCGACGTGGCGCTGACCGACCTGGCCGCGGCCGCCCTCCTCGTCTGCGCGGGATGGCTCTGGGTGGTGACGACCGCCGTGGTGGTGGAGGCGGTGCGCGGTGCCGACACCCCGGGCCGGGCTCCCCGCGGCGTCCCTGCCGGCGTACGACGGGTGGTGCTGGCCGCGTGCGGGGTCGCCCTCGTCAACGGGCTGGCCCAGCCGTCCCAGGCGGCCGGGCCGCACACGCGGGCGCACCACCACGGACCCCTCGCCGCGCTGTCCGGGCTCCCCCTCCCCGACCGCGCCGTGGCCACGGCGCCCCCGTCGCGGGCCGGGCAGTCACGGACCGTACGAGTGAGGGCGGGCGACAGCCTCTGGTCGCTGGCGGCCGGCGACCTGCCGGCCGACAGCTCCGACGCCCTGGTCGCCACCCGCTGGCGCGCGATCTATGCGGCCAACCGCTCCGTCATCGGCCCCGACCCCGACGTGATCGTGCCGGGGCAGCGGCTCGTGCTCCCAGGAAAGGACCCGTCATGATGCTCCGCCAGGTCTCGTCACCCGAGTCCGCCGACGGCACCGTCGTCCCCCTGCCGCTGACCGGGATCGCCACCGTGCAGGGGACCCTCGCACTGGACCTCGGTCCGCGCCTCGACGTCCCCGACCCCGAGGTCGCGGGCCGTCCCGGCGACTCGGCGCTGCACGACGTCGTCCACGTCGACCTCGTGCAGCGGCGGAGGGTCGAGCAGCACGCGGCGCGGATCGGCGCTGCCGTGGTCGAGATCGTGGGTGGCGACCGCCCGGTCTCCCAGCTCCTGCGCTGGACGACTCCCGACGTCTACCAGGACCTCGCCCGGCGAGCCGCCCTCGTGGCGCGCGCGGTCGGACGCCGCCCCGGCACCGGCGGCATCCAGTCCGTACGCCCGCAGCTGGTCGCCGCCCACGTCAGCTTCGTCTCGGAGCGCTGCGCCGAGGTCAGCCTGCACGTGCGGTACGGCGACCGCTCCCGCGCGGTCGCAGCCCGTTTCGAGCTCCTCCGCGACCGCTGGCAGGTCAGCGCCCTGGAATTCGCCTGAGCAGGCGAGCGCGAGGAACGAGCGGTCGACGTCGCTCAGGCAGGTCGAGCAAGCCCCGCGGCTGAGCTCGCGAAGCCGTGACGGGCGAGTCGAGACCCGGTGACGTTGCCTGGGCGGCGACAGATGGTCTCGACACGCTCGACCCACGAGCCGCGCTCGACCGACGAGGAGAGCCTCAGCCGTTGATCCGCGCGGTCAGCCCGGTGGGGCCACCCGGCGCACCGTGGCACCGCTTGTACTTCTTGCCGGAGCCGCACGGGCACAGGGCGTTGCGGCCCACGTCGGCGAACTCGTCGTCGGCGTTGGTCACCGTGCGGCCGGCCGGACGTGCGGGCTCGCTCTCACCGCCGAACGCGGCCGGCACGGCGAGGGCCGTGTCGTCCTCGGACGGTGCGGAGTAGGCCAGCTGCTGCGGCGACTTCGGGCGGTCGAGGCCCTTGGCGGTGATGTGCGGCCGGTGGTCGTGCTCGGCCGCGGGCTGCTCCTCCGAGCGGAGCTCGCGGCGCAGCGGCTCCTCCTCCTCGACGAAACCCTGCTCCTGCTCGTCGTCCTCGATCAGCTGCACCTCGAGGTTGAACAGGAAGCCGACCGACTCCTCCTTGATGCCGTCCATGATCGCCATGAACATGTCGAAGCCCTCGCGCTGGTACTCCACGAGCGGGTCGCGCTGGGCGTAGCCGCGTAGGCCGATGCCCTCGCGGAGGTAGTCCATCTCGTAGAGGTGCTCGCGCCACTTGCGGTCGAGCACCGACAGCACGACGCGACGCTCGAGCTCGCGCATCGCCTCGGAGCCGATCTCCTCCTCGCGCCGGGCGTAGGCCGCGTGGGCGTCCTGCTGCAGGGCCTCGATCACGTCGTCGCGGTCGAGCCCCTCGACACCGCCCACCTCGGCGGCCATCGAGTTGAGGTCGAGCGACACCGGCCACAGCTGCTTGAGCTGCGCCTGCAGCGCGTCGAGGTCCCACTCCTCGGCGAAACCCTCGGTCGCGCCGGTGACGAAGCCGTCGACGACGTCGTCGATGAACGTGGAGATCTGCTCCTCCAGGTCGGCGCCCTCGAGCACCTTGCGGCGCTCGGCGTAGATCACGTGACGCTGACGGTCCATCACGTCGTCGTACTTGAGGACGTTCTTCCGGGAGTCGAAGTTCTGTGCCTCGATCTGGCCCTGGGCGTTGGCGATCGCGCCGGTGACGCGCTTGTTCTCGATCGGCACGTCGTCGGGGATCTTGAGGACCTGGAGGATCCGGTCGACCCAGTCGGACTTGAACAGCCGCATCAGCTCGTCCTCGAGGGACAGGTAGAAGCGCGACTCACCCGGGTCCCCCTGGCGGCCGGACCGGCCACGCAGCTGGTTGTCGATCCGGCGCGACTCGTGGCGCTCGGTGCCGACGACGTAGAGGCCACCCACGGCCTTCACCTCGTCGTGCTCGGCCGCCACCTGGGTCTTGATCTTCTCCAGCGTGCCGGGCCAGGCCGCTTCGTACTCCTCGGCGGTCTCGCCGGTCGGCTCGAGGCCCCGCTTGCGGAGCTCGGCGTCGGCCAGGAACTCCACGGAGCCACCGAGCATGATGTCGGTGCCTCGACCGGCCATGTTGGTGGCGACGGTGACCGCGCCCTTGTGGCCTGCCATCGCGACGATCTTGGCCTCGTCGGCGTGGACCTTGGCGTTCAGCACCGAGTGGGGGATGCCGCGCTTGCGCAGCTTGTCGGACAGGTGCTCGGACTTCTCGACCGAGACGGTGCCGACCAGGATCGGCTGGCCCTTCGCGTGGCGCTCGGCGATGTCGTCGGTCACCGCGTCGTACTTGGCCTCCTCGGTGCGGTAGACCAGGTCGGGCTGGTCGACGCGGCCGACGGGCTCATTCGTCGGGATCGGCACCACACCGAGCTTGTAGATCTTGTCGAACTCGCTGGCCTCGGTCATCGCCGTGCCGGTCATGCCCGAGAGCTTCTCGTAGAGGCGGAAGTAGTTCTGCAGGGTCACGGTGGCGAGCGTCTGGTACTCCTCGCGGACCTCCACGCCCTCCTTGGCCTCGATCGCCTGGTGCAGGCCGTCGTTGTAGCGGCGGCCTGCGAGCATCCGGCCGGTGTGCTCGTCGACGATGAGCACCTCGCCGTCCATGACGACGTACTCCTTGTCGTTGTGGAACAGCTCCTTGGCCTTGATGGAGTTGTTGAGGAAGGAGATCAGCGGGGTGTTGGCCGACTCGTAGAGGTTCTCGATGCCGAGGTGGTCCTCGACCCGGGTGATGCCGGGCTCGAGCACCGAGATGGTGCGCTTCTTCTCGTCGACCTCGTAGTCGACGTCCTTGGTCAGCGTGCGGGTGAGCTTGGCGAACTCGGCGTACCACCGGACCTCGTCCTGCGTCGGTCCGCTGATGATCAGCGGGGTGCGCGCCTCGTCGATGAGGATCGAGTCGACCTCGTCCACGATCCCGTAGTGGTGTGTGCGCTGCACGCACTCCTCCAGCGAGCCCGCCATGTTGTCACGCAGGTAGTCGAAGCCGAGCTCGTTGTTGGTGCCGTAGGTGATGTCGCAGGCATAGGCCTCGCGCCGCTCGTCGGGCTTCATCGACGGCAGGATCACCCCGGTGGTGAGGCCGAGGAAGTGGTGGATCCGGCCCATCCACTCCGCGTGGTACTTGGCGAGGTAGTCGTTGACGGTGACGACGTGGACGCCCTTGCCCTCGAGGGCGTTGAGGTACGCCGGCAGCGTCGCGACGAGCGTCTTGCCCTCACCGGTCTTCATCTCGGCGATGTTGCCGAGGTGGAGCGCCGCGCCGCCCATGATCTGCACGTCGTAGTGCCGCTGACCGATGACCCGCTTGGCCGCCTCGCGCACGGTGGCGAAGGCCTCCGGCATCAGGTCGTCGAGCGACTCGCCCGCCGCCAGACGCTCCTTGAACTCGTCGGTCTGCGCTCGCAGCTCGTCGTCGGTCATGGCCACGAAGTCGTCCTCGATGGCGTTGACCGCGCGGGAGACCGCCTCCAGCTGGCGCAGGATCTTGCCCTCGCCGATGCGGAGGAGCTTGTCGAGAATGGCAGGCACGGGTGGGCTCCCGGTGTGGACGTCGGATGAACTCGCCCAACTCTACCCAGCGGCCGGAACCGGGCCGATTCGCGGCGGCACGGCATGCACCCCGGTCGTCAGCGCGCGGCCACCGCCATCGACAGACGTGGGGCCAGGTCACCCCGCGGCTCGACGACGACGGTGTGGAGGCCGAGCCAGCCGGCCATGCGCTCGAGCTCCGCTGCGAGCTCCTCGGCGGTCTCGTCCGGGGCGCCCGGCTCGGCGTAGGCCGCCCGCACCAGCAGCAGCCCCGTCTTGCGGTCTGCCTTGAGGTCGACCCGGCCCACGATCCGGTCGCCCAGGAGGAACGGCAGGACGTAGTAGCCGTGGATGCGCTTGTCGACCGGCGTGTAGATCTCGATCCGGTAGTGGAAGTCGAAGAGCGCCTCCGTGCGCTCCCGCTCCCAGACCACGGGGTCGAACGGGCTGAGCAGGGCCCGCGCGCCGACCCGGCGCGGGATCCGCGCGTCGCGATGGAGGTACGCCGGTCGCCGGACCCCCTCGACCGTCACCGGGAGCAGCTCGCCCTCCTCGACCAGCTCGGCCACCACCGGCGCCGCTCCGGTCTGGCTCTGGCCGGGGACCGAACGCAGGCGGTAGTAGTCGGCCAGGTCGCGCAGCGTGCCGACACCGTGGGAGCGGGCGGCACGTCGGACCAGCTCCTTGACGGCGTCGTGCTCGGTCGGCGTCGGCGCCTGGAGGTACTCGGCCGGGATCACCCGCTCGGGCAGGTCGTAGCGGATCTCGAACTGGCTGTTGCGCCCCGCGACGGCCACGTCGCCCACCATGAACAGGTAGTCGAGCGCCCGACGCGTGGTCGACCAGTTCCAGCCCCAGTGCTCCTTCTTCCGCGGCAGCCCGTCGTCGAGGTCGCGCGCGGTCGAGGCACCACGGTCGGAGATCTCGAGCAGCAGCCCCTCGGTCAGCTCGTCGGTGACCACGCTCCCCCACCACTTGTGCCTGCCGTCGCGGTAGCGGGCCATGCGGTGGCGCATGAACGGCCAGAGGTCGACCGGCATGTAGGCCTGGACGTGCGCCCAGTACTCCACCATCCGCCGCGGGCGCGTCTCGGACGCGCGACGCACCAGGTCGACGTCGTAGGGACCCATCCGGGAGTAGAGCGGCATGTAGTGGGCGCGCTGGAGCACGTTGACGGAGTCGACCTGCAGCACGCCGGTGCGACCGAGGGTGCGCCCCAGCGTGCGCAGGGTGGGCTGCTCGTGGGGCGGGTCGAGGAAGCCCTGGGCCGCGAGCGCGATCCGACGTGCCTGGGCCTGGGAGAGGGAACGCACCCGCTGAACCTAACGGCCTCCGCCGACAGGACGCCCGGCGTCCTCCTCGGGGATGATCTTTGGGCCGAGCGGCTCGTGCCGCTGGCGGCGACGGCCCGGCTGACCGCACAATCGCCAGATGCCGAGGCGTCGCGACCGAGCCACCCGCGTCCTGGCCGGCGTGGCCGCGGCCGGCGTGCTGGCCCTCCTGCTCGGCTCGGCCGACACCTTCGCCGCCGGCGCCTCCGGGACGACGCACCAGCCGGCCGCCTCCCACCGCGGGGTGGACTCCGCCGCCATCGTCGTCAACAACATCTTCAGCGGCTTCGAGCCCGACACGGTGGACCTCAACCCGGGCGGGACGCTCACGGTCACCAACAACGACACGATGACCCACACCTTCACCTCGCAGGCCATCGACGGCGACGGCGACCCGCTGTTCGACGTCAGGCTGCCTCCCGGCACCACGAGGTCGATCCCGGTCTCGGGCCTGGGCGGCGGTACCTACGGCTTCTACTGCCGGATCCATCCCCAGATGACGGGGACGCTGACCATCGACGGGCCGCCGACGGGTCAGCCCACGACCGTCCCGAAGTTCGAGCAGCCGCTGGTCGAGCCCCGCCGCGTGACGGGTCACGACATCCGGATCGTGATGAGGAAAGCGATGGTCCGCGTCCTTCCGCACGGGCCGCGCACCCCGATGTGGACCTACGGCGGCACCTTCCCGGGCCCGACGATCGTCCGTCCCACGGGGCGCGACACCCGGGTCACGTTCGTCAACCGACTGCCTCGCCGGGCCGGCGCGATGACGATCCACCAGCACGGCGGGCACCAGGCGTCGGCCGACGACGGCCAGCCGACGCGCTTCCTGATCCGGCACGGACAGCAGCGCACCTACGACTTCCCGCTGACCGACGGCGGCAGGCCGCTCCCGGCCGCGTTGCGCTTCTACCACGACCACCGGATGGACCGGACCGCCCGCAACAACTGGATGGGCCTCCAGGGCCTGTTCCTCACCACCGACCCCTCCGACGCCAGGCGCGGGCTGCCCCACGGCAGGTTCGACCTGCCACTGATGGTCACCGACCGCAGCTTCCGTCCGGACAACAGGTTGCAGAACCCGTTCCACCACGGCATGTCCATGCCGATGACGCCCCCCGCGCCGGGTCACGCGAGGGCCCACGCGAGGGGGCACGCACGGGCCATGGGACCGGCCTCGGGAACGGTCGGGACCAAGGTGCTGGTCAACGGCCGGTTCGCGCCGTACAAGCGGGTGCAGCCCGGCCGCTACCGGCTGCAGATCCTCAACGCCTCACTCTTCTCCAGCTATGACTTCGCACTCTCCGACGGGCGCCCGTTCGTCCAGATCGGCACCGGGTCGGGGCTGCTCCCCCACCCGGTCACGCGGCAGGACATCCTGCTCGGGCCGGCCCAGCGGGCGGACGTCGTCGTGGACTTCCGCGGCGAGACGGGGAAGGGCGTGCTGCTCTCGTCCATCAAGCGCACCGACGGGTCGACCACCGGGATCGGCTCGCGCGAGGCCGCCTTGATGAAGTTCCAGGTCCGGGGCACGACGCACCAGAAGGTGCGGATCCCCTTCCAGCTCGGACACATCAGGGCGCTCCACGTCCCGCGCCGGGTCGCGATGACCTGGACCTTCGGCGTCAGCAAGGACCGGCACGGCAGGTACTGGTCGATCAACGGCAAGCGCTTCGACCCCAGCCGGGTCGACCACCGGGTGACCCTGGGGAGCGTGGAGCGCTGGCGGCTGCGCAACACCAGCGACACCACGCACTACGTGCATCTCCACGAGGAGCTGTGGCGGACCCTCGAGCGCGACGGGAAGCGCCCCCCGCCCTGGGAGCGGGGCTATGAGGACACCTGGCGGCTCGACCCCGGCGAGACCGTGGTCGTGGCCGCCCGGTTCTCCGACTACACCGGCGACTTCATGCTCCACTGCCACATGCTCGACCACGAGGACGACGGCATGATGGCGACCTTCCGCGTCGTCAAGCCCCACTGAGCGTCGATCGATCCCGTCGGTCGAGCCTGTCGAGACCGGTGCTCGCCGCCCCAGGCACCGTCGCCGGATCTCGCCACGCTCCCGCGACTTCGTCCCTCAGTCGCGGCGCTTGCTCGATCTGCCCTCGCCCACGCCGTGCCCTCGTTCCTCGGGCACGGCTGCGAGGTCACGGCAGATCAACGAGCTTCTCACGGACGGCGTAGAGCACGGCCTCCATGCGCGAGTGGAGCTGCAGCTTCTCCAGCAGGTTGCGGACGTGGTTCTTCACGGTGTTCTCGCTGATGAACAGGCGCTTGGCGATGTCCTTGTTGTTCAGGCCCTGTGCCACGAGGCGCAGCACCTCGAGCTCGCGCTCGGTGAGCCGGAACGTCGTGGTCGGTCCGCGGTCGGGCTGTGACATCTGCTTGAACTCGTCGATCAGCTTGACCGCCATCGACGGACTGATCAGGGACTGGCCGTCGGCCACGACGCGGATGGCCTGCGCGACCTCCTCGATCGAGGAGTCCTTCAGCAGGTAGCCGCTGGCGCCGCTCTTGACGGCCTCGTAGAGGTCGGACTCCTCGTCGGAGACGGTCAGCATGACGATCTTCGCGGCGGGCACGGCCTCCTTGATCGCGACGCAGGCCTCGATGCCCGAGACCTTGGGCATCCGGACGTCGAGCAGCACCACGTCGGGCGCGACCGCGCTGGCGAGCTCGATGCCGGCGGCACCGTCGCCGGCGTCGCCGACCACGTCGAGTCCGGGCTCGGAGTCCATCAGCATCTTCAGCCCGCGGCGGAAGAGCTCCTGGTCGTCCACGATGATGACGCGGATCGGCTCCGGGTCACCGCCTGAGGAAAGAGGCACGCACGTAGCATGTCACGATCCCGGGTCGGTATGGGCTGGTTGGGCGATATCCGGACCGCCCGACCTGGCCCCTCTGGGCCATGCAGGACTGGTCAGCCGGCGCGTTCGACGTCGAGCGAGATGACACCGTAGTCATAGCCACGTCTGCGATACACCACGGCCGGACGCTCCGTCTCCTGGTCGACGTAGAGGTAGAAGTCGTGGCCGACGAGCTCCATCTCGTAGAGCGCCTGGTCCAGCGTCATCGGTCGCGCCGCGTGCGTCTTCTCTCGCACCACGGGCGGCCCGTCGCCGGTGACCGTGATCGGCCCGACCTGGCGCTGGGTGACCGCCTCGTCCTCGACGCCGTCGGGCTCGGTGAGCGTCGGCAGCTCTCCGGTCGAGGGCCGGTTGCGGTGGGCCCGGGCACGGCGGTCGTTGGCGCGCCTCATCTGGGCCGCCATCTTGTCGACGGCGAGGTCGAGGGCCCCCATCTTGTCGACGGCGGCCGCCTCGGCCCGGATCACCGGGCCCTTGGAGTACGCCGTCAGCTCGACGCGGACGGCGCGGTCGGACTGACGGGGGTTGCGTTCGTTCTCGACCTCCACCTGGACGCGCATGATGCGGTGGTCGTGCTTCTCGAGCTTGCCGAGCTTGTCGGCAACATGGTCTCGGAAGCGTTCCGACAGCTCACAGTGCCGTCCGGTGACCACCACGTCCATGGAATCCTCCTGTTGTGCGGTTTGTCGGCCTTCTGGTGCGCAGGGTTGTGCTGGCTGGAGCCCGCCCGGCCGACCTGGTCTTCGTCCCCACACCCGCCTGCTGAGGGTCTCGCAGCTTGCATGCCACTACTCCCCTTCTCCCGCAGTGCTCCGTGTCTGACGGAGGCTGTGAGGCAGGACTTACGACTAAGCCGCACCGTGATCGGCGCCTCGCCGGTGGCCGGAGCCTCCGCGCGCTGCGCCTTACGTGGACCGCTTCGCCTGCGACTGGCATCGGCTTGCCGACCCGACGCCCCGGACGACCGGGGCGTCTGGACGACGCAACCACGGACCCGGGCGGACTCCATGGGACGACGCTAGCCCCCGGCTGGTGATCGCGGAACCTTACATACGAACCCGTCGCTGGCTGATGGGTCACTCGGTGCGCTCCCCGAGGGAGCGACGTCGCGTGGCTGCCACCGCTGCCACGGCCAGGGGCGGCAGGCCGACCGCGCACAGGGCACGCTGCGCCTCGGCGGCGGTTGCTCCGGTGGTGAGAACGTCGTCGCACACCACGACGTGAGCGGGCCCCCGGCGACCGTTCGCCGTGGCACGGGCCAGGCGACGGAGTGCCGCCGGGTGGACCCGCAGCGCGCCGGCCAGGTTGGCGGCACGCGATGCGGCATCGAGCCCGGCCTGGTCGGCCAGTCCGGGGCGGGTCCGGAGCAGCCGCGAGCACGCCACCCGGACACCACACGTCGCGAGCGACGCCGCGGCGGCGTGGGCGATCGCCTCGGTCGGTGCGTACCCCCGCTGACGGGTGCTGCTCGGCCGTGACGGCACGGGCACCAGCAGCACCGGGGCCGGCTCTCCGACCAGGTCGGTCAGCGCCGCGTGCACCGTGCCCGCCAGCAGGCCGCCGAGCGGACGGGCGAGCGCGAACAGGCGATGCTCCTTGTGCCCGACGACCATGGCGCGCACCAGCCCGTCGTACGACGTGGCGGCCCACGGGGCGACCAGCCCCGGCGGGACGGGGGTCGGCCACGCCGGCCGCGGGGCGTCGTCGAGCCCGGACTCGCAGGTCTCGCACAGCAGGTGACCCGCTCGCGCGCAGCCCATGCAGCGCTCGCCGAGGACCAGGTCACGGAAGGCGTCGAGCACCCGCCGAGCCGACCACACCCCAGGGGCGCTGTCGAAGGCCCACGCGAGGCGCTGTGGATCAGCCCGCGTAGGTGATGTGGTCGAGTCCCGGGACCGGCTGCTGGGTCGTGGTGTCGACCTGGGCGAGGTTCAGGAGCGCGCCGGGTTGGACCGCGTACGGCGTCTGAGGGACCGGCGAGGTCACGGGCGAGGTCACCAGACCGGAGGCCACACCCCGCACGTTGATCGGAGGCGTCTCGACGGGGGACGTGGAGCCGTCGACGTCGAGCACCCGGACCTCCGCCTGGGCGGGGGTGACCTGGTCGAGCACGGCGATCGCGGTGGGCGAGAGCCACCAGCCGATGTCGCGGATCCGGGTGCTGCCGCCGGCCGACCAGCGCAGGGCTCGCGCCCGCGTGCCGGAGACGTCGCCGCCCGTGGGGTCGTAGCGCAGCCGGCTGACCAGGAGTCGGTCGTGTGACGCCCCGTGGACGACAGCCACCAGTCGCGACGCGTCCCGCGAGACCAGGAAGCGGTCGACGTCCTGTCCGCTGATCCCGGGCACGTGCACCTCGTGGCTGCGGCCGTGCTCGATGTAGCGCACCACCGCGCCCCCACGGCCGGTGTTCTGCACCTCCCAGAGTCGTCCGGCGAAGTCCCAGGACGGCCGCAGGAGGCCCGGACCCGTGAGCACCTCGGTCGGCTTGACCCCGGTCACGCTCCGCACGGGACCGACCAGCAGGGCGTTCGGCGTCTTGCCGGCGACCCTGCCGTCGTCGAGGCTGACTGCGAAGGCCTCGATCCCCTGCGCCGTCGCCCCGAACGGGCCGTCGACCGGTGTCAGACGCGTGGCCTGGCCGGACACGAGCCGGCCCCGGCGCAGGGCATAGAGCTGGCTGCTCGACTTGGGTCGCGTGGGGTCGTAGCGGGTGATCTCGGGCGCGTCGACTCGGAACGTCGAGGAGCCCGTGGCGGTGGCGACCTGGCGACCCGCGATGTTCACGCTGATCGCCTTGACGGTCGGGTCCTGACCCAGGGTCCACGCCAGCTGCGTGACCATCAACCGCGTGCTCCGCCTGCTCAGAGGGCCGGGGTCCGTGCCGCGGAGCGTCACGTCGGCCACGCCACGGCTGACCACGACCGGCCCCACCGTGAGCCCGGCCGGGATGAAGCTGCGCGCGACTCCGGCCAGCGACGGCTGCGGCCCGAGCACGAGCGCCTGCGTCAGCGCCGTGGTGAACTGCTGGCCCTGGGGCATGTGCACGACCTCAGGGACCAGGATGCGGGCGCTGGGGTCGAAGAAGTAGAGCGTGGCGTCCTGGAACGTCTGGTCGTAGAAGGTGCGCGGCACGAGCAGGGCGTTCGGCGCCACAGCGATCCGCCACTCGCCGTTCTCCAACCGCATCGGGAAGGTGAGCCGCGAAGCGGACGGGCCGAGCCGGCCCAGCCACTGCCCGGCTGACCCCACGCGGTCTGCGCCCTTCAGCTGGACCTCGACCGACGTCGTCCCGCGCGGCGGGGCCCGGAGGGTGTCGTAGGCGACGACGTTCTGCTGAGGCTGCCACAGCGCCCGGCCGGCCGCGGTCAGGAACTGTTGGGCGGTGCTGGTCTGCAGCGGAGTGGCCGTCATCGCGTCGAGGAACCCGCTGACGATCTGCGAGGGCACCATCCCGGGTCGGGGCGGCGGTGGGTTGTTGTCGGGGTTCTGGTTCTGCGTCGCCTGCACCGACTGCTGGGTCGAGACCACCGGTCCCGTGGAGGGCACCTTGACGCAGGCGGTCAGGCCCGAGCCCAGGACCGCGGCGAGCACCGCGGCCGCCCACGGCGTACGGCGGCTCACGCGACCACCTCCGCCGCGTCCTCGGGGACCAGTGGGAGGGGGCTGTGTCGCAGGGGGTACCCCGCGCGGCGTGGCAGCGTGAGCCGGAACTGGGCGCCCTCGTGGGGCTTGCCCCACGCCTGGAGCCAGCCACCGTGCAGGTGGGTGTCCTCGAGCGAGATGGCCAGGCCGAGGCCCGTCCCTCCGCTGGTGCGCGCGCGTGCCGGGTCGGCCCGCCAGAAGCGGTTGAACACCATCGCCGACTCGCCGACTGCGAGCCCGACGCCGTGGTCGCGGACGGCGATCGCGGCGGCCTGCTCGTCCGCTGCGACGGTCACCACGATCTCTCGGCTCTCGGCGTGGTCGATGGCATTGACCACCAGGTTGCGCAGGATCCGCTCCACGCGGCGTACGTCGGCCTCCGCGACGCACGGCGTCTTCGGGGCCCGGATCACGATCCGGGTGCCGCGCGCCTCGGCGAGTGCCCGGGTGCCGTCCGCGACCCGGCGGGCCACGTCAGTGAGGTTGACGTCGTCGAGGTCGAGCGCGGCCGCACCGGCGTCGAACCGGCTGATCTCGAGGAGGTCGACCAGCAGCGTCTCGAACCGGTCGAGCTCGCGCTGCAGCAGCTCCGCCGCGCGGCGCGCCTCGGGGTCGAACGTGTCCTTCGCGTCGTGGAGCACCGACCCGGCCAGCCGCACCGTGGTCAGCGGCGTGCGCAGCTCGTGGGACACGTCGGAGACGAACCGCCGCTGGACCCGACTCAGCTCCTCCAGCTGGCGGATCTGGCGCTGGAGGTTCGTCGCCATCTGGTTGAAGGACGTCGCGAGCCGTGCCAGGTCGTCCTCACCGGTGACCCGCAGCCGTTCCTGCAGCTGTCCGGCCGCCAGCCGCTCGGCCACCTGTCGCGCCATCCGGATCGGTGTCACGATCTGGCGGGTCAGGAGCCAGGTGAGCGCTGCGATCAGCGCGAGCAGCAGGACGCCGGCGGTCAGCAGCGCACGGGTGAGCAGCGACAGCGTCTGCTGCACGTCGTCGAGCGGGAACAGGTAGTACACCGTGCGCGTCGACCCGTCGGCGGGGATGGTGAGGTTGGAGCCCACGACGATGCCCGGGCCCGAGCTCGACGACGGAGCACTCTGGCCTCGGTCCTGGGACCGGATCGTGGTGTACGTCCACGCCGGCGTGTGCGAGGAGTCGAAGTGCTGGACGAGGGAGGACGGCACGCTGGCGAGGTCGAGCTGCTGTGTCTGGGTGGTGCCCCGGTCCGCGAGGGGGGTGGCCCGCGGCGCGGGCCCCGCCATCACGGCGCTGAAACCACGCGCCAGGCCGCTGTCGATGATCGCGTTCGCGGCGTCTCCTGCCTGCTGGGTGGCGTTGGTGTCCGTGCCCGGGAGCGCGTCGAGGCGTTCTTGCGCTGCCTGCTCCTCGGTGGCGGCCTCGCGCAGGACCGTCTCCAGCCGGTGGTCCAGCAGGCCCTGCTGCACCTGCCGGAGCAGGAACCAGCCGACGGCGAGGACCACGACCGTCGACAGCAGCACCGTGCTGACGACGACACGTGCCTGGATCGAGCGGCGCCAGAAGGTGAGCCCCCGCCGTAACGCCTCGGGGACGCTGCGCCGTCCGGCCCAGTCAGCCACTGGTCCTCATCTCACTGCTGCCCCGAGGTCCCGGCCTTGTAGCCGACGCCCCGCACCGTGAGCACGATCTCGGGGTTCTCCGGATCGGACTCGACCTTGGAGCGCAGCCGCTGCACGTGCACGTTGACCAGCCGGGTGTCAGCGGCATGGCGGTAGCCCCAGACCTGCTCGAGCAGGACCTCGCGGGTGAAGACCTGCCAGGGCTTGCGGGCCAGGCACACCAGCAGGTCGAACTCCAGCGGCGTCAGGTTGATCGGCACGCCGTCGCGCGTCACAGAGTGACCGGCGACATCGATCGCGAGCGGCCCGATGGCCAGGGCGTCGGCCCCGGGTGCGTCGTTGCGGCGTACGCGAGCGCGGATGCGTGCCACCAGCTCCTTGGGCTTGAACGGCTTGACGACGTAGTCGTCGGCACCGGACTCCAGGCCGACCACCACGTCGACGGTGTCGCCCTTCGCGGTGAGCATCACGATCGGGACGCCGGACTCGGCGCGGATCTCCTTGCACACGTCGATGCCGCCCTTGCCGGGCAGCATCAGGTCGAGCAGGACGACGTCGGGCCGGTAGGCGTGGAACGCCTCCATGGCCTCGTCGCCGCGCTCCACCAGGTGAGTGTCGAAGCCCTCCTGGCGCAGCACGATCGACAACATCTCCGACAACGACGCGTCGTCGTCGACGACGAGCACACGCGCGCGGAAGTCCTCGCCCTGGGTCACGCCGTCAATCTTGCCTGAGACACGCAATCGACGGCGAGGAAGCGCGCAGCCCGCGTCCGAAGAATGAGGACGCCGGCGTCGCGCGCGCAGGTTGAGCAAGCGACGCGACCGAGGAACGAGGTCGCGCGAGCGCGTCGAAACCCGGTGAGGTGCGCAGGGCCCCAGGCGCCGTCACCGTGGTTTCGAGACGGTCGCAGAGCGACCTCCTCAACCACCGGGGTGGCGGGCGCTGGGCACGTCACCGGGTTTCGACTCGCCGGTCACGGCTTCGCGAGCTCAGCCGTGGGCTCGCTCAACCTGCGCTCGCCCACGCCGTGCCCTCGTTCCTCGGGCACGGCTGCTCGCTTCAGTAGCGGTACTGGTCGGACTTGTAAGGGCCCTGCACGTCGACACCGAGGTAGGACGCCTGGTCGTCAGTCAGCGCGGTGAGCCGCACGCCCAGAGCCGCGAGGTGGAGCCGGGCGACCTCCTCGTCGAGGTGCTTGGGGAGCACGTAGACGCCGACCGGGTAGGCCTCGGGCTTGGTGAACAGCTCGATCTGGGCCAGGACCTGGTTGGTGAAGGAGTTGGACATCACGAAGCTCGGATGGCCGGTGGCGTTGCCGAGGTTCATCAGCCGACCCTCGGACAGCACGATGATGGAGTTGCCCTTCGGGAACGTCCACACGTCGACCTGCGGCTTCACGTTCTTGCGCTCGACCCCGTCGTACGCCTCGAGGCCCGCCATGTCGATCTCGTTGTCGAAGTGGCCGATGTTGCCCAGGATCGCCTGGTGCTTCATCCGCGACATCTGGTCGACGGTGACGACGTCCTTGTTGCCGGTCGCGGTGATCACGATGTCGGCGACGTCGAGCACGTCCTCGAGGGTCGCGACCTGGTAGCCGTCCATCGCGGCCTGCAGCGCACAGATGGGGTCGATCTCGGTGATCACGACGCGCGCACCCTGGCCGCGGAGGCTCTCGGCGCAGCCCTTGCCGACGTCGCCGTAGCCGCACACGACCGCGACCTTGCCGCCGATCAGCACGTCGGTCGCCCGGTTGATGCCGTCGATCAGGCTGTGACGGCAGCCGTACTTGTTGTCGAACTTCGACTTGGTGACCGAGTCGTTGACGTTGATGGCGGGGAAGAGCAGCGAGCCTTCCTTCATCATGTCGTAGAGGCGGTGGACGCCGGTCGTCGTCTCCTCGGTGACGCCCCGCAGCTCGGCGGCGATCGTCGTCCAGCGGTCGGAGCTCTCCTGGAGCGAGGCGACCAGGACGTCGAAGACGACCTTCTGCTCGTGGCTCGCGGCGGTGGCGGGGTCAGGCGCCTCGCCCCTCTTCTCCGCCTCGACACCGAGGTGGACGAGCATCGTGGCGTCGCCGCCGTCGTCGAGGATCATGTTGGCCTTGGCGGCGCCGGGCCACAGCAGGATCTGCTGGGTGCACCACCAGTACTCCTCCAGCGTCTCGCCCTTCCAGGCGAAGACCGGCACGCCCTGCGGGTCGTCGACGGTGCCGTTCGGCCCGACGACGACGGCAGCCGCCGCGTGGTCCTGGGTGGAGAAGATGTTGCAGGACGCCCAGCGCACCTCGGCGCCGAGCGCGACGAGGGTCTCGATGAGGACCGCCGTCTGGATCGTCATGTGGAGCGAGCCGGCGATCTTGGCACCCTGGAGCGGCTTGCTCTCGGAGTAGCGCTCGCGCATCGCCATCAGGCCGGGCATCTCGTGCTCGGCGAGGGTGATCTCGGTCCGGCCGAAGTCGGCCAGGGCCAGGTCTGCGACCTTGAAGTCCATCTGCTGGTGCCTCCCGCTCTACCGGGCCGCCCTCGCCGCGGCCGCGTGGCACTCAGGTTAGGACGGTCCTGCGCCGAGCGAAGAATCCTCGCGGACCCTTCCCGCGGGTGGCAGATGACGAGCCACGGCCGCGGCCACCACGAGGACCGGGACTGCCAGCAGGGCCACGAGAGCCGGGAAGCCGAGCACGTGCGAGCCGAGAGCGAACGCGGCGTAGACCGTGAGGGCCACGATCTCCTCGAGAAAGCCGAGCACGCTCGTCACGGTGGCTCGCGCGGGGCCGGTGATGGCGCCTTGCAGCCGGGTCTCGCCGACGAGCATCGCGTTGTTGAGCGCGCCGTACCCGACACCGATCGCCACGAAGCCGACGTACGGCGTCACCAGCGCGCCGAGCGAGACCAGGAGCGCACCCACGGCCAGCACTCCGCCCACGGCCCGCGCACCGAGGCGAGCGGTTCGTCCCACCAGGGCCGTGCCGATCGCCTGGCCAGCGACCGTGATCGCGACCAGCAGCGGGATGTCGGCGGTGGAGACCCCGTGGGCCCGGGCGACGAGGGGGAAGTACTCGTCATAGGCCGTGAGGCCGACCATGGCCGCCGCCAGCAGCAGGATCCGACGCACGTCGGGGTGGTGCCGCGACTCGGCGAGACCCGCGCGGAGCATCGCGACGTAGCGCGACGCGGCGCGCTCGGTCTCGACGAGTGGCGAGTCGTGGGCGGGGCGTCGGGCCTGCTCCGAGACGGGGAGCGTCGCCGCGAGGACCGCCTGGGCGCCGCAGATGGCGACGCTCGCCCACCCCACGAGTGCGTAGCCGCCCAGCGCGAGCAACGGCGCCGCGAGGAGGGTCGCTGCGAGGTTGGCGAGCAGCGCGGTCGAGTGCGCCCAGCCGATCAGGGACGGGTAGGCGTCGGAGGCGCCGCGCTGCACGAGCTCGTCGTAGACGAGCGACTCGAAGGTGCCCGACATCAGGGAGCTCGACAGACCCCACAGCACGAACCCGAGCGCGAAGCCGGGGAAGGTCTGCCAGGTCATCCAGGTGGTGAAGCCCGCGGCATAGACGACCGCCGAGACGACCAGCAGCCGACGCCGGTCGAACGAGTCGGCCCAGGCACCCGAGGGCACCTCGAAGACGAACGAGGTGGCGGACCAGAGGATCAGCAGGAGCGAGATGTGGGAGGCGCTGATGCCGTGGTCGGCGAAGAGCAGCGAGTAGACCGCGTAGAGCGGGACCAGGTCTCGCGAGGCGTGGTAGAGCAGCACCCGCGGCACGAAGCCCCGGGCGCCGGGCACGAGCGGCCTGAGTCAGATGTGGCCGGAGAAGTGGCGCATGGCGGCAGGCTAGCGTCGGTCACCGGACCGGGGTAGCCCCCGGGAAGGTCCAGGTGCCGTCGAGCACCTCGCGATGCGGGCGGTAGAGACGGACCAGGTAGTTCCAGCCGTCCATGATCGGCAGGCGGTTCGGACGGTCGTCGGGAGGTCCACCGAAGCGCACCGTCACCGAGCCGTCGGCGTCGCGGACCGCCGTCACGTCGTTGATGCTGACGGCGTCGTGGTCGTGGGCGACGAAGAAGCCCTCGGCGTTGTAGACCGAGATCGACCAGAACCCGTCGACCGGCACGTCCACCACGCGGAGGGTGTACTCACCGACGGGGAGGTCCGGCGTGCCGCCGACGTAGTAGGCCTCGTGCTCCGGCAGGCCGCCCCAGCCGGCAGCCGCGCCGAGGAGATGACGGACCGGGTCGACCTCGCCCCGGCAGCCGAAGGCGCGGTCGAAGCCCCCGATGTTCTTGGCCAGGTCGAGAAGCGAGCTGCGCGTGGAGTCGAGGCTCTGCGGGTCGTAGTCCGAGGGTGCGAACGGCCTGGCCCCGGTCGACGTCACCGCGAAGCGGTCCTGGAGCGCGTTGACCGTCGCCACGTCCTCGGGGTCCGCCGGGTCCACGAAGATGCGGGTGGCGACCAGCACGAAGGGCGACTCGAACTCGTCGACGCTCAGGTCGTAGACGCCTGCGGAGTGGACGATGCGGTTGATGTAGTGGTCCTGGTTGACCACCATCACCGACACGTAGCGGTCACCCGACTCGGGCACGGTCAGGGTCGCGCCGTCCGTGATGTCGAGGACCGCGTAGCTGTAGAGGGTGTCGCGGTTCATCCGGATGACGGTCTGCTGGTCCAGGGGCGTCGGCGTGCGGTTGTGGGCGAGCCGGTTGGAGCCGCCCTGCTGCGCGAGAGCGGCGAACATCCGGTCGGTCTCGGCGCGAACGAAGTTGTCGACGTTGACGGGCGTTCCGGTCATGGCCGCATCATGCACCGTCGTCAGCCGCGGAAGATGTCGGGCTCGAGGTAGATCACCGTGGCGATCGGCTCGACGACCCTGATCGCGGCCTCGGCCTCGTCGATAGCGGTCGCGATCTCGGTGGCACTGGCGTCGCGGTGGACGCCGACCTTCGCTGCGACCAGGAGCTCGTCGGGGCCGAGGTGCATGGTCTTGAGGTGGATGATCCGGTCGATGCCGCCGGTGTCGCGGAGGGCGTCGGCGATCCGGTCCTCGGCCTCGACCGAGGCGGACTCGCCGAGCAGCAGGCTCTTGGTCTCGATCGCGAGCACGATCGCCACCGCCACGAGCAGCAGGCCGATCAGTGCGGTGCCGGCGACGTCGAACCAGAGGTTCTGGGTCAGGAGCGACAGACCGACCCCGAGGAGGGCGAAGACGAGGCCGACCAGCGCGGCGAAGTCCTCGAGCAGGATCACGGGGAGCTCGGGCTGCTTGGCCCGGCGGATGAACTCGAGGTAGGACGCGTTCCCACGGACGTGGCCGGTTTCACGGATCGCCGTACGGAAGGACAGCGACTCCATCACGATCGCCGCCAGCAGCACCACGATCGGCACCCACCACCAGCGGCTGGTCAGCAGCGAGTCGTCGGGGATGCCGTGCGTGGCGTGGAGCTCGTGGCCCTTGTGGTAGGCCTCGTAGAGGGCGAACAGGCCACCGACGCTGAACAGCACGATCGAGACGATGAAGGCGTAGATGTAACGCTCGCGGCCGTAGCCGAAGGGATGGGCCGCCGTCGGACGCTTGCGTGCCTGGCGACCACCGAGCAGGAGCAGGGCCTGGTTGCCCGAGTCGGCGACCGAGTGGATGGCCTCGGCCAGCATCGAGGAGGCGCCGGTCAGCAGGAACGCCAAGAACTTCGTGACCGCGATCCCGGTGTTGGCCAGGAGCGCCGCGATGACCGCCTTGGTGCTGCCTTCGGTGGACATGCGCGGAAGGCTACCGGTGGCGCCGGGTCCGCTCAGTCGCTGACCAGGCCGAGCCGGAGGTACTCGGCGGCGTACCGCCCGTTGAGGACGAGCGAGGCGTAACGGGCGATCTCGGTGTCGGCCTCCGTGGTCACCGTCTCGACGCGTACGCCGTGCTCGCCGGCGGCCGTGCGCAGCCGGTCGTGGTCCTCGACGACGACCGGGTCGACCGTGCGGTCGTCGAACACCAGCAGCATCGGCCGGACGTCGCCCTCGCCGTCGGCGAAGGGGTCGTCGAACACGTCACGGGGCCGGACGGCCTCGATGAGCGGGAGCAGGTGCTCGGCGTCGCCGGCGATCGCCGACTGACCGGACGCACGGCGGATCGTCTCGGCCACACGTCGGGCCGCGCGGGCAGCGAGCGAGGAGCCACCCCACACGACGGGGTTGGTGTCGGCGAGCGCGATCGCCAGCATCTTGGCCGGGTTGACGGCGAGATCGCGGTGCGGCGAGCACGAGACGGCCACGTCGTCGAGGGCGTCGGCGACGTCACCGTGGTCCGCGCGCGGGCCCAGGCCCACCTGGTCGAGGTACTCCAGGAGGACGACGGCCGTGGCCAGCTGGTCACGGGCCACCGTCGGCACGATCGTCGACCAGCGCCCCTCGGCGTGCCGGGCGACCAGCGAGCCGGCCGGACAGGCCACGACCACCTGGCAGCCACGACGTACGGCCTCGGCGACGGCGGCGGCCGTGCCCCGGTCGGTGCCGTCGGGGGCCAGGACCACCACGAGGTCGAGCGCGCCAGCCCACCCCGGCAGGGCCGGTCCGGGCCAGGCCACGAAGGGCACCGGGCACCACGGTTCGAGCACGGCCCGTAGCAGCCGTGAGTCGGGGCCGGCGGCGACGATGGCGCGCGGCCGGGCCGCGTCACCCGCAGCGGCGACCGCGGCGCCGATGCCGGGAGCGGCCTCCACGGCCTCGCGACGCACGCGGGCACCCGCTTCGGCGAGCTCACGCAGGCGCGCGTCGGCCGTGGCCAGCGCGGCCTCGTCGTCGAGGCGGGACTCGTCGAACCAGGTCGCCATGTCGTCAGTCGCCGTCCATCGGGAGTCAGGCCGGCCGACGGGCCTCGTCGACCAGGAGCACCGGGATGTCGTCGCGGACCGGGTAGGCCAGGCCGCACTGCTGGCAGACCAGCTCCTCACCGACCGGCTCGAGCCCACCGTGGCAGTCGGGGCAGACGATGATCTCCATGAGCTTGGGGTCGAGGTTCACAAGGGGCTCCTGATCAGGGCGAGGACGTCGTCGCGGACTCGGGTCATGGTGGCCTCGTCGGCGCCCTCGACGTTGAGGCGCAGCAAGGGCTCGGTGTTGGACGGGCGGACGTTGAACCACCACCCGGCGGTCGTCACGGTGAGGCCGTCGAGGTGGTCGACCTCGGCGCCGACGGTGTCGGCGTACGCCGCCTCGACCGTGGCCGTCACGGCGGCCGGGTCGGCCACCTCGGAGTTGATCTCGCCGCTGAGGCTGTAGCGCTGGTAGTCGGCCAGCAGCTGCGACAGCGGACGGTCGGTCTCGGCCAGGGCGGCCAGGGTGTGGAGGGCGGCGAGCATCCCGGAGTCGGCGCGCCAGAAGTCGCGGAAGTAGAAGTGGCCGCTGTGCTCGCCGCCGAAGACCGCGTCGGTCTCGGCCATGGTGGCCTTGATGAAGGAGTGCCCGACCCGCGTCCGGACGGGTCGCCCGCCGTGCTCGCGCACGACCTCGGGGACGAAGCGGCTGGTGATCAGGTTGTGGATCACCGCGGAGCCCGGCGACCTCGCCAGCTCACGCGTCGCGATCAGCGCGGTGAGGGTCGACGGCGAGACGGCCTCGCCGCGCTCGTCGACCACGAAGCAGCGGTCGGCGTCTCCGTCGAAGGCGAGCCCTACGTCGGCCCCCTCGGCGAGGACCCGCTTCTGGAGATCGACGAGGTTCTCGGGCTCGATCGGGTTGGCCTCGTGGTGCGGGAAGGTGCCGTCGAGCTCGAAGTACATCGGGACCAGCTCGACCCCCTCACCGATCCGGTCGAAGACCACGGGGGCGGTGTGACCCGCCATCCCGTTGCCGGCGTCCACGACCACCTTGAGCCGGCGGCCGGTCACGGGGGCGAGCGAGAGCAGGTGGTCGGCGTAGGCGTCGAGCACGTCGAGCCGGGAGACCTGCCCGGTCGGGAAGACGTGCTCGGGCTCGGGGCCGGAGACGGCGTCGCGGATCGCGTGCAGCCCCGTGTCGGCGCCGATCGGCCGGGCGCCCTCGCGGCACAGCTTGATCCCGTTGTACTGCGCGGGGTTGTGGCTGGCGGTGAACATCGCGCCGGGGCGGTCCAGATGCCCCGAGGCGAAGTAGAGCTGGTCGGTCGACGCGAGGCCGATCATCACCACGTCGGCACCGGCGCCGGCCGCACCCTCCGCGAACGCCTCGGCGAGGGCCGGCGAGCTGGGCCGCATGTCGTGGCCGACCACGACGGTCGACGCGCCGGCGACCGGCACGAACGCCGCACCGGTGCGCCAGGCGAGGTTCTCGTCGATCTGGTCCGGGACCACACCCCGTACGTCGTAGGCCTTGAACACGGCGCGCGTGTTGGCGGGGTCGGTGGTCGTCACGAGTGGAGCCTAACCACCGAGGTCGGTGGGTGCGGTGGTCACTCCGAGGTGAGCATGCGCAGGTGACCGCGCCGTGCCGTCTCTCGCCCCTCGCCGGTCACCGGCGGCGCGCCGGGCGAACGCGTCGCAGCCACCATCGGGCGGCCCGCCTCGCGGACTGCATCGGCCAGGGCGAGCAGGTCGTCGGTCGAGGGCGGCAGCGTGCTCGGGTCGGGCGCGAGGCGCAGCACCTCCCACCCGCGCGGAGCCGAGAGACGCTCGCCGTGGATCTCGCACAGGTCGTAGGAGTGTGGCTCGGCATAGGTCGCGAGCGGGCCGACGACGGCCGTCTGGTCGGCGTAGACGTAGGTCAGCGTGGTGACGGCGGACAGACCGCACGCTGTGCGCGAACATCGCCGGACAGGACTCACGGCGCCGACGGTACCGCCGTCCTCGCCACAGCCCGATGAGGCTCGCTGGTCGTCTACGCTCACCATGTGACTTCCGTGGCTCCCGCAGGTCGCCGCAGGACCCGTGATCGCCGTGGCCGCGGCATGCGCGGGCCGGCCATCACCCCCTCGCTGCCCGGCCGCCCGGAGCTGCCGACGCGCGGCGAGCGCTTCGACGAGCTGGTCCTCGAGACGGTCCGCGACATCGACACCCGTTGGCAGGACCGGCTCGGCCTCGTGGAGTACGCCGTCGAGGACACTCCGCAGCTGCCCGACGACTGGTCGGGAGACACCGTGCCGCTGGCCTCCCTGGTGCGCGGGCAGGGCGTCACCCCGACCCGGCTGGTGCTCTTCCGCCGGCCGATCGAGCACCGGTGCGAGACCCGCGCCGACCTGGAGGCGATGGTGCTGACCGTGGTCGTCGAGCAGGTCGCGGAGCTGCTGGGCATCGACGCCGAGGACGTCGACCCGCGCTACAGCCGCGACGACTGAGAGCGCCGTCAGCTCCGGCCGGGCGAGATCTGGGGGACGAGCCCCTGCGTCAGCAGCTCGGTCAACGGGATCACCGTCGCGCCGGCCGTGTCGCCCGAGACGAGCACCGCGCCACGGACCGGCGTGCCCTTGGGCACGACGTGGACGAACGCCGTGCCGGGCGGCAGGTCGACGGTGACCGTGTGGCCCTGCTGTGAGGCGACCGTCTTGTGCACCAGCTGCTTCCCCGAGGCGTCGTACGCCGTCACCTCGGCCGAGCCCGCGGCGTCCGCCGACAGCAGCAGGCGGGCCGAGACCTGGTTCTTCCGCGCGCCCGGTCCGGTCACGACCGGGAGCAGGGTCGCCGCCTCGGCCCGGACGTCGTCGTCGGGGACCGTGATCACGCGGTCCTTCGCCAGGCTCGTGAGCAGCGACGCGGTGATCGGCTGGTCCGCCTCGACGGAGACTCCGAGCGCGCCGTCCTTGAGCGCCTTGCCGAGCTCAGCGGTCAGGGGCACCCGCACGGTCGACCCCGGAGGAACCGAGACCGGGTCGAGGCCGTCGGGCACGAAGCTCGTGTCGCCGGTCACGACCTTGATCTCCGCGCGGGCCACGCTGTCGCCCGCGTTCGACAGCTGGAGGGTGCGCCCGCCCTGCCCGGTCGGCAGGCCGAGCAGCTCGTTGGTGAGGGCGGGCGCGAGCTGACGGGGCAGCCACTCGCGCTGGGTTCGGTGGGTGACCAGGTCGGTGTAGGAGTCGAGCACGTCGACGGCGAGCCGGCCGCGCGAGACGACCACGTGGGCCGTGAACAGCATCCGGCGCGGGATCACGACGCCGAGGTCGAGGTCGATGGTCTTGTGGCCGGGGATCAGGATGCCGCGCAGCCGGCGGGTGCTGAACTCCTTCGACCCGTAGAGCGTGACGTCGGCGACGGCAGGTCCGGCGTCGGGGTTGACCAGCTCGATCACGGAGTCGTGGTCGGCCCGCGCACCCATGCCGGTGAACCACTGCTCCGGCGAGGGCACGGTGCAGGCCAGTGCGCTCAGGGGTGCCGTCCCTGACCGCAACGCGACGAGACCCGGCGCGAGGTCGTCGCTCCCACGTACGACGAGCGCCTCCGGGTTGTCGACAGGGGACGACGCGCCGGTGGTGACCGGGACCGACTGTGCCTCTCCCGCGGTGACCACGGACACGTCGCCGGACGAGCCGGACGCGGTCGACACCGCCGCGTCGGGCGAGCCTCGGCGGGCGGACGGACACACGACGAGCGCGTTGGTGAGCTTGGTCAACGACGGCGGCTGGTCGGTGTCGTGCACCGGCGGGATGCGGACCAGCGCCAATAGACCGACGGTCACCAGCGGGATGACGACGGCGAGCACCGTCGTGACGTCGAGTCGCGGGGTACGGCTGCGACGGACCACCTCGGGCCCGCGGGAGCGCTTGCCGGGGCTCATGCGTCGTCGCTCCTTCGCCGCGAGGCCCGCCACGTGGGCAGGCAGAGGACCAGCACCACCAGCACGGCGATCCCCTGGACCACCAGGAGGACGACGCGTGCGGGCGAGCCGGGTCCGTCCATCGCGTGCGGGTCGACCGGCGGAGCGACCGACCAGGCGCGCGTCGTCCGGCTCTCGGCGCTGGCCTGCACCAGCCCGTCGGTGGCGTCGAGCCCCGCCGCCACGTCCCCGTCGGCCGGCGACGGGAGGACGACGTAGCGGATCCCGGCCTTGGCCAGGTCGGAGACCACGGCCGCGGTGGGTCGCGACACGAGCGCTCGTACGTCGGCGTTGAAGGCGGGGTCGGGCTCGGAGGCGTACTGGATCTCGTTCTCACCCAGGGTGTCGCCGTCGCCGCGACGGATCGTGTAGCGCAGGCCCTGCGCGACGTCCCCGCGGATCACCAGGATCCCGTTGGCGTCGGACGCCATGGACGAGTCGGTCATGTAGGCCGGGATGCCGGTGTCCTCGCTGCTGTTCAGGTCGCCGGGTCCCTGCCACACGAACCAGCCGAGCCCGATCGCCGGGATGATCGCGGCGACGACGGCCAGGACCACGAGCAGGGCCTGGTGGTGCTCGGCCCGCGAGCGCCGGAGGATCGTGACCAGTCCCTGTCCACCGAGCACGGCGGCGAGGACGAAGCAGCCGTGGATGACCACGAGCATCACCGCGATGCCGGGCCGGACCGAACCGCCCGGCAGCGGGAGCGGGACGAAGGACAGCGCGGTGGCGGTGAACGCGGCTACGGCGGCCACCAGCCAGGCCACGAGGACCGGGATCCGGG
Source organism: uncultured Actinomycetota bacterium (assembly GCA_963753705.1). GTDB lineage: Bacteria > Actinomycetota > Actinomycetes > Propionibacteriales > Nocardioidaceae > Nocardioides. Next base: position 26,561 of record CAVWDJ010000019.1, read on the forward strand.
TCGCGCGCGGGATCAGGGCCAGCACGGCGAGGACCACGAGCAGAGCACCGAGCCACCACGGTCCGCCGATGTCGCCGCCGAACCGGCCGAGCAGGAGGTCGGTGAACGTGAGCGACGGGTAGGGCTGACGGCCGGTCTCCATCAGCAGCAGCGAGCCCGCGCCGTGCCAGAGGGCGGGCAGCCACCACGGCGCGAGCAGGACCGGGCTCACGCCGAGGGCCACCAGGGGCGGCCCCCAGATGCTGCGGTCGCGGGGCAGGCTACGGGCGACGGCTACGGCGAGCACGGTGACGACCAGGGTCAGCAGCACCGCGAAGACCCAGGCGACCGGCTCGAACGAGGCGGCGATGGCGAGCAACAGCCCGGTCCGCCAGGCGGCGCGCCACCGGCGGTCGGGCTCGGGGTCGGAGAAGCCGAGCGCGGCGTGCGCGATCCACGGCACCAGCACGGCGGCCGCGACGACGCCGAGGCGGCCGTCGCCCCAGGCCCCGGAGGTGACGGGCACCAGTGCGTAGGTGACCGCGCCGAGGGCCACCAGCCAGCGGGGCGAGCCGCCCGGGTCGACCAGACGACCCACGACGCGGAGCAGACGCCAGGCACCCCACAGCGCCAGGGGTACGGCGAGCAGCAGCACCGCCGAGACCGCGGCCGCCGCGCTGTTGCCCAGCACGGTCCCGAGCACTGCCATCGGTACGACGTAGCCAGGTGCTGGGATGGCGGTGCCCGTGCCGAGCGGGTGCCACGACTCGATCCAGAGACCCCACAGGGCCTGCGCGTCGGCCGGCGCCGGGGCCAGGCCGCCACCGGTGACGAGCCCGAAGGCCTCGCGGACACCGACGATGGAGAGCACCACGACGATGCTCAGCGCGACGGCCAGCGGGTTGGTGAAGAAGCGTGCGACCAGGCCGGTGTCCTCGGCCACCGCGTCGTCGTCATCCGGTACGACGACGGGCCGGCGCAGCGGCGCCGGAGCCGCTGCCTCCTTGGCGGCGCGGCGACGGTCGGCGACGTCCTGCGCCTGGTTGGTCGCGGCCGCCGCGATGTCGCCGACGAAGTCGAGGCCGTGCCGGTAGGGCACCCACCACGGCGCGAGCAGCGGCTTGGGGTCGTGGTCGCCGATCGCCTTGCGCGCCTGGCGGGCCCGGCGGATCTCCCCGGGGCCGGCGTACACGGAGAAGAGCGCGGCCAGGTCGTCGAGCGCCTCCCCGGCCGAGCGGACGACCAGGAACCCCACCATCCGGAGCAGCGTGCCGAAGAAGAGGCGCACGACCTGCCAGGGCAGGGCGCGGGCAGGCGCGTTGGCCAGCAGCGTGAACAGCGCGGCCCGGCGCTCGTGGTAGTGGGTGTGGCGGCCGGTCAGTGGCGTCCGCCGGAGGCCGCGATGGGCGGCCTCGGCATGGAAGACGACGGCGTCGGGGACCACCACGGTCCGGACCCCAGCCGTCGCGGCGCGCCAGCCGAAGTCGAGGTCGTTGCCGAACATCGGGAGGTTGTCGTCGAGCCCGCCGAGCCGCTCGTAGACCGCGCGACGGACCAGCATGCCGGCGGTGTTGACCGCGAGCACCTGGCGGACCTCGTCGTGCTGGCCCTGGTCGTACTCGCCCGCCTCGAGCCCGGTCTCGCGCCGGCCGGTGCCGGAGATGGTGATCCCGACCTCGAGCAGGCGCTTGAGCGACGGCCACTCGCGCAGCTTCGGACCGAGCACGTCGGCCTCGGGGTCGGCCGCGGAGGCGGCCAACAGACGCTCCAGCGCGTCGGGAGCAGGGTTGGAGTCGTCGTGGAGGAGCCAGACCCACTCCGCCGCCTCGGCGGGGATCTGCTCGAGACCGATCCGCACCGCCTCGGGGTACGCCGTACGGCCGGAGACCGTGACCACCTCGTCGAAGGCGTCGAGCAGCAGATCGGGGCTGTCGTCGTGGCTACCGGTGTCGACGCAGACGACTCCGGCCAGGGGAACGGTCTGGCTACGCAGCCCCTCGACGACGGCGGTCAGCCACCGGGAACCGTCGTGGCTGACCAGGAGAGCCACGACCGTCGGATTCACGGTCAGTCACCCTAGCGGCGGGTCCGAGACCGTCCGCATTCGTCGCTGCGGTGACCCGGGTCACCGCAGCGCTGACGTCAGACCGCGCGCTTCTTGAGCTTGCGACGCTCGCGCTCCGACAGGCCGCCCCAGATCCCGAAGCGCTCGTCGTTCATCAGCGCGTACTCGAGGCAGTCGCCCCGCACGTCGCACGTCAGGCAGACCTTCTTGGCCTCTCTGGTGGAGCCACCCTTCTCGGGGAAGAACGCCTCCGGATCGGTCTGAGCGCAGAGAGCACGCTCCTGCCATCCCGCTTCCTCGGCGTCCGCGTCGAGGAGAAACAGTTCCCTCACGGTCATCGCCCTTTCGACCCTGGCTGTTACCCACTCGGACGCCCATACCGTCCGAAGAACACTGTGGGAATTACACGCCTGTCGTACACCGGAAGTCAAGGCGTGATCTGGTATTGGTCATTCGGCTGACAGACCGAATCACACCTGTGTAACATCACCGGCCCTCGCCACGCCGCACGGGGTCCCGCGAGCGTGGCACCCGCGGTGCGAGAGGCTTACCGCCATGCGAGCTCTCACGGTCCTGTCGGGGGGTGTCGGCGGGGCCACGTTCCTGCGCGGCCTGCTCCACGCCGTACGTCGCGGCGAGCTGCGCGGCGTCGACCCTGACGCGGAGGTGACCGTCATCGCCAACACCGCCGACGACATCTGGCTGCACGGACTGAAGATCTGTCCCGACCTCGACACCGTGATGTACACCCTCGGCGACGGCATCGACCTCGACCGCGGATGGGGTCGGCGCGACGAGACCTGGAGCACCAAGGAGGAGCTCGCGGCCTACGGCGTGGAGCCGACCTGGTTCGGCCTGGGCGACCGCGACCTCGCGACCCACCTGGTCCGGACCCAGATGCTCGACGCCGGCTATCCCCTGTCCGAGGTCACCTCGGCGCTGTGCCGACGCTGGCAGCCCGACGTCCGGCTCCTGCCCATGACCGACGACCGCGTCGAGACCCACATCGCGATCGCCGACCCCGACAGCCCCAGCGGCCGCCGGGTGGTGCACTTCCAGGAGTACTGGGTCCGCCTGCGCGCCGAGGTGCCGGCGGAGGCGGTGATCGTGGTCGGGCAGGACGAGTGCACGCCCGGACCCGGGGTGATCGACGCGATCACCGATGCCGACCTGGTCCTCGTCCCGCCGAGCAACCCGGTGGTCAGCGTCGGCACCATCCTCGGCGTACCCCGCGTCCGCGAGGCACTGGTGGCCACGCGCGCCCCGGTGGTCGGGCTGTCACCGATCATCGGCGGCACCCACGTGCGCGGGATGGCGCACCAGATGCTCACCGCGATCGGCGTAGAGGTCTCGGCCGCAAGCGTCGGCCTCCACTACGGCGCCCGTTCGGCCGGCGGGGTGCTCGACGGCTGGCTGGTCGACACGGTCGACGGGGGCGAGGTCGCCCGGGTCCGCGAGGCCGGGCTCTCCTGTGCGGCGGTCCCCCTGCTGATGACCTCGCCCGAGGCCACCGCCGCGATGGCGTCGGCGGCGCTCGATCTGGTCCTGTGAGCGGCCCGTGATCACGGTCTGGTCGCCCGACGGCGTCGGCGAGGTACGGCGCGGCGACGACCTCGCGGGCCTCCTCCTCGCCGTGGTCGACCTCGCCGACGGCGACGTCGTCTGCGTGACGAGCAAGGTCGTCAGCAAGGCCGAGGGCCGGGTGGTCACGGGCGACCGGGCCACCGCCATCGCCGCCGAGACCCGTCGCGTGGTCGCCCGCCGGGGACCGCTGTCGATCGTGGTCAACCGGCTGGGTCTGACGATGGCCGCCGCCGGGGTCGATGCCTCCAACGTCCGGCCCGGCTACGTCGTCCTGCTCCCCGAGGACCCCGACGCCTCCGCGCGCCGCCTCCGCGAGGCCGTGGCGAGCCGGTCCGGTGCCAACGTCGCCGTGGTGGTCACCGACACCGCCGGGCGCACCTGGCGCGAGGGCCAGACCGACCTCGCGGTGGGCGCAGCCGGGCTGCTCGTCCTCGACGACCACGCCGGCCGTGACGACGGCTACGGCAACGAGCTGGCCGTGACCGCCCCGGCGGTCGCCGACGAGCTGGCCGGGGCGGCCGAGCTGGTGGCAGGCAAGCTCGGTCGGCGGCCCTTCACGGTGGTCCGTGGCCGGGACGACCTGGTGCTCCCGCCCGGCGACCACGGGCCGGGCGCCACCGCCCTGATCCGCCCGGAGGGTGCAGACCTGTTCGGCCTCGGTGCCCGCGAGGCCGTCCTCGCCGCACTCGGGGCCCGCGACGGCGACCGTACGGCGTTCGGCACCCCGGCCGAGCCGGACGAGCTGGCCGAGATCCTGACCGACTTCCTCGGACCGGTGGTGACGTCACGCGCCGGCCAGGTGGTGGCCGCGACCGAGGATCCCCACGCCCGCTGGGCGGCCCAGGTGGCGGCGTACGCGCACGGGTGGACGGTGGTGCCGGGCGACGGTCCGGAAGTTCGGTTGCGTCGGTTCACTCCGTAGACTCTGCGGACCCACCCCGGTCCGGCATCGCCGGAAGCAGAGAGAGCACCCATGGCCAAGTCGTCCAAGAGCGCCCGCACCGACCGTCAGAAGGTCGTCGAGCAGATGCGCGCCCAGCAGAAGGCCGCCGAGCGTCGCCGCGGGACGATCATCGTCGTGGTCTGCGTCCTGGTGGCCATCGGGATCGTGGGGGCGGCCGCCTACGGCCCGATCATGGACTCCATCCGCACCTCGAAGTACAGCGGCAAGCCGCTCACCGGGATCGGGTCGCCCGCCTCGGTCTGCCAGAAGGTGACGACCAAGCCCGCCGACGGCAACCAGCAGCACCTCCCCGACGGGTCGCCGGTGTCCTACACCGATGCCCCGCCGGCGTTCGGCAAGCACTACCTCACGCCCGACGCCATGGCCCGGAAGTTCTACACCGCTCAGGACCGTCCCGCCCTCGGCACGCTCGTGCACAACGAGGAGCACGGCTACACGATCCTCTGGTACGACCAGACCGCCGCCAAGGACGCCACCCAGATGGACCAGATCAAGGCGATCGCGAACAAGTTCGCCGGCACGACCGACCTGCGGGACAAGTTCAAGGCGGTGCCGTGGACGACGGCCGACGGCCAGCCGTTCCCCGACGGCCAGCACGTCGCCTTCACCCACTGGTCGGTCGGCGGCGCCACGAACGCAGCGGCCGGATCCGACAAGCAGGTCGGCGTCTGGCAGTACTGCTCGAGCGTGTCCGGGGCCGCTCTCCAGACCTACATGGACGACTACCCGTTCAGCGACTCCCCCGAGCCGGGCGGGATGTAGCAGGGATCAGGTCAGGTCCGCGCGTCCGGTCTCCCGGAGGCGGTCGACGATCGCCTTGACCTCCTGCGCACGAGCGCGGGTGGTGACCAGAAGGGCGTCGGGGGTGTCGACGACCACCACGTCGTCGACACCGAGGAGTGCCACGATCCGGCCGCTGCCCGGGACCACCAGCCCAGAGGCGGAGTCGGAGCGGACGAGGTCGGCGTCGCCGAGCACCCGCACGTCGCCGGCGGCCTCGCCGAGCACGTCGGACAGGGACCGGAAGTCTCCGATGTCGTCCCAGGCGAACTCGCCCGGCACCGTCGCGACCCGGCCGTCGGCCGCCGCCGGCTCGGCCACGGCGTGGTCGATGGCGATCCTCGGCAGGGTCGGCCAGAGCTCCTCGAGGCGGTCCGGCGACGCGGCCAGGTCGCGCAGGGACGACGCGAAACCGGGATCCCGGGCTGCCAGCAGGTCGAGGAGCACCCGAGGGCGGACGACGAACATGCCACCGTTCCAGCGGTAGGTACCGGCCTCGACGTAGCCACGGGCCACCTCGGCCGACGGCTTCTCGACGAACTCCTCGACCACGAACGCCCCGTCGTGACCGGCCAGCGGAGCACCCTGGCGCACGTAGCCGAAGGCGGTGGACGGCAGTGTGGGCCGGATGCCGACGGTGACCAGCCAGTCGTCCCGGGCCACGTCCACCGCCAGGGTCACGGCCCGGTCGAACGCCTCGAGGTCCCCGATCACGTGGTCGGCGGCGAACGACGCCATCACCGTGTCCGGGTGCTCGCGCTCGAGCAGCGCGGCGGCGTACCCGATCGCCGCCATCGAGTCGCGCGGCGACGGCTCGGCGACCACCCGGACGCCCCGATGGGCCAGCTGTGCCTCCACCTGCTCGCGATGGGCCGCGCCAGTCACCACGAGCACCCGCTCTCCTGCGGTGGCCCCGACCCGGGCCACGGTCTCCTGGAGCAGCGAGCGCCCGGCACCGGTCAGGTCGTGCAGGAACTTCGGGGACGCCGATCGCGAGAGCGGCCACAGACGCGTGCCGGAGCCGCCGGCGGGCACCACCGCCCAGAAGTGGTCGATCGCAGACATGGGGATCACCCTAGAGTGACGGCACGATGACCACGTTCCCCCAGGTGCTGTCGCGACTGCTCGGGCACGATCCCGGACGCCCACTCGTCACGTTCTACGACGACGCGACCGGTGAGCGCACCGAGCTGTCGGTGACGACCTACGCCAACTGGGTGGCGAAGGTGGCCTCGCTCCTGGTCGACGAGCTCGAGGTCGAGCAGGGCAGTCGGGTACTGGTCGACCTCCCCGCCCACTGGCTCGCTCCGGTCGTGCTGGGCGCTGCCTGGGCCGGCGGCCTCGAGGTGGTCTGGGAGGGCGAGCCGGACGCGGTCGTGACGGGACCCGCCGGCCTCGACCGATGGGCCGGCCACGCGACACGGGTCCCGGTGGTGGTCAGCGCCCTGCTCCCGCTCGCCGGTCGGTTCCCCGAAGCCCTGCCTGCCGGCGTCCACGATCTCGGTGTCGAGGTGTGGTCGCAGCCCGACGCCTTCGTCGCATCGCTGGCGCCTGGGGACGACGACCGGGCGGTCGCCGGCGTCACCCACGCGGAGCTGTGGAGAGCGGCCGCCGTCGGGATTCAGATCACCGACGGCGGCCGCCTCCTCTCGGAGACGAGTCCGGCTTCCCCTTCCGGTCTCGCTTCCTTCACCGAGCCGCTGGCTCGCAGCGGCTCCATGGTCCTGGTCACCCACACGTCCGACGAGAGACGCGAGCGGATCGCGGCCGACGAGCGTGTCACCGCACGCTTCGACCCCGGTCAGCCCGCCAGGTCGTAGCCTCCGAGTCCCTCGCCGAGATACAGCGGCGGGAGGAACCCCGTGGTCGTGCCTTGCAGCGCGAAGATCCGACCTGTGTTCCGCTGCCGCACGAGGAGGTCCGGGTGGCCGGTCAGGCGCAGGTCGCTGACCCCGATCACCCAGTCGTACGGCGACACGTCCACCGACAGCCTCCTCGGCGACGACAGGCCGCCGGGACCGTTGCCGGCGTAGAGGGTCAGGGTGCCGGCGCGCCGGAGCAGGCTGTCGGGCGCACCGTCGTCGTTCCACCGTCCGACGCCGATCTGCGTGCCATCCTTGATAGTCCCGTACGCCGGGTAGGCCTTCCGCAGGCCGGGAAGTCCTCGACCGGGGTAGATCATCATCACGCCCTTGCGCGGTTGGCCGAGCAGGTCGGGGAAGCCGTCGCCGGTCATGTCGCCGACCGCGGCGAGGCGTGAGACCGAGCCGAAGCCCCGAGCCAGCACACCGGCGCGCTGCAGGTGCCCGCGGCCGTCGCCGCGCCACAGCACCAGGTTGCCCGTGCCTGACTGCCGGGTGACCACGTCGCCGTAGCCGTCGCGGTCCCAGTCGCCCACACCGAGGATCCGGTTGGCGCCGGCGAAGCTGGCCCCGGTGTCGATCGGGCGACCGAGGTCGAACGTGCCGGGGTTCACCCATACCTTGACGGTGGTGCCGACCAGCGCCGCAACGTCGGGAGCCTTGTTGCCCGCCACGGCTCCGATCGTCGGGTCGGCGGCAGCGGTGAGCCGGGGGAAGGGGCCGAGGCGGTGGGCGAACGTGCCGTCGCCGCGACCGGGCAGGACGTAGGTCTCCCCGGTGGACCGCGAACGGACGAGGAGGTCGCGGTTCCCGTCGCGGGTGAGGTCGCCGCCACCGGTGACGGTGGCGTAGGAGCCGAACTTCCCCGGCACCCTGGCCCGCGGTGCGAAGCCGGCGTGACCGTTACCGCCATACATCCACAGGACGCCGGAGCGGTCCCGTGCCACCAGGTCGGGGACGCCGTCGCCGGTCAGGTCGCCGGCGGCCGAGATCAGGTCGTAGGAGTTCCACGAGGTGCCTACGGCGACCCGCCGGAAGCCGCCGTTCGGACGCTGGAGGAACAGCACCAGTGCCCCGCTGACGGGGTTGCGAGCAGCGAGGTCGGCGCGCCCGTCACCGTTCAGGTCGCCGGGCGCTGACACCTGGTCCTTGCCGCGGAACGCCGTGAGGACGCGTTCGGTCGCGCCGTAGGTGCCCGTCGGGGTGCCGGGCCGCACCGCGAGGCTGCCGTCCGACTGACGCACGAGCAGGTCGCCGCGCTTGTCGCCGGTCAGGTCACGGGAGACCACGACGCTCGTGGCGCCGGTGACGCGGGTCGCGACCGTGGTGGGGGCCGGGAAGTGGATGAGGCCGCCGGTCGGGATGATGAACGCCTCGCCGTCGCTCGCGCGTCGTACGACGAGGTCGGGCTCGGGCGTGGAGGCGAGGTTGGACTCGAGCTGACGTCCGCTCCAGCCGCGCTGGTCGGCGGCGGCCATCTTCCGGATGACCGGGAGCTTGTCGTAGAGGTACTGCCCCGGGCAGGCGGTGGCGGCGGCGTCGCGATGGCCGTTGATCGCTTGGAACCATCGCGACGTGACGTACTGCCGCGTGGACGAGGCGTCGACGCCGTGCAGCGAGAGCTTCCAGGCGAACAGGGTCGCGTAGGCCTGCAGCGTGGCCTGGCTCGGCCGGGCCACCTCGTAGTTGCCGATCGCCGAGGCGGCGAACGAGTCGTCGTTGAAGCCGAGGGTGTGGGCGCCCACCACGGCGCGGTCGATGCCGCCGTACCGGCCCTCCCAGATGCGGCCGAAGCGGTCGATCAGGTAGTTGTAGCCGATGTCGCTCCAGCCGCGGACCTTGACGTGGTAGGCGTAGATGCTGCGCAGCAGCGCCGGCACCTCGGCTCGCGTGTAGGTGTTGGCGTTGACCGTGTGGTGCACGAACCCGGCGTGCACGTCGCCGTAGTGGAGCGACGACTTGCTGCGCATCCGCTCGTCGGCACCCCACTGGGCCCGCGAGTAGATCACCGGACGCGGCGTGAAGACGGCAGCGGCCAGCTGGGCGGAGTCGGCGTCACCCGAGACCGGCTGGGGGTCGACGGCGCGGTAGACCGAGTCGGCACCGTGGTCACCGTCCATGGTGCTGGTGTCGAGAGCGGCGTGCTCGGTCGCGGTGCGGGTCGCCCGGCCGGGGCTGATCACCGCGAGCTTCAGGTCGGCCGGCAGCGGACGCCGGCTGACGGCCCGTACCTGGACGCTGCCGACCTTGCCCACCAGCAGCGGGTCCGTCCCCGGCCGGGCGTGCCGGGCCTCGGCCGAGCCGGGGTCGGGGCCGTGCTCCGGGTCGTAGGGGATGGTGTGCCAGGCCGACCAGGTGCCGTGCGTACGAGTGCGAGCGGCGACCTTGATCGCGGCCTGCGGGAGAGCGACCCCCGAGCCCCAGCTCAGGCCGACCTCGCCGAAGCCGGTGACCGGCTGAGGAGTCGTCGTGAGCCGGGTGGCACCGTCGCGCACGACGACGCGGGCCTGGGGGGTCGAAGTGGCGGAACGGCCGGCCCTGGTGACGGCCGAGGTCAGCTGGACCTCATGCACGATCGGGGTGACGGGCGCCGTGGGCACCTTCGAGGCGCGCACGGCCTCGGCCGTGTACGCCGCGGTGCGCATCGTCGGGTGCGACAGCATGCTGGAGCCGGTCCCGGCAGGGGCCGATCCGACCACGTCGAGGGTGACCAGACTGGCCGCGGGCGTGAGCACGGCGAGCACCACGGCCAGGGCCAGCAGCTGCTGACAGGCCGTGACGAAGCGCGAGCGCGAGGGGGTCATTCCGGCTACTCCAGTGCGGGGGAAGAGTCACACGGGTAGCAAGTTTCACACTGGTCACAGGAGCGGCGATATGGTTTCTGAGTAACTACAAACCTGTAATTTCCACTCGACACGCCGCCAAGCGTCAGATTCCGGAGCTTGCTCCGGAATCAGGGACGCGCAGGGATTGAGGAGCGTCGGCTCGAGCCCGAACGAAGAGAGGGATCGAGCGACGCATCTCGAAATCCGGTGACGGGACCATGGACAGCAAGGGTCTCGACGGGCTCGACCAACGGGGGTCTCGACAAGCTCGACCAACGGCCGGGTCTCGACGGGCTCGACCAACGGGGGTCTCGACGGGCTCGACCAACGGGGGTCTCGACCAACGGGGGTCTCGACCATCGGCGACCAGGCGATCAGATGTCCGCGCCCATCTCCTCGTCGGCGGCGTCCTCGGACAGCTCTTCGGTGTCGTCGTCCTCGTAGTGGAGGTAGCGGATGCCCGCGTCGACGTCGCCGTCGAAGGCCAGCCTGCCCTTCTCCAGCACCAGCACCCGGTCGCACATCCGGCGCACGCTGGCGGTCGCATGGCTGACGTAGAAGAGCGTGGTACCGCCCTGGCGGATCTCCTCCATCTTCGCCATGCACTTGCGCTTGAAGGGCCGGTCGCCGACGGCGAGCACCTCGTCGGCCAGGAAGACGTCGGCGTCGACGTGGATCGCGACCGCGAAGCCGAGACGGGCGAACATGCCCGAGGAGTAGTGACCCACCGGGGAGTCGAGGAAGCGACCGATGTCGGCGAACTCCACGATGTCGTCGAACTTGCGGCGCGTCTCGGCCTCCGACATCCCGAGGATGGCCGCGTTCAGGTAGACGTTGTCGCGCCCGGTGAGCTGGGGGTGGAAGCCGGCGCCGGTCGCGATCAGGCCGGCGATCCGACCTCGGGTCAGGATCTTGCCGCTGTCGGGTCGCATGATGCCGTTGACCATCTTCAGCAGCGTGCTCTTGCCGGAGCCGTTCAGGCCCATCAGCCCGATCGACTCGCCCTGGTCGACGGTGAACGACACGTCGTTGACGGCCAGGAAGGAGTCCGAGAGCTCCTGCTGGCGCATCATCGCGACGCTCATCTGCTTGAGGGTGCGGTGGTAGCGCAGGGTGAACGTCTTGGAGACGTGGCGGACCACGATCGACTTGTCGGCTCTGCTCATCGTGGCCTCACAGCAGTCGCTCCGGGATCCGCCGCTCCAGTCGGGAGAACGTCATCTGGGCCAGGACCAGGACGCCGAAGCTGATCAGCAGGGCCCGCAGGCTGAGCAGGAACAGGTTGGGGGGCATGTCGACGGCCGCAGTCCGCGCCGGGTGGCTGGTGGCGCCGACCCAGAACGCGCGCTGGAAGTCGAGGACCGCCTCGGTGATCGGGTTCAGCAGGTAGAGGTTGGTGTGCCCGTGGAAACGCAGCTTCACCAGGACGTAGGGGTACATCATCGGCACGCCGAAGCGGACGAAGTTGCTCAGCACGTTGACCGCGTTGGAGACGTCTCGCAGGAACACGTTGGCAGCGCTGAAGAACAGCGCCATCGCGGTGCCGAGAGTCATCGCGATCACCAGCCCGAGGACGCCGATCACCATCCCCTCCGGGTCGGGGTGCCAGCCCGAGATGTAGGTCGCGATGAGGAGGATCACCAGCTGCGGCCCCACGTGGAACAGCGAGACCAGCATGGACGCCACCGGGAACATCTCCCGGGGCACGGCCATCTTCTGCACCAGCGACTTGTTGCGCACGATCGAGCGTGTGCCCGCGTTCATCGTCTCGATGAAGAAGTGGACGATGACCAGGGCCGCGAAGACGTGGATCGCGAACGCCTCGGTGCGTTGGGCCCTGCCGAACAGGATCCCCATCACGAAGTAGTAGATGAAGAACTGCGTGAGCGGGTTGACGTAGGACCACACCAGGCCCAGCACCGAGCCCTGGTAGCGCGCCGCGATCTCGCGACGGACGAGCAGGGTCAGGATGTAGCGGTGCCGGAACACCTCGAGCAGCCCCTGCTCGGCCCACGGTGGGCGCAGGGGTGCGTTGACCCGACGCCGTGACGGCGTCGGGGTGGGCTTCTCCGGGTCCGCGACGACGTCAGCCACGGGGCGTCCCGCCGGGGCTACTCATCGGCCACCTCGGTCCAGGGCCGGAAGGTCTCGTCCCAGGCCTCCGGTGAGGTGATGTCGCCGAGAGCGGCGCGGTAGTCCGCGGCCAGGCGTGGCCACTCGCGACGGATCCGGGCGTGGATCTCGAGCGTGCGGCGCAGCAGGTCGGTGAACTTCTGGGGATCGCGCTGGTAGAGCGCGGCCGAGGTGCCGTCGTTCATGGAGACGACTGCCGCGTCGAAGGACGCAAGCCGGTACCACTGGGCGTCCATCGCGGTCAGGTCGGCCTCGGGGAACTCCTTGGCGAGCTCGCGCACCGGGCGGAGCTGCCGGATCGGCGCGAGCCCGGCCGTGACCAGCTGCGAGAGCCGGCCGGGGATCTCGCTCGAGTCGCGTCCGCGCTTCGGTGGCTTGTTGCGCCGCACCGGCGGGAGCTCGTCACGGTCGGACTTCAGCTGCATGTCGCTGAACTGCTTGGCCAGTGCGTTGACCTCCCCGAGCTTGCCGGCGAGCTGGCCGTGCAGGGAGTAGGGACCGGCGAGCATGTCCTCCAGGGCACGGTGGCGCATCTCGACGGTGGCGTACTGCATCGAGACCAGGTGCTTGATCTGGTGGTTGAGCGACTCGCGCACCATCCGACCCCCGTGGGGGTACGTCGAGTGGAGCAGCGCCGCGACGAAGCGGTTGCGCTGGTGGAAGTAGGACTGCCAGTCGAGGCCGTCATTCTTGTCGGTCCACGGGATGTGCCACACGGCCGCACCCGGGAACGACACGGTCGGGAAGCCGGCCTCCTTGGCCCGCAGCCCGAACTCGCTGTCGTCCCACTTGATGAAGAGCGGGAGCGAGAGCCCGATCTCCTCGAGGACCTGACGCGGGATCAGGCACATGAACCAGCCGTTGTAGTCGACGTCGGCCCGCTTGTGCAGCCACCGCGCGGAGCGCAGGTTGCGGTCGGCGAAGTCCCACTCCTTGTAGCCGTCGAGGCGCGTGGTCCACCAGAAGCGCCAGGGCTGGACGACCTCACCGAAGCTGTGGAGCTGGGAGCGCTTGTAGATGTTGAACATGTGGCCGCCGACGAGCGTCGGACGCTTGGCCAGGTCGCCGAACGTCACCGCGCGGATGATGCCCTCGGGCTCGCAGACGACGTCGTCGTCCATCATCATCGCGTAGGTCGCGGTGCCCTTGCGGACCGACTCGAGCTGGCCGCGGGCGTAGCCGCCGGAGCCGCCGAGGTTGCCCTGCTCGATCACGCGCAGAAGGTCTCCCAACGACTTCTCCGCCGCGGGGTAGAACGCGGAGTCGCGCATCGGCTGGGTGCCCTGCTCGATGGCCATCACCGTGTCGAGGTAGGGGCGCAGCTCCTCGGTCTCCCCGATCTGGGCGAGGAGCTTGGAGACGTAGTCGGGGCGGTTCATCGTGGTGATGACGATGTCGACCGTGCCGTGGTCGGCCCGGTCGGCCGGCACCTCGGCGGTCCACTCGCCCGACGAGACGACCACGTCGTCGTCACCGGCGACCACGTCGTACCAGTACCAGCCGCCGTCGATGAACGGCTTGAGCGGGAGGTCGAAGCTGAAGCGGGTGCGCTCCCCGTCGGTCGTCGACTCGGCCGCCACGCGCTGCGAGTGGCCCTTGGCCATCGACTTGTAGACGATCACCGTCGCGCCGGATCCCTCGACCTCGACGGTGAGGGTGACCTCGTTGACGATCGACCAGCGTCGCCAGTAGCTGGCCGGGAACGCGTTGAAGTAGGTACCGAAGGACAGCCGCTCACCCGACTTCACGCGGAGGGCCGTGCGGGACTCGATCTGGTCGGGGTGGATCGCGGCGCCGGTCGAGGTCGACTGGCGGATCGCGGCGTTGTTGAGGTCCTTCGCCGCCTGGCTGCCGCCGATCGCGTAGCGGTCGGCGTCGAGCCGGGTCTCCTCCGGGTCGACGTAGAGGGCCAGCACGTCGAAGTCGCGGTCCAGCGGGAGGATCTGCCTCTGGAGCAGGCGGGTGACCGTCTCGTTCATGCGTCCACTCCTCCACTGGCCAGCGCCTCACCGTCGGTGAAGTGCGGCCGTAGCTTGTTGTCGAACATGCTCAGGGCCGAGCCGATCGCCATGTGCATGTCGAGGTACTTGTAGGTGCCGAGCCGACCGCCGAACAGCACCATCGGCTCCTGCTTGGCCAGGTCGCGGTACTTCAGCAGCTTGGCGCGGTCGTCGGCGGTGTTGATCGGGTAGTACGGCTCGTCGTCCGGCTCGGCGAAGCGGCTGTACTCGTGCACCACGACGGTCTTGCCAGGCAGGTAGGTGCGCTCGGGGTGGAAGTGCTTGAACTCGAGGATCCGGGTGTAGGGCACCTCCTCGTCGTTGTAGTTGACGACCGGGGTGCCCTGGAAGTCGTCGACGTCCTTGACCTCGGCCTCGAGGTCGACCGTCCGCCACGACAACCGGCCCTCGCTGTTGCCGAAGTACTCGTCGACGGGGCCGGTGTAGACGATCGGGACCTGCCCGCGGTAGTCGTCGGCGACGTCGAAGAAGTCGGTGTCGAGGCGGACCTCGATCCGGGGGTGGTCGGCCATCCGCGTCAGCCACGCGGTGTAGCCGTCGGTGGGCAGGCCCTCGTAGGTGTCGTTGAAGTAGCGGTTGTCGAACGTGTAGCGGACCGGCAGCCTCGTGATGATGTCGGGGCTCAGCTCCTTGGGGTCGGTCTGCCACTGCTTGGCGGTGTAGCCCTTCACGAACGCCTCGTAGAGCGGGCGGCCGATCAGGCTGATCGCCTTCTCCTCGAGGTTCTGCGCCTGGTCGGTGTCGATCTCGCTCGCCTGCTCGGCGATCAGGGCGCGGGCCTCGTCGGGGGTGTGGCTGCGGCCGAAGAACTGGTTGATCAGCCCGAGGTTCATCGGGAACGAGTAGACCTGACCCTGGTAGCGGGCGAAGACGCGGTGCTGGTAGCCGGTGAAGGTCGTGAACCGGTTGACGTACTCCCAGACGCGCTCGTTGGAGGTGTGGAAGAGGTGCGCGCCGTAGGTGTGCACCTCGATACCGGTCTCCGGCTCGACCTCGCTGTAGGCGTTGCCGCCGAGGTGGGAGCGACGCTCGAGGACGAGCACGTCGAGGCCGAGCTCGTTGGCACACCGTTCTGCGATGGTGAGGCCGAAGAATCCCGAGCCGACGACGACGAGGTCGGGCTTGGACAAGGTCAGAACTCCTGATCGGTCGTGGCCGGCCAGTCTAGCGAGGGGCAGGGGCCGAACCTGGAATCGAGCGCATGCCCCGAGCGCTGAGAATGGCGCGGATCACGTTGCGCGCCTCGGCCCGACCGCCCCGGACCGGGCTGGCCGCGACCACCGCGACGGCGATGGCGTAGGGCTTGGCGCGGACCAGCGCGTTCGCGCCGTAGCGGAAGTGCACCACGAACAGGTTGCGATACATGTAGAAGCCCTTCCAGCCGGACAGGTCGTGCTGCTGGCTGAAGTCGAGCTGGCGTACGAGGACCGCGTCGCGGACCGCCCAGATCCGGTAGCCGGCGCGGCGGGCGCGCAGGGCGAAGTCGACGTCGTCGTAGAAGATGAAGAAGGACGCGTCGGGGACGCCGATCGCCTCCACCACCTCGCGCCGGACGAGGAACCCTTCGAACGGGACGTTCTGGACCTCCACGCGCCGAGGCATCGCGTGCCGGTCCCCGTAGTCGGTCTCGACCATCCGCCGCTTGGGCCGGACCGCCCAGGGACGGGTGAGGTCGAAGTCGGTCGCCGCCTTCTCCACGAGGCGGCCGTGCACGTCCTCGCGGACCGACAGCAGGCAGGCCTCGTCCTCGGCCATCAGCAGGGCCAGGCAGTCGGGGGCCGGGACGACGTCGTCGTCGATGAGCCAGATCCGGTCGAAGCCCTGCTCGTACGCCGCCTCGACACCGGCCCGGAACCCACCGGCGCCGCCGGTGTTCTCCGTCAGGTGGATGCGCTGGAGCCTCAGCCCCACGTGGGCGTCCAGCACGTCGCGGGTGTGGTCCTCGCTGGCGTTGTCGACCACGATGACGGCGTCCGGCTCGTGGGTCTGGGCGGCCAGGCCGTCGAGCACCCGGCCCAGCAGGTCGGCGCGGTTGAAGGTCACCACCACGACCGCGACCGTCTCGCCCGACCGGTCGTGGTGCGGCGTCGGGACCACGTCGTCGCTCATGCCAGGAACCTGCGGTGGCCGGTGAAGTCGCCCCGCCGCGCGGCCCGCCAGGCGTCGACGCTCAGGCGGATGCGGGCCGGGTCACGACGGGTGAACGTGTAGAACCAGAGGGTCTTGGCGACGAAGGCCGCGGCATGCACCCGACCGCCGTACTCGCGGAGGTTGACCAGGTTGTTGCGCGCCATGCAGTAGTGCTTGAGGTCGCTCGGCGTGTGGTTGTACGTCGTCCGACCGAACGCCATGGGGGTACCGAGCGAGCCGACCGACGGGTGTCGGACCCGCGCGTCGACGACGGTGCCGATCCGCGCGCCGCTGCGCTCGGCCCGGAGGCGGTACTCGTGGTCGTCGCCCCAGATGAAGAACTCCGCCCGGGGCAGGCCGATCTCCCGCACCAGGTCGCGGGTCAGGAGCACGCCGTTGAAGGGGATGACGATGCCGCGGATCAGGCCGTCGGAGGCGGCCGCCCGCACGTCGTCCATCGCGTGCACCACCCGGGTCCCACCCGGCAGCCGGATCGGGAACACCAGCCGCTCGGGGTCGGTCTCGTCGACCACCACCGGGCCCCAGAAGTCGAGCGCTCCGTCGTACGCGACGAGGGTCTTCAGGCACCCGGGCTCGGGCAGACCGTCGTCGTCCATCAACCACACCAGCTCTGCTCCCCGCTCGACCGCCCAGCGCAGCCCTTCGTGGAAGCCACCGGCGCCGCCGGTGTTGTCGCCCAGGAGCCGCGCGTGCACGCGGTCGTGCTCGCCCTCGGCCGACCGCAGCCACTCCCCCGTGCCGTCGGTGGACGCGTTGTCGACGACCAGGATCTCGTCGACCCCGTCGGTCTCGGCCAGCCTCGCGACGAGCCCCTGGAGCAGCCCGAGCCGGTTGAACGTGACCACCACCGCGGCGATACGACGGTCGGCTGAGGTCACTCTGGAACCCTAGTGCGCCCGGGCCGGCCGGGGTCGCCGAGGACCCGAGGGACCGCTCCTCTGGTGAACCGTGGACGCCCTCCCGACGTGACCCCAGTAGGCATGAGGTCCCGTGCCGGACGGTCCGGCGCGGCATGCCGGACTGGAGGTTTCCCATGATGGCGCGAACGTCGGCAGCACAAGGCGCCCATCGACAGCGCTCTGCGAGGGGGCCCGGGGTCAGGCGCTGGTCGCTCGCCCTCGTCTCGGTGGCAGCAACAGCGGGCCTGGTGGCCGCGACGACACCGGCCACAGCATCGCAGGGCCATTCCGACGGCCGGGGCTTCCGCCAGGTCGACCTGGTGTCCGACCAGCCAGGCGTGGCCCCGCTGACGGACCCGGACCTGGTCAACGCCTGGGGCCTCTCGGCCTCGCCGGGCACCGACGCGGCGCCAGGATCACCGTTGTGGGTGTCGGACAACGGGACGGACAAGACCACGCTCTACACGGGCGCATCCTTGACGACGGTGAGCAAGACCCTGGCCGTCGACGTCGCCTCGGGCACGCCGACCGGTCAGGTGTTCAACACCGACCCGACTGGCTTCGTCGTACACGACTCCGCCGGCAACTCCGCGCCGGCTCGGTTCATCTTCGACACCGAGAGCGGCGGCATCGACGGCTGGAGTCCCACCGTCGGGGCCAGCGGCCCCGGGCCGTCGACCACGACGGAAGTCGCCGTGCACAACGGCGCGAACGCCGTCTACAAGGGTCTGGCGATCGCCACGGCCTCCGACGGGCACACCTACCTGTATGCCGCCAACTTCCGCTCCGGGCGAGTGGAGGTCTACAACGACACGTTCACCCCGGTCGAGCTGCCCGGCGGGCTGTTCGTCGATCGCCGGATCCCGGCTGGCTACGCGCCGTTCAACGTGCAGGAGCTGGCCGGCCGGCTCTACGTCACCTACGCGAGGCAGGACTCCACGCTTCACGACGACGTCGCCGGCCAGGGGCATGGGTTCGTTGACGTCTTCACCAACGACGGCGCCTTCGTCAGGCGCCTGGTCACGCGGGGCGTCCTGAACTCGCCCTGGGGCCTTGCGCAGGCTCCCGCGGGGTTCGGCCGCCTGGGCGGCGCGCTGCTGGTGGGCAACTTCGGCAACGGACGGATCAACGCCTTCGACATCAGGACGGGAGCGCACGAGGGACAGCTACGTGACTCGCACGGTCGGCCCATCGCGATCGACGGGCTGTGGGGTCTGCGCTTCGGCAACGGGAACGCAGCCAAGACCGACGAGCTGCTGTTCAGCGCGGGCCCGGACGACGAGTCGCACGGTCTGCTGGGCAAGATCGTCGCCTCGCGCTAGGGGCGACGGGCAGGATGGGCGCGTGCTGTTCGGAGGGAACGACGTGCCCGTCCTGCTCGACGGCGGGCTCTCGACCGCCCTGGAGCAGCAGGGTGTCGACCTCGGTGGAGCGCTCTGGACGGCCCGGCTCCTCGGCGAGGCGCCCGAGCTGCTGGCGAGGGCGCACCGGGCCTACGTCGAGGCGGGCGCACGGATCGTGACGACCGCGAGCTACCAGGCCAGCGTCGAGGGACTGGTCGCTGCGGGCTACGACGCCGAGGAGGCTCGTCGTCTGATCACCCGCAGCGTCACGGTCGCGCAGGAGGTCCGGGACGACCTCGCGGACTCGCACCCGGGGGTTCGCGTCGCCGCGTCCGTGGGGCCTTACGGCGCCTGTCTCGCCGACGGCTCGGAGTACACCGGCCGCTACGGCGTCTCCAGGGCCACGCTACGCGACTTCCACGGGCCGCGGCTCGACCTGCTCGCCGCCGCCGGCCCCGACCTGTTCGCCGTCGAGACGATCCCCGACTCCGACGAGGCCGAGGTGCTGGTGCCCCTGCTCGACGAGCTCGACGTCCCGGCCTGGTTCAGCTACTCCGTGCGCGGCGCGACCACCAGCGCCGGCCAGCCACTCCGCGACGCGTACGCCGTCGTGGCCGGCAGTCGCTCGGTCGTCGCCGCCGGCGTGAACTGCTCGGAGCAGGACGACGTCCTCGGTGCGGTCCGCGCCGCCGCCACCGCGACCGGCCTGCCGGCGGTGGCCTACCCCAACCGCGGTGGCAGCTGGAACGCCGAGACCAAGTCGTGGGACTACGGGGGGCCTCTCGACCTCGACCTGGTCGAGGGGTGGGTCGAGGCCGGTGTGCGGTTCGTCGGAGGGTGCTGCGGCACCGTCCCCGCCGACATCGCGCTGCTGGCCGCGCGGGTCCGCCGGATCGGGCCGACGAGCTAGCGCGTCACACGTCGACGGTCAGGTGCACCTCGACGACGTCTCCGAGCTGCAGGCCCTCCGGCTTGCGTACGGCGTCCTTGACCGGCACGACGTAGCCACCGTCGTGCGGCCACAGCGAGGTCGTGAAGTCGGTGTCGCCGATCCGCCCGCGTACGGGGATCATCCCCCAGCCGTAGGTGACCGCGGCCGCGGTCTCCCGGAGCTGTTCGGCCTCGTCCTCGGGCACGTCGACGAAGTGGTACGGCGCCGGGCCGCGCCACTCGAACAGAGGGCCTGTGAACACCAGCTCCATGGGGCCGGCTCAGCAGACGGCGCCGAGGTCGCTCGAGTCGTTCGCGGCATAGCCGTCGTGCAGAGACCCGATTGAGCCGCCCGTCACCGTCGAGGGGGCCTTCTTATGGTGGTGGTGCGCCACCGGGTGCTGCGAGGCCGCGAGCGCCTGGGCGACCTTGCGGTGGATCAGGCCGATGTCGGGGTGGCCGGTGTCGATCATCGGTGGCACCAGCGACAGGGTCGCGATCGGCTGGCTCTTCGCCTTGAGCGCGAGCGCCATGAACCGGTCGACCTCGCTGGCCGGGATGTCGGTGGAGATCATGGCCGACGACGCCTTCGCGATCTTCTCGAAGTTCGTGAGCACGGTCTCCGGGCTGACCTGGTGGAGCATCGCGTTCATCACGCACTTCTGGCGCGCCATCCGCGAGTAGTCGTCGGAGCTGTCGCGCGACCGGGCGAACCACAGCGTGTCCATCCCGTTCAGCTTGCGGATGCCCGGCTTGATGTAGCCGGTGACGTCGGCACCGAGGCCGCCGACCGGGATCGGCTGCCGGACGTTGAGGGTCACGCCGCCGACCGCGTCGACCAGGCCCCGGAAGCCGGCCAGGTTCACCATCGCCCAGTAGTTGATCCTGAGCCCGGTGATCCCCTCGATCGCGGAGATGGTGCCGTCCATGCCGGGGTTCTTGACGCCCTTGAACAGTGCCGAGTGGTCACCGACCCAGGTCGGGATGCCGTTGAGCTCGCAGGCGGGGTAGCCGCAGTCGTAGCCGTGCGGCCATGCCTTGTGCATGATCGAGCCGCGGGCGAACGGGAAGTTGGTCATGTTGCGGGGCAGGCCGATCAGCACGGTCTTGCCGGTGGCGGCGTCGATGCTGGCGACGGTCATGGAGTCGGTCCGCAGGCCCCACCGGCCCGCGCCGGAGTCGCCGCCGACCAGCAGCACGTTGTAGCGCCCGTCGTGCTGACCGGTGACGGTGTCGCCCGAGAACATGGTCAGGATGAAGTCGCGCTGCACACCGACCAGGTGCGCGCCGAAGAGCAGGGTGCCGGCCACCGACAGGCACAGCACGCCGTTGAGCCCGACGACGGCCCGCCGGTGGGTCAGGGAGAGCGACAACGGCTGCCCGATCCGCCAGGCGTCGACGAACAGCGCCGCCCAGCCCACCGCGAGCACCATCAGGCCCAGGCGCAGCCACCCCAGCACGGTGGTGTCGGAGGCGAACCAGAAGGCGTACTGGTGGTGCCAGCCCGCGAGCACCACGCCGAGGACGCCCAGGACGACCAGACCGGCCCAGACGCGCGTGGCGATGCGCCCGACGCGACGGTTGCCCGCGACCAGCTGTGCCGACCCGGGGACGACGAGAGTCATCACCATCAGCATCAGGGCGCGCCGGTAGCGCACACCCGCCGCGCGGTCGGCGGCGGTGGCCCGGTCGAGCAACCCGGGGGAAGAGGCGGGCAGCCCCATGGACGTGTCTCTCTGTGCTGGGGAAGTAGCCCCGCCAGTATCACCAGCCACAGCGGTCACAGGACGGTACGACGCGCCGAAGCGGAGGGTTTGGGTCTCCCCCGGTAATCTGCCCGTCATGTCCGACGACTGGCTGTACGGCCGCTCGCCGGGCGGCAAGCAGACCGGAGACCCGTCAGGGTCGGAACCCACCGATGCCACCCGCCCCGTGCCACGGCAACCGCGTCCCGACGAGACGCGGGTGATGCCGACGCTGCCGCGCCACGACAGCGCCACGGGTGCCCCGACCGCCGAGGCACGACCCACGACCGCACCGAGGCCGCCGCGGCCCGTGCCGCCGCCGGCCACGCCGAGCCAGGGCGGCGGCGGCTTCCGGCCGCACTTCCGGCTCCGCTACCTGTGGATCCTGCTCGCGCTGTGGCTGGTCTATCTGATCGCGGTCCCGTTCTTCGCCTGGTCGAAGGTGAACAAGATCGACGCGTTCCCGGCCGGTCAGCGGCCCGCCGACCAGCCGGGCACCAACTACCTGCTCGTCGGGAGCGACTCGCGCAAGGGTCTCAGCGCCAAGCAGCGCAAGAAGCTCCACACCGGCAACGCCGCGGGGCAGCGCACCGACACCATCGTGCTGGTCCACACCGGCAGCGGACCGACGCTGACCATGTCGATCCCGCGCGACTCCCTGGTCCCGATCCCCGGCCACAGCACGACGAAGATCAACGCCGCGTTCGCCTGGGGTGGGCCGAAGCTGCTCGTCAAGACCGTCGAGCAGAACACCGGCATCCACATCGACCACTACGTCGAGATCGGCCTGGGCGGCTTCGTCAACATCGTCGACTCGGTCGGCGGCATCACCATCTGCCCGACGCACACCATGAACGACAAGCTCGCCAACCTCCACGTGAAGAAGGGGTGCCAGCACGCCGACGGCACGGTCGCCCTGGCCTACGCGCGGTCGCGGCACGCTGACCCGCAGCTCGGCGACATCGCCCGGGGCGGTCAGCAGCGCGAGGTGATGGCCGCAGTCGGGCACAAGGCCCTCTCGCCGTGGACGGTCATCAACCCGTTCCGCTACTGGAACCTCTGGACCTCCACGACCGACAACCTGACCGTCGACAAGGACATGGGCGTCGTGGCGATGGGCCGCTTCGGCTGGGCGATGACCCACAGCAAGCTGACCTGCCCGGTCCCGATCAGCAACCTCGCCGTGACCTGGGACCCCACCCGCTCCAAGCAGATGTTCGCGCTGATCCGTGACGACAACACCGCCGGGATCGGCAAGGGCCTCTGCACGAAGTCGGGCCTGCCGAACCACTGACCTCGGCCGGGTTCAGCGAGGTCGCTGGTCGGAGATCCGGCGCGCCTTGCCCTGTGACCGCTCGAGGGCGTGCGGCGGCACCACCTCGACGCGCGCCGTGACCCCGGTGCCGTGCTTGATCCGCCCCGCCAGCGTCGCCTCCAGCGCGGCCGCCGCGACGGCGTCCGGCTCGCCGACCGACTCCACCCGGACGGTGAGCTCGTCGAGGTTGCCCGGGCGGGTGAGGACGCACAGGTAGTGCGGCGCCAGCCCCTCGACGGCCAGGATCTGCTCCTCGACCTGCGTGGGGAACAGGTTCACACCACGCACGATCATCATGTCGTCGGTCCGGCCGGTGACCTTCTGCATCCGTCGGAAGGCCGGGTACGCCGTGCCGGGGAGCAGGCGGGTCAGGTCGCGGGTGCGATAGCGGACCACCGGCATCGCCCGCTTGGTGAGGCTGGTGAAGACCAGCTCACCCTCCTCCCCGTCCGCAACCGGTTCGAGGGTGAAGGGGTCCACGATCTCGGGCAGGAAGTGGTCCTCCCACACGTGCAGCCCGTCCTGCGTCTCCCCCGACTCCTGGCTCACACCCGGACCCATGACCTCGCTCAGGCCGTAGATGTCGACAGCCGTGAGCCGGGTCCGCGCCTGGACGGCGTGCCGCATCTCGTCGGTCCACGGCTCCGCGCCGAAGATCCCCACCTCGAGGCTGGTGTCGCGCGGGTCGACCCCCTGCGCCTCGAGCTCGTCGAGGATCGACAGGAAGTACGACGGAGTCACCATGATCACGCGCGGCCGGAAGTCGACGATCAGCTGTGCCTGCCGCTCGGTCATGCCGCCGCTGACCGGGACCACCGTGCAGCCCAGCCGCTCGGCTCCGTAGTGGGCACCCAGTCCGCCCGTGAACAGCCCGTAGCCGTAGGCGATGTGGACCAGGTCGCCCGGCCGCCCGCCGGCCGCCCGGATCGACCGGGCCATCAGCTCCGCCCAGGTGTCGACGTCGGCCGCGGTGTAGCCGACCACGGTCGGCTTGCCCGTCGTACCACTGCTGGCATGGACCCGGCTCACCTGCTCGCGCGGCACCGCGAACATCCCGAACGGATAGTTCTCGCGCAGGTCCGCCTTGGTCGTGAACGGGAAGCGCGCCAGGTCGGCGAGTGTCGTCAGCTCGTCGGGATGGACGCCCGCGGCCTCGAACGCGCGGGTGTAGTGCGGCACCCGGGCGTACGCCGTGTGCAGGGTGTCGCGAAGTCGCTCGAGCTGGAGGGCCTCGAGCTCCTCGCGCGACAGGGTCGGGATCTCACCGGTCATGAGGAGCAGGCTAGATCGCCCGCATCCTGTTGTTCCTGGCCTGGTGCTCGACCTCGGCCAGTCCGAGGGCCTCGAGCACGGGGGGCACGTAGTTCCCGAACCGGCCGCGCAGACCCTTCTTCAGCCCGTACCAGCCGCCGACCGGGTTGTCCTCCGCGCGACCCCACGCCTCGACGGTGTCCGGCTTCGCGACCTTCTGCTCGTCGGCGTTGCCGAGCAGGACCCAGTCGCCGCGCTCGACGAGCATCGCGTGGAGGTCCTCGATGCAGCGCAGGTGGTAGCGGAGCTGCGTCGCGCCGACCTGGACCACGAGGGCGGGCGGGTCCTGCTCGGTGTCGCGGTACGCCTCGAACTCCGAGGTCCCCGGCGGCGTCGTCAGGACCCACGGGTCGTCACGGGTACCGGATCCCTCCACGGCTGCGGTCATGGCGCTTCCTCTCGTCGGTCCGGGCGAGCTGCCCGTGTCGACCACGCTAGAGGCAATTCCTGACATCACTTGTCAGGAATTCGGGGTGGGTCCAGACTCGCCTCGTGCGCGCCGGTCGGCTGATCAGCCTGCTCTCCCTCCTGTCCCGCGAGGGACCGGTGACCGTGGCCACCCTCGCCGAACGGCTCGACGTCAGCCAGCGCACGATCCTGCGCGACCTCGAGGTGCTGTCGGGCTCCGGGGTGCCGGTCTACGCGACTCGCGGCGTGGGTGGCGGCGTGCGACTCCTCGAGGGCTACGTGCCCACCCTGCCCGGCCAGTCATGGGTCCGACCGGCCGCGCCCCGGGCGACGACCGCCCGGATGACGGTCCGGGTGACCGCCGAAGGGCGCCGGGTCGCGGCGGTCCTCGGCTACCTGCAGCCCTTGCGGGTCCGGTCGGAGCCGCAAGCGGGCGACGGATGGGTGACCGCCACCTGCCGCCTGCGCTCGGTGGACGCGATGGCCGTGGAGGTCCTCGCCCTCGGTCCCCACGTCGAGGTCGTCGCCCCCGACGACCTGCGCGCCCACGTGGCCGACCTCGTACGCCGCACGTCCGCGCTCTACGACGGCTGAACGTCGAGCAGGGTGCCGCCGATCTCCTTGCTACGGCCGGTGAAGACGGCGACGACCTCGTCGCCCACCGTCACCAGCACGTCGTACACCCCGTCTCGGTCGTGACGCTCACGCTCGGTCGCGGTGGCGACCAGTCGGTCTCCGAGGCGGGTCGGCCTCCGGAAGCGGATCTCGGCCGAGGCCGCGACGGTGACCCGGTTGTAGGAGTTGCAGGCGAAGGCGAACGCGCTGTCGGCGAGGGTGAACGTCAACCCGCCGTGACCGATGCTGTGACCGTTGACCATGTCGTCCCGCACCGTCATCGAGAGGGTCGCCGTGCCGGGGCCGACGGCGTCGAGGCTCATCCCGAGTGCCTGGCTGGCGCGATCTCCGGCCCACATCGCCTCGGCGCTGCGACGGGCGGTCTCCTCCGGGGTCACGTCTCGGCTCGGTCGGGCGTCGGGTCGAGGAACACGTGCCTCACTTCCGGGAATCGCTCGCGGATCAGGTCGTCGACCTCGTCGGAGGCGAGCTCGATGCCCTCCGGTGACAGGTGGTCGGCCAGGTCGACCCTAGCCGCGACGAGGATCTGCTCGGGCGAGAGCTGCATGGTCATCAGCTCCAGGACCGAGTCGATCCCCTCCGTGCTGCGCATCGCCTCCACGATGCCGGCGCGCACCTCCGGCGGGGCGGCCTTGCCGAGGAGGTACTGCTGGTTCTGGCGGCCCAGCCCGTAGGCGACGGCCACGAGCAGAGCTGCGATCGCGAGCGACGCGACGCCGTCCCAGGTGCGACCCCCGGTCACGGTGTCGGCGGCGAGGCCCGCGGCGGCGAGGAGCAGACCGACCAGAGCGACGCCGTCCTCCCACACCACCGCCCGCAGCGCCGGGTCCGCGTCGTGGCGCAGGTGGTGTCGCAGGTCGGAGCCCCGGTCGGAGGCCTCACCGCGGAGCTGACGGACGGCCTTGAGGAACGAGGTGCCCTCGAAGACGAACGACCCGGCGAGCACCACGAACGCCCAGGTCGGCGATCCCCCCTCACCGGAGCTCGTGAGTGCCTGGATCCCCTGGTAGGCCGAGAAGCCGGCGCCCAGGACGAAGATGCTGACGGCGGCGAGCAGGGACCAGAAGTAGCGCTCCATCCCGTAGCCGAACGGGTGCTCCTCGTCGGGCGGCTTGCGACTCTTGCGCAGCGACGCCATCAAGAACACCTGGTTCATGGTGTCGCCGATCGAGTGGGCAGCCTCCGACAGCATCGCCGACGACCCGGAGGCCACGCCGGCCACGAGCTTGGCGACCGCGATCAGCAGGTTCGCTGCCCCGGCCACCAGGACGGTCGAGGTGGACTCGTCGTCGCTCAGAGGGGCACGCCACCCAGCTCGTCGCGGAGCCGCGCGAGCAGGGCGGACAGCAGACGCGAGACCTGCATCTGCGTGATGCCCAGCACGGCACCGATCTCGGACTGGGTCGAGCCCTTGAAGAACCGCATCTCGAGCATGATCCGCTCGCGGCGGTCGAGGTGGCTCAGCAGCGGCTTCAGCGCGATGCGCGCCTCGGCACTGTCGAACGATGCGTCGTCCTCGCCGAGCCGGTCACCGATCGCGGACTCCCCCTCGGCCGGGGTGCTGTCGAGCGAGGTCGGCGCGAAGCAACCGTTGGCGCCGAGCGCCTCGACGACCAGGTCGAGGTCGAGGTCGAGGCGGGCCGCGATCTCACTGGGCCGGGGCGCCCGACCCAGCTCCTGGCACAGGTCGGACTCGACCGCGGTGATGCGGGCCTGGGCCTGCTGGACCGTCCGTGGAGGGCGGACGACCCAGCCGTGGTCACGGAAGTAGCGGCGCACCTCGCCGCGGATGGTCGGCACCGCGTAGCTCAAGAAGTCTGTCGCGCGCTCGGGGTCGAACCCGCGGACGGCCTTCACGAGGCCGAGGAAGGCGACCTGCTCGAGGTCGTCGGAGGAGACCCCGCGCGACCGGTAGCGGCGCGCGACATCGACCGCGACCTGCATGTTGAGCTCGGCGACGCGGTCCTGGTAGGCGCGTCGCTGGGCCTCGTCGTCGGCCGCGGCGGCCAGGCTCAGCAGCCGTGCCGTGGCCTCCCGGCGCGGGAGGCTGGCGATCTCGGGTTGGAGCAGGTCGGTGAAGTCGGGCGGTGACTCAAGTACGGATGCTGCCACGGCACTCCCTCTCAGGAAGTCAGTGCACACGTGGCAGGGGGTCTCGACCACTCACCTCCGGTCTACCACCCGAGGCACCGGCACCCCAACACCCCAAAGGACGTAACGGTGGGCCTGACCCTCCCAGGGGGTGAGGTCACAGAGCCTTTGGCCAGTCGTCGGGTGTACGCGGTGCCTCGTCCTCGAGGGCTCGTACGATCTGACCCCTCTCGTGGAAGACCTGACGGACGCGGCGACCCTCGGTGCTGGCCTTCGGTGGTGGCATCGGCATGGTGTGTCTCCTCCGGTCCGGCGTGCGGCAGACGCGTCAGGCGTTCGCGTGCTCGGGGTGCTGGCCGCCGGTCTCCGCGTCCATGGCGGTGAGGGGCTGGGCGATGCTCTCCAGCGACTGCCCCTCGGCCTTCACGCCCAGGAACGCCGCGACGATGCCTCCGGCGATCATCAGTCCGGCGCCCAGGAAGTACCCCGGTGCGATGCCGGTGATGTCCCCGCTCGAGGACGCGTGGTCGATGAGCTTGCCGAAGAGCAGCGGGCC
Source organism: uncultured Actinomycetota bacterium (assembly GCA_963753705.1). Lineage (GTDB taxonomy): Bacteria > Actinomycetota > Actinomycetes > Propionibacteriales > Nocardioidaceae > Nocardioides. Next base: position 54,159 of record CAVWDJ010000019.1, read on the forward strand.
GGTGATGCCTCCGACCGCCGTACCGATCGCGTAGAAGAACGCGATGCACAGGGCCCGGGTCTCCATCGGAAACACCTCGCTCGCGGTGAGGTACGCCGCGCTGGCGCCGGCCGAGGCGAAGAAGAAGATCACCACGCCGAAGAGGGTCAGCGTCATCGCCGACAGGTCGCCGAGCATGAACCCCGCCACCCCCAGCAGGACGCCGGACACGATGTAGGTCCCGGTGATCATCCGGACCCGCCCGACGGAGTCGAAGAGCGGGCTCAGGAGCAGCGCTCCGGCGAAGTTGCTGGCCGCGAAGACCGCGATGTAGTAACCGGTCTGACCGACCCCGAGGAACGTGGTGAGGGTGTCGCCGTAGGTGAAGAAGAAGGCGTTGTAGAGGAACGCCTGGCCGACGAACAGCGAGAAGCAGAGCACGGTGCGCTTCGGGTAGAGGGTGAACACCGTCTTGGCGATCAGGGGGATGCCGATCGTCTTGCGCTGCCGGATCGTGATGGTGTCCTTCACCGTCGGGAGCTCACGCCCGGTCTCCTCGTGGACCTCGCGCTCGATGTCACGGACGATCTCCTCGCCCTCGTCCTCACGCCCGTGGATGAACAGCCAGCGAGGGCTCTCGGGGACGTGACGACGCACGAGCAGGACGCCGACCGCGAGGATCGCACCGAGACCGAACGCGAGCCGCCAGCCCAGGGAGGCACTGACGACGGTCGGGTCGAGCAGCGGGATGGTGAGCAGGGCACCGATCGCTGCACCGACCCAGAAGGAGCCGTTGATGGCGACGTCGATCCGGCCGCGGTACTTGGCCGGGATCAGCTCGTCGATCGCGGAGTTGATGGCGGCGTACTCGCCGCCGATCGCGGCACCGGTGAGAGCACGCGCCGCGAAGTACCAGGTCGGGTTCATCGAGAACGCGGTGAGCAGGGTCGCGAAGATGTAGAACGCCAGTGTCAGCAGGAACAGCCGCTTGCGGCCGAACCGGTCGGTGAGCTGCCCGAAGACCAGGGCACCGATGCAGGCGCCGGCGACGTACATCGACCCCGCGAGGCCGATGTCGGAGCTGCTCATCCCGAGCCCCGTGCTCGCGGGCTTCAGCGCGTCGGACATCGACCCGACGATCGTCACCTCGAGCCCGTCGAGGATCCACACCGTCCCCAGACCGACCACGATCATCCAGTGCCAGCGCGACCACGGCAGCCGGTCGAGCCGTGCTGGGATGTCGGTGGTGATCTGGCCGGTCTCCACGCCGCTCGCCATGTGTCCTCCTCAGGGGCAGTTCATGCGTCGGAGGTCGTACCCAGTCCCTCCAGTGGCATGCGTCACACGGTGTCGGCCCTGGTGCCGGGACCCGGGTCAGTCGGCGAACAGGGACAGCAGTGCGTCGTCGAAGGCCGGCAGGTCGTCTGGCTTGCGGCTCGTCACCAGGTTGCCGTCGACGACGACCTCCTCGTCGACCCAGTCGGCCCCGGCGTTGCGCAGGTCGGTCTGCAGGCTGGGCCACGAGGTCATCCGCCGGCCCCGCACGACATCGGCCTCGGCCAGGGTCCAGGGCGCGTGACAGATCGCCGCCACCGGGCGGCCCGACTCCACGAAGTCGCGGACGAAGGCGACGGCGTCCTCGTCCATCCGCAGGGCGTCGGGGTTGGCCACGCCTCCGGGCAGGACCAGCCCGTCGTACGACGCCGGGTCGGCGTCCGCGACGAGGGCGTCGACCGCGAACGTGTCGGCCCGGTCGAGGTGGTGGAAGGCCTGCACCGTACCCGCCTCGAGCGAGAGCAGCTTCGGTGTGCCGCCGGCGTCCTGGACCGCCTGCCACGGATCGGTGAGCTCGACCTGCTCGATTCCCTCGGGGGCCACCAGGAAGGCGATGGTGCGTCCGGTCAGGTCTGCCATGTGTCTCTCCTCCGCGTCGTGGGTCCTCCGTCCCGTACCCGACCCTCCTGCGGTGATGCGTTCCGTGGGACGGCATGGCTGCGGATCCTGCCGGGTACGGAACGCGTCCGACGTCCAGGAGGTGGGTCATGCCGCAGCAGGGCTGGAGCAAGAAGCGCGAGCGTCAGTACGAGCACATCAAGGAGGGCCTCGAGGACCGCGGCCGGAGCGAGGAGACGGCGCGGGAGATCGCCTCGCGTACCGTCAACAAGGAGCGCGCCCGGGCCGGAGAGGCGCGGCAGGCGAGCCGCACGTCCACCGACGACCTGTCGTCGTCCAGGCGCGGCGGGCTCCGCTCCCACCGGGGCGCGGGCGGGCGCACGAAGGCGCAGCTCTACGAGGAGGCGCGACGGCGCAACGTCCGCGGCCGTTCGTCGATGAGCAAGGCCGAGCTGGCCAGGGCCGTCGGGCGCTGACGGGTTCGGTCAGGCTCCCAGTGTGCGGTCGAGGAGCGCATGCAGCTCCTCGAAGGACCGCTCGGCGCCGGGCTGGTGGTACATCGACGTGTCGTTCATCGAGTAGCCGTGCGGTGACTCCGGGTAGATGTCGGTCGTGGCGGTGAGCCCGGCGTCCGCGAGGGCGCGATCGAGCGCGGCGACGGCCTCGGGCGTCATCGAACGGTCCTGGTCGGCGTGGCCGAACACGAACTCCGCGCGCGCGTCGGGCAGGCTCAGGTGAGGGCTGTCGGGGTCGTCGGTGACCAGCCCGCCACCATGGAAGCCGGCCACCGCCACCACCCGCGGGTCGAGGCCGGCCGCGCGCACCGCCAGGCGGGCTCCCATGCAGTAGCCGACGACCGCGATGTCACCGTCGGCGTGCTCACGCAGGGCGGCGAGGTACGCCGGGATGTCCTCGCGCAGGCGCTCGGGGGTGAGCTCGGCAATCCGGGGGCCGGTGTGCTGGAAGAACGCCTCGCGACCACCCGGGGCACGCAGGTCCTCGCCCGGCTGGGGCGAGGTCTCCGCGGCGGTCCCCGACCGGTAGAGGGTGTTGGGCGCGAGGACGGTGTAGCCCCAGGCAGCGATCCGGTCGGCCATCTGCGCGATCTGGGGCCGGAGCCCGATCGCGTCGATGAAGAACAGGACCCCCGGCCCGGAGCCGGTCAGGTAGGCCTCCGCGGTGCCGTCGGGCATCTCGATCTCGATGAGGTTCACGGCGCCGAGGCTAGCCCCGGACTGGTTGTCGGAGTCAACCGGTGACCGAGCCGCCCCGATCAGGCGGCGTCGACGTCCTTGCCGTTGATGCGACCGTCGAGCAAGGTCTGGTCGAGGTCGTCGGCAGACAGCCTCTTGAAGCCGCTGCGGTGGAACACCAGCGGGGAGGACCCTCCCCCGTCGGCCACGCGGTGGAGGGCCAGGACCACGATCAGGTGGTCACCGGCCTCGATCTCCTGCTCGATCGAGCAGTCGAACGTCGCCACCGCCTCGTCGAGCAGGACGGCACCGTCATGGGTGGACCGGAACGGCAGGCCGGTGAAGCGCTGCTCCAGGGGCCCGGCCAGCTGGCGGCAGACGGTGTCGTGGTGGTCGGCCAGGATGCTCACTCCGAGGTGTGCGGCCTCGCGCAGCAACGGCCAGGTGTTGCTGGTGGTCGCGACCGCGAACGACACCAGCGGCGGGTCGATGCTGACCGAGGTGAAGGAGCTCGCGGCGATTCCGGTCAGCTGGCCGCGCACCTGTGCGGCCACGGCGACCACCCCGCTCGGGTAGGCCCCGAACGCCGAGCGGAGGGTCTGTGGGTCGAGGTGGGTGCACGGGGCGGTCGCGGTCATGAGACTCCTTCGAGAAGCGGGGGTGTCAGGACGGTCGAGATCACGGGGCGCGCAGTGGCGAGCCAGTCGGCGTAGGCCTCGGGTCGGTCGTGCTGGGTGTCGAGGACGTAGAGCCCGCGGACCGGGACGACGGCACCGAGCTCGGTGAGCAGCGGACGCAGGAAGAGCTCGGGCGCCAGTGCGTGGGCCGGCCCGGCGCCGAGCATCAGCGGGACGGCGGCGCCAGTCAGTCCGGTGCCACCGGCGAACCGGTCGAGGAACAGCTTCAGCAGGCCGGTGTAGGTCGCCTTGTAGGTCGGGCTGGCCACCACGACGAGGTCGGCGTCACCCACGTCGGCGACCAGGCGCCGTACCTCGTCGTCGTCCCAGTCGAAGAGCCGCACGCCGAGCTCCGCCAGGTCGACGGTGAGGTCGGCCTCACGCCCGGTCAGCTCGCGCGCTACGTGACGGGCCGCGTGGAGGGTGCGGGAACCGGGCTTGGGGTTGCCGACGACGACCGCGGTCCGCGCGGTCACGACGCCGCCCCCGCTGCCGCGAACGGCTCCGCCCGTGCGTGTCCGCGGGACGGCGCCGGGTGCCGCCAGCGGCCGCGCTCGGCCAGCAGCGGCAGCACCCCCTCGCCGAACCAGTACGCACTCTCGAGGTGGGGGTAGCCGGACAGGACGAACTCGTCGATGCCGAGGGCGGCGTACTCCTCGATCCGGTCGGCGACCTCCGCGTGGCTGCCGACGAACGCCGTGCCGGCCCCGCCGCGCACCAGGCCGACGCCGGCCCAGACGTTGGGGTGGACGACCAGGTCGTCGGTCCGGCCGCCGTGGAGCTCGAGCATCCGACGCTGGCCCTCCGACTCGCTCCGCCGCAACCCCGCCTGCACCCGCTCGATCGCCTCACGGTCGATCCCGGCCAGCAGCCGGTCGGCCTCGGCCCACGCCTCGGCGGAGGTGTCGCGGGTGATCACGTGGACGCGCAGCCCGAAGCGGAGCTGGCGGCCCGCGTCAGCCGCGAGTCCGCGGACCCACGCCACCTTCTCGCGTACGGCGTCGGGTCGCTCACCCCACGTGAGGTAGACGTCGGCGTGGCGAGCCGCGACCCGGCCGGCGGCCGGTGAGGAGCCCCCGAAGTAGATCGCCGGCACGGGGTCGGGGATCTGCCCGAGCCGTGCCTGGTCGACGCGGAGGTGGTCTCCGGCGAAGTCCACGGTCTCGCCACGCCAGAGCGCGCGGACGACGGAGAGGAACTCGTCGCAGCGTGCGTAACGCGCGTCCTTGTCCTCGAAGTCGCCGTACATCCGCTGCTCGTGGCTCTCTCCACCGGTGACCACGTTGAGCAGCAGGCGGCCTCCGGTGAGGTTCTGGAACGTCCCGGCCATCTGTGCGGCGAGGAACGGTGAGGTCAGCCCGGGCCGGAACGCGACCAGGAACTTCAGGCGGGCCGAGACCTGGCTGAGCATCGCCGTGGACAGCCAGGCGTCGTCACACCAGGCTCCGGTCGGGGTGAGCGCGGCCTCGAAGCCGAGGTCCTCGGCGGCGCGGGCGATCTGGCCGAGGTAGGAGACGCTCGCCGGGCGGCCGGCCGAGCCCGGGTCCAGCCCGTGGCCACCGCCGACGACGTGGCGCGCGTCGCCGCCGTTGGTCGGCAGGAACCAGTGGAAGGTCAGGTCGCTCACGGGTGGGTCTCCTCGGTGACGTCGCGGAATGTCAATCAGATTGATCGACTTTGAGGCGGGGTTCAAGCCGGAACCCGCGGGCGGAGGCTCGGTTCGACCGATCCGGCGGATGGCGGAACCTGTCACCGGTCCCGCGGGCCGCTCAGGGCCCCTCCTCGCGCTGGGTGGTGCCGATCCCCCACGCATAGGGGGGTGGGGTTCCGTTGACCAGGTGAGCGCCGACCACGCGCGACTTGAACAGCCGTGGGTTGTGTGACGCCACGGTCCGAGCGTTGCGCCAGTGCCGGTCCAGCGCCTTGGCGCGCGACGTGCCGGACGCGCCCAGGGTGTCGAACAGGTCCGTGGTCGCGCGGAGCACCAGCTCGCTCACGACCACCTGCGCCGTGGCCGACTCGAGCTCGGCGGCCTCGTTCGCGGCCGCGATCGCCGTCTCCCCCTTCTGGGCGGTGATCGACACGTCCTGGACGGCGGCCGCCACACGCAGCGTGGCGGCTTCGGCGGCGTACGTCGCGGCCGCGATCTCGCCGACCCGGGCCAGCACCTGTGGGTCGTCGCGTACCCGGGCCGTGTTGGCGTGGGAGAAGTTGCGCTCGCGCCGTCGCACCTCGTCGACGGCGTCGGCCAGGGCCGCGCGCGCGATGCCCGCGAGGGTCGCCAGGAGGTTCAGCTGGTAGACCGCCGTCTGGTAGGGGAAGCGCTCGCGGAAGGCGAGCACGTGGTCGGGAGGCACCGGGACGCGCTCGAAGGTCGTCGTCCCGCTGCCCGTGCCGCGCTGGCCGAACCCGTGCCAGTCGTCGCTGACGGTCACCCCGCCGACCCGGGTGTCGACGACGGCGACCGCGAAGTCGTCGTCCTGACCGTGCCGATGGCGACGGGCGTAGACGTCGGCCCACTCCGCGAAGATGCTGCCGGTCGTGTAGTACTTCGTCCCCGAGAGCCGGTAGCCGTCGACCTGCGGGTCGAGGACCGTCTCCGCGGTGTCGATCGCCGTCCCGCCGACCTCGGTCCAGGCGTTGCCGGCGATCTCCCCGTCGACGAACCGCCCGAACCACACCGACTGGTCGAGTCCGCGGCGGTGCTGCCACAGGCGGTCCTCGGCGAACGCGAAGTGCCCCCGGAAGGCCTGCGTGAGGTTCGCGTCCGCGGCGGCGAGCTCGATCCAGAGCGCGGTCAGCTCCGGCCAGGTGGCACCTCGGCCGCCGTAGGCCCGGGGTACGCGCAGCGCACCGAACCCCTCGTCCTTCAGGCGGCGTACGGCCTCGAACGGCAGCACGCCGTCGAGCTCACGCTGGACGGTCCCGGAGGCGATCTCGTGGAACAGTGGACTCCACTCGTCGTGCAGCCGCTCCAGCAGCTCGGTGCGGTACGGCGGGCGTGCGAGCAGGTCGGCGGGCGGAACGCCGTCGGTGGTCTGGGTCATCGGGGGTTCCACCTCGTGGTCGGGGGCACGATGTATGTTGGATAATGTCGATCAACATACATGACTTTAATGTGCAGGCCGGCAGCTCCCCACCTCTCGACGGCAGGTTCTTCCTCTCGGACGTGGCAGCTCCCACCTGCCAAGGGGTGAACATGCGTCTGGAGCAGCTGGAGTACCTCGCGGCCGTCGTGCAGCACGGCTCGCTGCGACGCGCGAGCGAGCACCTGCACATCTCGCAGCCCGCGCTCAGCGAGGGTGTCGGCAAGCTCGAGCGTGAGCTCGGCGTCACCCTGCTCGACCGGCACCGCAGTGGGGCCCGGATCAACCGCTCGGGCCGCGAGCTGCTGGCCCACATGACCGAGGTGCTCGAGGCCGTCGACCGGCTCCGTGCGGCCGCGGGCGACCAGAACGGCGTGACCCGGACCGTGCGCGTGGGCACGGTCAACACCGGCACCTCGTCGGTGGTGGCACCGGCGGTGCTGGCCTTCCAGCGGGGCCGCCGCTCGACCACGGTCGAGGTGGTCGACCTGACCCACCCCGGCGTCGTCGACGGCGTGCTCGAGGGCTCGCTCGATCTCGGCCTGGTCAACCTGCTCAGCGGGGACGAGCTCCCCGCCGAGCTCGAGGCCACCGTCCTGGTGCGGGGCGTCCCGGTCGTGGTGGTGCCACCCGACCATCCCTGGGCGTCCCAGGAGTCGGTGACGGTCGACGAGCTGCGTGAGGAGCGCTTCGTGGCGATGCGTCCCGGGTACGTCATGCACCGCTTCGCCCAGCGACTGTTCGGGGGCCGGCCCCCCGCCACGACGTACCGGACCGACGGGTCCGGCATGGGCAAGCTCCTGGTGGCCGACCGGATGGGCGTCACGGTGCTGCCCGACTACAGCGTCGTCGACGACCCGCTCAGCCGCGCCGGACTGCTCGTGCACCGGCCGCTCGCCGACGACCGGACCGAGATCACCCTCGCCCTGGTGCAACGCCGGGCGCAACGCGTGCCGGAGTCCGTGCGCGAGCTCCGGCACGCCCTCGTACGGCGTGGGCAGGCCTACCGGGAACGGGTCCCCGCGCGGTCAGGTTCCTGACAGGTTCGCACCCCCAGGCTGGGAGCGTCCGTGTCCCGGTCCGAGAGGCCCTGCGTGAACCACCTGAGCTGGCTCGAGGCCGCGGTCGTGGGCCTCCTGCAGGGCGTGACCGAGCTCTTCCCGATCTCCAGCCTCGGACACAGCGTGCTGCTGCCGGCGGTGCTGGGCGGCAGCTGGGCCCGCGACCTGGACGTGGCGGCCCCGGAGTCGCCGTACCTCGCCTTCATCGTCGGGACGCACGTGGCCACCGCCCTCGCCCTGCTCGTCTTCTACCGCCGCGACTGGCTCCGGCTGACCCGGGGCCTCCTCTCGAGCGTCCGACGCCGGCGCATCACCACCCCCGACGAGCGGCTCATCTGGCAGCTGATCGTGGGCACCATCCCGGTCGGTCTGGTCGGCCTGCTGTTCGAGCACTGGCTGCGGACCCACCTCGGACGGCCGGTGCCCGCGGCCTGCTTCCTGATCACCAACGGCCTGATCCTGCTTGCGGCCGAGTGGTGGGTCGGCCGGCACCCGACGACGGAGACGATCCCGGCCGAGATCCCCGGCGACCCGGTCGCCGACGGGATCGCCGCGGACGCGCGACTGTCGCGGATGCCCTTCGCCCGGGCCCTCGGCATCGGCAGCGTGCAGATCCTGGCCCTGGGTCCCGGGATCTCCCGCTCGGGCGTGGCCATGGCGGCGGGGATGCGGACCGGACTTCGGCGTGAGGACGCCGTGCGCTTCTCGTTCCTGCTCGCGACCCCCGTGATCTTCGCGGCCGGCGTGCTCAAGCTCCCCGACCTCTTCGGTCCGCTCGGTGACGGCATCCGGCCCCAGGTCGTCTTCGGGTCCGTGCTGGCGGGGGTGGGCGCCTACGTGTCGGCCCGCTGGCTGACCCGCTGGGTGCACACCAACTCGCTGCGCCCGTTCGGCATCTACTGCGTCGTGGCCGGAGCGGCCTGCCTGGTGCTCTTCGCCTTCCGGTGAGCCGACGCGCCACGGGGTGGTACCCGCTGTCGCACGGGGGTGCGAACACGCTATTTTCGAGTCTCGACGAGCGATCCGACGTATCAGAGGTGCTCGGGCGGAGCTCCTCGGGGGATGTGATGACCATGCACGGCGCACCGGGGGGACCCACCTCCTCGGGGCTCTACGACGCTGCCACGGATGCCTTCCGCCGCTGGCGCGACGACGACGAGTCCGCGCTGGACGACCTGGTCCGCGTGATGAGCCCGGTGCTGTGGCACGTCGTGCGCGCCACGGGTCTCGACAAGGAGGCCTCCGAGGACGTCGTCCAGAACACCTGGTTGACCCTCGTCCGCTCCGCGGACTCCGTGCGCGACCCGCAGGCGATCACCCGCTGGCTGTGCACGGCGGCCCGCCGCGAGGCCTGGCGCGTGAGCAAGGCGTCGACCCGTACGCGCCCGGTCGAGGACGAGGTGCTCGACGCGCGGATGCCGGCCCAGACGTCACCGGAGGCCGAGGTCGTCACCGGAGACGAGAACGCCCGGCTCTGGCACGCGCTCGGCCGGCTGCCGGAGCGCTGCCAGAAGCTGCTCCGGATCGTGGCCTGGGAGCCGCGTCCCGACTACTCCTCGGTCGCCGACACCCTCGACATGCCGATCGGCAGCATCGGCCCCACGCGCCGACGCTGCCTGGAGAAGCTCCGGGTCGAGCTGGGAGGTGCGTCGTGACTCAGACCGACGAGCAGCTCCTCGATGCGATCGCCGTGCTCTACGCCGCCCTCGACCCCGCTCCCGCCGACCTCGTCGACGGCGTGCTCGCACGGCTCGCCGTCGAGGACCTCGAGACCGAGTACGAGCTGCTGACGCTGGTCGAGCGAGTCGACCACGCCTCGGGCACCCGCGGGGTGACCGGCGTCGCCGACCCGGGCGCCGACACGACGGTCGCCCTGGAGTTCGCCGGCGAGTCCTACCGGGTGCTGGTGCGGATCAGTGCCGTCGACGGCCGTCGACGTCTCGACGGCTGGGTCGTCCCCGCCGTCCCCCTCAGGGTCCAGCTCGGGTCCGACAGCGACGTCACCACCGCCACCCGGCAGAGCGTCGAGTCCGACGCCGACGGGCGCTTCGAGTTCCCCGACCCGGTCGCGGGCGACGTACGCCTGTGGCTGACGCCGCAGGCCACCGACGAGTCCGGGCGTCCCATCGCGCCGCTCGTCACCCCGTCGTTCCGTCTCTGAGCGGGCGCCGCGAGGCGGCTCGGAAAATACTTCCGGGCGGCGGTATCAGCACCACTCCCCGACGCTCCTGAGTGTCAGAGGCCGGGTTGCTGATTCGGGGGAACAGCAGGTCCGGCCCGACACGAAGGGCCGCGCCACGGAGCGGCCGGATCGCGGAGCACCGGGGGGATGCACCGCAGTCCGGCCCCGTGGCCGGTTCCATGTCGGGGTGGCGAGGCTGTGGGTTCCCACAGCCTCGCCGCAGACGGTCTTGTCGCGGGACGTCCGGTCCCCGACGATGGGCCCATGAAGTTCTCCACGCGCAACCAGCTGCCCGGCACGGTCGTCTCCGTCACCGCGGGTGAGGCCATGGCGGTCGTCCGGATCCAGCTCGACGAGGGCGGCCTGCTCACGTCGTCGATCACGCGCGACGCGGTCGAGGACCTCGGCCTCGCGGAAGGCAGCAAGGTCGTGGCCCTGGTGAAGTCGACCGAGGTGTCGCTCGCCGTCGAGTGACCGTCAGCCGGTCAGCGCCGCGTCGAGTGCCTCGAGCAGGCGGTCGACGTCCGCGTCGTCGGTGTAGGGCGCGAGCCCGATCCGTAGCCCACCGGCCGAACCCAGGCCGAGGCGGCGCGACGCCTCGTAGGCGTAGAACGATCCCGCGGGCGCGTTGACGTCGCGCGCGGCCAGCCGTCGACGGACGTCCTGGAGGTCGCGGTGCTCGAAGGTCGCCAGCAGGGTCGGAGTGCGCCGGCGCGCACGCGACCACAGCGTGACGCCGGGCAGGTCGGCGAGACCCGCCTCCACGCGCTCGCGGAGCGCGTCCTCGTGCGCCTCCAGCTCCGACATGGAGGCCACCAGCCGCTCCCGGCGGCTCGCCTCCGGGGGTAGGTCGTCGGAGGCGAGGCCGGCCAGGAAGTCGACGGCGGCGGTCGTGCCCGCCAGCAGCTCGTAGGGCAGCGTCCCGACCTCGAACCGCTCCGGCACGTCGTCCGAGGCCGGCAGCAGCTTGTCCGGATGCAGGGGCTCGAGCGTCTCGGGGCGTGCGGCGAGGACACCGCAGTGGGGTCCGAGGAACTTGTAGGGCGAGCACGCCAGGAAGTCCGCGCCGAGGGCCGTGAGGTCGACCGACGCGTGTGGCACGAGGTGCACGCCGTCGACGTACGTCAGCGCCCCCGCGGCGTGGGCGAGGTCCGCGATGGTGCGGACGTCGGGCCTGGTGCCCAGGAGGTTGGACGCCCCGGTGAAGGCGACCAGCCTGGTCCGGTCGCCGAGCACCTCCTCGACGCGGGCCGGTTCGAGCTCGGCGGTCGCCGGGTCGAGGTCGACCCAGCGCACGGTCGCCCCGACCGCCTCGGCCGCCAGCACCCACGAGCGCACGTTGGAGTCGTGGTCGAGCCGGGTGACGACGACCTCGTCGCCGGGACCCCAGCCCTTGGCCAGGGTGCGGGCGAGGTCCATGGTCAACTGGGTCATCGACCGTCCGAAGACGACTCCCGACGGGTCGGTCGCCAACAGGTCGCCGATCGCCGCCCTGGCGGCGACCACGGCTGCCTCGGCGTTACGCTCGGCGGGGGTCGTGTCGCCGCGGTTGGCCAGGGGCGCGACCAGCACGTCGTACATCGCCTGGGCCACCACGTCGGGCGTCTGGGAACCACCCGGCCCGTCGAAGTGGGCCGCACCGGTGCCGGGCCCCTCCTTCAGCTGCGGGAAGTGGGAGCGCACCCGGGCGACGTCGTACGGCACGCTGGGCAGACTAGTCGGACCCTCCGGGGACCTGCTGGTCCCAGTCGATGACCGATCCGGTGACCACACCGCTCCGGTCGGAGAGCAGCAGCACGATCAGGGCGGCGGCGTCCTCCGGCCGGCCGAGGCGGCCCATCGGCAGCTCGGCGGCCGCCTGCTCGCGCCAGTCGTCGCCGGCGCCGTGGAACTCGCGCTGGATCGCGTCCTCGCCCTCGGTCTCGGTCCAGCCGATGTTCACCCCGTTCACGCGGATCCGGTCCCAGCGGTGGGCATGGGCCGCGTTACGGGTCAGGCCCGCGAGACCCGCCTTGGTGGCGGCGTACGGCGCGAGGAACGGCTGCCCGCCGTGGGACGACATCGTGATGACGTTGACGATCGTGCCCGGAGCACCGCGCGCGAGCATGTCGCGCACGGCCGCCTGCATGAGGAAGAACGGCCCTCGCAGGTTCACCGCGACATGGGCGTCGAAGAGCTCCGGGGTGGTGTCGACCAACGAACCCCGGGTGGTCAGGCCGGCGGCGTTCACCAGGCAGTCGATCCGGCCGAACCGGCGTACGACCTCCTCCACCGAGCCCTGAGCCTGCGCCACGTCGGCGACGTCGGCGGGCACGAACAACGCCTCCCGATCGCCACGGGTGGTGAGCTCGGCCGCGAAGGTCCGCCCGACGTCGTCGCGCCGCCCCGAGACGGCGACCGTCGCTCCTTCGTCGACCGCGGCCCGGGCCACGGCCCCGCCCATCCCCTGCGTGCCACCGCTGACGAGCAGCACCTTGTCCTCCAGGAGGCCGGGGCTCACGAGGTCGCGCGCCGCGCGGCGTAGTCGTCGAGCACGCCGGCGAGGTCCTCGGCCCCGAGGCCCGACGCCAGGGCGTCCGCGGCCAGCTCGGCCTGCGACGCCGGGGTCATGCCGCCCACCGGCTGGTCGAGGTCGAGGTTGGTCGGGAACGGGTAGCCCTCGGCGGCGGCGGCCAGCGCCCGGCCCAGGGCGTCGCCCGGCACGCCCGCCGCCCGACGCTCGAGCAGCACGGGGTAGACGGCCCGCAGCACCCGGTCACGGTCCACCGTCTCCATCGCCCGCCCGAACGCCGATGAGACCTGGAGCAGGTTGGCCACGCGCTGGATGTCGGTCGAGACGTTGCTCCCTGCCCCGTGGAACAGCGCGGGGTTGAAGAAGGCGGCATCGCCCTTCGCCAGGGGGAGCTGGACGTGATGGTCGGCGAAGTACGCCCGGAACTCCGGCCGCCGCCAGGCCAGGTAGCCGGCGGCGTACTGGTGGGAGTACGGCAGGTACATGGTGGGCCCGCTCTCGACCGGCATGTCCGAGTGCGCGACGGCGCCCTGCAGCGTCAGCACCGGTGACAGCAGGTGGACGTGGGTGGGGTACTGCTCGACGACGTCGTTCTCGAGGAACCCGAGGTGGTAGTCGCGGTGCGGGTCCTGCGCCTGTCCGCCCGGCCGTACGACGTTCACCTGCGACGTCACCTGGTACCCCGGCCCGAGCCAGGCCCGCGAGACCAGCGCGATGACGTCGTTGGCGTAGTAGTCGACGAAGGTCGACGGGTCGCGCAGGGCCAGCTTCTCCAGCGCGTTCCAGACGCGGTCGTTGGCGCCGGCCTTGGCGAAGTGGTCACCCTTCGCCCCGCCTGCGGCCTTCTCGTCGGCGATCATGGCGTCGAAGGCGGCGGTCGCGCGGTCCACCACCGCCGTGTCGGGGAAGGCCCCGCGGACCGCGATCACGCCCGGCCCGTCGGTCATGGCCCGGACGAGCTCGGCCGCCACGGCGTCGGCCCCCCTGTCGTCGTCCGCCTCTGTCCGGAGCCGCTCGGCGTCGTAGACCAGCACGCGGTCGACCACCTCGGTCGCCAGCGGATAGTCGGTGGGATCGGTGGTCTGGCCGACCAAGGCGACGAACTCGTCGAGGTCGCAGTCGTCGGCGCGGAGCCGCGCCGTACGCGGGAGGGTGTGGGGAACGGGCATCGGAGGCCTCCTGGGCCGGACGGCTGTCGGGTGGTCTCTGTCACACTAGGCGCCTGCGAGGCACGTCGTGCGTCGCGAACGCCTCAAGAACGCCTCAGCCGAGAGCCGCCGATGACCGCTCGTCGCCGCACCCACCGGGTGGTGGACATCGCCACGCAGGCGGGCCTGAGCCGGGCCACGGTCGACCGGGTGCTCCACGGCCGGCCCGGAGTCCGGGCCGCCACGGTCGCCCAGGTGGAGCAGGCGGTGGCCGAGCTCGACCGGCAGCAGTCGCAGGTCCGGCTCTCCGGTCGCACGTTCCTGGTGGACCTCGTCATGCAGACCCCCGACCGGTTCGGGTCGGCGGTGCGGACCGCGCTCGAGCTGGAGCTGCCGTCCTTGCGGCCGGCGGCGTTCCGGGCGCGGTTCCGGCTCAGCGAGGAGAGCGACGCCGAGGCGGCCGCCGAGGACCTCGCGGCGATCGCCCGACGCGGCTCCGACGGCGTCATCCTCAAGGCACCCAACAGCCCGCCGGTGGTCGAGGCCGTGGAGTCCCTGGCGGCCGCAGGAATCCCTGTCGTCACGTTCGTCACCGACCTCCCGTTCAGCCGGCGGGTCGCCTACGTAGGGGTCGACAACCGGGCGGCCGGCGCGACGGCTGCCTATCTCGTCACCCGGTGGTCCGGCCCCGAGCCCGGTGGCGTGCTCGTCACCTTGAGCAGCGCGACCTTCCGCGGGGAGGAGGAGCGAGAGGTCGGGTTCCGGGCCACCCTGCGTGAGCTGGCCCCGGGGCGGACGGTCGTCGAGGTGACCGACACCGACGGGCTCGACACGAGCATCCTGCGGGCGGTCGGCGACGCGCTCGAGGCGAACCCGTCCCTCGACGCGGTCTACTCGATCGGTGGCGGGAACACGGCGACCCTGGCGGCGTTCCGCGACGCAGGGCGTACGCCGTCCGTGTTCGTCGCCCACGACCTCGACGGCGACAACCGAGCACTCCTGCGCAGCCGGCAGATCTCGGCCGTGCTCCACCACGACCTGCGCGCCGACCTGCGGCGTGCCTGCCGCTCGATCCTGCAGGCGCAGGGCGCCCTGCCCGGTGTCCCCGTGAGCGTGCCCTCCCAGATCCACGTCGTCACGCCGTACAACGAGCCGGGCGCCCTGGGCGTGACCGACGCCGGTTGACCGAGCCGCGTCGGATCCGTCGGTCAGGCCGGCGGGGCGACGGGTTCCAGGGCGGCGGTCAGCCGGGTGGTGATCGCCCCCAGCTCGCGGGCGAAGTACGGGTCGGACCGGGTGGCGACCAGGGACTCGATGCCGCTGCGCGCACTGCGGACGGCGTCGCGGAGGTCACGGGCTCGCGCGACGCTCCCTTCGTCGGGCCCCGTGGTCTCGAGGCCGGTCAGCCGGTCCTCGACCGCTGTGACCCGCCCCTGCGCGACCTGCCAGCCCCCCGCGACCTCGTCGAGCGTCTGTCCCTGCTGCAGCTGGGGAAGCAGCTGCCGGGCGAACCAGCCGACCTCGCCCTCCGCTTCTGCCAGCTCGGCGCGCCAGGCGCTGCGCTTCCGGGCCCGGGGCACCAGGAAGGCCGCGAGAGCTGCCGCGACCAGGGCCGCCGCCGCCAGCGCCCACCACACCCACGACGGGACGCCGCTGTCGTCTGCCGGTTCGGACTGGTCGGTGTTCTGTTCGGCGGGTGGGGTCGTCGAGGTCGAAGCGGTGGGTGAGGACGCCGGCGACGTCGGCGCGCTGGAGGTCGGCGCCGTGGACGTCGGCGCGGTCGACGTCGGAGCCGTCGACGTCGGAGCCGTCGAGGTCGGCGCCGTCGACGTCGGCGCCGTCGACGTCGGGGCGGTACGTGTAGGCGCGGAGGTCGGCCCGGCGGTCGGCCCGGAGGTCGGGGCGGTCGTCGGGGCCTTCGACGGCGACCGGCTGGGGAGCGAGACCGTCACCGACGGGCGGACGGGCCCGGTCCGCGACCCGTCGGCCGTCGGCAGGGTGACGGATGCGTTTCCTCCCCCGCACGCGGCCAGCGCCAGGATCATGGCCACACCGAGCAAGGCGGTCGGTCTCGTGCGCATCTGAGGTCCCCTCTCGTGCCTGACGAGCAGGCTAGAGCCTCAGAGCTCGGACTGGACACCGGCGAGCAGCTGGCGGGCGATCACGATCCGCTGCACCTGGTTGGTGCCCTCGTAGATCTGGGTGATCTTGGCGTCGCGCATCATCCGCTCGACCGGGTAGTCGCGGGTGTAGCCGTAGCCGCCGAGCACCTGTACGGCGTTCGTCGTGACCTCCATCGCCACGTCGGAGGCGAAGCACTTGGCCGCGGCCCCGAAGAACGTGAGGTCGGGGTCTCCGCGCTCGGAGCGGCCGGCGGCGGCGTAGGTCAGCTGGCGCGCGGCCTCGACCTTCATGCCCATGTCGGCCAGGAGGAACTGCAGACCCTGGAACTCCGCGATGGCGTGCCCGAACTGCTGCCGCTCACGGGCATAGCCGAGGGCGAAGTCGAGCGCGCCCTGGGCGACCCCGACGGCCTGCGCGGCGATGGTGATCCGGGTGTGGTCGAGGGTCTTCATGGCGGTCTCGAAGCCGGTGCCCTCCTCGCCGATCATCCGGTCGGCGGGGATCCGGACGTGGTCGAGGTAGACCTCGCGGGTCGGGCTGCCCTTGATGCCGAGCTTCTTCTCCTTGGCTCCGAAGGTGACGCCCTCGTCGCCCCTCTCGACCACGAACGCCGAGATGCCGCGGCTGCGCTTGTCGGGGTCGGTCACCGCCATCACGGTGTAGAACTCGCTGACGCCGGCGTTGGTGATCCAGCGCTTCACGCCGTCGAGCACCCACTCGTCGCCGTCGCGGACCGCGCGCGTCTTCATCGCGACCGCGTCGGAGCCCGCCTCGGGCTCGGACAGGCAGTAGGAGAACCCCCCGTCGCCGGCGGCCAGGCGGGTCAGGTACTTCTTCTTCAGCTCCTCCGAGCCGCCGATCATCACCGGCAGCGACCCGAGCTTGTTGACCGCCGGGATCAGGCTGCTCGACATGCAGACCCGCGCGATCTCCTCGATCACCAGCACCGTGGCCAGGGCGTCGGCCCCCGCGCCGCCGTACTCCTCGGGCACGTGAGGGGCGTGGAAGTCGGCCTGCTGGAGCGCCTTCGCCGCCTCCTCGGGATAGCGCCCCTCCTCGTCGACCTCCGCGGCGAACGGCGCGACCTTGGCCGCGCACAGGTCGCGCACGGCCTCGCGGATGGCCTGGTGCTCCTCCGAGAGCGCGAACAGGGGGAACTCGTTGCTCATGGTGCGAATTCTACTGCCGGGTAACCACGGTGCCGAGCCGGTCCTGCACCCACGCGAGGCCGGCCGCGACCAGTGCGCACGCGAACCACATCGTCCCGGCGGTGCCGACCGAGAGCAGTGTCGTCGCGACGAGCGGAGCGGCCGTCGTGGCGATCCCCCAGCTCACGCCGTAGGCCGCGAGGTAACGGCCTCGGTCGCGTGCGTCGGCGAGGTCGGCGACGACCGCGAACGGCTCCCCCAGCAGCACCACGCCGCCGAGGCTCCAGACCACCACCGGGAGGACGTACGCCGGACCGGACGGCTGCAGCACCGCGACCACGGTGGCCAGCCCGAGCCCCAGGGCGAGGAGCAGGTAGCCCGAGCGCATCCGCGCGAAGGGCGTGCCGCCGGCCGCGGGCAGCCGGGACCGGACCCGCTGGCCGGCGACCACCGTCACCGCACCGACGGCCAGCAGGACGCCCGCCCACCCGACCGGGACGTCGGCCGAGCGCAGCGCGAGCGGCAGCCCGCCGAGCATCACCAGGTAGACGACGGCGAAGGCCGTGCCGGAGGCGAGCATCGCGAGGAGACGACGGTCGCGCCACGGGCTCGCCGCGGGGCTTGCGTCGTCACGGGCCGGCCGACCGCCGGGCAGGGCGCACCGCACGATCCCGGCGCAGGCCAGGCAGGTCGCGGCATCCACGACGAAGAGCCAGCGCAGCCCGAGGCCCGCCAGGACGGCGGCGAGCACGCCCGCGAGCACCCCGGCTGCAGCGATCGCAGCCCCGAGCGCGGAGTACGCGGCCACGCGTGCCCCCGGTCCGGTCACCTCGGCGAGAAGGGCCTGGCTGGGAGGCTCGTAGATCTCGAAGCAGAGTCCGAGGAGCACCGCCGCGCCGGCCGCGGCCACCAGGCCCGGGGCGATCGCCAGACAGAGCTGCGCGACGGCGCAGCCCACCAGGCCGAGCACGATGGTGGTCCGGCTGCCGAGCCGTGCCGCCATCCGACCGCCGAGCAGCCGGCTGGGGATCGTGGCCAGGCCGAACCCTGCGGCGACGAGGCCGGCCGACCTCAGGGACGCGCCGTACGCCGCGACGAGGAGCACCGGGAGGAACCCCATGGTGAACCCGCCGAGCCGGTCGACCGCGCGCGCCGCGATCAGGATGCGCGCCTCGCGGGGCAGGCGCGCATGACTGGTGTCTATCGTTTCGACAGTCATCACGTTGACCAACCTCGCATCATCCGGTATGACTGGTCAAGTGCTGTTCGACAGTCACGTTGCGAACCTGCTGACCACGACGGTCCTGCTGACCAACCGGCTGTGCCCGGGGCTCGACGGCGGCCGACCGGTGATCGCGCCGACGGACGACGAGGCCCTCCGGACCGTGGTCCGCGACGTGCTCGGCGAGCGCGGCTACGTGCTCCGCCCACGGTCGGTGACGGCGGGTGACGCCGGGCGGATCTCCGAGGCCGTGTCGGTCGCCCGGCGGGTGATCCAGGCGATCGACGCGGACGACCTCGCCGGTGCCGCGCGGCTCACCAACGAGCTCCTGATCGAGACCGGGGCCCGCCCCCAGCTCGACCCCGACGACGACCGGTGGGGTCTGCACTTCCACGGCCCCGACGACGGGCTCGGCGTCGGCTGGTCGGCCGGCATCGCGGCGGGGCTGGCCATGGCCCTCGGCACCCCGGACGCCGGTCGCCTCGGCGTGTGCAGCGCCGACGCGTGCGACCGGGTCTACCTCGACACCTCCCGCAACGGCGGCCGGCAGTTCTGCTCGACGCGGTGCCAGAACCGCACCAAGGCCGCCGCCCACCGGGCCCGTCGGAGCGCAGGGGGTCCGGCCACCTAGGCTCGAACCATGGGCGACTGGCAGCGCACGGAGTGGGTCGACCTGATGCTCGACGAGCTCGACACCTGGGCCGTCGTCGGTCTCTCGGGCAACACCGGCCGCACGGCCTACTCCATCGCCGGGCTGCTCCAGCGGCGCGGCAAGCGGATCGTGCCGATCCACCCGCGCTTCGCCGACGAGGACGGCGAGGTGCTGGGCGAGCGCGGCTACCCGACGCTCGCCGATGTGCCCTTCCCGATCGAGGTGGTCGACGTCTTCCGGCGCTCGGAGGCCGCCGGTGAGTTCGCCGACCAGGCTGTCGCTGTCGCCGCGCGCGCGGTGTGGTTCCAGCTGGGCGTCGTCGACGAGGCCGCGTTCCGTCGTACGACGGCCGCCGGAGTGCCCATGGTCATGGACACCTGCCCGGCGATCGAGTGGCGTCGCCGGGCCTCCTGATCTCGCTCAGTACGACGCCGGGCCGAGGTGGTAGCGCGCCACGACCGGCTTGTGGTCGGAGTACTCGTTCAACGCGAAGAGCACCTTGGCGCTCCTGGCCTTGTGGGCCGCCCACACCTGGTCGATCAGCCCGCCCTCGCGCGACCCTCGACCCTTGCCCGGGTTCTCGGTGGCCCACATCGACCGGAAGCCGATGGCACCGAACGAGCGGATGGGCAGGTGCTTGTGGCGATGGGCCCGGTCCTGGAGCCAGCCGGAGTTGAAGTCGCCCAGCACGAACACGGTTCCGAAGCCCTGCTGCCTCTCGGCGGCGGCGACGACCTTCGTGAGCTGCGTGACGTAGAGGTGCCAGTGTCGCGGGAGCCCTGGGACACGAGCGCCCGCCATGACCGCGCCCTGCACCAGGTGGCAGTTGATGATCGCAAGCCGCTGACCACTGACGCGGTCGACGAGGTGCACGACCGTGAAGTAGTGCCGCATCTCGCCGTACGTCGGCTTCTCACCGTTGAGGCGGTAGACCCCGGACTGCAGAGCCGGGCCGGCGTAGGTGCACACGAAGCGATCCGACCTCCACAGCACCGGCTGCTGCTCGGCACCCCCTTGGAGGGGATGGCTCATGATGTGGTCGCGGTACTGCCGGTAGAAGTCCCAGCCGGAGCCGGCGAGGTCGGCCAGTACCTGCGCCTTGTCCTTGCTGTTGGTCTCCTGCAGGCCCGCGATGTCGACGTACGGGAGCAGGGCATGGACACCGGCCGAGAAGTCCGCCACCGACTGCTTGGCCTGGATGTTGAACGACCCGAGGCGGACAGGTGCTGCCACCGGGTTCGAGGGCCTCGGAGCGGCGTGGTTGCACGGGTCGCCACCGAGGAGGCGTGCCATCGCCTGGCTGTCGCCGCGGGCGGGGGTGGTGGCCACGGCCGCGAGACCCGCGGCCACGACGAGGCTGGAGAGACCAGCCGCGAGTTTTGTCATGGGGGGTGACATATCAGCGATTCTGGGATCTTTTACCGTGGCTCGTGCCCGGAATGGAGCATTTGCGCAGCGGCACGCCGCAAGTAGTCCGTTTGGTCCAGCTGAACTAGTCACGACCGGGGGGATGGGGGGACCGAACGGAGGTTACACGTGGCCCATGATGACTAGTCAAGACCAGGGCTGCCTCTCGGGAACACGCCCGTGCTCGTCCCTGGGTGCCGGCGATCGGCACCTGCGACGGAGGCGCGGGACGGCTCGGAGTTCCTACCGTCGACCGCATGACGACCCTGCTGTGCGACCCACGCGTGCGCCGCGTCCCCGTGCGCGAGACCGATGAACCCCTGGTCCGGCTCGACGCTGACCTCTCGCCCGGCGGGGCGCTGGTGCGCGCGACGCTGGCGGTGCGCCTCTACGCAGCCGACGCGGCGCTGCCGTCCGGCGTCCGGCTGTGCGTCGTCGAGGGCTACCGGCCCCTGGAGCGCCAGCGCGCCATCATCGATGCCTACGCCGGCGCGGTCAGCGCCGCGCACCCCGGGCTCGGACCGGACGAGCTCGAGCGGCTCACCAGCCGTTTCGTGGCACCGGTCGACGTCGCGCCTCACGTCGCGGGCGCCGCGGTCGACCTGACCCTCGTGGACTCGACCGGGGAGGCACTCGACCTGGGGACGGCTCTCGACGCGACTCCCGAGGAGAGCGACGGGCGCTGCTACTTCGCCGCCGCCGGGATCGGCGCGGACGCCCGCGCCCATCGCGAGCTGCTCCGGAGGGTGCTCACGGCCGAGGGGCTGGTCAACTACCCGACCGAGTGGTGGCACTGGAGCCTCGGTGACCGCTACTGGGCGCTGGCCACCGGCGCCTCCCACGCGCCGTACGGCCCGCTGTCCGCCGCGGTGGCGGCATGAGGACCTCGGTGGTCGTCGCCCGACCTGTCGCTGAAGGGGGCCCGCGACTCGACGTCGACCTCGCCGCGGTCGCCGACAACACGCGCCTGATCGCCGCACGGGCCACGGGGTCGCTGATGGCGGTGGTCAAGGCCGACGGGTTCGGTCACGGTGCGCTCGAGGTCGCTCGGACCGCTCTTGCCCACGGGGCGGCGTCACTCGGGGTGACGGCCCTCACCGAGGCCTGGCCGCTCCGCGACGCGGGGATCGAGGCCCCGCTCCTGAGCTGGCTCAACCCCGTCGACGCCGACTTCGCCGAGGCCACCCGCCGGCACGTCGACATCGCGGTGCCCGGGCTCGAACACCTGGCAGCGGTCGCCGCGTCGCCGGGCAGAGCGCGTGTCCACCTGCACGTCGACGCCGGCATGGCCCGCGACGGCGCCTCCCCCGCCTCCTGGCCGCGGCTGTGTCGCGCCGCTCGCCGCGCGGAGCAGCGGGGGGAGGTCGAGGTGGTCGGCCTGATGGGCCACCTCGGGTGCAGCGACGACCCGGCCGACGCCTGCAACGGCCTCGGTCGGAGCAGGTTCGCCTGGGCTCTCGAGACCGCGCGTGCCTGCGGGCTCCGCCCGGCGCACCGCCATCTCGCGGCGACCGCGGCGACCCTGACCGACCCGCTGACCCACCACACCATGAGCCGGGTCGGCGCCGGGCTGGTCGGCATCGACCCCAGCCGCACGACCCGGTTGCGCGGTGCGATGACGCTCACCGCTCCCCTGGTGTCCGTACGGCGCGTGCGCGCCGGCACCGCCGTCGGCTACGGCCACGCCTACCGCACGCCCGTCGGCACCTACCTCGGCCTGGTGCCGCTCGGGTACGCCGACGGCTTGCCGCGGACCGCCTCGGGCCGGGCCGAGGTCACGCACCGTGGTGTGCGGCGCGCCGTGGTCGGCCGGATCTCGATGGACCAGACGGTCGTCGACCTCGGGGAGGACGGGGGTGAGCCGGGCGAGACGGTCACGGTCTTCGGCCCCGGCGACGGCGGTGAGCCCACCGTGGCCGACTGGGCCGGCTGGGCCGACACCCTCGAGCACGAGATCGTCACCGGCCTCGGTGGTCGGGTGGCACGGAGGGTGCTCGCCGCACCACGACTGAGGAGCGTCCGGTGACCACACGCGTGGCCGTCATCGGCGGTGGGCAGAACTGCGAGCACGAGGTGTCACTGGCGTCGGCGGCCGGTGTCGCCGCGGCCCTCGACCCCACGACGTACGAGGTCGTGCCGCTGACGATCGGCCGTGACGGGACGTGGCGGGACCGCGGGCACCGGCCCCTGGGGCTGGCGGGCGTGGGCCAGGTCCTGCGCGGCTGCGAGGTGGTGTTCCCCCTGGTCCACGGGCCGCGCGGCGAGGACGGCACCCTGGCCGCGCTCTGCGAGGTGGCCGGTCTGCACTACGTCGGATCCGGGGTCGGGGCCGGCGCGCTGGCCATGGACAAGTGGGCGACGAAGCTGGTTGCCGGAGCCCTCGGCATCGCCACTGCTCCGGCACGGCTCGTCACCGCCGCCACCGCCGACCTCGCTCGGTGGGTCTCGCCCGTCGTGGTGAAGCCCGTCGCCGCCGGGTCGAGCCGGGGAGTGACCCTCGTGGAGGAGCCCGCCGCCCTCGGTCCCGCCGTCGAGGCTGCGCTGGCGCTCGGCCCGCGAGCGCTCGTCGAGGACGTCGTCGGCGGGCGTGAGATCGACGTGGCTGTGCTGCGGCGGCCCGACGGCTCGCTGCTGACGTCGCCTGGCCTGGAGATCGTCGTCGACGGGTTGTTCGACTACGACGCGAAGTACGGCGGCCACGCGGACTTCCGCGTCCCTGCGCCTCTCGACGACGTCGACGCCAAGGCCCTCGAGCACGCCGCGCTGGCCATGTTCGAGGCCCTCGGCTGCTCCGGGGTCGCGCGCATCGACTTCTTCCTCACCGACGACGGTCCGGTGCTGAACGAGGTGAACACCACGCCGGGCATGACCGAGCACTCCCAGGTGCCCCGGATGTTCGCCTCCGCAGGCCTGACCTATCCCGATCTCCTGGACGAGCTGGTCCGAGGCGCCCACCGGTGACTCGTCGCATGGTTCGATGATCCGCATGACCTCGCCGCCGGACACGTGGCAGCGCTGGCAGCCCTGGGTTCCCGACGCGGTGGCGGGACTCGCGGTGCTCATCATCGGCCTGTGGGAGGTCGACCGCGACCTCAGCGTCGTGTCGCGCGGGGGATCGATCATGGTGGTGCTCGGGCTGGCGCTCGCCGTCGGCCTCACCCGGGCCGCGCCCGGGACCGCGCTCGCGCTCGCCTGGGGCGTGGGCGGGGTCCACCTGCTGACGGGCAGCGGACCGGTGGTGGCCGAGGTTCTGCTGGCCTACGTCGCCTTCGGCTGCGCACGCTGGGGCAGCCGGACCGTGGTCTGGCTGAGTGGACTGTCCATCCCGCTCGGCGCCATGATCGCGGTCCTCTGGCTCGACCCGAACGTCTTCTACGACGCCCTCGGCACGGCCGGCGTCCGGGTCCTCGCGAGCCGTGCGTACAACGGCACCAACAGCTGGCGCATCCCGGCCGGGCTGCTCGGCACCGCGCTCCTGATGGCCCCGTGGCTGCTCGGGCTCGCGCTGCGCTTCTCCGCCCGGTCGGAGGCCTCGCGCCGATCGCAGGTGGAGGCCGAGGCCGAGCGCGACCAGGCGGCCGAGATCGCTCGGCTGCGGGACGAGCAGACCCGGCTCGCGCACGACGTGCACGACGTGGTCGGGCACTCGTTGGCGGTCATCCTCGCGCAGGCGGAGTCGGCACAGTTCCGCGACGACGGCGACACCGCCGCGCTCAAGGAGACCATGGCCAACATCGCGACCTCGGCCCGCGGTTCGCTCGAGGACGTGCGCCAGGTGCTGGCCGCGACCTCGGGCGGCACGGTTCCGCCGGCCCGGCAGCCCGACCTCGACAGCCTCGTCGAGGGCGTGCGCGCGAGCGGGCACGTGGTGGAGTCGACCCTCGTGGGGGTCCCCCAGCCGATGCCGCCGGAGCTCGAGGTGGTGGCGTTCCGCGTGCTCCAGGAGATGCTCACCAACGCGATCAAGCACGGTCGACGCGACGAGCCCGTGCGCGTGGAGCGTCACTGGGAGGGCGACCTGCGCATCGAGGTGCAGAACGCCGTGTCGGAGGCCGTGCCGGACACCGGTGGGCAGGGCCTCGTCGGCATGCGGCGCCGGCTGGAGTCGGTCGGGGGGCGGCTCGACGTACGTCGGCGCAGCGACCCGCCCACCTTCACCGCGACCGCGTGGATCCCGGTCCGGGCGGCTCGGTGAGCGAGACCATCCGCGTGCTCCTGGTGGACGACCAGGACCTCTTCCGCGAGGGCGTCCGGGTCATCGTGGACGCCCAGGAGGGCCTCGAGGTCGTCGGCTCGGCCGCGGACGGCGTGGCGGCCGTGCGGCTGGTGGACGAGCTGGCGCCCGACGTCGTCCTGATGGACATCCGGATGCCCGAGATGGACGGCGTGGAGGCGACCCGCCAGATCTTCCTGCCCGACCGGGCGTCGCGCCGGGAGCGGCCGGTGCGCGTCGTCGTCCTGACCACCTTCAACCTCGACGACCGGGCTGCCGCCGCGATCCGTCACGGCGCCAGCGGCTTCCTGCTCAAGGGCACGACGCCCGCCATGCTGCGCGACGCGATCCGAACGGTGTACGCCGGCAACGCGGTTCTCGCGCCCCAGGACCTGGCGGCGCTCCTCGACGGCGAGTTCCAGCTCCGCACCCCGCCGCCATCTTCCTACCTCTCGCTCACCGACAAGGAGCGTGAGGTGTTCGCGGCCGTGGCGCAGGGCCTGTCCAACACCGAGATCGGTGCCCAGATCTTCGCCAGCGAGTCGACGGTGAAGACCCACGTCGGCGCCATCCTGCGCAAGCTCGGCCTGCGCGACCGCGTGCAGATCGTGGTCTTCGGCCACGAGCACGGGCTCGTCGGCGGCTGATCCGACGGCGCCTGCGACCCGCGCCGGCGGCGTTGCCCACCGGACGTACATCGTCCGCAATCCCGCGTACGGTGCGGGCATGTCCGAGCTCACGATCAAGGCGCTCACACCCGAGACGTTCGACGACTTCGCCGCTCTCGTCGAGCGGAACAAGGGCATGTTCGCCAGCTGCTGGTGCACGCACTTCCATCCCGACTGCGCGGAGAAGGGCCAGAGCGCCGAGGGGAACCGGGCGCTCAAGCAACGTCTGGTGGCCGACGGGATCGCCCACGCGGCCCTGGTCTACGACGGCGACCGGGCCGTCGCCTGGGCGGAGTACGGATCGCCCGACGAGCTGCCCAACATCCAGCACCGCAAGGACTACCTCGCGACGGCCCGGCGCCTGCCCGACTACCGGGTCACCTGCATCCTGGTCGAGCGTGGCGCTCGCGGGCAGGGTCTGGCCTCGCACGCCCTGCGGGGAGCCGTCGAGCTGATCGCCCGGGCCGGCGGCGGCCTGGTCGAGGGCTACCCGCACGACACCGGTGGGGTCCGGAAGAAGAACTCGTCGTTCCTCTACAACGGCACCCGCACGATGTACGAGCGCGAGGGCTTCACCTACGACCGACCCAAGGGCCAGGGCAACTGCGTGATGGTGCGCGAGGTCGCCCCGGTCACCCGCGACGCCTAGCGGGAGGACTCCGGCCGGCTCAGAACCCGAGCTTCCGGCCGGCCGACGAGGAGCGGACCGCCTTGCCCTTCTCCTGGGCGGTGGTCCGCAGGTCGGCCTGGAAGTCGAGCATCCGCTGCCGCAGGTCGGCGTCGGACGCGCCGAGGATCCGTACGGCGAGCAGGCCGGCGTTGCGGGCGTTGCCGACCGCGACCGTCGCCACGGGAACGCCCGACGGCATCTGGACGATCGACAGCAGGGAGTCCATGCCGTCGAGGTGCTTGAGAGCCACGGGGACCCCGATGACCGGCAGCGGCGTGACCGCGGCGAGCATGCCGGGCAGATGGGCCGCTCCCCCGGCGCCGGCGATGATCACCGCCAGGCCCCGCGCGGCGGCCTCGCGACCGTAGGTCAGCATCTCGTCGGGCATCCGGTGGGCCGAGACCACGTCGGCCTCGAAGGCCACGTCGAACTCCCTCAGCGCCTCGGCCGCAGCCTGCATGACCGGCCAGTCCGAGTCGGAGCCCATCACGATGCCCACGCGGGGTGCCTCAGCCATGGTCACTCACTCTCATTCCCCAGCTCTCCGGCGAACCAGGCCGCCGCGTGGCGGGCTCGCTCGAGACAATCTTCCAGGTCGTCGCCGTAGGCGTTCACGTGCCCGACCTTGCGACCCGGCCGCGGCTCCTTGCCGTACAGGTGGACGCGCAGCCGTGGGTCGCGCGCGAGGGCGTGCGGGTACCCGTCGTAGAGGCGGCCTCCGGAGTCGGTGGGGCCGCCGAGGATGTTGACCATCACCGTCCACGGCGTCCGGGCGACCGGGGAGCCGAGCGGCAGGTCGAGCACCGCCCGCAGGTGGTTCTCGAACTGCGAGGTGACGGCGCCGTCCTGGGTCCAGTGGCCGGTGTTGTGGGGTCGCATGGCGAGCTCGTTGACGAGCACCCCGTCGTCGGTCTCGAAGAGCTCGACGGCGAGCACCCCGGTCACGTCGAGCTCGCGCGCGATCCGCAGTGCCAGCGCCTCGGCCCGGGCGGCGAGGTCGGGGTCCAGGCCGGGCGCGGGGGCGATCACCTCGCGGCAGACGCCGTCACGCTGGGTGGACTCGACCACCGGGTAGGCCGCCGCCTGGCCGCTCGGGCTGCGCGCCACGAGGGCCGACAGCTCCCTCCGGAACGGCACGAGCTCCTCGGCCAGCAGGCGTACGCCGGTCGCAGCGGCCGCCTCGAACGCCGGCGCGCACTCGTCCGGCGTACGGACGAACCAGACGCCCTTGCCGTCGTAGCCGCCGCGCGAGGTCTTCAGGACGCACGGGAAGCCGAAGTCGGCCACGTCGGAGACCGACCCGACGACGCGGAACCTCGGCAGCGGGGCGTCGATGCCGGCCAGGGCCTCGCGCATCACGACCTTGTCCTGGGCGTGGACCAGCGCGTCGGGCCCCGGCCGCACCGCCGTGCCCGACGCCGCGAGGGCGTGCAGGTGGTCGGTCGGCACGTGCTCGTGGTCGAACGTGACGACGTGGCAGCCCACGACCAGCTCCTCGAGCGTGGCGAGGTCGGTGTAGTCGCCCACGACGTGGTCGGCGATGACCTGGGCCGCCGAGACGCCGGGCGCCTCGGCCAGCAGGCGCAGCGGGATCCCCAGCGCGGCGGCAGGCTCGGCCATCATCCGGGCCAGCTGGCCGCCTCCGACGACGGCGACGACCGGTGCGTCCGGGTGGGCGTGGGTCACCCGCGACAGCGTAGGAGGTGTCGTGCGGTCCCGGGCTACGGGGTCAGACAGCAGCCGCTTGGGTCGGCCGCACGGCTCCCGGGTAGCTGGGCGCCTCGATCTCGAACCGCAGCCCGTGGCCGCGGACGGTGGTGATCAGGCTCGGCTGGCTCGGGTCGTCGCCGAGCTTGCGGCGGACCCAGCCGAGATGGACGTCGATCGTCTTCGACGACGTCCAGAACGTGGTGTTCCAGACGGTG
This sequence comes from uncultured Actinomycetota bacterium, assembly GCA_963753705.1. Lineage (GTDB taxonomy): Bacteria > Actinomycetota > Actinomycetes > Propionibacteriales > Nocardioidaceae > Nocardioides. The sequence continues at coordinate 81,919 of CAVWDJ010000019.1, forward strand.
AGCATGAGCTCGTCGCGCGAGACGACAGCACCCGCATGCTGCATGAGGTGATGCAGGAGGTCGAACTCCTTGCGCGAGAACACGATCTCGCGATCGTCGCGCCACACCCGGCGGGTGGCCGGGTCGACACGGACGTCCTGGACTCTGAGCACACGATGAAAATAGGTACCTACCACCCCTTCGCGCCGGGGAATCGACCAACTCGCGGCCCAGCGAAGGTAAAATCTTCGAGCCGGGACCCCCGCGCTCAGTGGCGCCGGACGGCCACCGGCTCGACCAGGCCGAAGCCGCGGACGGGCCGCGCGGGCAGCGAACGGGTCTCGAACTGGTCCTCCGGCAGCAGGTCGGCGGTGTCGCGGTCGACGATGATCCGGTTGCGCCGGGCGACCGCCGTGAGCCGCGCCGCCATGTTCACCGGCGACCCGAAGACGTCACCGAGGCGCAGGGCGACCGATCCCGTGGACAGCCCGACCCGGACGTCGGGCATCCGCGGGTCGCGGCCGACGACCGCGATGATCCCCTCGGCCGTGTCGTAGGCGCGGATCGGGTCCTCGTTCACGAAGAGCACGGCGTCGCCGATGCTCTTGATCACGCGGCCGTGCTGGCCCGCGACCACGTCGGCGCAGCGGGACTCGAAGATCTCGACGAGGTCACCGATGCGGTCGTGGTCGAGCTGGTTCGTCAGGGCGGTGAAGGCGACGATGTCGGCGAACCCCACGGTCACCTGGGTGGTGTGGAGGTCCTCCTCGTTGGCCCCGAGCGCCTCGACCCGGCTCACCGCCGCAGCGAGGTGGCGCTTCCAGACGTAGACCAACAGCTCCTCGAACGGCTGGTTCAGCGCGTCGACCATCTGCAGCGCGGTCGTAGCGCGCGAGCCGGTCGCGTCGTCGCCCGCCTCCAGCTCCTGCACCCGGTGGACGAGCGTGGCCACCTCCCAGTCGGCGAGACGAGCCATGGTCTGCCCCACCGCACGGGTCAGGTTGACCGCCATGTCGAAGTCGATGACACCGCCGTCGACGAGGCGCAGCAGGGTCGAGACGGCGTCGACGTCGGCCTGGGTGAAGGCGCGCTCGCTGCCGCGGTCGGGGAAGCCCAGGGCACGCCAGAGCCGTCGCGCCTGGTCGATCGTGGCGCCCGTCTCGTCGGCCACCTCGAGGGCGTTGAAGACGACCTCCTCGCCCAGGATCGCCTGCTCGAGGTCGGACGGCTCGACGGCCGGTGCCTCCGGCCCGGCCGCGGCGCCGTCCGGCTGCTCCGGAGCGTCAGGCGTCGTCGTTCCTCCCGGAGTCGGAGTGGAGCCCACCGAGCAGGTCCATCAGCTGGTGCTGCACCTGCTCCACGTCGGGGATGTCGTGGAGCTCGACCTGGCCGTGCGTGCTCGCGTCACTGATCACGAGGGTGCCGCACCCGAGCACCCGGTCGATCGGACCCATGTCGTAGGCGACGTCGCTGATCCGCAGGAGCGGGATGTCGTGGCCGCGTCGCGCTATCAGGCCCTCGCGGGTGATCAGGCGCTTGGTCGTGATCGTGTACGTCGCCGTGAGCCACTCCAGGAACGGCTTGACCGACCAGACCACCAGCACCGCGACGGCGATGATCCACACCACCCACCGGGCGTAGGTGTTGCCGACGAGGGTCGTGAGGTAGACGGCCGCGGCCACGGTGACGACCAGGACGATCGCCGGCCAGAGAATGGCCTTCCAGTGGGTACGGGTGTCGACGATGACGGTCTCGCCGTCCGTGAGCTTGGGGTTCGTGGCCACGGCGTGAGTCTGTCACTCCACCGGGCGCAGGTGCACCACATCTCCCGCGCTGAGCGTGAGCGCACCGTCGCCCGTGTCGAGCACCAGGCGGCCGTGCTGGTCGAGGTTCGCCACCCGGCCCTCGACGACGCGGTCGCCCGGCAACGAGACCCGGACGTCGCGGTCGAGGGTGGCGCTCCGACCTCGGTACTGGTTCATGAAGGTGTTCGGGGATCCGGCGAACAAGCCCAGCCAGAGCCGCAGGGACTGCACGACCTCCCCGAACAGGGCCGTGCGGTCGACGGGGTGTCCGGCGAGGGCGAGCGAGGTGGCCGTCGGCACCGGCAGCTCGTCGGCGGTCTGGTCCACGTTGATCCCGATCCCGATCACGACCATCGGCGGGCGGGTGTTGACCCGCTCGACGAGGATCCCGCCCACCTTGCGATCGCCGATCAGCACGTCGTTGGGCCACTTCAGCGTCGCGAAGCCTCCCAGCGCCCGGGCGACGGCGTACCCCGCGACGAGCGGGAGCAAGGGCCACCACTCGGCGTCCACGACCGGGTCGAAGACGGCGGAGAAGGTGAGGGCCGCGCCCGGGGGTGTCACCCACTCGCGATCGAGCCGGCCGCGCCCCGCCTGCTGGTGGTCGGCCACCACCACCCGGTGACGCATCGGGTCGGCGGCGGCGAGCGCGTTGGTCGACCCCGCCTCGGCGTACAGACGAACCTGCCACTGCGGGCCGGCGACCTCCTGCAGGGCGACCTGGTCGAGCGGCGACCGGGCGGAGCGGGAGGAGTCCATGGCACTAGATTGGCCCCGCAGACGCGAGGAGGCCACTGCGGTGAGCGCTGAACCCACGACCACGCCCGGGTCGGGGACCGAGATCCCCGACGACATCGACATCCACACCACGGCCGGCAAGCTGGCCGACCTCGACCGACGGCTCGACGAGGCGGTGCACGCCGGGTCGGCCAAGGCCGTGGAGAAGCAGCACGCCAAGGGCCGGCGTACGGCGCGCGAGCGGATCGAGATGCTCTTCGACGAGGGCTCGTTCGTCGAGATCGACGAGCTGGCGCGTCACCGCTCGGTCGCCTTCGGCCTGGAGAAACGGCGCCCGTACGGCGACGGCGTGGTGACCGGGTACGGCACGGTCGACGGCCGCCAGGTCTGCGTGTTCAGCCAGGACTTCACGATCTTCGGCGGCTCGCTGGGCGAGGTCTACGGCGAGAAGATCACCAAGGTGATGGACCTCGCCATCAAGACCGGGTGCCCCATCATCGGGATCAACGAGGGCGCCGGCGCCCGGATCCAGGAGGGCGTGGTCTCGCTCGGGCTCTACGGCGAGATCTTCCGCCGCAACGTGCACGCCTCGGGCGTGATCCCCCAGATCAGCCTGATCATGGGCTCCTGCGCCGGCGGTCACGTCTACTCCCCGGCCGTCACCGACTTCACGGTGATGGTCGACGGCACCTCCAACATGTTCATCACCGGTCCCGACGTGATCAAGACGGTCACCGGCGAGGACGTGACCATGGAGGAGCTCGGCGGCGCGCGGACCCACAACACCAAGTCGGGCAACGCCCACTACATGGGCTCCGACGAGGAGGACGCGATCGAGTACGTCAAGGCCCTGATCTCCTACCTCCCGCAGAACAACCTCGACCCGGCGCCGACCTTCGACGACCCGGCCGACCTCGAGATCAGCGATCTCGACCGCACCCTCGACGTACTGATCCCCGACGGGGCGAACCAGCCCTACGACATGCACGAGGTGATCACCGCGGTCCTCGACGACGAGGAGTTCCTGGAGGTCCAAGCGCTGTTCGCTCCCAACATCGTGGTCGGCTTCGGCCGCGTGGAGGGCACGTCCGTCGGCATCGTGGCCAACCAGCCGATGCAGTTCGCCGGAACCCTCGACATCGACGCCTCGGAGAAGGCCGCCCGGTTCGTCCGCTTCTGCGACGCCTTCAACATCCCGGTGCTCACCTTCGTCGACGTGCCCGGCTTCCTGCCGGGCACCGACCAGGAGTGGAACGGCATCATCCGGCGCGGTGCGAAGCTGATCTACGCCTACGCCGAGGCCACGGTGCCGCTGGTCACGATCATCACGCGCAAGGCCTACGGGGGGGCCTACGACGTGATGGGGTCCAAGCACCTCGGGGCCGATCTCAACCTCGCCTGGCCCACCGCGCAGATCGCGGTCATGGGCGCGCAGGGCGCGGTCAACATCCTCTACCGCTCCGAGCTCAAGGACGCCGACGACCCCGAGGCGAAGCGCGCCGAGCTGATCACGGCCTACGACGACACGCTGGCCAACCCCTACGTCGCCGCCGAGCGCGGCTACGTCGACGGCGTGATCCCGCCCCACGAGACCCGCATCGAGATCGTCCGGGCGCTGCGTCTGCTCCGCACCAAGCGGGAGATCCTGCCCGCCAAGAAGCACGGGAACATCCCGCTGTGAGCGGCCCCGACGACCCGTCGGCCGAGCCCCCCGACCCGTCGGCCGAGCCCCGCGACCCGTCGGCCGAGCGCCGCGACCCGTTGGTCGAGCGCCGCGACCCGTTGGTCGAGCGCCGCGACCCGTTGGTCGAGCCTGTCGAGACCCCTCCCCTGCTGCGCGTGGTCACGGGTGACCCGACGCCGGAGGAGCTCGCGGCGCTGGTGGCCGTGGTCGCCTCCCTGGGCGGCGGTCCGGCCGGCCCTGCCCCCCGTCGTACGCCGGTCTGGAACGCGCCCGCACGCCTCCAGCGCCGGGTGCTGCGCCACGGCTCCGGCGCCTGGCGCGCCTCGGGGCTGCCGTCGGCGTAGCTCGACCGGTCGGTGGGGACTCCGCGCGGTGCGCTCAGCCCTCCCTGGCCCGGCGGCTGCGGACGGCGTGGGCCACCGACCAGCCGGCGCCCAGCAACAGCGCGAGCATCCAGGCCGCGATCTCCGCGGTCCAGCCGGGCGGCTGGAAGTCGACGTGCACGGCCTGGCCGAGCGCCGACGCGGGCAGGTGCACGGTCACCAGGTACCGGTCCACCGGTCGCACCAGCGCTGCCGACGTCGGTGGAGTAGCCGGGCCAGTCGAGCAGGCTGAGCACGACCGTTCCTCCGTCCGGGGGCACAGCGTCGACGTGGAACGACGTGCCGTGCGTCCCCGCATCCACGGCGGACACCGAGGTGCCCGGCGAGGTCCACACCACGCCACCCGCGCCCGGGACCGGCGTCCGCCGCGTCCACAGCACCGCGAACCTCGAGCGGTGGGCGACCTGCCAGCCCGCGGGCGGATGGGTCAGGCGATACGTCGGGAAGTCCCGGCGGATCAGCAGCAGCGAGCTCACGCCCAGCAGGTCGACCCGACGCATGCCGGTGGTCGGCTCGATCGTGAACAGGGTGCTGAGCAGGGCAGGGCAGGTGTTCCCCTGGTAGTAGATGCAGTACCGACGCTTGTACGCCCGGTTGCTGACGGCGGTGTAGGTGTTCTGGATGTGGTGGTCGTTGAGGTACCAGCCCGAGCCGATCAGCAGCTCCTGGGCGGCCGCGGGGTTCGCCTTGACCACCTGGTCCGACAGGCCGACCTGGAACACGTCTCCGACGGCGCCGGCAAGCGCTGCCTGGTAGGTGGCCACGTTGGTGGGCGTGTTGCGCTGGGGTGCCGCCGGGTCGGGGTAGAAGGAGTGCTGGACCGCGAAGGCTGCCAGCGTCAGGAGGGCGGCCGCGGGTGCCACCCAGGCGAGCCGGCCCCGCCGCACGAGCCACCAGACCAGCGCGAGCCCGGCTGCCACCACCGCGATCGAGCAGAGGTGGGCCCCCCACATGGACGGGGCACGGACCAGCGACAGAAGGCCCGCGACACCGACCCACGCCAGGGAGAGCGCCAGGCGAGGCGCGGTCGGCCGGACGCCGAACCGGTGCCACGCCACGACGAGCAGCACCACCAGGGCCATCACGAGGAACGGCTGGAGGCGGAGCGGCCACCGCAGGGGGCCCAGCTTGGCCGGTCCGTCGACGATGGCCAGCGTCACCACGGTGAAGAGAAGCAGCCCGCCGAGCGGGCGCCACTCCCGACGCGCGCGTCCCCAGTCGAGCCACAGCGCGGCCGGCAGGAACCAGGCCAGGTAGGCGTACGGCATCAGATGGCTGGTTGTGCCGTGCACCGCGGCCGTCGGGAGGATCGAGGCCAGCAGGGCCAGCGGGTCGGTGGTGAGCTTCCCGCCGACGCCGCCGACCCCCTCGTTGCGGGCGGTCACCGACGCGGTCAGGACCCCCGGTAGGTAGACCGTCACGGCCACCAGGCCGAGCAGCATCCCGGCGACCAGCACCCGCCGGAGGGCCCCTCGGTCGCGGCTCAGCACGCACTCGAAGAGGCAGGCGCCCAGGAGGAGGACGAGCATGATGGTGCCGTAGACGTAGCCCACGGTGACGAGCAGGTACCCGAGCACGAGCACCGGCAACGGGTTGGCGCCGCGGAGCATCGTCCGGCGGAGCGCCCACCACACCCAGGGCAGGAGGGCCCAGATCATCTCGGCCGCTGCCCAGGAGGGCAGGTCGAGGTACTGCGTCATGCCGCCCATCGGTACGGCGACGGCGGCGACGTACGCCGCGGCCGGCGGGGCGTCGTAGGAGCGGACCAGGCGGAAGGTGCCGAGCGCGGCCACGACCGCCAGCGCAGCCTTCACGCCGTCGTTCACCACCAGCAGGTGCGAGGACCCGGAGGCCAGCAGCCCGATCGCGACCGTGAGCGGGGACCAGCCGCCCCACTGACCCTCCGCCGCGAGCGCGCCCGCACGCCAGGCATGGGGGTCGATGGTGGGCGGCCACTGACCGTGGCGCACCAGGTCACCGAGGTGGTACCACCAGCCGTAGTAGGCCGCCGTCGTGTCCCCGAGCCAGAGGTAGCGGGGGTCGCTGACCAGCAGCGCCGAGATCACGACCAGCACCGTGAGCGCGGCCGCACCCATCCAGAGCAGCTCTGCCCGGCGAGGGTGGGTCCCGACCTGACCACTCACCTCGGGCTTCTCGCCGGTGACGAGGGGGGCGTCAGCGCCGGGCGTGTCCACAGGTGGAGGGGGCGCGGCGTCGGGCACCGGGGAAGAGTAGCCGTCGACCCATAACCCACCGGGGACCACGCGCCGCCGCCCGCAGTCCGGTCGGCGCCAGGCGATTCCTGCGGATCCGCGAGGTTCCGCGGACGTCCACGTCGAAATCCCAGGACCTCGTCCGACGTGAGAGTGACCAGCCACTCTCCGAGGGAGCCCACCATGTCGTCCGAGTCGAAGACCACCCAGCCACAGCGGACGGTCGTCGCGAGCCACTTCGTGTCCCTCGACGGCGTGGCGGAGGCTCCCGACCGTTTCATCACCGCGTGGGACGACGAGACGGATGCCCACGGTGCACGTCTGATCTCCACGCAGGACGCGGTGATCCTCGGGCGCCGCAGCTACGAGGAGTGGGCCGAGTTCTGGCCGGGCAGCGAGATCGAGCCCTTCGCCTCCTTCATCAACGCCGTCCCCAAGTACGTCGCCACGTCGACGCCGCTGGCCCGTGAGTGGCCCGGCGCCAGCGTGATCGACGGCGAGGTGGTCGACTTCGTACGTCGCCTGAAGGATGGGCCGGGCGGCGACATCGGGGTCCACGCCAGCATCTCGCTCACCCGGACGCTGCTCGCTGCCGGAGTCGTCGATGAGCTCCGGCTCGTCATCGCGCCGACGATCGTCGGGAGCGGAGCACGACTGCTCGACCGGTTGCCCCCGATCCGGCTCGAGACGATCCGCAGCACCGCCTCCCCGAGTGGCCACCTGCTGGTCGACTACCACGTGGTGCGCGAGACGCGCTGAACGCGGAGAGCCGGGCCACGTGTCACCATGTCGCCATGTCAGTCCCCCTCGAGTCCGAGTTCCTGCTGCCGACCGGCTCGTTCCTCGTCGCGCTCCTGGTGCTGGTGGTCCTCCCCGCGCTGCTGGTCGGCGGCCTCGTCTGGCTCCTGGTCGGCCGCCGTGGAGCAGCCGCCGACCGCTGAGGACGGGGTGGCCGGCGTGACGGTGCCCGCCCCGCGGTGGCCGGAGCTCCAGCCGTTGACCGCCGACCACGAAGCGGCGGCCCTGGCCTTCGAGCTGGCCAACCGCTCGTACTTCTCGGTCTCGATCTCCGACCGGGGGCAGGAGTACTTCGAGCGCTTCGCCGAGCTGCACGCCGAGGCGCTGGCCGAGCAGGAGACCGGCGAGTGCGCGTACTACGTGCTCGTCGCGGACGACGGCTCGATCATCGGCCGGTTCAACCTGAGGAGCATCACCGAGGGCTCGGCCGTGCTCGGCTACCGGGTCGCCCAGCACGTCGCCGGTCGTGGCATCGCGACGGCGACGGTCGACCAGCTGTGCCGGGACGCGGCGGCGAGCCTCGGACTGCACCTGATCCGGGCGGCCACGTCGGAGGCGAACGTGGCCTCGCAGCGGGTCCTGGTCAAGGCCGGCTTCGTCCTCGTCGGTCCCGCCGACCCGGCCGAGCTCGGCGGAAAGCCAGGGAGCTGGTACGAGCGGCGAGTCGGTCCCGTCGACGCCCCGACCGACCCCTCGGCCGCCGTACGCTTGCGCCATGCCTGACTCGTCCGACCACCCGATCGCCTACACAGCACTCCAGCCGGGCACGGCGGTGCAGACGAGCGACGGCCACGCGTTCGCCACGGTCCACGCCGTGCTGGTCGACGAGAAGGTGTCGGTCTTCGACGGCCTCGTCGTCCAGACGGCGGAGGGGACCCGGTTCGTCGATGCCGACTACATCGGCTCGATCTACACCACCTACGTCTGCACGAGGCTCTCCGTGGAGGAGGCGGCGAACCTCCCCCTCCCCGAGGGGTCGACCCTCGTCGACGTCAAGCCCGGGAGATCGATGGCGGCGCGGTTGGGCCGCATGTTCGGCCGTCGGAAGCCGTAGGCCGGGCGGGGCGCCGGCTTCCGGTCGGGGTCGGGACCCAGCGCCAGTGCGCGGTGTGCGGCACACGACCCCGCAGATCGGCACGACCTGAGCGAATGGGCCGCCGGGCGTCGGGTCCGCGGCTAGCCTGCGCGTCGTGAAGCTCCTGGTGATGGTGGCCGTCCTGCTGGCTCTGGTGTTCGGCGGGGGCGGTCTGGCGTACCGGTTCGTGCACGAGCGAGCCGGACAGATGGTCCACCAGGTCGTCGACACACAGCTGCCCTCGCGGGTGCAGGAGCACTCCTGGACGCCCGTGGTGCACCAACGACCGGTGCCGGCGAGCACGATCCGGTTCGGTGCCGGCACGGTCGAGACGGTCCGCTGCCACCTGGCGCTGGGCAGCTACTCGCTGTCGATCGTGCACACCTTCTCGTTCCAGACGTCCGTGACCAGGATCCGTCCCGGCTGCCCCGGTTCACAGGTACGCCGTGCCCTGGCCAGGGCCACCAAGGTGCGCTCCGACACCAGCGGGAGCCACGAGGTACTGACGTTCGTCAACGCCGACGGCCACACCGTCCTCACGCTCCGCGCGCGGGGCTGACCCGGTTCGGCCGCAGACCCGGCTGGGGCCTCAGCCGACCCGCGCCCGGCGACGTCGTACGGCGTGGAGCACCGACCAGCCGGCGCCGAGAGCCACGGCGAGGCCCCACGCGGCGACCTCGACGCCCCAGCCCGGCGGGTGGAAGTCGACGTGCACCGCCTTTCCCACGGCCGAGGCGGGCAGGCGGACGGTGACCAGGTAGTCGTCCACCGGGTCGGCGAGGCTGCCGACGTCGGTGGCGTAGCCGGGCCAGTCGAGCAGGCTGAGCACGACCGTGCCCCCGTCGGCGGGCACGGCGTCGACCCGGAACGACGTACCGGAGTCGGTGATCCGTACGTCGGACACCTGCGTGCCGGGCGACGACCAGGCCACGCCACCGGCTCCCGGCAGCGGGTGGTTCCGTACCCACAGGGTCGTGTTCGGGGTGCGGGCGGCGACCCGCCAGCCGCTCGGCGGATGGTCGAGCTGATGCCGCGGGAAGTCCTGGCTGATCAGCATCAGCGAGCTCACGCCGAGCAGGTCGACGCGGCGCTGCCCGGTGGTCGGCTCGACGCTGAACAGCGACGCCAGCGCCTCGGCGCAGGTGTCGCCCTGGTAGTAGGCGCAGTAGCGGTTCTTGTAGCTCAGGAAGTTGATCGTCGTGTAGGTGCTCTGGACCGAGTGCGGGTTCAGGTACCACCCCGACCCCAGCAGGAGGTCGTCCCCGGGCGGGTCGGTCTGCAGCAGGTTGTCGGACGCGCCGACCTGCATCACGTCGCCCACCGCTCCGGCCAGCGGGGTCTGGTAGGAGGCGAGGTCGGTCGGCGCCCACCGGTTCGGCGAGGGAAGGTCGGGGTACGCCGCGTGCTGCACCGCCAGGACGACCAGCGTGACGAGGCCGGCTGCGAGAGCCGCCCGCACGGGGCGCCCGGCGCGCACGAGCACCCACAGCAGCACCAGCCCCGCGGCCACCACGGCGAGGGCGACCAGATGGTCGCGCCACCGCTGGTCGGCCCAGCGCAGCGAGAGAGCCGCCGCGACAGCCACCCAGCCGAGCGACACCGCCAGCCGGCGTGGCGACGGGCGCCGCTGTCCGAACCTGGTCCAGGTCACCGCGACCGCCACGACCACCGCCTCGACCAGGAAGGGCTGGAGCCGGAGCGGCCACCGCAACGGCCCCACCTGGCCCATCCCGTCGACGATGAGCAGCATGACGACCAGGAAGAAGAGCAGTCCGGCGATCGGTCGCCAGCCGGACCACAGCCGGCGCCAGTCGAGCCACGCGATCACGGGCAGGAACCACACCAGGTAGGCGTACGGCGCGAGATGGTCGGCGGTGTTGGGCACGGCCGACGTCGGCAGCACCCCGGCGAGCAGCGCCAGCGGCTCGACGGTGAACTTGCCCCCGAACCGGAACTCCTCCGAGCGCGCGGTCACCGGCGACGTGAGCACGCCCGGCAGGTAGACCGTCACCGCGACCAGACCGAGCAGGGCTCCGATCCCGACCGTCCGCAGGGCGGCGCGCGCGTCGCGCGCCACGCGGGTGTCGACCAGGCAGGCCAGCAGGACGACGATCAGCATGATCGTGCCGTAGACATAGCCGACGGTGACCAGGAGATAGCCCAGCACGAGCGCGGGGAGGGGGTTGGCTCCCCGCACGGTGGTACGCCGGACGGCCCACCAGACCCACGGCGTGAGCGCCCAGATCAGCTGGCCGGCCCACCACGACGGGAGGTCGAGGTACTGGGTCATGCCGCCCATCGGGGCCGCGACCGCGGCGACGTAGGACGCCGGGGCCGCCGCACCGTAGGACCGCGCGAGCCGGAAGACGCCGAGCGCACCGCCGACGGCGACCCCGATCTTGACCACCGTGGCGAACGCCATGGCCTGCTGCACCACGGTCGTGAGCAGGCCGAGCCCGATCACGAGCGGGCTCCACAGGGCCCACTGCCCCTCGGCAGCCAGGTTGCCCGCCTTCCAGGCATGGGGGTCGAGCGTGCTCCACCGTCCGTGTCGCACGAGGTCGCCGAGGTGGTACCACCAGCCGTAGTACGCCGCTGGAGTGTCGCCGTTCCAGTAGTAGCGCCCGTTGTGGAGCAGGAGCCCCGCAAGGCCGAGCGCGACGGTCACCGCGGCGGCGCCCATCCACAGCGCCTCCCGGCGCCGCGTCGGGGTCACGGCCTGACCGCCGCCAGGAACACCGAGGAGCCGAACGGCAGGTCCCGGTGGGTCAGCACGCGTTCGTCGAGCCGGCACAGACCGAGCAGCATCCGCTCGAGGGCCGGCCCGACCGGAGGCACGTCGACCACGTCGGCCGGCCGGTGCGTACGCCGGGCGAACCGGTGACGGGCCGCGCGGACGGCTCGCTCGGCCACGAACATCGGGAAGACGCCCGCGAAGCCGTACGTCGCGCGGCGTACCTCGAAGCCGGCGTCCTCGAGCGCCGCCACGGCGCGCGGCCGGGTGTAGCGCCGGTGGTGGCCGTTGGCGACGTCGTGGTCGCTCCAGGCCCACTGGTACGCCGGCACCGACGCGAGCAGGCGCCCACCCGGCTCGAGCACCCGGTGGAGCTCGAGGAGGGCGTCGCGCTCGGGCTCGCAGTGCTCGATCACGTCGAAGGCGCTCACCACCTCGAAGCTGGCGTCGGCGAAGGGCAGGGCGAGCAGCGAGCCACACACGCCGTTGGGCGGCCGCAGGCCGCGCGGGTCGAGGTCGAGCGACACCTTGTCGGGTGCGGTCAGCCAGCCCACGCTGGGACCGTCGGCGCTGCCGACGTCGAGAAGGCTCCGGGCCTCACCGACGTAGGGGCCGAGGACGCTCCGCAGCATCTCCGAGCGGGCGCGGTACCACCAGTAGTCGGGCTGCAGGATCGACGGCGAGCCACCGTGCGGTGCGGGAACGGCGTCGGACACCGGGGAAGGGTAACCGTCGGTGACAATGCACCCATGACCGCCCTCGTGCTCGCCTCGGCCTCCCCCGCCCGGCTCGCGACGCTCCGCTCCGCCGGCGTCCACCCCTCCGTGGTGGTCTCGGGTGTCGACGAGTCGGTGGTGACCGGGCTGGCACCCGCCGACCTCGCGCTGCGGCTGGCCGGGCTGAAGTGCGACGCGGTGGCAGACGAGATCACCGACGGTGCGCTGGTCCTGGGCTGCGACTCGGTCCTCGAGCTCGACGGTGAGCCGCTGGGCAAGCCGGTCGACGCCGCCGACGCCGTTCGCCGCTGGCAGGCGATGCGCGGCCGCTCCGGCGTCCTCCACACCGGGCACTGCCTGCGTGACACCCGGGCGGCAATCCGGGCCGCGGCCACCGCCTCGACGGTGGTGCACTTCGCCGCGGTGACCGATGCCGAGATCGAGGCGTACGTCGCGACGGGTGAGCCGCTCCACGTCGCGGGAGCGTTCACGGTGGACGGCCTCGGCGGCGCGTTCGTGACCGGGATCGAGGGCGACCACCACAACGTCGTCGGCCTGAGCCTGCCGCTGCTCCGCGACCTGCTGGCCGAGCTCGGCCACGACTGGACCGACCTCTGGGCCTGACCCGTCAGGCGCCGGACTTCGAGGCGGTGTCGGGGTCGACCTGCAGGTGCATCGGCTCGTGGGGGCGGACCAGCTCGACCACGTCGACCGGCTTGCGGAACACGAAGCGGCGGAACAGGTAGAAGCGTGCCGCCTGGCCGAGCAGGGCACCCACGACGTTGCCGGCGATGTTGTCGGCCACGGGGTCGGTCAGGTGGAGGATGTGCCGGCTGAACCACAGGCAGAAGATCGACAGCGGCATCGTGACCAGGTTGATCACGAAGAACGCCGTACGCCCGCCGTCGGCGTGCACCGGAGGCCGGTGCCGGAAGGTCCAGTACCGGCTCAGCCGATAGCTGACGACCATGCCGACGAGGCTGGCCAGGATGAAGGCCGTGATCGGCTGGGCGCCGAGCCAGGGGTCGCTGGTCAGGTAGAGGCCGTGGGCCAGGAAGTTGAAGACCGTGAACGAGACGATGGTCGACAGTCCGCCGGTGACCATGAAGCGCCCGATCTCGACGAACACGTGAGGCAGGCGCGGCACGTCCAGCAGTCTAGGGAAGCGGAGGGCGGATTCGGGTATCAGCGGGCGCGGGGGGCGCCGGTGGCGTGGTGGGCGGGAGGCGACGCCAGTGCCGGAGTGGACCGGTCCGACCCGCACGCGGTGACCACCGCGAGCAGGACGGTCGCACTCGCGCACATCCCCGTCGAACGCCGCCTCGCCGCCACCACGGAGGTAAGACGCGCGCCACGGCCGGGAGGTTGCGGCCGGTCACCGGTCAGGTCGCGTCGCGGGCCGCGTCGTCCACGGACACGGCGGTGGCCGACCGTTCGGGCAGCAGGGTCTCGGGTGCGGCGAGGACGACGAACACCGGCAGGACGCACACGACGGCGCACACGACGAACGCCGGCGGGTACCCGGCGGCGTCGGCCACCAGCCCGGTCACGACGGGGCCGAGGACCAGACCCAGGTCGCCGGCCATCTGGAAGACCGCGACGACGGTGCCACCCCGGCCGGCCACGACGTCGCCCATCATCGCCCCCGGGGCGACCGAGTCGGACGCTGCGGCCACGCCGATCAGCCCCGTCGCGACCACGAGACCGGCGATCGCCGGCAGCCCCGGGAGCAGCAGGAAGGCCACCGCTCCGACGACCAGGCCGACGATGATCACCGGGCGGCGGCCGACCGTGTCCGCCACCTTGCCCGTCGGCAGCAGGAGAGCCCCGCTGACCAGGCTGACGATGAGGAACGCGGCGTAGGCCCAGCTGGCCGACAGGTGGAGCGAGTCGCGCACATAGAGCGGCACCATCGCCGACCGGGCGCCGATCAGCGAGAACTCGCCGGCGAACGCCGCCGCGAGAGCCGCGAGGTAGGCCCGGCTGTGGAGCGCGACGGACAGGGCCAGCGGCTCGGAGCGGTCGGCCTGGCGCGCGGCCAGCTCGCTGTGTCGCAGCGCACCGAGCCCGAGCAGGCCGGCGACGACCAGCGTCCCGGCGTAGAGGAAGAACGGCAGCCGGAGGGAGAACGTCGCCACCGTGCCGACAGCGGGCCCGGCGACGAGGCCGATGAGGAACGCGCCGGCCCAGACGCCCTGGGCACGGCCGCGCAGGTGGCTCGGGGTGACCCTCACCAGCAGGCTGGCGGCGCTCACGCTGAACATGATGGAGCCGATGCCACCGGCGCCCCGCAGGACCAGCAGCTGCCAGTACGACTGGGACAGGCCGGCCAGGGCACTGCTGACCGCGACCACGCCGATCCCGACGGCGAGCAGCATGCGCTCACCGAGGGCGTTCACGAGGCGACCGACGAACGGCGCCATCACCAGCCGCATCAGCGCGAACACGCTGACGACAGCCCCGGCGGCGGCCCTCCCGACCCCGAACTGGGCCGCGAACAGCGGCAGCGCCGGCGCGACCAGACCGAAGCCCAGGGCGACCATGAAGGCGACCCCGGTCAGCGCCCGCACCTCCGAGGGGAGGTCGCGGAAGAGTCGCACCCCGCGACGCTACTCGACCGGCAGGCCGAGCCCGCGGGCGATCAGCATCCGCTGCACCTCGGAGGTGCCCTCGCCGATCTCGAGCACCTTCGCGTCGCGGTAGAAGCGCGTGACGGGGTACTCCTCCATGAAGCCGTAGCCGCCGAAGACCTGGGTCGCGATCCGCGTCGCGGTGACAGCCGACTCGGTCGCGTAGAGCTTGGCGACCGCCGCGGCCTGCTTGAACTCGCCGGGCTTGGGTCCTCCGCCGTCACGCATGGCGTCCTTCATCGCAGCGGCCGAGTAGGTCAGCAGGCGGCTGGCGCGCAGCATGACCTCCAGGTCGGAGATCTGGAAGGCCACCCCCTGCTTGCGCCCGATCGGCACTCCGAAGGTCTGTCGCTCGCCGGCGTACTGGAGGGAGGCGTCGAGGCAGGCCTGGATGCAGCCCACCGCCAGGGCGGCGATGGCGACCCGACCGTCGTCGAGCGTGGCCAGGAACTGCGCGTAGCCGCGGCCGCGCTCGCCCAGCAGGTTGCCCTCCGGGACGTGGCAGTCGTCGAAGCTCAGCGGGTGGGTGTCGGAGGCGTGCCAGCCCAGCTTGTCGTACGCCGGTTCGACGGTGAACCCGGGCGTGCCGCTGGGCAGGATGATGGCCGAGATCTCCGGCCGGGTCTCGGTCGACGAGCCCGTCGCGGCCCGCTCGCCGGTGCGGGCCGTGACCGTGACGCACGAGGTGATGTCGGAGCCGGAGTTGGTGATGAACTGCTTGGCGCCGTTGACGACCCACTCACCGTCGCGCAGGTCGGCGCGGGTGCGTGTCGCACCGGCGTCGGAGCCGGCGCCGGGCTCCGTCAGGCCGAAGCCCGCCAGCGCGTGGCCGGCCACGAGGTCCGGCAGCCACTGCGCCTTCTGCTCGTCGGTGCCGTAGGTCTGGATCGGGTTGATGCCGAGACCGACCGCGGCCTCGAGGGTGATGCCCAGCGACTGGTCGACGCGGCCGATCTCCTCGATCGCGACGCAGAGGCTGGTGAAGTCGCCGTGCTCGCCGGCGCCGCCGTACTCCTCCGGGGCGGTCAGGCCCATCAGCCCGAGCTTGCCCATCTGCTGGACCACGTCGGTCGGGAAGTGGTGGTCGCGGTCCCACTGCGCGGCATGGGGTGCGATCTCGGCCTCGGCGAAGTCGCGGACACTGCGCCGGAACTCCTCGTGCTCGCGCGACAGCTCGTACGTCATGGCGGCCATGCTAGCGGCGTTGGTTAACGATCGCTAACCATCGCTCGGCACGCGACGAACCACGTGCACCGCGTAGTCGCCGTCCTCGGTGAACGGCCGGAGGTCGTACCCGGCGAAGACGTGCTCCACCTCCAGCCCGACGGCAGCGCAGTCGGCGACGAACTCGTCGACGGGGTAGTGCCGCGCCGTCGGCGCCGGCGCGTCACGCAGGTGGAAGCCGACCAGCAGCCGGGCGTCGTCGGTCATCAGCGCGGCCAGGTTGGCCAGGACGGCGCGCTCGGTGTCGGGCGCCAGCAGCACCATCACGTTGCCGACACACACCACCAGGTCGTACGACGTGGGGTGACCGGCCGCGGACAGGTCCTCGGGCCGGAGGTCGTCGAGTCGCGAGCTGACCACCGGCAGGTCGGGGAACGTGCTCCGCGACTGCTCGATGACCTCCGGGTCGAAGTCGACCGCCACCACGTGGTGACCCCGGCGGGCCAGGGCGTCACCGACCCGGCCCATCCCCGACCCTGCGTCGAGGATCCGCGCCCCGCGCGGCGCCAGCGCGTCCGCCAGCCGCGCCTCGCCCTCGACGTCGGCGCCGTCGGCGATCAGCTGGGCGAAGTGGGCCCCGTAGCCACGGTGACCGTCGGCCAGCTCCTGAGCCCGCGCCTGCTCCCACCTGGTCTCTGCCATGACCGTCACCCTAGGACCCGGCCGCTGCTCCCGCGAGGAGCGAGGCGGAGGCCATCCGGACCAGCCAGTCCGCCACCGCGTCGCGGCTCCAGCCGCGGTCGCTGCGGAGCCGGGCCTGGAGCAGCGGGCTCATCAGGATCCAGCACATGTCGGCCGCCTCGTCGACCGTGAGGCCGTCGCGGAGACCGCCCGCCGAGGCGAGGTGGGTGACGAACATCAGGGCGCCGCCGCGGCGCTCGGCGTCGATCCGGGCGCGGAGAGCCGCAGCCTCGGCATCGGCGTCGACGGCGCGGTTGAGCACGACCTCGAGGGGTGCCAGCCGCTCCGCGACCCCGAGGACCTGCTCCACCCACAGCCGGACCAGGAGGTCGGGGTCGGTGACCTCCTGCATGGCCAGCACGTGCGGGCGCTCGGCCATCGGTATCGGCTCGTCGTCGCCCACGACGCTCCAGTCCCAGGCGGTCTTGAGCAGCTCGGCCTTGGAGCCGACCGAGAGGAAGACGGTGCGACGGCTGACCCCCGCGGACTCGGCGACGGCGTCGATCGTCGTGCCGGCGTACCCCCGCGTCTCGAAGAGCTCGCGTGCGGCCCCGACGATGCGACGCCGGGTCCGTCGGGCGGACTCCGCCCGCGCGGGCGAGCGGTATGTCCGTGGCTGGCTCACCGGGCCTCCTGAAAAGCCGTTGACGGGTGTCGGTTATTCGCTGCATCCTCAGTGTAGTGAATATCGACCAGGGGGACGAAGAGACATGCAGATCGTGATCATCGGCGCCGGACCGGCCGGGCTGTTCCTGGGGAGCGCTCTGGCCCGTCGGGGCCATCGGGTGACGGCCGTCGACCGCGACCCGGGCCCGACCGACGACGCCACGTGGTCGCGTCGCGGGGTGATGCAGTTCCACCACGCGCACGCCTTCCGGCAGACCGTCGTGGAGGCGCTCGGGCGGGAGCTGCCCGAGACCCTCGAGCTGTGGCAGGCGGCGGGCGCCGAGGCCATCGAGTTCGAGGACTTCGGCGGCGCGACGATGCAGCTGGGGCTGCGCTCGCGACGCGAGACCTTCGAGCGCTGCCTGCGCACGGCCGCCACGGCCACACCGGGCTTCACGCTGCACCACGGACACGTCGAGCGCGTGATCGAGCGCCACGGACGGGCAGCCGGGGTCGTCGTGGACGGCCTTCCCGTGACCGCCGACCTGGTCGTCGACGCGTCGGGGCGCGCCGGGCGGGCGACCCGAGGGCTCGCCGAGCGCGCCGGCGTCGGCGGCCCGTGCGGCCAGGCCTACGTCGACCGCGTCTACCGGCTGAAGTCCGGCGCCGAGCCGGGCCCGATGACGAACCCGATCGCCTGGCAGGCGGACCTCGACGGCTACCTGTCCCTGGTGTTCCGCCACGAGCGCGGCATGTTCTCCGTGCTCGTCGTGCGGAGGTCCGACGACTCCGGGCTGCGCGCACTGCGGCACCCCGTGGCCTTCGAGGCTGCGGCCCGGGCGATCCCCGGGCTCGACGTCTGGACCGACCCGGAGCGCGCCGAGCCGGTGACCGACGTGCTTGCCGGCGGGGCGCTGCTCAACGTCTATCGCAGCCAGTGCGACGCGAACGGCGAGCTGGTGCTGCCCGGGCTGTTCTTCGTCGGCGACAGCGTCGCCACCACGACGCCCGTGTTCGGTCGCGGCATCACCACGACCCTCTGGCAGTGCGAGGCACTGCTGAGCCTGCTCGACCACGACGCGGCCGACCTCGTCGGGACCGGTCACGCCTTCGACGCCTGGAGCGCCGACACGATGAAGCCCTGGGTCGACGACCACATCCACATGGACGCCGTGCGCGTGGACCGCTGGAACGGCTCCGACATCGACGTCGAGGCTCCCCTGCCGTCCGACCTGATCCTCACCGCCGCCGAGGTGCGGCCCGAGATCATGCAGCACGCGGGCGGCTACCTGTCGATGGCCGCACTGCCCGCGTCGCTGCGGGGGGCCGAGCCGATGGCCCGCGACGTGTACGCCGGCGGCTGGCGTCCGTCGTACGCGCCCGGCCCGACCCGCGACGAGCTCGTCGAGATCGTGAGTGACGCCCTGCGGGAGCCTCAGCCGGCCTGAGCGACCGGCGACCCGACCGTCACAGGATGGTGCCGGGATTGAGGATGCCGTCGGGGTCGAGCGCGTCCTTGATCCGTCGCGTCAGCGCCATCACGTCGGGGCCGAGCTGGGCCGGGAGGGCACCGGCCTTGGCCTTGCCCACGCCGTGCTCGCCGGTGATCGTGCCGCCGAGCGCGATCGCTGCCGACATCACGTCCACGAACGCCGCACGCGCCCGGCGCTCGGCGTCGGGGTCCGTCGGGTCGTAGACGATGTTGGGGTGGGTGTTGCCGTCACCGGCGTGCGCGACCACCGGGATCTCGACGTCGTGAGCCGCGGCCACCCGGCCGATCGCGTCGAGGAGGTCCGGCAGCAACGGCACCGGCACGCCGACGTCCTCGAGCAGCAGCGACCCCCGGGCCTCGAGGGCGGGGAACGACATTCGGCGGGCCTGCACGAACAGCTCGCCCTCGTCGGGGTCGTCGGTGGTGAAGCACTCCACCGCACCCGCCGCGACGCACGCCGCGTGCATCGTGGCCAGCTCGGCCGAGCGTGACTCACCGGGAGCGTCCGACTGCACGATGAGCAGGGCGCCGGCGCTGCGGTCGAGACCCATGGACCGGTAGTCCTCGACCGCGTTGACCGAGGCCCGGTCCATCAGCTCGCACAGGCAGGGTCGCATCGTGGAGCGCATCGCGACGACCGCGTCGGCGGCGGCGTGCACGGTCGGGAAGGTGGCGACCAGCGTCGATCGCGCGGCCTGCGCCGGCACCAGCCGCAGGATCGCCCGGGTCACGATCCCGAGCGTCCCCTCGCTGCCGACGAACAGCTTGAGCAGGCTCAGCCCGGCGACGTCCTTGATCCGCTTCCCGCCGAGGGTGACCAGCGTGCCGTCGGCGAGGACGACGTCGAGACCGAGCACGTAGTCGGTGGTCACGCCGTACTTCACGCAGCACAGGCCGCCGGCGTTGGTGGCGACGTTGCCGCCGATCGAGCAGATCTCGTACGACGAGGGGTCGGGCGGGTACCACAGGCCGTCCTCGGCGGCCGCAGCCTTCACGTCCTTGTTGAACGCCCCCGGCTCGACGACGGCGACCTGGCACGACGTGTCGATCTCGATCGCGTCCATCCGCTCGAGGCTGAGCACGATCCCGCCGTCGACGGCGCTGGACCCTCCCGACAGCCCGCTCCCGGCGCCACGGGGCACGACGGGCACGCGGTGGGTAGCGGCCCAGCGCACCGCCGTCTGCACCTGTGCCGCGTCCTCGGCACGGACCACCGCGACGGGCGTGCCGGCCGAGGGGTCGCGCGACCAGTCGTGCCGGTACTTCTCCACGGCGGCGGGGTCGGTGACCACCACGCCGTCGGGCAACGCGTCCCGCAGCTCGTCCATCGCCCGCATGGGGCCATGCAACCACGGGGCCGGGACCCGGTCACCAGGAGTTCAACCGCAGGGGGGTGACGACGCGGGCCGGTGGTGGCAATGTCGGTGGGCGGACAACTCTCCCCACTCGGTAAGGAGCAGCTCGGTATGTCGCAACGCACCCACCTCCGGAGGAGGCGCCTGATCGCCGGCGCCGCAGGCGGCGGCCTGGTCGCCGGCGCCCTCGTCCTCCCGGCCCTCACCGGGGCCTTCTCAGCCGTGCAGGCGACCCCTGCACACCCGTCGTCGTGCCGCCTCGGCCACGGCATCTCGCACGTCGTCAACATCGTCTTCGACAACGTCCACTTCGGGCGCGACAACCCGAACGTGCCGTCGGACCTCGAGCGGATGCCGCACCTGATGAGCTTCCTGGAGCAGCACGGCGCGATCCTCTCCAACACGCACACGCCGATGATCGCCCACACGGCCGACGACAGCCTGTCGATCTACACGGGCCTGTACGGCGACCGGCACGGCCAGCCGCTGTCCAACAGCTACAAGGGCTACAACCCCGACGGCACCACGGACCCGGCCGCGTCGTTCGCCTACTGGACCAGCCCGTTCGCCGACACCGCCGCCACGCCCACCACCGGTCACGACAGCACCCCGTCGATGGTCTACAGCGACACCCCGTCCGGCGGGGGCTCGCCCGACCGGACCACGCCGGCCCCGTGGGTGCCCTTCACCCGCGCCGGCTGCGACGTCGGTGACTTCTCCACCGCCAACATGGTCCTCGAGAACGCCAAGGTCGACCTGCCGACGATCTTCGGGGCGGGGTCGCCCGAGGTCGCGCAGTACAACGCCGACCCCGACAGCTTCAAGGACGCCGAGGTCGCCGACTACATCGGCGAGGCGGTCCACTGCGCGCAGGGCTCGGCGTTCTGCGCGACGGCGAAGGCGGTGAAGTTCGGCCAGACGTCGCCGTCCCCCTCGGCCGTCACCGACTCCCTGCCCACCGAACCCGGCGGCTACAGCGGCCACCAGGCGCTCTTCGGGGCCAAGTACGTCGGGCCGCAGCTCGGTGCCGGCACGCCGGACGTGACGCGTCACGGCTACCAGGTCACCGACGCCAACGGTGACCTGGTCGACCTCGACGGCAACCCGCTCAAGGAGCCCTTCAGCGGCAAGGCCGGCTTCCCCGGCTTCAACCCCACGGCGTCGCAGTCGCTGGCAGTGATGGCCGACCTCCAGGAGAGCGGCGTCCCGGTCACCTACGGCTACATCTCCGACCTGCACGAGCGGAAGGCTTTCGACCACGGCCCGTGCACGACGGCCACCGCGACCGGCTCGGGCAAGCCGATCGGCCCCGGTGACGCGTGCTACGAGGAGAACGGCAAGGCCTACGACGCGGCGTTCGCGACGTTCTTCCAGCGCCTCGCCGCCGACGGGATCACCTCGTCCAACACGCTGTTCGTGATCAGCGCCGAGGAGAACGACCAGTTCGCGGGCGCCAATGCGGCGCGTGCCCTGAAGCCGACCCCCGCCACCTGCGACGGCACGGCCGGCAACTACTGCAGCTACCCGGCCGGCACCCTCGGCGAGCTCCAGGCCAACGTCAAGGGCCTGCTCTCGACGACGGCCAGCGCCGGCACGACGTACGACGTGGAGCCGCAGGGCGCCTCGATCTACGCCCACGGCCAGCCCGGGCTCGACGACCCGACGCTGCGCCAGCTCGAGCGCGACACCGCGGCGATGCGGGGTGACAACGCCTACAGCGGCGAGACGAACCAGCAGATCGTGAAGTACCAGGCCGGCGGAGTGGAGGAGCGGATCCTGCACATGCAGACCGCCGACCCGCTCCGCAAGCCGTCGTACACGATGTTCCCGGTGCCTGACTGGTTCTTCTCGACCACCGGGCCGAACACGTCGATCAACTCCGGCTTCGCCTGGAACCACGGCTACTACTCACCGAACATCGACGTCACCTGGTCGTCGTTCGCCGGGCCGGGCGTGGCCGCTCTCGGGATCGACGGGCCGACGCCCGAGCAGAGCAACGAGGCCTCCGACCCGAACTCGACGCGCACCGTTCCGGAGGCGTCGAGGCGCGGGACCTGGGTGGAGGAGGTCGACCTGCGTCCGACCATGCTCCACCTGCTCGGCCTCAGCGACGACTACGCGACCGACGGACGAGTGATCTCGCAGGTGCTCGCGCACCCGAGCCACGCGCTGCGGTCCACCGAGGGGCTCGCCCGGGCCTACCAGGCGATCAACTCCGCGGTCGGTCCGCTCGCCACGGCGACGCTCATCGCCGACTCGCGCGCCCTCGCGGGTGGCTCGCCCGGCCATGACGCGGCCTACGACGCGACCGAGGCAGCGCTGACCCGGATCGCCGACGCGCGCGACGCGCTGGCGACCCAGATGAAGGCCGAGCTGGCGCGGGCCGCGGCCGGACACGGGGTCGGTCACGGCAAGGCCGCGCACCTGGTCGTCCAGGCGCACGTCCTTCTCCACCGGGCCGAGCGGCTCGGCTAGCGCCGCTGGGTGCCGCCCGCCGGCGTCAGGCCTTGACGCCGGTGGGCGCCCCCGCCGCGAGGTCGATCCGGACGGCCTCGTCCATCGGAGTCGGCACCAGCCCGAAGGTCTCCCGGGCTGCGGTCGAGTCGAGCACGAACGGGCGCCGGAACTGGTGCTGGGTCTCCCGCAGCTCCTTGGCCATCGGGTTGACCAGCCCGGCGGCCCACAGCACGGCGTAGGGCATGCTCGACAGCTTCGGGGTGACGCCGAGCTGCTCGGCCGCGATGGCGGTGAGTGCGCGGATGCTGAGCGGGTCGTTGCTGGGCACGTGCCAGGCGCGGCCCCACGCCCGCTCGTCGTACACGCCGGTGACCAGGAGTGCCGCGACGTCCTCGGTACAGGTCCAGGTGTGCGGGACGTCCAGGTCGGCGGGCACGAACGCCCGCCGACCCTTCCGCAAGGCGGGCGTCACGACGTAGGAGAGCATCGAGTTACCGCCGAGATAGTCGCTGCCGCGGACCTCGAAGGTCCTGATCCGACCGGCCTCGTGCGCAGCGAGGGCGTCCCGCCACATCGCGTTGCGGACGCGGCCCTTGTGGCCCGTCGCGGCCAATGGCGTCTGCTCGGTCATCGGCGCGTCGACCCGGCCGTAGCCGTAGAGGTTGCCCACGGTCGCCAGCACTGCCCCGCTCGACTCGGCGGCCCCGAGCAGCGCGGCGGCGACGGGCGGCCAGTCCTGCTCCCAGCGGGAGTACGTCGGGTTCACGCAGTTGTAGATCGCGACCGCACCGTCCGCGAGCTCGGCCAGCCTCGCTCCGTCGGCGGCATCGGAGCTGACCCGCTCGGCCTGCTCGGGACCGCTACCGCTCCGGGTGACGACCCGCACGTGGTGACCGTCGGCCAGCAGGCGGTGTGCCACAGCCGTCCCGACCGGTCCGGCTCCGACGACGAGGTGGGTGTCCATGATTGCTTCCTCCAGTGATGTGAACGGTGCTCTCTTTTCAGAGCATTGCTCACTTCTGTTGAGATTGCAAGAGCACTGCTCACATTTCTGTGCCACACTGTCGGCATGCCTTCACGCCCCACCGGTACCCGAGCCCTGGCTCGAGCCCAGACGATCGAGGACCTCAAGCGGGTCGCGCGAGCGCACCTCGCCACGGACGGCGCGAACCTGTCGCTGCGGTCGGTGGCGCGCGAGCTCGGCATGGTCTCCTCGGCCGTCTACCGCTACTTCGACAGCCGCGACGCCCTGCTGACGGCTCTGATCATCGATGCCTACGACGACCTGGGCGAGGCGACCGAGCGGGCGGAGGCCGCCGTACGTCGGACCGACCTGCGCGCTCGGTGGCATGCGACCTGCCACGCCATCCGCGACTGGAGCAGGAGCCACCCCGCCGAGTACGCGCTGCTCTACGGCACGCCCGTCCCCGGCTACGCCGCCCCCCAGGACACCGTCGGGCCGGCGTCGCGGACGGTGGTCGTGATGACGGCGATCCTGCGCGACGCCGTCGAGCGCGGCGTGGTCGCACCGCTCCCCCACGAGCGTCTCCCGGCCGCCACCCGGGCCGACCTGGAGGGTGTCGTCGCCACGCCCGGCTTCGAGGGCGTGCCTCCGGCGCTGATGGCCCGCGGCATGCATGCGTGGGCCTGCCTGTTCGGGCTGGTCAGCTTCGAGCTGTTCGGCCGTCTCACCAACGCCGTGCACGACTACGACGCGTGGTTCGACTACCAGGTCCGCCTCCTCACCCACGAGATCGGGTTCTGAGCCCGGCGTCGTGACCGCGACATGCCTGCCGGGGCGGACGGCGATAGTGTGCACGGCGGAGTCGGAACCCGACCCAGGCCCCGAACCAGGAGTTGCGCCTTGCCCGATGTGAAGCCGCTGCAGAAGGTCCTGATCGCGAACCGCGGCGAGATCGCCGTCCGCGTGATCCGCGCCTGCAAGGACGCCGGCATCGGCAGCGTCGCGGTCTACGCCGACCCCGACCGCGACGCGCTCTTCGTCCGGCTCGCCGACGAGGCCCACAGCCTGGGTGGCGCCACTCCGGCCGACTCCTACCTCGACATCGCCAAGATCGTGAAGGTCGCCGTCGACTCCGGCGCCGACTCCGTCCACCCCGGCTACGGCTTCCTGGCCGAGAACCGCGCCTTCGCCCAGGCCGTGATCGACGCCGGCCTGGTCTGGATCGGCCCGCCGCCCGAGGCGATCGAGAGCCTGGGTGACAAGGTCAAGGCGCGCCACATCGCCGAGAAGGTCGGCGCACCCCTGGTCGCCGGCACCCAGGACCCCGTGGAGGACGCGTCGGAGGTGGTCGCGTTCGCCGAGGAGCACGGCCTGCCGATCGCCATCAAGGCGGCCTTCGGTGGTGGCGGACGCGGCCTCAAGGTGGCCCGGCAGATGGACGAGGTCGCCGACCTCTTCGAGTCGGCGGTGCGCGAGGCGGTCAGCGCGTTCGGGCGTGGCGAGTGCTTCGTGGAGAAGTACCTCGACAAGCCGCGCCACGTCGAGACCCAGTGCCTGGCCGACCAGCACGGCAACGTCGTGGTCGTCTCCACCCGCGACTGCTCGCTCCAGCGCCGGCACCAGAAGCTCGTCGAGGAGGCCCCGGCACCCTTCCTGAGCGAGGCCCAGGTGACGCGGCTGTACGAGGCGTCCAAGGCCATCCTGCGCGAGGCGCACTACGTCGGCGCCGGCACCTGCGAGTTCCTGGTCGGCCAGGACGGCACGATCAGCTTCCTCGAGGTCAACACCCGGCTCCAGGTGGAGCACCCCGTCTCGGAGGAGGTCACCGGCCTCGACCTGGTGCGCGAGATGTTCCGGATCGCCGCGGGCGAGGAGCTCGGGTACGACGACCCGGTCGTCGACGGCCACTCGATCGAGTTCCGCATCAACGCCGAGGACGGCGGCAACAACTTCATGCCCGCTCCCGGCACGCTGTCGCGGTGGGAGCCGCCGAGCGGGCCCGGCGTCCGCGTCGACGGCGGCTACGTCGCCGGCGAGACGATCCCCGGTGCGTTCGACTCGCTGATCGCCAAGGTGATCGTCACCGGCCGCGACCGGACCCAGGCCCTCGAACGCTCGCGCCGGGCGCTCGCGGAGTTCGTGGTCGACGGGATGCCCACGGTCGTGCCGTTCCACCGCGCGGTCGTCGACGACCCGGCCTACATCGGTGAGGGCTCCGACACCGACGGCCACTTCGGCATCTACACGTCGTGGATCGAGACCGAGTTCGACAACCAGATCACGCCCTACGCCGGCGCCCCGGCCGAGGGCGCCGAGCCCGAGGAGCGGCAGACCGTCGTGGTCGAGGTGGGCGGCCGCCGGCTCGAGGTGTCGCTGCCCGGTGGCCTCGGTTCGGTCGCCACGGCCGGGCCCGCCGGAGGTGCGAAGAAGCCCAAGCGGTCGGCCGGGAAGAAGGCGGGTGCCGCGGCCGGTGGTGACGCCGTGACCAGCCCGATGCAGGGCACGATCGTGAAGGTGACCGTCGAGGAGGGCCAGGTCGTGGCCGAGGGCGACGTGATCGTCGTGCTCGAGGCCATGAAGATGGAGCAGCCTCTCAAGGCCCACAAGGCCGGCACCGTGACCGCGCTGCAGGCGGAGGTCGGCGCGACCGTCACCAACGGCGCCGTCATCTGCGAGCTCAAGGACTGATGTCCACACCCGAGCCCGACGGCATCGTCCGGCGCCTGCGTCCGCCGAGCGAGCGGGTCAGCCCGCGGGCACGCCTGATGTGGGTCACCACCGACGCGCTGCGTGGCCTCGGCATCGTCGTCGTCCTCTACCTCGCCACCGGGCCGTGGAACTGGTTCGACCTGCCCGGGTGGGTCCTGTGGGCGGTCGCCGCGGTGCTCCTGGCGTACGCCGTCCTGGTGCCGCAGTGGCGCTACCTGGTGCACCGCTGGGAGGTCACCGACACCGCGGTCTACACCCAGACCGGTTGGTGGGCGCGCGAACGCCGGATCGCCCCGATGTCGCGGGTCCAGACGGTCGACCATCGCGAGGGCGCGGTCTCGCGGCTGTTCCACCTCTCGACCGTCCGGGTCACGACGGCGTCGTCCGCCGGTGCGCTGACCATCGAGGGGCTCGACCGCGACCGCGCGCTGGCGATCGTCGAGGACCTCACGCGGATGGCCGACTCGGTCCCCGGGGACGCGACCTGATGGACCCGATCGACGACGTCCTGGGGTGGCATCGGCTCGACCGCAGGATGCTGCTCGTGCACCCGGTCCGGGAGGTCGTCCGCTTCCTGCCGGTGCTGATCGGGCTCCTGCTCTTCAACCGCGGGACGGAGGGCGGCTACTGGGGACTGATCGGCGTCGCGATCCCGGTCGGGCTCGGCCTCCTGCGCTACGTCACCACGAGCTACCGCCTCACGTCGGGCCGGGTCGAGGTGCGCAGCGGTCTGCTCAACAAGCGCGTCGTCTCGACGCCGCTCGACCGGGTCCGCACCGTCGACCTCACGGCCTCGCCGATCCACCGCGCCCTCGGCCTCGTCACCGTACGCGTCGGGACCGGACAGAGCAGCGAGAAAGGTGACGGGAGGCTCGTCCTCGACGGCCTGTCCGTGGCAGCCGCGGCTCAGCTGCGCTCACGCCTGCTGCGGGTGTCGGCCGCGCCCGACGACGGGACCGACGACGGGATCGAGCGGGCGACGCACCGCCGGATCGTGCTCACCCTCGACCTCAGCTGGGTCCGCTTCGCGCCCCTGACGTCGGCGGGGGTGGTCATCGCCGGTGCCGCCCTCGGCCTCGTGGCCCAGGCCTTCCGCACCGTCGAGTGGGCGCCGACGATCGACGAGCACGAGCTCCAGCGGCTCGGCGTGACGGTGCTGGTCCTGGGCGGTCTGGCGACGGTCGTGGTGGTGCTCTGCGTCCTGGCAGTGGTGGGCTACCTGGTCACCAACTTCGGCTTCGTCCTCAGCCAGACCGCCGACGACGGCTCCTGGCACCTGCGCCGGGGCCTGTTCACCACTCGTGAGACCAGCCTCGACGACGCCCGCGTCTCCGGCGTCAGCATCGGCGAGCCGCTCAGCCTCCGGCTGGCCGGTGGCGCCAGGCTCTCGGCGATCGTCACGGGCCTGGGAAAGAAGCAGCAGGGCAGCTCCGTGCTCGTCCCGCCTGCACCGCGGCGCGAGGTCGACCGCGTTGCGGCCGAGGTCCTCCGCGGCGGCGGCCCGATCACCGTCGCACTGGTCCCCCACGGCTCCCGGGCGGTCCGCCGGCGGTGGACGCGGTCGCTCGTGCCGGCCGCTGCCGTGGCGGTGGCGGCCGCGCTGGCGGCGTACTACCTCTCCGCGTGGTTCGTGGTGGTCGCCCTCGTGGCCCTCGGCGCCGGCGTGGTCCTGGCCATCGACCGTGCCCGCGGGTTGGGGCACGCCCTGGTCGACGGTCATCTCGTGGCTCGCTCGGGCAGCCTCACCCGCCGCCGCGAGGCCCTGGCCACCGGGTCGGTGATCGGCTGGAACCTGCGGTCCACGTGGTTCCAGCGCCGGGCGGGCCTCGCCGACCTGGTCGCCACGACCGCCGGCGGCCGTCAGCACGTCCGCGTGCTCGACCTGCCGGAGGACGACGCCGTCGCGCTCGCCCATGCGGCGCACGGCGGCCTGCTCGAACCCTTCCTCGTGCTCTAGGGTCGGTGCGATCGCCTGCGGAGACGAGTGACGGGAGCGGCTGTGCCGAGTCCCTTGGTCCGGACCAAGCTCTTCATCCCGCCTCCGCGTCGCGGGCTGGTGCCGCGGCCCCGGCTCGCCGAACGCCCCGACGCCACCGCGCACACGCGGCTGACGCTCATCTCCGCGCCTCCGGGGTTCGGCAAGACCACGGTGCTCGCTGCGCGGGCCGACGCGGCCGCTGCCGACGGGCGCCCCGTCGCGTGGGTGTCCCTGGAGGAGACCGAGCAGGAGCCCGGCCTGTTCTGGACCTACGTCGTCACCGCTCTGGACCAGGCGGCGCCCGGCGTGGGGTCCGCCGCGCTACCGCTGTTGGAGGGCGCCCGTCCGGCGATCGCGACCGTCGTGACCACGGTGCTCAACGAGCTCAGCACACTGCCGGAGGGTCTCGACCTGATCCTCGACGACTACCACCTCGCCGACGGCCCCGGCATCGCGGACGACGTGGCGTTCCTGCTGGAGCACCTGCCACCCCGCGTCCAGGTGGTGATCAGCACGCGTGCCGACCCGGCGGTGCCGCTGGCACGCCTCCGGGCCCGCGGTGAGCTGGTCGAGATCCGGGCGGCGGACCTCCGCTTCACGCTCGTCGAGGTGGCGGCGTACCTGAACGAGGTCGCGGCGCTGGGGCTGACGCCGGCCGACATCGCCGCGCTCGAGGGCCGCACGGAGGGCTGGATCGCCGCCCTCCAGCTGGCGGCGCTCTCGCTCGACGGGAGGGACGATCCAACCGGCTTCATCGCCGGCTTCGCCGGTGACGACCGCTACGTCGTCGACTACCTCGTCGAGGAGGTGCTCGCCCGTCAGCCCGACGACGTACGTCGGTTCCTGCTCGACACCTCGGTCCTCGAGCGCCTCAGCGGCTCCCTGTGCGACGCCGTGACCGGCGGGACAGGCGGGAGGGCCGCGCTCGAGTCGCTGGAGCGGGCGAACCTGTTCGTCGTGCCCCTCGACGACGCTCGCCACTGGTACCGCTACCACCACCTGTTCGCCGACGTCCTGCGGGCACATCTGCTCGAGGAGCGACCCGACGACCTGCCCGCCCTGCACCGCCGAGCCGCCACGTGGTTCGACGCGGAGGGCGAGCCCGTGCCGGCGGTCCGGCACGCCCTCGCGGCCGGTGACGTGGAGAGCGCGGCCGACGTCATCGAACGCTCCGTGATCGGCCTGCTGCGCGAGCGTCGCGAGGCCACCGTCCGGGCCTGGGTCGACGCCATCCCCGACGACGTGGTGCTGCGCCGACCGGTGCTCGCCGTCGGGTTCATCGGCACCCTGATGTCGAGCGGTGAGCTCGAGACCGTCCCCGCCCGGCTCGACGACGTGGAGCGTCTGCTGGCCGATCCGCCGGCAGACGTGGTGGTGCTGGAGGAGACCGAGCTGGCCCGGCTCCCGGGGGCGATCGAGACCTACCGGGCCGCGCTGGCGCTCGTCGCCGGTGACCCGGCCGGCACCGTCGTCCACGCCGACCTCGCGATCGCCAGGGCCGCCCCGGGCGACGACCTCACGGTCGCGGCCGCGTCGGCCCTCTCGGGGCTCGCCTCGTGGAGTGGTGGAGACCTCGAGGCCGCACACCGGGGCTACTCCGTCGCCGTCGCGGGACTGGAGCGCGCCGGGAACATCGCGGACGTGCTCGGCTGCTCGATCACCCTGGCCGACCTCCGGATCACCCAGGGACGCCTCGGTGACGCCCAGCGCACCTTCGAGGACGCCCTTCGGCTCGCCGCCGAGCACGAGGTCGACGGGCCGCTGCGGGGCACCGCCGACATGGTCGTCGGCCTGAGCCAGATCGCCCTCGAGCGTGACGACCTCGAGACGACCGCAGCCCACCTGGCGCGCGCGGACGCGCTGGGGGAACGCCTCGGCCTGCCCCAGTTCCCCTACCGATGGCGGGTGGCCCGCGCCCGCCTCCACGAGGCGCAGGGCGATCTCGACGAGGCGGTCGCCCTGCTCGAGGAGGCCGAGCGGGTCTACATCGGGGACTTCTCCCCCAACGTGCGACCAGTGCCCGCCCAGCGGGCGCGGATGCTGCTGGCACAGGGGCGCGTGCCCGAGGCGCTCGACTGGGCCCGCGCGCAGGGCCTCACGGTCGACGACGAGCTGTCCTACGTCCGCGAGTACGAGCACGTGACGCTGGCCCGGATCCTCCTGCACCAGCACGACGCGGGCGCGTCCGCCCTGCTCGACCGGCTGCGCATCGCCGCCGAGGACGGTGGTCGCACCGGCACCCTGATCGAGGTCCTCGCCCTGCAGGCTCTCGCCCGTCGCGCCGAGCGCGGCCGGCACGACGTGTCGGGCGCCCTCGCCCCCCTGGAGCAAGCGCTCCGGCTGGCCGAGCCGGAGCGCTACGTGCGTGTGTTCCTGGGCGAGGGCGCCCCCATGGCGGCACTGCTCGAGGCTCTCGCCGCACGGGGTGCGGGCTGGTCCTACCCCCGTCGCCTGGTCGACGCGTTCCGCCGAGGGCCTGCGCGCCCCGTGGGTCAGGGGCTCGTCGACCCGCTGAGCCCGCGCGAGCTCGACGTGCTCCGGCTGCTCGGTACCGACCTCGACGGGCCCGCCATCGCGCGCGAGCTGGTGGTCTCGCTCAACACCGTGCGCACCCACACGAAGAACATCTACGCCAAGCTCGGGGTCACCAGCCGACGAGCGGCGGTCACCCGGGCCGGCGAGCTCGGGCTCCTGACCGCTGAAGATCACCAGCCCGCTCACCACATGATGTGATCCCCGGTCACCACGTCGGCTCCTAGCGTGCGGGACATGAACACCGCAGCCACCACCCCGGACGGGTCCGGTTGGTACGAGATCCGCCTCCAGGGGCGCCTCGACAGCCGATGGTCGGCCCGCTTCGAGGGCATGACCCTGACCACCGGCGACGGCTCCACCCTGCTGACGGGGCGAGTCGTCGACCAGGCCGCACTGCACGGCCTGCTGCACCGGCTGCGCGACGTCGGCCTGCCCCTGGTCTCACTGACCCGGGTCGAGCCCGATGACGAGCAGCGCCCGTCCCACCTCACCGACACCTCACGCCCAGGAGCCTGACATGACCATCACCTCACCCGCCCCGGTCCACACCACCGGCGATCGTCCGGACCCGACGCGCAGCCACGCACGAGCAGCCGGGATCTTCTACCTGCTCACGTTCGTGTCCTCGATCCCCGCCCTGCTCCTCCTCTCGCCGGTGCTGAACGACGCGAGCTACGTGACCGGTGCGGGCAGCGACACCCGGGTGCTGTGGGGCTGCCTGCTCGACTCCGTGAACGCCCTGACCGCCGTCGGGTCCGCCGTCGCGGTCTACGCAGTGGTGAAGCGGCAGAACGGGTCGATGGCCCTCGGCTTCGTCACCTCGCGCCTCGTCGAGGCGGCAGTGGTCATGATCGGGGTGGTCAGCCTGCTCGCGGTCGTCACGTTGCGCCAGGACTTCGCGGGCTCCGGTGCGGACGCGGCCTCGCTGACCGTGACGGCCAACGCCCTGGTCGACGTGCGGAACTGGACGTTCCTGTTCGGCCCCGGCCTGATGCCCGTCTTCAACGCCGTGCTGTTCGGGACCCTGCTCTACCGCTCGCGCCTGGTGCCCCGCATCATCCCGACCGTCGGCCTGATCGGTGCGCCCCTGCTGTTCGCCGCCTTCGTCGCCTGCCTCTTCGGCGCCATCGAGCAGGTCTCGGCGACCGCCTTCTTCCTGACCCTGCCCATCGCGGCGTGGGAGCTGACGGTCGGCCTCTGGATGACGTTCAAGGGGTTCGACCGCACAGCCGTCTCGGCCCTGATGGCGCGCGACGACGCCTGACCGCTCCTCGCGGCTCGGCCCACCGGCCGGGTCACGTCATCGGGCGGCCCCGCCACGACGGGGCCGCCTCGACGTGGGTGCGGCCGGAGTCAGCGCGGGTTGGACTTGCGGGGGTCACCCGAGCGCTTGGCGGCGCGGTCCGCCGCCGTCGGCCGGTTGCGGTTCTGCCACCAGCGCCAGCCGAGCGTGACCAGGATCGCGCCCACCAGCGAGCCGATGATGCCGCTCGGCCTGAGGTTCAGCCCGTCGCCCGAGAGCAGGCTGATCAGCAGGCCGCCGATGAACGAGCCGACCAGACCGGCGACGATCGCCTGGCTCCAGTCGACCCTCCCCTGCCGGCCGAGGATCAGCTGGGCGACGGCGCCGATGCCCATGCCGAAGACGATGATTCCCAGGATCAGGTACATGGTCAGCGCTTCCGGTCGTCGATGATCCGCTGGGCGGCGAGCTTGCCGGGGCCACCGGTGACGCAGCCGCCCGGGTGGGTACCCGAGCCGCACTGGTAGTAGCCCTCGATCGGCGTGTTGTAGCGCGCGTACCCGGGTGCGGGACGCATGAAGTACATCTGCGGCGCCAGGAACTCGCCGTGGAAGATGTTGCCCTCGGTGAGGCCGGCCACGCGCTCGATGTCGAGCGGTGTGACCACCTCGCGGTGGAGCACGAGGTCACCGAAGCCGGGGAAGTGTGTCTCCAGCACCGCCTGCACGGTGTCACCGAAGGGCTCCCGCTCGGTGTCCCAGTCGCTGCCCTTGAGCTCGTACGGCGCGTACTGGATGAAGCAGCTCATCACGTGCTTGCCCGGGGGCGCCATGTCGGGGTCGACCACCGACTGGATCGCGCCGTCGATGTAGGGCAGCCGGGAGTACCAGCCGTACTTGGCGTCGTCGTAGGCCCGCTCGAGGTACTCCAGCGACGGCCCGATGTTGACGAAGCCACCGAAGTGGTCGATCCGGCCCTTCAGCGCGGGGTAGACCGGGAGGTCGTCCAGGGCGAAGTTCACCTTGGCCGAGGTGCCCTGGAACCGGTAGCGGTCGATGGCCTCGTTGAGGTCGGACGGGAGCTCGCGGGGGTCGACCAGCTCGGTGAAGGTGCGTCGTGGGTCGAGGGCGCTGACCACGATCGGCGCCGTGAACTCCGTGCCGTCGGTGAGCACGACGCCGGTGGCCTTGCCGTCCTGGGTGATCACGTGGTCGACCGGGGCCTCGAGGCGCACGGTCGCACCGAACGACTCGGCCGCGCGCTGCAGCACCTGGGTGAAGCCGCCGTTGCCGCCCTTGTGGAAGCCCCACGCACCGTGCTGGCCGTCCTGCTCGCCCATCAGGTGGTAGAGCAGCACGAGGCCCGAGCCCTGCGACATCGGACCGACCTTGTTGCCGATGATGCCCGACGACGCGATCGCCGACTTCACGATGTCGGACTCGAAGTAGTCGTCCATCAGGTCGGCGCAGCTCCCGGTCAGGAAGCGCACCAGGTCGTGGAGGGTCTTCTTGTCGGCGCCGCGGAGCTGCTTGACCATCCACGCGACGTCGGCCTGGTCGGCCGGGTCGTCGCTGAAGATGTCGGGCGGCGCCGCGTTGAACAACGGCATGGCCAGCTGGATGACCTTCTCGAGGTCGTGCTCCCACCGGTGGTAGCCGTCGACGTCGCGCTTGCTGTGTCGCGCGATCTCCTGGTCGTTGAACTGCTCGTCCTCGGTGAGCAGCAGGTAGTCGCCGTCGTCCATGGGCGCGAAGTGGGTCGGCATCAGCAGGGGCATGAACCCGTGCTTGACCAGCTCGAGGTCCTGGATGATGTCGGGCCGCAGGAGGCTCAGCGCGTAGGAGAACGTGGTGAACGAGAAGCCCGGGTGCAGCTCCTCGGTGATGGCGGCGCCGCCGACGAAGCCGCGGCGCTCGAGCACCAGCACGTTGAGCCCCGACTTGGCGAGGTACGCCGCGTTGGTGAGGCCGTTGTGGCCTCCGCCGACGACGATGGCGTCGTAGGTGTTGGCCGACATCACTGCTCCATTCGGTGTGAGATGGGGGCGAGCTCGACGGTCATGCCGGTCTTGCGCGCGGGCTTGTAGAGGGGAAGCCGGTCGGTGGTGGCCGGCACGGTGAGGTACTCGTGGTCGACGGTGATCTCGAGGTGCACGGTCGAGCCCGGGGCAGCGTGCTCGGGCAGCACCCGCGCGATGCCGATGTGGCGCTGGAGCACCGGCGAGTACATCAGGCTCGTGGCGTAGCCGACGCGCTCGTCGCGGTCGGTGCCGCCGTAGAGCATCGACTCCCACGGGACGGGGTTCTCGTCCTTGGGCACGACCAGGCCGCGGTCGAGGTGGACCTGCTCGAACTCCCGCCAGTCGACCCACAGGCCGACCGTCGCCCAGCGCGAGGTGTCGTCGCGGAGCTCCCGCTCGATGGCGCGGCGCCCGATGAACGGCCGCCCCTCGCCCAGCTGTCCGCCTGACTTGCCGAGCATCCAGCCGAAGCCGAGCTCCTTGGGCGTGAACCGCTCGGCGTCGGTGAAGGCGTAGCGGGCCGAGGTGAACTCGACGCCGATCAGCGACAGCCCCGCCTCGATCCGCACCATGTTGAGGGCATCCTCGCCGAAGGGGCGGAAGCCCTGACCGTCGCCGGCCTGGATGACCTTGTCGAGGACGCCCAGGGCGTCGTCGGCCTCGACGAACACCTCGAACCCGAGGTCGCCGGAGTACCCGGTGCGCGAGATCGTGACCGGCGCGTTCCCGATCTTGGCGGGCGTGAGCCCGAAGTAGGGGAGGTCGTTCACCTCGGGGGCGAGCGATCCCACGATGGCCCGGGAGCGCGGGCCCTGCACGGCCAGGACGCCGTAGTCCGCGCTGACGTCCTCGACGGACACCCGGAGGCGGCCCACGAGCGAGTCGAGGTAGCCCAGGTTGGGCTCGGCCGCGGTGAGCAGCCAGTCGTCGTCGGCGTGGCGGAACACCACGCCGTCCTCGAGGACGTAGCCGGCCTCGTCGCACCAGACGGTGTACATCGCCTGGCCTGGCCGACATCGTCGTACGTCACGGGTCATCATGCCGGCGAGGAACCGCTCGGAGTCGGGCCCGGTGATCCGGTACTTGTAGAGCGGCGAGGAGTCGAAGAACCCCGCGGAGTTCCGGACCGCGAAGTACTCGTGCTTGGCGGAGAGGTCGTAGCGCGGTGCTGAGAGATAGCCGGACCAGTGGCCGTAGAGGCCGGTCTGGTTGAGCTCGTTCAGCCGCGGGTAGAAGGGCGTCGTCTTCATCATCATGGCCCGCTCACCCTAGCCTGAACGGCGGTTCAGGTCGATGGGTCTTCGGTCCTTGACAGGGTCGGACGAGCGACCGGGGGTTGCTCCTACGACGGGTTGAGGACGACCGACCCCGGCGGCGGCATGGCGTCGCCCCCGCGCGGCGCCACCTGGCCGGTCAGCACCCGGTAGACACGCCGCGCCATGCCACGCTCACCCTTCTCGAACGGGTGGAACGCCGCCGCGGTGGCGGTGTTCTGCGGACCGTTGATCCATGCTCGGGCGCCGGCGCACACGTCGTGGCCGCGCGAGACGCCGTAGGTGTCGACGTACGTCGCGTGGTGGGCGGCCGCCGCCAGACGCAGCGACCGGTTGAGCAGGATCCCGACCCGGCGGGCGAACGCGTAGTCGCCGGTCGCGAACGGGGCAGCCGCGCAGGTGCCCCTGGTCGGCAGCAGCCGCGGGTAGCCGACGACCACCACGCGCGCCCTCGGTGCGGCGTGGTGGATCTCGCGCAGGCCGAGCGCGACGTGGGCCTGGATGCGGCGGGCGTCCCGGTACTTGGTGTTCACACCGTGGGAGTTGGTGAAGTGCTGCCGGCAGGGGGCGCCCCTCGGCTGCGCCTGCGCCACGGCCAGGCAGACCGACGTGAGGTCGCCGAACAGCCCGAAGTCGTTGCCCCCGAGGCCGATCGTCACCAGGTCGGTGCGCTTCGACAGGGCTCCGACCTGGGGCGGGACCTGGGCGCCCGGGATGACCGGCGTCTGCCGGTGGGTGAGGTCGCGCACCCGCGCGCCGGAGCAGGTGACGTCCCGGTACGTCGCGACGCCGAGGTAGCCGGCGAGGAACGCCGGGTAGTTGTTCGTGGACCGGAGGCAGCTCGTCGGATCGGACCGCAGCGCCGGGATGAGCGGCCCCGCGCTGTAGGAGTCGCCGAGCGCGACGTAGTCGACCGACGCCACGGGGACGCCGTGGGCGACCACCGTGGACGGACCGACCGCCCCGGTCAGCAGCACGGCGGTCGCCCCGAGGACGAGTGCGCGTGGGAGCCACCGAGACATGTCGGCCAGCGTACGTGGCGGGTGGGTCAGACGGAGAGGGTGAACCAGGTGGAGCGGAGGCCGAGGAGCGCGCGGAAGGTGTCGCCGCTGACCGTGACGCTCTTCTTGCTCCCGTGCAGGGTCATCGACTCGACGCGGCCGTTCCACTGCCCGTGGCCGTCGCGCGAGTCCACGGTGATGCCGGTCAGGTTGCCCAGCGCCGGCCAGGCCTTCTCGACGGCCCGGGAGGTGACGGTCGTCGACCAGGTGTGGACGTGGTTGCCCGACCACCCGTCGTACGGGTCCTTCTGGGCGGGCAGGTAGGGCTTGCCGCCGTCGCTGGTCCAGCCACCGCTGCTCGCCGAGAACTGCGTGAACGCGGGAGCGCCCCGGTAGGTCCGGATCTGGCCCGCGGTCGCGGTCGTCGCCTCGTTGGTGGAGGGGAACTCCGCCGACATCCCGCCGTAGACCTGGCAGCTGGTGGTGTCGCAGAGCTGGTAGACCCGGTTGGTCGAGTCGGCCTCCTCGAACGCGGCGTAGGTGCGTGCCGCGATCGCCTGGGCACGCAGCGCGGCCTGGTGCCAGTACGCCGGCATCTCGCGCGCGATGACGCCGCGGACGTAGTCGTCGAGCGAGACCCGGTTGACCGTCACGCGCTGCGTGGCGGGCGTGCCCGGCAGGGTGCGCAGCTGCAGCGTGCCGCGGTAGGTCACCACCGACGACGGCAGCACGAGCGCGAGCGGGCCCCCCGCGCGGAACTCGGCATCGCCGTGGAGGGTCCGCCACAGGTGCCAGCCACCGTGGAGGTAGGACACCCTGGTCGCGCCACCGGCGCCGGCCGAGAGCCGCCAGCGCGACGCCTGGCCCGCCGCGCCCTTGGTCGGCACGGCGGTGGTGACGCCGTTGTCGAGGTTGTGCACCTTCAGCCCCGAGCGGGCCACGACGGTGGTGTTGTCGTCGGTGTCGGCCGTGATGTGGACCCGGACCAGGCCCGTCGCCCGTCCGGCGCTGGTGTGCGGGTAGTAGAACCTCACGATCTGGGCACCGGTCAGGCCCTTGCGCGCGGCGCCCTCGGCGCCGTACTGGCTCAGCCCGTGGCCGTGGCCGTAGCCGTGCCCCTGGACGGTGATCGTCGCGCGGTCGGGGATGCGGATCCCGGGTGCGGGCGAGGACGCGGAGGCGTGGGCGAGGCCGACGGCGGAGACGGCCGCCAGGCCCGCGCAGGCGGTCGCGACGGCCGTACGGCGCGTGGTCATCGTGGTGTTCTCCCCGTGGCTGTGTGTGGCTGCCGTGACGCGTGTGACGGTCGCGACGAACGTCTAGGGGACCACGGAGTCAGACGCGATGCAACCTGCGGGCGGCCTCGGCGACGGAGCCGCTCATCGAGGGGTACACGGTGAACGCCTGGGCCAGCTGGTCGGCGGTGAGCGACTCCGCGACGGCGATCGAGACCGGGTGGATCAGCTCGCTGGCCTGGGGCGCGACCACGACGCCCCCCACGACGATGCCCGTGCCGGGCCGGCAGAACAGCTTCACGAAGCCGTCACGCACCCCTTGCATCTTGGCGCGCGCATTGCCCGCCAGGGGCAGGAGGAGCTCGTTGACCTCGATCTCGCCCTTGTCGACGGCCTCCTGCGACCAGCCGACGGTGGCGATCTCGGGAGCGGTGAAGACGTTGGACGACACGGTCTTGAGGTCGAGCGGCGACACCGCGTCGCCGAGGAAGTGCCACATCGCGATCCGGCCCTGCATGGCGGCCACGCTGGCGAGCATGAGGACGCCGGTGCAGTCTCCGGCGGCGTACACCCCGCGGGCGGTCGTCCGCGACACCCGGTCGACGGTGACGAACCCGGCGTCGTCGGTGGCGACGCCGGCCGTCTCGAGGCCGAGGTCGCGGGTCTTCGGCTCCGAGCCGACGGCCAGGATGCAGTGGGAGCCCTCGACGGTGCGGCCGTCGGTGAGCGTCACCGTGACGGTGTCGCCGTGGCGCGTGACCGACTCCATCCGCGAGCGCGCCAGCACCCGCATGCCCCGACGGGTGAGCACCTCCTCGAGCACCCCGGCGGCGTCGGCGTCCTCGCCGGGGAGTACCCGGTCGCGGCTCGACACGAGCGTCACGTCGGCGCCGAGGGCGAGGTAGGCACTGGCGAACTCGGCGCCCGTCACCCCCGAGCCGACCACGACCAGGTGGGGCGGGAGCTCGGTGAGGTCGTAGACCTGCTCCCAGGTCAGGATCCGCTCACCGTCGGGCTGGGCGCTCGGCAGCGTGCGGGGGGCGGCGCCGGTGGCGAGGAGGACGGCGTCCGCCTCGAGGGCCGTCTGGGCGCCGTCCGGCTCGGTGACCAGCACTTGGTCCGCTCCGTCGAGGCGCCCGCGCCCGCGGACGACTCGCACCCCCTCCTTCTCCAGACGGCGGGCGATGTCGTCGGACTGGTCGTGGGCGAGCTGCTTGACCCGTCGGTTCACCCGGGCGAGGTCGACGTGGACCGTGGGCCTCGACCCCGCCCCGCCGCCGGAGGAGTCCGTGAGGTTGACGCCGAGCTCGGTCGCGCCCGACACCTCGGTCATCAGCTCGGCCGTCGCGATCAGGGTCTTGCTGGGCACGCAGTCGGTCAGGACGGCCGACCCGCCGAGTCCGTCCGAGTCGACGATGGTGACCTCGGCACCGAGCTGGGCGGCGACGAGCCCGGACTCGTACCCCCCGGGACCACCGCCCACGATCACGACGCGGGCGGGAGGGGAGGCCATGCGCTCATTGTGTCAGCCGGTGGCGCCAGGTCATCTGGGTGCCAGGCGGTCGGGGTGCCAGGCGGTCGGGGTGCCAGGCGGTCGGGGTGCCAGGCGAACCAGTGCCGGCCGGGCCCGGTGTGGAACCACCGGCCCTCGACGGCCTCCCGCCAGACCCCGGCCGGCTCGAGGTCGAAGCGGAGGTGGCCCTCCTCGGTCAGCCTCGCACCGGTCGCCACCGCAGCGAGGACCACGAACCCGGAGAGCGTCGCGATCCACGGGAGGGCGCCCTGCGAGACGAGCGGCACGTGCACCACCAGGGCTCGGGTCAACGGCGTCATCGGTGGCTGGACGGCCAACGCCTCGGCCTGCTCGGCCCACGGCCAGTCACAGCGGAAACGTCGGCCGCGACGAAGGCGAGCGATGTACACCCCGTGCGGGCACTCCTGTGCCAGCACGCCCAGGGCCGCGGGCGGCCGCTGCGCGAGGTCGAGCACCAGGTCGGCCTCGTAGGCGTGCGCACTGCCCACGCGCACCGCCTGCCCGGCCGCGCCGGCCAGCAGGAGCTGACGGGCCTGCTCGCGGCCCAGCCCCTGACGCTCCGCCAGGATCGCCGAGGCCGCCCGCTCGCTGATCACCCAGCCGAGGCTAGGAGGGGAGTGACACACCCCGTGCCGTGGAGGACTCGCCTGTGGACGACCCAGCGCTCCGCCTCACGGGGACCCGTCCGAGTAGTACGTCGTTGAGTCCAGATGGCCTCAACTACGTACTACTACGAGACCCTGCCAGCACGGCTCAGGTCGTCGCGCACGGGCGCCACGATGCGTCGCACCCACTGAGCTCGGCGGCCCTGCCTCGCCCCACCTGCGCCTAGGGTCGACCCGTGAGCACCCCCGAGCTGGACGTCGTGGACGTCGCCCGCGAGGGCCGCTGGTGCCAGGTGATCCTGGCGGAGGCGGCCGCGGCCGCGGCTGTGAACAACGGGACCTACGTCGGCGTGGTCTCGGCCGACCTGGGACCGGAGAGCGCCGGGCTGCTCGCCGCCCTACGTCCCGGGCTGCAGGAGATCGTCTGCTTCGACTCCCTTGCGGAACCCGTCGTGACCGGACAGGACTTCGCGATGTCCGCGCTCGAGGAGGGTCGGTTCGGGCAGGACTTCGTCTTCACCGTACCGGTCCTCGAGGAGGCGGTCGACTACGCCGTCGCCACGCTCGTGAAGGAGGACCACGGCGGGTGGGAGGGGCGGTTCGTGGTGGTCGTCGGACCTCCACCGGTGCTCGCCCGCGCCCACCGGCACCTGACTCGACCAGGCTGACTCGAGGGGCTGAGTCGCCCGGTCGGGTCAGAGGTTGATCATGTGCCCGGCGATGCCGTGCACGGCTTCCTTGACGGCCTCGGTGAGCGTCGGGTGGGCGAACACGTTGCGGGCGACCTCGTCGGCCGTGAGGTCCCACTTCTGGGCCAGCGTGAGCACCGGCAGCAGCTCGGTGACGTCGGGGCCGATCAGGTGGGCGCCGAGGATCTCGTTGTACTCCGCGTCGGCCACCACCTTCACGAAGCCGACGGCCTCGCCGAGGCCCTGAGCCTTGCCGTTGGCCGAGAACGGGAAGGTCGCCGTCTTCACGTCATACCCCTTCTCCTTGGCCTGCGCCTCGCTGTAGCCGAAGGAGCCGATCTGCGGCTGGCAGTACGTCGCGCGCGGGACGAAGTCGTAGGCGACCGGCATGGTCTCGGCGCCGGCGATGGTCTCGGCGGCGACGATCCCCATCGCCTCGGCGACGTGGGCCAGCATCAGCTTCCCGGTGACGTCCCCGATCGCGTAGACGTGCTCGACGTTGGTCCGGCAGTAGTCGTCGATGACGATGGCCCCGCGCTCGGTCGCGACGCCGAGCGACTCCAGGCCGTAGCCCTCGA
Source organism: uncultured Actinomycetota bacterium (assembly GCA_963753705.1). GTDB lineage: Bacteria > Actinomycetota > Actinomycetes > Propionibacteriales > Nocardioidaceae > Nocardioides. Next base: position 122,854 of record CAVWDJ010000019.1, read on the forward strand.
GTCGCGGCGCGAAGCCGATCGCCTGCAGCACCTTGTCGGCCTCCAGCACCTCGGTCTCGGCCTCGCCACCCCCGCTGGCCTCGCCACCCCCGCTGGTCGAGCCGGCCCCGCTGGTCGAGCCGGCCCCGCTGGTCGAGCCTGTCGAGACCTTGCTGACCGTCACCTTCACCTTCTCGCCCGACTCAGCGCCGGCGTCGGAGATCGACTCGACCTTGGTGCCGAGCAGCACCTTCACGCCGAGCTTCTTGTAGTGCTTGAGCAGCTCCTTGGAGATGTCGGCGTCCTCGGTCGGCACCATCCGGTCGAGGAACTCCACGATGGTCACGTCGACGCCGAAGTTGGCCATCACGTAGGCGAACTCCACGCCGATCGCGCCAGAGCCGGCGATGATGACCGACTCCGGAAGCTCGGGATCGAGGATCTGCTCCTCGTAGGTCACCACGCGCTCGCTCAGCGAGGTGCCGGGGATCAGGCGCGTGGTGGCGCCGGTCCCGATGATCAGGTCGCCGTAGGTGTAGGTCGTCGTGGTGCCGTCGTTCAGCGCGACGTCGACCTTGCCGGGCCCGTTCAGCGTGCCCCACCCGTCGATCTCGGTGATCTTGTTCTTCTTCATCAGGAAGTGGACGCCCTTGACGATGCCCGCGCTCACCTTGCGCGACCGCTCGTGGGTCGGCCCGAACGCCATGCTCGCCTCGCCCTGGATCCCGAAGACGTCCTTCTCGTGGGTCAGCACGTGGGCGAGCTCGGCGTTGCGCAGCAGCGCCTTGGACGGGATGCAGCCGACGTTGAGGCAGACACCGCCCCAGTACTTCTTCTCGATCACGGCCGCCGACTTGCCGAGCTGAGCAGCCCGGATCGCGGCGACGTAGCCGCCCGGGCCCGCCCCGAGGACGAGGACGTCGAAGTGCTGGCTGTCGGTCTGGTCGCTCACGCCGTCCAGCCTAGGGGAACGCACTAACCTGTCGCCGTGCCCCTCTACGCCGCGTACGCGTCGAACCTCGACCCGCAGCGGATGGGCCTTCGGTGCCCCCACTCGCCACTCCAGACGACCGGCTGGCTCACCGGCTGGCGGCTGACCTTCGGTGGCGAGGACCTCGGCTGGGACGGCGCCCTCTCCACGATCGTGGAGGACCCGATCGAGCAGGTCTTCGTCGCGGTGTACGACGTGTCGCGCGACGACGAGTCGGCCCTCGACCGGTGGGAGTCCACCGAGACCGGCCTCTACCGCAAGACCAAGGTCCGGGTGTCCACGCTGACCGGTGAGCTCCTGGCCTGGACCTACGTGCTCGACGCCTTCGAGGGCGGCCTGCCGAGCGCGTCGTACCTCGGGGTGATCGCGGAGGCCGCCGAGGCGGCCGACGCGCCGGCGGACTACGTCGCGGGCCTCCGGCTCCGCCCGTGCCGGTCCACGGGACTCTAGGCTCTGGGCCGTGACCACCCCCCAGGACCTCGCCCAGGAAGCTGCCGAGACCCTCGCCCGCCTGACCGGCGTGGAGCGCCACGACGTCGCGCTCGTCCTCGGCTCGGGCTGGCTCCCCGCCGCCGCCTCGCTCGGTGAGGCCACCGCCGAAATCGCCTCCACCGACCTGCCGGGCTTCTCGGCAGCAGCCGTCAAGGGACACTCCGGCACGATCCGCAGCATCGAGGCCGGCGGTCGCCGGCTCCTGCTGTTCGGCAGCCGAACCCACTACTACGAGGGCAAGGGCGTGGCAGCCGTCGTCCATCCGGTCCGGACCGCGGCCGCCGCCGGGTGCCGCACCATCGTGCTCACCAACGGCTGCGGCGGGCTCGACCGGGCGTGGTCGCCCGGCACGCCGGTACTGATCCGCGACCACATCAACCTGACCGCCCGGTCGCCCATCGAAGGTGCCCACTTCGTCGACCTGACCGACCTCTACAGCGCCCGTCTGCGCGCGATGTGCCGCGAGGTCGACCCGACCCTCGACGAGGGTGTCTACGTCCAGTTCCCCGGACCGCACTACGAGACCCCCGCCGAGATCGAGATGGTGCGACGGATCGGCGGCGACCTGGTGGGCATGAGCACGACCCTCGAGGCGATCGCCGCACGTGAGGCCGGCATGGAGGTGCTCGGCATCTCGCTGGTCACCAACCTCGCCGCGGGCATCTCCGGCGAGCCGCTCGACCATGCCGAGGTCCTCGAGGCGGGGCGCGCCGCCGCCAGCCGGATGGGTGACCTGCTCGGGCGGATCGTCCCGCGCCTGTGAGCGGGCGACCCGACCCCCGGGTCGGGGTCTTCGACACCCTGCTGGTGCAGGACGCCGCACCGATCGCCCTGGAGACACACCTCCGGCGGCTCGTGACCAGCGTCCGCGCGGTGTACGGCGTCGCCCTGGACGCGGACTCGCTCGCGCGGGAGGTGTCCGCGGCTGGGGCGTCCGGGCCACCGCTCCAGCGGATCCGGGTCGTGTTCACCCCGGGTACGGGGGTGTCCGTCGAGGCGCACGCGCTGGAGGCGCGCCCGCGCGGGCCGTGGCGGCTCGTCGTACGCCGGCTGCCCGGCGGGTGGGGTGGTCACAAGTGGTGCGACCGCTCGCTGCTCGCGGAGTGGGCCGACCCCGCGGACCCGTCGGTGGACCCGCTGCTGGTCGACGAGGAGGACCGCCTGCTCGAGTCGGGCCGGGGCAACGTGTTCGTGGTGCACGACGGCGAGGTGTCGACGCCGCCGGCGGACGGCAGGATCCTGCCCGGGGTGACCCGCGACGCCGTGCTCGGGATCCTCGCCGACCTCGGCATCGCCGGCCGGGCCCGGCCCCTGCCCCTCGGCGAGCTGACCTCCGCCACGGAGGTGTTCGTGACCAGCTCGATCGGGGGCGTCCGCCCGGTGGCGACGTGCGACGTGGGCGGACCGTGGGACACCGGACCCGTCACCCGGACGGTCGACGAGGCGCTCGAGCGCGCGTGGGCGGGGCGCCATGACGGGCCCTGAGGTGGTCGTGGTCGACCACCACGACTCCTACACGTGGAACCTCGTGCACCTGGTCGCCGCGGTGACCGGCGTGCTCCCGGTCGTCGTCGAGCACGACGAGGTCGGCCCGGAGGAGGTCCTGCGCTTCAGCCACGTGGTCCTCTCCCCCGGACCCGGGCACCCCGCCGACCCCCACGACTTCGCGGTGGGGCGCGAGGTCGTGCGCGCCGTGGCCGCCGGCGCCGACGTGTCGGTGCTCGGCGTGTGCCTCGGGCTGCAGGGGATCGTCACGACGTTGGGAGGAGCGGTGGACCGGGTCCGCCCCGCCCATGGCGAGGTCGCCTCCGTGGAGCACGACGGCAGCGGCGTCTTCGCCGGGCTGCCCAGCCCGTTCCGGGCCGTCCGCTACCACTCGCTCGCCGCCGTCCGCGTCCCCGCCGTCCTCACGGTCACCGCGACCGACCACGACGGGACCGTGATGGGCGTACGGCACGTCTCGCGGCCCCTGGAGGGGGTCCAGTTCCACCCCGAGTCGGTGCTGAGCGAGCACGGGCGTCGGCTGGTCGCGACCTTCCTGGGGAGCCACGATGGCTGACGGCACCGCCGCGTTCCGCGCCGTCGCGGCCGCGCACGCGCGCTGCTTCTGGCTCGACCGGGCCCACCCGCGCGGATGGCCGGGGCTGGGCTCCCTGGTCGGCTGGCTCGCGGACGACGACGTGTCGCTCAGCCTCGACGCGGCCACCGGCCGGGTCTTCCGCCATGCCTCCGGGAGCTCCGAGGTCGTCGGCACCGACGTGTTCGCGGTGCTCGAGGCCGAGATGGCAGCCGGGCCGCGCGACGCGCTGTGGGTGGGCTACCTCGGCTACGCCTCGCGGCCGGACCTTCCGGCCCGGGCCGGTGCCCAGCAGCCCGAGGCGGTCTGGCTCCGGGTCGACCCGCACCGGCTGGCCGACGTGGCGCCCGACAGCCCTGCGACGGCTCCGCTCCGCGCGACCTCCGACACCGCGCCCCTGACCGACGAGCAGTGGTACGCCGAGGCCTTCGACACCGTCCAGGAGCACCTCCACGCCGGCCGCAGCTACGAGGTCAACCTCACCTACCGCGTCGCCGCGTCCTCGGCCGCCGACCCCGCCGACGTCTACCTCGACCTGCGTCGCCGCAGCCCCGCGCCGTACGCCGGCTTCCTCCAGCACGACGTCGCGGGCGCACGGGGCTGGCTGCTGAGCGCGAGCCCGGAGCGGTTCCTGGGCATCGATGCCGAGCGTGTGGCCGAGGCACGCCCGATCAAGGGGACGCTGCCGCGCGGCGCGACCGAGACCGAGGACCGGATCCTCGCCGAGCGGCTTGCCGACGACCCGAAGTCGCGTGCGGAGAACCTGATGATCGTCGACCTCCTGCGCAACGACCTCAGCCGTGTCTGCCGGCCGGGCAGCGTCGAGGTGCCGTCCCTGATGCGGGTGGAGTCGTACGCCCAGGTCCACCAGCTCGTCTCCGTCGTCACCGGACGGCTCCAGGACGACGTCTCCTCGGTGGGTGCTCTGCGCTCGGTCTTCCCGCCCGGCTCGATGACCGGCGCACCCAAGCTGCGGACGATGGAGATCATCGACGAGGTCGAGACCACGCCGCGCGGGGTCTACTCCGGGACGTTCGGCTGGATCCGGCCCGACGGGCGCGCCGACCTGGCGGTGGTGATCCGGTCTCTCACCACCGGCGGTGGCGGTCGGTGGGAGCTCGGCACCGGCGGCGGCATCACCGTCGCCTCCGAGCTCACCGAGGAGCTCGCGGAGTCCTATGCCAAGGCGCGCGCATTGCTCGGGGCCCTGGGGTCACCCGAGCGGTCACGTGAGTAGTACGTAGTTGAGGCCAGATGGCCTCGACTACGTACTACTCACGCACCAGGTCCAGACGCCTGGCCATCTGCTCGTAGGCCCGCGCAGCCTGGCGGCGGACGCCGTCGTCGGGGTCGTCCAGGGCGGCGAGCACCGTCTCGACGTGCTCGGTGTCGCCGACGATCCCGAGGGCGCGCAGCGCGTGACCCCGCACCCGCGGGAGCTCGTGGGTCGTGAGCGCGGCAGCACCCGGCCCCGCGCCCGCCACGTCGTGCCGAGCGGCCACCTTCAGACACATCTCGGCCGGGCGGTAGTGCTCGTCGGCCAGCCCGAGCACGACGGCGGCCGTGGCATGGTCGTCCCAGCAGTGCAGGAGGCCCCGAGCGCCCCACGTGCGGACCCAGTAGTCCTTCCAGACCGTCGCGTCGAGCACCGGGTCGTCATCCTCCCAGGGGTGCCCGGTCAGGTAGCGCAGCTCCGGCACGTACGCCGCCCGGTCCGCGCCCGCGAGCAGGTCGACGCACACCTCGACGAACCGACGACGACCGACGAGGGCGTCGAGCTCGCGGATCCGCGTCGCGACCGGCAGGTCGCGGTCGTCGGGCGGTGGTAGATCGCTCACGCCCCGATCATGCCCGCTAGCCTGCGAGGCGTGACCGACCTGATCGAGCAGGCCCGGGCCTGGGCCGCCGAGGACCCCGACCCCGAGACGCGCGCGGAGCTCGAGCAGGTGATCGCGGCCGGCGACCTGGCGGACCTGGCCGACCGGTTCGACGGCACGCTGGAGTTCGGCACCGCCGGGCTGCGGGGCGAGCTGGGCGCGGGCTCCAACCGCATGAACCGGGTCGTGGTCATGCGCGCGGCCGCCGGGCTCGCGGCGTACCTCCACGACCAGGGCGCCGACCGCCACGCCTCCGTCGTGATCGGCTACGACGCCCGTCACAACTCCGACGTCTTCGCCCGCGACACCGCCGAGGTGATGGCGGGCGCCGGTCTGCACGCCCTGGTGATGCCGCGACCACTGCCCACTCCCCTGCTCGCCTTCGCGATCCGCGAGCTCGGCTGCGTCGCGGGCGTGATGGTGACCGCGAGCCACAACCCACCACGCGACAACGGCTACAAGGTCTACCTCGGCGACGGCAGCCAGATCGTGCCGCCCGCGGACGCCGAGATCGCGGACCGGATCGCCGCGGTCGGCCCGCTGGCGGACGTGCCCCGAGGCAGCGGGTGGCGGACCCTCGAGGAAGACATCGTCGACGCCTACCTCGACACCGTGGCCGGGCTGGCCGCCGACGGTCCTCGCGACCTGCGGCTCGTCTACACCCCGCTGCACGGCGTCGGCGGCACCTCGGTCGTCCAGGTGCTCGAGACCGCCGGCTTCGACGCGCCGTACGTCGTGGAGCAGCAGGAGCAGCCCGACCCCGACTTCCCGACCGTGGCCTTCCCCAACCCGGAGGAGCCGGGCGCGATGGACCTGGCGACCGAGCTGGCCGCCCGACGAGGGGTCGACCTCGTGGTCGCCAACGACCCGGACGCCGACCGGTGCGCCGCGGCGGTCCCGGACGCCCACGGGTGGCGGATGCTGCGCGGCGACGAGGTGGGCGCGCTGCTGGCCCACCACCTCCTCACGACGGGGCACACCGGCACGTATGCCTGCTCGATCGTCTCCTCGAGCCTGCTCGGCAAGATGGCCGCCGCGGCGGGCCAGCCGTTCGCCGAGACCCTGACCGGCTTCAAGTGGATCAGCAAGGTGGACGGGCTCGTGTTCGGCTACGAGGAGGCGCTGGGCTACTGCGTCGACCCCGAGCACGTGAAGGACAAGGACGGGGTCTCGGCGCTGCTCCTGCTCTGCGAGCTCGCGGCTCAGCAGAAGGCCCAGGGCCGCGGCCTGGTCGACGTGCTCGACGACCTGGCCCTCGCCCACGGCCTGCACGCCACCGACCAGCTCTCCGTCCGGGTCACCGACCTGGGTCGGATCGCCGCGGCCATGGAGCAGCTGCGCTCCGCACCGCCGACCAGCCTGGGCGGGCTGCCCGTCGAGTCGGTCGACGACCTGGCCGCCGGCTCGGCCGCCCTTCCGCCGACGGACGGCCTGCGCTACCGACTGGGCAGTGGTGCCCGGGTCGTGGTGAGGCCGAGCGGCACGGAGCCCAAGCTCAAGTGCTACCTCGAGGTCGTGGTCCCGGTGGATCCCGAGGCCGGCGTCGACGCCGCCCGGATCTCGGCCGCGGCGCGGCTCGACGCCCTGCGGGACGACATCAAGACCGCGGCCGGCATCTGAGTCGAGACTCAGACCACCACGAGGGCGACCACGAACGCCACCGCGAGCACGGTCATCGCCACGAGCTCGGGCCACGCCCGACGGCGTACGGTCTGGGAGCCGAGCTCGTACTCCTCCTCCGACCGGGCCTCGATCCCGCGCGAGGCACGGTCGACGTTGGCCAGGTGGATGATCTGGGACTCCACGAAGTCGGCGTAGTCCACGCCCTTGGACCCCTGGACGTCGGTCTGCACCCGCGCCTGGAGGTCACCGCCCTGGAGGCCCGGCGCCAGCATCTGGTTGCCACCGTTCCACCGCATCTCGCTCCGCACGGTCTTGCGCAGCGACCTGCTGATGGCCGGGCAGATGTACTTCACGCCGCCGGACCGGATCAGCAGGTAGCGCCGGACCGCGACCGTGTCGATGGAGGCCAGCGGGATGGCCACGTCCTCGGAGAAGTTCCGCATCCGCAGCTCCTGCGCGGTCGCGGAGACGCGCGGTCGGAGCAGTGCCGCCCAGGTCAGCACCGCGGCGAACGCACAGCCGAGCACACCCGGCACCGCGACCGACGGCGTCTCGCTGACGACGAAGAGGACACCGACGCTCACGGTCATCACGAGGCCGATCACCCCGGTGACGCGCCCGCTGTTGGCGCGGAAGGTCTGGACCTCCTCGGACATCGGGCGCTCTCCTCACACTCTCGTCAGCCGGTCGGGACGGGGCGTGGGAGCCGCCCGACTCGGATTCCTCGTCCCGGGTCCACAACCCTATGCTGGCGAGATGACCAGTACAGCCACGGCAGCGGCCGGCCACGATAACGATTGGGCCGACATCACCGCCTCCGAGGCCTCGCTGCGGCGCTTCCTCCACGGACTCCCCGGCGTCGACCAGGTCGGCGCGGAGGCCCGGGCGGCAGCGCTCGGGACGCGGTCGATCAAGACCACCGCGAAGGCCTATGCGATCGACCTGGCGATCCGGATGGTCGACCTGACCACCCTGGAGGGCCAGGACACCCCGGGCAAGGTCCGTGCGCTCGCCGCGAAGGCGCGGCGCCCCGACCCCGCCGACCCGTCGTGCCCTTCCACCGCCGCGGTCTGCGTCTATCCCGACATGGTCGAGACGGCGAAGCAGGTGCTCGGCACCTCGGGCGTCCACGTCGCCTCCGTCGCGACCGCGTTCCCCAGCGGTCGGGCCTCCCTCGAGGTCAAGCTGGCCGACGTCCGTGAGGCGGTGTCCGCCGGAGCCGACGAGGTCGACATGGTGATCGACCGTGGCGCGTTCCTGTCCGGCCGTTTCCAGCTCGTCCACGACGAGATCGTCGCCGTCCGCGAGGCCTGCGCCCGGCCCGGCGGGGAGCCGGCCCACCTGAAGGTGATCTTCGAGACCGGCGAGCTCCAGACCTACGACAACGTACGACGCGCCAGCTGGCTGGCGATGATGGCCGGCGCCGACTTCATCAAGACCTCGACCGGCAAGGTCCAGCCCGCCGCCACGCTCCCCGTCACGCTGGTGATGCTCGAGGCCGTGCGCGACTTCCGGGAGCAGACCGGCCGCATGGTCGGGGTGAAGCCCGCCGGCGGCATCCGCTCCACCAAGGACGCCGTGAAGTACCTCGTGATGGTCAACGAGGTGACCGGTCCCGACTGGCTCGACCCCGACTGGTTCCGCTTCGGAGCCTCCACGCTGCTCAACGACCTGCTGATGCAGCGCACCAAGATGCAGACCGGGCGCTACTCCGGTCCCGACTACTTCACCCTGGACTGAGAGGACGTCACCGTGGTCTCGACAGGCTCGACCAACGAGGGGCGCTCGACCAACGAGGGGCGCTCGACCAACGAGGGCCGCTCGACCAACGAGGGCCGCTCGACCGGCGGGTTCGAGTACGCCCCGGCGCCGGAGTCGCGCGCCATCGTCGACATCAAGCCGTCCTACGGCCTGTTCGTGGACGGTGCGTTCGTCGACGGCCACGGCCACAGCTTCAAGACGATCAGCCCGTCGACCGAGGAGGTGCTGGCGGAGGTCGCCGAGGCCGACGAGGCCGACATCGACGCAGCAGTGCGGGCCGCACGCCGTGCCCACTCGCGGGTCTGGGGCCGGATGGCCGGGCGCGAGCGGGCCAAGTACCTCTTCCGGATCGCCCGGATCATCCAGGAGCGGGGCCGTGAGCTGGCCGTGCTCGAGTCGATCGACAACGGCAAGCCGATCAAGGAGACGCGCGACGTCGACGTACCGATCGCCGCGGCCCACTTCTTCTACTACGCCGGCTGGGCCGACAAGCTGGAGTACTCCGGGTACGGCGCCGGCAACCCCCGGTCTCTCGGCGTGGCCGCCCAGGTCATCCCGTGGAACTTCCCGCTCCTGATGCTGGCCTGGAAGATCGCGCCCGCCCTGGCCTGCGGCAACACCGTCGTGCTCAAGCCGGCCGAGACGACCCCGCTGACCGCGTTGTTGTTCGCCGAGATCTGCCAGCAGGCCGACCTGCCCGCGGGCGTGGTCAACATCGTGACCGGCGCGGGTGACACCGGCCGGGCGCTGGTGTCCCACCCCGGCGTCGACAAGGTCGCCTTCACCGGCTCGACCGAGGTCGGCCGGGCGATCGCCAAGGCGGTGGCCGGCACCGAGAAGCGGGTCACCCTCGAGCTCGGCGGCAAGGCCGCCAACATCGTCTTCGACGACGCCCCGCTCGACCAGGCCGTCGAAGGCATCGTGAACGGCATCTTCTTCAACCAGGGCCACGTGTGCTGCGCCGGCTCCCGGCTGCTGGTCCAGGAGAGCGTGGCCGACGAGGTGCTCGCCCGGCTCAAGCGCCGGATGCGGACGTTGCGCGTCGGCGACCCGCTCGACAAGAACACCGACGTGGGTGCGATCAACTCGGCCGAGCAGCTGGCCAAGATCCGGGAGCTCTCGGAGATCGGCGAGCAGGAGGGTGCCGAACGCTGGTCGGCCCCCTGCGAGCTGCCCGACCACGGCTTCTGGTTCGCCCCGACGATCTTCACCGGCGTCACCCAGGCCCACCGGATCGCCCGCGAGGAGATCTTCGGCCCGGTGTTGTCGGTGCTCACGTTCCGGACCCCCGCGGAGGCCGTCGAGAAGGCCAACAACACGCCGTACGGGCTCTCGGCCGGCGTCTGGACCGACAAGGGCTCGCGGATCCTCAAGATGGCGAACGCGCTGCGCGCCGGCGTGATCTGGGCCAACACGTTCAACAAGTTCGACCCGACCAGCCCCTTCGGCGGCTATCAGGAGTCGGGCTACGGTCGCGAGGGCGGCCGCCACGGCCTGGAGGGGTACCTGCGATGAGCCGCATCGACGTCCGCAAGACCTACAAGCTCTACATCGGCGGCGAGTTCCCGCGCTCCGAGTCGGGCCACTCCTACGTGGTCGACGACGTGCGCGGTCGCTTCGTCGCGAACGCGGCAGCGGCCTCGCGCAAGGACGCCCGCGACGCGGTCGTCGCGGCCCGCAAGGCGTTCCCGGGGTGGTCCGGCAGGACGGCGTACAACCGCGGACAGGTGCTCTACCGCGTCGCCGAGGTGATGGAGGACCGACGGCCCCAGTTCGTCGACGCCGTCCGCCAGAGCGAGGGCGGCACCGCCGCGGCCGTCGGCCGGACGGTCGACGCCGCGATCGACCGCCTCGTCTGGTACGCCGGCTGGGCCGACAAGGTCACCCAGGTGGTCGGCAACGCCAACCCCGTGGCCGGACCGTTCTTCAACCTGTCGACCCCGGAGCCGACCGGCGTCGTCGCCGTGGTGGCACCCGCCGGCTCGAGCCTGCTCGGTCTCGTCAGTGTCGTGGCGCCGGTTGTCGTCACCGGCAACACCGCGGTCGTCGCCGCCTCGCCCGACCGCCCGCTGCCGGCCATCACCTTCGCCGAGGTGCTGGCCACCTCCGACGTCCCGGGCGGCGTGGTCAACCTGCTGACCGGTCCGCTGGCGAGCACGGTGCCGACGCTGGCGTCCCACATGGACGTCAACGCGATCGACCTGACCGGTCTGGCCGGCGACGTCGAGCAGGCGACGGCCCTCGAGGTGGCGGCGGCCGAGAACCTCAAGCGCGTCCGCCGTGCGCCGGCCGCGGAACCCGACTGGTCCGAGGATCCCGGGACCGGACCGATGACCGCGTTCCTCGAGACGAAGACGGTCTGGCACCCGATCGGAGTGTGACCGCGCGGGTCAGTGCCTGACCATCACCGGGCGGTAGTCGACGGTGATCCGGGCGCCGCCTGTCACGGCGCGCACGCTCCCGTTGATGGACTGTGCCTTCCGGGCGCTGGCCGCGAGCCGCACCTGCGCCTGCGCGAACGGGTTCCAGTAGATCCGCCGGGTGACCCCACCGTCCCGCACGGTGCAGGTGTAGGTGCCGTGACGGTCGTGCTGGCACGGTCGCGCGTGCCTGGTCCCGATCAGGCGCCCGTGCATCCAGGCCTGCACCAGCGCGTAGGTCCTCCCCGCAGCGGTCACGTGGGTCGGGTCGGCAGTGCCGGAGAGCAGGGTGTTGCCCCGGGTCCCTCCCCCCTGCGCCTGGGTGAGCGGGTGCATGTCGTAGCGGTACCAGAACATCCGGGCCAGGCCGTTCGCCGCACCGAGCAGGTAGGTCCGTGCGACGTTGGCCATCTGCCGTTGCTGGGAGATCCGGGCCGCGTGGAGCACCGACCGGTCTCCCGTCGGGAGCCCGTAGTTGATCTCGGTCGCCCAGATCGGCTTGTGGACCGGCACGCCTACCGCGTGCAGGTGGGCCCGTACCCGATGCAGGAGCCCCATCGCATCCTCGGGCACCCCGACGTGGCGCCCGATCCTGGGCAGCGGGTAGAGGCTCAGCGCGACCGCGTCGTAGTAGTGCCAGACCGGATGACCGTGCAGGTGCTGGCCGTGGAAAGCCGTGAGGGCCTTCATCTGGGAGGAGAGCCGCGCCACCATCGGTGGGGCGATCACCTTCGCCTGGGGGTCCGCCTGGTTGCGTACCTGCCACATGGCCCGGGTGAGGGCCGCGAGCGCGGCCGGCGTTCCCGACCAGTACGACTCGACGTTGCCCTCGTTCCAGACCTGGTAGGCCGAGATCCCGCGGTGACCGCCGAAGTCGCGGTACCGGTGCATCAGCGCGCGGACGAAGTTCTTGTACCGCGCGATCGCACGCGGCGGCTTCGTCGGGTCGGACGCGTAGAACGAAGGTGTCCCGCTCACGACCATCGTCACCTCGGTGTGCGCAGCCCGGGCACGCTTGACCAGATCGTCGAGACGGGTCCAGTGGTAGACGCCCGGGGCCTTCTCGACCTGGTTCCACCGCACCCCGACGTCCCAGAGACGTACGGATCCTTCGTGCACCGCGGCGTACGACGCGCCCGAGCGGTCGTGGACCCCGAAGAAGGCATGGGTGACGCGCACGTCGGTCGCCGCCGCCGGAGCAAGCGTGCCGGCCACGACGGCCAACCACGCGGTGGCGAAGGCCACCCCTGTGCGCACAGCTGTTCGACTCATCTCGATGTCCCCCCGGGGTCGATGCGCAGACAGGGTACGTGACCCTGCGTCGCGACTAGTGTGCGGACCGCACCAGCACGGGCCGGTAGTCCACGGTGAGCCTGGTGCCACCCTTGGCCTTGGAGGTCGCACCCAGCTCGGTGACCTTCGACGTCGCCGACCGCACCAGGGTCACCTTGACCGACCTGAGCGGGTTCCAGTAGATCCGGCCGACGCCCTTCTTGTACTTGATCACGCAGGTGTAGGTGCCCTTGCGATCGGTGGCGCACGGTGCCTTGGTCGCAGTTCCCACGAGCGTCCCGGTCATCCAGGAACGGATGCGCGGGAGTGCCCGGCCGGCCGGTGTCAGGATCCCGGCGGCACGGTTCGTGGGGTCGGTGAGGAGGGTGTTGCCGAGCGTCCCGCCACCGGGGAGGGTGCCCATGTCGTAGGCGTACCAGTAGACCCGCTTCACGCCCGCTGCGGCGTTGAGGAGGTAGGTCCGCATCACGTAGGCCACCTGACGGGCCGCCGGGATCGGCCTCGCGGCCGTGCCGGCCCGTGCCGCCGTGTGGAGGCCGTAGTTGACCTCGTTGTTCCACAGCGGCATGCCGGCGGGCACCTTGTCCTTCTTCAGGAAGCCCTTGACCAGGCGCAGGAGCGCGATCGAGTCCTCGGGCATCGCCGGCCGGGTGCCGTGCGCTGCCGGCACGGTGTCGACCGGGTACATGCTGAAGCCCAGGGCGTCGGCGTACCTCCAGACCGCCTTGCCGCCGACCCTGGTCCTGTAGAACTGGTGGATCCACTTCTGCTGGTAGCCCAGCCGGGCCACCATCGACGGACCGATGAGGCGCGCACCCCGGTCGACGTGCTGCCGCACCTGCCACGCAGCCCGCACGAGCTGACCCATCTGGGCCTGGGAACCGGTCCAGAAGGTGGAGATGTTCGCCTCGTTCCACACCTGGTAGTTGGCGATCCCACGCTTCCCCGGACCGAAGAAGTTCTTGTAGCGCGTCATCACGGCGCTCAGGTAGCTCTTGAACGCGGCCAGCCGCGGCGGGTCGGTCTGGGCCGTGTGCGCCGACGAGGCCGCCGCCCAGGCGGGCGTCATCGCGACCACGAGCGTGACCTCGACGTGGTGGGCGTGCGCGGCGCGGACGACCTGGTCGAGCCGGGTGAAGTCGATGGGTCCGTTCGTCGGCTGCATCTGCGGCCAGGCGGTCCCGGTGTCCCACAGCCGGATCGAGCCGGTCCCGGGCCGGCTCAGCGAGTGGAGAAAGGCGTCGTGGACGCCGAACAGCCGCCGATCGACGGCGATCGTGCGCACCTTCGCCGACGCGGCCACGGCGGCTCGTCCCGAGTCGTGCCCGCCGGGCATCCTGGCTGCGGCGGACTGGTTCGTCGACAGGACGGCGAGCCCGACCACGAGCGCGGTGGTGAGGGTCGCCACGAGGGCCGTTCCGAACCGTGTCGCGTGCGGTCGGGGTGACGACCCGTGCATGTCTTCTCCAAGCTCGCGGTGGGGTGGGTACGGCGACCGAGCGCCTGCAAGCAGTATCCGAACCTTCCCCAGGCAGCGCAGGCGAATGGAGCAAGAAGGTCCGACCGACCGGGGGTTCCCGTGGTGGTGCGCCCGGGACCCGGCACAATGTCGCGGTGCACCCCCCACCGCTGCCGGCCCGTGTCGTGGTCCTGGCCGGACCCTCCGGCTCGGGGAAGTCGCGGCTCGCCGAGGCGACCGCGCTGCCGGTCCTGCGCCTCGACGACTTCTACCGCTCGGGTGACGATCCGGCGCTGCCACTGATCGACCACGGCGCGAACGCCGGGCTGGTCGACTGGGACGACCCCCGCTCGTGGCATGCGGACGAAGCGGTCCGGGCGATCTGCGAGCTGGCGGCCACGGGTCGCACGGTCGCACCGGTCTATGACATCGGCCGCAACGGCCCGAGCGGGACCCATGTCGTCGCCCTCGACGGCGCGCGACTGTTCGTCGCCGAGGGGATCTTCGCCCAGGAGATCGTCGAGGCATGCGCGGACCAGGGAGTCCTCGCCGCGGCCCTGTGCCTGCGTCAGCACCCCATGGTCACCTTCTGGCGGCGCCTCACTCGCGACCTCCGCGAGCACCGCAAGCCCCCGCTCGTCCTGCTGCGTCGCGGCTGGGCACTCATGCGCGACCAGCAACGCGTCATCGACGACGCGGTCGCCCACGGCTGTACCGCGGTGTCCCCCCACGAGGCCGCCATGCGTATCCGGACCCTCGCCTCAGCCCCTCACTGAGTCCGGTCGCGGCCAGACCGGTGGGTCCCAGACCCGCCAGGGCCGCCCACCGCGGCCCATCGGGAACCAGCGGCGCTCCAGGTGCTCGAACCACGGGCCCGGTCGCTCCAGCCGGAACTCCGTCCTTCCCCCCGGCACGTCGTCGAAGCCCGTCAGCTCCGCCCCGTGCACGACCAGTCCGCACAGGGTGGCCACCCACGGCAGACGGCCGAACAGTCCGACCCGACCCACCAGCAGCCCAGCGGTCAGCCACGGCATGGCGGGGAGCTCGCGCACCTGGGCGCCCACCCGCTCCCATGGCAGCGACAGGTCCAGGGGCAGGGTGCGGGCCAGCCGGGCCACGTACAGCCCGTGCGGGCAGGCGCCGACGAGGTGCCCGTCGTCGACGAACGGGCGCTGCGCCAGCTGGAGCACCGGCCCGTCGTCGTAGAGCACGACCCCGCCGGCCCGGAGTCCCGGGCCGCAGGCGCCCGCACGGAGCAGGATCCTCGCCTGCTCGTCGCTGCCCACCACCCCGCTCAGGGCGCGAGCGGCCGCGCGTCCGGTCATCACGACCGGCGAGCGTAGACCGAGACGGGCTCGTCGCGGGGCGGGCCGGGTCGGCCTGTGGACGTCGACCCCCGCCCCCCAGATCGACGGTGTGTGAGTAGTGCGTCAATGGGTCACCTGACCCATGGACGCACTACTACGAGGGTGTCCCGCTGGAGGGCCGCTCAGCCGGGTCCGAGAGCCGCGTACCCGGGCTTGATCACCTCGTCGATGATGGCGAGCCGCTCGTCGAAGGGGAGGAACGACGACTTCATCGCGTTGATCGTGAACCAGCGCAGGTCGTCGAGGCCGTAGCCGAACGCCTCGCACAGGGCATCCATCTCCGAGGTCATCGAGGTCTGGCTCATCAGCCGGTTGTCGGTGTTCACGGTGACCCGGAAGCGCAGCGCGGTGAGCAGTCCGATCGGGTGGTCGCCGATCGACGCGGCGGCTCCGGTCTGGACGTTGGAGGCGGGCGCGAGCTCGAGGGGTATGCGCTTGTCCCGCACGTACGCCGCCAGCCGGCCGAGGTGGGCGACGCCGTCGTCGTCGACGGTGATGTCGTCGACGATCCGGACCCCGTGGCCGAGCCTGTCGGCTCCGCACCACTGGATGGCCTCCCAGATCGAGGGCAGCCCGAAGGCCTCGCCCGCGTGGATGGTGAAGTGGAAGTTCTGCCGCTGGAGGTACTCGAACGCGTCGAGGTGACGGGTCGGCGGGAAGCCCGCCTCGGCGCCGGCGATGTCGAACCCGACGACCCCCGCGTCCCGCCAGGCCACGGCCAGCTCGGCGATCTCCCGCGAGCGAGCCTGGTGGCGCATGGCCGTGAGCAGCTGGCGGACGACGATCCGGCCGCCGGCGTCGACCATCCCCGCCTCGAATCCGGAGCGCACCGCGGCGACGACCTGGTCGAGGCTCAGCCCCGTGCTGACGTGCTGCTCGGGTGCGTAGCGGACCTCGGCGTAGACGACCGCGTCGTCGGCGAGGTCGGCGACGCACTCACGCGCGACCCTCTCGATGGCCGCCTCGGTCTGCATCACCGCAACGGTGTGGTCGAAGGTCTCGAGGTAGCGCACGAGGGAGCCCGAGTCGGCGGACTCGGCGAACCAGCGGCCCAGCGCGTCGGCGTCGTCCGCGGGCAGCTCGTGGCCGACCTGGTCGGCGAGCTCGAGCACCGTCGCGGGGCGCAGACCTCCGTCGAGGTGGTCGTGCAGCAGGACCTTGGGGGCCAGGCGGATCTGGTCGCGGCTCGGCCGAGGATCGGGGCGTGGGCTAGGTTCGGCCATGTCCCGATCCTCGCAGACCCCCGGCGCCGTCGGTCGAGCCTGTCGAGACCACGGCTATTCCAGGAGCACCGATGCGCATCCTCGACGACTTCGACGAGCTCGCCGGCCTGAGCGGCCAAGAGCTCGGCACCAGCGAGTGGCTGGAGGTCGACCAGCCCCGGGTGAACGCCTTCGCCGAGGCGACCGGCGACCACCAGTGGATCCACGTCGACGTCGAGCGCGCGGCGTCCGGCCCGTTCGGCGGCACCATCGCCCACGGCTATCTCACGCTGTCGCTCATCCCGTTCCTCGGCAGCCAGGTCTTCTCCCTGGAGACGCCCGGCGCGAAGCTCAACTACGGCGTCAACAAGGTCCGCTTCCCCCATCCCGTCCGGGTCGGCTCCCGGATCCGCGACCACGTGACGATGGGTGAGGTGACCGACCTGCCGGCCGGCAAGCAGCTCACCCTGCGTCACACGATCGAGATCGAGGGTCAGGCCAAGCCGGCCTGCGTCGCCGAGACCGTCGTCCTGCTGCTGCCCTGACCGCGCTGGAGGTCACCCAGCGCACGCTGCACCCGGAGCCGGACCAGACCGGTGTCGGCGGGGGCCGCCTCGCGCGAGCCCAGGTAGCTCGCGTAGGCGCGGTAGCGACCGACGCTGGGCGGCTTGAACCTCACGGTGGCCGCACCGTGGGCCACTCGCGGGTGGTAGCTGCGCAGGAACTGCCACCCGGCGATCGGGTCGAACCGCTCCACCGTGACCAGGCTCGGACCTGCCTCGGCGGGTCGGACCCGGAGGGAGAGCCGGGCGGCGGACCGCGGCCTGATCATCGCGGCCCGGCGGTGGTTGACCCGGAGCTCGGCGCTCGTGATCGTCTTCAGCGCCAGCCTGAGCGTGTACCGGCCGGACCCCGACACGGCGACGAAGTAGCGTCCGGCGCCCACGTGCCGGCTGATCTCGTTCCCGCTCCCGAAGCGGGAGCCGTCGTCCCGCACCAGCGTCATCGTCGGCTGACCCGACAGACCGAGGGTGAGCGCGCTGCGGTGGGTGACGTCGAACCGGTAGAGATCCCGGGAGTCGATGCCGCCGTTGACGTGTCCCTTCACCGCGGCGTGGTTGGCGATCACGACGCCGGGCGCCGTGTCGTCGCGGCCGGCAGGCGCGACCCGGAGCCGGTAGTGCTGGACGTCGCGGTCGCGAGCCGCCTGCACGACGAGGAAGTGGCGGCCCGACTCCGTCGGGGTGAACAAGGCGTAGCCACCGCAGGACAGGTACTTCTCCGGCGGCTGCTCGGTGAAGTCCCGCGTGCCCGGGCCGAAGACCAGGAGGGACGTGCAGTGCTGGGTGCGCAGGCTCAGCCGCATGGTGTGCCCGGCCTCGAGCTTCGTCCAGTACGTGTCTGCAGAGTTCAGGACCCGGTCGACGTGGTTGCGCACACCGTTGGCCGGCAGGTGCCGGCCGGGAGGGTGCGGCGGGGCCGTCGGCACCAGGACGCGGAGCCGGAACGTGTCGGCCACCGAGCCGGTGTCGTTGCCGACCCGGATCGCGTAGGTGGCCCCGGCGTCGAGCCCGTCGCGGTCGATGGTGGCCTTGCCCTCCGAGTCGCTGGAGTCGCAGCCCACCCGGGTCAGCTTCGACCTCACCTGCTTGTAGAGGTCGACCGTCGAGTCCATCGCGCCCGCCGCGTCGAACTGGATCACCACGGAGCCGCGAGGCGGGGCGGTGAAGTGGTACCAGACCGAGCCGTCGGTGGCGCCGCAGCTGCTGGCGTCGTCGGTGGCCTCGAGCGTGGCGTCGACCAGCGTCCCGGTCAGCGACTGCGGCGGGTCGACCCGGGTGGCATCGGCCCGGTCGTCGTTGGACGGTGGCGCGGCCCAGGCGGACGGAGCCGCCACCAGGACAGCCCCCACGACGACCATCGCCGACAGCGCTGACCCGAACCCTCGGACGTGACGTACAGACATCGGAGCCTCCTCGTGGCTGTTCGTCCCAACTGACGCTGCCCCGAGCGGGTTGGTTCGGTCGAGGACGAAACGGATCCGCGCCAGTCCTCGCCGGACGAGCGGTCGAGACCTCAGCCGACCCGGTCGATCACCAGCGGCTGCGGGCTGTACCCCGAGCCGTCACCCACGTCGTAGCCACCCTCGAGGGCCTCGAGAGCCCGGTCGAAGCGGGCGGGCTCGTCTGTCAGCAGCGTGAAGAGCGGGTCACCGGCGTGGACCGCGTCGCCCGGGCGCGCGTGCCACACGACCCCGGCGCCGGCCTGCACGGCGTCCTCCTTGCGAGCGCGCCCAGCGCCGAGCCGCCATGCCGCCAGGCCGACGGCCATGGCGTCGAGCCGGGTCAGCGTCCCCGACGTCGGCACGGGTACGACGTGCGACTCACGGGCCGTGGGCAGCGGCGCGTCGGGGTCTCCGCCCTGCGCGGCGATCATGGCGCGCCAGGAGTCCATGGCCGAGCCGTCGGCCAGCGCGTCGGCCGGGTCGACGTCGCCGTGTCCCGCGCCGGCCAACATCTCGCGGGCGAGCGCCAGGGTCAGCTCCACCACGTCGGGCGGGCCGCCCCCGGCCAGCACGTCCACCGACTCCGCGACCTCGACGGCGTTCCCCGCCGTCAGGCCGAGGGGCGTCGACATGTCAGTGAGCAGCGCGACGGTGTGGACGCCGGCGTCCTGCCCGAGCGCCACCATCGTCGAGGCCAGCTCGCGGGCCTCCTCGACGGTCGTCATGAACGCTCCGGTGCCGACCTTCACGTCGAGCACCAGGGCGCCGGTGCCCTCCGCGATCTTCTTCGACATGATCGACGAGGCGATCAGCGGGACCGCCGGCACCGTGCCCGTGACGTCGCGCAACGCGTAGAGCTTCTTGTCAGCCGGGGCCAGGCCGTCACCGGCCGCGCACACGACGGCGCCCACCGACTCGAGCTGGGCCAGCATCTCGGCGTTGGACAGCGTGGCGCGCCAGCCGGGGATCGACTCCAGCTTGTCGAGCGTGCCCCCGGTGTGGCCGAGCCCGCGGCCGCTCAGC
The DNA here is from genome assembly GCA_963753705.1 of uncultured Actinomycetota bacterium. Lineage (GTDB taxonomy): Bacteria > Actinomycetota > Actinomycetes > Propionibacteriales > Nocardioidaceae > Nocardioides. The sequence continues at coordinate 142,423 of CAVWDJ010000019.1, forward strand.
TGGGGCACGGCGACCCCGCACGCGGCGACCAGGGGCGCGAGGGGCAGCGTGATCTTGTCGCCGACCCCGCCGGTCGAGTGCTTGTCGGCGGTCGGACGCGACAGCGAGGAGAAGTCCATGCGCTCACCGGACGCGATCATGGCGTCGGTCCAGTGGCTGATCTCGCGCCGCGTCATCCCGTTGAGGAGGATCGCCATGGCCAGAGCCGACATCTGCTCGTCGGCGACCGCGCCGCGCGTGTAGGCGTCGACGACCCAGTCGATCTGGCTGTCGCTGAGCTCGCCCCCGTCGCGCTTCGCGGAGATGACCTCCACGGCGTCGTGTCGCGGGTCAGGCGCCATCGACGGCCTCCAGGTCCTCGGGGCCGAAGGCGTCGGGCAGCACCTCGGCCATCCGGCGTACGCCGTGCGCGGTCATCAGCTCCAGGTCGGCACCGCCGTTCTCCCACAGCAGCTGGCGGCACCTCCCGCACGGCATGATCACCTCGCCGAGGCCGTTCACGCACACCACGTGGGTCAGCCGGCCGCCACCGGTGGCGTGCAGCGAGCTGACCAGGCCGCACTCGGCGCACAGCACCACGCCGTACGCCGCGTTCTCCACGTTGCAGCCCACCAGCACCCGGCCGTCGTCGGCCACCCCCGCCGCTCCCACCGGGAAGTGGGAGTACGGGGCGTACGCCCGCCGCGACACCTCGACGGCGGCCGCGCGGAGGCTCTCCCAGTCGAACTCGTCGGCCACCGTCACTCCTTGACGTAGGGCTCGCCGTCGGCGGCCGGGGCCCGTACCTTCCCGACCAGGCCGGCCACCGCGACGATCGTGGCGACGTAGGGGAGCATCGCGATGAACGCGGACGGGATCGAGGGCGCGTTGATCGACATGTTGGTGCCGAGCGCGTTCGCGAAGCCGAAGAGGAGGGCGGCCGCGACCGCGCCACGGGGGCTCCAGCGACCGAAGATCAGGGCCGCCAGGGCGATGAAGCCCTGGCCGGACGTGATGTTCTTCTGGAACTGGCCCACCTGGAAGATGAAGTAGGAGCCGGCGAGCCCGGCGATCGCGCCGCCGATGATGACGTTGCGGTAGCGCATCGCCAGCACGTTGATGCCCACCGTGTCGGCCGCCTTCGGGTGCTCACCGACCGCGCGCGTGCGCAGCCCCCACCGGGTCCGGAACAGCCAGACGTCCACCGCGATGATCAGGATGTAGGTGAGGTAGACGATCACCGTCGTGTCGAACAGCAGCGGCCCGATCACCGGGATGCTGCCGAGCACCGGAAGCTTGTGGTTCTCCATCAGCGGCGCCTGGTTGAGCGCCTCGGTGTGCTGCTGCATGAAGGCGTCGTAGAGGAAGCCCGTCAGGCCAGCGGCGAACACGTTGAGCACGACGCCGAGGACCACCTGGTTGACCAGGTAGCGGATGGCGAAGACCGCGAGCAGACACCCGACCAACGCACCGGCGATCGCACCGGCCACCAGACCGGCAGCGACCCCGATCAGGGTCGCGAAGAGGGCGGCCGTCCAGGCACCCGCCAGCATCTGGCCCTCGATCGCGACGTTGATGACACCCGAGCGCTCGCACATCACACCGCAGAGGGCACCGAGGATGAGGGGGACGGAGTACCCGATGGTGCTGGTGCCGAGCCCGACGAGGTCGATGGTGGCGAACGAGCTGGCCGACGCCAGCCACAGCAGGACCGCGGCCACGAACAGGGCGAGGCCGATCCCCATCACCGTCCCGAACCAGGCCCGTCTCGGCGCGATCAGCCAGGCGACGCCGAGGGCGATGATGACGATGCCGCACACGTACGCCGCGGGCACAGCAGGCACCGAGAAGTGCGCGACGTGGGCGGTGTCGGCAGCGCCGAGCCGGATCTTGGCCGGGAAGTCGTGGTGACCCTCGAGCCCGAACCGCCAGACGGTCACCAGGCCGAGCACGATGAGCGAGATGCCCGCGCCCAGGCGCTGGGCGGTGGAGACGGGAGCGCGGGTGACGGCGTGCTCGACGACGAGCTCGTCGGCGGCCTGCGGTGCCGGCGGCTGGGCCATGGTCGTCATCCGTTCCACCCCTTCGCGAGCTGGCCGCCGACCACGCTGGACGGACCCTTGAGCCGGAACATCACGCGGACCAGCATGGGCGCCGCGATGAACAGCACGATCAGCGACTGGATCACCTGGACCAGGTCGATCGGCGTCCCGGTGGCCGACTGCATCTGCGTGCCTCCGGCATGCAGTGCGCCGAACAGCAGGCCGGCCGCGATGATGCCCTTCGGGTTGGCCCGACCGAGCAGGGCGACCGTGATCGCGTCGAAGCCGATGCCGGCATCGATGTCACCGGTCAGCTGGCTGTTGGTGCCCAGGATCTGGCTGACGCCGGCCAGGCCGCAGAGCGCCCCGGCGATCAGCATCACGGTGATGTAGCTGTTCTCGACGTTCATGCCGGCGGTCCGCGACGCGAACGGGTTGGCGCCCACCGCGCGCAGCCGGAACCCCAGCGTGCTCTTCTCGATCAGCCAGTAGATGAACCAGGCGGACAGCAGGGCCAGGATCAGGCCCCCGTGCACCCGCACGCTGCCGCCGAGCAGCGGCGGCAGCTGGGCGCTCTTGAAGACCCGGTTGGAGATCGCCTGGCCGTAGGGCGGCGCCTGGAAGCCCTTCACCGACAGGAGGTAGGCCAGGAAGTAGACGGCGATGTAGTTGAGCATGATCGTGGTGATGACCTCGTGGGCACCGGTCTTGGCCTTGAGGAGACCGGCCAGGCCGCCCCAGAGCGCGCCGCCGAGCATGCCGGCGAGGATCCCGAGCACCAGGTGCAGGCCCGGCGCGAGGTGCCAGTGGAAGCCGACGAAGCCGGCGAAGATCGCGCCCATGATGACCTGGCCCTGACCACCGATGTTGAACAGGCCGGCGCGGAAGGCCAGGCCCACCGACAGGCCGCCCAGGATCAGCGGCGTGGCGTTGGTCAGGGTCTCGGAGATCGGGCCGGCGTAGCCGGCCAGGGTGCCCTTCGACGCCGTGTGGGGGTTGAAGATCGCCCCTTCGAACAGCGCGACGTAGCCCTTCCAGATGGCGCTGAAGCCGTACTGGAAGGTGTCCCAGGGGTACTGGAAGAAGTAGTGGGAGGCGTCCTGGGTGCGCGGGTCGGCGACGGCGATGAGGATGCCGCCGAGCACCATCGCGGTGACGAACGCGAGCACCGTCACGATGAGGCTGCTGGACGTCAACCGCTTCCAGAAGCCTGCCTGCTCGGGTGTCTCGTCCGGGGGCATGGCTGCCGCCTGCGGATCGGCGGCGGGATCGGCGGTCTGGTCGCTCACGGGGCCGACACCTCCTTGTCCTGGTCGTCGCCGTCGTGGCCGGGCCCGGGGCCGGGCCCGGGGTCGGGCTCGGGGTCGGAGTCGGTCTGACCGTGGTCGACGACGTTGCCGGCCATCAGCAGCCCGATCTCGGCCGGGTCGGCGCCGGCCGGCATCTCGCCGATGATCTTGCCGCGGTACATCACGCCGATCCGGTCGGCGAGCCCGAGCACCTCGTCGAGCTCCGTGGACACCACGATGACCGCGGCGCCGTTGTCGCGCTCGGCGACGATCCGCTTGTGCACGAACTCCATCGAGCCCACATCCAGACCGCGCGTGGGCTGGGCCACGATCAGCACCTTGAGCGGCCGCGACAGCTCGCGCGCCAGCACGACCTTCTGCTGGTTGCCTCCCGACAGGGTCGAGGCGGAGTGCTCGATCGAGGACGTGCGGACGTCGAACTCCTCGACGCGCTCGTCGGCGTTCTGGCGGATGCGGTCGAGGTCGAGAGACATGCCGTGGGAGAACGGCTCGCGGTGGTAGAGGTCGAGGACGAGGTTCTCGGCGACCGAGAAGCTGCTGACGAGGCCGTCGTGCAGCCGGTCCTCAGGCACATAGCCGACGCCCAGCCCGATCATCGCGTCGATCCCGGCCTTCGTGACGTCGTGGCCCTCGAGGACGACGGTGCCCGACTCGACGTTCTCGAGCCCGACGAGGGCCTCGGTGAGCTCGGTCTGGCCGTTGCCCTGGACGCCGGCCAGGGCGTAGATCTCGCCCCCGCGCACCGAGAAGCTGACCCCGTCGACGGTGACCTGACCGGACGGGTCGACGACCCGTAGGTCGTGCACCGCCAGGACCTCCTGACCCGGCTCGCGAGGCTCCTTGTCGATCTCGAGCTTCACCGGGCGGCCCACCATCATCGAGGCCAGCTCGGCCGACGTGGAGCTCGGGCTCGCCTCACCGACGACCTTGCCCCGCCGGATGACGGTGATCCGGTCGGCCACCGCGCGCACCTCGCGCAGCTTGTGGGTGATGAAGACGATCGAGGTCCCGGCCTCCTTGAGGGAGCGCATGATCTCGATCAGGTCGTCGGTCTCCTGCGGCGTGAGCACCGCCGTGGGCTCGTCGAGGATGAGCACCTGGGCGTCACGGACCAGCGCCTTGATGATCTCCACGCGCTGCTGGACGCCCACCGGGAGGTCCTGGACCAGGGCGTCGACGGGGACCTGGAGCCCGTAGCGCTCGGAGACCTCCTGCACCTCACGCCGGGCAGCCCGCTTGTTGAGGAACCCGACCCGGGTGCGCTCGTGGCCGAGCTCGACGTTCTCGGCGACGGTGAACACCGGGATCAGCATGAAGTGCTGGTGCACCATCCCGATCCCTGCGCGCATCGCGTCGCCGGGGCCGCCGAAGGTGACCGGCTCACCGTCGATGAGGATCTCGCCCTCGTCGGGCTGGTAGAGCCCGTAGAGCACGTTCATCAGGGTGCTCTTGCCGGCGCCGTTCTCACCCAGCAGGGCGTGGATCTCGCCCGGCTCGACGACGAGGTCGATCGAGTCGTTCGCGGTGAGTGATCCGAAGCGTTTGGTGATTCCCCGCAGCTCCAGCTTCACGGGTACCTCTCCTTTGTCAGGGACAGCACGACCACGGGGGAGCACCGGGCTACCGATACTCCCCCGCCGGTCATCGAACGACGTACCGCGACTGTCGCAGAGTCAGTCTCACTGAGGCTGGCTGGGCGACTGGATGTTGATCTTGCCGGAGATGATGTCGGCCTTGACCTGGTCGAGCTGGGACTTCAGGTCCGAGGGGACCTTGCTCTCGAAGTCGTGGAACGGCGCCAGGCCGGTCCCGTCGTTCTCCAGCGTGCCGATGTAGTTGCCGGTCGGGAACGTGCCCGTGGCGGCCTGCGTGGCGTACTCGTTGACCGAGCCGGTGAGGTTCTTGGTCACCGAGGTCAGGAAGTACTTGCAGTACTGGGGAACGCTGACGCAGCCGTCGGTGTCGACCCAGATCACGGAGAGCTGACCGTTGGACGCGGCCGCCGCGGCGGCCGAGCCGACGCCCGTGCCACCGGCGACCGGGAACACGATGTCGGCGCCCTGCTGCTGGAACTGCTGGGTGATCTGCTTGCCCTTGTTGGCGTCGGTGAACGAGTTGGCGAACGTGCCGCCCTTCTGGTTCCCCTCGTCCCAGCCGAGGACCTTGACGTTCTTCTTGTTCTGCTGGTTGTAGTACTGCACGCCCTCCCAGAAGCCGTCCATGTAGATCGTGACGGGCGGGATGTTGAGGCCGCCGTACGTCCCGACGGTGCCGGTCTTGCTCATCCCGGCCGCGAGGTAGCCGCCGAGGAAGCCGCCCTGCGCGGTGTTGTACTGCAGGCCGTAGACGTTCTTGCCGGACGACGCCGAGTCGATCTGGGCGTACTGCTGGTCGGGGTTCTTCTTGGCGATCTTGGTGACGGCGTCGGTCATCAGACCACCGACCGCGATCACGGTGTCACAGCCCTTGTTGGTCTCGGCCGTCAGGTTGGGGGTGTAGTCGTTCTGCGAGGACGACGGCACGTACGAGATCTTGATGTTCGGGTTCGCCTTGTTCGCGGCCTGCAGACCGCCCCACGACGACTGGTTGAACGAGTGGTCGTCGACGCCGCCGACGTCGAGCACCATGCAGGCTTTCAGGCTCCCGCCGGCAGCGGCGGTGTCCTGGCTGCTGGGCGACGAGCTGCCGTCGGAGGCGTTCGAGGAGTCAGCGGGCTTGGAGCACCCGGCGAAAAGCAGCGACGCAGCACCTACGGCCGCGGCGATCTTGAAGGCGTGACGCAAAGGAATCTCCCTAGTCGACCCACCCCCCGTGGGGCGGGAAATGTTCGGCTCACCCTAGTGCACACGACGCCGCGATTGCGGCGCCAGGTCCGATGGCCCGCGAGTGTTACGAATCGGTGACCCGAACCGGCCAGGGGAGGGCTCGACGAGCCCGCTGCCGAGCCCGGTGTCGAGGCGTCAGAGGGCCTCGACGGCCACCGCCGCGAGCAGCTTGGCGCCCAGCGCCGTCGCCCGCTCGTCGATGCGCAGGTTGCCCTGGTGGATGTCGTAGGTCGGGCCGCCCGGCTCGCGGGTCCCGAGCCGGCCCATGGCCCCCGGCACGCGCGTCAGGTACCACGCGAAGTCCTCTCCGCCCAGGCTCTGGGCGGTCGGCGCGCGGCCCTCGGGCCCGAGCACGGCGTCCACGGCGCGGCCGAGCAACGCCACGGCGGCGGGCTCGTTGACCACCGGCGGGACGCCGCGCTTGTAGTCGACGACCGCCTGCACGCCGTACGGCGACACGATCTGCCCGACGTAGGTACGGATGCGCTGCTCCATGTCGCTCCAGGCGACCGCGTCGAGCATCCGGACGGTGCCACCGAGGCTGCCCGTGTCGGGGATCACGTTGGCTGCACGGCCGGCCTCGACACGTCCCCACACGACGCTCACGCCGGCCCGCGGGTCGAGCCGTCTGGAGAGCACCGCGGGCAGCTCGGTGACGAGCTTGGCCAGCGCGAAGGTGAGGTCCTCGGTGAGGTGGGGTCGGCTGGTGTGGCCGCCGCTGCCGGTCAGCCGGATCTCGAGGCTGTCGGCGGCCCCGGTGATCGGTCCCTCGCGCAGACCCACGCGGCCGACGTCGATGGTCGGGTCGCAGTGGAGGCAGAAGATGCGGCTGACGTCGTCGAGCGCGCCGAGGTTCATCAGCCGCGAGGCACCGCCCGGCATGACCTCCTCGGCGGGCTGGAACAGCAGCCGCACCCGACCGGGCAGCAGGCCGGCGGCGTGCACCTCGGCCAGCGCGAGCCCGGCACCGAGGAGGGCCGTGGTGTGCACGTCGTGACCGCACGCGTGGGCGACGCCCGCCACCTGGCTGCACCACGGGTCGGTCGTGGTGTCGTTGAGCGGCAGCGCGTCGAGGTCGGCCCGCAGCGCCACCAGGTCGCCGCCGTCGCCGAGGTCGGCGATCAGGCCGGACTCACCGGTCCGCGTCAGCCGCCAGCCGACCTGGTCGAGCTGGTGGCAGACCAGGTCGGTGGTGCGGGTCTCGTGCCAGGACAGCTCGGGATGCGCATGCAGGTCGCGTCGCAGGTCGAGGAGGTCGTCGGCGTGCTTGTCGACCACCGTCTCGACGAGGGCGAGCGCAGCGTGCGTGGACATGTCCCGACGAGGTTAGTTCACCGGCTCGCCGGGCCCCGCATCCGCCTCACTGTCGTACGCCGCGAGGATGCGGTCGGCGGCGGCCACCGCGGGGAGCTCGCCGGCGAGCACCTGCTCCCGCAGCTCGGCGCGGACGCGACGCACGGCGGTGGAACGCCGCAGCCGCTGCTCGAGCTCGTCGCGGACCAGCGCCCAGGCGAAGTCGAGCTGCTGACGCGCCCGTTTCGCGGCGAGACCCTCGGCCCCGAGCCCGGCCCGGTGGTCGAGCACCTCGGCCCACACGCCGTCGACACCGTCGCCGGTCAGGCCCGAGCAGGTGACCACGGCCGGTGCCCGGCCCTTGCCGTGCACCATCCGCAGGGCGCCGGCCAGCTCGCGCGCGGCCCCCTTGGCCTCGAGGAGCCGGTCGCCGTCGGCCTTGTTGACCGCGATCACGTCGGCCAGCTCGAGGATCCCGCGCTTGATGCCCTGCAGCTGGTCGCCGGTGCGGGCGAGGGTCAGGAACACGAAGGTGTCGACCATGCCGGCGACGGTGGTCTCGGACTGGCCGACGCCGACCGTCTCGACCAGCACCACGTCGTACGCCGCGGCCTCGAGCACGAGGATCGCCTGGCTGGTGGCGCGGGCCACCCCGCCGAGCGTGCCCGCGCTCGGGCTGGCCCGGATGTAGGCATCGGGGTCGGTGGACAGCCTCGGCATCCGGGTCTTGTCGCCGAGCACCGAGCCGCCCGTGCGCTGGCTGCTGGGGTCGACCGCGAGCACACCCACCCGCTGCCCGGTCGCGGTCAGCTGCCGCCCCAGGGTCTCGATGAAGGTGGACTTCCCGACGCCGGGCACTCCCGAGATGCCCACCCGGACGGCCGGCCGTGCCGGTGCCTCGAGCGACGCGAGGAGGTCGCGGGCCTCGGTCCGGTGCTCGGGGCGGCTCGACTCGACGAGGGTGATCGCGCGACTGACCGCGGCGCGGTCGCCTGCGCGGACCCCCTCGGCCAGCGACTCCTGAGCCGGCATCAGTCGTCGAGCTGCGCGCGCAGGCGGGCGAGCAGGTCGAGGGCCGAACGTGCGATCACGGTGCCGGGCAGGAAGACGGCGGCGGCACCCATCTCCTCCAGGGTGGCCACGTCGCCCGGCGGGATCACCCCGCCGATCACGACCATGATGTCGCCCCGGCCCTGGTCGTCCAGCGCCTTCTTGAGGGCCGGCAACAGGGTGAGGTGACCGGCCGCCAGGCTGCTCACCCCCACGATGTGCACGTCGGAGTCGACTGCCTGCTGCGCGACCTCCTCCGGGGTGGAGAACAGCGGGCCCACGTCGACGTCGAAGCCCATGTCGGCGAACGCGCTGACGATGACCTTCTGGCCGCGGTCGTGGCCGTCCTGGCCCATCTTGGCGACCAGGATCCGCGGACGCCGGCCCTCGGCCTCCTCGAAGGTCGCGGTCGCCCTGAGGACCTCCTCGACGAGGGCGTCACCGTCGGCTCCGGCCTCGTCCCTGAACACACCGGAGATGGTACGGATCGTGGCCTGGTGGCGCCCCCAGACCTTCTCCAGCGCGCCGGTGATCTCGCCGACGGTCGCCTTCGCGCGGGCTGCGTCGACGGCGAGCCCCAGCAGGTTGCCGTCGCCGTCGCCGTCGGCGGCGGAGGTCAGGGCGTCGAGGGTGCGCTGGACCTCGTCGGCGTCGCGCTCGGCGCGTAGCCGCTCGAGCTGGGCGACCTGCCGCCGGTAGACGTCGTCGTTGTCGACCTTGCGTACGTCGAGCGGGTCCTCGTCGGCGAGCCGGTAGGTGTTGACCCCGATCACGGCCTGGGCGCCGGAGTCGATCCGAGCCTGGGTCCGCGCCGCCGCCTCCTCGATCCGCAGCTTCGGGATGCCGGCCTCGATGGCCTGGGACATGCCGCCCGCCTGCTCGACCTCCTGGATGTGGGCCCACGCCCGCTCGGCGAGGTCGTGGGTGAGCTTCTCCACGTAGTAGCTACCGCCCCAGGGGTCGATGCTCCAGGTCGTCCCCGTCTCCTGCTGGAGCAGCAGCTGGGTGTTGCGGGCGATCCGGGCGCTGAAGTCGGTCGGAAGCGCGATGGCCTCGTCGAGGGCGTTGGTGTGCAGGCTCTGGGTGTGCCCCTGCGTCGCCGCCATCGCCTCGATGCACGTCCGGCCGACGTTGTTGAACACGTCCTGGGCGGTCAGGCTCCAGCCGCTGGTCTGGCAGTGCGTGCGCAGGCTCAGGCTCTTGGGGTTCTGCGGGGCGAAGTCGCGCACCAGCCGCGCCCACAGGGCCCGGGCGGCCCGCATCTTGGCGACCTCCATGAAGAAGTTCATCCCGATGGCCCAGAAGAAGCTCAGCCGCGGCGCGAAGTGGTCGATGTCGAGGCCCGCCGCGACACCGGTGCGGAGGTACTCCACGCCGTCGGCCAGGGTGTAGGCGAGCTCGAGGTCGGCCGTCGCCCCGGCCTCCTGCATGTGGTAGCCCGAGATGGAGATCGAGTTGAACCGCGGCATGTGCTCCGCGGTGTAGCTGAAGATGTCACCGACGATCCGCATGCTCGGCAGGGGCGGGTAGATGTAGGTGTTGCGGACCATGAACTCCTTGAGGATGTCGTTCTGGATCGTCCCCGAGAGCTGCTCGGGCTTGACCCCTTGCTCCTCGGCCGCGGCGATGTAGAGCGCCATCACCGGCAGCACGGCGCCGTTCATGGTCATGCTGACGCTCATCTGGTCGAGCGGGATGCCGTCGAACAGCGTCCGGGCGTCGTAGATCGAGTCGATCGCCACGCCCGCCATGCCGACGTCGCCCCGCACCCGCGGGTGGTCGGAGTCGTAGCCGCGGTGGGTGGCGAGGTCGAAGGCGACGCTCAGTCCCTTCTGACCGGCCGCGAGGTTGCGGCGGTAGAACGCGTTGGACTCCTCGGCGGTGGAGAAGCCGGCGTACTGCCGGATCGTCCAGGGCTGGGTGGTGTACATCGTCGGGTAGGGCCCGCGGAGGTACGGCGTGAGGCCGGGCCAGGTGGCGAGCGCGTCGAGGCCCTCGAGGTCGTCCGCGTCGTAGACCGGCTCGACCGCGATCCCCTCGGGGCTGTGCCAGGGCTCCCCGAGGCGTGGGATCCCACCGCTGGTCGAGCCTGTCGTGACCACGCCGCCGGCGAGGGGCAGGCCCGCGAAGCTGTCCGGGACCGTCATGCCAGCGCCTCCCGGGTCCGGGTCAGGAAGTCGATCGCGTCGACCCCCAGCGCGCACGAGTCGTCGGCCGCCTCGAAGAGCCCGCCGGTCGAGCCGGTCGGCACCCCGGCCACCACGACCCGGGACGCGCCGGCGTGCCGCAGCGCCCGGGCGGCCTCGGTCCCCCACTCGGCGTAGGCCGCATCGGTGCCTGCCAGGCACACGACGCGCTGGCCGGCGTAGGCGCTCGTCAGGTCGTCGACGCCGGAGGTCGGACCGACCACGTCGACGGCGATCCCGCCGGCGGCCAGCAGGTTGGTGGCGAAGCCGGCACGTGCGGTGTACGCCGCGACCGGGCCGAGCGTGGCCAGGAAGACGTGCCCGGTCGGCGGTGCGGCGCGCAGCGTCTCGAACGCGGCGCCGTAGCGGCGGACGGCGTCCGGTTCGCCGGAGCGCTCGGGCAGGACCTCCGCGAGGTGCGGGAACTCACTGAGCCCGGTGATGGGCCGGACGCGGGTCGCGACCTGCCGGTCGCGCTCGGTGGCCGTCGCCGCGACCAGGGGGGCCAGGTCTGTCCCCTCGTCGAGCCGGCCGAGCAGCTCCCAGGCCGCGACCGCGAGGTCGTCGGTCAGCTTCTCGACGACGTAGGACCCGCCGGCGGGGTCGGTGACCGCCGCGACGTGGGACTCGGAGATCAGGAGCGCGCTGGTGTTGCGTGCGATCCGGCGGCCGAAGGCGTCGGGCCGACCCAGTGGGCCGTCGAAGGGCAGCACGGTGACCGCGTCGGCTCCGCCCACCCCGGCCGCGAAGGCGGCCACCGTGGTGCGCAGCAGGTTCACCCAGGGGTCGTAGGCGCTCATCATCGGACGGCTCGTCACCGCGTGCTGGCGCATGTCCTGCGTCTCGGCGTCGCTGAGCTCGAGCACCCTGTTCCAGAGCCGGCGCGCGGCGCGGAGCTTGGCGATCGACGGGAGCTGCTCGTCGGTCACCGCGAGACGGAACTCGACCAGGGCAGCGGCCTCGTCGACCGAGAGACCGGACCGGGTGAGGGCTCGCAGCGCCTGCGCACCTACCGAGATCGCGTAGCCGAGCTCCTGCACGTCGGACGCACCGCGGTCGTGGACGACGGTCGCGTCGACGACGAAGCCGAGGACCCCGGCCCGCGTCGCGAGGGCTGCCTGCTCGGCGGTCGCCGTACGGGCGTCGAAGCCGAGGTTGGTGCCGGGGGCGAGGTCGCTCCCGGCCGCGTAGGACAGGAAGCCCTCGGGGTCGGCACCGTCGAGCACGAGCGGAGCGAGGTCGAGCCGGACCCCGTCGAGCAGGGTGGCCCAGTCGGGGCCGGAGCCGGCCCGGACCCAGAGCGACGTGACCCCACCCTCGAGATCGGCGAGAGCGTCCTCGTTGGTCGCGACCTCGGACCGGATGTCCCAGGCGCCCGCGCGCGTCGGCCGGCCGCTGGTGACGAGGCCGTCGAGCAGGTCCGGGGTGCCGAGCGGGCTGATGGCGATGCCGTCGAGCGTCTGCCGGGCGAGCGTGCGCCAGACCGTCGCGTCGGGGTCGTCCTCCCCCATCCGCCGCGACGTCCGGAGCACCGCCGCGGCGGACCGCTCCCAGTCCTCGCGGGTCCAGTCGTCGTCCGCCGACGCGAGCGCGAGGGCACCGGGCTCCGGCTGGAGCTCGTCCGGCTCGTCGAGCCCACCCTCCACGTCGGTCATGGGGCCAGCGTAGGAGCGGCGTCGAGGCCGCAGCCACCGCGTGTGAGGTTTGCGACGTCCACGAGGTCGAGCCTGTCACGACCCACCAGGTGTGACAGGGGAAGGAAGTCCCGGAACCACCGACGACGGTCCCTGCGTCTTCCGGACACGGGCCGCCTGCGGTGTCATCATCGAGCCTTGTGATCATCGGTACGGAGCTCTCGCACGTCCTCGGCGCGGACGGGCGCAGCTGGTACGACTTCTGGTCGGGTTTCGGCGCCGACCTCGGTCAGATCGCCCTGGTCGGCGCGGGCGTCGGCCTCTACCGCAAGCACAACTGTCACGTGAAGGGCTGCTGGCGGATCGGGAAGCAGCCGCTCGAGCACGACGGCGCGACCTGGATGGTCTGTCACCGGCACCATCCGGCCGAGCAGCTCACGCCCGCGACGATGAAGAGCCTGGCCGAGCAGAAGCGGGCGCGAGACGCTCAGCCGACCTCGGTCACCCTCGGCGGACCGTCGGACGGATAGCGCGCTCGTCGACGTGCCCCGACCACAGTTTCATCATGTGAAGGTGTCGAACCCCGGCTTCTCATGGCGAGCTCACCGTGTGAAGCCGATGCTCACCACCTTCACATGGTGAAACTGATGACCGTGAGCACGCAGGGGTCCGGGCGGGGAGGGCCCGGCCCCGACCGAACGACGGTCGGTCGGAGTCAGGAGCGCTCGGCGTGGAGGTGGTGCGCCACCGTTGTCAGACCTCGGTGCGGCTGTCGCGGTCCTTGTTGCGGATGCCGATCTTGTTGCCCAGCCACACGAGCGGGTCGTAGGTCTTGTCGACGATCCGCTCCTTCATCGGGATGATCGCGTTGTCGGTGATGTGGATGCCTTCGGGACACACCTCGGTGCAGCACTTGGTGATGTTGCAGTAGCCGAGGCCGGCCTGCTCCTTGGTGACCTCGCGACGGTCGACCGTGTCGAGCGGGTGCATGTCGAGCTCGGCGTAGCGCAGGAAGAACCGGGGCCCGGCGAACGCCTTCTTGTTGTCCTCGTGGTCGCGGACGACGTGACAGGTGTTCTGGCACAGGAAGCACTCGATGCACTTGCGGAACTCCTGCCCGCGCTCGACGTCCTCCTGCATCATCCGGCGCTTGCCGTCGGCGTCGCGCGGCGGGAGCTCGGCGTAGGGGAGCTCCCGCGCCTTCTCGTAGTTGTAGGACACGTCGGTGACCAGGTCACGGATGACGGGGAAGGCGCGCATCGGCGTGACCGTGATCGTCTCGGACTCGTCGTAGTCGGAGAGCCGGCACATGCACATCAGCTTGGGGCGGCCGTTGACCTCGGCGCTGCACGAGCCGCACTTGCCGGCCTTGCAGTTCCAGCGCACCGCGAGGTCGCCGGCCTGGGTCGCCTGCACCCGGTGGATGGCGTCGAGCACCACCTCACCCGACTCGACCTCCACGTCGAAGTCCTGGAGGGCGCCCCCGGACTGGTCTCCGCGCCACAGCCGCATCTTGAGCGTGTATCCCATGGGGTCAGTGCCCTTCCTCGAAGAAGGCGGCCAGCTCGTCCGGCATCACCGGAAGGGGCTGGGTGGCCAGGTCGACGCCGTCACCGGTGGAGTTGATCGACAGCACGATGTTCTTCGTGCCCCACTCCTCGTTGAAGCCCGGATGGTCCTCACGGGTGTGTCCGCCGCGCGACTCCTCGCGCTCGAGCGCGGCCTTGGCGATGCACTCCGAGACGAGCAGCATGTTGCGCAGGTCGATCGCGAGGTGCCAGCCGGGGTTGTACTGGCGGTGGCCCTCGACCAGCAGGTTCTTCGCGCGCTCCTTGAGCTTCTCGATCTCGCCGAGCGACTTCTCCAGCTCCTCGCGGACGCGGATGATGCCCACGAGGTCGTTCATCGTCTGCTGGAGCTCCTGCTGGATCGTGTAGGGGTTCTCGCTCCCGGTGCCCGAGCCGTCGAACGGCGCCAGCGCCAGCTTCTCGGCCGCGCGCACGTCGTCGTCGGACACCCGCGGACGCGAGTCGCCGAGGCTCGAGGCGTAGACCGCCGCCGCGTCACCGGACCGCTTGCCGAACACCAGCAGGTCGGACAGCGAGTTGCCACCCAGCCGGTTGGACCCGTGCATGCCACCGGAGCACTCACCCACGGCGTAGAGACCCTCGAGACCGCTCATCTCGGTGTCGGGCTCGACCTCGACCCCGCCCATGACGTAGTGGCACGTGGGGCCGATCTCCATGGGCTCCTGGGTGATGTCGACGTCGGCCAGCTCCTTGAACTGGTGGTACATCGACGGCAGGCGCTTGCGGATGAACTCCGGCGTACGACGTGAGGCGATGTCGAGGTAGACGCCACCGTGCTCGCTGCCCCGGCCGGCCTTGATCTCGGAGTTGATGGCGCGTGCGACCTCGTCGCGGGGCAGCAGCTCGGGTGGCCGGCGGTTGTTCTTCTTGTCCTCGTACCACCGGTCGGCCTCGGCCTCGTTGTCGGCCGTCTCCGACCGGAAGAAGTCGGGGATGTAGTCGAACATGAAGCGTTTGCCCTCGGAGTTCTTCAGGATGCCGCCGTCACCGCGGACCGACTCCGTGACCAGCAGCCCCTTCACCGACGGCGGCCAGACCATGCCGGTCGGGTGGAACTGGACGAACTCCATGTTGATCAGCTTGGCGCCGGCGCGCAGAGCCATCGCATGGCCGTCGCCGGTGTACTCCCAGGAGTTGGAGGTGACCTTGAAGCTCTTGCCGATCCCGCCGGTGGCGAGGATCACGGCGGGTGCCTCGAACGTGATGAAGCGGCCGGTCTCGCGCCAGTAGCCGAAGGCACCGGAGACCCGGCCGGAGTCCTCGAGCAGGTCGGTGATCGTGCACTCCATGAACACGTCGATCCCGAGCTGGACCGCGCGCTGCTGGAGGGTGCGGATCATCTCCAGGCCCGTCCGGTCGCCGACGTGGGCCAGGCGCGCGTAGCGGTGACCACCGAAGTCGCGCTGGGAGATCAGGCCGTCCTTGGTGCGGTCGAACAGCGCACCCCAGTCCTCGAGCTCGAGGACCCGCTCGGGCGCCTCCTGGGCGTGGAGCTGGGCCATCCGCCAGTTGTTGAGCATCTTCCCGCCACGCATGGTGTCGCGGAAGTGGACCTGCCAGTTGTCGTCGGGCCACAGGTTGCCGAGGGCGGCCGCGGCGCCACCTTCCGCCATCACCGTGTGGGCCTTGCCCAGCAGCGACTTGCAGACGATGGCGACCTTGGAGCCGGCCTCGTGGGCGGCGATGGCCGCGCGGAGCCCGGAGCCGCCGGCGCCGATCACGACGACGTCGTAGGAGTGCTTCTCGACCCCGCGCCCGGTGTCCTCGTCGCTGGACATGCGGTTGCCGGTCATCGGGTGCCGGTCCTCCATCGGGACGTCGGGGGGGACGTTGGTCGAGTCGCTCATCTCAGAAGAACCTCGGGTCGTTGAAGGCTCCCGAGGAGATCAGGAGCACGTAGAGGTCGGCGAAGGCGACCGAGAACAGGGAGAGCCACGCGTAGCGGGCGTGGTGGTGGTTGATCTTGGAGACCCACGTCCACGCCTTGTAGCGGACCGGGTGCTTCGAGAAGTGCCGGAGCCGGCCGCCGACGATGTGGCGGCACGAGTGGCACGACAGCGTGTACATCCAGATCAGCACGATGTTGACGAGGAAGATCAGCGAGCCCAGGCCCATGTGGATGCCGTCGGACTCACCCTCGGCCGGCCCGAAGGCCAAGATCGTGTCCCAGCTCAGGATCAGGGCGACCACGACCGCGGCGTACCAGAAGTAGCGGTGGATGTTGTTGAGGATCAGCGGCAGCCGGGTCTCGCCGGAGTACGCCGAATGGGGCTCGGCGACGGCGCACGCGGGCGGGCTCAGCCAGAACGAGCGGTAGTAGGCCTTGCGGTAGTAGTAGCAGGTCATCCGGAAACCGAGCGGGAAGATCAGCACGATCAGCGAGGCCGAGAGGGGCCACCAGCCGAAGGGCTGCCCGAAGTCGGAGCTGCCGCTCACGCAGTCGCCGAGGCACGGCGAGTAGAAGGGCGAGAGGTACGGCGCCTGGTAGTAGTTGCTGCCCGAGAAGGCCCGGATGGTGGCGTAGACGACGAACGCGGTGAACACGACGAACACGGTCAGCGGGTAGAGCCACCACCGGTCGGTCCGTAGCGTCTTCTCCTCGATGCTGGCCCGGGTGGGGCCGTGCACTCCAGTTGACATCGTCGTCCTTCCAAGACCGGGCGCGCCTCTGCGACGACAGGCGCGAGCGCACAGCAACTTATCGCGCGCGCCGGCCACACGTCGTGCAGGGGTGGTGTGAGATTCCGGACTCGGATCCCGTCACCGGCGTCGCCGACGGGCCAGGGCCACCAGTCCCAGGGCGGTCGCGGCGCCGGCGCCGAAGACGAGCCGCGGGTCGGGGCCGTGCCGCCCGGCGAGCTCGCCGACCGGGTCGCGGTCCTGCGCAGGCACGGCGGTCACGGCAGGGCTCCGCTCGGCGCCGCGCGCCGCCCGTGCCGACCGTGACGTGTGCGCCCAGGCGGCGGCGTACATCACGATCCGCGAGAAGTAGTTGATCCAGACCAGCAGGATCAGGGCGATGCCGAACGCCTGGAACGCCGGGCTTCGTTGGGTGGCCGCCAGCAGGACGCTCGAGAGCTGCTTGAGGACCTCGAACGCGACCGAGCCCAGGAGCGCGCCCTGCCACAGCGCCCGGTCCGGGGTGTGCGGCCGGGCCAGGACCTTGAAGAGCACGAAGAACATCAGGGTGGTTGCGGCCATGGCAACCACGACCGCGACGAGCTCCACTGTCCACGAGAGATCGTGGTCGAGTCCGGCGAGGTCGAGCACCCGGGTGGAGAAGCGGGTGATGACGCCCGACACCGCCACGCTGACAAACAGGGTGGTCCCGACCACGGCCAGGGTCAGCAGGTCGCGCAGCTTGCCGATGACGTAGCTGGGCCGACGATCGTGCGGGAGCTCGAAGACGACCTGGAGCGCGGTCCGCATGCCCGACAGCCAGCCGAGGCCGGCATAGATCAAGGTGGCCACCCCGATGATGCCGATGGTCGCGGCGGCTTGCTGGATGGACTGCAGGGTGATCTGCCCCGGGCCGGAACCGATCAGCCCCGGAAAGACCTCCTCGATGCCGTCGACGAGGTTGCTCTGGGCGTCGGGGAAATAGCGGGCGATGTAGCCGACGGCGACGAATGCCAGGGCCAGGATGGGAAAGAACGAGAGGAACGCGAAGTAGGTGACGGCTCCCGCTTGCGACCCGGCGTTGACCCTGCCGTAGTGCTGCTGCATCCGGACCAGGTGGTCGACCAGCGGCGAGGTCGCGCGGGCGCGCCCGAGGGCCGCCTTCCCCCGAGCCAGCGGTGACGGCATCAGGAGCCGGGACCCGCCAGCGCGAAGTCGTGCGTCGCCTTCCACCCGTGGCCGGCGTCGTGCACGTAGAGGTGGAACTCGGCGACGGTGAAGCTGCAGTCGAAGTCCTGCAGCTCCTCGAAGGCACGGTCGAGACCGGCCTCGTCGAGGAGGTGGGCCACCGTCACGTGGGGGTGGTAGGGGTAGGTCAGCTCGACCGTGAGGGGACCACGCCGGCAGTCGTGGGCGAGCTGCTCGGTCTGCGAGATCCCCTCGACGAGGTTCACGAAGACCACCGGGGAGACCGGACGGAAGGTGCCGGAGCCGCGCAGGTGGATGCGGTACGCCGTCGCGCCGCGGGCGACGTCGGCGAGGTGACGCTCCACCTCGGGCATCTGGTCCGGCGCCACCTCGAGCGGCGGGACCAGGGTGATGTGGGTCGGGATGGACGAGCCGCTCGCGTCACCGTTGGTGACCCGGAAGTCCTGCAGCCGGCTGCCCCACGGCTCCGGGACCGCGATCGAGACACCGATGGTGGGCATGGACGACCAGCCTACGCGCCGGTCGGACGGGCGACCGCCGCGAAACCGACCCGCTGGTAGACGTCGCGGAGCGTGGCCTCGGCGATCTCCGCGGCACGCTCGCGCCCCCGCTCGAGGATCGCGCTGAGGTGTGCCTGGTCGTCGAGCAGCTCGAGGGTGCGGTCGCGGAACGGGGTCACGAACTCGACCACGAGGTCGGCGAGGTCCTTCTTGAGGTCGCCGTACCCGCGGCCGGCGTACTCCTCCTCGAGGTCGGGCACCGAGCGGTCCGACAGTGCGGAGTAGATGGTGAGCAGGTTGGAGATCCCCGGCTTCGCCTCGGGGTCGAACCTGATCTCGCTGCCGGAGTCGGTGACGGCCGAGCGGATCTTCTTGGCACTGACCCGAGGGTCCTCGAGGAGCTCGATGATGCCCGCAGGCGAGGACGACGACTTCGACATCTTCGCCGTGGGCTCCTGCAGGTCGGTGATCTTGGCGGTCGCCTTGAGGATGTAGGGCTCGGGCAGGCGGAAGGTCTTCTTGTAGCGGTGGTTGAAGCGCTGGGCGAGGTCACGGGTGAGCTCGAGGTGCTGGCGCTGGTCCTCGCCCACCGGGACGAAGTGGGGCCGGTAGAGCAGGATGTCGGCCGCCTGCAGCACGGGGTAGGTGAAGAGGCCCACACTGGCCGCACCCTCGCCTCCCTTGGCCGACTTGTCCTTGAACTGGGTCATCCGGCGCGCCTCGCCGAAGCCGGTGAGGCACTGCAGGACCCAGCAGAGCTGGGCATGGGCCGGCACCTGGCTCTGGACGAAGATCGAGGACCGCTCCGGGTCGATGCCCATCGCCACGAGCTGCGCGGCGGCTCGGAGGGTGCGCTCGCGGAGGACCTTGGGGTCCTGCTCGAGCGTGATCGCGTGGAGGTCGGCGATGAAGAAGAAGGGCTGGTACTCCCGCTGCAGGTCCACCCACTGCCGCAGCGCGCCGAGGTAGTTGCCGAAGTGGAAGGAGTCGGCGGTCGGCTGGATGCCCGACAGGACCCGGGGGCGGGCCCCCGAGGAGACCTGCGGGACGGTCAGCTCCGGTGACGTGGTGGCACTCGGCATGGCGCGCATTGTGTCAGGCGCCAATCGGGTTGCCGGTGGGCGGTCGGCTTGGCAGGGTGCCTGCATGTCCGGAGCCCCGACCCTCACCGACGGCACGGTCACGGTCCGTGCCCACCGGGACGACGACCTCGACGCGGTCGTCGAGCAGAGCCAGGACCCCGACAGCGTCCGGTGGACGACGGTGCCCACGCCGTACGGGCTCGCGGAGGCGCAGTACTTCGTGCGCGAGGTGATGCCCGGCGGCTGGGCCGACGGACGCTGGGGCTTCGCGGTCGAGGCCGGCGGACGGTACGCCGGCACGGTCGAGCTGCGCGACGAGGGCGGAGGGAGGGCCGAGATCGCGTTCGGCTCACACCCGTCCGCACGAGGCACCGGCACCATGGAGCGCGCGTGCCGGATGGTGCTCGACTGGGGCTTCGCCCAGCAGGGCGTCCGGACCGTCGTCTGGCACGCCCACGTCGGGAACTGGGCGTCGCGGCGGCTCGCCTGGAGGCTCGGGTTCTCCTTCGGCGGCACGCTGCGCGGCTACCTGCGGCACCGCGGCGACGAGCTCGTCGACGCCTGGTCCGCGACCCTGCTGTCGACCGACGACCGGTCACCACGGACCGTCTGGCTGGAGACGCCGGTGCTGACCGACTCGGTGGTCCGGCTCCGTCCGCTGCGCGCGAGTGACGTCGACCGGGTGGTGGAGGCGGCGGCCGACGAGCGGACCCAGCGGTGGCTGGGTCGGATGCCGTCGCCGTACACCTCCGACGACGCCGCCACCTGGCTGGAAGCGACCACCGAAGGCGCTGCCTCGGGGACGTCGGTGACCTGGGCGGTCACCGGCGACGACGACGTGCTGGTCGGCGCGGTCAACCTCTTCGACATCGAGGCGCAGACCTCCGCCGAGGTCGGCTTCTGGGCGCACCCCACGGCACGTGGGCGCGGGGTCATCACGCGGGCGTCGGCGCTCGCCCTCAGGCACGGCTTCGAGACGCTGGGCCTGCTCCGGATCCAGGGGCACGCCGCGCTGGGCAACGCCGCGTCGCGGCACGCGCTCGAGGCCATCGGTCTGCGTGAGGCGGGACTGGCGCGGCTGGGCACCTTCGTCCGTCCGGAGGGGCGCGTCGACGCGATGCGGTACGACGTGCTGGTCGAGGAGTGGCGAGCGTCTCGTGCCGAGGCACGCCGTGGGATTTCGGCCTGATCCGCGGACTTGGCACAATGGCACAAGGCACGACGCGAGGGGGATGGGTGAGCCTGCACAGCACCATCGCGTCCGTGCGTACGCGGAGGATGCTCACCTGGTTCGTTCCGGTCGTGGGCCTGGCCCTCTACCTGATCCTCGTCCCGCCGGTCCCCGACTTCGCCGCCCAGGCGACCCGCGCCGCGGTCTTCCGCCAGCTCGGGTCGGCCACCTGGTGGCCGGGCTGGTACGGCGGCGTCGAGCTCCCGACGTACTCCGTGATCGCGCCGGCCCTGATGGCGACCATCGGGGTCGCCCGTACGGGCGTCATCGCCGCAGCCATCTCGATCTGGGCCGCCCACCAGATGCTGCGCGACTCGGCCCGGCCGCGCGCCGCCAGCGTGGTGTTCGCCGCGACCGTGCTGCTCAACCTCTTCGGCGGCCGGATCACCTTCCTCGTCGGCCTGGCCGCCGCCACCCTCGCCGTGCTGGCGCTGGTCCGCCGACACCCGTGGCTCGCCGCGATCGCGACCGTGGTGAGCGTGCTCGGCAGTCCGCTGGCCGGGCTGTTCACCGGCATCGTCGCCGCGGCGGTGCTGGTCACCGACCGCTCGAGACGGCGTGAGGCGCTCTTCGTCGGCGGCGCCACCGGGCTGTCGCTGGGAGCCTTGGCGATCTGGTTCCACAACCCCGGCGTGATGGCGTCGCCTCCGGTGCAGATGCTGCTGGCGCTGATCGGGATCGCGCTCGTCGCGGTCGCGTGCCGCCAGCCCACGATCCGCGCCGGGGCCGTGATCGTGGCCGTCGGCCTGGTCATCTGCCTGATCGTCCCCAACAGCGTGGGACTCAACCTGACCCGGATGGTGTGGCTGCTCGCCGCGCCACTGATCGTGGCCTACGGCCACCGCCCCGACCGACACGTGGTCGCCCTGACCTGCCTGGCTCTGGTCTTCCCCATCGTCGACGTGACCTGGCAGCTGGCCGAGGCCGACTCCCCCTCGGCGCAGGAGTCCTACTACCAGCCGCTGCTCGCCCAGCTCCACCAGCGCATGTACACCGGCGACGGGGTGGGGCAGCGGGTCGAGGTGGTCGAGCCACAGACCAAGGGTGCCGCGCGCTACGTCGGCGAGTCGATGCCCGTCGCCCGCGGCTGGGAGCGACAGGCCGACATGGTCGACAACCCGATCTTCTACGAGGACGGGAAGCTCACGCCCGCCTCCTACCGGCAGTGGCTCGACAGCCTGGCCGTCTCCTACGTCGCCGTCCCGGCCACCAAGCTCGACTTCGCCGCCGTCGACGAGGCGAAGCTGATCGCCACCGGGCTGCCCTACCTCCACCAGGTGTGGAGCAACGCCGACTGGAAGCTCTATCGGGTCAGCGACTCCCAGCCGCTCGCCCGGAACGCCCAGGTCGTCTCGGTGTCCGGCAACCAGGTCCGTCTGCAGGTGCCCCGGGCCGGGCTGGTGCCGATCCAGATCCGGTGGTCGGACCACCTGGCCGTGCTCGACGGCACCCAGCCGGTGTCGCTCGGCGTGCGCGCCCACGGCTGCCTGTCCAAGGACGGCGACTGGACGCTGCTCCACGCGCGGCGTGCGGGCACCTTCGTCCTGACCTCCGACTTCGACCTGATCCCCAACCAGAAGCAGCGCGGCGGCACCTGCGCGACGCCCGGCTCCTGAGTCCCTCCCCCGGCCGTCAGCCCACCGCGAGGGACGTCCGCCGCGCGACGTGCGCGGACAGCACGAGCACGCCGAGGCCGGCCAGCGCGAGCACCACCCCGACCAGTGCAGGGGCCCGGTAGCCCAGCCCTGCGGCGATCACCAGTCCGCCCAGCCAGGCCCCCAGCGCGTTGCCGATGTTGAGCGAGGAGTGGTTCATGGCCGCACCCAGGGTCTGGGCGTCGCCGGCCACCGACATCAGGCGGAGCTGGAGGTTGACCACCAGCACCGACGACGCGACCGCGACGAGGAACGCCGGGACCAGCGCCCACCACCCGGCGGGTGCCAGCGCGGCGTAGACCAGGAGGAGGAAGGCCATCGCCAGGGACGAGCCGAGCAGCGACCGGAAGACGGACCAGTCCGCGAGCGCCCCGGCGACCCAGGTGCCGGCCACCATGCCCAGCCCGAACGCGAGCAGGAAGACGGGCACCGCTCCCTCGCCCAGGCCGCCGACCTTCGTCACGACCTCGGCGATGTAGGAGTAGAGGGCGAACATGCCACCGAAGCCGATGGCACCCGCCAGCAGGGTCAGCCAGGCCTGCGGCTCGGCGAACAACCCGAGCTCACGACGACCGGTGGCCTCGGCGTCGCCGGGGCACGACGGCAGGAAGGCGATCACCAGCACGGCGGTCACCAGGGCCAGCCCGGCCGCCACCCAGAAGGCCGCGCGCCACCCGACGGTCTGGCCCAGCCAGGTGGCGACGGGGACGCCCAGCACGTTGGCGACGGAGAGCCCGATCATCACGGTCGCGACCGCGCGTCCCTCGCGGCCGCGAGGGGCCAGGCTCGCCGCCACCAGCGACGCGACCCCGAAGAACGCGCCGTGCGGGACGCCGCACAGGAAGCGCGAGGCGAGCAGCAGGCCGTAGGAGGCGGCGAGGGCGGAGAGTGCGTTCGCGACGGCGTACGCCGTCATCAGTGCGACGAGGAGCCCGCGACGCGGCAGGCGCGCCCCGAAGAACGCGAGCACGGGGGCACCGACGACGACGCCCAGGGCGTACGCCGAGATCAGGTGCCCCGCCGAGGGGATCGAGACGTCGACGCCGTCGGCGATCTGCGGCAGCAGTCCCATGGCCATGAACTCGGTGGTGCCGATGGCGAACCCACCCATGGCGAGCGCGAGGACCGCAGGCACGTAGCGCGCGGTGTCGACCGGCGCGGCAGTCGTGGTCTGGGTCGTCATGCTCACCCAGTGTGAAGGCGCGGCGCCCCATCGCGAATTCCGCGAGCCGCGTCACACCCCGTCGCGGTCGGACGAGGTCACAACGACGCGAGGGCGGCGTTGAAGGTCGCCGAGGGACGCATCACCGCGGTGGCCAGGGCGTCGTCGGGACGGTAGTAGCCGCCCAGGTCGACCGGCTGACCCTGCACCGCGATCAGCTCCTCGGTGATCGCCGACTCCTGCTCGGCCAGCCGCTCGGCGAGTCCGGTGAACGCGGCCGCCAGCTCGGGGTCGTCGCCCTGCCGGGCGAGCTCCTGGGCCCAGTAGAGCGCCAGGTAGAAGTGGGAGCCGCGGTTGTCGATCGAGCCCACCCGACGGGCGGGGTTCTTGTTCTCGTTGAGGAACGTGCCGGTCGCCCGGTCGAGGGTCTCGCCGAGGATCTTGGCGTGCGGGTTGTCGTGCACCTCGGCGTACTTCGCGAACGACTCGGCGAGCGCCAGGAACTCGCCGAGGCTGTCCCAGCGCAGGTAGTTCTCCTTGACCAGCTGCTGCACGTGCTTCGGCGCGGAGCCCCCGGCGCCGGTCTCGAACAGGCCGCCGCCGTTGATCAGCGGGACGATCGAGAGCATCTTGGCGCTGGTGCCGAGCTCGAGGATCGGGAAGAGGTCGGTGAGGTAGTCACGCAGGACGTTGCCCGTCACCGAGATGGTGTCGTCGCCACGGCGGATGCGCTCGAGTGAGAACGCGATGGCGAGCTCGGGCGCCAGGACCTGGATCTCGAGGCCGTCGGTGTCGTGCTCGGGCAGGTAGGCCCGCACCTTGGCGATCAGCTGGGCGTCGTGGGGTCGGCTCTCGTCGAGCCAGAACACCGCGGGTGCGCCGGTCGCGCGGGCCCGGGTGACGGCGAGCTTGACCCAGTCGCGGACGGGGACGTCCTTGGTCTGGCAGGCCCGCCAGATGTCCCCGGCCTCGACGTCGTGCTCGATCACCACGGTGCCCGAGGAGTCGACCACGCGCACCGTGCCCGCGGCGGCGATCTCGAAGGTCTTGTCGTGGGAGCCGTACTCCTCGGCGGCCTGCGCCATCAGCCCGACGTTGGACACCGAGCCCATCGTCGTCGGGTCGAAGGCGCCGTGGGCACGGCAGTCGTCGATGGTGACCTGGTAGATCCCCGCGTACGACGAGTCGGGGATCACCGCGAGCGTGTCGGCCTCCTGGCCGTCGGGACCCCACATGTGGCCGCTGGTGCGGATCATCGCCGGCATCGAGGCGTCGACGATCACGTCGGACGGCACGTGCAGGTTGGTGATCCCGCGGTCGGAGTCGACCATCGCCAGGGCGGGACCGGCGGCGATCGCGTCCTCGAACGCGGCCTTGATCTCGGCACCGTCCGCGAGCCCGTCGAGGCCGGCCATGATCCCGCCGAGGCCGTTGGTGGGGCTGAGCCCCGCGGCCGCGAGCTGCTCGCCGTACCGCTCGAAGACCTCGGGGAAGAAGGCGGTGACGACGTGGCCGAAGATGATCGGGTCGGAGACCTTCATCATGGTCGCCTTGAGGTGGACCGAGAACAGGACGCCGTCGGCCTTGGCCCGGGCGATGGCGTTGGCGACGAAGGCGTGCAGGTGGGCGACCTGCATCACGGTGGCATCGACGATCTCGCCCGCGAGGACCGGCAGTGACTCCTTGAGCACGGTCACGGTCCCGTCGGACGCCTCGTGCTCGATCCGGAGCGTGTCGTCGGTCTTCATCACGACCGACTTCTCGTTGGACTTGAAGTCGTGCGCACCCATCGTCGCGACGTTGGTCCTCGACTCGGGCGTCCAGGCGCCCATCGAGTGGGGGTGCTTGCGGGCGTACTGCTTGACCGAGTCGGCGGCCCGACGGTCGGAGTTGCCCTCGCGGAGCACCGGGTTGACCGCGCTGCCCTTGACCTTGTCGTAGCGCGCGCGGATGTCCTTCTCCTCGTCGCCCGACGGGGAGTCGGGATAGTCGGGGAGGTCGTAGCCCTGGCCCTGCAGCTCGGCGATGGCAGCCTTGAGCTGGGGGATCGACGCGGAGACGTTGGGCAGCTTGATGATGTTGGCCTCGGGCCGCTTGGCGAGCGCGCCGAGCTCGGCCAGAGCGTCGTCGAGGCGCTGGTCGTCGGTGAGGCGCTCGGGGAACTGCGCGATGATCCGGCCCGCCAGCGAGATGTCGCGCGTCTCGACCGCCACGCCCGCTTGCCCGGCGTACGCCTGGATGATCGGGAGGAACGAGTACGTCGCCAGCAGCGGCGCCTCGTCGGTGTGGGTGTAGATGATCGGGGAGGACTGCGGGGCGTCGGTCACCTCTCGGACGCTAGTTGGGCGCGCGCGGCTCGGGCAAACCGGGGTCGGCGACTAGAGCCGGCGGACGCGGACGAGCGAGAGCTCGACGCTGAGCACCTCCGAGGTCTGCTGGGCGACGAGGCCGATGCCGCGGGCGTAGAACGACTGGACCTGGCGGGTGGGCTCGAGCGGGCTGAGGTCGTGGGTGGCCAGGGTGCCGCGATACGTGCGCGACGGGAGCGCGACCGCGGCGTCGACGGAAGCCACCGTCGAGCGGCTCTCGACGACCCCGGGCTGGGACCCGTTGAGGTACCCGTCGCCGACCCGGGGCGCGGCCGACACGACGAGACCGGCCTCGGCACCGTGACGGCCCGCCGCCCAGGACCGGGTGGCCAGCAGGTCGACGTACGGACCGGTGCGCGTCACCCGCTGGCCGAACCACCAGACGTTCCCGGCGGTGTCCTCGGCGTACCAGCGCACGGCGAGCGTCGCCGGTCCCAGGCCGGGACGGCGCAGCTCCCAGCGCACCGCGGTGGTGGCGACGCCGTCGACCACCCGTGGCTCGGGCAGCACCGTGGCCGTGAGCGTCTGGGAGCCCGCGGTCGCATAGCGGTCGTAGGTCCATCGGGTGCCCGGGGCGAGCGGAAACCACGGGTTGTCGACGCCGTGGACGAAGTCGGCCTGGTCCGGGCTGGGCGTCGGGATCGTCAGCCCGTCGATCCCGGTGGGGGGCTGCGGCGCGGGGGACGCGCCACAGGCCACGAGGGCGCCCGACGCGAGCGCCAGGGTGACGGCGCGGGCCGCCTGCGCCCTCCGCCGACTCATGGGTGCAGCATGCCAGCCCCCTTGAAGCCGCGGCCCCGTCCGCTGCTAGCGTCGGGAACGTTCCCAGCCGACGGTCGAGCGAAGCCGCGACCGTCGCGTCCCCGTCACCCGGCAGGAGTGTCCAGTGAGCTCAGGTCCCCTCAAGGTCGCCGTCACCGGCGCCGCCGGTCAGATCGGCTACAGCCTTCTCTTCCGTCTCGCCAGCGGCTCGCTGCTCGGCGCCGACCGACCGATCCAGCTCCAGCTGCTCGAGATCGAGCCGGCGCTCCCGTCGCTGGAGGGCGTCGTCATGGAGCTCGACGACTGCGCCTTCCCGACGCTGGCCGGCGTCGAGATCGGGGCCGACCCCGAGAAGATCTTCGACGGGGTCAACCTCGCCCTGCTCGTCGGCGCGCGGCCCCGCGGCCCGGGCATGGAGCGCAGCGACCTGCTCGAGGCGAACGGCGCGATCTTCACCGCCCAGGGCAAGGCCCTCAACGCGGTGGCCGCGGACGACGTCCGCATCGGGGTCACCGGCAACCCCGCGAACACCAACGCCCTGATCGCGATGAGCAACGCCCCCGACATCCCGCGCGAGCGGTTCTCGGCGCTGACCCGGCTCGACCACAACCGCGCGATCTCGCAGCTCGCCGCCAAGACGGGCGCCGCGGTCACCGACATCACGAAGATGACGATCTGGGGCAACCACTCCGCGACCCAGTACCCCGACCTGTTCCACGCCGAGGTCGGTGGACGCAACGCGGCCGAGGTGGTGGGCGACCAGGACTGGCTGGAGAACACCTTCATCCCGACCGTCGCCAAGCGCGGCGCAGCCATCATCGCCGCGCGCGGCTCGTCGTCGGCCGCCTCCGCGGCGTCCGCCACGGTCGATGCTGCCCGCGACTGGCTGCACGGATCGGCCGAGGGCGACTGGGTGTCGATGGCGGTCGCCTCCGACGGGTCCTACGGGGTCCAGGAGGGGCTCATCTCGTCGTTCCCGGTCACGACCTCCGGGGGCGACTGGTCGATCGTCCAGGGCCTCGAGATAGACGACTTCTCGCGCGCCCGGATCGACGCCTCCGTGGCCGAGCTGGTCGAGGAGCGCGACGCCGTCACCGAGCTCGGCCTGATCTGACGTCGGCCTGATCTGACGTCGGCCTTCGATCTGACGTCGGCCTGATGTGCCGACGACCTCGGCCGACGACGGTCTACGCCGAGTTGTCACCTGACAACTCGGCGCGATGTGGGTGTCTGTGTGCGCCGACTCGGCGCGATGTGGATGTCTGTGTGCGCCGACTCGGCGCGATCTGGGTGTCTGTGTGCGCCGACTCGGCGTGATGTGGGTGTCTGTGTGCGCCGACTCGGCGTGAGGGTGCCTCAGATGGGCGGCTGGTTGGGGATGGTCACCGACAGCACGAACAGCGCGACGCCGACCACGGCGAGCAGGGTGACGTCGACCGCGCGTCGGCGTACGGCGAGCATGCCCGCCTCGCGGACCGGCAGGAGCAGCCGCAGCACGGCCGCGACGAGCAGCGAGCCTGCGATCCACCGCACGCCGAGCCGCCAGTCGCCACGGGCGGTGATCCACAGACCCACCGTCGACGTGGCCAGCACGACCAGGTAGCACGCACCGCCGATCGTCGACGGGTAGCGGCGGCCGCCGGGCTCGGCGCTCTCCGCCGGAACGTCGGTCGGAGGCTCTGGCTCGCGGTGCTCCACGGGCGTCAGTGTGCCGCCTCCTCGGCGATGCTGACGACGTTGGACAGCAACATCGCGCGTGTCATCGGGCCCACCCCGCCGGGGTTGGGTGAGACCCAGCCGGCGACCTCGGCGACGTCGGCCGCCACGTCGCCGGCGATCTTGCCGTCCACGCGCGAGACCCCCACGTCGAGCACGGCGGCGCCCGGCTTGACGATCTCGGCGGTGATGATGTCGGGTACGCCGGCGGCCGCGACGACGATGTCGGCGTTGCGGACGTGGGCGGCCAGGTCACGGGTACCGGTGTGGCACAGGGTCACCGTCGCGTTCTCGGTACGACGGGTGAGCAGCAGCCCGAGCGGCCGGCCGACCGTCAGACCACGGCCGACCACGACCACCTCGGCACCCGCGATCTCGACGCCGTGCCGGCGGAGCAGCTCGATCACCCCGACCGGCGTGCAGGGCAACGGGCCGGGCTTGCCGAGCACGAGCTTGCCGAGGTTCAACGGGTGCAGCCCGTCGACGTCCTTGTCGGCGTCGACGCGCGACAGCAGCGCGAACTCGTCGAGTCCGGTCGGCTGCTGGACCAGGAACCCCGTACAGGCCGGGTCTGCGTTCAGCTCGTCGATCACGGCCTCGACCTCGGCCTGGGTGGCGGTGGCCGGCAGGTCGCGCCGGATGGAGGTGATCCCGATGGAGGCGCAGTCCTGGTGCTTGGCGCCGACGTACCAGTGGGAGCCGGGGTCGTCGCCGACGAGCACCGTGCCGAGCCCGGGCGTGATGCCGCGCTCCTTCAGCGCGGCGACCCGCTCGGCGAGCTCGGCCTTGATCGTGCGGAGGGTCGCGGTGCCGTCCAGGATGCGTGCGGTCATTCTCGTCGCTCTCGGTGAAGGGGTCGTTGGGGGTCGGTCGCGGTCAGTGGAAGAAGTGCCGGGTGCCGGTGAAGTACATGGTCACGCCCGCGGCCTCACAGGCCTTGACGGTCAGCTCGTCGCGCATGGAGCCACCGGGCTGGACGATCGCCCGGACTCCTGCGTCGATGAGGACCTGCGGCCCGTCCTCGAACGGGAAGAACGCATCGGAGGCGGCCACGGACCCGGCGGCCCGCTCCCCCGCCCTCGAGACGGCGAGCTGGCAGGAGTCGACCCGGTTGACCTGGCCCATGCCGATGCCGACCGCTGCGCCGTCGTGCGCCAGCAGGATCGCGTTGGACTTCACCGACCGGCAGGCCTGCCACGCGAACTCGAGGTCGGCCAGCACCTCGTCGGGAGCGGCGTCACCGGTGGCGAGGGTCCAGGTCGAGGGGTCGTCGCCGGGCGCGTCCACGTGGTCGACGCGCTGCATCAGGACCCCACCGGAGATGCCCCGGAACTCGACCGGGTCGGGGTGCTCGTCGACCGCGCAGCGCAGGATCCGGAGGTTCTTCTTGCCCTGCAGGATCTCGACCGCGCCGTCGTCGTAGCCGGGCGCCACGATCACCTCGGTGAACACCTCGGCCACCTGCTCGGCCATCTCCTTCGACACGCTGCGGTTGACCGCGATGACGCCGCCGAACGCCGACACGGGGTCGCACGCGTGGGCCTTGCGGTGTGCCTCCGCGACGTCGGCCCCCGTCGCGATGCCGCACGGGTTGGCGTGCTTGATGATGGCCACGGTCGGCTGGTCGAAGTCGTTGGCCGCCCGGCGCGCGGCGTCGGTGTCGACGTAGTTGTTGTAGGACATCTCCTTGCCGTGCAGCTGCTCGGCCGCGGCGAGGCCGCCCCTCCAGTGGGCGTAGAGGGCGGCGGGCTGGTGCGGGTTCTCGCCGTAGCGGAGCACGGCGGACCGCGTCCACGTGGCGCCGGTCCAGGCCGGGAAGCCCGTGCCGTCACCGGTGTCGGTGAGCACGTTGCCCATCCACGAGGCCACCTGCACGTCGTACGACGCCGTGTGGGCGAACGCCTCCGCCGCCAGGCGCTTGCGCTGGTCGAGCGTGAAGCCCCCGGCTGCGACCGCGGCCAGCGTCTCGGCATAGGCGTCGGGCGAGGTCACGATCGCGACGGACGGGTGGTTCTTCGCCGCGGCCCGCACCATCGACGGGCCGCCGATGTCGATCTGCTCCACGCACTCGTCGGGCGAGGCCCCCGAGGTCACGGTCTGGACGAACGGGTAGAGGTTCGAGACCACGAGGTCGAACGGCTCGATGCCGAGGTCGGCGAGCTGCTGGACGTGGGACTCGAGCCGGCGGTCGGCCAGGATCCCGGCGTGCACCTTCGGGTGCAGCGTCTTGACCCGGCCGTCGAGGCACTCGGGGAAACCGGTCAGGTCCTCGACCTTGGTCACTGGGAGGCCGAGGGACTCGATGCGGGCGGCCGAGCCGCCCGTCGAGACCAGCTCGACCCCCGCGTCGGCCAGGCCGCGGACGAGGTCGTCGAGGCCGGTCTTGTCGTAGACGGAGACCAGCGCACGTCGGATGGCGATGCGGTCGCTCACGGGGTCACTCCTGTCGTCCGGAGCACCCAGGCGGTCGATGCTCTGATGTCACCCGGGACCCGGGTCACTCCCTGGTGGTTGCCCACCTGCGCCAGTCGTGTGGCGACACGATAACGGGGACTCCCCTGGTTCGACCACCGAGGGCTCACCGACCGAACCGCACCACCCGGCCGTCGACGGAGAACCCCTCGCGGGCGATCCGACGGACGGCGTCGACCAGCATCGACCGCTCGTGGGCCTTGATCCGCTCGTGCAGGGTGTCGACCGTGTCGCCCTCGACGACCGGCACCGCCGACTGCGCCACGATGGGCCCGGTGTCGACGCCGTCGTCGACGACGAACAACGTGCAGCCGGTCACCTTGACGCCGTACGCCAGCGCCTCGGCGGGCCCGTGCATGCCGGGGAACGACGGCGAGAGCGCCGGGTGGGTGTTGAGGACCCGACCCCCCAACGCGGCCAGGAAGCTCGGGCCGACCAGCTTCATGAAGCCGGCGAGGACGACCAGGTCGGCGTCGTAGGAGGTCACGGAGGCGGTCAGTGCGGCATCCCAGTCGTCGCGGCTCTCGAAGTCCTTGACCCGGTGCACGAACGTCGGGACGCCTGCCCGCGCGGCCCGGTCCAGTCCCTCGATCGCGTCGCGGTCGGCGCCGACGGCCACCACCCGCGCGCCGTACGCCGGGTCCGCCGCGGCGTCGAGCAGGGCCTGGAGCGTGGTGCCCGAGCCGGAGACCAGCACCACCACGCGCAAGGGGCTCTCCGACACGGCGGGGAGTCTAGGCCACCGCCACCCCCCGTCGGATACCGCCGTCCAACTCCGGAACCCCCGTGCAATCGGTCGGCTCCGGGACCGGCAACCGTTCTTTCACGCGTCCTCGCGCCATCACTCGCCACCGCTCCCGCGGAGTGTTTGACTGACAGGTACACCAGGCCTGGGGGACGTACAGGAAGGTGTGACTTGTTCGCTCCTCTCGGGAAACTCTCGGCTCGGTCGTCTCGGTCTCATCGATGGTTCGTCGGCCTGGTCGGCTTCTGCGTGCTCGCCGCGCTGGCTGCCCCGGCGGCGCACGCCGACTCCGTCCGTGCCCCCCGCGCGTTCTTCGGGATGCACGACGGCTCCCTGCGCGCCTACGACACGCTCCGCTACGGCTCGCTGCGCCTGTGGGACGCCGGCGTCACCTGGCCCGACATCGAGAGGTCACCGGGGGTCTACGACTGGAGCCGCCTCGACACGCTCGTGGCCGCGGCGCAGGAGCACGGCGTCGAGGTCACCCTCGTGCTGGCCATGACGCCGTCGTTCTACGGACCGGCGCCGACCCTGCCGCCGACCGACCTGGCGGCGTACGGCCGCTTCGTCCGCGCCGTGATGACGCGCTACCGCGACGTCGACGGCCGGCGCGGCATCGCGGCGTACGAGGCGTGGAACGAGGGCAACGTCCCGACGTTCTGGACCGGCACCCCCGCGCAGCTGGCCCAGCTGACCCGGATCGTGTGGCGGACCCGCCACCAGGTCGACCCGGGAGCCACGCTCGTCGGCCCGTCGTTCGCGGTCCGGCTCGCCGGGCAGCGGCGGTGGCTCCGCGACTTCACCTCCCAGCGGGTGGGTGGGCGGCCCGTGTGGCGCTACTACGACGCGACAGGGCTGAGCCTCTACCCCAAGGCGAGGTACGGCGACCGGACCGGTGACCCCGAGGACGCGATGGCGCTCCTGGTGAAGGCCCGCAGGCAGCTGGCCGCTGCCGGGGCGCCCGCCAGCCAGCCCGTCTGGGGCACCGAGGTCAACTACGGCGTCACCAGCGACGCCTCGGCGGCCACTCCCATCTCGCAGCGGCGACAGGTCGCCAACGTCATCCGCACCTACCTGCTCGGCGCCGCCGCGGGACTCCAACGGATGTTCTGGTACCGCTACGACTGGGGCCCGGTGCCGGGAGGCACGCTCGGGAACACGCTGCTCGCCACACCCGGCTCGTACGGCGAGATCACCGCGGCCGGCCGCGCCGTCGTCACGGCGGAGGGCTGGATGAAGGGGCGGCTGGTGGGTCGCCACGGACACGCGCCCTGCCACCGGGACGCGAAGGGGACCTTCACCTGCGTCGTGAAGCACGCGGGAGGGGTCCGCACCATCTTGTGGAACCCCCGGCACCGGGTGCTGGTGCCCCTGCCGCGCGGCGCCGTCCGCGAGCAGAGCGCCCGCGGTACCACCTCGCGGATCGCCGCGCGGCAGTCCACGATCCGGGTGTCCTACCTCCCGGTGATGGTCAGCTCGCCGCGCTGAGCCGCTCGTCGCGGCGGACGCGCCAGGTGGCCGTCATCGACCCGACCAGTCCACCGAGCCCGAACGTCGCGATGCCGTGGAGCAGGACCTGGAACGCGAACGGGCCGACCACGGCCATCCGGCCGGGCCCGACCGCGCCCTTGGACAGGAGGGCGAGGAACGCGAAGGCGAGTGCGCAACCGAGTCCGGCTCCGACCCCCCGGAGCGCGGCGTCGTCCCAGCGGGAAGTGGGGTAGCGCATCAGGGTGCGGTGGACGGCCACGGCGGCGAGCAGCGGGGGCAGGGCGAGCAGCCCGGCCGTCCAGCCCGGGGTGGGGCCGGTGCCCGGAAGGGCCGCCAGCAACGGGAACAGCGGGAGCGGGCCGAGCACCACCGCGGTCGGGCTGACCAGGGTGTGCGCGCCGACGGCGAAGCCCGGCCCCAGCAGGTAGGAGCCGGTGAACACCGCGGCCTGGGGAAGCAGGAGTGCGGAGAGACCGGCCAGGAGGGTCGCGGCACCAGGACTCGTGTGGAGCTGGGACATCACGTTGGCCACGTCGTCCCAGTGCACCAGCAGGGCCACGCCGAACACGAGGGCCGACAGGCAGACGAACCACACCAGCGTGCGCCAGGCAGCGGCCGCGGCGGCGCGCAGCGAGAGCGGGAGGAACGACGTCCAGATCGCGGCACGTCCGGAGCCGATCGCGACCGCCGTACCGCCGACGAGGCCGCACAGCGGGACCGTCCAGAGCAGCAGGCGCACCAGCGACGGGGACGTGGCGGCCGTGGCGGCCAGGTGGTGCGTGACGACGGCCACACCGACGTAGCCGAGCGTGAAGAGGGCGGTGGCGGAGGCGACCGTCCAGTCGCGGACGCCGTCGGCGATGGCGTCGGCGTCGGGGCCGTGCCCCGAGACGGAGTCGCCCAGCCTCAGGCCCAGCCGCCAGATGACGAGGGCGGCGAGGAGGGTCAGCCCGAGCGGCACGGCTGTGACGTGGGTGCCGGCGACGTGGACGCCCGAGCCGTGGGCCATCAGCCATCCCAGGGCGCCCACACGCAGGCCGTCGCGCGGGGCGCCGTGAGCGCCCGCGTCGGTGAGGAACCAGCCGACGACACCCCCGGCAAGACACACCAGGAGCGTGGAGGCCGCCGCGACCACCCCGGCGAGCACCGCCAGGAGGACCAGCGGGCGGCGGTGGGCCGCGTCCGCCCTCCCCTCGCCGGCGAGGCGGGTACGACGCGGGGCGGGCAGCAGGGACGTCATGACGTCCTCATCATGACCCGGGCGCACGGCGTGATCCGGGCTGCCACGCCGGGCACCGGACGGCCTCCGGGGTTTTCAGGGTGGGTGGTGCGGGGCCGTACCGTAGGGGGGCCATGTCCGATGCCGAGCTGTTCGACGCCTTCTACGCCCAGGCCCGCGACCGGCTCCTCGTCCAGGCCTTCGCGCTGACCGGCGACCTGCCCGCCTCCCGTGGCGCGGTCCGCGACTCGTTCATCGCCGCGTGGCACCGCTGGCCGAAGCTGAAGCGGCTCGACGACCCGGAGTCGTGGGTCCGGCCCCACGCCCTCACCCATGCGCAGCGTCGGCACACGGCCCGGATCTTCCACCGCGACCGCAAGCTCGATCCCGAGCTCCGTGCGACCCTCGACGCCCTGCACAAGCTGCCGCTGGCCTCGCGCAAGGCGCTGGTCCTGGCCGACCTCTCGTCGGCCTCGCCGGAGGAGCGGGCGCGCGAGATCGGGCTTCCGCTCGACGAGGCCGAGAGCCGGCTGCTGGACGCGCGGGTGCAGTTCGTCGACCACCGCCAGATCCCGGCCGCCGAGATCCGGCCGACCCTCCAGCGGTTGGCGGAGCACTGCACCGACCAGCGCTGGCCGCGGGCGACGATCGTGCGGCGCGCCGGCACCACGCGCCGCCGTACGCACGCCCTGGCGGGCGCGACACTGGTCACGGCCACCCTGGTGGTCAGTGGCTTCGTGGTCGCGGACGCACACGGCGTACGCCCGACGCTGGAGTCTGCGCGTGACCGGATCACGAGCGTGCCCGACCAGACGCCGGCCGCCACCCCCTCGCCGTCCGCGACGGCGGTCACCACGGACGCCCTCCTCACCAGGGCGCAGGTCTCGCGCGCCCTGCCCGGCCGTACCTGGCGGGTGACCGGCACCGATCCCGCGCAGCACGGCACCTTGCCCTGCCAGCGCCGGAGGTACGCCGACCCGAAGGTGACCACGGCCCTGGTGCGCAACTTCACCAGTCGGAACAAGAAGGGCAGCCCCCCGCTCGCTGCCGTCCAGACGATGGAGTTCTCCCGCGACGGTGCAGCCGCGACCCGCGCCTTCGACACCACGACGAGCTGGCTGGCCGAGTGCACCATGCCCCAGACCCAGCTCCTGGGCGTGCGGAAGGTGGCCCGGCTCGGCGACGAGGCCCAGCAGTACGCGCTGCGGTCCTGGCACCGACCGGCCATGACCTTCGTCCTCGGCGTGGCCCGCACCGGCCGCGTGACCACGACGGCCCTGACCCGCACGTCGGGCTCCGGCCGGCCAGACCTGGCGGGCAACCTGCGTCTCCTGGTCTCGGCGGTCGACGACCTCTGCCCGACCTCGGCCGGAGGACCGTGCTCGTCGCTGCCGAAGGCCGTGCCGATCGCCGCTCCGCGGGCCGGTCAGCTGCCGATGATGCTCAGCGAGTTCGACCTGCCGCCGGTGGCCGGCGTCGAGCGCCCGTGGGCCGGCACCACGCCGCGGCGCGCCGTGCAGAACGTCGCCGCCACGACCTGCGACCAGAGCAGCTTCCACGGCCACGGGTGGCGGCACGACGCGACCCGCTCGTTCCTGATCCCCGGGGCACACCTGGCGACGGCTTTCGGCCTCACCGAGACCGTCGGGCGGCTCCCCGTCGCCCGCGCGCGGACGTTCGTCGACGGCGTACGGTCCAAGCTCGCGTCGTGCAGCGACCGCCAGATGGCCACCAAGGTGCAGCGGCTGTCCGGTGGGCGTGACCTGGCCGTGTGGCGGGTGCGGACCCAGGTCTCGGACAAGACCACCGTGACCTTCTACATGGGCGTCGTCCGCAACGGCGGTGCCGTGGCCCAGGTCGGGTTCGTCCCCGACCGGACGCACACGATGACCACCGCGCAGTTCGTCGCCCTGGTCCGCCGCGCCTCCGAGCGACTCGACGCGATGCCCGAGTGAGGATGCTTCCGGACCGGCGCCAGCCGGGCCGGAAGCATCCGAGCGAGTCCGAAGCGAGCTTGCTCGCGAGGAGCCTCAACCGGGCCGGAAGCACCCGAGCGAGTCCGAAGCAGCTTGCCCGCGAGGAGCATCAACCGGGCCGGAAGCATCCGAGCGAGTCCGAAGCGAGCTTGCTCGCGAGGAGCCTCACCCGACCGGCGCCAGCCGGACCGGAAGCGTCAGCTGCTCACCCGAACCGTTCCACCAGCGTCGGCACCAGCTCGGCGGGCGACGGACGAGCGGCGATCTCCGCGCGTACGGCGTCGACGGCGGGTCGTCGCTCGGCCAGCGCCGTCTTGGCCGCGGTGGCGACCTCGTCGGCCGTCAGATCGTGCGGCTCGATGACCTGGGCGAGGTCGGCCGCCTCGAGCAGGTCGGCGTTGACGAACTGGTCCGCCCCCTGCGGCAGGACGAGCTGGGGCACCCCGTGGGCGAGCGCCCCGAGCACCGTGCCGCTGCCTCCGTGGTGGACGACCAGGTCGACGGCCGGCATCAGCCGTGACTGGTCGAGGAAGGCTTGCACCTGGACGTGGTCGGGCAGCGCGCCGAGGTCGCCGGCGGCGGCGCCCAGCGCGACCAGCACGTGGGCGTCCAGCGACGCCACCCCCTCCAGGACGAGCCGAAGCACGTCGTCGTTCGCCACCACGGTCCCCAGGGTCACGTAGACCAAGGGCCGAGACCCGTCGGCCGGCACGTGCGGCAACGGGGAACCGGGCTCGGCCCAGGGCACCGGGCGTAGCGCCATCCGGTGCGGGTGAGCCACCACCGACGGCTCCTGCAGGGCCCGCGGGAAGATGTCGAGGTAGCCGTCGCCGAAGGCGGCGTCGACGGTCGGCCGCTCCACACCGTGGTCGGCCCAGATGCCATCGAGCCACGGGCGCAGGTGCTGCTCGACGAGAGCGTCCGGCCACTGCGGCGAGATGCCGAGCAGCACGGCCGGTACCCCGACCAGGCCGGCGGCGATGCCGGCCCCGAGGTCGCCCTGCTCGTAGACGACGAGGTCGGGACGTTCGGCGTCGAAGAGCTCGAGCAGGTCCGAGGTCGTGGCCCGCGCGAGCACGTCGGCGAACATCCGTCCGCCGAACGACAGGTCCGGACGTCCGCGCTCGTCACGCGGGAAGCCGGTCGCACCTGTCTCGGCGATCAGTCGTAGCGCGGCGTCGTCGATGGAGATACCGGCCGGACGGACCGGGAATCCCAGGCGCGCGAGCCTCTCCAGGAACGTTCCGGTGGTCGCGAAGGCGACCTCGTGGCCGGCCGCCCGGGCGGCGTGGGCCAGCGGCATCATCGGGTAGACGTGCCCGTACGACGGGCGGGAGCTGAACAGGATCCTCATACCGAGGATCACAGCCGAGCCTGCGCCTCACCACGTGGAGACGACGTGGAGATCGCGTGGTGCAGGGACTAGCCGGCGAGCACCTGGCGCATCAGCTCGGCGGTCTCGGAAGGCGTCTTGCCGACCTTGACGCCGACGGCCTCGAGGGCCTCCTTCTTCGCCGCGGCCGTGCCGGAGGAGCCGGAGACGATGGCGCCGGCGTGGCCCATCGTCTTGCCCTCGGGCGCGGTGAAGCCGGCGACGTAGCCGACGACGGGCTTGGTCACGTGGTCCTTGATGTAGGCCGCGGCGCGCTCCTCGGCGTCGCCACCGATCTCGCCGATCATCACGATCGCATCGGTCTCGTCGTCGGCCTCGAAGGCCGCGAGCGCGTCGATGTGGGTCGTGCCGATGATCGGGTCGCCGCCGATGCCGACGCAGGACGAGAAGCCGTAGTCGCGCAGCTCGTACATCATCTGGTAGGTCAGCGTGCCCGACTTGGACACCAGCCCGACCCGGCCGGCCTTGGTGATGTCGGCAGGGATGATCCCGGCGTTGGACTTGCCGGGGCTGATCAGGCCGGGGCAGTTGGGCCCGATGATCCGCGTCGAGCCGCCACCATGACCGGCCTCGGCGTACGCCCGGAACTCCGCCGTGTCGTGGACCGGCACGCCCTCGGTGATCACCACGAGCAGGCCGATGCCGGCGTCGATCGCCTCGATCGCGGCGGCCTTGGTGAACGCGGGGGGCACGAAGACCACCGACACGTCGGCACCGGTCTTCTCCATCGCCTCGGCCACGGTCCCGAACACCGGGACCGACCCGTCCGCGAACTCCGCGGACTCACCTGCCTTGCGCGGGTTGACGCCGCCCACGACGTCGGTGCCGGAGTCGAGCATCCGCTGGGTGTGCTTCATGCCCTCGGAACCGGTCATGCCCTGGACGATGACCTTGGAGGTCTCGGTCAGCCAGATCGCCATCTCGTCAGTCCTTCTCGGTTCCGTGTCAGTTGCTTGCGTGCGCGAGCTCGGCAGCGCGGTCGGCCGCGCCGTCCATGGTGTCCACCAGCGTCACGAGCGGGTGGTTGGCGTCGTTCAGGATCCTCCGGCCCTCCTCGACGTTGTTGCCGTCGAGGCGTACGACGAGCGGCTTGTTCGCCTCGTCGCCCAGCCGTTGGAGGGCGCCGACGATCCCGTTGGCGACCTCGTCGCAGGCAGTGATGCCACCGAAGACGTTGACGAACACCGACTTCACCTGGACGTCGCCCAGGATGATGTCGAGGCCGTTGGCCATCACCTCGGCCGAGGCGCCGCCACCGATGTCGAGGAAGTTCGCCGGCTTCACACCGCCGTGCTTCTCGCCGGCGTACGCGACGACGTCGAGGGTCGACATCACCAGGCCTGCGCCGTTGCCGATGATGCCGACGGCGCCGTCGAGCTTGACGTAGTTCAGGCCCTTCTCCTTGGCCGCCAGCTCGAGGGGGTCCTCGTCCTCGGTGACCTCGAAGCGGGCGTGGTCCTGGTGCCGGAACTCCGCGTTGTCGTCGAGCGACACCTTGCCGTCGAGGGCCTCGAGCGAGCCGTCGCCGAGCTTCACCAGCGGGTTGACCTCGACGAGCGTGGCGTCCTCCTCGATGAAGACGGTCCACAGCTTCTTGATCGCGTCCGCCGCCTGGTCGGCGATGGAGTCGTCGAAGCCGGTCGCCGCGACGATCTCCGCGGCTTTGGCGTCGTCGACGCCGACCAGCGGGTCGATGGACACCCGCGCGATGGCGTCGGGGTTCTCGTGAGCGGTGACCTCGATCTCGACGCCGCCCTCGGTGGAGGCGATGCAGAGGTAGTCGCGGTTGGCCCGGTCGACCAGGAACGAGAAGTAGTACTCCTCGGCGATGTCGGCGGCCGGCGCGACGAGTGCGCGGTGCACGGTGTGGCCCTTGATGTCCATGCCCAGGATCTCGCGGGCCTTGGCGACAGCGTCCTGCGGGTCGTGCGCGAGCTTGACGCCCCCGGCCTTGCCGCGGCCACCGGTCTTGACCTGTGCCTTGACGACCACCCGGCCGCCCTCGGCCTCGGCCGCGGCCTCCGCCTCCTCGGGGGAGGTGATCACGGTGCCGACCGTGACCGGGACGCCGTGCTGGGCGAAGAGCTCCTTCGCCTGGTACTCCATCAGATCCACGATCCACCAACCTCCGGCGCCCGGGCGGGGCGTACGAGCACGTGACGCCCTCCTGACGAGGGCCATCGAGACGCTTGGCACCCTAGTCCCGGGCGGAGCGGCCCGGCCAAGCCGGGTCGGCGTGACCTGGGGCACACGTCCAGCGCAACCGCGCTCAGGGCGGTGACGGCGGTCCGCTCTACGGTGTCGGGATGACCCGGGTCGTCTACTTCACCGCCTGCACCCTCGACGGCTTCATCGCCGACGAGCACGACTCGCTCGACTGGCTCTTCGAGGTGCCGCACGGCGAGGACGACGGCAGCTGGGACGCGTTCATCGGCCGCGTCGGCCCCATGGCCTGCGGCACCACGACCTACCGGTGGATGCTCGACCGCCACTTCACCGAGCACCCCGAGCAGTGGGGTGAGTTCTACGGCGAGCGCCCCCTCTGGGTGTTCACCCACCAGGACCTGCCCGGCATCCCCGGCGTCGACGTGCGCTTCGTGTCCGGCGACGTCGTGCCGGTCCACGACGAGCTGGTCGCGGTCGCCGACGGTCAGGACGTGTGGATCATCGGCGGTGGAGACCTGGTCGGGCAGTTCGACGACGCCGGCCTGCTCGACGAGGTGCACCTCGGGATGACGCCGGTCACCCTCGGCGCCGGACGCCCGCTCCTCCCTCGTCGCATCACGTCGAGCCGTCTGCGCTTCCGCGAGGCACGGCAGTCGGGGCAGCGCGTCCGGATCGTGCTCGACGTCGAGCGCCGAGGCACGGCTCAGGACTGATCGGCGAAGGCCGTCGCGACCCAGCCGGTGATCTCGCCGGTCGTGGCACCGGGCGTGAACACCTTGGCCACGCCCATCTCCTCGAGGACCGGGATGTCCTCGTCAGGGATGATCCCGCCGCCGAACACCCGGATGTCGTCGGCGTCGCGTTCGTGGAGCAGCTCCAGCAGCCGACGGAAGAGCGTCATGTGCGCCCCGGACAGGACCGAGAGCCCGATCAGGTCGGCGTCCTCCTGGATCGCGGTCTCCACGATCTGCTCGGGGGTCTGGTGGAGCCCCGTGTAGATGACCTCGTGCCCGGCGTCGCGCAGCGCCCTGGCGACGATCTTGGCGCCACGGTCGTGGCCGTCGAGGCCGGGCTTGGCCACCACGATGCGGATCCGCGAGGACGGGGAAGCAGCCATGCGCGCAGAGTACCCGCCGTCGCCGGAACGGCTTCGCCCCGCCGCAGCGAGTGACTCCAGCCACACCCGTCACGCGCCGTCCGCCTGGTGTCCACCGCGTGTCTCCGGGGGATTTCACCCGCTGTGACCTATCCGTTACTGTCGAGGCTCGCTGACCTCCTTCCTCCATACCCCCCGGGAGCTTCTACATGGGTGACCCCCGCGCCGGCACGGGCGGCTCGACGGCCGCCCAGCCGACCGGAAAGCGTGTCGCCCGCCATTCCGCGGAGCAGGTCACCGACCAGCCGTACGTCGGGCGCCGGGTCGCTCCGCAGCCCGGCCGCCGCCGGGCCGAGCCGGGCACCGCGCCGCCACTCCCGCCCTCGTTCTTCTCCGAGGCACCCGCCGTCGGACGCCGGGCGCTGCGCGTCGACGTCGTCCCGTTCGCGCTGAGCCCGACCCCCGAGGCTCCGCAGGTCGAGGCCACGGCCCCGCTCGAGGTGCCGGTCGACGTCCCCGTCGAGGTGCCGGTCGAGGTCGCCGTCGTGGCCGTCGAGCAGGCCGTGATCGCGCCGGTCGTCCCGGTCCCCGAGCCGGTCGGTACCCCCGGTCACCGAGCCGGTCCTCACCGCGCCCCGGACTCCCCAGCGCACCCCCGCACCCACCCTGGTCATCGAGCCCGTCCTCGCCCGACCCACGGCTCCCGAGCGCACCCCCGCGCCGACCCTGGTCATCGAGCCCGTCGTGATCGAGGCGTCGAGGCCGGCGCGCGCTGCGGCGACACGCACGTCACCGGGCCGTCGCGCCGCCCGCCGCCGCTCCCCGATCCCGCTTCCGAGTGCCCCGCTGCTGATGGGTGTGGCGATCCTGGCCGTCTCGGCCGGAGGCGCGCTCCAGGCGATGCACTCCGACACCGCCGCCGCTGCCGACGCCCACCACCTGGCGCCCGCGAGTGCGCTGTCGGGCAGCAGCGCCATCGGCTCCGCCAGCCTCCTCGGTGACCGGGCGGCGTCGCTCAGCCGTAGCTCCGACCGGCTCCAGGCGGCCGCCGACGCCCAGGCGAAGCAGCGCGCCGAGACCCTGTCCGGCTACGCGTCGAAGGCGCAGAAGCAGTCGGCGAAGATCCAGCTCCACGCGTGGGTGCTGCCGGTCGCGGCCGGTGTCTACCACCTGACCGCGCGCTTCGGTGACTACAGCTCGCTGTGGTCCAACTTCCACACCGGGCTCGACTTCGCAGCCCCCACCGGCACCCCGATCATGGCCGTCGCCGGCGGCACGATCACCGAGACCGGCTACTCCGGTGCCTACGGCAACCGCACGATCGAGACCCTGCCCGACGGCACCGAGCTGTGGTACTGCCACCAGAACGAGTTCGGCACCTCCGTGGGCGACACCGTGCGCCCCGGCGAGGTCATCGGCTACATCGGCTCGACCGGCAACGTGACCGGCCCCCACCTCCACCTCGAGGTGCATCCCGGTGGCGGCGACCCGGTCGACCCCTTCACCGCCCTCGAGGTCCACGGTCTTCATCCGTAGTCCAAGCGAAGCGCAGGACGACGGATATCGGTGGTCGCGCAGCG
Source organism: uncultured Actinomycetota bacterium (assembly GCA_963753705.1). Taxonomy (GTDB): domain Bacteria; phylum Actinomycetota; class Actinomycetes; order Propionibacteriales; family Nocardioidaceae; genus Nocardioides. Next base: position 184,774 of record CAVWDJ010000019.1, read on the forward strand.
ACCGCGACCGAGCGTGCGAGGTCGCGACGGAGCGTGTCGAGACCCGGCGACTCCCGCGCCCACGGTGACCACCGACGAGCACCGGGACTCGGCTACAGCTTCTCGACCGGCGCGTACCTCAGCAGCAGGCGCTTGACGCCCTCGGACCCGAAGTCGATCGAGGCGACGGACTTGTCGCCCACCCCGTCGAGGGCCACGACCGTGCCCATCCCGAACGAGTCGTGCACGACCCGGTCACCGGGCGCCAGGGACGGCACCGCGCGGGCCGGCTTGGACTTGGCGGCCGCGTCGGCACGAGCCGCCGCGGCGGTGAAGTTGCGCCGGCCGGCCGCGGTCGGGGCGCCGAGCCCCGAGCCCGACCCCGTCGTACGGGAGAGGTCGGGACGCTGCCAGTGGACCTGGTCGGCCTCGGTCCGGCGCCAGTCGACCAGCTCGTCGGGGATCTCGCCGAGGAAGCGCGAGGCGGGGTTGTGGGCCGGGGCCCCCCAGGCGGACCGCACCAGGGCTCGTGAGAGGTAGAGACGCTCGCGGGCGCGGGTCACGCCGACATAGGCGAGGCGCCGCTCCTCCTCGAGCTCACGGCCGTCGTCGAGGCTGCGTGAGTGGGGGAAGACGCCGTCCTCCAGCCCGGTCAGGAAGACGGTCGGGAACTCCAGGCCCTTCGCGGTGTGGAGGGTCATCAAGGTGACCATGCCGCCGTCGTCGTCGTGGGGCGCGTCGGGGATCTGGTCGGTGTCGGCGACGAGCGCGACCCGCTCGAGGAAGTCGGGCAGACCAGGCGTCACGGTGCCGGCGTCGACGTCGGCGGGGTCGGCCGACGGGCCGGCGACGGGGTCGTCGGAGAACTCGCGGGCCACGGCGACGAGCTCGGCGAGGTTCTCCAGGCGGGTGCCGTCCTGGGGGTCGTCGGAAGCCTCGAGCTCGTCGAGGTAGCCCGAGCGGGCCAGCACGGACTCGAGGACGACGTCGGCCCGCTCCCCCGCCTCGACCATCGACTGCAGCTCCTCGACGAGGGCGACGAAGCCCTGGATCGCGACCAGCGAGCGGGTCACCAGCCCGGGCGCCTCGTCGGCGCGTCGCAGTCCCTCCCAGAAGGTGATGCGCTCGCGCTGGGCGAAGGACGTGACGCACTCGACCGCGCGGTCGCCGATGCCACGCTTCGGGGTGTTGAGCACCCGTCGGAGCGAGACCTCGTCGTCGGGGTTGACGAGCATCCGCAGGTAGGCGAGGGCGTCGCGGACCTCGCGCCGCTCGTAGAAGCGCACACCGCCGACCACGCGGTAGGGCATGCCGAGACGGATGAACACCTCCTCGAACACCCGGGACTGGGCATTGGTGCGGTAGAAGACGGCGACGTCGCCGGGTCGCGACCCGGCGTCGGTGAGCGTGTCGATCTCGCCGGAGACGAAGCGGGCCTCGTCGCGCTCGTCGTCGGCGACGTAGCCGACGATCTTCGCGCCGGCTCCGGCGTCGGACCAGAGGTTCTTGGGCTTGCGTCCCTGGTTGTGCCCGATCACGGCGTTGGCGGCGTTGAGGATGTTCTGGGTGGAGCGGTAGTTCTGCTCGAGGAGGATCGACGTGGCGTCGGGGAAGTCCTGCTCGAAGTCGAGGATGTTGCGGATGTTGGCGCCGCGGAACGCGTAGATCGACTGGTCGGCGTCTCCGACGACCATCAGCTCCGCAGGGGGCACCCGCTCGGCGGCGCTCCCGAGGTCTCGACCTCCCTCGAGCTCCGATCCGAGAGGATCCTCCAGGGCGTCGGCGCAGAGCTGGTGGATCAGGGCGTACTGCGCATGGTTGGTGTCCTGGTACTCGTCGACGAGCACGTGTCGGAACCGGCGGCGGTAGGTCTCGCGCACCTCGGGGAAGGTCGCGAACAGGTCGACGGTGAAGGTGAGGATGTCGTCGAAGTCGAGCGCGTTGGCGTCGCGGAGCCGCTGCTGGTAGCGGGTGTACGCCGCGGCATACGCCTCCTCGAACTTGTTGTGGGTGTCGGCCGCGACCTCCTCGGGGCCTCGCAGCTCGTTCTTGTGGGACGACACCCAGTGGAGGACGGCGCCGGGCTGGTAGCGGCGGGGATCGAGATCGAGGTCCTTGAGGACCATCGTCATCAGGCGCTTGGAGTCGGCGGCGTCGTAGATGGTGAAGCTCGACCGGAAGCCGAGCTTGTCGATCTCCTTGCGCAGGATCCGGACGCACGCGGAGTGGAAGGTCGAGACCCACATCAGGCGCGCGCGGGGGCCGACGAGCACCTCTACGCGCTCCTTCATCTCGGCCGCGGCCTTGTTGGTGAAGGTGATCGCGAGGATCGAGCCGGGGTGGGCGCCGCGCTGGGAGACGAGCCAGGCGATCCGGCGGGTCAGGACCCGGGTCTTGCCGGAGCCGGCGCCGGCGACGACCAGCAACGGCGTGCCCTCGTGGACGACGGCGGCCCGCTGCGGCTCGTTCAGCCCGGCCAGGAGGTCGTCGGCCGAGGGCCGGTGGGGGCGCTCGTCCGGCGCTGCCGGGTCGGCACTGTGGCCGAGGGTCTGGCCGATGATCGGGAGGGTGTCGCTCATCTCCCGACCACCCTACGTGCCGCCGCCCCCCGTCGGGACGGCGTACCGCGGTCAGCCGTAGGCCACGCCGATGTTGACCACCGTGAGGACGAGGATCAGCCAGTAGAGCCAGGCGGGGATCGAGGGCTTGCGGACGTTGGCCATCACGAGGACCAGGACCACCAGGCCGATCGAGAACATCACCGCGACCGTGACGTGGTCGAAGTCCTGGTCGCGCGCCTCGAGCACACCGACGAGCAGCAGGCCGGCCAGGAAGTTGGTACCGATGCCGTCGCGCATCGGGCCGGTGACACGCTTCTCGGGGTTGCGGACCTGGACGAGGAGCCCGACGAGCAGGGCGAGCACGCCGAGCAGGTGCAGCACGAGCAGGACGACCTGCACGACCTTCATGGACCGCAGCCTAGAGGGATCGGTCGAACCGAACCGACTGGGCGTGCGCGACATCTCATCTGTCGAGGGGCTGCACCCCCCGTGGCCCCGACAAGGGAGGTTCCGCATGCGCACGTTCGTGACCGCCACCGCCCTGGCCCTGTGTACCTCGGGCCTGGTGCCTCTTGCCGTCGCCCAGGCCGATGCCGCGCCTGCATCCGACAGCACCCCCGACACGACCACGCCGATCAAGCACCTGGTGGTCGTCTTCCAGGAGAACGCGTCGTTCGACCACTACTTCGGCACCTATCCGCAGGCGGCCAACCCGGACGGCGACCCACCCTTCACGGCGCGGCCCGACACCCCGACCGTGAACAACCTGCTCCCGTCGCCACTCAACGGGAACCGCGACCTCCGGGTCTCCAACCCCAACGCGGCCAAGCCGTTCCGGCTCGACCGCTCGCAGTTCATCACCTGCAGCCAGGTGCACGGGTACAAGCCCGAGGAGCGCGCCGCCAACGTGGGCCGCATGGACAGGTTCGTCCAGGCCACGGACAACTCCGGGTGCGACCTTCCCCGTCCGGTCCCTTCGCCGCAGGTCATGGGCTACTTCGACGGCAACACCGTGACGGCCCTGTGGAACTACGCCCAGCACTACGCCCTCGAGGACAACGCGTTCGGGACCACCTACGGGCCCTCGACCCCCGGGGCGCTCAACCTGGTCGCCGGCCGGACCTCGGGTGCCACCTCGAACACGAACGACGACAAGGTCGTCACCGAGGGCACCGTCTTCGGCGATCCCGACCCACTCCTCGACGAGTGCGCGGACCTCCCTCAGCGAGCATCCCTCAGCGGGCCAAACGTAGGTGACCTGCTGAGCGCGGCCGGAGTGTCCTGGGGCTGGTTCCAGGGCGGCTTCCACCGCACCAACGCGCTGGACGCGCCCGTCGCCGAGTGCGACGCGGGCCACTTCAACCTCGGCCACCCGCAACCGGCGACCGAGGAGGAGAAGACGACCGACTACGAGGCACACCACGACCCGTTCCAGTACTTCGAGTCCACCGCCAACCCCCAGCACCTGCCGCCGTCCTCACCCGACGCCATCGGGCACGACGACCAGGCCCGCCACCAGTACGACCTGTCGGACTTCTGGACCGCCGCCGATCACGGCGACCTTCCGGCCGTCAGCTTCCTCAAGGCGCCGGGCTACCAGGACGGTCACCCGGGCTGGCGCAACTCCAACCCCCTCGACGAGCAGGACTTCCTCGTCGGCACGCTGAACCATCTCCAGCGTCTGCCGGAGTGGAGCGACACGGCGGTGGTGCTGCTCTGGGACGACTCCGACGGTCTGTACGACCACCAGTTCCCGCCCAACGTGCACTTCTCGGGGAACCTCGCGCAGGACACGTTGTACGGCGTCGGCAAGGCGGAGAACCGGCAGGCTCTGATGTGCATGGCACCCCCCGGACAGCCGGCACCACCGGCCGACCGCGTCTTCGAGATGCGGTGCGGGTACGGCGAACGCCTGCCGCTGCTGGTGATCTCGCCGTTCGCGAAGGCGAACCACGTCGACCACCATCTGGTCGACCAGACCTCCGTGCTGCAGTTCATCGAGGACAACTGGGGCCTGCCCCGCCTCGGCCACGGCTCGTTCGACGCCGAGGCCGGGTCGCTGCTCTGCATGTTCGACTTCGAGCATCCGCGGGACGACGTGCTCATGCTCAACCACCTGACCGGGAACCCGAACCACCCACCGACGGTCGACCGCGTCTCCCTGTCGCCCGCGTCGCCGCAGACCGACGACACGGTGACCGTCAGGGCCGACGTCGGCGACGTCGACCACGACCCGACCAACGCGCGCCAGGAGCAGGTGTCGACGTCCTACACGTGGTGGAACGGCGACACCCTCCTCGACGAGACCGGACCCACCCTCGACCTGTCGGCGCCGGGTCACGGTAGTCGCGGAGACACGATCACCGTCCGGGTGTCGGCGTACGACGGCCTCGACACCACGGCCGAGACGGGCCAGGTGGTGGTCGGCGACTCGGCTCCGACCGTCTCCCTCGCGGAGCAGGACGTGAGCGTCGTCTACAGCGACCCGCTCGCTCCGGTCGCCGTGACGACCTCCGACCCGGACGGCGACGCGGTGACGGTGGACGCGGTCGGGCTGCCCGCGGGCCTCGGCGTCTCTCGCTCCGCGGACGGGTCCTACCGCATCATCGGGACGGCCGACGGCCCCGCCGGCGCGTACGACGTCGTGGTCACCGCGTCCGACGGGACCCTGACCGCACGGACGACGCTGCGGGTCACGGTCCGGCGGGAGGGCGCCACCCAGGGCTACACCGGTGACCTGCTCGCCTCGACCGGATCCCCCACCGGCACCGATGCCGACGTAAGCCTCCGGGCCCACGTCGTCCAGGAGGACGACGGCACGCCCGGCGACCTGACGCGCGCCGACGTGGTGTTCGACCTCTACGCACCGGGCAGCAGCTCCGGGCCGCCGGACGCCACCTACCGGGCCACGGCGGATGCCCACGGCGACGCGACGGTGGAGGTCCAGGGGCTCGCGACGGGCACCTGGTCGGTCGTCACCCGGACCGACCCGGAGACCGGGTCGTTCGCGGCCCCGGCCGCGGATCCGGTGCCGCTGACGGTCTACGTCCCGGATCCCGGTGGCGTGGTCGCCGGGGCCGGTTGGGTCCCGGACGGCGGAACGCGCGGCACGCTCGCCGTGGCGGCACGCACCCTCGCCGACGGCGGACCCACGGGTCAGTCGTGGTACGCGTTCCGCGGGCCGGACGGCGGCGAGCTCGTGGTCCGCTCGACCACGTGGCACGGCGGCGGACTCGCGATCGCGGATCGCCGCGCCACCCTGGCCGGCACCGCCACCGTCACCGTCCTCGACCACCGCGGGCGTCTCGTCCGGGTCCTCGACGACGCCAGGTTCCGCGTCGACGCCGTCGACTCAGGAGGGCGACGCGCGCCGGACGGTTATGCGCTGACCGTGTACACGCCGGACGGGGCGGTCTTCCATCGGGTCGGGACCGTGGCCGAGCCCACGCCACTGGGCGGAGGACGGATCGTCGTCCGGCCGTAGGGGTCGTCGCCTCCGGCCGTCGTCTCTACAGCAGGCGGCGGTCGGAGGCCCAGCGGGTGAGCTCGTGACGGGACGACAGCTGGAGCTTGCGCAGCACGCTCGACATGTGGGTCTCGACGGTCTTGATCGAGATGAACAGCTCCTTGGCCACCTCCTTGTAGGCGTAGCCACGCGCGATCAGGCGCATCACCTCGCGCTCGCGCTCGGTGAGACGGTCGAGGTCCTCGTCGACGGCCGAGATCTCGATCGTGCCGGCGAAGGCGTCGAGCACGAAGCCCGCCAGGCGCGGGGAGAACACCGCATCTCCGTCGGAGACGCGGCGGATCGCATCGACCAGCTCGGGCCCGGTGATGGTCTTGGTGACGTAGCCGCGGGCACCGGCGCGGATCGTGCCGATCACGTCCTCCGCGGCGTCGGAGACGCTCAGCGCCAGGAAGCGCGGCGCGTCGGCGGACGACATCGAGGTCGACAGCCTCCGCATCACCTCGGCGCCGCCACCGCCGGGCAGGTGCACGTCGAGCAGTACGACATCGGGCCGGTGCTTCAGGACCGCAGCGATGGCCTCGTCGACGTCGGCGGCCTCGGCCACGACGTCGACCGACGTACCGAGCTCGGCGCGGACGCCCGCCCGGAACATGGCGTGGTCGTCGACGATCAGGACGGTGGTCATGAGGTCTGTTCCTCTCGGGGGAGCTTGAGTCGCACCTCGGTGCCGGAGCCCGGGGTCGAGCGGACCTCGGCAGTGCCGCCGTGCCGGGTCATCCGGTCGAGGATGCTGTTGCGCACGCCCTGCCGGTCGGCGGGGATCGTCTCGGGGTCGAAGCCGGTGCCGCGGTCCCGGACGAACACCTCGACCTGCGTCTCGCACACCTCGGCGTAGATGTCGACGACGCGGGTGCCGGCATGCTTGGCGGCGTTCGTGGCGGCTTCACGGGTGGCGGCCACGATCGGGGCGAGCGACTCACCCACGGCCGCCTCGCCGACGGTCACCAGCTCGACGTCGACGCCGTAGGTGTCCTCGATCTCGCGCACCACCTCACGCAGCGCCCCGGCCAGGGTGCCGTCACCCGCCGGCGTGGCGTCGAAGAGCCACGAGCGCAGGTCGCGCTCCTGCGAGCGGGCCAGGCGCGCGACCGTCGGGGCGTCACCGGCGTTCTTCTGGATCAGGGCCAGGGTCTGCAGGACCGAGTCGTGGAGATGGGCTGCGAGGTCTGCCCGCTCCTGCGTACGGACCCGCTCGGCACGCTCGGTGGCGAGGTCGCTGGTGAGCCGCCAGACCCACGGCCCGAGCGTGATCGCCAGCCCGATCCCGCCGAGGGCCGCCGCGACGAGCACGGTGTAGACGTCGCGCACGTGGCCGTCGCGCACCGCGAAGAGGGCCACCGCGCCCGCCACCAGGACGACGCCGGCTCCGACGCGGACGTAGGCCGCCCAGCCGCCGGTCCCGAAGACGGCCCGGACGGGGTTCAGCCGCTCCGACTGGTCGAGCCAGCGGGCGCGCTGCGCCTCGTCGGCCTGGCGCCACAGAAGCCCGAACCCGACGACAGCGAGGACCATCGCCCAGATCACGACCCCGTTGCCGAAGATCGCCTCGGCCGTCAGCACCAGCCCCAGGCCCAGCGCGACCAGGGCGATCGCGGGGCCGGAGTCGGCGAGCCGCCGGATCCGGCCGGGACGCCGACCCTGCCGCGCGGCGCTCTCCAGCCCGGGTGCCTCCGACTCGAACGGCGGCTGCGCCGGCAGGACCAGCCAGAGGCCGGCGTAGAAGGCGATCCCGATGCCGCCCAGCACGGCCCCGACCAGGAAGGCGGCACGGACCCAGACGACGGGGACCGCGAGGTGACGGGCGAGCCCGCCGGCGACCCCGCCGATGACCGGGTGCTGCGTGTCGCGCATGGCTCGGCGTACGTCGCGCTGCAGCTCGCGAGGCAGGTCGTGCGCGGGCAGGGAGGCGGTCATGGTGTCTCCATCGTCGCAGAGCGACCCGTCGCGGACCACGAGGAGGAACCCCGGTGCACCCCTGACTCCGACCCCCGCCGAACCAGCGGGGATCAGGGGTCTCCCCGATGGTGTGCGCCGGCTCGGGAGAGCACCGTTGTCACCATGAGCACGACACCGCCCGAGACCCAACCGCCGCCGACACCCGGACCGGACTCCGGTCCCCGTGTGGGCTGGGACGAGATCCGCGACCTGGCGAGCATCCGCCGGACGGTCGGCGACCGCCGCCGCGTCGCCGGCGTCGCCGGTGGCCTCGCCCGGCACCTCGACATCGACCCGCTGATCGTGCGCGTCGCCTTCGTGGTCCTCACCTTCTTCGGCGGAGCCGGGCTCGTCCTCTACATCGCGTGCTGGCTGCTCGTGCCCGAGGAGGGCAACGACTGGGCGCGCGTCGCGCTCGACCGCCGCAGCCGCACCGTGGCGCTCGTCCTGGTCGGCGCGCTCGTGGTCGTCATCCTGCTCGGCCACACGTGGTGGGGCAGCGGGTATCCCTGGGGGCTGCTGATCGTCGCCGGCATCGTCGCCCTCATCGCCACCGCCTTCCCGCGGCGCGACCGCACCGCCGCGACGGCCGAGAGCATCACGAACCCCGGGGCCGTCCCGCCCGAGGGCCAGACGCAGACCTACGTCGTACCTCCCACCTACGTCGAGCAGCCGCGGCCGGTCAACCCACGCAAGAAGGGGCCGATCCTGTTCTGGTTCGCGCTCGCGGTCATGGCCGTCGCGCTCGGCGTCCTGGGCGTCGTGGACCTCGCCGGTGCCTCGGTCGCCCCGTCGGCGTACCCGGCGCTGGTGCTGGCACTCAGCGGCGTCTTCCTGCTGCTCGGGGCCTTCTGGGGACGGGCCGGCGGCATCATCCTGGTCGGACTCCTGGCCGCGGCCGCCACCGTCGGCGCCACGATCGGTGACCAGTGGGACCCGCACCGCGACGTGGTGCGGCCTCTGAGCAGCGCGACGGTCCCGGACACCTACCATCTCGACACGGGCAACCTGGTCTTCGACCTGACCGACGTGCAGGACCCGCAGCAGCTGGACGGCCGCGTCATCCACCTCAGCGCCGGCGTCGGGCAGATCGACATCGAGGTGCCCGCCGGCGTCACCGTCGAGGTCGACGCACACGTGCGCGGACCGGGCGGGATCAGCCTCTTCGGGCAGGACTCCGGCGGCGTGGACACCACGGCGACCGCGATCCATGCCGGTGGTCCCGGCGCCCCCCACCTGACCATCGACGCCGACCTCCATGTGGGAGCGATCAACGCCCACACCGAACCCGCCCTCCGAAGGAGCCTGCCATGAGCCACGAGACGACCGAGCCCCCTGCGGGCACCACGGAGCGGCGCAGCTGGGCGACCGGCCGCCACCCGGTGAGCATCGGTCACCTGGTGATGGGTGTGGCCCTCCTCGGTCTGGCCGTCATCTGGGCCTTCATCGAGTCGGGGGTCGCGTCCGCGTCGGACCTGCGCTGGATGCTGCCGGTGCCCTGGGTGGCCGCGGGCGTGGTCGGCCTGGTCGCGACCACGCCCCGCCTGCGCGGGTCGCGGGACTGACCGCCCGTCGCCGTACCCCGGCGGTGAGCCTGCCACCGTTCTGCCCCTGAGAACGGTGGCTCGCTCACCGCCACCTCGCGGGTAGTGCCAGAGTGGCGCCATGCCGCTGCCGCGCCTGGGCTCCCTCGAGTCCCTGCCCGCCCTCGCCCATCCCGAGCTGCTCGGCCCGTCGGTCCATGCCGCCCTGGTGGACTGGCCGCAGGCCGAGCACCTCGCGGTCGTCGAGATCGACCCTGCCTACGCCGACACCGCCGCGATGAGCGAGCGGTACGACGTACCGATGGAGTCGGGCGCCAACTGCGTCGTCGTGATGGGCCGGCGCGACGGGGAGGAGCGGGTCGCCGCCTGCGTGGTCCGCGCCGACACCCGGGCCGACGTCAACAACCTGGTGAAGAGGACCCTCGACGTGCGCAAGGCGTCGTTCCTGTCGATGGACCGTGCCGTCGAGGAGTCCGGGATGGAGTACGGCGGCATCACGCCGGTCGGGCTGCCGACACCGTGGCGCGTCCTGGTCGACACGGCCTGTCTCGACATCGAGGCGACCGTGATCGGTTCCGGCGTACGTCGTTCCAAGCTGCTGGTGCCGGGTCGGCTGCTCGCCGAGCTCCCGGGCGCGGAGGTCCTCGCGGGACTCGGTCGCTGATCTGCTCGTTCGGTCGCTGAACTCGGGTGTTTAGGAGCATGCTGGGGCGGGAAGGTTTCCATATGCTCGGCCCGAGCGAGGCCCCCAGCCCCCCAGTGGCGGACTCGCTCTCGGCGGCGTGGGGGACTCGGGGCCCTGCGCCGGGCCGAGACACAACGATTCGGTCTCGACGCTTGTCGGTCCCTCCGCGCGGCCCCACGCTGCTCGCATGGTTCGATGGCCGGCCCTCGCGGTCGCCACGCTCCTCGTGCTGACCGGGTGCGGGGACGGTTCGTCGTCCACGGCCCCACCGGCACCGACGGTCGTGGAGGGGAGGTTCCGCTGCCCCGACCCGCAGACCGACCCCGCGAGGGCCGTCGACCGCGGCTCCGACGCCCTGCCCACCGGTGCCCGGGCCGCACGCCTGTGCCTGCTCGACAACAACGACGCGTGGTCGCCGCCGACCAGCGTCCTCACGACCCGCGTCGACGACCTGGTCGGCGTGGTCAACGCCCAGCGGGTCCACCACCCGGAGCCCGACACCGGGTGCGGTGGTGTCGGCGCCCCCGCCTGGACCATGGTCTTCCGCTACGACCACGGCACGCGCACCATCAGCGGCGACAACGGGGGCTGCTGGGACCTGGTGGTCGGCGGCACCCAGCGGTTCGGGTCCGCGCACGTCTACGACGCCTACCTCCGGGCCCTCGTCCGGCAGCGCCACGCCGAACCACCGCCGCAGGCAGAAGTGACCGCACCGAGCTGCCCGCACGGGGCCTACCCGTCCGCGAGCCCGGCTGCCGATCCGCGACTGCTCGTGAGCGCGGTGTGGTGCCACCGCGCGGGCGCGGGCTGGCGGAGGGCCCCGGCGATGAGCCCGGCCCAGCTGGCCACGCTCCGACACGACATCCGTACCTCCGGGTCCCGCCACGGGCCGCTCCGGCTCCGGCGATGTCGGGGGCTGTCGAGCTCGACCTACGGGCTGCTGATGGGCCGCGACGCCTGGGGCGACCTCGTTGCCGTCGACTTCAGCTGCGACTACTACCGGCTCTTCCCGCCGGCCCGGCCGCGCGCCGTCTTCGTCCGGATGCTGCCCTCGTCCGTGGCCGTCGTGGCGGCACTCGAGCATCGCTGACCGGGCCCTTGCGACCGTGACAGTGGTTCTGTCACAGTCGGAGCGTGAAGCTCTCGACCCAGCTGATGTACGCCGGCAACCCCCGCGAGGCGGCCGACCAGGTCCGCGCGCTCGAGGACGCGGGCCTCGACACCGTCTGGGTGCCCGAGGCCTACGGCTTCGACTCCCCCACGTTGATGGGCTACCTCGCCGCCAAGACCGAGAGGGTCGAGATCGGCAGCGCGATCCTCAACATCTACTCCCGCACGCCGAGCGCTCTCCTCCAGACCGCAGCCGGGCTCGACAACGTCAGCCAGGGGCGCGCGATCATCGGTCTCGGCGCGAGCGGTCCCCAGGTGATCGAGGGCTTCCACGGAGTCCCCTACGACAAGCCGCTGGGCCGCACCAAGGAGATCATCGACCTGATCCGCCGCGGGCTGCGTCGCGAGACGCTCGTGCACGACGGGATCTTCACGCTGCCGCTCCCCGAGGGTGAGGGCACGGGGCTCGCCAAGCCGCTCAAGCTGCTCACCAGGCCGGAGCGTCCGAGCATCCCCCTCTACATCGCCGCGCTCGGCCCCAAGAGCGTCGAGGGCGCCGCGGAGTACGCCGACGGCTGGCTGCCGTTCCTGTTCGTGCCCGAGAAGGCCGGCCAGGTCTGGGGTGACTCGCTCGCCCGGGGCGGCGCCAAGCGGCAGGAGGGGCTGGCGCCCCTCGAGATCTGCGCGGGCGGCATGGTCGCGATCGGCGAGGGGCCCGAGACCAAGGCCCTGCTCGACTTCGCGCGCCCGCTCGTCGCTCTCTACGTCGGAGGCATGGGCGCCCGCGGGAAGAACTTCTACAACGACCTCGCCGTGAAGTACGGCTACGAGAAGGAGGCCCAGGAGATCCAGGACCTCTACCTCGGCGGCAACAAGCGCGACGCCGAGGCGAAGGTCCCTCTGGAGCTCCTCGAGCTCGGCAACCTCGTCGGCCCCGCGTCCTACGTCAAGGAGCGGATCGCGGCCTTCGCCGAGGCCGGCGTGACCAACCTCCAGGTGATGCCCGCCTCCGACGACCCGCCGGCCACGATCCGTCAGCTGCGCGAGCTGGTCGACTGACCGTCCGCCCCGGCACACAGCCCGACCAGCCGGTCCATCACGTCGTTCCAGCCCTGCTCGGCACCTCCGTCGGGCACGTGCTCCGACGACGTGTGCGCGACCGTCACCTGCGTGCCGCCGCCGTCCGGCTCGAAGGTCACGACCACCGTGTCCTCGACCGTGGCCGGCTCGCCGGCGTCCTGCCACACCCACGTGAACACCAGCCGCCTCGGCGGGTCCACCTCGGTGTAGACGCCGGTGACCGTCGCGCCGATGGCCGGGCTCTCGATGCGGTAGCGACCACCCGGTCGCGCATCCACGTCGTACGTCGTGCCGGCCAGCTGGGGCCACCACCAGGCGGCGAGCTGCTCGACGTCCGTCCACGCGGCGAAGACGCGCTCCGGGGACGCCTCGACGCGACGGGTGAGGGTGATCGTGCTCATGCGAGGTGGTCCTCCAACCGGTCGAGGGCGTTGCTCCACATCAGCCGCGTGCTCATCGCCCAGACGGCGAGGTCGTCGAGGCTCCCGGGCACGAGCCGCACGCTCGTGGTGCGGCCGGACTTGGTCTTGGTGACCACGCCCGCGCTCACCAGCACCCGGACGTGCTTGTCGACCGCGGGCAGCGACGCCTCCAGCCGGGCGGCCAGCTGGGACATCGACGCCTCGCCCGCGGCCAGGTGGTCGAGGATCGCCCGCCGGGGCTCGGAGGCGACCGCATGAGCGACCCGATCGAGCGAATACTTCACCATATGGTGAAGTATTGTGCTCGCGTCCAGCGGTCGTCAAGGGGTCCCGCGCACGCGCCAGCCCGGGACGTCATACGACGTGGTCGTTCTAACGACCAGCACGTATGACGTCGCGGGGGTCGGCCGGCGGTGGGGCATTGCATCGTGACAGTCTCACTGTCACGATGGCCGGGATGACGCGCGCGATCTTCGAGCCCGAGCACGAGGCGTTCCGCGAGACGGTCGGGACCTTCCTCGACAAGGAGGCCGTGCCCTTCCACGAGCAGTGGGAGAAGGACGGCATCGTCGACCGCGACGTCTGGGCCAAGGCCGGCGCCCAGGGCCTGCTCGCGCTCCAGCTGCCCGAGGAGTTCGGCGGAGGTGGCACGCCCGACTTCCGCTACAACGTCGTCGTCAACGAGGAGATGACCCGGCGCGGGATCTACGGCTGCGCCTTCCCGCTCTTCAACGACATGATCGTGCCCTACCTCGTGTCGAGCGCGAACGAGGAGCAGCAGGCCCGGTGGTATCCCGGCCTGTGTGCCGGTACGACGATCGCGGCGATCGCGATGACCGAGCCGGGGGCGGGCTCCGACCTGCAAGGCATCCGGACGAGCGCCGTCGACGCCGGCGACCACTACGTGCTCAACGGCCAGAAGACCTTCATCTCCAACGGCATCCTCGCCGATCTCGTGATCGTCGTGGCGAGGACCGATCCGGAGGCCGGCCACCAGGGCATCAGCCTGCTCGTCGTCGAGCGTGGCATGGAGGGCTTCGCACGCGGCCGCAACCTCGACAAGATCGGCCAGCACGCCCAGGACACCGCTGAGCTCTTCTTCGAGGACGTCCGCGTCCCGAAGGCCAACCTGCTCGGCGAGGAGGGGTCGGGCTTCGTCCACCTGATGACCAACCTCGCGCAGGAGCGCCTCTCCATCGCGGCGTCGGCCGCCACGGCCTGCGAGGTGATCCTCGACGAGACCCTGGCCTACGTGAAGGACCGCACGGCGTTCGGGCGGCCGATCGGGACCTTCCAGCACAACCGCTTCGTCCTCGCCGAGATGGCCACCGACGCCCACATCGCCCGTGTCTTCCTCGACGACTGCGTCGCACGCCACGTGCGGGGCGAGCTCGACGCGAAGACCGCCTCGATGGCCAAGTGGTGGCTGACCGAGCTGCAGAAGAAGGTCGTCGACCAGGCCGTCCAGCTCCACGGTGGCTACGGCTACATGGCGGAGTACGCCGTCGCCCGGGCCTACGTGAACTCCCGCGTGCAGACCATCTACGGCGGCACCACCGAGATCCAGAAGGAGATCATCGGCCGCTCGCTGGGGCTGTAGCCCGCCCCGCCGCACCGCCGTCCCGGGTCACGGGACGCCGAAGAGCCGTGGCGCGCCGTGCCGCCAGCTGAGCCGGACCCCGTCTCGCAGGCAGAACCCGGTGGAGCCGAGATCGCCACCCGGAGCACACGCTCCGTCGACCAGCGTCCGCGACCCGATCGGCTCAGGGAGGCGGACGCGGTAGGGCACGCCTTCGGTGCCCTGACAGGTCCCGCTCGCGATGTGGGGACCGAGCCGGAAGGTGATCGTGATCGTGGACGGCCCGACCTCGATCACCGGCTTCTCGGGGGTGCCCTGCTCCCCGCCGGTGCATCCGGTCCGCTCCACGATCGCGGTGAAGCCGGTGGAGCCCGGTGACAGCTGCTGCTGGGAGCCGACGTCCCAGACTGCCAGGTCGGAGTCGGGGTCGTGCGAGAACGGGCCGCACGCCGACAGGCTCGCGACCGCAGCGACGATCGCGACGATGGCGACCAGGCGCCCACCCGACCCGGTGCGGCGACTCGTCACGTGCCGAGTATGGGCGGCCGATCGTCCTCGTGACGCATGCCACACGGTTCGTCCCACCATTCTCGGCTTGCGATGTGGGTCCTCTCAGGGTGCGTCCAGCCTGGCCCTGGATCCTCTGGTGGGCGCCCCTGCCACGGTCCCCCGAGAACGTGGTGGGGGCGTTCGTCCATATCCGATTGCCGGTCGCCGACGTGCCCTGCGAGGCTCGCGGCATGCCTCCCAGCACGGTCCAGCCGCCGTACGACCAGTTCCTGGCCACCGCCGAGGCCGTCGCCCTGGAACGGCCCGAGGTCGACCTCGAGCTGGCGCGTGAGGTGTTCCTCGAGGTGGCGACGTTGCTCTACAACGGCCTCGCCCTCGACGGGCTCGACGAGCACGATGCGAACGCCGTGGTCGCGGGGTTGTGCGTCGACCTGGTGACCGACGACCCGGGCGCCGCGGTGCGTGCCCGCTCGCAGGCCACGCTCGAGGTCCCCGGCGATCTCCACGACCCCGAGGGCGTGTCCCGGGTCTATCTCATCTCGGCAGCGATCCTGAAGCTCTGAGTGCGGGCCCCGCACGAGGACCTGTCTACGGTGACCCGGTGATCGAACGCCTGGGTTGGGTGACCGCGCGCGGGGCGCGCGGTCGGGACGAGGACGAGCCGCTCGCGCTGACCGCGCTTCACCGGACGGGCGTGTCGGTCGAGGTCGTCGACTGGGACGACCCGGGCGTGGACTGGGCCGGGTTCGATCGGGTGGTACTGCGGTCGGCCTGGGACTACCCGGAGCGCCTGCCCGAGTTCTTGTCGTGGCTCGACCACGTGGCCGGCGTGAGCGACCTGGTGAACCCGCCTGCGACCGTCCGCTGGAGCCTCGACAAGCAGTACCTCGCCCAGCTGGCCGAGGCCGGGGTGCCGATCACGCCCACGACGTACGTCGCGCCCGGCGCCGAGGCGCTGTTCCCCGACGGCGACTTCGTGGTCAAGCCCGCGGTCGGGGCCGGCAGCCGGGACGCCGCGTCGTACGGTCCCGACCAGCACGAGGTGGCAGCCGCCCACGTGGCCCGGCTCCATGCGGGCGGGAAGGTCGTCCTCGTCCAGCCGTTCCTGGCGTCGGTCGCGACCGAGGGCGAGTGGCCCCTGGTCTTCCTCGACGGCCTGTTCAGCCATGCCGCCAGCAAGCAGGTCGCCCTGCCGCGGGCCGGGGTCGTCGACGACCTCTTCGCGGCCGAGACCACTGCCCCGCACGTCGCGACCGCGGACCAGGTCGCCGTGGCCCGGGCCGCCGTCGACCTGGTCTCGTCGCGCCTCGGCACACCGACCTACGCCCGGGTGGACCTGGTCCGCGACGACGCCGGGGGCTACTGCGTCCTCGAGGTCGAGCTGGTCGAGCCGTCGCTCTTCCTCCCCTACGCCGACGCTGCCGCCGCGGAACGGCTGGCTGCGGCCCTGGTCCGATAGCGACCCGGGTGCCACCATGACGGGCATGAGTGTGACCACCGACACAGCCCGTGCCCGGAGCGAGATCGAGGGCCTCCTCGCGGGGCGCACCGTGGCGGCGGCCCTGGCCACCACCGTCGAGAAGTACGGCGACCACCCGGCGTACAGCGACAAGGCCGACGGGCGCGACACGTGGCGCACCTTCACCTGGCAGCAGATGTACGACGCCGCCCGCGACCTCGCCGCGGCCCTCGTCGACGCGGGCGTCGAGCCCGGCCGCACCGTCGCGATCATGGCCACGAACCGCATCGAGCACCTGGTGGCCGACATGGGCTCGGTGCTCGCCGGCGCGGTGCCGATGTCGATCTACAACACGCTCTCGCCCGACCAGATCGGGTTCATCGCAGGGCAGGCGCGGCCTGCGGTGGTCATCGTCGAGACCGCCGACCATCTCGAGCGGTGGCGGACCACCGTGACCTCGCAGGAGGGCATCCTGCGGGTCGTCGGCATCGCCGACGCCGCGCTCGACGACGACCGGTTCGTGACGTGGGACGCGCTGCTGTCGAGCGGTGCCGCCGCCCCTCACGACCCGGTCGACGAACGGACCGCCGCCCTCAGCGCGGACGACCCCGTCACGATCCTCTACACCTCGGGGACGACCGGCGACCCGAAGGGAGTCGAGCTCAGCCACCGCAACGTGCTGTTCGACTGCGAGGGCGGGCTGCGCGTGACGGGGCTCGAGGGCACCAACCTCACTGTCTCCTACCTGCCCTACGCCCACATCGCGGAGCGGATCCTGACGCTCTACGTCCCGCAGCACTACGGCGACGTCCACGTCTACCTGATCGCCGACCCGACCCTCCTGATCGGGGCGCTCGCCGAGGTGCGTCCGGCCCAGTTCTTCGGCGTGCCCCGGGTCTGGGAGAAGATCCAGTCGGGGCTCTCGGGGCTGTTGGCGATGGAGCCCGACGCCGCCAAGAAGGCCGCGATCGAGGGCGCCATGCAGGTCGGGGTGGAGTACGTCGAGTCGCTCCAGGTGGGCCACAGCACGTCGCCCGAGCTCCAGGCCAGGTTCGACGCGGCGAACGCTGCGGTGCTCGGCCCGATCAAGGCCATGCTCGGCCTCGACCAGGTGATCTGGGCGGGCTCGGCGTCGGCTCCGATGCCGTTGGAGGTGGCGCGCTTCTTCGCCGGGCTCGGGATGCCGATCTACGACATCTGGGGGATGACCGAGACCTGCGGTGGCGCGACGGCGTGCGGACCCGGTGCGTTCAAGCTCGGCACCGTCGGCCGGCCCTACCCCGGCATCGAGCTCCGGATCGCCGACGACGGCGAGCTCCTGGCACGGGGACCGATCATGACCGTCGGCTACCACCGGCGCCCCGAGGCCACCGCCGACCTGATCGACGCCGAGGGCTGGCTCCACACCGGCGACATCGCCTCGATCGACGACGACGGGTTCGTCTCGATCGTCGACCGCAAGAAGGAGCTCATCATCACGTCCGCGGGCAAGAACATCGCCCCGTCCAACATCGAGAGCCTCCTCAAGGAGTCGCCGATCGTCGGCCACGCGCTGGCGTTCGGCGACAACAGGCCCTACGTCGTCGCGGTCCTCACCCTCGACGGCGAGGTCGCACCGGTCGTCGCGCAGATGGCCGGCCTCGAGTTCACCGATCTGGCCGACCTCGCGGCCAAGCCCGAGATCCGGGCCATGGCCCAGGAGGCGGTCGACAAGGCCAACGCCCGCCTCTCGCGTCCCGAGCAGGTGAAGTCCTTCGAGCTGCTCCCGGTCGAGTGGACCGCCGAGTCCGAGGAGCTCACTCCCACCCTCAAGCTCAAGCGACGCGTCGTCCACGCCAAGTACGCCGACGTGATCGACCGTCTCTACGGCTGACCCGGACGGCCGGCGTATCACCGGGCGCGCCGACCGCTCCTGAGCTGTGACAGCGCCCGGGCACGGTTCCCGTGCGCCCACCCCCGAGGAGAACCCCATGAGTCTCGCCCACTTCGCCTTCGAGCCCGTTCCCGCCGTCGCAGACCCCGACTCCCGCCCCTTCAAGAGCATCGACGACCCGCTGGGCCCGCTGGCAGCGCTCCCCGGCACCTGGACCGGGACCGGGTTCAACACGATCTGGCGTCCCCACTTCCCGTCGGGCAACCAGGACCGGTTCCTCGAGCTGAACCTGACCTCCGAGACGCTGGTGTTCGAGGAGATCCCGGGCGCCATCCCCAACCGTGGCCTGGACATGAAGGACATCGAGATGTTCGGGGTCCACTACATGCAGAAGATCGACGACAGCACGCTGTCGGCGGGCATCCACCTCGAGCCCGGCATCTGGGCGACCGTGCCCCGGACCACCGCTCCGAAGGAGCCGCCGACGGTGGTGCGGATGGCGTCGATCCCCCACGGCACGGGCATCGTCGCGCAGGGCCGGGCGTCCACCATCGCCGGCCCGCCGGTCATCAAGCCCACCGACATCATCCCGTTCTCTCCCGGCGACCCGACCACCAAGGGCTCCTTCGCCGACGCCGAGCTGTCGTTCCCGGAGCTGAAGCTGTCGAAGAAGACGAAGTTCCGGCAGCCGTCCGACGCCTCCACCCAGCCCGGCATCACCCAGGCCATGGTGAAGAACCCCAACCTGGTGCTGACCAAGGCGATCCACGGCCAGGACATCGTGCGCACCACGGTGCTCCACGTGAACGCCGGCAGCGGCAAGCCGCACAGCATCGGTACGGCGAACACGTTCTTCCTCACCGAGAACGCCTCGGCCAACCACGTGACGGCGACCTTCTGGATCGAGAAGGTCAAGAAGGCGCACACCAACGCGCACTTCCTGCAGCTGCAGTACTCCCAGGTGGTCATGCTCGACTTCAACGGTCTGCGCTGGCCCCACGTCTCGGTCGCGACCCTGCGCAAGCAGGGCACGTCGTCCACTCCGTCGCGCGACGACCTGCCGACGGTCCCGGGCGCGAAGGCGGGCGCCGAGACCGAGCTCACCTGACGCGGACGCGCCACTCGACGCGCTAACTCTATCTATGTAGAGTTAGTGCGTGGCCCGTTCTCGTTCGCACTCACCCCAGACCCTCCGAGTGCTCCGCGCGCTCGCCTCGGAGCCCGGCGCGTGGCGCCACGGGTACGACCTCGTCGTGAGCCTGGATCTCAAGTCGGGCTCCCTGTACCCGATCCTGATCCGGCTCTGCGACCGCGGGCTCCTGGAGTCGCGCTGGGAGGCCGCCGAGTCGGGGCGACCGCCCCGCCACGTCTACCGGCTCACCGCCGCGGGAGCGGCGGAGGCCGAGGCCGCCCCCCTCGTGCGTCCCGCGGCGACCGGTCCCAGGCGGCGTGCCCAGGTGAGGACGACATGAGAGCCGACCGGGTCGTGACCCTCGTCGCCTCAGCCCTCGGGCGCGACGACTGGGGTCGCGCCATGCGCGCCGAGCTCGCGGCGGTGCCGCGGGGGATGCAACGTCGTCGGTTCGCGCTCGGTTGCGTGGGTGCGCTGCTGGTCGGTCTTCCGGCGCTCGCGTGGGCGGGTCTTGCCGCTGCAGCAGCGGCTCTCGGCATCGTGGCGGCAGCGCTCGTGCGCTTCCCTGGGCTGGTGACCGGCCTGGGCACGTGGCTCGCGATCGGGTTCTTCGTGGTCGTGGTCGTCGCCTATGTCGTAGGGGCTGCAGGGCTCTCCGTGCGACTCGAGAGGTCGATGCTCCTCCGAGGCGCCGTCCTTGCAGGAGCGAGCATCGCGGGGGCGTGGTGGGCCGTCGGGCTCGTGGCCTCCGAAGGCGCTCCCCCGCTCATGTCGACGGCGATGCTCGTCCTGGGCCCCGGGGTGGCCGGCGTCGCAGGCGCGTGGGGGACCGTCCGTGTCTCCTGGGCCGTCGGCGTGCAGTGCGTGGGACTCGCCTCGCTGCTGGCGGGCTTCCTCCTGTTCTTCCTGTGGGGTGGTCAGACCGTGGCCTTCGCCGGGCGGCCGTACGACCCGGGCCTGGTGCGCGACTTCCACACCAGCGGAGCTCCCGATCTCGCGACGTACGCCGTCAGCGACAGCCTCGGATCCGCGATGATGCTCCTGCTGCTCGTGCCTCTCGTGTCCCTGGTCGCCGCCGCTGCCGGAGCCATGGTCGCCACCTGTGCGAGGCGGAGGCGGCCGTCTGCCTGAGGTACCTCAGCAAGGTCACGATTCGGCAAAGCCCCGGCGGAGTCGGGGTAATCCCCGATGACACCTGTCGGCGACCTCTGCTGGACTGGACCCATGCATCGACAGATCGCCGGCCGGCTCACCGGCCGGGTCACCAAATGGCTCGTGCTCGTCTTCTGGGTGCTCGTGGTGGTCGTGGCCGGCCCGCTGGCCGGCAAGCTCACCGACGTCCAGGACAACCAGGCGTCCTCGTGGCTGCCCGCCAGCGCCGAGTCGACCCAGGCGCTCGACAAGCTCGCGCCGTTCCAGAACCAGAACGACATCCCGACCGTGCTCGTCTACGAGAAGAGCTCCGGCCTGACCAAGGCCGATCTCGCCACCATCGGTCGGCAGCTCGACCAGGTCCAGCAGATCGAGGGGGCCGTCCCGGCCAAGGCCCCCGACGGCACCCCGGTCCAGCCGAGCGCCCTGATCCAGGTCTCGCAGGACCAGCAGGTCGCTCAGGGGCAGGTCACCTTCAACTTCGGCAAGGACGGCTGGAACAAGCTGCCCGACGTCAAGGACCAGATCGAGAAGATCGCCCAGCTGCCGGGTGCGACCGTCTACGTCGCGGGCCCCGGTGGCCAGGCCGCTGACTCGGCCGAGGTGTTCTCGGGCATCGACGGCAAGCTGCTCTATTCCACGATCATCGTGGTGGTCGTGATCCTGCTGCTGACCTACCGCAGCCCGGTCCTGTGGATCCTGCCGGTGCTCTCGGCGGGCGTCGCGCTGGTGACCGCCCAGGGCGTCATCTACCTGCTGGCGAAGAACGCCGGGCTGACGGTGAACGGGCAGAGCCAGGGCATCTTGACGGTCCTCGTCTTCGGTGCCGGCACCGACTACGCGCTCCTTCTGGTGGCGCGCTACCGAGAAGAGCTCCGTCGCCACGAGGACCGGCACGAGGCGATGGCGTTCGCCCTCCACCGGGCCGCGCCGGCGATCGTCGCCAGCGCGCTGACGGTGATCCTGGGCATGCTCTGCCTGACCGTCGCCGAGATGAACTCCACCGCGGGCCTCGGCCCCGTCGCGGCGATCGGGATCGGGGTAGGGCTGCTGGTGATGATCACGCTGCTGCCCGCGCTGCTGGTGATCACCGGCCGCTGGATCTTCTGGCCGCAGCGGCCCGCCTTCGACAGCCACGAGCCGACCTCCACCGGCTTCTGGGCCAAGGTCGGCACGCGCATCGCCCCGCGCCCGCGCTTGGTCTGGGTCGGTACGGCGCTCGTGCTGGCGGTGTGCAGCCTGGGCATCCTGCAGATCAATGCCCACGGCCTCTCGACGCAGGACGCCTACACCAAGGACTTCGACTCGGTCGTCGGCCAGCAGGTGCTGACCGACCACGGGCTCGCCGACACGGCCAGCCCGGTGATGGTGGTCGCCAACGCCGGCCAGGGCGCCGCCGTACGGTCCGCGATGCAGGGCATCGACGGCCTCGGCGACCCGTCGCCGCCGATCGTGAAGGGTGACGTGGCCCTGGTCTCGGCCCCGCTCGAGTCCGACCCGACGTCGAAGGCAGCGTTCGCCACGGTGGCCGACGTCCGCACCGCCGTGCACCAGGTGCCGGGGGCCGACGCGCTGGTCGGTGGCGCCTCCGCCATCAACGCCGACATCGAGCACGCCTCGGCCCGCGACAACCGGGTGATCATCCCGCTGGTGCTGATCGTCGTGATGATCGTGCTCATGGTCCTGCTGCGAGCGGTCCTGTCGCCCCTCATCCTGATCGCGACCGTGGTGCTGTCGTTCGGGGCGTCGCTGGGCATCAGCGCACTGGTGTTCCGACATGTGCTGGGCTTCGCGGGGGCCGACGCCTCGCTCCCGTTGTTCGTGTTCGTGTTCCTCGTCGCGCTGGGCATCGACTACAACATCTTCCTGATGACCCGCGTCCGCGAGGAGACACCACAGCACGGCACCCGTCGTGCCTCGCTGATCGCGCTGGGGGCCACGGGCGGCGTGATCACCTCGGCCGGACTCGTGCTGGCCGCCACCTTCGCGGTGCTGGCGACGCTGCCCCTGGTGGCGTTCGCCGAGATCGGGATGGCCGTGGCGCTCGGCGTGCTGCTCGACACCCTCGTCGTGCGCTCGGTGCTGGTGACCGCGATCAACCTCGACGTCGGCGGCCGGATCTGGTGGCCGAGCAGGATCGACCAGCGTGACGAGCCGACGCCGCTCGAGGCCGCCCACGAGGTGGAGGCGCTCGACGTCTGACCGCTGGTGGGCCGCTGCTGGGCCGCCGTCCCACGGGGGGACGGCGGCTCCGGCTCAGCGGTGGAGGCGCACCGGCACCGACTCGACGCCGTAGACGATCGACTTGGCGTGGTAGGGCAGGTCTTCGGCCGGGACCGCGAGGCTCAGGTCGGGGAACCTGCGGGCCAGCGCGGGGTACGCCGCACGCAGCTCCATCTTGGCCAGCTCGGCGCCGACGCAGCGGTGGAAGCCGTAGCCGAAGGCCAGGTGGGAGGCCGACGCACGGCTCGGGTCGAGCCCGTCCCCCACCGGGAAGGCGCGGGGGTCGCGGTCGACGGCCGGCAGGTGCACCAGGACGCAGGAGCCCTTGCGGATCTTGTGACCCGCCACCCGCGTCTCGGCCTTGGTGAAGCGCGGGAAGGCCACCTGGACGACTGAGAGGTGGCGCAGGAGCTCTTCGACGACGGGCGTGACCGACTCGGGGTCGGTGACCAGGCCGGCATACAGCTCGGGGCGACCGAGGAGCACGACCGTGCCGAGGGCGAGCATGGAGGCCGAGGTCTCGAGACCCCCGGTGAACGCACCGTCGGCCAGGCCGCCGAGGTCGAAGTCGCTGATCTCGTCACCGTGCTCGCGGATGATCTGCCCGATCAGCCCGGGGCCGGGGTCGGTCCGCTGCCGGGCGCACTCCGCGAAGAGGAACTCGCGGGACTCCCCGACCGCACCCATCACGGCCTGGCCGCCGTGGGTCACGTCGAACCGCGCCGAGCCGAGCTTGCGGAAGGTCTCGCGAGCCTCGTCGCGCAGCCCGAGGAGCTCGCAGATCACCAGGAACGGGATCGGGAACGCGAACGTCTTGACCAGGTCGGCGACGCCGTCGTTCGCCTCGGCCGCGGCCTCCGTCTCGTCGAGCTGCTGCTCGATGATCCGGTCGATCGCCGGCTTGAGCCGCGCCAGCCGGCGCATCGTGAACTCGGGGGTCAGGAGCTTGCGGAGCCGGGTGTGCTCGGGCGGGTCGGTGAAGCCGAGCCCGCCGATGTTGCCGTCGGCGGCGCCGGACGTGCCGTAGTAGGGCCGGATGTCGGTGGAGTACGACGACAGGTCGCCCAGCACCTCGCGCGCCTCGGCGGCGCCGGTCACCAACCAGATGTCCATGCCGAGGAAGGTGATCAGCTTGGAGACGGGGTCCTGCTCACGCAGCTGCGCGACCTGGGGGACGGGGTCGGAGACGACCCGGTCGAGGGGCCAGGTGAGGCGGTCGGGCACGCGGTCGAGCTGGGTCAGGTCGATGCCGCCCGCTCGCGCCACGAGCCTACGGCGCACGGCTCCCTTGACAGCTTCCAACAGCGGCACGAGGAAAGGGTACGGGGCCCACCCCCGGATCCGGTGACCGGCACGGCCAGCGGACGGATCTCCCTGGTCCGGGCCGTCAGGCCACCGCGTGGGCAGTGGCGGCCAGGGCGACGATCTCGGGCTCGCTCCAGGCACCACGGACCCCCGGGGCAGCCGCGAGGTAGCGGGCGATCCGGGCGTCGTCGTAGGCGTGCGTCTCGCGCAGCCCGAGGATGATCCATCGCAGGTACGCCGCCGTCGGGGACGCGGGCACGAGGCTCGCGACGTCGTGGTGGGTGATGGTGAACATCGGCAGGCCGTCCAGCTCGCCGAGCCGCACCACCGTCTCGTAGAGACCGGGCCCCGTGGCGACGACGGACTCCACGTCGGGCAGGAGCCCGCTGAGGTCGCGCGCGAACTCGCCGCCGGGTGGCCGCCGTAGCTCCTGGGCGGCCACGTCCCCGAACTGGTCGGTGGTGACGAGGTAGGCACAGCCGGCGACGCCACCGGTCGCGGTGCGGTCGTAGAACGTCATGCCGCCGTGCCACACGCGCGACGCCCCGGCGAACACGAGACCACCCGGCACCTCCACGCCCTCGATCCGCGTGGGGTCGCGCGGGTCGCGGCAGCCGAGGTAGTCGCGCGCGCCGCCCGCCGGGCGCCCACCGGACAGGTAGCAGCGGAACCGTGCCGTCGCCAGGTTGGAGCCGTAGGCGACGTACCAGATGCGCTCCATCTCGGGTCTCACGCCGGCAGCGGGGACTCCTCGAGGGCCAGCCGCGCCTCCCCCAGCAGCACGGCCTCGGCGTCGCGATAGCGCCGCTCGGCCTCGGCCGGCGTGTCCCCCACCGCGGTGAGGCCGATCCGGCCGTGCTCGGTGAGGCAGCTGATCATGTGGAACACGATCCCCACCTGCCGTGACTGGTCGAAGTGCAGCCCGTGTCGCGCCACGATGTCGAACAGGTCGGCCGGCGTCAGCCCGCGGAGCAGCCCGGACTCGAGATGGTCGGTGGCCACCAGGTGCTTCTCCTGCCCTCGCGGGGTGAGGAAGAGCGAGGTCGCCGGGTCGTAGTGGCCGTCGGTGAGGAACTGCAGCGTCAGGAACGGGTGGGTGGTCCCGCCCTTGCGCAGGTTGAGCTCGATCGCGTACGGCGTCCACGCGCCCTCGGTGTCGCGCACCACGACGAAGTCGATCGCGAAGCGGCCCAGCGCGCCCTGGTCGGCCAGCAGCCGCCCGATCGTCTCGGCATGCCGCGTGATCGCGTGGGCGTAGTCCGGTGCCGCAGGGAACGTGCAGCCCAGGTAGCTCTGCCCGCTGGCTCCTCCGAGCAGCTGGTCGTGGGTCGACAGCAGCTCCACGACGCCGCCCGGCAGCACCCGCAGCTGGACGCTCGGGCTGCGGACCTCCTGCCCGACGATCCGCTCCTCGACGATCCCGGCCCCCTCTGCGAACTTGGCGAGGTAGACGTCGCGGGGCGTCGTCAGCGACTCCAGCTCCATGTCGAGCAGCCGCTCGCGGACGGCCGCGCCCTCGGTCGCCGACCCCGGGGCCGGCAGACCGGACAGCCTCACGACGGCATTGCCCTCACCGGAGACACCGTCGTTCAGCTTGACGATGACGCTGTCCATGCGGGGCCGCTGCGCACGCATCGCGACCACCGCCTCGGCCAGGTCGTCGAGGCTGTGCAGGTTCTCGACACCCAGGGGATGGGGGATCCCGGCCTCGGCGAACATCCGTCGGCATCCGGTCTTGGATCCCAGGGGCGCGAGGCGCGGATCGGCGCCGTACATGGGGATCCCGAGGCAGAGCGCGACGTCGCGCTCGAGCTCGGTGGTGTTGTAGGGCATCAGGTGGGACCGCGAGCGGTTCGGGATGAGCGCGGCGATCCGGGCCAGCAGGTGCGGCCGCTCCAGGAGCTTCTCGCTCAGCGAGCGCGGGGAGGCGTCGTGGACCGCGACCATGGACAGGCGCGACCGGGCATGGCTGGGGATCACGCCGGGCAGCAGGGAGAGGTAGTACTCGATGATCTCCGGGGCGACCGGGAGGGAGGTGACGTAGACCATCCGGAGCCGTGGCTGCCGCAGGAGCATGAGCATGAAGAGGAACCGCTCCTCGTAGGCCTGCGTGATGCTCCCGCTCGAGGCCACGGCGCGGTCGAGCGTGATCGAGGGAACGACGACCACCGACTCGTCGTCGTGGTTGAGCCGGATCGCCCCCCACACGTCGCCCAACCGGGCCTGCAGCTCGTCGAAGCGGCGGTACCGCTCGTCCTCGTCGAGGCTCGACAGGACGGGCGCCGACGACTCCGGGCGGGCGGCCACGTCGCCGGTCACGTCGCGCTCCGCGCGCTGTCGAGGCCGGTGACATCGAAGGCATGGACCGTCCGGCTGAAGCCCTTCAGCTCGCGGGTGCCGGCGTCCACCCCCACGACCTCCGGTCCGGCGGCCGAGAAGACCCGCTCGGAGACGAGGATCTGCCAGGGCGCGGCGTCGTCGCACAACCGGGAGGCGAGGTTGGTCACGCTCCCGATCGCGGCGTAGTCGTGCCGGCCCTCGAAGCCGATCCGGCCCAGGGTGGCGTAGCCCTGGGCGATCCCGATCCCCAGCGACAGGTCGTGACCCTGGCGTGCCCACGACTCGGCCAGCCCGCGGACCCGGGTCCGCATGGCGACGCTCATCCGGATGGCTCGCGCCGGGCCGTCGTCACAGCGCACCGGGTCGTTGAAGAAGACCATCAGGCCGTCGCCAGCGAAGCGCTCGAGCGTGCCCTCGAAGCGGAAGATGAGGTCCCCCAGCGCCGCGTGGTACTCCCCGAGGACGCCCATCACCTCCTCGGGCTCGCTGGCCTCCGCGAACGCCGTGAACCCGCGCAGGTCGCAGAACACGACGACGATCTCGCGCCGGTGGCTCTCGAGGAACGACTCGTCGCCGGAGTCGACGATCAGCTCGGCCAGCTGCGGTGACAGGAAGCGCTTGAGCCGGCGCATCCGCTCGATCTGCGTGACCTGGTCCGAGACGCGGTCCTCCAGCTCGTGGTTCCACGCGGCGAGCTCGTCGGACTGGCGCTTGATGGTGTCCTGGTAGCGCTTGATCCGGGCGAGCGACGCCACTCGGGCCAGCAGCTCGTTCTTGTTGACCGGCTTGGTCAGGAAGTCGTCGGCGCCGGCCTCGAGTGCCTTGATCTTCTGCTCGTCGCCGCTCGCGGTGACCATCACGACGGGCAGGTACGCCGTCCCGGGGCGCTCGCGGATCTCGCGGCACACCTCGTAGCCGTCCTTGCCCGGCATCACGATGTCGAGGAGGACGAGGTCCATGTCGTCGGCGTCCAGCGCAGCCAGCGCCTCCTCGCCCGACGACGCCGTACGGACGTCGTAGCCGCGCGGCGCCAGGATCGCCTCGAGCAGCCGCACGTTCGGGGGCTGGTCGTCGACGACCAGGACGCGGGCCTTCACCGGGGCGGTGTCGTTCATGGGGTGCCTCCGAGCTTGAGGAAGTCGCTGACCTGCTGGGGAAGCGCGCGCACGCTGATCGGCTTCTCGACGTAGCCGTCGAAGCCCGCCTCGAAGGCGCGCGTGCGGTCGTTGTTCATGGCGAACGCCGTCACGGCGACCACCGGGACCGCGGTCTCGGTGGCACGGATCTGCCGGAGGGCCTCGGCGCCGTCGATCCCCGGGAGCTGCAGGTCCATCAGGATGAGGTCGGGTCCGAGCTCGGCCGCGAGCCGGACGCCGTCCTCGCCCGAGGTCGCCTCGATCACCTCGTAGCCGGCATAGGTCAGCACGTCGCGAACCAGCTTGAGGTTCTTGGGGTTGTCCTCGACCACGAGGATGCGGCCCTCGCTCACCGCACCTCCTGGTGCTCGTCTCCCGACCCGGGCAACCGGACCGGAGCGCCGACGGTCGCCAGCGCGCTCAACAGGTCGTCTCGCCCGATCGGCTTCACGAGGTAGGCCGCGGCGCCCATGGCGACGCCACGCGCCCGCTCGTCGACGATCGACACGACGATGACCGGGATCTCCCGGGTGAGCGGCTCCGCCTTCAGCTCCTTGAGCACAGCCCAGCCGTCGATGCCGGGCAGCCGGATGTCGAGCAGGACGGCGTCGGGCAGGGTCCGCCGTACGGCCGCCAGCCCGGACGGGCCGTCACGCGCCGTGGTGACCTCGAGCGCGGCGCCGGAGAGGTAGGCACTGAACAGGTCGAGAGACGGCCGGTCGTCCTCGATGACCACGATCTCCCCGCGCGTCGTCGGGGTTGCCCCGTCGGCCGGCCGCCCGGCGCCCTCGCGGTCACCGGCGGGCAGGGTGAAGCCGAAGGTGCTGCCCCGGCCGACCTCCGTGTCGAGCCACATCCGCCCGCCGAGCAGCTCCACGATGCGGCGGGACAGGGTGAGACCGAGCCCGGTCCCTTCTTCGCGCGAGCTGCCGCGGCCGCCCTGCTGGAAGGACTCGAAGATCCGCTCCCGGTCCGCCTCCGGGACCCCGATGCCGGTGTCGGTCACCGAGATCCGGATCTCGCCTCCGTCGCGCTCGGCGCGCACCACGACGGAGCCGCCGTCGCCGGTGAACTTGACGGCGTTGGTGACCAGGTTGAGCAGGACCTGCTTGAGGCGGAGCTCGTCGGAGTACACCGAGCCCATGTCGGTGTCGGTCTCGACCCGCAGGTCGATGCCGTGGAGCGCCGCCCGCTCCCTGAGCATCGAGGTCGCCAGCTCCAACAAGGAGCGCAGGTCGAACGACGAGTACTCCAGCTGCATCCGGCCGGCCTCGATCTTGGACAGGTCGAGGATCTCGTTGAGCAGCTCCAGCAGGTGCTGACCCGACCCGTGGATGTCGCGGAGGTACTCCTCCTGACGCTCGTTGATGTCACCGAACATCCGCTCCAGGAGCACCTCGGAGAAGCCGAGGACCGCGTTGAGCGGCGTCCGGAGCTCGTGGGACATGCTCGCCAGGAACTCGGACTTGTGCGTGCTGGCGAGCTCCAGCTCGACGCTCTGCTCCTCGAGCTCGCGGAACAGCCGGGCGTTGAGCATGGCCAGCGTCGACTGGGTCGCGAAGGTCTCGAGCAGGTCGAGCGTCTCCCCGGAGAAGCCGCCCGTCCGTTTGCGTCGCACGACCAGGCAGCCCACGATCTGGTCCTCACGCAGCATGGGCACGGCGGCCAGCGACCGCCAGCCGTCGTCGTGGAGGATCCGCAGATGGGCGTCGAGCTCCACCTGGTCGAGGTCGGCGACGGCGATCGGGCGGCGCTCCCGGGCGGCGCGCCCGACCAGGGTCTCGTCGAGGTCGATCCGGACCGAGCGCAGGCGATCCACCACCGCCGGATCTGTCCGGTGGACGCTCCGGACCATGAAGCAGCGGTCGCTGTCGGAGTACTCCATGATCGAGCCACCGTCGGTCTCGGAGAGGGCGACGGCGTGCATGGCGATCGTCGAGAGCACGTGGTCGACGTCGAGGCTCGAGCTCACCGCCTCGCCGACCTCGCGCAGCGCCTCCAGCCGCTCGACGTTCTTGGCGAGCTCCGCGCTGCGCGACTCGAGCTCCTGCACGAGCGCGACCCCGTTCACCGCCATCGCGGCCTGGCCGGCGAACGCGGTGACGATCGCCTTCTCCCGCTCGTCGAACGGCCGGACCTCGTTGCGCCAGAGCGAGAGCGCACCGACGACGTCGTCGTCGACGAGCATCGGAGCTCCCATGGTGGTGCGGAAGCCGGCGATCTGCTGGAGGTCGTAGCGGCCGTACTCAGGATCGGCCAGCACGTCCGCGATCTGTTGGGTGGTGCGGTCCAGGCCGACCCGGCCGATCAGCGTGTCGCGGTCGAGCGGCATGGGGTGCTCGGTGATGAAGGCGAGCGACTCCTCGGAGAGACCCGTCGACATGATCAGCTCGTAGACGCCGTAGCGCAGGAGGTAGAGGTGGGCGGCGTCCGAACGGCAGAGCCGGCGCGCACTCTCCACCACGGTCGTGAGGACGCGGTCGGGGTCTGCGGCGGAACGGCCGAGCGCCGAGAGCACCTCGTCGGCGGCCGCGAACTGGTCGCGCAAGGCGTCGAGGTCGCGCCGGAGCCGCTCGTGCTCCTCGGCAGTGACTGTGGCTCGCTCGGGGCGAGGTCCTCCGCCCATCGCCTCCCTCCCCCGTCGCCCGAGGCACCGGACGTCACGGCGACGCCTTTCGAGTGTCCCGAACATCGGGTTCCACTGCAATGGCCCCGCGAGGACCGGTTCGGCCGGGTGTCGTCCTCGGTCAGCCAGCCGTGCGATCGGCGTAGGCCTGCGCGGCGTCGTAGACCGACCGGACGTAGGCGTCGGAGTGGTTGTAGGAGAACACCGCCGCCGACCAGCCCTGGCCCGTGGCGAGATCGGCTCCCGAGGCGCAGAGGTAGCGCGCGGCTGCGTAGGCCGCGTCGTCGATGTCCTGCGGATCGGCGACCCCGTCGCCGTCGCCGTCGGAGCCCCACCGTGCCCAGGTCGACGGGATGAACTGGAGCGGGCCGGTCGCGCGCTGCCATGCCCCTGCCTCACCGGGTACGGCGGCCACGTCACCCGACCCGTCGAGCACCGGCCCGTCGATCCGCCCGCTCGGCCGGCCGTCGGCGCCGAGGCGGAGGCCGCCGAGCGTGCCGTGCTGGGACTCGACCCAGCCGAGCCCGGCCAGCGTGGTCCAGGCCAGGTGACAACCCGGGTCGGCTGCCAGCTCGCGCAGGGTGGCCGCGCCGTACGCGCGGACCGCGGGCGACGGGATGCCGGCCGCTCCGGCCGTGCGGGACACCCAGGCCCTGCTCACCGAGGTCGCACCCGTCTGCCTCGTGCTCCGAGCGGGCGCGGCCGACGGACTGCTGCTGCCGGTCGGTGCGTCCACGAGCAACCCCACGGGCTGGACGCGCAGCATCGGGTCGGGTCGGGAGGCCGAGTAGGTGACCACCGCCGCCACGCCGAGGCCCAGCGACACGGCGGCGGCTCCGGCCACCAGACGGGCCCGCGCGGTCAGCGCGACCGCCGTGCGTTCCGGGAGATCAGGAACGGCGGGACGAGCACGGTCAGCACCAGCATCGTGGCCACCACCCAGCCGATCGCCTTCGCCTGACCGGTGCGTGCGGCCACCAGCGAGACCGGGGTCCCCGGCGCAGCAGTCGAGAGGTTCCCGCCTGCCGAGGTCACCGTGTTGCCGGCCGGGGCGCCGGTGAGTGGATCGACCGCTCCTGGAGAGGACCCGGAGCCGGGCGACCCGTTGTTCGTGCTGCCGGGGGTCCCGGAGCCCGAGGTCGTCCCGTGGGGGTTCGTGCCGGTGGAGGAGGGGTTGGTCCCGTTCGGAGTCGTGGGTGACGTCGTCCCGGTGGTGGTGGAGACGGTGCAGGACGAGCCGAGCTTCATGCACTTGTTGGGCATCGGCGCCGAGTGGAGGATGTTGAGGGCGGGGTTGTTGCACTGGCTGATCGACGGCGAGGCGACCGCGCCGGGGATGCGTTTGACCTGGGCGAAGCCCGCCTCCACGAGGTTCTTCGGTAGCGGTGAGTAGCCCAGGATGTCGGCCTTCTGCTGCCCCGTGCACAGGAAGTAGTTGATGAAGGTCGACAGGGTCTTGCCCTTGTCGGTGTTGAACGGCGCCGCCGTCGTGGTCGGCACCACCATGTAGCTGTAGCTCGACATCGGGTAGGCCCGCGGGTCGGGGTTGGTGTAGACCGACTGGAGGTTCTGCGTGAGGTTCGCGTTGATCTTGGCCTTGGTGAGGGCCACCGCCACGTTGCCGGCGGTCGGCTGGCTGAAGTAGCCGCCCTTGTTGAGCAGGCTGACGACCGGGAAGTTGATCCGCTTCGCGTAGGCGTACTCCACGTACCCGATCGCGCCGGCGCCGTAGGACGCCGAGACGTAGTTCGCGACGCCGTTCGACCCGTTCTGGGCCTTGGAGCTGCCGAACGCCGGGTAGAAGGAGACGCTCGGGCAGGCACTGCCGCTCAGGTGGAGCTTGCTGCGGATGAACGGGCAGTAGATCGAGGGCGCCTGGCTCTGCATGTAGAGCGTGAACTGGGCCGAGGCGCCCGCTCCGTCGGAGCGCACCACCGGGATGATCGGGATGTCGGGGAGCGTCTTGCCGTAGTCCTTGGTGATCGCCGGGTCGTTCCACCGGGTGATCTGTCCGGTGAAGATCTTGGCCAGGGTCGGGCCCGACAGCCGGAGGTCGGTGACCCGGACGCCGCCGACCGTCAGGTTGTACATGAACGACGTGCCACCGGCCACGATCGGCAGGTAGGCGTAGGGCCGGCTCGGGACCTCCGCCTGCTGACCCGGTTCGGGCGGGTTCTGGAACGGGATCTCGGTGTTGGCGAAGTCGACCGTGCCCTGGATGTACTGCGAGCGGCCGTCGGTCGAGCCGGTGCCGGCGTAGTTGACCACGACCCCGCTGGCGCGGACGTCGGCCCGCCATGCGTCGACAGCCACCTGGCTCCAGGTCGAGCCCGCTCCCGAGATCGGGACGTAGCTCGCCGCCTGGGCGGCCGGGACGGGCACCATCACGAGACCGGCCACGCAGGCCGCCAGGAAGGCGAGGACCACGCGGGTCGGTAGGGACAGCTTCATCGGGTTGACTCACTTTCGGTACGGCGGGCGCGGGCGGCCGCGAGGCGGCGCTGCCTGCGGGGTGAGATGTGGCCCGGCGGACGGCCGCCGAGGATCCGGGCCAGGCCGAACAGCACGACCACGACGACGAGCAGCACGACACAGGACCCGAACGCGCGGGCGATGGCGGTGTCGAGCGGCATCTTCATCTGGGTGAACGCGAACAACGGCAGCGACAGCATCGGCCCGTGCATGGGGTCGGCGTTGAGCTCGTTGGTCGACCCCGCGACGAGCAGGACCGGCGAGGTCTCGCCGATGACACGGGCCACGCCCAGCAGGACCGCGGTGACCAGGCCGGGGCGGGCCGTCGGCAGCACCACGCGGCTGACGGTCTGCCACTGGGTGGTGCCCAGGGCCAAGGAGGCCTCGCGCAGCCCGTTGGGCACGAGGCGGAGCACGACCTCGGCGGTGGTGCACACGACCGGGATCATGCTGATGCACAGCGCGAGCGACGCCGCGAAGCCGCTCCGCTCCTGGCCGAACTTCAAGATCAGCATGGAGTAGATGAAGAGGCCGGCCACGATGGTGGGGACGGCGCTCATCGCCTCGACGACCGTGCGCACCAGCCGAGCGAGCCGGCCGCGCACCTCACTGAGGTAGACCGCGGTCGCGATGGCGAGCGGCACGCTGAGGACCACCGAGATGGCCACCTGCTCGAGCGTGCCCACCATCGCGGCCACGATGCCGCCCTGGTTCAGCGGCGCCTCGGGCCCGATGTAGGCCGTCGTCTGGGTGTAGAAGTTCAGGTGCGACAGGGCCTCCCGGCCGCGGACGAACGTGAACACCACGATGCCGACCAGGCAGGCGACCATGATCAGTCCGGCCGTCGTGACCAGAGCGCCCACCAGCCGGTCGGTGACGCCGACCCGGTCGAGCGTCGTGGCGCTGATGCAGGCGAACAGGACGAGGAAGGCGGCGTACCAGCAGAGCCAGAAGCCGATCACCCCGGTCATCGGGACCAGGCGCTCGAAGATCAGCCAGGTCAGGCCGAGGGCACCGGCCGCGGCGCTGACCAGGTGGGCGACCAGCTCGGGGTCCGCCCCGCCGATCCGCACCCGGCGAGGGGTACGGCGTACGTCCTGGGGCTCACGCCCGGTCGTGGAGGTGTCGGGGGCCAGGAGGGTGGTCATCAGATCTCCGTGGCGGCGCCGGAGCGCGATCGGCTGACCACGACACCGGCCAGGGTGTTGATGACCAGGGTGAACAGGAAGAGCACGAGTCCGGCCCCGAGGAGACCCGACAGCGCCAGCCCGTTGGACT
Organism: uncultured Actinomycetota bacterium; assembly: GCA_963753705.1. Lineage (GTDB taxonomy): Bacteria > Actinomycetota > Actinomycetes > Propionibacteriales > Nocardioidaceae > Nocardioides. The sequence goes on from CAVWDJ010000019.1 coordinate 218,704, forward strand.
CCGAGTAGCGCGAGGCGATGTGGGAGGCGATCGTGTTGGTTCCGCTCTGCAGCGGCCGTGTGGTCATCCCGAAGGCCGGCGAGATGATCGCGTAGACCACGATCGTCTCGCCCAGGGCACGACCGAGGCCGAGCATGACCGCGCCGACGATGCCGGCCCGCCCGAACGGGATCACGACGGCCCGGATCATCCCCCAGCGCGTGGCGCCGAGGGCGATCGCGCCCTCGCGCTCACCGATCGGCGCCTGGGCGAACACCTCGCGCATGATCGAGGTGATCGTCGGGAGGACGACGACGCCGACGGCGATGCCGGCGATGAACGCCGACGAGGTGTAGGACGACGGCGAGTCGGGGGTGTCCACCCGGAGGAACGGCAGGATCGTGCCGAAGTGGACCGACAGCCACTGGGCGATGGTGAGGAGGTGGGCCTGCAGGAAGAACAGCGCCCACATCGCGTAGACGATCGACGGCACGGCCGCCATCAGGTCGACCAGGGAGACCAGCGAGCGCTTGACCGAGCGCGGCGCGTACTCGCTGATGAAGAGCGCGGCCCCGAACCCGACCGGCACGGCCACGGCGAGCGCGATCAGCCCGACCAGGATCGTGCCCCACAGCAGCGAGGCGATGCCGAAGGTGCCGGTCTCGGGCAGCCAGTCGGTCCGGGTCAGGAAGTGGAAACCCTGGCTGTGGAGTGCCGGCCAGGCACCGATCAGCAGGAAGAAGCCGATCAGCCCCATGATCACGAGCGTCGACACGGCGGCCGAGCGCGCGGCCGCGACGAACGACTGGTCCTGCGCGGTCGGGCGGTAGGTGAGGGTACGGCGTACGGCCGTCGGGCTCGCCTCGGTGATGGTCGTCATCCGAAACGTCCGTTCACGTAGTCGGCGGTCCGGCTGTCGCGGGGTCGCTCGAAGATCTCACTGGTGGGGCCCTGCTCGACGATGTAGCCGGGCTGGCCCTCGGCCGCGAGGAAGAAGGCGCACTGGTCGCTGACGCGCTGGGCCTGCTGCATGTTGTGGGTGACGATCACGACCGTGACCTGGTCCGCGATCGCCCGGATGGTCTCCTCCACGCGGCGGGTGGACGTGGGGTCGAGCGCCGAGCACGGCTCGTCCATCAGCAGCACGTCGGGACGCACGGCGAGGGCGCGGGCGATGCAGAGCCGCTGCTGCTGACCGCCCGAGAGCGATGCCCCCGGTGCGTCGAGCCGGGTCCGGACCTCGTCCCAGAGACCTGCGCTGCGGAGGCTGCGCTCGACCAGCGCGTCGGCCTCGCGCCCGCGCACCCGGCGTCCGGTCAGGGAGAGGCCGGCGAGCACGTTGTCGTGGATGGACATGGTGGGGAACGGGTTGGCCTTCTGGAAGACCATGCCGATGCGCCGTCGGCTCTCGATCGGCCGGCGTGCGGGGTCGTAGATGTCCTCGCCGTCGAGACGCACCTCGCCGGCCAGGCTGGCCGAGGGGACGAGCTCGTGCATCCGGTTCAGGATCCGCAGGAACGTCGACTTCCCGCAGCCGGAAGGTCCGATCAGGGCTGTCACCTTGCCCGCGGGCATGGTCAGGGTGACGTCGTTGAGGACCTGGTGGTCGCCGAACCACGCGCTGACGCCGTCTGCGAACAGCGTCGCAGGCGTGCCCCCGACCGGGCCGCCGTGCGTGACGGGGATGGTCAGGGTCTGGTCGTGAGAGTCGTCGAGCAGGGTCATGTCGGCCTTCACAGGGTGTTGGGGAGGAGCAGGGCGAGGTTCTCGAAGACCATCCAGAGGATCGCCAGCAGGACCGGGGTGGCGCCGATCCACAGCCAGCGTCGCTGCGCGGTCCGCAGCGCGGTCCACGTCACCAGGACGGTCGCCAGGAGCAGGAGCTGGGACCAGAGCAGGAGGCCGACCAGGTGGGACGCGGTGCCGTGCCCCGGCTGGTCTGACGGCGGCGCGGTGGTGCCGGTGCTCGCCGGCAGGGCCTTGCCGGTCAGCCGCGCCGAGACCATCAGCGTCCGGTCGGGGGTGTAGGCGGGGTCGGAGGTGACCAGTGTCAGCCGGGACGGCACCACCTTCACCTTGGTGGCGGGCGCGTCGCTGGTGCGCACCAGGTCGACCACGTAGGAGAAGGTGCCCTGGCCGGTCGCGACCTTGATCCGGTCACCCGGCTGGAGCTGGTCGAGGTGTGCGAAGGCCGCACCGGAGGTGGAGCGGTGCCCGATCAGGACCGAGATCCCCGTCTGCCCGGGGAGCACGGAGTCGGTCTTCAGTCCGGGCCCGAACTTCGTCTGGTCCGACGAGCTCCCCTCGACGAAGACCTGGTCGAGCCCGATCGCAGGGATGGTCACCACGCCCAGCGGAGTCCCGGGGGCGATCGGGCCGGCGACGGGGACCGTGGCCGCTGCGAGGTCGGTGCGCAGGTCGCGGTAGAGCACGTCCTGGGCCCGGTTCGCGGCGAGCCTCGAGCCCACCACGAGGTAGCCCGCGAAGGCGATCAGGAGGCCGGTGACCAGCAGCAGGCCGCCGGCGATGACCTGAGCCGTCGTGATCGGCCGCGGCTCCCGCGGCGGTGAGACCGGCGTCGGGGCCGGTGCCTGCTCGGGCCTACGGCCGCCCACCAGGCGCAGCACGCGCATCGGCGTACGCCGTCCGGACGCGTCGTCGTCGGAGTCGGGAGCGACCGGGGTCAGCGTCGCAGCCACTGGGGCCCCCGTCCCGTGCGCTCGAGCCACAGCAGGAGCGGTCCGGCGAGCAGGCCGATCATGGCCAGCACCAGCAGTCCGGGCAGCGTCAGGAGTCGCTTGCCGGCGGACTGGGACGAGACCTCCATCATCTGGGGCGCCGCATCGGCCTGGTCCGTGCTCGTCTCGGACGGCCCTCCGGCGGGGTCGGCCCCGTCGCTCGGTGCCGCCTGCGGATCGGTGGGCAGTCCGTCGGGACCGAGGCCCGGCTGGTTCAGCCCGGGCTCGCTGCCCGTGGTCGGCTGGCTGGTCGGCTCGTCACTGGGCGTGTCCGTCGGCGTGTCCGTCGGTGTGGAGTAGCCGGCGAGGACCGCGGCCCGGGCCGTGCGTACCTGCGCCCGCAGGGCCGGCGTCAGCGGCGCGTGCCCGGCGGGGAGCTTGCCGATCTCGTCGCCCGGGACCTGGCCCGGGCCGTCGACGTAGTCGAGGAAGTCGGCCATCTGTCCCCGCGTCGCCTTGTCGGCCTTGGTCGAGAGGGCTGCGGACACCAGCACGGACAGCGGATAGATGCTCGTGTCCTTGGAGGCCAGGTCCACGCTGCGGGTGACTCCGTCGGCGTTCACGTCGGCGTGATCCACACCCGAGATGAGCGAGGCGTTGGTGGGGCGCACGAACGCGCCCCCGGTGTTCTGCAACGAGGCGGTCGGCAGCAGGAAGCGCGACGCGTCGGCTGCGTCCAGGATCCCGATCACCTCGCGAGCGCCGGGGTTCTGCCGCGGAGGCTTGCTGGTGACGTTCACCCCGTTCTCCTCGGTCACCACCGCGCCCGGGAACTGGGCGATCGACAGCTGGCGTGCCAGGGCGTCCATCCCCGAGATGGGTTGGAAGCTGTTCGACAGTGCCTGGTCGAGCGACGGGTAGTTCGCGAACGGCATCGGGACGTTCTTGTAGTTGGCGTTGACGGTCATGCCCCAGGGGTCCGGCTTGCCCTTGATGAAGGCTCTGGCCTGCGGGTCGTGCCAGATCCAGCGGGTCAGGGCCGTGGTGGTGTCGGACAGGTCTCCGAGCAGCAGCGGGTGGTTGCCGGGGGCACCGCCCGGCCAGGCGACGCCGGGGTTGAGCTTGAGGAACTCCGGGTCGCGGAAGAGGTTGACCGGGTTGTTCGCCACCGCCGCGTCACCACCGGAGCGGTAGGACGCGGTGATCAGCTTGGCGACCAACCGGGCGTTCAGGCGCATCGAGGTCACCGGACGGCCGTTGGCGTCGTCGATCTGGAACGCCACGACCAGGCCGGTGATGCTGACCGGGCTGTAGACGACGCCGGCCGCCTTCTCGTCCTTGGCGGTGAGGGGGTCGATCACCAGCCCGGTGTCGGTGGTCCCCGATGCCACGTCGAGACGGGTCTGCGGCTCGCCGATCGCGGTGTAGTCGAGGGTCACCGCGTCCGTGCTCAGGGTGCAGGTCTTGCCGCGCCACGCGGCCAGCAGACCGCCGGCCATCGGACTGCCCTCGACCCGCAGCGAGGACCCCATCAGCGAGCAGGCGTCGTCGACCGACTGGAACGTCAGGGGCACCACGGTACGGCGCTCCCAGGCCCAGGGCGCGTCCATCACGTCCTCGGTGTCGCCGACGTTCGCCTGGTTGCGGCCGTAGTTGGGCACGACGACGATCGAGCACGGCGAGCCGGCGTCGCACCCGAGCCCGGCGGACTCCCGCTTGGTGAACACCTGGATCGTCACCTCGCCGGACCCGTCCGCGCGCGTCACGTTGTCCTGCCAGTTGGCAGGACCGTCCGGCGTCGCGTCGAACGGGTCGGTCTGGCCGGGGTAGGTGAACGGCGGGACCGCCGGGTAGGCCGGGGAGCTGTCGGTCGCGTCGAGGCCACGGAACCCCGGGGAGCCGTAGCAGTCGCTCGAGCTCGCCGGGTGAGCGCCACGGCACTCGTAGACACGCACCGGGTTCTCGGTGTTGACGTCGAGCGAGTCGCCACTGTTCTGGAGCCGGGTCGCCGAGCTGGGCCGGAACCCGGACCAGCTCACGTCGACCGTCTGGTTCACCAGCCCGGACGTCCGGCTGACGGTGACCGTGGCCCCGTCACCGGCGCCGGGCGCCGGCACCGTGACCGCGCCGGGCGTGCGCCCGGCGCGGGCGGACGACGCCGACGCCGGGGTCGCGAGGGCGAGCACCCCCAGCGCGAGCACCCCGAGGGTGGCCGCCGAGACGCGTCGTCGCAGGCGTCGTGTCTGCATGTGTTGCTCCAGTGGGTGTCAGGGTGAACGTGGTGGCGGGCTCACCCTGGGCCCGCCACCACGGCTTCGGGCGGTCAGCTCGTCTGGCCGCAGAATCGGGATTGCGTCTGGTCGTCGCCCAGCGGGGTGTTCCCGAAGGGGATGAGGAACGCGTCCTGGTGCTGGCAGAGGTAGCCCCCGGCCTTGAACACGTCCTTGAGCTCCTGCGGAGCGTCGTTGCGGACCACGTTGAAGAAGAGCCGGCCGAACGACGCGCTCGCCCCGGAGGCGAAGGCGGGGTTCAGCACCTCGTAGGTGTGGCCGGCCAGGCTGGTCGAGATGGTCGGAGCGGTCGTGGTGTTGACCAGCCCGATCTCCGTGCCGCCTCGGTTGTCGTCGATGCCCGGTGCCCCGTTCTCCTGGGCTGCCCACTTGGTGACGGCGTACGGCGCGATGCCCTGCGGGTCACCGTTCAGCGTGCGTCCGTCGTTCTGCTGCTGCAGGATCGTGGTGTTGCCGCAGCCCGTGTTCACGTTCGTCACGCTGCTGCCGATCGCCTGGAGGAAGAACGTGTAGGTGGCCGCCGTCGTCGGAGGGACGTACACGTGGATGGCTCCGGGCTGGCCCCCGACCTGGCTCCAGTCGGTGTCGGTGCACTCGAAGATGTCCTTGAGCTGGGCGGTCGTCAGCGGAGCGGTCGGCGCGTAGGCGTTGCCGAGCGTCGCGTAGGAGACGGCGTCGCGGCTCTGGGCGTAGAAGGTGAGGTTGGCCTCCCCTGCCGCGGTGCCCTTCGCCCGGCTCGAGCGCACGAAGTCGACGCAGTAGCTGGTGCCGTCGCCGCCCGTGGCCACGTCGCTCTTCTGGTTGAGGAGGATCGTGGTGATGCCGGCGTTCGCCCCGTTGGGACGGGCGACCGAGCAGCCCGGCTTGGTGACGATCTGGTCGCCGGGGTTCCCGGTGGCAGGGTTGACGGCGTCGAAGGACTCCAGGAGGTCCGTCGGAGCCGGTGCCTGCGCGTTGTAGGTCGCCACGATGTGGTTGGTCAGCTCGGCGAAGGCGTCCGCACCCACGGCCGCGTAGAGCTGGCTGTCGGTCTTGCCCGGGATGGGCTGCCCGGGGTTGTTCGGGTCCGGGTCAGCGTGAGCAGCCACACCGAGCAGGGTGAGGGCGGCGGCGAGGCCGCCGGCCACGCCGGCGCGGATCGTACGTCGGGACATGGGGGTTCCTGTTCTCCTGGTCTGGGTGCTCGTCGTGGTGGTCATCAGGCCTTCACCTTCAGGGCGGCGAGCAGAGCGGCGACGCCCTTGCTGGCGGTGTTCTTGGTGCCCAGCACCGAGACGACCACCGTGTGGCTCTTGAGGGCGCCCTTGAAGGTCCAGCTCTTGGAGAGCGGCTTGCCGGCCTTGTTGTAGAGGTCGACCGTGGTCGACTTCCCGTCGACGGTGACCTTGACCTTGCCCGCCTTCACGGAGCGGTCGAAGGTCAGCGTCAGCCCGTGCCCGAAGACCTTGGCCGTCGCGCTCGACTTCTTCTTCACCGAGGTGCGGCCCTTGCCGGACGGTGAGTGCGAGGTCTTGTAGGTCGACCAGGTCCCGGTGACCTTCACCTGCTTGGCCGTCCACGGGTAGGTGCCGGCGGCGAGGTTGCCCTTCGGGACGACGGTCTTGCCGGTGAGGGTGACCGACCGGGTCACCGTGGTGGTGCCGGCGGGATCCGTCGCCTGCACGGTCACCGTGCTGGCGCCGGCGGCGAGGCCCGAGGTCGGGACCTGGGCGGTCCAGACGTGGCCCGACTTCGTGGCGGTGACGTACTCACCGCTGCCGAGCTTGGCCTGGACCTGCGTGACATGGTCCACGTCACCGGCGGAGGCGGCGTACGCCTTCACCGACAGGGTGCTGCCCAGGGTGACCGTCGAGCCCACGCCCGGCGTACGGATGAAGGCCGAGGGGCCTACGGCAGCGGTCGGGGCCAGCGCCACGCCGCGGAACTCGGTGTTCGCGCCGGCGGTGGCCAGCACCGTCGTCGCGGTGGGCGAGAACGAGGCCGCCGCACCGTTGGGGTCGGTGAGCGTGACCAGCTGGGTCGGCGTGGTCACCGCCAGGCTGACCGAGTTGCCGGTCACGTTCGCCACGACGCCGAAGGCGCCGGGGACGTCGACGTCACCCGCGGAGGTCCAGGTGGTGCCGTTCCAGCGGTACTTGTCGATGGTGCCGCCGCGCGAGGAGCCGTCGGCGATGTAGAGCGTGTCGAGACCGGTGCTGCCGAACCCTGCCGACGTCAGGTCGGCGAAGGCGTAGCCGTAGGTGAGCAGGTTGTCCGGCAGGCCGGTCAGGTCGGTCAGGGAGCCCGAGGTGGGCGTCCCGCTCCCGACCGCGGCGAGGCGGTTGGTCAGGATGCCCGAGCTGAAGAGCTGGTTGCCCTGGACGGTGAGGGCGCTGAGGTTGCTGGCGGCGTTGCCTGCCACGGTGCTGCTGGCGGCCGAGCCCCGCGTGGTGGTGACGATGCCGCCGTTCCCGCCGGTGGCCCAGAGGCGCTCACCCTTGGTCGTGGTGGCCGAGCGGATGATCTTGGCCGTGCCTGCATCCGCGAGCTCGGTGGTGGTGTCCACGGTTCCGTTCGCGTCCACCAGACCGAGGACGCGCGGCGTCGCAGTCGGGTCCGTGGCGGCCAGCGACACACCGCCGGTGCCGGTGGCGCCCGGGGCTGCGTCGTATCCGGTGACGGCGAGGAAGCGACCGTCCGAGGAACGGTCGATCAGCCCCTCCGACCGCGACTGGCCCGTCGCGGTCAGCCGGTGGTTCCCCTCCGCAGCCGCGGTGGGGAGCGCGACCGACTGGACCTTCGTGCCGGTCGGGCCGTACTCGTCGAGGAACACCGGGGCCGCGGCGTTCGAGAGCGCCGAGGCTCCCGAGCCGACCCGGTAGACGACGACGTCACCGCCGGTGAAACGAGCGGCGTGAGCCTCCGACGACGTCACCAAGGGGACGGCGACGGCCGCGACGGCCGTGGCGGTGGCGACACCCAGAACGCGCAGGCGTGTGCGCATGAGCACCTCTTTCGAACGAGTACGGCCGAGGCCGTGGTGGTCGAGTGACCCGAGAACATTCAGTATGTCTACTAACTTAGTCGTATTTAGAGGTCAAGACGGCCCGTTGGTCAAGTCGGGAGCACGCGTGTCGGACGCGAAACCCCGTGTTGCGCCTGGGATCTGCCACAAATGGCCCGATCGGACTACGGCACCTGGGGTACGCGACGGACCCGGTGGGAGCAGGCTGATCCCATGGTCGACCTCGTTGCGGCATCCGGCGTCCCCGAGCAGCTGTCCGAGGTCGGGTACGACGCCACGGCCTGGGACCGGCCGTGGTTCCTCCCCCGCGGCCAGATCACCGCGGCTGAGCGGATGCCCTCCGCGGTGCTGGAACCCGGAGGGCCCTCGACGCCCGTCCCGCGCGGGCCGGCGCTCGACGTCGGCGCGCTGAGCTTCACCGATCCGCTGACGGGCCGAGCGATGACGGGCGACCAGTTCCTCGACCGGCGGCTCTACACCGATGCGCTCGCCGTCCTCCAGGACGGCCGGCTCGTCTACGAGACCTATCGCAACGCCGTGACCGAGTCAGACCGGCACGTGGCCCACTCCTGCTCCAAGACCCTGACCACGATGGCGATCGGGATCGCGCTCGACGAGGGCCGCCTCGACCGTGCGCAGCCGATGGCCACCTACGTCCCCGAGCTCGCAGCGATCGCCGCGTGGGACCGGGTGACCCTGGAGCACGTCCTCGACATGGCGACCGGTCTCGAGTTCGACGAGCACTACGAGAACGCCGACTCGATGTACTGGAGGTACACCGATGCGGTGGGCTACTACCCCCGCGACGCGCAGAGCCAGGGCACCACGCTGGGCTTCGCGACGACCGAGCTGACGCGTGCGGTCGAGCCACCCGGGTTCCGCTTCAGCTACGGCTCTTACCTCACCAACCTGTTGCCGCTCGCGCTGACCCGGGTGTACGGCGTGCCCGCCGTCGAGCTCTACGAGGACCGCATCTACCGGCAGCTCGGGGCCGAGCGGTCGGCGCTGCTCAACCTCGACTCCGCCGGCAACCCGATCGTCGAGGGCCAGGTCAACCTCACCCTGCGAGACTTCGTGCGCTGGGGCCACCTCTTGATGGACGAGGGTCGGTCGTTCACCGGGCAGCAGGTCGTCCCGTCCGGCTGGGTCGACGACACCTACGCCCCGTCGGCCGACCGGGCCGCGGCGTTCGCGCGCGGGGAGTACGGCGAGTCGATGGCGGGCGTCGAGTACCACAACCAGACCTGGGTGCTCGAGCCCGGACGAGTGGTGACCATGCTCGGCATCCACGGTCAGTTCTGCTGGGTGGACCGGGAGAGCCGGACGATGATCGTGGGGTTCTCGTCGTACCCGGTGCAGACGCACGCCCTGCTCTCGGCCACCCTGAACGAGCTCTGGTCGACCATCCGGGCTGCCGCCGCCGGATAGTCGGCGGGGAGCAGGTCAGGACACCGTGGTCTCGCGCACCGACCGGCTCGGCTTCCAGCCCGGGCCGGGGACGCTCGCCCGGAGCCGCTGCGTGTAGGGGTGCTGCGGGGAGTCGAGGAGCCGCCCGGTCGGGCCCTGCTCGACCACCGTGCCGTGCTGCATGACCAACGCCTCCTCGGTCAGCTGCCTGACGACGGCGAGGTCGTGGGAGATCAGCACGTAGCTGATCTGGCGCTCGTCGCGGATGTCGGCCAGCACGTTGAGCACCTGGGCCTGGATCGACACGTCGAGTGCGGCCACCGACTCGTCGAGGATCAGCACCCTCGGTTCCGCGGCGAGGGCCCGCGCGATCGCCACGCGTTGCCGCTGGCCCCCGGACAGTCCCCGCGGGAGGGCGTTGATCTGGCGCTCGTCGAGACCGACGAGGTCGGCGAGCTCTGCGATGGTACGGCGGCGGCTGGCCGCGTCGTTGCTCCCGTGCAGCCGCAGCACCTCGTCGATGAGCGCGGCTCCGGACTGCCGTGGGTCGAGGCTGGAGTAGGGGTCCTGGAACACGATCTGGACCTCTCGGCCGCGCAGCTTGCGCTCCCGCCCGCCCCGCGCGGGCTGCGACCGGTCGCGGCCACAGGCGACGATCGAACCGGCCGTGGGCCGCTCGAGTCCGACGATCATCCGGGCCACGGTGGTCTTGCCGCTCCCGGACTCACCGACGATGGCCAGCGAGCGCCCCGGCAGCAGGTCGAAGGACAGGTCGTCGACGGCGACGAACGACCCGAACTCCTTGCGGAGACCGCGGACGGACAGGGCCGGCTCAGGCATGGGTCCCCCGTTCGAGCAGGGCGCCGCGCAGCTCGGTGGCGCGCTCGCAGCGCACCCGCCCGTCGGCCAGCTCGGTGATCTCCTGCTCGTGCGCGCGGCAGGAGTCCTCGGCGTGCGGACAGCGCGGAGCGAACCGGCACCCGGAGGGGGCCTCGAACGCGGAGACGGGGCGGCCCGGGATCGCCACCAGCCGGTGTGCCGACGAGGTGATGTCGGGGCGGGCCTGGACGAGGGCCGCGCTGTAGGGGTGCAGCGGGTCGGCGTGCAGCTGGTCGGCGGCCGAGGTCTCGACGACCTGGCCGGCGTACATGACGCAGGTGCGGTCGCACACCGCGCCGGCGAGCTCCAGGTCGTGGGTGATGAACAGCATCGACAGGCCGCGATCCCGGCGTAGCTCGTCGAGGATCGCCATGACCTCGGACTGGGTGGTGACGTCGAGGGCGGTGGTGCACTCGTCGGCCAGCAGCAGCCTGGGCTCGGAGAGGAGGGCGGTGGCGATCATGACGCGTTGCAGCATCCCGCCGGACAGCTCGTGGGGGTACTGACGCAGACGCCTGCCGGGATCGTCGATGCCGACCTCTTCCAAGCCGTCGGCGGCCCGACGCGCCGCCTCGGCTCGCGGCACGCTCTCCAGGGTGCGCAGGGACTCGGTCATGAAGTCCTCGATCCGGCGCACCGGGTTGATGTGGGCGCGTGGGTCCTGGAAGACCACGGCCACCTTCGAGCGGTGTGCCCGCAGCTCCTGGCCGGAGAGCCCGAGCACGTCCGTGCCGTCGAAGCGGACGTCGCCCCGCACCGCGGCACCGGTCGGCAGCAACCGCGCGATGGCCCGGGCCGTCATCGACTTGCCGGAGCCGGACTCACCGACGAGCCCCATCGCCTCGCCGGCGTGGATATCGAAGGACGTGCCGGAGATGACCTGGCGGGGACCATCGGCCAGCGCCAGGTCGACGGTCAGGTCCCGGACCTCGAGGAGCGTGCTCATCGGCTTCCCCCCGTCGACCGCTCCTGCAGCTTCTCGCCGAGGAAGCTCACGGCCGAGACGACCAGCACGATGCAGATCACCGCGGACAGCGCCTCGAGGGGGTAGCCCTGCAGCAGCGGGGTCTTGCCCTCGGAGACCATCACACCCCAGTCGGCCTGGGGCGCCTGGATGCCGAGCCCGAGGAACGACAGTGCTGCCAGGTCCACGACCGCGAAGCCGAAGAAGATCGTGCCCTGGGCCACGATCAGGGCCGAGATGTTGGGAAGCAGGTGACGGAAGCAGAGCCACCAGCTGCTGAACCCCTGGACCTCGCCGGCCGCGATGTAGGCCATGGCCCGCTCCTTGAGGGCGGCACCGCGCAACACGCGGGCCAGGTACGGCGAGTAGGCCATCGACAGGGCGAGCCCCGCCGCGAGCAGGCCCGGGCCGAAGACGGCCGCGGCCAGCACGGCGAGCAGGATGCCGGGGAACGCGAACATGACGTCGAGACCACTCGAGACGGCCGTGTCGAGGCGGCCACCGAACCATGCCGTGAGGACGGCGAGGCTCGAGCCGATCACGACCGCGACGATCGCCACCAGCGCCGCGCCCAGCAGCGTCGTACGAGCGCCGACCATGAGCCGGCTGAGCAGGTCGCGACCCGCGCCGTCGAAGCCGAGGAGGTGCCCACCCATCGGACCGACGTTGGCGTAGGAGAGCTCGACCGCGTTCGGGTCGTAGGGGCGCAGGACCGGGCCGAAGATCGCCAGGAGCACCGCGACCGCGATGATCGCGACACTGACCCACCCCGCCACCCCCAGCTGCGGGAGACGACGGCGTGACCTGGCGGAGGCCGCGTCACCCGGTGTGGGCACGGCGTCGGGGCCGGGCGCGTCTGGTGCGGCGCCGGTGGGGAGGGCGCCTCCGACGGGGATGCTCACTGGGCTCGACTTCCGATCGCGACCCGCGGGTCGAGGAGTGCGTAGGCGATGTCGACGATGGTGTTGACCACCACGAAGAGCACGACCAGGACGAGGCTGATGCCCTGGACCACCGCGAAGTCCTTGTTCTGCGCGGCCTGCACGAGATAGGAGCCCAGGCCGTTCAGCCCGAACGCCGTCTCCACGACCGCCGACAGCGCGATCAGGCTGGCGATCGTGAGCCCGACGACGGTGGTGATCGGGATGGCGGCGTTCCTCAGGACGTGTCGGCGCAGGATCGTGCCGCGCGGCAGGCCGCGGCTGATCGCGGTCTGCACGTGCTCGCGTTCCAGCTCCTCGCGGACTGCCGCCCGGGTGACCCGGGTCACGAGCGCCACCGAGGACGCGGCCAGCGCCAGGGCCGGGAGGATCAGGTGGTGCAGCGAGTCGAGGAACCCGTGCCCGTCCCCGAGGGCCGGGAACCACGGCAGCTTGACCGCGAACACGAACTGCAGCACCACGGCTGCCGCGAAGGCCGGCATGGCCGCCGACATGGTCGAGGAGATCAGCACCCCGTTGTCGATGGTCCCGTGGGACAGCGCACCCACGATGCCCAGGCCGACACCGATGACGACGATCACGATCGAGGTGAGCAGCACCAGGCTGGCCGTGACCCCGATCCGCTGACCGATCAGGGTCGACACGCTCTCGTGGAGCGGGATCGACTCACCGAGGTCTCCGTGCAGGGCCGCGGTGAGCCAGTGCCAGTAGCGGACCAGGAACGGGTCGTCGAGGTGGTACTGCGCGTTGAGCTGGGCGATCACCTGCGGGGAGGGTGCCCGACCGCCGGTCAGCGTGGCGATCGGGCTCCCCGGGGCCAGGTACAGCGAGCCGTAGACCGCGAAGCTCGCCACCAGCAGGGTGACGACGAGCATCACCAGGCGCTTGACGATGAAGGCGAGCATCCGGACTCCTCGAGCTCCTCGGCGAACTCAGCTGCCGCCGAGGTAGCTGGCCCACGGCCCGAACATGAACGAGAACGTCGCGGGGGGTCCGGTCACGTCCTGGTGCATCACCAGCACCGTGTTCGGCGCGACCATCGGGATCCAGGCCAGCTGGTCGGTGATGATCTTCTGGGCGGCGATCACGTCCTGAGCCCGCTTCTCCGGGTCAGCCTCGCTGCGCGCGGCGTTCATGCTCTTGGTCACCTCGGCGTTGCTCCACCCGTCGAAGTTCTGCGACCCTCCCGGCATGGCGAAGCTGTTGTAGAGCGCCGCCGGGTCGGCGTAGTCGCCGTAGTTGACGGTGGTGAACGTGTCGACGGAGCCGAAGGCCTTCGGGTCGATGAAGAAGTTGATGTAGTTCGACGGGCTGACGTCCTTCAGCTTCACTTTCAGGCCGATCGCCTCGGCCGCCTGACGGATGGCGAGGGTCTCGGTGTTGAGGCTGGGGATGCCCGACGACGTGCCGATCGTGATCGTCTGGCCGACGATCCCGGCGGCCTTGGCGTCCGACTTGGCCTTCGCCAGGTCCTGCGTCATCGGCGGCAGCGCGTCGTAGGCGCTCTGGAAGCTGCTCTTGGCGTAGCCCCACGTGCCGCTCGCGGCGGCGGCGTGCGGGATGCTGCCCGCGCCCTGGTAGACCGTGTTGATGATGCCCTGACGGTCGAGGGCCTCCGACAGCGCCCGACGCCCGTCGACGTTGGCCAGCGGGCCCTTGGTCGCGCTGATCACCATCGACACCGTCGCGTACGGCGCGCCCTGGTAGGCCTTGACCGACGACTGCTTCTCCAGCTGGCCGAGCGTGCTGAGCCCGACGCCGTAGTCGCCGTTGATCGACCCGCTCGTCAGGCCGGCGGTGAGGGTGGCGTCGTCCGGCACGCCGATCACGGTCAGGCTCTTGACCTTGGGCGCGGGCAGCGAGGTGTCCCAGTAGTCCGGGTTGGGCACCATCGTGACGCCCTGGCCGGTCTTCCAGGAGTCGAGCTTGAAGGGGCCGGAGCACATCGTGCCGCCGGTGACGGTGCCGAACGCCTTGCCCTTGGCCTCGACGTACGCCTTCTGGACCACCTCACCGGGCGTGGCCGAGAGCTCACCGAGCAGCCACTGGTCGGGCTGCTTGAGGTGGATGGTGAAGGTCTTCGAACCGGTGGCCTCGATGGACTTCACCCGGTCGAAGACCTTCGGGTAGTAGCCACCGGCGGTGGGGCTCATGGCGCGCTGGAGGCTGAAGACCGCGTCCTGCGCGGTGACCGGGGAGCCGTCCCAGAACTTCGCCTTCGCGTTCAGGGTGAAGTCGTACTCGGTGGGCGACGGCGCGGTGTACGTCGCGATCCCCGGACCCAGGGTCATGTCCGGCGCCTGGCGGAGCAGCGAGTCGCACAGCAGCGGGTCGACGGTGTTCTCCGGGTAGTCGAACGCCTTGATCGGGTCCAGCGTCTGGGTCTCGCGGTAGGTCGCCCACACGACATCGCCGGCCTGCGTGGTCGGCTTGGGGGTGAGCACCGTGTAGTCGGTCGACGCGGTGGTGGACTCCTTGCTGGGCGGCTTGGCCCCACACGCAGACAGCGCCACCGCGCAGACGAGCGCGCCGGCTCCGAGAACCGTCCAGCCGGTTGCTGGGATCTTGGACATCGTCGGGTTCCTTCTTCCGGTGGGGCGGGCTGCGGTCGGTCGGGTCAGAGGGAGGGTCGCCAGGTCGGGTCGAGCCAGAGGCCGAGCTCGCGCTCGGCCGCAGCGCCGACCTGGAAGGCCGTGACGTCGTCGTAGGGCCGGGCCACCACCTGGACGCCGGTGGGGACCCCGTTGGAGGCGATCCCGGACGGGACGGCGAGCACCGGGTGCCGGCTGGCGACGTTGAAGACGGGCGTGAGCGCGGCGAAGATGTAGATCTCGAGATGCCGGCCGGCCACGTCGATGCCGTCGGCGTACGAGTCGCCGGCCCGGAGCCCCAGTCCGCCGAAGGTCGGACAGACCAGGGCGTCGTGGTCGGCGAAGACCCGGGAGATCGCGAGGTGGATCTCGGTCTCCAGCTCCATGCCCCGGTAGACGCTGGTCCGCGCGGCGGCGGCGGACGACTTCTCGAGGAACGAGCGCGTGTAGTCCATGAAGCGTGGGTCCTGCGGGTCCACCTCCTCACTCATGGACGGCCCCATGATCGAGCCGTAGTGCACCAGGGCCGCCTCGGTCAGGCGCTCCAGCGAGAGCTCGACCGTCACCTCCTCGACCGTCGCGCCCGCGTTCCGCAGCGCCTCGGCGAAGGCCCGGGTGTTGGCCTCCACCTCGGGCTCCACCGGGATGTCGCCGAGGGTCGCCGCCCAGGCGATCCGCATCCCGCGGACGTCTCCGAGGTCCTGGGGGATGGGGAGCGCCGGGAGCGACACGTGGTCGACGGGGTGCTGACCCTGGATCACGTTGTGGAGCAGTGCGGTGTCGGCCACGGTGCGGGCCATCGCGCCGTCGTGGCAGTACACGTCGAGGTTGAACGGCGGGAGCGCCGCCACCCGCCCGAACGGCGCCTTGAAGCCGACGACACCGCTGAACGACGAGGGGATCCGGATGGAGCCGCCGATGTCGGACCCGCTGGCCAGGTAGGCCGTGCCGGCCGCGAGGGCGGCCCCGGAGCCGCCGGAGGAGCCACCCGGGGTGTAGTCGGGGTTCCAGGGGTTGCGGGTGATGCCCCACAGGTCGCTGTGGGTGAAGCCGGCGCATGAGAACTCGGGTGTGGTCGTGCGGGCGTGGACCAGCGCGCCCGCGCCGTACACGCGCTCGGCCACCGGGTGGGTCTCGTCGGCGACGAGTCCCTCCGTGAGCAACGACCCGAACCGCAGGCTGCGGCCCTCGATCGGCTGCTCCTCCTTCAGCACGACCGGCAGTCCCTCGAGGGGGCGCGGGGGGTCGCCCTTCCCGGCATACCGGGCCTCCGCCGCCTTCGCCGCCACCTGGAGGTCCTCGTAGTCGCGCTCGAGCAGGCAGTTGACGACGGGTTCGGTCTCGTCGGCGCGGGCCGAGACCGCCTCCAGCGCCTCGACCGGCGACAGCTCGCGGCTCCGGAAGGCGTCGAGGACCTCGGTCGCGCTCAGGTAGTGAAGGTCGGTCACCGGGAAACTCCTGTCAGTGATGGGGGCGAACCTAGAGTTGTCACACAACGTTGTCAATAGTGTTGACAACGGACCTTCGAGGGCCCGCCGCTCCCGAGACGACGACGGTCCGGCGGTCAGACCGGTGCGGCGTACACCCGACGTCCGCCGACGAAGGTCTGCTCGACGGCGGTCCGGCAGATCTCCGAGGCCGGGCCGGCGAACGGGTCGCGATCGAGCACCGCGAGGTCGGCCAGGTTCCCGACGGCGATGGTCCCGGTGTCGTCGAGATGGTTCACGTACGCCGTCCCGGCCGTGTAGGCGCCGAGGGCGTCGACGAGCGCGAGCCGCTGCTCGGGGTAGAACGGCTCGGCGTCCGACCCGGGCCCGACGCGGTTCACCGCGACATGGATGCCGTTGAGCGGGTCGGGGCTGCTCACCGGCCAGTCGCTGCCCGCGGCCAGCGTCGCCCCCTCGCGGAGGAGGTCGGCGAACGGGTACTGCCACGAGGAGCGCTCCGGACCCAGGAACGGGATGGTCAGCTCGTCCATCTGCGGCTCGTGGGCGGCCCAGAGCGGCTGCATGTTCGCCGTCGCCCCCAGGGCCCGGAAGCGGGGGACGTCGTCGGGGTGGACGACCTGGAGGTGCGCGAGGTGGTGACGGTGGTCGTTGAAGCCGTTCGCACGGCGGGCCGCCTCGATGGCGTCGAGCGCCTCGCGCACCGCCCGGTCGCCGAGGGCATGGAAGTGCACCTGGAAGCCGTGCGCGTCGAGCGCGGTCACGTACTCGGGCAGGGCCGCGGGGTCCACGAACGACAACCCGTCGTGCCGGCCGCCGGAGGCGCAGCCGCAGCCGTGGCGGAGGTAGGGACTGAGCATCGCGGCCGTGTGGTTCTCAGCGACGCCGTCCTGCATGATCTTGACCGTCGAGGCGGCCATCAGGCCCCGGCTCAGCAGCGTGCGGACCCCCAGCAGGTGGTCGAGCTGCTCGAGCCCCTGGTCCCGCTCCCACCACAGGGCACCCACCACCCGCGCGGTGAGCAGGTCCCGGTCCAGGGCCGTCCGGTAGGTGCCGGTCACGTCGCCCAGCCCGCTGTCGGAGCCGACGAGGGCGTCCTGCCATCCGGTGATGCCGAGCGAGTGCAGGAGCTCCTGCGCCCGGAGCAGGCCCGCGACCAGGTCCTCCTCCGTGGCCGCCGGCACGTGCTTGGCCACGAGCTGCATCGCACCCTCCTGGAGGGTGCCGGTCGGAGTCCCGTCGGGGTCGCGCTCGATCCGGCCGTCCGCCGGGTCGGGTGTGTCGGCGTCGATGCCCGCGATCTCGAGGGCGCGCGAGTTGACCCACGCACCGTGGTGGTCGCGGTTGGGAAGGAAGACCGGACGATCGGGCACCAGCTCGTCGAGCAGTCGGCGGTCGGGGATGCCGCCGGGGAAGCTCTCCATGGACCAGCCGCCCCCGGTGATCCAGCTCGCGTCGGGGTGCGAGGCGGCGTACGCCGAGATCCGTGCGCGGTACTCCTCGAGGGTGACCGCGCCGCTCAGGTCGCAGGCGCCCAGCTCGAGGCCACCACCCACGGGATGCACGTGCGCGTCCTGGAACCCCGGGATCAGGAGGCGGCCCGCCAGGTCGACGACCTCGGTGCCGGGGCCGATGAGCTCGCGCACCTCGTCGTGGCCGACGGCCACGATCCGCTCGCCGGTGACGGCCACGGCCGTGGCCCGGCTGTGGACGGCGTTGCCCAGATGGACAGGACCGCCGGTGAACACCAGATCTGCTTGCATGTGCGCTGCCTTGTCTGTGTGGTCGGATCGCCGCCGAGACCGGACGAGTCGGTGACGCTAGGGTGATGCACACATCGTTGTCAACAGTGTTGATCACGGGATAGCATCCGAGCTGCACACCTGGCAGGTCAATCGGTCACGGGGAGGCCCGAAGCGCATGAGTGGTGGCAAGGCCCGACGTCCGGCCGGGCGTCAGCAGCTGGACCGCGACGTGATCGTCACCGCGGCGATCGACCTCGCTGCGACCGGGGAGACCATCACCTTCCGTGCCCTCGGCAGCGCCCTCGGCACCGACCCGACGGCCGTCTACCGCCACTTCCGCGACAAGGAAGAGCTGATGCAGGCGGTCGTGGACCGTCTCATCGTGGCGATGCTCGACCAGCTCGACCACGACGCCTCGTGGCGCGACCAGCTGCGCGACGGTGCGCTCCTGTCGATGGACATCTTCGCCGCCCACCCCCGGGTCGGGATCGAGGCGTCGGCCGTCGCGACCGGCGGTCCGGGCGAGCTGAGGGCGATCAACTGGATCCTGACGCAGCTGGAGCGGGCCGGGCTGGCGAAGGAGCAGATCGTGCGCTTCTACGCGGCGTACTCCAGCTACGTCCTGGCCGCCTCGGCTGCCCTGTCGCAGCAGTACCTCTCGGAGGACGAGACGGGCCGGACGTCGCGCTGGATCGGCGATCTCCGCGCGGTGGACGCCTCGCGGCTTCCGGCGCTGGCCGCGCTGCTGCCCGAGCTGGTCGCGCTCGCCGACCGCGACGTCTACGTCACCGGCATCGAGGTGTTCCTCGACTCCGTCGAGCTCGCCGCACGCGGCGAGGGCAGCGGACCCGCGAGCTGAGCCCTACTCCCACTCGATGGTGCCGGGGGGCTTGCTGGTGATGTCGAGGGTGACCCGGTTGACCTCCGCGACCTCGTTGGTGATCCGCGTGGAGACCTTCTCGAGCAGGTCGTAGGGCAGGCGGGCCCAGTCGGCCGTCATCGCGTCCTCGGACGTGACCGGGCGCAGGACGACCGGATGGCCGTAGGTACGGCCGTCTCCCTGCACGCCGACCGAGCGGACGTCGGCCAGGAGCACGACCGGGAACTGCCAGATGTCGCGGTCGAGGCCGGCGGCCGTGAGCTCCTCGCGAGCGATCGCGTCGGCCTGGCGCAGGATGTCGAGGCGCTCGCGGGTGACCTCGCCGATGATCCGGATCCCGAGCCCCGGGCCGGGGAACGGCTGACGCCAGACCATGGTCGGAGGCAGGCCGAGCTGCTCGCCGACCATCCGCACCTCGTCCTTGAACAGCGTGCGCAGCGGCTCGACGAGGGCGAAGTTCAGGTCGTCGGGGAGGCCACCGACGTTGTGATGGGACTTGATGTTGGAGGTGCCCGCTCCGCCGCCGGACTCGACGACGTCGGGGTAGAGGGTCCCCTGCACGAGGTACGCCGTGCTGCCGGACGCCGCGTCACCGAAGACGCGCGCCTCGGCCGCCTCGAAGACCCGGATGAACTCGCGCCCGATGATCTTCCGCTTCTCCTCGGGGTCGACGATCCCCTCCAGGGCACCGAGGAACTGGTCGGAGGCGTCGACCACGTCGAGAGTGTCGAAGACCGCCTCGAAGTCGCGACGTACCTGCTCGGTCTCGCCCTGACGCATCATCCCGTGGTCGACGTAGACGCAGGTGAGCCGGTCGCCGATCGCCCGCTGCACGATCGCGGCGGCCACGGCGGAGTCGACGCCGCCGGACAGGGCACAGATCGCCCGGGAGTCGCCGACCTGCTCGCGGATCCGCTCGACCTGCTCGTCGACGATGTTCACCATCGTCCAGGTAGGCCGGCAGCCGGCGATGTCGCGGAGGAAGTGCTCGAGGACCTCCTGGCCGTGCTCGGTGTGGAGCACCTCGGGGTGCCACTGCACCCCGGCCAGCCGGCGCTCGGTGTCCTCGAACGCGGCCACCGGGGTCACCCGCGTCGACGCGAGCACGTCGAACCCAGGCGGCGCCGCGATCACGGAGTCGCCGTGGGACATCCAGACGGTGTGCTCGGCCGGGAGGTCGGCGAGCAGGGCGCCGCCGCGTTCGACCGTGACCGGGGTACGGCCGTACTCGCGAGCACCGGTCGGCGACACAGCACCGCCGAGGCCTTGTGCCATCAGCTGGAACCCGTAGCACATGCCGAACACCGGGACGTCGGACCCGAAGATGGACGGATCGACGGCCGGCGCACCGTCGGCGTACACCGACGACGGTCCGCCGGAGAGGATCAGGGCGGCCGGCTTGCGAGCCAGCATCTCGGCCACCGGCATCGTGTGGGGCACGATCTCGGAGTAGACGTGGGCCTCGCGCACGCGGCGGGCGATGAGCTGGGCGTACTGCGCCCCGAAGTCGACGACGAGGACCAGGTCGTGCTCCCCCTCGCCCGTTGCTCGCGACATGACGGCAGCCTATCGGCGCCCCTCGACGGGTCTGACCCCGGACGCGCCCCGGGGCCCGGCCGATCGGGGAGCAAGGCCGGGCCCCGGGTCCGGCGCTGCCGGAGCAGCGCCCGGAGCGGGCCACGCCAAGGGAGGGAGTTCGACAGCGTGACCCGACCCCTCAACGACGGGTCTCAGCAGGGGTTACGGCCCCCGTGGTCTCGACTCCGCTCGACCGGCGACGGGTCCCGACGGGCAGGCTCAGGAGACGGCGACGATGGGGAGCCGGAGGGCACCCGGCGCGGCCTCGGGGACCACGGGGTTCGTCGGCGCGGTCGGCGAGATGCGCTCGTACGCCGTGCCGAGCGCGGGCCGCGCGTCGGCGTCTCCCTTGTTCGGCCAGAACGCCATCGCCCGCTCGGCCTGGGCGGTGATCGTCAGCGACGGGTTGACGCCCAGGTTGGCCGAGATCGTGGAGCCGTCGGCGATGTGCAGGCCGGGGTGGCCGTAGACGCGGTGGTAGGCGTCGATGACACCGGTCTCCGCGGAGGCGCCGATCGTGCAGCCGCCGATGAAGTGGGCGGTCAGGGGCATGTTGAACGGCTCGCCGATCGAGCCGCCGGGGATGCCGCCCATGATCTCGGCCATCCGTCGGACGGCCTGGTTGGCGATCGGGATCCAGGTCGGGTTGGGCTCGCCGTGACCCTGCCGCGACGACAGCACCCGGCGGCCGAACCGGCCCGCCTTGGAGAAGACCTCGATGGAGTTGTCACGGCTCTGCATCACCAGGGCGATGACGGCCCGCTCGGACCAGTGCTTCATGTCGTAGAGGTCGAGGACGTGACGCTTCTGCCGCCACATCTCCGCGACCCAGGTACGCCAGCGGGGGCCGAGGTCGCCGTCGGTGAGCACGGTCTGGAGCAGCGACATCGCATTGCTGCCCTTGCCGTAGTGCACCGGCTCGATGTGGGTGTGCTCGTCGGGGTGGAACGACGAGGTGATGGCGACGCCCTGGCTGTAGTCGATCTTGGTGTCGGGCGCGATGGCGCCGAGGATCGACTCGGAGTTGGTGCGCGACAGGTGGCCGAGTCGGTCGGACAGGTGGGGCAGGACGCCCTGGTCCTTCATCCGGTGCAGGAGCCGCTGGGTGCCCAGCGCCGAGGCGGACAGGACGACCTGCTGGGCGCTCAGCACCTTCGTCGAGCCCGGGCGGTTGAGCTTGGACTTGGTATGGCGCACCTCGACGTCGTACCCACCGTCGTCTCGGGGCGAGATCCTCGTGACCGTCGTCATCGGCAGCACGCGGGCGCCGTTCTGCTCGGCGAGGTAGAGGTAGTTCTTCACCAGGGTGTTCTTGGCGTTGTGCCGGCAGCCGGTCATGCACTCGCCGCAGTGGCTGCAGGGGTTGCGGTCGGGGCCTGCACCTCCGAAGAACGGGTCGGGCACGGTGTCGGAGGGCTCCTGGCCGGGCCCGCCGAAGAACACGCCGACCGGTGTCAGGCGGAACGTGTCGCCGACGCCGAGCTCCTCGGCGACCTGCTTCATCACCTCGTCGGACGGCGTCATCCTCGGGTTGTCGGTGACGCCCAGCATCCGCTTGGCCTGGTCGAAGTACGGCGCCAGCTCGGTGCGCCAGTCGGTGATGTCCTTCCACGACGGGTCGTCGTAGAACTGCTCCAGCGGCTCGTAGAGGGTGTTGGCGTAGACCAGCGAGCCTCCACCGACCCCCGCCCCGGAGAGGATCAGGCAGTCCTTGAGCGCGTCGATCCGCTGGATGCCGTAGCAGCCGATCTCGGGACGGAACAGGTAGCGCCTGGTGTCGAACGACGTCGCGGCGAAGTCGCTGTCCTCGAAACGGGCGCCGGCCTCGAGCACGGCGACGCGGTAGCCCTTCTCGGTCAGCCGGAGCGCGGTCACGGACCCGCCGAAGCCCGACCCGACCACCAGGACGTCGTAGTCGAGCTCGCTCATGCCCGGCCCAGCTTCTTGAGGATCCGGAGGTTGGTCGTCATCACCTTCGCGTAGGTCTCGTCGGACAGCCCGAACGCCGGCGCGATCCGCAGCACCCGCTGGGTCGCGACCGACTGCACCTCGGTGTAGCGGAGGATGCCCTCACTGCCCTGGCGACGACCGAGCCCGGACTCGCGCATCCCTCCCATCGGCGCCTCCACGCTGCCGAAGGTGGCGGCGAACGCCTCGTTGATGTTGACGGTGCCACACCTGATCCGGGCCGCGAGCTCGCGGGCGCGCGGCCCGTCCTGGCTGTAGATCGAGGCGTTGAGGCCGTAGTCGCCGTCGTTGGCACGCGACACCGCGTCGGCCTCGTCGTGGAAGCGGTAGGCCGCGATGACCGGGCCGAAGGTCTCGTGCCCGAAGCACGTCATCTCGGGCGTGACCCCCTCGAGGATGGTCGGCTCGTAGTAGAACGGGCCCAGGTCGGGGCGCGCCCGACCGCCGGTGAGCACCCGCGCGCCCTTGGCGACGGCGTCGTCGACGTGGGCGACGACGGTGTCGAGCTGGGCCTGGCTGATCAGCGAGCCCATGTCGTTGCCCCAGTCGAGGGTCGCGCCGAGGGTCATCGCCTGCGTACGGGCGACGAACCGCTCGAGGAACCGGTCGTAGACCTGGTCGGCGACGAAGAGCCGCTCCATCGACACGCAGAGCTGTCCGGCGTTGGAGAACGCGGCGCGCACCGCCCCCTCGGCGGCCTTCTCGAGGTCGGCGTCACGGAGCACCAGGATCGGGTTCTTGCCGCCCAGCTCGAGCGAGCACCCGATGAGGCGGTCGGCGCAGCCCTGCGCGACGAGCCTGCCGGTGGCCGTCGAGCCGGTGAAGCAGATGTAGTCGGCGCGCGAGATCAGCTCGGGCCCGATCTCGGAGCCGGGCCCGGCGACGACCTGCCAGAGGTCGCGCGGGAAGCCGGCCTCCTCGAGCAGCTGGGCCGCGAGCAGGGCCGACAGCATGGTCTGGGCGTCGGGCTTGGCCACGACGGCGTTGCCCGCGAGGAGGGCCGGGAGGCCGTCGCACAGGGCCATCGTGAAGGGATAGTTCCATGGCGAGATGATGCCGACGACACCCTTGGGCACCCGGTTGAGCTCGACCCGGGTGAGCACGGGGAAGACCCCGCGGACCCGGCGGGAGTCGAGGTGCTGGTGCGCCGTACGTCCGTAGTAGCGCGCCGTGAGCGCGATGTGGAGAGGCTCGTCGAAGGCGTGCTTGCGCGCCTTGCCGGACTCCCAGCAGATCAGGTCGATGATCTCCTGCTGGCGGTCGAGGACGAGGTCGTGGAGCCGCAGGAGCGCTGCCGCGCGGACGTCGATCGGCGTACGGGCCCACTGCTCCTGGGCCTTGCGGGCACGCCGGAACGCCTCGTCGACGTCGGCCGCGGTGGACTGCGGGATGTGGGCGAGGGGCTGGTCGCCGAGCGGCGACCGCACCTCGGCGGTGCGGTCGGAGGAGGCGACCACCCGGCTGGTCAGGGACCCGACGTAGCTGCGGTCGAGGGCGTACGACGCGGTGGGGTCGTGCTCAGGGTCGTGGGGACCCTCGACGACCGGCCCGGAGGAGGGGTGCTGGGCGCTCATGTACCGAGAGTATGTCCGCTCCGGGCGTCCGGCTACCCCCGAGTAACCCTTCCCGTCCCGTGGGTCGAGCCTGTCGAGACCTCCACCCGCTGGTCGATCCCGTCGAGACCCGTGCTCCCTTGGTCGAGCCCGTCGAGACCCGACGCCGCTGGTCGAGCCCGTCGAGACCCCGACCCCGCCGGTCGAGCCCGTCGAGACCCCGACCCCGCTGGTCGAGCCCGTCGAGACCCCGACCCCGCTGGTCGAGCCTGTCGAGACCCACGCCCGCGATCTGGCACTCGTCGTCGCTGATCCGACCGTCCCTCCACAGGCGCCCACAGCCAGAGTTGCTCGACCTCGGCGAGGACCGCACCCTCTGGGTATGCCGCACGCCTACATCGTCGAGTGCTGCGACGGGTCCTACTACGTGGGCAGCACGTGGGACCTGGAGCGCCGGATCGGCGAGCACAACCTCGGGCTCGGCGCCGCCTACACGAGGCGGCGTCGTCCGGTCCGACTCGTCTGGTCGACAGAGTTCAGCCGCATCGAGGAGGCCTACCTCCTCGAGAAGCAGATACAGGGCTGGGGTCGGGCGAAGCGCCAGGCCCTGATCGACGGGCGGCTCGAGGATCTACCCGCCCTCTCGCGCACCGCCAAGCCGAGAGCAACTGGGGTCTCGACAGGCTCGACCAACGAGCCGGGCTCGACCCACGACCAGGGCTCGACCCACGACCAGGGCTCGACCCACGACCAGGTCTCGACAGGCTCGACCAACGACCAGGGCTCGACAGGCTCGAACAACGACTCGGGCTCGACCCACGACCGGGGGGCGACGGGCGCGGGGGTCAGACGATCTCCGGGGCGCTGACGCGGGCCTCGTCGGCCTCCTGGTCGGTCAGCTTCTCCTGCGACTGGCGCTCGGCCTCGACCCGGCGCAGGTAGTGGTCGACCTCGTCGTCGCGGCGCGCGGGGTCCCAGCCGAGCTCGCCGGCCATCAGGTCGGCGGCGGCGGTGACGGCGAGGGTGCCGCGGTCGAAGGTCTCGATGGAGATCCGGGTACGGCGCGCCAGGACGTCGTCGAGGTGGCGGGCGCCCTCGTGGGTGACGGCGTACACGATCTCCGCGGCGAGGTAGTCCTCGGTGCCCGGCAGGGGCTCGCGCAGCTCGGGCCGTGCCTCCATCAGCTCGAGCACCTCGTCGATGAGGCCGCCGTAGCGACCCAGGAGGTGGTCGATCCGCCCCACCTCGAGTCCCGCGCGCCGCGCCAGCGCGACCCGTTGGTTGGTCCGCGTGAGGAACGTGTCGGCCCCGAGCAGCGGGAGCCGCTCGGTGTGGGACGGAGCGACGTCGGGCCAGCCGCGGACGGCGAGGTCGACGGCGTCGCGCGCCATGATCCGGTACGTCGTGAGCTTGCCGCCGGCGATCAGGACCAGGCCCGGCACGGGGCCGGCCACCGTGTGCTCCCGGGACACCTTGCTCGTGGCCGAGCGCGCCTCGCCCTCGCCACCGGACCCGACCCCACGTCCGGCCTTCCCTGTCAGCAGCGGACGGAGCCCTGCGTACACGCCCTCGACGTCGTCGTGGTCGAGCGGGACGCGCAGCAGCTGGTTGACGTGGTGGAGCAGGTAGTCGATGTCGGTCCGCGAGGCGGCGGGGTGCGCGAGGTCGAGGTCCCAGGCCGTGTCGGTGGTGCCGATGATCCAGTGCCGGCCCCACGGGATCACGAAGAGCACGGACTTCTCGGTCTTGGTGATGAAGCCGCACTCGGAGCGGATCCGGTCGCGGGGCACGACCAGGTGGATGCCCTTGCTGGCCTCGACGTCGAGGGCGAGGTCACCACCGAGCAGACCCTGCACCTCGTCGGTCCACACCCCGGCCGCATTGACCACGACCCGGGCCCGCACCTCGAGCTCGTGACCGGTCTCGAGGTCGGTCGCGCGCACCCCGACGACGCGCGCCCCGTCGCGCAGGAAGCCGGTGACCCGCGTCCGCGTCGCGATCACCGCACCGTGGTGGGCGGCGGTCCGCGCGAGGGTGACCACCAGCCGCGCGTCGTCGACCTGGCAGTCGTAGTAGCGGATCGCGCCCGTGAGCTCGTCGGTCCGCAGGTCGGGAGCCAGGCGGGCGAGCTGCCGGCGGAACAGGTGCTTGTGCTTGGGCAGTCCCATGTCGTGGCGGCCGGCCATGGCCAGGCCGTCGTACAGCGCCAGACCGGCACCGACGTAGGGCCGCTCGAGGGTGCGGTGCAACGGGTACAGGAACGGCACCGGCCGGACCAGGTGGGGGGCCAGGCGGGTGAGCAGCAGCCCCCGCTCCTCGAGCGCCTCCCGCACCAGCGCGAAGTCGAACATCTCCAGGTAGCGCAGGCCGCCGTGGATCAGCTTGCTCGACCGCGACGACGTCCCGCTGGCCAGGTCTCGCTGCTCGAGCAGCCCGACGGAGAGCCCGCGGGACACGGCGTCGAGCGCCGCACCGGTGCCGACCACGCCGCCGCCGACGACCAGGAGGTCGAGCGGGGGCCCGTCGCCCGCGGTCGCTGCCATCGTCTCCAGCGCGCGCGTGCGGGAGGCCGGGTCGAGGGCTCGGGACGGGGGCACAGGACGATCCTGCACGACACGACCACGGACTACCCGAGCGCGGAGCCCGTTTTCCCGGTTTGATGGCCCCGTGGACGATGAGGTCGTTGCGCTCTACGACGACGGGGGACGTCCGGCAGGGATCGCCCCTCGTTCGGTGATGCGCGCCGAAAACCTCCGGCACGCCGCCACGGGCGTGATCGTGCGCGACCCCTGGGGCCGCGTCTACGTCCACCGCCGGACCCCGACGAAGGACGTCTACCCGGCCCACTGGGACTTCACGGCGGGCGGGGTCGTCCTCGCCGGGGAGGATCCGCTCGACGCCGCTCGCCGCGAGCTGGCCGAGGAGCTCGGCGTCACCAGCGAGCTCGAGTCGCTCGGTGAGGCGGACTACGCCGACAGCCAGACGGTCTACCACGCGTTCCGCTTCGTGACCACGTGGGACGGTCCGATCACCCCGCAGGCCTCGGAGGTCGCGTACGGCGCGTGGCTGAGCATCGAGCGCCTGCTCGAACGGATCGCGGATCCCGAGATCGCGTTCATGCCCGACTCGGTGGAGCTGTTCGCCGACTGGCTGCGCGCTCGGGCGGCCGAGCGCGCCGAGCCGATCCAGGGCTGGGACTCGGTGGCGACGCTCATCGAGGGCCGCTGGATCGACCGCGTGCCGCAGTACCCCGACGCCGCGACCCAGCTGGCCAACGAGACCCGGCTCATGCCACGGATCGCTCCCCTCCTGCCGCTCGAGGTGCCCGTGCCGGTCATGCTCGAGGAGGAGCCGCTGCGGGTGCGTCACCCGCTGGTCGTCGGTGACCTGGCCACGGACCGGACGCTGACCGCGGACGACGGGCTGCGGATGGGCCAGTTCCTCCGTGCCCTGCACGACATGCCGCCCACGCTCTACATCGAGTCGGGCATTCCCGACCAGGTGGCGGCGCGCGCCGAGCTGCTCGCCACGCTCGAACGGCTCCTCCACCGGGTCCTGCCCCTGACGCCCGAGGAGCTGCACGGGCCGGGCAGTGCGCTGCTGCGTCGGGTCGCCCTCAAGACGCCGACCACGGTGATCCACGGAGACCTCGGCCCGCACCACGTCGTGATCCGCGACGACCGCGTCGTCGGCGTCATCGACTGGTCCGACGCCCGGGTCGGCGATCCGGCGATCGACCTCGCCTGGGCGCTCTTCGAGACGCCCGAGCCGTTCGCGGCGGCCGTCGCGACAGCGTACGGCGTGGCCGACGAGCAGCTGGCCCGTGCCTTCGACTGGTGGCGTCTCGCCCCGTGGTACGACGCACTGTGGGGACCGGCCGCCGACGACCCGGCGCTCGTCGAGTCCGGGCTGGCCGAGATCGCCACCCGGCTCACCACCTGAGCGGAGCGGGTCGGACCCCCAGCGTCAGTGGGGTACGACGAGCCGCGACTCGTAGGCGAAGACCACCGCCTGCACCCGGTCGCGGACGCCCAGCTTGGCGAGGATCCTCGCCACGTGCGTCTTGACCGTGGCGATCGAGACGAAGAGCTGCTCCGCGATCTCCGCGTTGCTGGCCCCGGTGGCGATCGCCCGGAGCACCGTGAGCTCCCGGTCCGTCAGCCGGGCCAGCTCGTCGGGCAGCGCCCGCGGAGCGTCCGACCGGCCGAGCGCGGTGAGCAGACCGCGGACCGCGTGGTCGTCGAGATCGAGCGTGAGCGACGTGCGCTCGGCCCACGGGTCCGGATAGGACAAGGGCCATGCCGTTGTGATGGTCATGCGATCAGTTCCCCCCTGGTGGCAGCCACCCCATGTCTGTGCGGCGCGCCCGAGCCCGGCACACCTACGCAACATGCGCGTCGAGGACCGCAGGCCGCAATACCCAAGAGCAGGGTATTCGCGTCCACGGACGCGGCGGAACCACTTTTTTCGGGAGCGCCCTCAGGAGATGACGATCTCGATGCGCTGGAACTCCTTGAGCTCCGTGTAGCCGGTCGTGGCCATCGCGCGGCGCAGCGCACCCACGAGGTTCATGGTCCCGTCGGCGACGCGCGAGGGCCCGAAGAGGATCTCGTGGAGCGTGCCGACGGTGCCGATCTCGACCCGTTCGCCGCGCGGCAGCTCGGCGTGGTGGGCCTCGGCGCCCCAGTGGAAGCCCTGGCCCGGGGCGTCGCTGGCGCGGGCGAACGGCGAGCCGATCATCACCGCGTCCGCCCCGCACGCGATCGCCTTGGCGATGTCACCGCTGCGGCCGATCGAGCCGTCGGCGATCACGTGGACGTAGCGGCCACCCGACTCGTCCATGTAGTCGCGGCGCGCGCCGGCGACGTCGGCGACCGCGCTCGCCATCGGCACGCTCACCCCCAGCACGGTGCGCGTGGTGTGGGCGGCACCGCCGCCGAACCCGACCAGCACGCCCGCGGCGCCGGTGCGCATCAGGTGGAGCGCAGCCTGGTAGGTCGCGCATCCGCCGACGATCACGGGGACGTCGAGCTCGTAGATGAACTCCTTGAGGTTGAGCGGCTCCGCCTGCGAGCTGACGTGCTCGGCGCTGACGGTGGTGCCCCGGATGACGAACATGTCGACGCCGGCGTCGACGACGGTCTTGGCGAACTCCTTGGTGCGCTGGGGGCTCAGCGAACCGGCCACCGTCACCCCGGCGTCACGCATCTGCTTGAGCCGCACGGAGATCAGCTCGGCCTTGACCGGCTCGGCGTACATCTCCTGCATCCGGCGGACCGCGGTGGGTCCGTCGAGCTCGGCGATCTCGGCCAGCAGGTCGGACGGGTCGTCGTAGCGGGTCCACAGGCCCTCGAGGTTGAGCACGCCGAGGCCGCCGTAACGGCCGAGGGCGATCGCGGTGTCGGGCGACATCACGGAGTCCATGGGGGCGGCGACGATGGGGAGCTCGAAGCGGTAGGCGTCGATCTGCCAGGCGATCCCGACCTCCTCCGGGTCGCGCGTCCGCCGGCTCGGGACGATCGCGATGTCGTCGAAGGAGTAGGCACGGCGTCCGCGCTTGGCGCGGCCGATCTCGATCTCACTCATGCGGGGTCCTCGCGGCGTTGTCCGCCGGAGGAGCGGAGCGAGGAGTCGGAGAACGGCGTGGGGTGTTCACTGCGGCAGCGTATCGACGTCGGTGCCTGTCGTCGGACTCACACCGGCAGGGAAGTAAAGGATGCGGCGTTCTCAAGCGGGCACGCGGTCTGGCTGCGACCGTTCTTGTGCCACCAGTGAACGGAGACCCGATGCCTTTCCACCGAGAGAGCCGGCGTGCGCCCCGGCTCATCGGCGGGATGCTCGGCGCTCTCGTCGCGGTGAGCCCGGTCGCTGTCGCCGCACCCTCGCACGCCGACGACGACTACCCCTACCGCGGTCTGGGCCAGTGCCCGTTGGTCCCCCTTCCTCCCCACAGCCACGGCAAGCCCGGCAAGCCGGGGAAGCCGGGTGACCACACCAAGCCGACCGGTCACACGAAGCCTGGTCACGGCGCGCACGGCAAGCCGGACGCGCCGGCGACACCTCCGCCGCCGCGCGAGTGCGCCAAGCACATCTGGTACTACAACGGCACCTACGGAGACCCCTGGGGCTTCGCGCTCCGCAACTGCACGAGCTTCGTCGCCTGGCGGCTGCGGGAGACGAACGGGATCGGCGACTTCACCAACAACCTCGGAGGCGGCAGGTTCGGCAACGCCGAGAACTGGGACGACGACGCCGAGGCGCTCGGCTACCTGGTGGACGACGTCCCGGCCGTCGGAGCCGTCGCGCAGACCGACAACGGGCGCGTCGGCCACGTCGCGTGGGTCTCGGCCGTCGGAGACGGCACCGTCACCGTCGAGGAGTACAACTACTACGTCGCCGGCGGGTACGACGTCCGCACGGTGCCCGCGTCTGACTTCCGCTACCTCCACCTGGCCGATGTGGCACCCGACCCGAGCCTGGGCTCGACCCGAGCGGCGGCCACGACGGCAGCGCCCGGGGGCGGCACCTGGACGGCCCGGGTCGCTCCGCACGGCGACCTGACGGTGACCACGACCTCGGCACGTCCGGTCCACCTCGGCTCGCACGTCGCGTGGTCGACGGACGCCGCCCCGTCGATCGCGGCGGACACCCTCGGGCAGACCTGGGTCGCGGCGGTGTCGACCGACGGCCGAGTGCTCACGGCGCACACCCGCGGCGTCACGGACCGGTGGACGCACCTCCGGCCGGTCAAGGGCGGTCCCTGGTCGACGACCTCGACGCCCACGCTCGCCCTCGACGGACACGGCCGCATGCAGCTGCTCACCATCTCGGCCGCCGGCGACCTGATCAGCCGGCACACCACGCTGAGCAACGACCGCTGGGGCCGCCGCGACCGGCTGGGCGCGCCCGGGTCGTGGTCGACCCACGCCGCCCCCGCCGCCACCACCGATGCCCGCGGCAACCTGTGGGTCGCCGCCGTGACGCAGCACGGCACGCTCGAAGCCGTGCACGCGCAGAGCCACGGGCGGCCCTGGGGCCGGTT
Organism: uncultured Actinomycetota bacterium; assembly: GCA_963753705.1. GTDB lineage: Bacteria > Actinomycetota > Actinomycetes > Propionibacteriales > Nocardioidaceae > Nocardioides. The sequence continues at coordinate 249,649 of CAVWDJ010000019.1, forward strand.
CCACGCGGTCGACCGTCGTACGTGGTCGGAGACCTCGAGCCCCGCGCTCACCCTCGCCGGCGACGGACGGCTCTGGCTGACGGCCGTGACCGCCCGTGGCGAGCTCGTCTCGCGTCACACCGGCGCGGGTACGACGCACTGGGGCCACGGGATCCAGGCCGCCGGCCGGTGGTCGCCCTACTCCTCGCCGGCCACCACCGTCGACGTCTCGGGCCGGCTCTGGCTGGCCGCCGTCCGGACCGACGGCAGCGTCGTCGTCGACTCGACCTCACCCGACTCGGGGCAGTGGCGCTCACCGCGCGTCCTGGGGCCGCAGCTGCCCGTCACCACCAGCACCTCGCTGATCGCCCCCGAACGCGGTGGTGTCCGGGTCGGGGTCGCGACCGCCCACGGTCGACCGGTCTGGCGCCGGGCGGGGAGCACGGTGGCGCTGTCCCTGACGGGCATAGGCCCCCGGGCCGGGGCCTTCGAGAGCCCGTTGGTGCTGGCCATCCACCCCTGAGCGGTCGCCGTCGTCAGCCGGCGAGACGGACCTCGTCGCCGACCTGGAGCGTGCCCGGACCGGCCACGTCGAGGTAGATCCCGAGGCTCATCTCGCGGCTCTCCGTGAGCGCCTTGAGCCACCGGCCCTCGCGGGGCAGCCCTTCTTGGGCGATGTCCACCATCCGGCAGCGCTCGATCCGGCGGAGGACCGTCAGGCGAGCACCACCGATCGTCAGCGGCCCCGACCACGTCTCCTCGACGAACGGCTCACTGGTCTCGACCACCAGGTTGGGCCGGATGCGGCGCCGGTCGGCGTCGACAGCGAGGTGCTCGCGGCACCAGTCGAGCGAGGCGGTGCCGACCAGCGACACCTGAGCGTCGTCCTGGTGAGGGGTGACGCCCTCGGCGAGGACCCGGACCGGGTCGCTCATGGCCTCGGAGAGGGCACGGTCGAGAGCGGGATCGCCGACCCGCCACTCGCCACCCGGGCCGGACACGTGCACGCCCTCGTCGGTCGTACGGGAGGCGTAGTCGAAGACCGCGTCGCGGCGGCGGAAGCGCTGGCTGTGCTTGCCGGACGAGAGCTTGCCGTCGCCGTCGACGACGGCGTACCAGCGGTCGCCGACCAGCCCGCGCGCGTCGACCTCCACGGTGGGCAGCGACTCCCCAGCCATGGACTTCACCGGGTAGCGCCGGATCTCGTGGACGACAACGGGCACGCACGTCAGGCTAGTCGGCCTGCGCCGGGTCGCCGTCGGGAGACACGATCCCGTCGGCCACGGCCACCCGGACCGCCTGCGCGCGGGTCTGCACGTCGAGCTTGGCCAGCACCGCGGAGACATGGTGGTCGACCGTGCGCTCGGACAGCACCATCGAGGCGGCGATCTCGGAGTTCCGCAGGCCGGCTGCGAGCAGCCCGAGCACCTCGAGCTGGCGCGGCGTGAGTCCGTACGGCGTACCGGCGGTTGCCGCGCGCGGCCCCCGCGCCAGGCCCTGCACGCCGCGCTCCCGGAGGCGCCGCGCGGCGGCGGCCGCGGCAGCGGTGGCACCGAGGTCCTGCAGGGCGACGAGCCCGGCGCGGGCGAGATCGTCGTCGGCGGCGGCCACCATCGCGCAGGCCCGCTCGTAGGGGAAGCCGAGCCCGGCCCACGCCTCCGCCGCCTCGTGGTGCCGGCCCGCCAGCTCGAGCGCCCAGGCCTCCGGCAGACCGTCGTACGGCGGGTCGGTGAGCCCGGCCCGGCGTCGCAGGACGAGCACCTCGCCGGTCGACGCGACCGGGCCGCCCGCGAGCGCCAGGGAGGTGAGCACCTGGTCGGTCTCGGCGGCCACGAGCCCCGGCGTGCCGTCGAGCAGCCGCACCTCCGCCCGCGCGGCCGCCACCGGCACCAGCCGCTGGAGCTCATGGGTCTTCGTCGCCACCGAGAGAGCCTCATCGAGCAGCGGCCACGGGTCTCCGTCACCGCGCCGGGCGCGGATCCGGCCGAGCACGACCAACGGGTTGACCAGGGTGGGCGCCAAGGAGGGCGTCTCGCGGGCCGTCGACGCGTCGCTGAGCGCCAGGTCCCAGCTCCCGCGCTCGAGGTGCACGCGGGCCCGGCACCCGGTCATGTAGAGCCGCCAGGAGTCGAGGTCGTGCTCCGTGCAGTACTCGATGCCCTCGTCGGACCAGCGGAGCGCCGCACCGAGGTCGTGCATCGCCACCGCGGTGCTGGCGAGGTTGGTGAAGGCCCGCGCGACGTGCTCCTCCAGACCGTGGGCCTCCGCGATCCGGAGGCTGCGCTCGAGGGTCGCCATGCCTTCAGGTGCACCGCTCATGGCCTCGGCCGTGCCGACGTTGTTGAGTGCGTGGGCCAGGATCTCCTGGTCGCCGAGCTGCTCGGCGAGCAGGATGGCGCGGCCTCCCCAGTCCCGAGCGCCGGCGGCGTCGTCCGCCAGCATGCGGAGCTGGCTCTGGTTGCTGTAGGCCATGGCCAGCTCGGTGGTCGCGCCGAGCGGCTCGAGCAGCTCGACCGCGAGCCGTGCCTCGGTCTCGGCCGTCGCCCCGTCGCCGGAGAACCACGCCAACCGCGACAGCCACCGGTGGGTGTCTCCCTGACGCACCCGGTCGCCGGCTGCCTCGTGCTCGGCCAGGGCCCGGCGGCGGGACTCGCCGGCGAGCTGCGGCTGGCTGATGAGGTAGCACTCGTAGGCGTGCCGCTCGAAGAGGTCTACGCGCCCGCTGCGCGGGAGCTGGTCGACGTAGCGGAGGGCCGACGCGAGGTGGGCTGCCGCCTCGCGATGTGCGCGCAGCCGGGCCGCGCGGTCCGCAGCGACGGGGGCGTAGGCCAGGACGCTGCGGCCGTCGCCCACGGCGGCCGCGTGGTGGGCCACCCGGGCGGGGTCGATGCTGTCGCCACGCTCGACCAGCGCCGCGAGCGCGCGCCGGTGGAGCGACAGGTCGAGGTCGGGCGGCAGGGACTCCTCGATGCTGGACCGGGCGATCTCGTGGCGGAACTGCACCGTCTCGCGGTCGGCGACGAGCATCCCCGAGGCCAGGCACTCCTCCAGCCCGGTGAGCGACAGCGGGGCGATCGCGTCGAGCAGCCACAGCTCGGCCCGCGACGGCACCACCGCGACGGCCTCGAGCAGGCGGCGGGTCAGCGGGGGCAGCCGTGCGGCTCGCGCCAGGACCGCGTCGCGCACGGTGTCGGGGGCGCCGTCGGATCCCGCGGCCAGGACCTCGGTGACGAAGAACGGGTTGCCTCCCGTGAGCCGGTACAGGCGCTCCACGTCGACCGCTCGGCCGCGGGCGAGGAGGGCGACGCCGTCGGCCGAGAGCATGGGGAGGCTCACCCGGTGCACGCGTCGTTCGGTCGCGAGCTCTCCGAGGAGGACCCGGAGCGGATGCGTACGCGACAGCTCGTCGTCGCGGTACGTCGCCAGGACCAGCGCCGGCATCCGACGAAGCCGCCGGGCCAGGACGCGCAGCAGGTCGAGCGTGGCCTCGTCGGCCCAGTGGAGGTCCTCGAAGACCAGCACCGTCGGCTGGGTGACCGTCTCGGCCAGGGCGTCGACGAGGTCGCCGGGACTCGCTCCCTGCTCCACCAGGTGGGAGAGATCGCCGCCCAGCTCGGCAGCGAGGTCGAGGAGCGGACCGTGCGCGCGCGGCGTACGCAGGGGCTCGGACCCGCCGACGACGACGCGCAGGCTCGCGCGCGCCGCGAACTCGTGGACCAGCGAGGTCTTGCCGGCGCCGGCCTCACCGCCGAGGAACACCATCGCGCCCTCGTGCTGCTCGACGACCTCGGCGAGCCGCGCCGCCACGACGTCGAGCTGCTGCGACCGCTCGATCAGCGCCCCGGGCGGCTCCGCCGTCATCGGCCCAGGGTGGCACACGTCCCGGGATCCCGTCGCGCCCGATGTGTCAGTCTGGAGCGGTGATCACGCGTGCGCTCGCCGAGGCCCTGCGCGGGGCCGGCCTGTCCTGGTCACCCGCGAACGGCGATCGGTTCGTGGTGCCCGATCGCGACCTCGACGACCAGGTGTTCGTGATCAGCGACATGGTGATCGAGAGCCTCCGGCTGCCGCGCGGCAACCAGGTCCTGGCCTTCAACGGGACGACCGAGTGGGCCCTCGACAGCCTGGAGGCCTCGGAGGCGATCTGGCTGCCGCGCGAGGACCAGCTGCGCGAGGCCCTAGGCGAGGCCTTCATGTCCCTCGAGCTGATCCCCGGCGCGACGTCGGGCTTCGCGGTCAGGCTGCTGGTCGGAGACACCGAGCAGCGGTTCGTCGACGTGGACGTCGAGGCGGCGTACGCACGGGCTGTGCTGGCGTTGCTCGAGTCGGCGGACTAGCGGCCGGTGTAGTTGGGTGCCTCGACGGTCATCTGCACGTCGTGGGGGTGGCTCTCGGCCAGGGACGCCTGGGTGATGCGGACGAAGCGGCCCTTCTCCTGCAGCTCCGGGACCGTGCGCGCTCCGACGTAGAACATCGACTGGTTGAGGCCGCCGAGCAGCTGGTGGGCGACTGCGGCGAGCGGGCCGCGGTAGGCGACCTGGCCCTCGATGCCCTCGGGCACGATCTTGTCGTCGCTGGTGACCTCGGCCTGGAAGTAGCGGTCCTTGGAGTAGGACTTCTTGCCCCGGCTCGACATCGCCCCGAGGGAGCCCATGCCGCGATAGGCCTTGTACTGCTTGCCGTTGACGAAGACCAGGTCGCCGGGCGACTCCTCGCAGCCGGCCAGCAGCGAGCCGACCATGACGGCGTCGGCACCCGCGACGATCGCCTTGGCGATCTCGCCGGAGTGCTTGAGGCCGCCGTCGGCGATGACAGGGACCCCGGCCGGCTTGGCCGCCAGCGACGCCTCGTGGACCGCGGTGACCTGGGGTACGCCGACGCCGGTGACGACGCGCGTCGTACAGATGGAGCCCGGGCCGACCCCCACCTTGACGGCGTCGGCGCCTGCGTCGATGAAGGCCTGGGCGCCGGCGGCGGTGGCGACGTTGCCGCCGATCACCTGCACGTGCTTGGTCCTCGGGTCGGTCTTGAGCCGCTCGACCATCTCGAGCAGGAGTCGGACGTGGCCGTGGGCGGTGTCGGCGACGAGCACGTCGACGCCCGCCTCGACCAAGGTCGTGGCGCGCTGCCACGCGTCGCCGAAGTAGCCGATCGCCGCGCCGACGAGCAGCCGGCCGTCGCCGTCGTAGGACGCATCGGGGAACTGCTCGCCCTTGACGAAGTCCTTGACGGTGATCAGACCACCGAGGCGTCCCTCGTCGTCGACGAGGGGAAGCCGCTCGCGCTTGTGCTTGCGCAGCAGCAGGGTCGCCTCGTCGCGGGAGATGCCGAGGCGGCCGGTGATCAGCGGCATCGGGGTCATGATCTCGTCGACCTTGGTGGTGGCCCACTCGGCGACCGGCGTGAAGCGCAGGTCGCGGTTGGTGATGATGCCGAGCAGCTGCTGGTCGAGGTCGACGACCGGCAGCCCGGAGACGCGGTACTCACCACAGATCCGGTCGAGGTCCTCGAGGGTCGCGTCGGGCCCGATGGTGACGGGGTTGGAGATGATCCCGGTCTGGGTCCGCTTCACGAGGTCGACCTGGTAGGCCTGGTCGTCGATCGAGAGGTTGCGGTGGAGCACGCCGATGCCGCCCTGGCGGGCCATCGCGATCGCCATCCGGCTCTCGGTGACGGTGTCCATCGCAGCGCTCACCAGCGGCGCCCGCAGCGTGATCTCGCGGGTCAGCCGGGTCGAGGTGTCGATGTCGGACGGTGCGATCTCGGAGTAGCCCGGGAGCAGCAGCACGTCGTCGTAGGTGAGGCCCATCGGGGCGAACTTCTCGGGCAGTTCCTGAGGTGGCTCCACTCCCACATCCTACCGGTGGCGGGCACCCTCCCCCCACCTGGCACTCCGCCGACTCGGCGCGAAGGAGCAGCGAAAACCCACCGAGTCGGCGCAAACAGGCACGGAAAACACGCCGAGTCGTCAGGTGACAACTCGGCGAGCTGCCCGGGACATGACGAACGCGCCGAGCCGTCGGCTGACGGCTCGGCGCGTGCGGGGTCGAAAACGGGTCAGTGACCGTGCCCGTGGCCGTGGCCGGCTGCGGGCTGAGCCTCGTCGTCCTCGGGCTTCTCGACGATCAGCGTCTCGGTCGTCAGCAGCATGCCGGCGATCGAGGTCGCGTTGACCAGCGCGGAGCGGGTCACCTTGACCGGGTCGAGGACACCCTGGGCGACCAGGTCGCCGTACTCGCCGGTGGCGGCGTTGTAGCCCTCACCGATCTTGCCCTCGCGGACCTTGGTGACGATGACGTAGCCGTTGTCGCCACCGTTCTCGGCGATCCAGCGCAGCGGCTCGTCGGCGGCCGTGCGGACGATCCGGACACCCGTCGCCTCGTCGCCGGTCAGGCCGAGGTCACCGTCGAGGACCGACACCGCGTGGATGAGCGCGGAGCCACCGCCGGGGACGATGCCCTCCTCGATCGCGGCGCGCGTCGCGGAGACGGCGTCCTCGATGCGGTGCTTCTTCTCCTTCAGCTCCACCTCGGTGGCGGCGCCGACCTTGATCACGCACACGCCGCCGGCCAGCTTGGCGAGGCGCTCCTGGAGCTTCTCGCGGTCCCAGTCGGAGTCGGTGTTCTCGATCTCGGCCTTGATCTGGTTGACCCGGCCGTCGACCTCGCCGGCGTCGCCGCCGCCCTCGATGATCGTGGTGTTGTCCTTGGTGACGACCACGCGCCGGGCGGTGCCGAGCACGTCGAGACCGACCTGGTCGAGCTTGAGCCCGACCTCGGGAGCGATCACCTGGCCACCGGTGAGCACCGCGATGTCCTGCATCATCGCCTTGCGGCGGTCACCGAAGGCCGGGGCCTTGACGGCGACGGCGTTGAAGGTGCCGCGGATCTTGTTGACCACGAGCGTCGACAGGGCCTCGCCCTCGACGTCCTCGGCCAGGATGAACAGCGGCTTGCCGGCGGCGATGACCTTCTCCAGCAGCGGCAGCAGGTCGGAGATCGCGGAGATCTTGCCCTGGTGCAGGAGGACGTAGGGGTCGTCGAGGACGGTCTCCATGCGCTCCGGGTCGGAGACGAAGTACGCCGAGATGTAGCCCTTGTCGAACTGCATGCCCTCGGTGAACTCCAGCTCGGTGCCCATCGTGTTGGACTCCTCGACCGTGATCACGCCGTCCTTGCCGACCTTGTCGAAGGACTCGGCGAGCAGCTCGCCGATCAGGGCGTCGCGGCTGGAGATCGTGGCGACCGAGGCCATGTCCTCCTTGGAGTCGACCTCGCGGGCCGCCTCGCGCAGGGCGTCGCCGACGGCCTCGGCCGCGGCGTCCATGCCGCGCTTGAGACCCATCGGGTTGGCGCCGGCGGCCACGGCGCGCAGGCCCTCGTGGACCATCGCCTGGGCGAGCACCGTCGCGGTCGTCGTACCGTCACCGGCGACGTCGTTGGTCTTGGTGGCGACTTCCTTGGTCAGCTGGGCGCCGAGGTTCTCGAACGGGTCGTCGAGCTCGACCTCACGGGCGACGGTCACGCCGTCGTTGGTGATGGTCGGGGCGCCCCACTTCTTGTCGAGGACGACGTAGCGGCCCTTGGGACCGAGCGTCACCTTGACCGCGTTGGCCAGCGCGTCGACACCGCGCTCCAGAGAGCGCCGGGCGCTCTCGTCGAACTCAAGAATCTTGGGCATCAGTTGCTTCCTTCAGGAGAAACGGGATGGTCTCGCGTTCGCGCGACCACCGGGAGAACGGTGATCTCCACGTCGCTCGACCACCGAAGGGACGGGTCGTGCGCCCACGGACGCGCGTGAGCACGGCCGGGGCACACGACCCGGTGGATCAGGAAACGACCGCGAGGACGTCGCGCGCCGAGAGGATGAGGTACTCGTCGCCGCCGTACTTCACCTCGGTGCCGCCGTACTTGCTGTAGATGACCTTGTCGCCGACCGCGACGTCGAGCGGGACGCGGTTGCCGTTGTCGTCGATGCGCCCCGGGCCGATCGCCTGGACCTCGCCCTCCTGGGGCTTCTCCTTGGCGGTGTCGGGGATGACCAGGCCGGAGGCCGTGGTCTGCTCGGCCTCGAGCGGCTTGACGACGATCCGGTCCTCGAGGGGCTTGATGTTGACCGACACGATGTCGACCTCCACTTTCTCCACAGATATTCGAAGGGTGGGAGCCGGGGCTCCCGGACGTTGGAGCCTGCAATGACGTACGCCGTCGCGGGGGTCGTGCGTCAGGGCAAGCGCTGGCATTCTCGGGTCGAGAGTGCCAAGGCCGAAACTAG
>CAVWDJ010000020.1:0-202279 GCA_963753705.1 uncultured Actinomycetota bacterium
ACGAAGCCCAGGGCACACACGACCGCCACCATGGCCAGCACGACGCGGACGGGCGTCCACCACGGGTGGTGGCCGGCGCGCTCGCCGATCGGGCCGCCGACCCCTCGGCTCAGGGCCGAGGTGATCGGGTCGTCCCGGGTCGGGTGGACGACCCGGTCTGGGTCCTCGCTCCCCGAGAGGGTCACCACCAGGGCTCTTGCATCGCCATCGGCCGCGCGCTCTGCGGGGCGCCGGGCGTGGGCGGGGAGGTCGGTGCGCTCGAGGTCGGTGCGCTCGAGGTCGGCGGGCGCTGGAGGTCGGCGGCGCGCTCGACGTGGGCGGAGCGCTGGACGTGGGCGGAGCGCTGGAGGTCGGCGGCGCGCTCGACGTGGGACGCGAGGTGTGACGCGTGGGCGGCGGCGAGTACGTCGGCACCGGCGTGTGGTCGGTCTGCTTGGCCGGGACGTTGGCCGGGAGCGGGAACTTCTCGACCGGCTCGCCTACCAGGTCGCGCTTCATCACCGCGGCCCAGGTGGCCGTCGGGTAGCCGGCGCCGAAGTAGCCGGCCGCGCCGTTGTAGGGCGGCAGCCAGTTGTTGTCGAGCTGGTTGTCGCCGTCACCCCGCACGTACATCACGGCCGTGGCCAGCTGGGGGGTGAAGCCGACGAACCACGACGAGGAGACCTGGTCGAGGCTGTTGGTCGCCGTACCGGTCTTGCCGGCCGCCGGGCGCAGGATCGCCTGGGCGTTGGTGCCGGTGCCGTGGAGCACCACCTGTTGCATCGCATAGCTGACGTCGGAGTTGATGTCGGGGTCGATGGCCGGCGTGGTGTGCGGCTTGAACTGGTACTTCACCGTCCCGTCGCTGCTCTCGACCTTGTCGATGACGTGCACGTCGGCCCGCTGGCCGCCGTTGGCGATGGTGGCGTAGGTGTTGGCCATGTTGATGGCGCTGATCCGCGCCTTGCCCAGCGTGATCAGCGCGTCGGGCTCGAGGTCGCGGGTCGAGCTGGGGATGCCGGGGTAGTGCGGGTCGGGCTTGGCCGGCGGGATGCCCATCTTGTTGGCCATGGACAGGATCTTGTCGGGCCCGTTCTTCATGCTGTTGGACATGTCGACGAACGCCGTGTTGATGGACTGCTCGAGGGCGAACGTCGACGACACGGCCGAGCCGTAGCTCGTGCCGGGGGGCGCCCCCTCGTTGTGGACCTCGAGGCCGTCGGGGAAGGTGTAGGGCGAGTTGCCGTCCCACGTGCTCTTCAGGGAGTAGCCGTCGGTGATCGCCGCCGCGAGCGAGACCGGCTTGAAGGTCGAGCCGACCATGCCGCCCGCCTCCGCCCAGTTGATCTGGGACCGGAGGTAGTTCTGGCCGCCGTAGAAACCGACCAGGGCGCCCGTCCCGGGCTGCACCGTGGCCACCCCGATGTGGAGCTGCCGGTCGGTGATGTTGGGCCGGACCTGCTTGACTCCGGCCGCAGCCGCCGCCATCGCTCGCCGGCTGAAGGTCGTGAACACCCGCAGGCCCCCACCGTCGATCTCGTCGTCGGTGAAGCCGAGCTGGTGGAGCTCCTGGCGCACCAGGGTGAGCATGTGGCCCTTCTGGCCGCCGTACTGGCTGGACTCCTTGAAGACCGGGAAGGTCGGCAGGTGCTTCGCGGCGCGCGCGGCCTGCTCGGGCGTGATCTTCCCCATCGACGCCATCCCGGCGAGGACGTAGCGGTAGCGGTCGAGCAGCGCCGCCTTGTTGCTCTTGCCGTTGGCCGGGTCGAACTGCGACGGGTTGTTCAGCACGCTGGCGAGGACCGCGCTCTGGCGCAGGCTGAGCTTGTCGGCGTCGACACCGAAGAAGGCCTTGGCTGCGGCCTGCACGCCGTAGGCGCCGCGGCCGAAGTAGATGGTGTTGAGGTAGCCCTGCAGGATCTCGTCCTTGCTCTGCTGCTTCTGCAGCTTCAGCGACAGGATCGCCTCGTGGACCTTGCGGCTGATGGACCGCTCCTGCGTCAGGTAGAGGATCTTCACGTACTGCTGGGTGATCGTCGACGCACCCTGGGTCGCACCGCCGCGGGCGTCGTTGAAGGCCGCGCGGATGATGCCCTTGGGGTCGATCCCGCTGTTGGTGTAGAACGTGCGGTCCTCCGCCGCGATCACGGCGTTCTGCAGGTTCGCCGGCATCTGCTTGAGCGGGATGATCTCGCGGTTCTGCGTGGCGTACTGCCCGAGCTCGGTCTTGCCGTCGCTGTAGTAGACGAACGACGTCTGGGTCTGGAAGTCCTTGTTGGGGTCCGGGATCGGTGTCGTCTTGTAGAGGTAGACGAAGCCTCCGATCAGGAGCAGCGTGCAGACCAGGGCCGTGATCAGGAACCACTTGAGGACGCGACGGAGCCGCGGCCTGCTCTTCTTCCCAGCACGGCGCGGCTTGCGCGTGACGGCCGGGCCATCGGCCCTGCGCTTGGCACTCAACAGGTCACTCCAGAGGTGGGTCGGGGGGACGGTGCACGCGACAGCGGCCCGCCCCGCCCGGTCGCCGTCGGGACGAGAGTACGGGGCCGGACCACACCCCGCGAAAATGCGGAGTTGCGTTCCTGATATATCGTTGCGATAGATTGTTCCGATAGAACGTTGCGACACATCGCGGCGACACTTCGTCCCTCCCAGCAGTCAGGACCCACCGGATGGCACGCAAGGCGGCATCGCTGGAGGTGGCCGTGCTCGGCCTGCTCCACGAGTCGCCGCTGCACGGCTACGAGCTGCGCAAGCGGCTCAACCTGCTGCTCGGATGGGGCCGGCTGCTGTCCTACGGCTCGCTCTACCCCGCCCTCAAGCGGCTGCTGCGTGCCGGCTGGATCACCGAGGTCACCGCGGAGACCCCCGGCGTGTCCCGTCGGCAGCGGATCGTCTACCAGATCACCCCGGCCGGCCGGCAGTACTTCGGCCAGGAGATCACCGACAGCGGCCCGGCGGCGTGGGAGGACGACAACTTCAACATGCGGTTCGCGTTCTTCTCCCGCACCGACGCCGACATCCGGCTGCGCATCCTCGAGGGACGCCGTACCCGGCTCCAGGAGCGGCTCGACCGCGCCCGGTACGCCGCGGGCGGCGACGACCGCTACCTCAGCGAGCTGCGCCGCCACTCCATCGAGTCCGTCGAGCGCGAGGTGCGGTGGCTCACCGACCTGATCAACGCCGAGCGCTCGAGTGACCAACCCGGGCGCGTCTCCGACGCTCCCACCGAGACCGGCGACGCCGGTCCCGGAGGCACCACCCCGACGAGCGCGGCCCCTGTGATCGATGCAGCGGCTGACGCCACCACCTGAAACACCCTCGACAGGGAAAAGGAAGGAACAAGCCCCATGGGTTCGGTTCGAGTAGCAATCGTGGGCGTCGGCAACTGCGCGACGTCCCTGATCCAGGGCGTCGAGTACTACAAGGACGCCAACCCCGAGGGCACGGTGCCCGGCCTGATGCACGCGACGTTCGGTGACTACCACGTCTCCGACATCGAGTTCGTCGCGGCCTTCGACGTCGACGCGAAGAAGGTCGGCTTCGACCTCGCCGACGCGACGCAGGCCTCGGAGAACAACACCATCCGCATCTGCGACGTCCCGCCGACCGGCGTGATCGTGCAGCGCGGCCACACCCTGGACGGCCTCGGCAAGTACTACCTCGAGACCATCGAGGAGTCCGACGCCGAGCCGGTCGACGTCGTGCAGGTGCTCAAGGACACCCAGGCGGACGTGCTGATCTCCTACCTGCCCGTGGGCTCGGAGGACGCCGACAAGTTCTACGCCCAGTGCGCGATCGACGCGAAGGTCGCCTTCGTCAACGCGCTCCCGGTCTTCATCGCCTCGGACCCCGAGTGGGCCAAGAAGTTCGAGGACGCCGGCGTCCCGATCGTCGGCGACGACATCAAGAGCCAGGTCGGCGCCACCATCACCCACCGGGTGATGGCCAAGCTGTTCGAGGACCGCGGTGTCGTGCTCGACCGCACCTACCAGCTCAACGTCGGCGGCAACATGGACTTCAAGAACATGTTGGAGCGCGACCGCCTCGAGTCGAAGAAGATCTCCAAGACCCAGTCGGTGACCTCCAACCTGACCGGTCCGCTGGGCGGCAAGAACCACCTCGACCGCAACGTCCACATCGGTCCGTCGGACTACGTCGCGTGGCTCGACGACCGCAAGTGGGCCTACGTCCGCCTCGAGGGTCGCGCGTTCGGCGACGTGCCGCTGAACCTCGAGTACAAGCTCGAGGTCTGGGACTCCCCGAACTCCGCCGGCATCATCATCGACGCGCTGCGCGCGGCGAAGATCGCCAAGGACCGCGGCATCGGTGGCCCGATCATCTCCGCGTCGTCGTACCTGATGAAGAGCCCGCCGGTGCAGCTGCCCGACGACGAGGGCCGCCGCCGCGTGGAGGCCTTCATCAAGGGCGAGGAGTGACCGCAACGCCCCGCACGTGATCGACCCACGAGCCCCGGATCCGCTACGGCGGGCCCGGGGCTCGTGGCTTGTCCGGAGGTCCCGCTCTGCGGGACACGGAGGCCGCAAACCCGTGACAGGCGCGGATCACGACCCCTAGATTGCCGCCCATGAGTGACCCGAACGAGCCCACGGGGCCCGAAGGATCTGCCGACCCACCCGCACCCACACCCCCGCCGTCGGAGCAGCCGCCGCCCTCGGACGCGCCTCCGCCTCCGTCCTCCGACCTGCCCCCGCCGCCCCCGCCCGGTGACGTCTACGGCGGTGCCGCCGGAGGCGACGGCGGGTACGGCGCGCCGCCGCCGGCGAACCCCTATGGTCAGCCGGCTCCCGGCGGCCAGCCTGCCGGGGCCTACAGCGCGCCCGACGCGGTCAGCTACGGCTGGCGCAAGTTCTTCGCCAGCCCCGGGACGCTGCTCGTGCCCGTGCTGATCGTCTTCGTGGTGCTCATCGTCGTCGAAGTGCTGCTCTACGTCATCCTCTACAACACGCTGCTCGGGACGCACGACTGCACCCAGACCGTCCTCGGGCAGCAGGTCCAGGGCGAGTGTGGTCCCAACTTCCTCCTGCGCCTGTTCGTCACGGCCCTGATCACCGGGCTCGTCACCGTCGCCTGGTCGTTCGCGGCCGCCGGTCTCTACAAGGGCGCACTCGCGGTCGTCGACGGCAAGCAGTTCTCGGCCGGCCAGATGTTCGAGGGCTGGGACAAGGGCCAGGTCGCGATCGCCGCGATCCTGATCGGCATCGCCACGGCCATCGGCTCGTTCCTGTGCTACGTCCCCGGGCTGATCGTGGGCTTCTTGATGATGTTCACCTTGCTGTTCATCGTCGACCAGCAGATGCAGGCGATCGATGCGATCAAGGCGAGCATCAAGCTGGTCACCGACAACCTCGGCCAGACCATCGTCTGGGCCCTGCTCGCGATCGTCGTCTACATCGTCGGCTTGGTGGTGTGCTGCGTGGGTCTGCTCGTCGCCATCCCGATCATCCTGATCGGTCTGGCCTACACCTACCGCCGCCTGCAGGGCGAACCGGTCGCCGCCTGACCGACCCGCCTCGTCCGGCTCGCAGGGCCCCGCGTCGTACGGCGTGGGGCCCTGTGCCGTGTCGGTGGGAAACCGGTGCGCCGACTCCCACCTGGATGGGTGACACAGGATCGCCCTGCCCCTAGATTGCCTGCCATGAGCGATGTGAGCGGCACTCCGTCCGACCCCTACGGTCAGCCCGCGGACGGTACGCCGTACCGCGCGACCGAAGCCATCTCCTACGGCTGGCGCAAGTTCAAGGCCCGCCCCAGCACCCTCCTGGTCCCGATGATCGTGGTGCTGGTCGTGCTGATCGCCGCGGATCTCCTCATCCAGTTCGTGATCGTGGGCGGCCTCTTCGGCTCGAAGAGCTGCGACACGGCGGTCAACACTGCAGGTCAGCCGACCGTCGACTGCGGCCAGTCCTTCTGGCGCCAGCTGCTGGGCGCCGGGCTCGGCGCCGCGCTGATCTCGCTGGTCGCGCAGATCATGCTGGCCGGCATCTACCGCGGCGCTCTGCGGGTCATCGACGGCGAGGGCTTCAGCCTGGGCCAGCTCTTCGAGGGCTACAACAAGATGCAGGTGGTCTTCGCCGCCATCTTCATCGCGGTGGCCACGGGCATCGCGACGATCTTGTGCTTCCTGCCAGGGGTCCTGATCGCGTTCCTCACGTCCTACACGTTGTTCTTCATCGTCGACCAGCAGCTCGAGGCGGCGGAGGCCATCGCGGCGAGCGTGAAGATGGTCTGGCACAACTTCGGCCACACCCTGCTGTTCCTGATCCTGGCCTTCATCTGCGTCGCGCTCGGGTTCATCGCGCTCGTCGTCGGCCTGCTCGTCGCCGTGCCCGTGGTGGTGTTCGGGGCGGCCTACACCTACCGCAAGCTGGAGGGCCTGCCGGTCGGCGCCTGACCGGTCCGGCACCCCGCGCTCGGTCGGCGAGGACCACTCGCGACTCCCTACGCGCGGACCGCGAGCACCAGAGGGAGCACCTCGCCGGCGCCGGCCTCACGCAGCGCGTGCGCCGCGACCGTGAGCGTCCACCCGGTCACCACCTGGTCGTCGACGAGCAGCACCGGACCCGAGGGAATCTCGCCCTCGAGCCGGAAGCGGCGGGTGACCGCGGCGACGCGTTGCGCGGAGTTCATCGCGCCCTGCCCGGGCGCCACGGACGGGTCGGCGATCGCCCAGCGGCCGACCACCGGGCGACGCAGGTAGCGCGACAGCCCCTCGGCCAGGTCGAGGGTCAACGACGGCCTGGTCGCCGACTCGACGACGACGACGCCCTCGACCTCGGGTCGCCAGTCCTGGAGGACCTCGATGACCGCCGACACGAGCGACTCGGGGACCCCGCCGTCGTGGGGCTCGCCCCCGAACAGCTCGCGGAGGGTCTGTCCGTGCCCGAGGTCGGTCAGGCGGGCCACCGCCCGCCCCGGCTCGGCGCCGGCGCCGATCCGGCCCTTGAGGTCGAGGCCCAGGTTGGCCAGCGCCGACGGCCACATGCTGCGGGACTCCACCACGACGCCGGGCCGCGCCAGCCGCGTCCGGGCCTCGCCCACGGCGTCGTCGGACACGTCGGTGGTGAGGGTGACCCCACCGCACCGGTCGCACCGGCCGCAGCGCTCCAGCGGGTCGATGGCCGGGTCGTCGAGCTGGTCACGCAGGAACCACATCCGGCAGCGGTCGGTGTCGAGATAGTCGAGCATCGCCTGCTGCTCGACCTTGCGGGCCTCGCTCACCCGGGCATAGC
This sequence comes from uncultured Actinomycetota bacterium, assembly GCA_963753705.1. Taxonomy (GTDB): domain Bacteria; phylum Actinomycetota; class Actinomycetes; order Propionibacteriales; family Nocardioidaceae; genus Nocardioides. The sequence goes on from CAVWDJ010000020.1 coordinate 7,233, forward strand.
GCTCGGCGTCGTAGGCCCAGGGCTCGCCGGTGGCCTCCCACCCGCCGCGGACCCGGCGTACGGCGCCGTCGACGTCGAGCACCTTCAGCATCTGCTCGAGACGGGTCCGGCCCAGGTCGACGTAGGTCTCGAGGGACGCGGTGCTGAGGGGGCCGCCCTCGTCGGTGAGCACCCGGAGGGTGTGGCGCACCTGGTCCTCGCGAGGGAACGCCAGGGAGGCGAAGTAGGCCCAGATGTCGCGGTCCTCGGGCTGGGGCAGCAGGACCACCGAGGCGCGGTCGGTGCCGCGCCCGGCGCGGCCGACCTGCTGGTAGTAGGCCACCGGCGACTGCGGCGCGCCCATGTTGACCACGAACCCGAGGGTGGCGTCGAAGCCCATGCCCAGGGCACTGGTGGCGACCAGGGCCTTGATCTGCCCGGCTGCGAGCTGCTCCTCGAGGGCGAGACGCTCGGTGGGGTCGGTCTGCCCGGAGTAGGCCGCGACGTGGTGGCCGCGCGAGCGCAGGAAGGCAGCGATCTCCTGGGTGGCGGCGACCGTGAGGCAGTAGACGATGCCCGAGCCCGGCTGCTCGGCGAGGTGGTCGGCGAGCCAGCCGAGCCGCTGCTCGGGCGTGGGCAGGCGGAGCACCGCGAGCCGGAGCGACTCGCGGTCGAGGGAGCCCCGCAGCACGAGCACCTCGGGACCCAGGGCCTCGCCGTGCCCGCCCGCACCCAGCTGCTCGGCGACGTCGGCGCTGACGCGGGCGTTGGCCGTGGCGGTGGTGGCCAGCACGGGGATGCCGCCGGGCAGGTCGGTCAGGAGGGTCCGGATCCGGCGGTAGTCGGGCCGGAAGTCGTGGCCCCAGTCGGAGATGCAGTGGGCCTCGTCGACCACCAGGAGACCGCACGTGGCGGCCAGGCGCGGCAGCACCTGGTCGCGGAAGCCGGGGTTGTTGAGCCGCTCGGGGCTCACCAGCAGCACGTCGATCTCACCCTCGGCCACGGCCTGCTGGATCGGCTCCCACTCCTCCACGTTGGTGGAGTTGATGGTCACGGCCCGGATGCCGGCGCGCTCCGCCGCGGCGATCTGGTTGCGCATCAGTGCGAGCAGCGGCGAGACGATCACGGTCGGACCGGCCCCCTCCGCACGGAGCAGCAGCGTCGAGACGAAGTAGACCGCCGACTTGCCCCAGCCGGTGCGCTGGACGACCAGCGCCCGGCGCCGGTCGACCACCAGGGCCTCGATCGCGGTCCACTGGTCGTCACGCAGCGTCGCGTCGTCGCGGCCGACGAGCGCGCGCAGGTGCCGCTCGGCCTCGGCGCGGACGTCGGTCTCGGTGGTGGTCACCGCCCCTGTCTAGCAGTGACCCCCGACCGACGTACGACGTCCTCCACAGGGAGGCTGGGTGGCGCGCCCGGGTGTCTTCCGGTGGGGCGGTGAGACAGCCACCGTTCCCGAGCCCACGTCGGTGGCAGGCTCACCGCTCACCCACCCCGACCCCCGCGACAGCCCACGGCCGGTGAGACAGCCACCCTTCCCGAGCCCACGTCGGTGGCAGGCTCACCGCTGACCGACCCCGACCCCGGCCAACCCAACCAGCCGGCCCTCAGCCCCGCTCGGCCCACCAGGCGAGCAGGGCCGCCTTCGCCTCGTCGTACGACGACGGGCCGTGGTCGAGCCGAACGTCGAGCAGGAAACGGTAGGCCTCGCCGACCTGGGGCCCGGGCCCGATGCCGAGGATCTCCATGATCTGCGTGCCGTCGAGGTCGGGCCGCATCGCGGCGAGCTCCTCCTGCTCCGAGAGCCGGGCGATCCGCTCCTCGAGGTCGTCGTAGGTGCGCCGCAGCCGCTCGGCCTTGCGCTGGTTGCGCGTCGTGCAGTCCGCACGGGTCAGCACGTGCAGACGCTCGAGCTCGACGCCCGCGTCGCGGACGTAGCGGCGTACGGCCGAGTCGGTCCACTGCCCCGAGCCGTAGCCGTGGAAGCGCAGGTGGAGCTCGACGAGCTTGGTCACGGCGTCGATCTCGTCCCCGGAGAACTTCAGCGCCTTCATCCGCTTGCGCGTCAGCTTGGCCCCGACCACGTCGTGGTGGTGGAAGGTGACGGTGCCGTCGCCCATGAAGCGGCGGGTGCGCGGCTTGCCGACGTCGTGCATGAGTGCGGCGAAGCGGGAGACGAAGTCGGGGCCGCCGAGGCGGTCCTCGAGGTCGATCGACTGCTCGAGCACGGTCAGGGTGTGCTGGTAGACGTCCTTGTGCCGATGGTGCTCGTCCTTCTCCAGGATCAGCGCCGGCAGCTCGGGGAGGACGAGCGCCGCCAGTCCCGTCTCGACCAGCAGGGTCAGCCCGAGGCGTGGGTACGGCGCGAGCACGAGCTTGACGAGCTCGTCGCGCACGCGCTCGGCGGAGATGATCTCGATCCGGTCGGCCATCGCCGTCATCGCCGTCACCACGCCGGGGTCGACGGCGAAGCCGAGCTGGGCTGCGAACCGGGCCGCCCGCATCATCCGCAACGGGTCGTCGGAGAACGAGTCCTCGGGCGTCCCCGGCGTCCGGAGCAGACCGTGGGCGAGGTCGACCACCCCGCCGTAGGGGTCGACGAAGTCACGCGACGGCAGCCGTACCGCCATCGCGTTCACGGTGAAGTCGCGACGGCCGAGGTCTCCCGCGAGCGAGTCTCCGAAGTCGACCGCCGGCTTGCGCGAGGCCGCGTCGTACACCTCGGAGCGGTAGGTCGTGATCTCGACCTGGAAGGACCCCTTCCGGCTGCCGATGGTGCCGAAGGCACGACCGATGTCCCAGGTCGCGTCGGCCCAGCCGGCCAGCAGCTGCTCGATCTCGTCGGGACGTGCGGAGGTGGTGAGGTCGAGGTCGTTGTGCCGGCGTCCGAGCATCGCGTCGCGGACCGGACCACCGACCAGGGCCAGCTCGTGCCCGGCCGCCGCGAACCGCGTGCCGAGCTCGTCGATCACCGGAGCGATCCGGTCGAGCTCGGCGGCGACGTCACGCTGGGCGTCGGCGAGGCGGACGCTCCCCGGCGGTCGGCGATCTGCGGCGTCGGGCACGGAGCAACACCCTAGTGGTGAGCGGCGGTCCCGGATCGCCCAGTCACCTGCCAGGGGCCCGGCACTACAGTCGGGGCGTGCTCCGCCCGTCGTCGCTGTCGCGCGCCCTCGTCGGGGTGGCTGCGGCGGCGGTCGCCGCGCTGGGCCTGGTCTCCGCAGCGCCCGGCAGCGCCCGAGCCTCCGCGGCGAGCGCGGCACCGCCGGACCCCACGCAGCCGCTGGTGGTGCGGATGAGCTCGATCACGCCCGACTACATCCCCGCCAAGGGCCCGATCGTCATCCACGGCACGGTCACGAACGAGTCCGACGAGGAGTGGACGGCGATCAACGTCGAGGGCTTCGTGGGTCAGGCGCCGATCACCACCACCGCCGACCTCGCGGCCGCCTCCCGGGCCCCGGTCACCGCCGACGTCGGTCACCGCATCACCGACCCGGGCACGTTCGACACCATCGACTCGCTGCTCCCCGGACAGGCGACGAGCTTCACGGTCCGGCTGCCGCGCTCGAAGATCACCGTGACGGCACCCGGCGTGTACTGGTTCGGCATCCACGCCCTGGGGGACGGCGCCGAGGGCCGGATCACCGCCGGCCGGGACCGTACGTTCCTCCCCCTCGTCCCGCCTGCCGTCGCGAACAGCCGGGTGGAGCAGACCGCGCTCGTGCTCCCGGTGCGCGCCGGCGTCACCCGGGGGCCCGACGGCGCGATCGAGGACGTCGCCGGATGGCTGCGGAGCCTGAGGTCGGGCGTCCTGCACGACGTGGTCGCGACCGGGGCTGCCGCGCACGGACGGCCGCTGTCGTGGGTGGTCGACCCCGGCGTCGTCGACGTCGTACGCCGGCTCGCGCAGGGCAACCCTCCGCGCACCCTCGTCACGCCCACCACGAAACCGGGCGGCGGCCCGTCGGCCAGTCCGTCCCCGGGGGCCACCTCGTCGGGCTCGGCCGACCAGACCAGCGACGAGGGTGCACCACCTGCGTCGCAGGTGACCAAGACGGCCAAGCGGTGGTTGCGCGACCTCCACCAGGTCCTGTCGATCGGCACCGGCCAGGTGATGGGCCTGCCGTACGGCGACCTCGAGATCGACAGTGCCGTCCGCTACGACCGTCCGTTCCTGGTCGCGGCGCTGCACCGGACAGGTCACACGCTCTCGCCCTGGGGCGTGCCGCTCTCGCCGGTCGTCGTGCCGCCCACCGGTCGGATGGGAGGTCCCACGCTGGGGGACGTGCCGAGGTCGAGCACGGTGCTGCTGGAGGACACCGCGGTCCGCGGAGCGGCTCCCGCCGCCGCCACGATCAACGACCGCCGGGTCGTGTTCTCCTCCTCGGGCGCGGCCGAGGGCGGACCCGGACCCGTCGACCCGCTGAGCCCCCTCGCCCTGCGTCAACGCATCCTGAGCGAGGCCGCGCTGCGGGTCCTCGGCGACCAGGAGCCGCTCGTCGTCCAGCTGCCCGCGCTGTCGCATCCCCTCCCGCAGAGCTTCTACTCCGGGCTCGAGCAGTCCTGGCTCCAGCTGGTCGGCGTCGACACCGCCACGGCCGGGTCCACCGCTCTCCTCAGCGGAGCCCGGCTGCGCACCCCGGTCAGCGACCGGCTCGGGCTCGGTCCGGCCTTCTACCCCGAGGCCGACCGCGTGGTCGACGACGCGGCGGTGCTGCAGTCGATGCTCCCCGACAACCACGTGCTCCGCCGCCAGATCTTCGACGAGACGGCCGGCAACGCGTCGTACTCCTCCGCCGAGGACCCGGTCTCTGCGCTCGCCCGGGTCCGCTCGACCTCGAGCTGGGTCAACAGCAACCTCACCGGCGTGGCCATCGCCGCACCGGAGAAGGTCACCCTCGCCAGCGACACCGGACACTTCTCGGCGCTCGTCAGCAACGACCTCGACGTCCCGGTCAGGGTGAAGATCCACGCCGTCTCCGACTCGCAGATCACGATCAGCGGTGGCGAGAAGGTCGACCTGCCCCCGCACGGCCGCACCTCGGTGCTGCTCACCGCCTCGACCCACGTGCTCGGCGTCCACTCCGTCACCCTCGAGCTGACCAACCTGGCGGGGCATCCGCTGGGAGCCAGTGAGACGTTCCCGATGCGGGCCGAGGCGGTCAGTCGCCTGATCTGGGTGATCCTCGGCGCCGGTGTGGCGCTGCTGTTCGGGGCGATCGTGGTCCGGCTCGTACGACGCGTGATGCGGAGCCGTACCTCGTGATCGCGACCTCCCCGACCGGGGTCGACGCATGAGCGACGTCTCCGAGACCCGCGGCATCCTCGCGTCGTCGGCGGTGATGGCCAGCGGCACGATCGTGTCGCGGATGAGCGGCTACGTCCGCAACCTGCTGCTCGCTGCCGCGATCGGCAACGAGCTCCACGCCGACCTGTTCAACATCGGCAACACCATCCCCAACATGCTCTACATCCTGCTGGCCGGTGGGGTGTTCAACGCCGTGCTCGTCCCGCAGCTGGTGCGTGCCCAGAAGGGCGACCCCGACGGCGGCGAGGCCTACACCAACCGCGTGATCACGCTGGCCCTGCTGTTCCTCGGGGTGGTCACCGTCCTGCTCGTGATCGCGGCACCCCTGGTGATGCGGCTCTACCTCAACAGCGCCTACGACTGTGCCGACCTGAGTGCGCAGCGCGACTCGGCGATCGCCTTCGCCCGCTACTGCCTGCCCCAGATCTTCTTCTACGGGATGTTCGTGCTGCTCGGTCAGGTCCTCAACGCCCGCGGCCGGTTCGGCCCGATGATGTGGGCGCCGATCGCCAACAACGTGATCGCGATCCTGGTCCTGGTCCTCTACCTCGTGTGGTTCGGCCCGCTCGCGCCCGGCCAGGGTCACGCGCCCTACACCGCGACGCAGGAGCTCGTCCTCGGTGGTGGTGCGACGCTCGGCATCGCCGTGCAGGTCCTGGTCCTGATCCCCTACCTGCGCGCGGCCGGCGTCCGCTTCCGCGCCCGCTACGACTTCCGCCACAGCGGGCTCGGCCACACCCTGCGCCTCGGCGTCTGGACCGTGCTGTTCGTCGTGGTCAACCAGGTGGCCTACACCGTCGTCGTGCGCCTCGCCTCCGGCGGAACGGCGCCGAGCGGGTGCGGCCACCACGCTCACGCTCCGTCGGACGGCACGGGCTACACGGTCTACGCCGCGGCGTTCCTGTTCGTGATGGTGCCGCACGCCATCATCACGGTCTCGTTGGCCACGGCGATCCTGCCCCGGCTCTCGGCCAAGGCGGCGGACGGCGACCTCACCGGCCTGGCGGGCACCCTGGCCGGGACGCTCCGCACCGCGCTGGCCATCGTGATCCCGTTCGCGTTCCTGCTGCCGCTGGTCGCCTACGACGCCGCCAAGGTGCTCTTCGGCTACGGCGCCACGGCGACGACCTTCGACCACTACGTGACGTCGATGATCCTGTTCGGCCCCGGTGTCGTGTTCTTCACCGTCCACTACCTGATGCTGCGCGGCTTCTACGCCCTCGAGCTGAACCGCCTGGTCTTCTTCGTGCAGTGCGGCATCGCGGCCACCAACGTCGTGGTCGCGGTCCTGCTCGTCTCGCGGGCCACCGCCGCGCAGACCTCGCCGGCGCTCGTCGTCGCGTACGGGGTGTCCTACGTGCTGGGCGCGACGGTCTCCTACCTGCTCCTGCGCGGACGGCTGGGTGGCCTCGAGACACCGGCGCTGGTCCGGTTCCTGGTCCGGCTCTTCCTCGCCACGATCGTCTCGACGGCAGCGGCCTGGGGGCTCGGGCGGCTCCTGCCCGGCGCCGGCGACGACGTCTCGCACGTGATGGCCGGTGTGCGGCTGGTGCTGCTGGGCACGATCGACCTGGCGATCTTCGTGCTCCTGGCCCGGGCGATGCGACTCCGCGAGGTGACCACGGTGCTGGACACGGCGCTGTCCCGGTTCGCCGGGCCGCGAGACTCCTAGGATTGGTGCGGGCAACCGGAAGGGGACAGGGTGCCTGAGCACAACCGGCCCGGCGACGTGCTCGCCGACCGGTACCGACTGACCGACCTGCTCACCGAGAGCGCGGGCGGACGTTTCTGGCGCGCCTTCGACAAGGTGCTGCAGCGCGACGTCGCGGTCCACATCATCCCGTGCGACGACGACCGGGCCCCGCTGCTCCGCGAGGCCGCCCGCACCTCCGCGACGGTGCTCGACCGGCGGATGCTGCGGGTGCTCGACATCGACGAGGCGGCCGACCGCTGCTTCGTGGTCAACGAGTGGGGATCGGGCACCAGTCTCGACATCCTGCTGGCCGACGGCGAGCCGCTGTCGCCGACCGTCTCGGCCTGGATCGTCGCGGAGGTGGCCGACAGCCTCGCCCTGGCCCACGAGGCCGGCGTGTCCCACGGCCGTCTGGTCCCGGAGAACGTGCTCATCGACCACGACGGCGGGGTCCGGCTGATCGGGTTCGCGGTCGACGCCGCGCTGCACGGGCTGCCGGCCGGGCGTACGTCGACCGACGTGATCGACCTGGTCGGACTGCTGTATGCCTCCCTGACCGCTCGATGGGCCGGCATCAGCCGCTCGGTCGTCGCCGCCGCGCCCTCCCAGCATGGCCACGTGCTCCGGCCGCGGCAGGTGCGGGCGGGGATCCCGCGCACCCTCGACGCGCTCTGCGACCACGTCCTCAACCACGGCGGCGACGTCGACGTCAACGCGGCGATGGTCAGCGACTCGCTGCGCGACTTCCTCGGGCCCTCGGCGACGGCCGCCGAGGCCTGGCTGGCCCGGCTCGACCACCCCAGCAGCGGTCAGCAGACGGTCGTCCTCGCCGCCATGCCCGACCCGCCGGTCCGCGACCCCGACGACCCCGACGAGTCCGACGAGTCCGACGTCGCGGGCGACGAGGCCGACGCGGCGGCCGACCCGGCGCCCGACGAGAGGGACGACGACGTCACGGACGTCGCGGGCGTGGCGGTGTCTCCCGACGAGGAGCCGGCCACCCAGGCGGGCATGCCGATCTTCCACGACGACACCGACGACGTCACTTGGCTGCCCCACCATGCGGAGAAGGCGCCACCGCCGCCCCCGTTCGAGCCGCCGCCCGAACGGCCGCTCTTCGCTCCCGACCCGACCGACGGCCAGCCCGCCCGGCGCCCGCGGGCGGTCCCCGCCGGGGCCCACCCGTCCGGCAGCGGCTTCTGGCCGTGGGAGAGCACCGGGACCGGCGCGGGCACCGGCAGCGGCGTGCTGCCGGCGTTCGTGGACGACGAGGAGGAGGACGACCGCAACCCGCCCGGCTCGAGCATGCTCCGCCTGGCTCTGATCGTCGCGGTCTGCCTGCTCGTCCTGATCGGCTGCGTGATCGCGTTCAACCTCGGCCGTGGGCGGACGCCCCTCGGCACGGTGCCCGAGGACACCAAGTCGCGCCCCGCCGCCTCCGGACAGAGCAGCTCCGCGCCACCGAGCGCCGCCCCCCTGACCGGGGTCACGGCGTCCGACTTCGACCCGCAGGGCATCCCGCACCAGGAGAACCCCGACCTGGCCCGGTTCGCCGTCGACGGCGACCCCGCCACCTCGTGGCGCACGTCGACCTACGACCAGAACTTCGGCCCGGGCGGGCTGAAGACCGGTGTCGGCCTGGTCCTCGACCTCGGCGGCGACCACGACGTCAGCGAGGTCGACCTCACCACCGTGGGCTCCCCGACGCGCGTCCAGGTCTACGTCACGGCGCAGGCTCCGACGAACCTCCAGGGCGCCAAGCTCGCCGGCCAGACGACGGTGACCGGGACCCATGGGGTGGTGACCGTCGACCCGACCGTCAAGGGCCGCTACGTCGTGGTCTGGCTGACCTCGCTGCCCGCCGTGGGCAGCAAGTACCGCGGCGAGATCGCCGAGGTCGTGGTGAAGGGTGACTGAGGCCCCCGCGGACGACCGCTCCGACGTCGACCTCCTGGCCGCCCACGTCGCCGGCGACCCCGACGCCTTCGCCACGCTGTTCACCCGGCACCGTGACCGTCTCTGGGCCGTCGCGCTCCGCACCATGGGCAACCCCCACGACGCCGCCGACGGGCTCCAGGACGGACTCGTGGCGGCGTACCGGCGGGCCGACAGCTTCCGCGGCGACGCGGCCGTCACCACCTGGCTGCACCGGGTCGTCGTCAACGCCTGCCTCGACCGGCTCCGAGCGGCCAAGGTACGCCGCGCCGACTCGTTGCCCGACGACCTCGACGACCACCGCGACCGCGGGTCGTCGTTCACCTCGACGAGCCCGGTCGACGACCCCGAGCAGGCCGCGGTCGCCGACGACCGTCGTCGAGCGGTGCTGGCGGCCCTGGCGACCCTCCCCGCCGACCAACGGGCCGCGCTGGTGCTCGTCGACATGGAGGGCTACCCGGTGTCGGAGGTGGCGCTGATGCTCGACTGCGCCGAGGGCACGGTGAAGTCGCGGTGCTCTCGCGGCCGCGTCCGGCTGGCCGCTCTGCTCCGCGACCGTCTCTCCGACCGCGACGAGCCGGCCGACCCGCGTGAGCGAGGTCACCCGGAACCCCCAGGGGCTGCCGCCCGTCCGATCCCCACACCCCCGACCACCACCCCTGCCCGCGAAGGAGGTGCACCGTGACCGACGAGACCGGCGCCAGGCGCCCGGATCCCGACGACGACGCCGTACGCCGCCTCCTGGCCGACGCGCGCCACAGCGAGCCGATGCCGGCCGACGTGGCGGCGCGGATGGACGACGTCCTCGCCGGACTGCAGGGCACTCCCGTCGGGTCCGACACCCCGGACAGCGGGCCGGATACCGCCGCGGCACCGCCGCCGGTCCACCCCGTCGTCGCCTCCCTCGCCGCACAGCGTCGGCGTCGGGCCGCGGGGATGCTGGTCGCGGCCGCCGCGATCGTCGTCGGCGGGGTCGTCGTCGCCCAGCACCTGCCCACCTCCGGCAGCTCCAGTGCCTCGTCGGCCGCCGACCGCGGCGACAACCTCTCGGGCGACACCGCCGGCGGGACCAGCTCCACGCCCACCCGACCGGAGGCCACGGGCAAGCTCGCCGGCGGACGGGTCACCCTCCAGGACGGGCGGGTGGTGGTGCGCCCCCAGCACTTCTCCAGCGACGCGGTCGCCGCGCGGCGGCTGCTCGTCCGGACACCGGCCACGGCGCAGGCCTACCGGATGCTGAGCCAGGCCGACACGGCCTGCGTCATCCCGCGGACCCCCGGGAAGCGCGTGAACGCCAGCTACGAGCGGGCCCCGGCCGTGCTGGTCTTCCGGCCGCCGGCGAGCAGCGCACAGGTCGTCGACCTCTTCATCTGCGGGTCCTCCCGACCGGTGCGCTCGGCGACGCTGCCCCAGCCCTGAGCTGCTGCGGGCCGGGCTGCTGCGAGCGGGAATCCCCCTCGCCTACGATCTGTTGCATCAGTGGTCGAGGAGCCTTGCCGGTGGCCCGACCGAACCGCCGACCGGCACTCAGGAGAACTCCATGTCACAGTCCCCGTCCCACGACCAGGTCCGCAACGTCATCATCATCGGCTCGGGCCCGGCCGGCTACACCGCCGCGGTCTACGCCGCGCGCGCGTCCCTGCAGCCCCTCGTCCTCGAGGGCTCGGTGACGGCCGGCGGCGCGCTGATGAACACCACCGAGGTGGAGAACTTCCCCGGCTTCCGCGACGGCATCATGGGTCCCGCGCTGATGGACGAGATGCGCGCGCAGGCCGAGCGCTTCGGCGCCGAGCTGGTCGCCGACGACGTCGTGGCGGTCGACCTCGCCGGTGACGTGAAGACCGTCCGCACCGCCACCGACACCTACTCCGCCCGGGCCGTGATCCTGGCGACGGGCTCCGGCTACCGCGAGCTCGGCCTGCCCAACGAGAAGGAGCTCTCGGGCCGCGGGGTCTCCTGGTGTGCCACCTGTGACGGGTTCTTCTTCCGCGACCAGCACATCGCGGTCGTCGGTGGTGGTGACTCCGCGATCGAGGAGGCCACCTTCTTGACCCGGTTCGGCACCAAGGTCTCGCTGATCCACCGCCGCGACGAGCTGCGGGCCTCCAAGATCATGCAGGAGCGAGCGTTCGCCGACCCCAAGCTGGAGATCATCTGGAACGCCGAGGTGGCGTCGGTCAACGGCACCGACCGCCTCGAGTCGCTCACCCTGCGCGACACCACGGACGGCTCCGAGCGCGAGCTGCCCGCCACGGGCCTGTTCATCGCGATCGGCCACGACCCGCGGTCCGAGCTCGTCAAGGGACAGATCGACCTCGACGACGAGGGCTACGTGCTCGTCTCGCACCCGTCGACCGCGACCAACCTCCCCGGCGTGTTCGCCTGTGGCGACCTCGTCGACCACCACTACCGGCAGGCCGTCACGGCGGCCGGCACGGGGTGCGCCGCCGCCCTCGACGCCGAGCGCTTCATCGCCGAGCTCGACCACAGCGCGGCGACCGGGGCCCAGGCACAGGCGGCGGTCGTGGGCTCCGCTGCGAGCGACCACGTCACCAACGCCGGCCTCTGAGCCACCGCCCCCACCCCGGGAAGGCGTGGAACAACTGTCGGCACGATGGTGTTCACTCTCATGTGGCACCTCGTTGGTGTCCCCCCGACGCGCAGCCCCTGTGGCGGGCTGAGTGACAACAGGAAGGAATCCCCGTGGCGAACCTCGCTGCCGTCACCGATGCCGACTTCGAGGCGACGGTGCTCAAGTCCGACAAGCCGGTCCTGGTCGACTTCTGGGCCGAGTGGTGCGGTCCGTGTCGCCAGGTGGCCCCGATCCTCGACGAGCTCGCTGCCGAGCACGGCGACAAGATCACCTTCGTGAAGATGAACGTCGACGAGAACCCCGTCGTGCCCGCGTCCTACCGGGTCAACGGCATCCCCACGATCAACGTCTACCACGGCGGCGAGATCGTGAAGTCGATCGTGGGCGCCCGTCCGAAGGCGGCCCTGCTCAAGGAGCTCGACGAGTTCATCTCCGCCTCGGCCTGACAGCCTGACCGGACCGGCGGAGCCGGTTCAGGGAGAGCACCGCGCGTCTTACCAAGACGGGGTGACGGCCGCGTCAGCGCGGCTTGACCCACGTCCGGCTCGTGGCCCGGGGATGGTTGGCCCGCGTCTTGGGCGCGGGCCGGACCGCCCCGAGCAGCCGCTCGAGGGCGGCCTCCACCTCGTCGCGCCACGACAGCGCGCTCCGCAGGTCCATCCTCATCCGTGGGGTGGTGGCGTGAGCGCGCTGCGTCTTGAAGCCCACGCTGGTCAGGAAGTCCACCGGCATCAGGCAGTGGCGCGCCCCGGCGACACCGGGGCCCCGGGTGTCCCCGAACGCCTCCACGGCATGGATGCCGCCCCGCTGGATCAGGTCGCGGGCGAGGCCCTGCACCAGCATCCGGCCGAGCCCACCTCCGCGTGACTCGGGGTCGACGTACACCGCCGAGAGCAGGACGGCGTCGTTCGAGACCGGCGACGTCGGGAAGGCGCCTGACCCCGCGAAGTACGCCGGCGGCGCGTAGAGGGCGTAGCCGACGGGCCGGTCGTCGACCAGCAGGACGCGGCCGCACGACCCCCAGTCGCGCAGGACGCCCGACATCCAGGTCTCCTTCTCGGCCGCCGGCTCGTCGACGCGCTGACGGCGGACGGGGTCCAGCTCCCAGAAGACGCACGTCCGGCACGGCGCCTGGAGCTCGGCGAGATGGTCCAGGGTCATCCGGACGACCTTGCGTGACATGACACCTCCTGCCGGCGCGAGGCGCGTGGCCCGCGGACACCATCGTAGGCAGGCCGCGACCTCCTGAGAGGATGAGTCGTGCGTCAGATCCGCCAGAGCCAGAAGCTGCAGCACGTGCGCTACGACGTGCGCGGCCCGATCCTGGTCGAGGCTCAGCGCCTGGAGGCCGAGGGACACCGGATCCTCAAGCTCAACATCGGCAACCCGGCGCCGTTCGGCTTCGAGGCACCCGACGCGATCCTCGCCGACATGATCCACCACCTGCCCGAGGCGCAGGGCTACAGCGACTCCCAGGGCATCTACGAGGCGCGCACCGCCGTCGCGCACTACTACCAGGAGCGCGGGCTGCGCGAGGTCGGCGTCGACGACGTCTACATCGGCAACGGCGTCTCCGAGCTGATCTCCATGGTGCTCCAGGCGTTCGTCGACGACGGCAACGAGATCCTGGTGCCGGCGCCCGACTACCCGCTGTGGACCGGAGCGGTGACGCTGGCCGGTGGCACCCCCGTGCACTACCGCTGCGACGAGACGAACGGCTGGGACCCCGACCTCGCCGACCTCGAGTCCAAGATCACCGAACGCACCCACGCCCTGGTGATCATCAACCCCAACAACCCCACGGGCGCCGTCTACAGCGCCGAGACGGTGCGGGGGCTGGTCGAGCTGGCCCGCCGCTACGACCTCGTGGTGATGGCCGACGAGATCTACGAGAAGATCCTCTTCGACGACGCCGTGCACCACCACGCGGCGACCTATGCCGGCGACGACGTGCTCTGCCTGACGTTCAGCGGGCTGTCCAAGGCCTACCGGGTCTGTGGGTTCCGGGCCGGCTGGGTGATGATCTCGGGCCCCCAGGAGCTGGCCACCGACTTCCTCGAGGGCCTGACCCTGATCGCCAACATGCGGATGTGCGCCAACGTGCCGGCCCAGCACGCCATCCAGACGGCGCTCGGCGGCTACCAGTCCATCGAGGAGCTGATCGCGCCCGGCGGCCGCTTCTACGAGCAGACGATGCTGGCCGACCGGATGTTGAACGAGATCCCGGGCGTGACCTCGGTCCGCCCCCGTGGCGCCCTCTACTGCTTCCCGCGGCTCGACCCCGACGTCTACGCCGTCGACGACGACGAGTCGTTCGTCATCGACCTGCTCCGGGCCAAGCGGATCCTGGTCACCCACGGCACGGGCTTCAACTGGCCCGAGCCCGACCACTTCCGTCTGGTCACGCTCCCCGACGTCGCCGTGCTCGAGGAGGCCATCGGCCGGATCGGTGAGTTCCTGGCCACGCGTCGCTGACGGCCCCCCTCCGGCCGCCCGTCGCGGCCCCGGTGCCGGCGCCTAGGCTTCCGGCATGACCGAGCTCGTGTACTCCTCCATCATCACGATGGCCAAGCTCGGCTTCCGTGCCCTCGGGCAGCACCTCGACGTCGTCGGGGTGGAGCACCTGCCGCGGACCGGTGGCGCACTGCTGGCCTGCAACCACGTCGGGTACGTCGACTTCATCTACGGCGGCGTGGCTCCGGAGCGGATCGGGCGCCGGGTCCGCTTCATGGCCAAGCGTGAGCTCTTCGACCACCCGGTCAGCGGTCCGATCATGCGCGCCTGCCGCCACATCGAGGTCGACCGGGCCGATGGCGAGGCCTCGGCGACCGAGGCCCTGCGACTCCTGGGCGAGGGTGAGCTGGTGGGGATCTTCCCCGAGGCGACCATCTCCCGCGCGATGGAGATCAAGGAGCTCAAGACCGGGGCCGTCCGGATCGCCGCGGCCGCCGGCGTCCCCCTGGTCCCGGTCGTGCTCTGGGGCACCCAGCGGATGATGACCAAGGACCACCCCAAGGACTTCTCGCGCGGCACCGCCATCTCGATCCGCGTCGGCGAACCGCTGCCGGTCACCGGTGACGACCCGGTGGCCGAGACCGCGTCGTTGCGGGCCACCCTCCAGGACCTGCTGGCCACGTCGATCGCGACCTACCCCCAGCCCGAGCCGGGGGCCTGGTGGCTGCCGGCGTCCTACGGCGGGAGCGCCCCGACGCTCGACCGCGCGGCCGAGCTGGACGCCGAGGAGCGCCGGAGACGAGCCGAGCGACGGGTCCGTGGCTGACGAGTGAGTGCGCGCTCAGTCGTCTGAGTCGGCAGGAGTACAGCATCACCGCAGGTCAGCGGCCTGTGTCTCTATATCGATCTGTCGCTTTGTCGACAAATCGTTATGTCGCTTGATCGCTAGATCGGTCGGTCACTCCGGTTCCGCGGATCCATGATGTCGACGATCCGACGCAGGTCGTCGAGGGAGGCGAACTCCACGGTGATCTTGCCCTTGCGCTGCCCGAGGTCGACCTTGACGCGGGTCTCCAGCCGGTCGGACAGGCGTTCGGCCAGGTCCGCGAGACCGGGTGCGGTCGGCTTGCGCCGGCGGGGCGCAGGCTCGGTCCTGCCGGTCTCGCCCACGGCCACGAGCTCCTCGAGCCCGCGCACGCTGATCCCCTCCGAGACGACCCGGGCGGCGAGGCGGTCCTGCAGGTCGGGATCCTCGACGGCGAGGAGGGAGCGCGCGTGCCCGGCCGAGATCACCCCGGCCGCTACCCGGCGCTGCACCGCCGGCGAGAGCTTGAGCAGCCGGATCGTGTTGCTGATCTGGGGCCGCGAACGGCCGATCCGCGCGGCAAGCTCCTCGTGGGTGCAGGAGAAGTCCTCGAGCAGCTGGGAGTAGGCCGCGGCCTCCTCGAGCGGGTTCAGCTGCGAGCGGTGGAGGTTCTCCAGCAGGGCGTCGCGCAGCATGTCGGCGTCGTCGGTCTCGCGGACGATCGCGGGGATCGTCTCCAAGCCGGCCTCCTGCGCGGCCCGCCAGCGCCGTTCACCCATGACCAGCTCGTAGGACTCAGGTCCCGAGCGACGTACGACCACCGGCTGCAGCAGGCCGACCTCGCGCAGCGAGTGCACGAGCTCGGCCATGGCCTCCTCGTCGAAGACCTGACGCGGCTGGACGTGGTTGGGCGCGACCTGTCCGATCGGGAGGTCGGCGAAGTAGGCACCCACCGGCGGGGCGGGAGTGTCCTCGCCCACCCCGGACGTCGTCGGCTCCGCTTCCGCCGTGGCAGGCCCGGTCGGGATGAGCGACCCGAGCCCGCGCCCGAGCCCCCGTCGACGCTCCGTGCTCATGCGCAGGGTCCGGGGCGCCGTACGGACGGTGCCGCCGCGGTCGTCGGCAGGGTCATGCCGGTGCTCCCTTCCTGGCGATCTCGCGCGCGGCCTCGAGGTAGGACAGTGCGCCCGGTGAGGCCGGATCGTAGGTCATCACGGTCTGGCCGTACGACGGGGCCTCGGAGACCCGCACCGAGCGCGGGATCGTGGTACGCAGCACCTCGTCGCCGAAGTGGCTGCGCACCTCGGTGGCGACCCCGGACGCCAGGCGGGTCCGCGCGTCGTACATCGTGACCAGGATCGTGGAGACGACCAGGCCCGGGTTGAGGTGGGCCTTGACCATCTCCACCGTCTCCAGCAGCTGGCCGAGACCCTCCAGGGCGTAGTACTCCGCCTGGATCGGGATCAGCATCTCCGCCCCGGCCACCAGGGCGTTCAGCGTGAGCAGCCCGAGGGACGGCGGGCAGTCGACGAAGACGTAGTCGAGGCGTTCCTCCCCCGCGGCGTCAGCCGTGCCGACCAGCGGGTGGCCGGCGATCGCCTTGCGGAGCCGGGTCTCCCTGGCCACCACGCTGACCAGCTCGATCTCGGCGCCGGCGAGGTCGATCGTCGCCGGCACGACCAGCAGGCCCGGCACGTCGGGCGACGCGGTCATCAGGTCGAGGAGCGGGTCGCCGTCCACCAGCGCGTCGTACGTCGACGGGAGGCCGCGCTGGTGCTCCACCCCCAGCGCGGTGGAGGCGTTGCCCTGGGGGTCGAGGTCGATCACGAGCACGCGCTGGCCGAGCTGGGCGAGCGCTGCCGCCACGTTGACGGTGGTCGTGGTCTTGCCGACGCCGCCCTTCTGGTTGGCCACCACGATCACCCGGGTCGCGTCCGGGCGCGGCATCGGCGGTCGGCGGGCGGCCTCCTGACGGGCCAGCACCGTGTCCTCCGCGATCCGGGCGAGGGGCGTGCTGTCGTCGTCGAGGAGCTGGCCGACCGCCGCGAAGTCGGCCGCCGTCCGGACAGGAGGCGTCACGGCCGACGTGTCCGGAGACGTTTCACGTGAAACATCCTTAGTCACCTCGGTCGGCGCACTAGTCTCGCCGGCCTGTGGATAACTGGGGCTCTTCTGTGGACTTTCACGCTCAGGGGGCCACCCCAGACCGGTGGAAAACCTCGCTTCCCGATCTATCGCCGGCCCGGCGACGGGCCAGCCGAGACCGTCCTCCGCTCGGCCCACGCCCTCGGTACGGGCCGTCGTCACGGCCGGGTCCTGGCTCACCTGCGTTCCCTTCGCCTACGACGAGTCGTTGCGCTCGCCGGCCAACCTATCGCCGCTCCGGGGCCGGCGACCACCCGGACCACGGTCGTGGCCGACGCCCCCGGCACCTCGCAGACGACCACCTCGGCCCGGGCCCGCCACCGGTCCAGGTCGGGCCTCGCGGCCTCGATCTCCTCGGCTGCCGACGAGCCCTTCATCGCCAGCACCGCGCCACCGGGAGCCACCAGGGGGAGGCTCCAGGCCAGCAGCTGCGGCAGGGGCGCCAGGGCGCGCGACGTCACCACGTCGAAGGCGTGGCGCTCGCCCGACTCCTCCGCCCGGCCCCGCACCACGGTGACGTCGTCGAGGCCCAGCACCTCGCAGGCCTGGGTGAGGAAGGCGACGCGACGCGCCATCGGCTCGACCAGCGTGACGTGCAGGTCCGGGCGGGCCACGGCGAGGACGAGCCCCGGCAGACCGGCACCCGAGCCCAGGTCCGCCACGCGGGCACCCTCGGGAACCAGGGGCGCCAGCAGCCCGCAGTTGACCAGGTGGCGATCCCACAGGCGGGGCACCTCGCGCGGTCCGATCAGCCCCCGGACGACCCCCTCGGTCGCCAACAGCGCGGCGTACCGCTCGAGCAGCGGCAACCGGGACGGCGCGAAGACCTGGCTGACGACTGCGGGGTCGGGCTGCGGCGGTGTTTCACGTGAAACATCGGCCATCAGGCGGGCAGGACCACCACGTAGCGACGGGGCTCCACGCCCTCGGACTCCGACGTCAGGCCGGCGGCCGCGACCGCGTCGTGCACGACTTTGCGCTCGAACGGGGTCATCGCCCGCAGGGCGACCCGCTCGCCGGTCTCCTTGACCTGCGCCGCCGTGGTGGCGGCCAGCTCCTCGAGCTGCCGACGTACCTCGGCCCGGTGGCCCGAGACGTCGAGCATCAAGCGGGACCGCTCGCCGGTCTCGCGGTAGACGGCGAGACGCGTCAGCTCCTGCAGCGCCTCGAGCACCTCGCCCCGCTCCCCCACCAGCTGCGAGAGGTCGGCGCCCACGATGGACACCACCGCGCGCTCGCCCTCGACGTCCATGTCCAGGTCCCCGTCGAGGTCGGCGATGTCGAGCAGCTCCTCGAGGTAGTCGGCCGCGATGTCACCCTCGTTCTCGAGGCGGTCCTGCAGCGAGCCCCCCGCCTCCGGTGCGTCGTCCTGGTCGTCGTCGGTGCCCTCGGCCGACGACTCGTCGGTCTCGGGGGCGTCCTCGACAGCGGCGTCGTCCGCCGGGTGGGTGCCGCTGTCCGCGGCGAGGTCCTCGGGGGTGTCGCCCGGCTCGGTGATCGGCTCGCTGCTCGGCTCGGCAATCGGCTCGGTGATCGGGTCGGTGGTCGGGTCGGAGATCTCGCTCATGCCGTCTTTCCTTCGTCGGTGTCGGTGTCGTCGGCCTCGGGGTCACCGCTCGCGTCGGAGCCCTTGCCGGAGTCCTGGCCGGAGGCCGACCCCTGTCCCGGCTTGGGTCCGCTGCGCTTCTTGCGCTGCTCGCGGGACTGCCTCTTGGGCTGCTGCCGCTGTCGCGGCGGGTTCTCGGGATGCGTCGCGTCCTCCACGGCGAGCTCCTGCTCGAGCTCGGTCGTGCGGCCCTTCGCCCGGTCGCGCGCCACCTTCGCGTCGAACGCCGGCGTCCCGGGTGCGGGGTTGCGCCGGATGACGTAGAACTGCTGGCCCATGGTCCACAGGTTCGTGGTCGTCCAGTACACGAGGACGCCGATCGGGAAGGCGACACCACCGGCAGCGAAGGCGACCGGGAGGACGTAGAGCAGCATCTTCTGCTGCTGGGCGTAGGGACCGCTCATGGCGTCGGCCGGCATGTTCTTGCTCATCAGCTGGCGCTGGGTGGTGAAGGTCGTGGCCGTCATCGCCACCACGAGGATCGCGGCCACGATCTGCACGCTGACCAGGCCCTGGTTGTGGATGAACGTCGCCGAGATCGGGATCGTCCCGAACAGCTTCGCGTTCGCCAGGCTGGTCGCCTGCTCGGTGGTCATGAAGCCGTTCGCAGTGTGGTTCTTCTGCGCCTGGTCGAGCAGGCGGAACAGTGCGATGAAGATCGGCGACTGCACCAACAGCGGCAGACACGCCGCGAACGGGTTGGTGCCCGTCTCCTTGTAGAGGTTCATCGTCTCCTGGGCGAGACGCTCCCGGTCGTGGCCGTACTTCTTCTGCAGCTCCTTGACCTTGGGCTGGATCAGCTGCATGTTCCGGCTGGACTTGATCTGCTTGACGAACAGCGGGATCAGCGCCGCGCGCACCACGAGGGTCAGACCGACGATCGACAGCACCCAGGCGGCGCCGCCGTCGGGGTTGAGGAAGAGGCTGAACAGCCAGTGCCAGGCCAGCAGCACCGCCGAGACGGCGTAGTAGAGCGGGGTCAGGATCAGGTGGCCGATGGTGCCGAGGAAGTGCACGGGGGTCAGGCTCCTTGGGTGGGAGTGGGACGGACGCGAGGTGGCACGGGGTCGTACCCACCGGCCGCCCACGGGTGACACCTCAGCAGGCGACGCGCAGCCATCCAGCTCCCGCGCAGCGAGCCGTACTCCGTCACCGCCTCGAGGGCGTAGGCCGAGCAGGAGGGGTGGTAGCGGCACACCTGGCCGTAGAGCGGGCTGATCAGGAGGCGGTAGAGCTTCAACAGGCCGATCAGGAGGTAGCGCACGTCAGCTCACCGTCCCCTGCTGGTGACCGAGACTCCGCTGCAGACAACGGTCGAGCTCGGCGCCGAGTTCCGCATACGTGGCAGCAGCGGCCGGGGGGAGGGCGCGCACGACCACCTCGCAGCCGGTCGGGAGGACGGCGAGACGTTCACGGCACAGATGGCGGAACTGGCGCTGGACACGATGGCGGACGACGGCGTTGCCGACGACCCGACCCACGACGAACCCGACCCGGGCCGGGTCGGTCCGGTCGTGACGCAGGACGTGGACGACCAGGAGGTCGCCCCCGCTGCGGCGGCCCGTGCGGACCACCCGCCGGATGTCACCACCGTGGGTGAGCCGATGCGGCGCGGGGAGCACGGACGCGGATCACGAGCCGGGGGTCGAGCCGCGCGGGCTCAGACCGCCAGGCTCTTGCGGCCCTTGCGGCGACGAGCGGACAGGATGCTGCGCCCCGCACGGGTGCGCATGCGCAGCCGGAAGCCGTGCACCTTGTGGCGGCGGCGGTTGTTCGGCTGGTACGTACGCTTGCTCACGGGTCTCTCCGATGGTGGTCAGGGGCGGTCACGCCGGCGGCGGCCAGATCGCCCGTTGGCGACGGACAGCGCTGGTCGAGGCTCGGTCGAGGGATCGGGGCTTCGGCCGGCACCGCCCACCCACGCGCCGGTGGAGCGACCCCGGGACGGGCCCGGGCGGAGCGTGGACATGCGGCACCCGTCGACACCGGGTGACCGAGGAACGGTACGCGCGGCGTCTTCGCGGCGTCAAATCGCGACCGAGGGTCGGACCGGCCCTCGCCGGCTGTGGATATCGACCCTACGACCACCCCCGGGCCACGGGTCACGCCGAGGCCCGACAGCCTGTGGATAGCGTCTTGCTCGGCCCGCTGACCCGGGGTTATGTTCGACCCTCGTCGAGTTTCCCCGCGTTCGGGTCGCAGCCAGGTCCCGGAGTCGTCGCAGTCGGTGCCCTCGGAGCCTCATCGGGCCCCTGACCTGCGGTGATCCGGTTTCTGCCGGCCCACTGTGAACGTCTCGGCTGGCCGTTTCCACAAGGAGGCGGTCACGTTCACAAGGTGTGGACAAACCTGTGGAACAACGCGCACGCCCGGTGGTCGTACCGGACGTGGTCGACCGCGGGTTCGGGCGAACGAGGAGAGCGGGACAACCCTGTGGACAACGATTCGGACCTGGCCACCGCCTGGCAGCGTGTGGTCGAGGAGCTGCAGCCCAACCAGCAGGCCTGGGTCCAGGCGAGCGAGCCGGTCACCCTCCACGGCAACACCGCCATCATCGCCGTGGCCGACGACTTCACCCGTACCCAGCTCGAGGGCCGGCTGCGCGGCCAGCTCGAGGACGCACTGACGGCGATCTTCGGGCGCGAGATCCGGCTGGCGGTCACCGTCAACGCCCAGCTCGGTGAGCGCGCCCACCAGGAGCAGGTCCCCGAGCCGACAAGTCCATCTAGCGATATGTCGACAGATCGACATGTCGCTTCGCCGTCCGTCGCTCCGCCCGAGCCGGTGCGCCCGGCCACCGGGGAGACGCGCCTGAACCCGAAGTACACCTTCGAGACCTTCGTGATCGGCTCGTCCAACCGGTTCCCCCACGCCGCGGCCGTGGCCGTGGCCGAGGCACCGGGCAAGGCCTACAACCCGCTGCTCATCTACGGCGACTCCGGACTCGGCAAGACCCACCTGCTCCACGCCATCGGCCACTACGTCCGCAGCCTCTACAACGGGGCGAAGGTGCGCTACGTGTCGAGCGAGGAGTTCACCAACGAGTTCATCAACGCGATCCGCGACGACCGGCAGGACCGCTTCAAGCGCCGCTACCGCGATGTCGACGTCCTGCTGATCGACGACATCCAGTTCCTGGAGGGCAAGACCCAGACCCAGGAGGAGTTCTTCCACACCTTCAACACCCTCCACAACGCCAACAAGCAGATCGTGCTCACCTCCGACCGCGCCCCCAAGCGCCTCGAGGCGCTCGAGGACCGGCTGCGCAACCGGTTCGAGTGGGGCCTGATCACCGACGTCCAGCCACCCGACCTCGAGACCCGGATCGCGATCCTGCGCAAGAAGGCCGCCATGGACCGGCTCTCGGCGCCGGCCGACGTGCTCGAGTTCATCGCCAGCAAGATCCAGACCAACATCCGCGAGCTCGAGGGCGCCCTGATCCGCGTCACGGCCTTCGCCAACCTCAACCGCCAGGAGGTCGACATGACCCTGGCCGAGATCGTGCTCAAGGACCTGATCCCCGAGGGCGGCGAGCCCGAGATCACCGCGGCGCTGATCATCGCCCAGACCGCCGCCTACTTCGGTCTCTCCATCGACGAGCTGACCGGGCCGAGCCGCGGCCGCCACCTGGTGATGGCCCGACAGATCGCGATGTACCTGTGTCGCGAGCTGACCGACCTGTCGCTGCCCAAGATCGGTGCCCAGTTCGGCAACCGCGACCACACGACCGTGATGTACGCCGACCGGAAGATCAACCAGCTGCTCGCCGAACGTCGAGCCGTCTTCAACCAGGTCAGCGAGCTGACCAACCGGGTCAAGATGCAGGCCCGCCAGGCGTGAGCGCTGGCGCGCACCGGAGCTCGGAGTTACACCGCTGCAAGATGTGTACGCCGTGTGCGCCCGGACGGCGCGTCGTCCACAGGCCATGTGGACGACCGAGGTCGACGCCGCGGCCGGCCCGGCACGACGCACAGAGCAGGCCGGGTTCCCACTGCCTCGTCCACACCCCCTGTGCACGCCGAATGGCACTCTGACCTGGGCGGATCCCGGTTCTCCACAGTTTCCACCCACGCTATGACTACTACGGACCTACAGATGGATCCGGATCACTCACAACCCCTGCCCGCCCGCTCGCCTGGGGATGACCACCGGACAAATCGGGCGGCCCTCCCGCGTGGGGGACCGGCGTGGCAGGATGCTCACTCCAGAATCCTCCCGTGCGGCGCCTCGGCCGCCACCTCGTCCTGAGAAGGAACCCGTGCAGTGAAGTTTCGCGTCGACCGCGACGTACTCGCGGATGCCGTCGCCTGGGCGGCGCGCAGCCTTCCGGTCCGTCCGAGCGTCCCCGTCCTGTCCGGTCTCCTGATCGAGGCGAGTGACGACGGGCTCGTCCTGTCCACCTTCGACTACGAGACGTCCGCCCGCGCGACGCTCTCCGCCGAGGTCTCCGACGAGGGCAAGGCCCTGGTCAGCGGCCGCCTGCTCTCCGACATCTGCCGGAGCCTGCCGGCCAAGCCGGTCGAGATGACCCTCGACGGCTCCCGGGTCGGGCTGACCTGTGGTTCGGCGCGCTTCAGCCTCCAGACGATGCCGGTCGAGGACTACCCCGCCCTGCCCGACATGCCGGCGGCCACCGGCACGGTCTCCAGCGACGTGTTCTCGCACGCCGTGGCCCAGGCCGTGACCGCCGCGGGCCGCGACGACATGCTGCCGGTCCTCACCGGCGTCCGCATCGAGATCTCCGGCTCGTCGATCTCGATGCTCGCCACCGACCGTTTCCGGCTGTCCCACCGTGAGCTCCAGTGGTCGCCCCACAGCCCCGACGAGTCGCTGGCGGCGCTCGTGCCGGCGCGCGTGCTGGGCGACACCGCCCGCTCGCTGACCGCGGGCAGCGAGGTGACCATCGCGCTCGCCGCCGGAGGCAGCGGCGAGGGCATCATCGGCTTCGAGGGGTCCGGTCCCGGGGGCACCCGCCGTACGACGACCCGTCTCCTCGACGGCGAGTTCCCCAAGGTCCGCAGCCTCTTCCCCAGCGAGCACCAGACCACGGCGACCGTCGACAAGGCGTCGCTGATCGAGTCCCTCAAGCGGGTGGCGCTCGTCGCCGAGCGCAACACCGCCGTGCAGCTCGCCTTCAGCGACGGCACGCTGACCCTCGACGCCGGCTCGGGCGACGAGGCACAGGCGAGCGAGTCGATCGAGGCGACCATCGAGGGTGACGACATCACCACCGGCTTCAACCCGCAGTACCTCCTCGACGGCCTCCAGGTCATCGACGAGGCCGTCGTCGAGCTCGCGTTCACCGTCAGCACCAAGCCGGTTGTCATCAGTGGTTCGATGGGAGACAGTGGCCCCGACGGTGACCGGGGCCCCGCGGCGGCCGGTGAGACCGGATTCCGTTACCTGCTGATGCCGCGCCGCCTGCTCTCCTGACCATCCTCGCGAGGAGCACCGCCATGGAACTGGGACTCATCGGCCTCGGCAAGATGGGCGGCAACATGCGTACCCGGCTGCGCAACGCCGGGCACACCGTCGTCGGCTACGACCGCAACCCCGACGTCTCCGACGTCGACAGCCTGGCCGCGATGGTCGAGCAGCTGCCGAGCCCCAAGGTCGTGTGGGTCATGGTGCCGGCCGGCGACCCGACGCGCGACACCGTCAAGGAGCTCGCCGAGCTCCTCGGTGAGGGCGACCTCGTCGTCGACGGCGGCAACTCCAAGTGGACCGACGACGCGATCAACGCCGACCTGTTGGCGGCGAAGAGCATCGGGTTCGTCGACTGCGGCGTCTCCGGTGGCGTCTGGGGTCTCCAGAACGGCTACGCCCTGATGTGCGGCGGCTCCGACGCGAACGTCGCGAAGGTGCAGCCCGCCTTCGATGCACTCAAGCCCGAGGGCGAGTCGGGCTTCGTCCACGCGGGCAAGCAGCCGGGAGCCGGTCACTTCGCGAAGATGGTCCACAACGGCATCGAGTACGCGATCATGCAGGCCTACGCCGAGGGCTGGGAGCTGCTGGAGAAGGTCGACCTCGTCGACAACGTGACCGAGGTGTTCGACTCCTGGCGCGAGGGCACCGTGATCCGGTCCTGGCTGCTCGACCTGCTGGTCGAGGCGCTCAAGGACGATGCCCACCTCGAGAAGATCGCCGGCTACGCCGCCGACTCCGGCGAGGGCCGCTGGACCGTCGAGGCCGGGATCGACCACGGGGTCGCCATGCCGGCCATCGCCGCGTCGCTGTTCGCCCGCTTCGTCTCCCAGCAGGACGAGAGCCCCGCCATGAAGGCGATCGCGGCGATGCGCAACCAGTTCGGTGGTCACGCGGTGAAGACCGAGGCGCCTCCTGGCGGCGACGCCTCACCGACCAGCTGAATGGTCCACGCCGAGCGGGACGACGTCGAGAGGGGGGCGACGTGTACGTCGCTCACCTGACGCTCGTCGACTTCCGGTCCTACGCCACCGCCGAGGTGTCCCTCGAGCCCGGGGCCACGGCGTTCATCGGCCGCAACGGGCAGGGCAAGACCAACCTGGTCGAGGCGATCGACTACCTCGCCCGTCTCGGCTCCCACCGCGTCGCCTCCGATGCGCCGCTGGTCCGCGCC
Organism: uncultured Actinomycetota bacterium; assembly: GCA_963753705.1. Lineage (GTDB taxonomy): Bacteria > Actinomycetota > Actinomycetes > Propionibacteriales > Nocardioidaceae > Nocardioides. The sequence continues at coordinate 32,352 of CAVWDJ010000020.1, forward strand.
GGTGCGGAGCGGGCCCTCGTCCGGGCCGCGGTGGTCCGCGACGGGCGCCAGGCCGTGCTCGAGATCGAGATCAACCCCGGCAAGGCCAACCGGGCGCGGGTCAACCGTGCCGACCTGCCGCGGGCGCGTGAGCTGGTCGGCCTGGTCCGCACCGTGATCTTCGCGCCCGACGACCTGGCCCTGGTCAAGGGAGACCCCTCCGGGCGCCGTGCCTTCCTCGACGACCTGCTGGTGATGCGGACGCCGCGGCTGGCCGGAGTCCGCGCCGACTACGACCGGATCCTCAAGCAGCGCAACTCCCTGCTCAAGACCGCCGGCGCCGCACGCCGCGGGTCGACCTCGCAGAGCTCGGCCCTGTCGACGCTGGGTGTGTGGGACGCCCACCTGGCTCGCACGGGTGGCGAGCTGCTGGCCGAGCGGCTCCGCCTGGTCGACGAGCTGCGTCCCTACGTCGGGCACGCCTACGCGACGGTGGCACGCGGAGCCGGCACGGACGATGCCGGACTGACCTACCAGCCCAGCCTCGAGCTCGACGGGCTCACCGACCGCGCCGACCTGACCGAGCGGCTCCTGGCCGAGCTCGAGGTCCGGCGCACCGACGAGCTCGACCGCGGCGTCTCCTTGGTCGGGCCGCACCGCGACGAGCTCAGTCTGTCCCTGGGCAACGGCGAGCAGCGGTTGCCGGTGCGTGGCTACGCCTCCCACGGCGAGTCCTGGTCGTTCGCGCTCGCGCTGCGGCTCGCGTCGTACGACCTGGTCCGGGCCGACGGCGACGACCCGATCCTGATCCTCGACGACGTCTTCGCCGAGCTCGACTCCGAGCGCCGCGCCCAGCTGGCCGAGCTCGTCGCCGGGGCGGAGCAGGTGCTCGTGACCGCGGCCGTCGCGGCCGACGTGCCCGAGAAGCTGGCCGGCGTGCGCTACCAGGTCGCGGGAGGTGACGTCCGTCGTGACGACTGAGCCGCCGGTCGAGCCGGCACCGTCTCCGCCGGAGAAGGAGCGGAGCGACGACGGGCTCGACCTGGCCCGCACCCTGGCCCGTGCCACCGCGCGCTCGACACCCGGACGCAAGAAGGCCGTGCGCCGGGCCGACCGCTCCGCCCGCACGGGGCGGGTCTCGGGTGCTCACCCCGACGACCGCGACCCGCAGACCCTCGACACGGCGCTGACCCGGATGGTCGACGACCACGGGTGGCAGGTCGACCTCAAGATCGCCTCGATGTTCGCTCGCTGGGCCGAGCTGGTCGGGCCCGAGATCGGCGCCCACAGCAAGGCCGAGTCGTTCGCCGACGGACGCCTCGTGGTGCGCACCGACTCGACCCAGTGGGCCACCGAGCTGCGCCTGCTCGCCCCCACCGTCGTACGCCGGCTCAACGAGGACCTCGGACACGGCACGGTCGTGGTGATCGAGGTGCTCGGACCCCACGCGCCGTCGTGGAAGCACGGGCAGCGCACCGTCCGCGGCGGTCGGGGGCCCCGCGACACCTACGGCTGAGCCCGGGCCGGAGCGACGCCGGACACACCCCGCGATGTGCCGATCTGAGGACCGTCGGTACGTATGGGGACATATCCGCACCCCCGCGAGGGCCTCCGATCCGGGTTCTCGGCCCGTCTACGGGCTGATTTCGTCCACAGATCCCCCCATCCGCGGGGTGGAGACGTGGAGAGAGGCCCGTGAGCGGCTATCATGGACATCGAGGCCGCGCGCTCGTCCGCACGCGGTCCGTTCCATGTGAGAGCCCGGTCGTGGGTGGCCCTCCCGGCCGCTGCGACCCCGACGAAGAGGTGCGTGTGAGCGACGAGACTCCCGAGCCGTCCGTCCCCGAGTCCGTCCCCGCACCCGCGTTGCCCGAGCCGCCCAACGGCGTCGAGTACGACGCGTCGGCGATCCAGGTCCTCGAGGGCCTCGAGGCGGTCCGCAAGCGCCCCGGCATGTACATCGGCTCCACCGGTGAGCGCGGCCTCCACCACCTGATCTGGGAGATCGTCAACAACGCCGTCGACGAGTCCCTGGCCGGCTACTGCGACCGCGTCGTGGTCACGCTGCTGGCCGACGGGGGTGTCCGGGTCGAGGACAACGGCCGCGGCATCCCGACCGACACCGCGCCCGGCCAGGAGCTTCCGGCCGTCACGACCGTGCTCACCGTGCTCCACGCCGGCGGCAAGTTCGGCGGTGGCGGCTACAAGGTCTCCGGTGGTCTCCACGGCGTCGGCGTCAGCGTCGTCAACGCACTGTCCAGCAGGCTCGTGGTCGACGTGAAGAACCGCGGTCACCTCTGGCGCCAGACGTTCACCGTCGGTGAGCCCGACGGCGAGCTCGAGGACGTGCGTGAGCTGGAGCCGGGCGAGCGCACCGGCACGACCGTCACCTACTGGGCTTCCCCCGACGTCTTCGAGACCACGTCGTACTCCCTCGAGACGATCACCGCGCGGATGCGCGAGTACGCCTTCCTCAACAAGGGCCTCGAGATCGTGGTCCGCGACGAGCGTCCGGCGGCGGCCGAGGTGCTCGAGGCGGTGCAGGACGACACGGTGTCCCACCAGGTCGACGGCGTGGGCGCCGACGCGATCCACGAGGGCGAGGCGGGCGGCATCGAGCAGACCTTCCGCTACGACCGCGGGCTCGTCGACTTCGTCGAGTACCTCAACAAGCGCAAGGCGCTGGCGAACCCGACGGTGATCTCGTTCGAGGCCGAGCAGAGTGCCGGGGCCCAGGGCTCGACCCAGGACCTCAGCCTCGAGGTCGCGATGCAGTGGAACGTCTCCTTCACCGAGTCGGTCCACACCTTCGCCAACACCATCAACACGCCCGAGGGCGGCACCCACGAGGAAGGGTTCCGCTCGGCCCTGACCTCGCTGGTCAACCACTGGGGCGAGGAGTGGGGCCTGATCAAGAAGCGCGAGGACCGGGTCTCCGGTGACGACGTGCGCGAGGGCCTGACCGCGATCATCTCGATCAAGCTCACCGACGCGCAGTTCGAGGGACAGACCAAGGCCAAGCTCGGCAACACCGAGGCCAAGGGCTTCGTCCAGCGCGTCGTCAACGACCACTTCGGCGCCTGGCTCGAGCAGAACCCCGCCGAGGGTCGCGACATCGTGCGCAAGGCGCAGGCAGCGGCCAGCGCCCGGATCGCCGCCCGCAAGGCGCGCGACCTCGCCCGCGGGCGCAAGGGCCTGCTGGGCAGCGGCAGCCTGCCCGGCAAGCTGGCCGACTGCCAGTCGACCAACCCCGAGGAGTGCGAGGTCTTCATCGTCGAGGGCGACTCCGCCGGTGGGTCGGCGCGCCAGGGTCGCGACCCCCGGGTCCAGGCGATCCTGCCGATCCGGGGCAAGATCCTCAACGTGGAGAAGGCCCGCATCGACAAGGTGCTGGCCAACACCGAGGTCCAGTCGATCATCTCGGCCCTGGGCACCGGCATCCACGAGGAGTTCACGCTCGAGAAGCTGCGCTACCACAAGATCGTGCTGATGGCCGATGCCGACGTCGACGGCCACCACATCAACACGCTGCTGCTGACGCTGCTGTTCCGGTTCATGAAGCCGTTGATCGAGCACGGCTACGTCTACATGGCGCAGCCGCCCCTCTACCGCCTGCGGTGGAACAAGCCGGCCGAGCACGAGTTCGTCTACTCCGACTCCGAGCGCGACGCGCTGATGCGCGACGGGCTCGAGTCGGGCAAGAAGCTGCCCAAGGAGAACCCCGTCCAGCGCTACAAGGGTCTCGGGGAGATGAACGCCGAGGAACTGTGGGACACCACCATGAACCCCGACCAGCGGCTGATGCTCCAGGTGACCCTCGAGGACGCCGCCCACGCCGACGAGATCTTCTCGATCCTGATGGGCGAGGACGTCGAGCAGCGGCGCTCGTTCATCCAGCGCAACGCCAAGGACGTCCGATTCCTCGATATCTAGAAGTCTTGCGGAATTACTAGATTCGCCTAGACACGACCAGATGTGACGAGAGAGAACCAGACACGTGACTGACACCCCCACCGGCACCACACCTCCCGAGGGACCCGGCGGACGGATCGAGCCGATCGAGCTGCAGACCTCCATGCAGCGCTCCTACATCGACTACGCGATGGCGGTGATCGTCGGCCGGGCGCTGCCCGACGTGCGTGACGGCCTCAAGCCGGTGCACCGGCGGGTGCTCTACGCGATGTTCGACGGCGGCTACCGTCCCGACCGCGGCTTCTCCAAGTGCTCGCGCGTCGTCGGCGACGTGATGGGGCAGTACCACCCCCACGGCGACACCGCGATCTACGACACCCTCGTCCGGCTCGCGCAGCCCTGGGTGATGCGCGCCCCCCTCGTCCAGGGTCAGGGCAACTTCGGCTCCCCGGGCAACGACTCCGCCGCCGCCATGCGCTACACCGAGTGCCGGATGGCGCCGCTGGCCATGGAGATGGTCCGGGAGATCAACGAGGAGACCGTCGACTTCCAGCCCAACTACGACGGCCGCTCGCAGGAGCCGGTGGTCCTCCCGGCCCGCTACCCGAACCTCCTGGTCAACGGTTCCGCCGGCATCGCGGTCGGCATGGCCACCAACATCCCTCCGCACAACCTGCGCGAGGTCGCCGAGGGCGCCCATTGGGCACTCGACCACCCCGACGCCACCCGCGAGGAGCTCCAGGACGCTCTGGTCGAGCGGATCAAGGGTCCCGACTTCCCCAATGGCGCGCTGATCATCGGCCGCGAGGGCATCGAGCAGGCCTACCGCACCGGCCGCGGGTCGGTGACGCAGCGCGCGGTCATCGAGATCGACGAGGACTCCAAGGGCCGCACGATCCTCTCGATCACCGAGCTTCCCTACATGGTCAACCCCGACAACCTCGCCCTGAAGATCGCCGAGCTGGCCGACTCCGGCAAGGTCCAGGGCATCTCCGACGTGCGCGACGACTCGTCGGGCCGTACCGGCCAGCGACTGGTCGTGGTGCTGCGACGTGATGCCGTCGCGCGGGTCGTCCTCAACAACCTGCTCAAGCACACCGAGCTCCAGACCAACTTCAGCGCCAACATGCTGGCCCTGGTCGACGGCGTCCCCCGCACGCTGACCGTCGACCAGTTCATCAGCAACTGGGTGGCCCACCAGATCGAGGTCATCCAGCGCCGTAGCCGCTACCGCCTCGAGGAGAACCAGCGGCTCGCCCACGTGCAGCGGGGCCTGGTCAAGGCCCTCGACGCGCTCGACGAGGTGATCGCCCTGATCCGGCGCTCCCCCGACGTCGACGACGCCCGCACCGGGCTGATGGAGCTGCTCGAGATCGACGAGGTGCAGGCGCAGGCGATCCTCGACCTGCAGCTGCGCCGGCTCGCGGCCCTCCAGCGCCAGGCGATCATCGCCCGCCTGGCCGAGCTCGAGGTCACGATCGCCGACCTCGAGGACATCTTGGCCAACGAGGCCCGCCAGCGCGAGATCGTCAAGGACGAGCTGGCCGAGATCGTGGAGAAGTACGGCGACGACCGCCGTACGCAGATCATGGCCGCCGACGGCGACCTCTCGATGGAGGACCTGATCCCCGACGAGGAGCTCGTCGTCTCCATCACCCGCGGCGGCTACGCCAAGCGGACCCGCTCCGACGCCTACCGCACGCAGAAGCGCGGCGGGAAGGGCGTGCGGGGAGCGACGCTGCGCGGCGACGACGTCGTCCAGCACCTGATGGCCACCACCAACCACCACTGGCTGCTGTTCTTCACCACGGCCGGTCGCGTCTACCGCACCAAGGCCTACAACCTCCCCGAGGCGTCGCGCGACGCCAAGGGTGGACACGTCGCCGGGCTGCTCAGCTTCCAGCCCGACGAGGACATCGCGCAGGTCCTGGCGATCCGCGACTACGAGCAGCAGCCCTATCTCGTGCTCGCCACGCGCAACGGTCTGGTCAAGAAGACCCGCCTCGGCGACTACAACAGCCCGCGGCAGGCCGGCGTGATCGCGATCAACTTCCGCGAGGACGACGACGAGCTGATCGGTGCCGAGCTGGTCGGTCCCGACGACGACATCCTGCTGGTCTCCCGCAAGGGTCAGGCGATCCGCTTCCGTGCCGACGACACCCAGCTCCGGCCGATGGGCCGGGCCACCTCGGGGGTGACCGGCATGAAGTTCCGCAGCGGCGACGAGGTGCTCTCGATGTCGGTGATCCGCGCCGAGCAGGTCGCCGCCGAGGCCCAGGCCGACGCCCGGGCCGACGCCCAGGACGGTGACGCCGAGAGCGCGGCCGAGGTCGAGCCGCAGTACGTCTTCACCATGACCGACGGTGGGTTCGCCAAGCGCACCCGGATCAGCGACTACCGCCAGCAGTCCAGAGGCGGTCTCGGGATCAAGACCATGTCGCTGGCCAACGAGGACCGCGGTGGTCTCGTGGGCGCGTTCATCGTGGTCGAGGGCGACGAGATCCTCTCCATCACGCAGGCGGGCCAGGTCGTGCGCAGCCCCATCAACGCCGAGTTCCGCGCCACCGGGCGCGACACCATGGGCGTCAAGTTCGTCACCCCCAAGGCCGACGACGCCGTCGCCGTGGTCACCCGCTCGGTGGAGACCCCCGAGGTGGTCGAGGCGGCCGTGGAGGGCGCCGACGAGTCCACCGAGGGTGGTGACGAATCGCGCGATATGGGTACGGATGCAACAATCGAGAGCGGAACGGCGTCTTCCGAGGAGTCGTCCGAGTCCGAGAACGGACCTGCTGTCGATCCAGAGAGTGAGGGCTGATGACAGAGCGCTCTGCCGAGCAGGCACCTGTCCAGACGCGCCCAGACCATCAGGACACCGCGCGGATCCCGCTCTCCGAGCGGCTCCAGCGCCGGATCAGTGCCTCCGACGAGCGGCGCGCGACCGGCCAGGCTCAGAAGAGCTCGGGCCGGGTCCTGCCGCCGCCGCCTCCTGAGCTCACCGCTCAGCGTGAGCGCGAGGAGGCCGACCGCCGTGAGGCCGAGCGCCTCGCCGCCGAGCGTCAGGCTGCCGAGCGCAGGGCCGCCGAGCTCAGGGCGGTGCCGCCCGCCGAGACGCAGACGATCCAGACCCAGGCACCGATCGCGCCCGCCCCGGCGCGCGAGCCCGCCCGTCGTACGCCGGCACCCGTGCGCGGCCCGCGCCGGGCTCGGCTCCGTCTCAGCCGGATCGACCCGTGGTCGGTGATGAAGGTGTCGTTCCTGCTGGCGATCGCCTTCGGCATCGTGACGGTCGTGTCGGTCTTCATGGTGTGGTCCGTGCTCAGCGCCGCGGGCGTGTGGAGCTCGATCAACAACACGGTCTCCGACACGCTGTCGAGCGGCAACAACACCTCGACGTTCAACATCGAGGACTACCTCGGCATGTCGCGGGTGCTCGGCTTCACGATGCTCGTCTCGGTCATCGACGTCGTCCTGATCACGGCGATCGCGACCCTCGGGGCGTTCCTCTACAACATGGCGGCGTCGCTCCTCGGCGGCATCGAGGTCACCCTGGCCGAGGACCAGGCCTGACCCGAACCGTCCACCGGACGCGGTTTTGGGCGGCCGTCGGCCGCTGCGGTAACCTTCCCGCGCGGTCGCCGAGGCGGGCGCCACGGTCGCAGGCCACCAGCCCGGCGGCGGCCACATCCGGGCCTATAGCTCAGACGGTTAGAGCGCTTCCCTGATAAGGAAGAGGTCACAGGTTCAAGTCCTGTTAGGCCCACTGGTTCACCATGGACGGGAGTCGCCGTGAAGAAGATCCTCCTCATCGCCCTGGCCGCCGCGGGCGTGCTCTTCGCCAAGAAGAAGCTCGACGAGGGGCAGCGCGAGCAGGCCTTGTGGGCCGAGGCGACCGACCGCGTCGACCGTCCCTGAGCTGAGCACCACCCACCCCGGCCCGGTCGCACCGACCGGCCGGCCGAGGGGCCTTGGCGCAATTGGTAGCGCACCTGCTTTGCAAGCAGGGGGTTAGGGGTTCGAGTCCCCTAGGCTCCACCCACCTTCCGCCGATCGCCCTCCTGGGCCGCCTGACGCTCCGGCGTCGTGGCGGCGGTGCGTAGCCTGACCCCGTGTCGCCCGACCTCGCCGTCCGCCCCGCGGCGCGGGCCCTCGCCCCGCGCTACTGGGGCATCCACCTGCTGATGGTGGCCGCGGTGGTCGCGACGGTGCTCCTCGGCCGCTGGCAGTACGACGTGTGGCAGTCGCACCGCGACGACAGCGCCGCGTCGGTCACGCGGCTGTCGCCGGTCCCCCTCGACTCGGTGCTCGGCCCGGACGCGGCGTACCCCGGAGACGGCCTGGGCAGACCGGTGACCGTCCAGGGCACCTGGGACCCGTCCGGCACCGTGTTCGTCTCCGGGCGGCAGCGCCAGGGTCAGACCGGGTACTGGGTGGTGACGCCGGTCGTGACGGCCTCGGGCTCCGAGATCCCGGTGGTCCGCGGTTGGCTGACCGATCCCGGCCAGGCTCCGGCCGCGCCGCACGGTGCCGCGGCGCTCGTCGGGCTGTTGCAGCCGTCGGAGGACACCGGTGCACCCGATGACGACCCTTCCGACGCCGTACTGCCCGAGCTGAGCGTCACCGCCCTCCTGCAGCGCACGCACCGCGACCTCTACAGCGGCTACGTCATCGCGACCGACCGCGCGGTCCCGGGTGGGGCCGCGGCTGCGGCCGGCACGGGCGGGCTGGCGCCGGCCTCGGCCGAGCACCTCCCGGGGGCCGACGCCTCGACCGGGCTGCGGAACCTGCTCTACGCCTTCCAATGGTGGGTGTTCGGTGCCTTCGCCATCTTCATGTGGTGGCGCTGGCTGACCGAGGACGTGCTCGAACGCCCTCGCCACGGAGGCGCTGGCCCCGCCGGGTAGGTTCGACGCCGTGTCCGTCTCGAAAGGCCTGTTCGTCGCCTACCGCGTGCTGGCGATGGTGGTCGGTGTCCTGCTCGCCTTCTGCGCCCTGGTCGTGTTCCCGGCGCGCCACTTCGCGACCGAGGGCTCGTCGCTCCAGCAGTGGGGCGAGCAGTGGAGCATCCTGTGGCTGGCCCACGGCTGGATCTTCATCGCCTACGTGATCGTCTCGTTCCTGCTCTGGCGCCAGACCCGCTGGTCCGTCCCGTTCGCGCTGCTGGTGATGATCGCCGGCCTGGTGCCCCTGGTGATCTTCTGGGTGGAGCACGTCGTCACCCGCCGGATCCGCGCCGAGCACCCCGAGCTCGTCGCCACTCCGGGCTAGTCCGTGACCTTTCGGTCGTTCGGAGGCCTCCAGAACGACAGTTTCGTCACGGACTACCCGACAATGGCCCCATGACGACGGCGTTCGTGCTCGGTGGCGGTGGCGTGCTCGGCGCGGCCGAGGTCGGGATGCTGCGGGCCCTCTTCGAGGTCGACATCGCGCCCGACCTGGTGCTCGGGACGAGCGTCGGGGCGCTCAACGGCGCCATGGTCGCCCGCGACCCGACGCCGGCTGTGATCGACCGGCTCACCGACCTGTGGCAGGACGCCGAGACCATGCGTGCCGTCTCGGACCGGCCGCTGCGCACCGTACGACGGGCGGTCTCGACCGGCACCCACATCTACTCCTCCGCGCCGCTGCAGCAGCGGCTCGTCGAGGAGTTCGGCGAGACCACCTTCGAGGACCTGGCCGTCCGGTTCCAGGTCTGCGCGGCCAGCATCGAGCGCGCCGCGGAGCACTGGTTCGACAGCGGTCGGCTGGTCGACGCGATCATGGCGAGCGCCGCCGTACCGGGCCTGCTGCCTCCGGCCCGCGTGGGCGACGAGCACTTCCTCGACGGCGGCATCGTGAACTCCATCCCGCTCGGCCGGGCTGTGCTCCTGGGAGCAGACCGGGTCTTCGTGCTCCAGGTCGGACGGATCGACCGGCCGCTGACGGTGCCGACCCGGCCCTGGCAGGTCGCCCGGGTCTCCTTCGAGATCGCCCGCCGCCACCGCTTCGCCCGCGAGCTGGCCGAGGTGCCCGAGGGCGTCGAGGTGCACGTCCTCCCGGCGCGGGGTACGTCCGCCCGCGACGACTCGCTCCTGGCTCACCGCGACTTCTCGCAGGTCGCCACCCGCATCGGCGCCAGCTACGAGGCGTCACGGGACTACCTGGCCGGCGTCGCATGAGGTGGGTCCTGCGCCGGTGCGTGATCGCGCCGGCGATGATCGGCCTGGCCATCGTCTTGTGGAGCACGCTGCCGCTGTGGCTGATCGTCGCGGCCGCCCTGGCTCCGGTGCTGCCCGGTCGGTGGCGGGCGCTGCGGCTGCTGTGGATGCTCGTGGTCGGCGTCACCGCCGAGAGCCTCCTGCTCGTCGTGCTCTTCGGGCTGTGGCTGGCCTCCGGGTTCGGCCGGCGGATCAGGACGCCGTACTTCGAGGGCATCCACTACGACCTCGTCCAGGGCCTGATGTGGGTCGTGTTCACCGAGGCGCGGCGGGTGCTCGCGCTCCGGATCGAGACCGAGGGTCCGAGCCCCGACGCCCACCCGGGGACGCCGCTGATCGTGGCCTGCCGCCATGCCGGCCCGGGTGACTCCTTCACGCTGATCCACACCCTCATGGACTGGTACGGGCGCGAGCCGCGCGTCGTGCTCAAGGACACGATGGCGTGGGACCCGGTCGTCGACGTCGTCCTCCGGCGCCTGCCGGCGCGCTTCATCCAGACCAACCCGGCGCAGGGGCAGGACTACGAGTCGCAGATCGCCGACCTCGCTCGCGGCCTCGACGAGAACGACGCCTTCGTGATCTTCCCCGAGGGCGGCAACTTCACCCCCGAGCGCCGCCGCCGTGGCATCGAGCGGCTGCGCGGTCGTGGCCTGCACCGGATGGCCGACCGGGCCTCGCGGATGACCCACGTCCTGGCCCCGCGACCGGGCGGCTTCCTGGCCGCTCTCGAGGCGGCCCCGGACGCCGACGTGGTGCTGGTCGCCCATACCGGGCTGGACCACATGCTCACCGTTCGCGACGTGTGGCGCGAGCTCCCGATGGACAAGGTGATCGTGATGCGGTGGTGGCAGGTGCCGCGGGAGGAGATCCCCTCGGAGCGCGACGAGCAGATCGAGTGGCTCTTCGGCTGGTGGGAGCGGATCGACGCCTGGATAGCAGAGAACCGGCCGCAGGATCTCTCCCGCGGCCGGTCCCGGCGTACTGCTGTGACGTCCTAGATCAGGACTTGGACGACGGCTTCTCGGCGTCGACCTCGACCACGTCGGCCGGATCGTCGGGCGTGGTGACCGCGTGCGGCCCCTCCGCGGCGTCCGCGAGGGCCTCGTCGGGCCCTGCGCCGCCGTCGTCGTCGGGCGTCGCCTCGTCGTCGGAGGCTGCGGCCGCGGCGTCGAAGATCGGCGTGTCGGACGACGCTCCGGGCGGAGGCGGCGGGGTGTAGGAGGACTGCCAGTTGTCCGGCTGCCCGCGCGACGCCAGCTTCTTGGCCACGAAGCCGAGCAGCGCGGCGACGCCGGTGATGATCAGGATCTTGCGGAACGTGTGCTTCTTCTTCGGCTCGCCCGTGATCTTGTCCTGCAGCTCACCGGCCTTCTCCGACGCCAGGTCTGCGACGTTGGAGGCCTGGGCCGAGGCGGCCGCCACGCCGGCGGCGACCAGGGGTGCGGCCTTGTCGCGGGCCTCGGCCAGAGCCGGGCCGGCCTTGTCCTTGGCGTCGGCCAGCACGGGGCCGGCCTTCTCGATCGCGTCGGCGATCGCGGGCCCGGCCTTCTCGCGCGCAGTCTCGACCGCGGCCTCGACGTAGTCGGCGGCCTGCTCGATCATCGTCTTGTTACGGCGGATGCCCATGGCGCATCTCCCTCTCGTCTGTCTACCCATCCCATCATGTCCGCCCCGTACCCAACAGGGCGACCCCTACCGCGGACGCGGGCGGTGGCCACGGGAGTTGTCGTGCGTGGGAGGATCGGCAGCGCACCAGCTACCCACAGGCGAGAGGCAGACATGGCTGACCAGCAGGCCGTCCTGAAGACCAACCGGGGCGACATCACGATCAACCTGTTCCCGAACCACGCACCCGAGACCGTGGCGAACTTCGTCGGTCTGGCCGAGGGCACCAAGGACTACCGCGACGACGCGGGCCGGTCCGGCGTCCCCTACTACGACGGGCTGACGTTCCACCGCGTCATCGGCGGCTTCATGATCCAGGGCGGCTGCCCGCTCGGGACCGGCACCGGCGGTCCCGGCTACACCTTCAAGGACGAGCCGCACCCCGAGCTCGTCTTCGACAAGCCCTACCTGCTCGCCATGGCGAACGCCGGCCCGGGCACGAACGGGTCGCAGTTCTTCATCACCGTCGGCGCGACGCCGTGGCTGAACTTCAAGCACACGATCTTCGGAGAGGTCGCCGACCAGGAGTCGCGCGACGTGGTCGACGCGATCGCCACGACCCCGACCGGCGGCGGTGACCGCCCGGTCGAGCCGGTGGTCATCGAGAGCGTCGAGGTCACGGGCTCCTGAGCACCACCGACGGACCAGGGACGGCGCCGGCGGGAGACCCCGCCGGCGTTCCCACCTGCTACCGGCACCCCGACCGCGAGACCTACATCGCGTGTCAGCGGTGCGGACGTCCGATCTGCCCCGACTGCATGCGCGACGCAGCGGTGGGCTTCCAGTGCCCGACCTGCGTGTCCGAGGGTCGCAAGGAGACGCGCGCCGCCCGCACGCCGTACGGCGGTCTGCGGCCGACCCGCCAGGGCGTCGTGACGATGACGCTGATCGCGATCAACGCGGCCGTCTGGTTCCTGATCCTGGCGACCGGCGGCGCCGGCAGCCAGTGGGTCGACAGGCTCGCCCTGCGCCCCAAGGGACTGTGCGTGGTCCAGGGCGGCGGGTTCGACGTCTCGCACGCCGCGTGCACGGCCAACGGCGGCACCTGGCTCCCGGGCGTCAGCGACGGTGCGACCTGGCAGCTGGTCACCAGCATGTTCACCCAGGTCCAGCTGCTGCACATCGGCTTCAACATGGTGGCCCTGTGGGTGCTCGGACCACAGCTCGAGCTCGTGCTCGGCCGGCTGCGCTATGCCGGGCTCTACCTGCTCTCCGGGCTGGTCGGGTCGGCCACCGTCTACTGGCTCTCCGGCGAGTACACCCCGACGCTCGGCGCGTCCGGGGCGATCTTCGGACTGATGGGCGCGCTGCTCGTGATGGCCTACAAGGTCCGCGCCGACATGAGCCAGCTGCTGGTCTGGATCGGGCTCAACGTCGCGCTCACGTTCTTCGGCGGCTCGAACATCTCCTGGCAGGGCCACCTCGGCGGCTTCGTCGGGGGCGTCGTGCTGGCCACGATCCTGGCCTACGCGCCCCGGCAGCGGCGTACGGCGTGGCAGGGCGCCGGCTTCGCGGTGGTCAGCCTGCTCGTGGTCGTGGCCGTCGTGACCCGCACGGCGGTGCTCACCTGACTCGTCCCCAGCTGGGGACAACCCTGGGGAGAACTACACGCCTGTCATTCTCCACAGGTGAGTCCACAGGTGTGGAAACTCCGGGAGTGGGTGGCCGGCGGACGAGGGGTACGGCGTGACCAGGTCACGGACCGGCGACCGGGCCGTGTCGCTCGTCCCTCGCAAGAGCTCGCCCGCCGCGCACTCACTCCCAGCGCGTGGCGAAGGCGAAGCCGACGGCCATGAAGCCGATCCCGACGACCAGGTTGTACTGGTCGAGGTCGTTGAAGATCGGCACCTTCGGCAGCTGCTCGCCCGAGAGCACGTAGAACGTGCAGATCCACAGCAGCCCGAACAGGAAGCAGGTCAGCATGCCGACCACGACGCCCCGGTCACGACCGAGCGGCGTGGAGGGGTGGGCACACAGCAGCAGCCCGATCAGGATCAGCCCGAAGCCGATCGCGTAGTTCCAGTCCTTGAGGTCGGCCATGAAGGCCGGCGAGCCCGCCTTGGGGGTCGGGACGGCGGTGGGGTCGACCCGGACCTGGGTGTAGTAGTAGACCATCCAGGCGATGCCGATCAGGATCAGCAGGATCGCGATCACGAAGCGCGCGCTCACCAGCGGGCCCCGGTCGGGGTCCACGAACTTCTGCTGGGCCTTGAGCTTGGCCACCGGCACTCCTCCACGCAACCGACGCCGGAATGGCGTCCTCTCTGACGACGCGGGTTACCTTAGTCGGCATGGCGGCACGACCCCAGCGGAGGCTCCCCGGCCTGCGCTCACGACCACCGGGCGACGCGCCGGCAGACGCGGAGCCCCGGCGTCCGCGCCGGTCGCTGGTCTGGCGCGTCGCGACGCCCGTGGTGGGGCTCCTGAGCGGAGCGCTCTTCGTGGTCAGTGCCCACAGCAGCGAGGGCACCGACCTGCGGCCGGGCCGGTTCACCGACCTCGCCTCGATGGTGCAGTACGACGCCACGCGGGTCGACGGCCTGAACGCGAAGCTGTCGGCCCTGAACGGGCAGATCTCCCTGCTCAGCGGCTCCATCGGCGACAAGCAGGTGCGCGCCGTCAACCGCCACGCCGCCGAGATGCGCGGACCGGCCGGTCTGCTCGCCCAGGTCGGCCCCGGCGTGACCGTGACCCTCTCCGACGCTCCCAGTGACGTCACCTCGAGCTCGACGGTCGACCCCAAGCTCCTCATCGTGCACCAGCAGGACATCCAGGCCGTCGTCAACGCGATGTGGAAGGCCGGAGCCCAGGCGGTCACGATCCAGGGTCAGCGGGTGGTCAGCACGACCGGGATCCGCTGCATCGGCAACTCCGTCCAGCTGCAGGGGATCCCCTACAGCCAGCCCTACGTGATCTCGGCCGTCGGCGACCCGGGGGCGCTCACCGCCGAGATCGCCCGCGACCCCTACCTGCAGGTCTACCGCCAGGACGCCGCCGACCCCGAGATCTCCGTGGGTTGGGACGAGCAGGTCGAGGACAAGATCACCGCGCCGGCCTACGACGGGCTGGTCGGCATGTCCTACGCCCACGTGCTCCCCTCGAGCGGCGCCAGTCCCTCGAGCTGAGCCCGGCCCGCCTCCGCGCTCAGGACGGAGGCTTGGCCGAGGGACCCAGTGACGACGGTGGGGTGGTCGGGGGCGAGGTGGTGCTCGTGGTCGGCGACGTGGGCGTGGTCGGCGGCGTGCTCGGTCCGGAGGAGATCACGATCGTGATCTGGGTGCCCTGCGGTTCGCGCTGGCCGGCGCCGGGGATCTGCTGGATCACCTCCCCCTGCGGCTTGTCGGAGTTCGACGACGGCACGGGGACCGGCACGTAGCCGGCGTCACGCAGCGTCTTCTCGGCATCGCTCTGCTGCATGCCCACCACGTCGGGCACCTGCTGCGGGCCCTTGGACACGTACACGTCGACGGGCGACCCCTGCGGCACCTGGGTGTTCGCGGCGGGATCGGTCCTCACGACCGTGCCCTGAGGCTGGTCGGACTTCATCTGGTGGAACACCGGATCGAGATGGGCGTCGGTGAGCGCGGTCTGCGCCTGCTGCCGGGACTGGCCGATCACGTAGGGCACGCGCGTCGGGTGGGTGCCGAGCGACACGGTGAAGTCGACCGTGGAGCCCTGCGCCACCGACTCGTCGGCCCCCGGGGTCTGGCTGATCACGTGGTTGGCCTTCACGGTGTTGTCGAAGGTGCGGTCGATGGTGCCGACGTCGAGGCCTGCGTCGCCGATCGCGGCGCGCGCGTTCTGCTCGGTCATCCCGGAGAGGTCGGGGACACTGACCTGGTCGTTGGGACTGGCGAACATCTTCGGCAGCAGGTAGGCCGCGAGCCCGAGCACCAGCAGCAGGAGCAGCGCCAGGAAGATCAGCAGCCCCGGCCGCGTGCCGCGGTCGTCGTCCTGCGTCTCCTCGACCGGCGGCGGGACCGGGGTGACGACCGTCGTCGGCTGGGTGACGGTGGTCGGGGGGTCGACCGGGAGCGGGGGCGCCACCACGTGCACGGGATGGCCGGCGAGGTAGCGCTCGATGTCGCTGCGCATGGCGGCCGCGGACTGGTAGCGGTCCTCGACCCGCTTGGCGAGCGACTTCATCACGATGGCGTCGACCTCGGGCGCCACCTCGGTGTCGTGGTCGGACGGCGGGGCGGCGGGCTCGCGGACGTGCTGGTAGGCGACCGCGACGGGGGAGTCGCCGACGAACGGCGGCCGCCCGGTCAGCAGCTCGTAGAGCAGGCAGCCGGCGGAGTAGACGTCGGAGCGGGAGTCGACCGGCTCGCCGCGGGCCTGCTCCGGCGAGAGGTACTGGGCGGTGCCGACCACGGCCGCGGTCTGGGTCATCGTGCTGGAGGCGTCGGACATCGCGCGGGCGATGCCGAAGTCCATCACCTTCACGTCGCCGGACGGCGTGAGCATCACGTTGCCGGGCTTGATGTCGCGGTGGATGATGCCGGCACGGTGGCTGTAGTCGAGCGCCGACAGCACGCCGCTGGTGATCTCGAGCGCCCGCTCGGGCAGGATCTTGCGGCCCTCGCGCAGGATGTCGCGCAGCGTCCGGCCGGCCACGAACTCCATCACGATGTAGGGCTGGGAGACGCCGGACCCGTCGGTGGCCTGCTCCTCGCCGGTGTCGTAGACCGCGACGATCGCGGGATGGTTCAGCGAGGCCGAGCTCTGCGCCTCGCGTCGGAAGCGGGCCTGGAACGTGACGTCGCTGGCGAGGTCGGTCCGCAGACGCTTCACGGCGACGACGCGTCCGAGCCGCGTGTCGGTGCCCTTGCGGACCTCCGCCATGCCGCCGCGGCCGAGCAGCTCGCCGAGCGCGTAGCGCCCGCCGACCAGCGTCTGTCCGTCTGGGTTGTTCTCGGGAGTCACTGGTGACCCTTCCCCTCGTGACGGTGGTGCTTCGAAGCCGAGCTGTGCGAGTCCGGCGCGGTGGCCGGTGAGCGGGTGCGGGCGTCGTACGTCGGCTCAGCCATGGGACAGCACCGCTTCCATGACCGCCTTCGCGATCGGCCCGCCGAGCGTCCCGCCGGCGATCTCGTCGGTGGGCCTGTTGACGTGCTGGATCATCACCGCGACCGCCACCTTGGGCGAGGGCGCCGGCGCGAAGCTCACGAACCAGGCGTACGGCGGCACCTCGGAGCCGTCGGGGTTGGTCCGGCCGCTCTCGGCCGTACCGGTCTTGCCCGCGACCACGACGCCGGGGATCGCGGCGTACTTGGCGGTCCCGTTCTGCACGGTCGCGACCATCAGCTTGGTGACCTGGTCGGCGCTCGTGGCCGAGACCGCCTGGTGGAGCTCCTGCTCGCCGGGTCCGGGTGACAGCGTCTGCTGCGACGGTGACTGGAGCTCGTCGGTGAGGAACGGCCGCATGACGACCCCGTGGTTGCCGATCCCGGCCGCGAGCATCGCCATCTGGAGCGGCGTCGCGGTGACCGAGCTCTGGCCGAAGCCGGAGAGGGCGGTCTGGGCCTCGTCCAGTCCGGCGGGGTACAGCGAGACAGCCTGGACGGGGTAGTCCTCGAGGTACTTCTGGTTGAAGCCGAAGCCCTCGGCGGTCTTGTGCATCCCGTTGGCCCCCACGTCGACGGCGATCGGCGCGAAGCTGGTGTTGCACGACCACTGCATCGCCTGCGTGAACGGGATCTTGGTGACCCCGCAGTTGGGGATCTCGTTGTGGACCACCTTGGTGGACTGGGGGAGCCGGTAGCTCGGCCCTCCCGGTACCTGGGTGGTGGCCGTGTAGCGGCCGGTCTGCATCGCGGCCGCGGCGGTCAGGGGCTTGAACGTGGAGCCGGGCGCCAGCGTGGTCTGGACGGCGCGGTTGAGCAGCGGCTGCGACGGCATCTTGGCCAGCCGGGTCGCGTAGGCGTTCGCCGCCTTGAAGTCGTGGGAGGCGAGCTTGTTGGGGTTGAAGGTCGGCAGCGAGACCATCGCCAGGATCTTGCCGGTGGCCGGCTCGATCGCCACGACCGCGCCCTGGATGCCCGGGCCGAGGGCCCGGAGCCCGTCGAACGCCGCCTTCTGGGCCGCCGGGTCGATGGTGAGCACCACGTTGCCGCCCTTGGTGGCGTTGCCGTTGACCAGGTCGACCAGGCGGTTCACGAACAGCCGGTCGTCCTCACCGGAGAGGAAGGAGTTCTGGGCCCGCTCGACCCCGGTCTCGTTGCCGAAGGTGTACCAGCCGGTGACCGGGGCGTACATGAACGGCTGGCGGTAGTAGCGCTGGTACTTGTACTGGTCCTTGCTCGGGACGCTCTCGGCCAGCACGTCGCGCCCGGCCAGGATCGCACCGCGGTCGCGGGAGAAGGTGGCAGCGGCCACCCGGCCGTTGCCGATCCGGTCGTTGAGCGCGCTTGCGTGGTAGTACTGCAGGTACGTCGCGTTCAGCGCCAACGCCAGGAACAGCAACAGGCAGAAGATCGAGACCGTACGGATCGGCTTGTTCATCGAGGACTCCTCCGTCCTCGAGGCGAACGGGGGCGGCGTGGGCAGTGGTGTCTCATAGCTTGATCACCTGGGTGGTCTCGACGTCGACGTCGTCGGACACGGTCAGGTCGGGCGGCGGTCGTCGCGCCCCGTCGGAGATGCGCAGCAGGATCGCGATGATCACCCAGTTCGCCACGAGCGACGACCCGCCGTAGGAGAGGAACGGTGTGGTCAGTCCGGTGAGCGGGATCAGGTGGGTGACACCGCCGATCACCACGAACACCTGGAGGGCGATCGCGCCCGCGAGCCCGGTGGCCAGCAGCTTGCCGAGGTCGTCGCGGCAGATCAGCGCCGCCCGGAGGGCGCGCTCGACGATCAAGCCGTAGAGCAGGATCACCGCGATCGAGCCGGTCAGCCCGAGCTCCTCGCCGATGGCACCGAAGATGAAGTCGCTCTCGGCGAAGGGGATCCGCCACGGTGAGCCCTGGCCGAGGCCGCGTCCGAGCAGGCCGCCGTAGGCCATGCCGAACATGGTCTCGACCGTCTGCCGGCCCTTGTCGTCGGTGCCGTCGCCGTAGTGGGCCCAGACGTTCCACCACAGCAGGAAGCGTTCCTGCACGTGGGCGATGAACTCGTAGGTGAGGTAGGCGCCGGCGACGAACAGCCCCCCGCCGACCACGAGCCAGCCGGCCCGCTCGGTGGCGACGTAGAGCATGATCAGGAAGAGGCCGAAGAAGAGCAGGCTCGACCCGAGGTCGTGCTGGAAGACCAGGATGCCGAGGCTGACCAGCCACATCGCCAGGATCGGGCCGAGGTCGCGGCCGCGCGGCAGGTCCACCATCGCGACGCGTCTGCCCGCCAGCGCCAGGGCGTCGCGGTGGAGCACGAGGTAGCCGGCGAAGGTCACCACCAGCAGCACCTTGGCGACCTCACCGGGCTGGAAGCTCATCGAGCCGACGTGGATCCAGATGCGGGCGCCGTTGACGGTCTTGCCGACGACGGGCGCCATCGGGAGCAGGAGCAGCACGATCGCGGCGAGCCCGCAGGTGTAGGTGAAGCGCTGGAGCACCCGGTGGTCGCGCAGGATCACCAGGGTGGCGATGAACAGTCCGACGCCGATGGTCATCCAGACCAGCTGCTGGCGTGCGAAGTGGGTGCCGCGAGCGAGGTCGATGCGGTGGATGACCGCGAGACCGAGGCCGTTGAGCGCGGCGACGATCGGGAGCAGGACGGGGTCGGCGTAGGGAGCGACCATCCGCACCGTCACGTGCGCCGCGATGATCAGGGCGGCGAGCCACCCGCCGTAGGACACGATGTCGGCGGGCACCTCTCCCTTGACGCCCAACCCGACGCAGGCATACGCCCCCACGCCGACGACGAGCGCCAGGACGAGCAGGAACAGCTCGGCGCCGCGGCGCCTGCGGTGCACGAACTGCATGAGGGCACCGGGCTGGGAGGAGCGTGTCGTCGCCACGTCAGCCCCCCGTCGACGCGGTCGGGGACTGGTGAGCCGCCAGGCGCTGCACGGTGCGTTCGGCGTCGGCGAGGCCGTTCGCGCCGATGCCGTCCTGGACCGAGTGGGCCGAGTAGGCGTCGAGCTGGTCGACCCGCACGTTGCTGGTCTCGTAGGGGTGTGACAGGTCGATGCCCGGGAGATCGGCCTGGATGCCGCGGAAGATCGTGACCACGCCGTCCTGCTCGCCGACGTAGTACTGGTGCTGGCTCCAGTCCCACGCCACGGCGCCGGCCATCCACGCGATGCCGAGGATCCCGAGAACGGCCAGCAGGCGACGCAGCCACGAGTGACGCCGCGGCTCGCGGGGCGCGTAGCGCGCGGTCTCGGGGTCGGTGTCGATCGCGAACGGCACGCCGGGCGGCAGGTCGTCGGGGATCTCGGCGGCGACCGGCTCGAGCTCGCCGGTGTCGCCCGAGCGGTGGCCGCGGAAGAACGACGTACCGCCGCGCGGGCGGCGCTTCAGCTCGGCCGCCGACCCGACCACCATCGGCGTGGGCGGCACGTCGCTGTCGGTGGCCGGCACGACGTCGGCCACGATGCAGGTGACGTTGTCGGTGCTCCCTGCCTCGAGGCTGGCGCGGACGAGCTCGACGGCGGCGTAGTCGGGCGAGCCGGTCGACAGGATGTCGGCGAGGCGGCCGTTGTCGAGCGAACCGGACGCCCCGTCGCTGCACAGCAGGATCCGGTCGCCCTCGGTCAGCTGGACGGTGAACAGGTCGGGGTCGACCTCGTGCACGCCGTCGAGGGCCTTGAGGATCAGGTTGCGGTGGGGATGGGTGCGGGCGTCCTCCTCGGAGATCCGCCCCTCGTCGATGAGGCTCTGCACGAACGTGTGGTCGCTGGTGAGCTGGCTGATCTCGTGGTGGCGGAACAGGTAGGCACGGCTGTCGCCGACATGTCCCATGGCCAGGCGTACGCCGTCGAACAGCGCCACCGTGGCGGTGGTGCTGGTGCCGCTGAGGGACGGCTCCTCGTCGACCAGGGTGCCGATGTGGTCGGACGCGCGGTGCAGGGCACCGTCGACCAGCTGGAGGCGGGCCTGCTCGTCGTCCGCCTCGCCGGGAGGCTGGTCGAGGAGGCGCAGCTGGCCGATGGCGGTGCTGGAGGCCAGGTCGCCGCGGGCGGCCCCGCCGACGCCGTCGCAGACGGTGAGCAGCCAGGGCCCGGCATAGCCGGAGTCCTGGTTGTCCTTGCGTACGCGCCCGACGTCCGAGATCGCGGCGTACTGCAGTCGGAACGTCACTTCCGCAGCTCCAGGACGGTCTTGCCGATGCGGACCTGGGTCCCGAGGGCCAGCGTGGTCGGCTGGGTGATCCGGGCGCTGCCGATGTAGGTGCCGTTGGTCGAGCCGAGGTCCTCGACGAACCACTGGTCGCCGCTGGCGGCGATCCGGGCATGCCGCGTCGACACGTAGTCGTCGTCGAGCCGGATGGCGGCGTCGTTGCCGCGGCCGATCAGGACCGGGGCGTCGGCGAGGTCGGCGCGCTCGCCCTTGTTGGCACCGTCGACCACGAGCACGTGGGTCGGCGCGCCCTTGCGGGCCTTCTGCTTGGGCTGGCGCCGCGGCTTGGGCGCGGCGGCCTCACGCGGGGTCTGCGGGACCCGGGCGCCGAACATGTCGGAGCGGACGACCGAGATCGCGGACAGCACGAAGATCCAGAGGATCGCGAGGTAGGAGATCTTGATCAGGAAGAGGGTCAGCTCAGACATCGGCTTCCTCCTCGACGACACGGACGGTGAGCGTCGTACGCCCGACCCGGACCGCGGAGCCGTCGCGGAGAGGTGCGCTGGCGACGCGGTGGCCGTCGACCAGCATGCCGTTGGTGGAGCCGAGGTCCTGGACGACGATCGCCACGCCGCCGTCGGCGGACTCGTCCACCTCGAACTCGACGTGTCGGCGGCTGACGCCGGGGTCGTTGATGCGCAGGTCGGCCTCGGTGCCTCGCCCCACCACGAGACTCGGCGGCTGGAGCGGGTGTCGGGTCCCGTTCACCTCGAGGTAGGCACGGGCCCGGCGGACCTGGGTCTGGGTGGCGTTGCTGACGACCGCGGCATGGGCCTCGCTGCGCACCCGGAAGCGGCCGATGGTGAGGTCGTCGGCAGCCTCGAAGCCGATGGTGACCGGCCCCGAGAACACATAGCTCTGCTTCTCCGCGTGTTCCTGCAGCTGCGAGGTGAGCTCCTTGACGAGGGCCGAGTCGTACGGCGCGAGGCGGTCGAGGTCTGCCGGCGACAGCTCGACGTGGAAGTCGTTGGGCACCATCCGCCGCTGGCGGGACAGGATCTGGGCGTTGTTGTCGCACTCGCGCTGGAGTGCGGCCGAGATCTCGACGGGCTGGACCGCGCTGCGAAAGGCGCGGGCGAAGGCACCGGAGACGAACTGCTCGAGGCGTTGCTCGAATCGTTGCAGGCCACTCACGCGCGTCCTCCCCTCATGTCTTCGGCCCCGTGTGGTCGTCCGGCTCCTCCCGCCCCGGTGGGACGCGACCCGAGTGTGCCCGGGTTGCGGCCGATCGTATCGGGGCACGGGACGGCACCACCCATCCCGAGTCTGCCGCGCCCGCAGCGTCGTACGTCGGTTTGGGGCGGGTGAGCGCGCTGGGATAGCCTTGCCCCGCTTCTGGCGCGAGTGGCGGAATAGGCAGACGCGCACGGTTCAGGTCCGTGTGTCCGAAAGGACGTGGGGGTTCAACTCCCCCCTCGCGCACCAGACAGGTCCGGACAGGCCCGGCCCCGACAGGTCCGGCCCGTCGGCCTCCGTGTCGACGGCGCCGAGCGCCCGGCTTTCCCTCCGATCCGCGCCCGAGCCGGTGCGGGTCGTCGAGGTTCGGGAATCCTCCCGATGTCGGGGTGCCCGCCTTAGGGCGAGCGTCGGGCCCGAAGGCCGGACCTGCCGGCCGCCGGACCAGGAGTTCCTCCCATGAGTACGTCGACGATCATGCATCACCCCGCTCCGTACGCCGTCTCCACGCTCGCCGTGGCAGCCGTCGTGGCCGCGACCGTCGTCCTGACGATGTCGGGCGACCCCGGCACGTCGGGCCTCCCGAGTGACCAGCCCCAGCAGGGCACGAGCCAGCCCCACGTGTGGCACCCCACCACCGCGGGAGGCCACGTGATGCTCGGCGAGTGACGGGCACCCGAGCGCCGCGGAGCGGGCCAACTCCGTGGCGGCTGCACCGCGGCGGCGCCTACGATGGCTGGTCTCGGGAGTAGGACACACGCATGCCAAGGCGGTGGCCCCGATGCCAGGAGAGAGCGGGAGCCTCGCTCTCCTCGGCCGGGAGCGGGAGCGCGCGGAGCTCTACGACGCCCTGACCCTCGCACTGGACGGCAGCCCCCAGACGGTGCTCGTCGGTGGCGACGCCGGGATCGGCAAGACCACGCTGGTCACCGACCTGGCCCGCCGTGCTGACGAGCTCGGCTGCAGCGTGTTCCTCGGCCACTGTCTCGACATCGACGCGGGTGTCGCGTTCGGTGCGGTGCTCGAGGCGATGCGCGAGCTGGTCGCCCGGCTCGACGACCTCGAGTCGCGACCCTGCGCGCGACGGATGAGCGCCCTGCTGGATCCGGAGGTGCCACGGAGCCCGGAGCCCTTCCGGGTGCTGGAGGACCTGCGCCAGACCGTCCTCGAGGCCGCTGCCGCGGGACCGGTCGTGCTCGTGCTGGAGGACATGCACTGGGCGGGGCGCTCGACCCAGGACTTCGCCGTGGCGCTCTCCCGCAGGGGTCGCGGGCGACTGCTCTTCGTGCTCACCGTCCGCACCGACGACCTCCACCGGCGGCATCCCGCCCGGAGGACGCTCGCCGAGATCAGCCGGTTCCCCGGCTCCCGACACGTCGACCTGGCGGCCCTCGACCGGGCGAGCATCGCCGGCATCGTGCAGTCTCAGGGAGAGAGGGCCGCCGACGCGGAGGTGGTCCGCTCGGTGGTGGTGCGCTCGGAGGGCAACCCGCTCTACGCCGAGGAGCTCGCGGCCGCGGACCCGAGGGCGATCCCCGAGCAGCTGTCGGACCTCTTCCTGGCGCGGGTCGACGCGTTGGACGACGGTCCACGCGAGCTGCTGCGGGTCGCGTCGGTGGACGGCACGCGCGTGGACCCCGACACCCTCGCGGAGCTGGCCGGGCTCGACCATGCACAGCTGGACGGGTTCCTCCGTGAGCTGCTCGACGCGAACCTCCTGCGCGCGAACGGCGGCTCACTGGCGTTCCGGCACGGCTTGCTGCGCGAGGCCGTGTACGACGACCTGCTCCCCGACGAGCGCACCCGGCTCCACGCGCGGCTGGCCGCCCTGCTGCAGGCGCGGGTCGACGACGACCCGGACCCGCGCCTGTCTGCGCTGAGCCGGTTGGCCTTCCACTGGTCCGCTGCGCACGACCAGCCGCGCACGCTGGAGGCGTCCGTACGGGCCGGGGAGGTGGCGTGGCGGATCGGCGCGGCCGAGGCCATCGCCCACCGCGAGCGCGCGTTGTCGCTGTGGGACCGGGTGCCCGACGCCGAGGCCCGTGCCGGATGTACCCACGTCGAGCTGCTGCTCAGGCTGGCCAGGGCGTTCTCCGACCAGGGTGACCTCCAGCGCTGCCACGAGCTCAACCGCCGGGCGGTCGAGATGCTCGAGCCCGACAGCGACCCGCTCTGGGCGAGCCGCGCCTATGCCGGGCTCGGCTTCTCGTCGGTCTTCAACGACGACCTGTCGGGCGCGGCCGAGGCGGTCCGGGTCGCTGTCGAGTACGCCGGCGAGGCCGCGACCACCGCGCGGGCCTACGCCCTGGGTGCCCGCGCGCTCCTGCACAACGTGAGCGGCGCGTTCGTGGCCGGGCTCGACGCCGCCGACCGGGCGATCGAGGCGGCCCGGGCGGCCGACGACATCGATCCCCTCATGCTCGCCCTGATGTTCAGGTCCGACGCCCTGCTGCTGCTCGGTCGCGTCGGCGAGTCCTGTGCCGCGGTGGGGGAGATCATCGACGTGGCGCGGAGTGCCGGCCTGGTGGAGTGGACGCTGGAGTCGGTCGGCCTCCTGGCCGGGCGGCTGATGGAGTCCGGACAGGTCGCCCAGGGGATGTCCGTGGCGACGGCCGGCTACCGCGAGGACCCCGCGGGCCGGCGCACCATGCAGGCCAGGTGCGGCGAGGACATCGTGATGGCTCTCCTGTGGGGTGGCCAGCTCGACTCGGCCGACGGGCTGCTGGCCGAGCTCCGCGAGCTCTCGCTCCCGGGAGCGCGGTGGCGGCACCTGCACGGAGAGCTCGCCCTGGCACGGGGCGACGTCGAGACGACGGCAGACGGGCTGGACGGGACGGGGAGCGCGCCCGAGCTCGCCCGCCGGCATCCCGACGACGCGGCGGTGCTCCTGGAGCTGAGACGGGCCGACCTCCGCGACGACGAGACGCGGTGCCTCGAGGTCGCCGAGTCGTTCCTGGTCGGCCTGGACCACTGCGACTCCCCGCTGCTGGCGGCCTCCGCTGCGCGGATCGGCTTCCAGGCGCTGACCGTCGCACCGTCCGCGGCGGCGGCGCGGACGGCCGCACTGCGCGAGCGGTCCGTGCGTCAGCTCGAGCGTGCCCGCGAGGGTCTGACCGACGAGTGGTCGGCGTCGTACTTCGCGGTCCAGCTCGCCCTGGCGGAGGCCTACGCCGCCCGGGCCGCCGGCGACCCGGCGGTCCCGCAGTTCCGTGAGGCGGTCGCCCTGGCCGGCCCGTTCGGCAGCCTCTTCGCCCTCGAGCCGCGGATCGACCTGGCGCAGGAGCTGCTGGCGCACGAGGGCCGTGACGAGGGCCGCGAGCTGCTCATCGCCTGCTGGAGCGAGGCCCACGACCTGGGTGCCCGCGGTCTCGAGCGGCGGGTGCTCCGGCTCGCCACCCGGACGCGCGTCCCGCTCCCGGAGACGATGGCGCGCGAGGGACCGCTGAGCCGGCTGACGCCCCGCGAGCGTGAGGTCCTCGACCAGCTGGCCACGGGCGCGACCAACAAGTCGATCGCCGGGACGCTGTTCATCAGCGAGAAGACCGTGAGCGTGCACGTCTCCAACCTGCTCGGCAAGCTCGGTGTCGAGAACCGCGGCGCGGCAGCGGCGCTGGCCCGTCGGCTCGTCGGCTGAGGACCGGGCGACCGGACAACCGGACAACCGGACAACCGGATAACCAGAAAATGTGAGGCGCCCCCGCTCGCTGTGCGAGCGGGGGCAGTGGCGCCGCGCCCTCGTCCCCCCCAGGCCGATGGGCAACACCCCCCAGCCAGCATGTGTGTCGTTCCCCCGAGCGACTGCTGACCTGCGTGGGACGACCCTTGCGGATCGCGACCCTCACGGTGATGAAACGACAGAATTCACCGCTCATGACGCGGTTTCGTGACTTTTTCTGCACCAATTCCGGGCCATCACCTCGAATCGCGCGGTTCAGGCGTCCGGCGGCCCCTCCACCAGCCGTACGGCGCCCTCGCGGCGTGGGTCGGCCGCGGCCACGAGATGTCCCTCGGCGTCCACCACGGTGGCGCCCACGCCGCCGAAGTACATGGTCAGGTCGGTCTCCTGCCTGACCTGCTCGTCGGGCCGTCCCGGCCGGTGCACGTGGACCCGCGGGCGGTTCACCGCCTCGTGGAGCGAGAGCCCGGACAGGTAGCCGGCCAGCACCTGGGCGATCGCGGTCGTGATCCGGTCGGCCCCGGGGGACCCGATCGCCAGGGTGGACCCGTCCTCGTGCCGGCCGACGGTCGGCGCCATGTTGGAGAGCAGACGGGTGCCGGCCGCCCCGGCGTGGAGCCCGGCCGGGTTGAGCTCCTGCTCACCGAGGCAGTTGTTGAGCCAGATCCCGGTGCCGGCGGCGATCATGCCGGAGCCGTACCCGGACGAGAACGTCACGGCACACGCCGTGCCCGCGCGGTCCGTGGCCGACACGTGGGCGGTCGAGCCCGACTCGAGGACGGCGAGGTGGTCGCGGTCGACGCGGGCGAGGAACCGGCGCGCCGCCTCGACGAGGTCGGGAGCCAGGTCGAGCACCTCGAGCCGGTGCGCCAGCACGGCACGCTGGACCTGCACGACGTGCCGGGGGTCGAGCGGGTCGTCGCCGGGGTGGGCCAGCAGGAGGCGGAGCATCGCGGTCAGACAGACCCCACCGACCGAGGGCGGCGGCGCCGTGGAGAGCGCCCAGCCGCCGGCGCGCGAGACCAGGGCGGGCCGGACGACCGGCTCGTACGCTGCCAGGTCGGCCTGCGTGAGCAGGCCACCGCGACCGCTCACATCGCGGCTGATCTGCTCCGCCAGCTCGCCGCGGTGCAGGACGCCGGGGCCGTCGCGCGCGATCAGCTCCAGGGAGGCGACGAGGTCAGGCATCACGATCCGCGCGGTCGTCAGCTCGCCCTCGGCATCGTGGAGGACGGCGCGGCTCTCCTCGTCCCACCCGAAGACGTCGTCATGGGTGTGGTCGAGGTAGTAGCGCGACGCCGTCGACAGCCGGTAGCCACCCCGGGCGACCTCGATCGCCGGCGCGACGAGCTCGCGCCACGGCAGCCGGCCGTCGCGCCGGTGTGCCTCGCCGAAGCCGGCGAGGCTGCCGTGCACCGCGACCGAGCCCGGCCCGATGGTGATGTCCACCCCGCCGCCGTACGCCGTCGCCACGTCCCACGTCGACCCGGGGGCCGCACCGGCCGGGTGGTCGCGCCCCGGCATGTCCATCCAGCCGTCCACGGTGTACGCCGGCGCGCCGTCGGCGGGCTGCACGGTGACGAAACCACCCGAGCTCAGCGAGACGATCCCGACCTCGTTGACCATGGCGACGAGCGCCGCCGCGAGCGCGGCGTCCACTGCGTTGCCGCCCGCCGCCGCCACCTGCTCGGCGGCATCCGCCGCCGCCTCGTTCGGTGCAGCCACGGCCAGGGCGGTCATGACCGAACGCTAGCGAGGAGCTCGCCGTGGGGACCACCAGCCATACTGGCGATCGTGAGGGCACCGGGTCGGCGCGCGCGACGCATCCTGATCGTGGTGGTCGCCCTGCTGGTCATCAACGTGCCCTACGCCGTCCACCAGTGGCAGCTCCACCGGGTCGGGTCCGACGGGATCTCGGTCACGGCGACCGTGGTGTCGACGGACGTCACGGGTGACGACGTCGTGGTCAGCTTCAAGCTCCCGGCCAGCGTCGACCCCGACCAGAAGGTCCGGACGGCCCGGGTCGATGCGAAGCACGGCGCTGCGGCCGCGGCGTCGGGTGAGGTCGAGGTGCGGGTGTTGAAGGGCCACCCCGCGGTGTACGAGCTCGAGGGCCAGAAGCGGGGTGACGCCTCGACCATCGTCACGGTGGTCGCCGATCTGCTCGTCCTGCTGATGATCCTGCTGGCGTGGCGGCTGGGCGGCCGGTTGCGTCGCCCGGCCCTCGTCGCGGTGGCCCTCGGCGACGTCGAGGACGGCGAGGACGGATCGCTGCTCGACAAGCAGGAGGACGGCACCTACCTGATCAACGGAGAGATCGCCGAGGCCGGCGCCGACTCGTTGGTGCTGACCCTGCGCGACCGCGACGTGACCGTGCACCTGCGCGGCCACGCCAACCCGGTCGACGTGGGTGCTCGGGCCAAGGTCCACGCCCATCTGGTCGGCTGATGCTGCAGCACGTCGTCGACACGCTCCTCGGCGTCACCCCGTGGCTGGCGCTCCTGATCATCGCGGCCCTGGTGTTCGGCGAGGCGGCCTTGTTCTTCGGGTTCGTGCTGCCCGGCGAGACCGCGGTCGTCTACGGCGGCGTGCTCGCCGCCGCCGGGAAGGTGCCCGTCGCCGTCGTGCTCGCGGTGGTGATCGTGGCAGCCATCCTGGGTGACAGCCTCGGCTTCGAGGTCGGCCGCAGGATGGGCCCGCGGCTGGTGCGGGCGCCGTTCGTGCGCCGCTACCCGGACCGGGTCGCCGGCGCTCAGGCCTATCTCCGCCAGCGCGGCGGCCGAGCAGTGGTGGCGGGACGGTTCACGGCGTTCCTGCGCGCGGTGATGCCGGCGCTCGCCGGGGCGAGCCGGATGGAGTACCCGCGCTTCTTGCTGTTCAACGCCCTCGGCGGCGTGCTGTGGGGGAGTGCGTGCGTGCTCCTCGGCTACTTCGCGGCCCACTCGATCAGCCGGGTCACCCACTATCTCGGACTCACCAGTGGGGCGATCGTGGTGGTGATCGTCCTCGGCCTGGTGTGGGCCTGGCACCGCCGCAGCCGCGATGACTGAGCGCGTTCGGGTCGGCGCGGACGCCCGCGTCTGGGCCGGGTGGCGCACCGTGCTCTGGCTCGGGGTGGTCAGCCTGCTCGTCGACCTCGTCTACGAGGGGGCTCGCTCCATCACGGGACCCTTCCTGGCCTCCCTGGGCGCATCGGCGCTCACGGTCGGTCTCGTCACCGGAGCGGGTGAGGCGGCAGCGCTCGGGTTCCGGCTCTTCTCGGGCCCCGCCGCCGACCGGTCGGGCCGCTACTGGCGTTGGATGGTGGTCGGCTACGCGCTCACCGCGGTCTGCGTCCCCCTGATGGCGCTGGCGCCGGCGCTGGGAGCCGCCGGGCTTGTCTTCGGCTCGACCATGGTCCTGCTCGAGCGGACCGGCAAGGCGGTGCGCAGTCCGGCGAAGTCGGTGCTCCTGGCCGTCGCCGCCGCGAACGTGGGCCGCGGCCGCGGGTTCGGCGTCCACAAGGCCCTCGACCAGACAGGGGCCCTCCTCGGTCCGCTGATCGTCGCCGGCGTCATCGTCGTGACGGGACACATGTCGGCCGGCCTCGCCGTGCTGGCGGTCCCCGGCGCGATCGCTCTCGGCGTCCTCGCCTGGATGCACCGGCACGTCGGTGACCCTGCGCCCGACCCGCACGCCGCGGCCATCGCCCTCGAGCCGTTGCCCCGCACCTTCTATGTCTATGCCGTCGCCTGCGCTCTCACCACGGTGGGCCTGATGACCTTCGGCGTGATCTCCTTCCACCTCGTCACCGACGACCTGGTCACCGCCGGCGTCGTCCCCGTGGTCTACGCCGCGGCGATGGGTGCCGAGGCGGTGGCGTCGCTCGGCACCGGCTTCGCCTACGACCGCGTCGGCGCCGGCACGCTGCTCCTGCTGCCGGCGGTGGTGGCGATGGTCCCGGTCCTCACCTTCAGCGACCGGGTCGGCGTGGCGGTGGCGGGGGTCCTGCTGTGGGGAGCCGCCACCGGTGTGCAGGACTCCACGGTGAAGGCGCTCGTCGCCGATCTCGTGCCCCTCGGCCGCCTGGGCACGGCGTACGGCGCGTTCGCAGCCTTCCAGGCCGTCGCGGCGTTGGTCGGCGGCGTGCTCGCGGGCTGGCTGTACGACGTCGACCCCGCAGCCCTCGTCGCGGTGATCGGCGGCGCCCAGGTGGTCGCGCTCGTCCTCCTGGTCGTGGTGCTCGCCCGTCGACCACGCGGGCCCGATCGATCAGCACCTCACGACTAGGGTGAGGAGCATGTCGGCCACCCCGTCGTCGTACTCCATCACGATGCGACTGCACACCCTGCCCGACCACGGGATCGTCGGGGCCGTCGCCACCGCCATCGCCTCTGCCGGTGGCATCGTCACCGCGATCGACGTCGCCGACTCGAGCCACGACCGCCTCGTCGTCGACGTCACCTGCTCGGCCTCCGACGCCGACCATGCCGAGCTCCTGGTCGACGCGGTCAGCCGGGTCGCCGGGGTCGAGGTGCACAAGGTCAGCGACCGCACCTTCCTGCTCCACATCGGCGGCAAGATCGAGGTGCAGTCGAAGGTGCCGCTGCGGACCCGCGACGACCTGTCGATGGCCTACACCCCCGGTGTCGGCCGGGTCAGCCTCGCGCTGGCCAACAACCCCGACGACGTCCGCCGGCTGACCATCAAGGGCAACTCCGTCGCCGTCGTCACCGACGGCTCGGCGGTGCTCGGGCTGGGCAACATCGGCCCCGGCGCGGCGCTGCCGGTGATGGAGGGCAAGGCGGCGCTGTTCAAGCGGTTCGCCGACATCGACGCCTGGCCGATCTGCCTGGCCAGCCAGGACACCGACGAGATCGTGAAGGCGGTCGAGATGATCGCGCCGGGCTTCGGAGGCATCAACCTCGAGGACATCGCGGCGCCGCGCTGCTTCGAGGTCGAGCGGCGCCTGCGCGAGAGCCTCGACATCCCCGTCTTCCACGACGACCAGCACGGCACCGCGATCGTCGTCCTCGCCGCGCTGACCAACGCCCTGCGGTGCGTGGACAAGAAGCTGCCCGACGTCCGCATCGTCGTCTCCGGCGGCGGCGCGGCCGGATCGGCGATCGTCACCCTGCTCCTGGCCGCAGGGGCCGCCGACGTCGTGGTGTGCGACAAGGAGGGCATCCTCTGCCAGGGCGACGAGGCCCTGAGCCCGGCCATGGCCGAGCTCGCGGGGCGGACCAACCCCCACCGGCTCCGCGGCGGCTTGCACGACGCGCTGATGGGTGCCGACGTGTTCATCGGGGTGAGCGCGCCGGGAATCCTGCCGGCCGAGTGGATCGCCGACATGGCTCCGAGCTCGGTCGTCTTCGCGCTCGCCAACCCCGACCCCGAGGTCGATCCGGCAGACGCCGAGAAGTACGCCGCCGTCGTGGCGAGCGGGCGCTCCGACTTCCCCAACCAGATCAACAACGTGCTGGCCTTTCCCGGAGTCTTCCGGGGACTGCTCGACGCGCGGGCCCGCGAGATCCGGATCGACATGCTGCTGAAGGCCGCCGACGCGATCGCCCACGTCGTCAAGGACGACGAGCTCAACCCCAACTTCATCATCCCGAGTGTCTTCAACGCCGACGTCCCCAAGGCCGTCGCCGCCGCTATCAGAGGAGCAGATTCGTGACCGATCTCGGAGACTTCCACGCCACCACGCTCGACGGCCGCGACCAGGATCTCGGCGCCTACGTCGGCGACGTGGTCCTGGTGGTCAACACGGCCAGCAAGTGCGGGCTCACGCCCCAGTACGAGGGCCTGCAGCAGCTCTACGACGACTACGCCGACCAGGGCCTGGTGGTCCTGGGCTTCCCGTGCGACCAGTTCGGCCACCAGGAGCCGGGCACGGAGGAGGAGATCGGCGCGTTCTGCCAGCAGAACTACGGCGTCTCCTTCCCGATGTTCGCCAAGATCGACGTGAACGGCGACGACGCCCACCCCCTGTACGTCTGGCTGAAGCACAAGAAGTCGGGGGCCCTCGGTGCGAACATCAAGTGGAACTTCACCAAGTTCCTGATCGGTCGCGACGGGCGCGTGATCAAGCGCTTCGGGCCGACCAAGGAGCCGGAGAAGCTGCGCCCCCAGATCGAGGCCGCCCTCGCCCAGGGCGGCGTGGACGAGGCCGCCGCCGGCTGATCCCCCTCGTACGACGCACCGCTGCCCGTGGTCTGTGGTTGCGGTTCTGGCGCAATTGCGCCGTTTCGACAGGCGGATCGACCGGGCGGCTGTCATGCGGGTGCCATCGCGCCGTTCTGACAGGACGCCGGGCCGGCCGCTGTCATTCCGGTGCAAGTGCGCGGGAATGACAGGCAATGGGCTCGTGGGCATGTCATTCCGGCGCGTTTGCGCCAGAACAGCAACCCCCGGACCGACTCAGTCGCTGCTCTCGCTGGCGTAGAGCGCGGCGCCGACGATGCCGGCGGCGTTGAGGAGCGTGGCCGGGATGATCTCGGTGTCGATGTCGACCAGCGGCAGGAACTTGTCGGCCTTCTTGCTGACCCCGCCGCCGACCACGAACAGCTCGGGGGAGAACAGGTCCTCGAGCTTGCGGTAGTACGTCGTGAGCCGTTCGGCCCACTTCTCCCAGGAGAGGTCCTCGCGCTCCTTGGCGCTCGAGGCCGCGCGCTTCTCCGCGTCGTGGCCGTCGATCTCGAGGTGGCCGAGCTCGGAGTTGGGCACGAGCACGCCGTCGTACACCAGGGCGGAGCCGATCCCGGTGCCGAGCGTGGTGACGATGACGAGCCCACGGCGGCCCTTCGCCGCACCGAACCTGACCTCGGCGAGGCCCGCCGCGTCGGCGTCGTTGACGACGTGGACGTCGCGACCGGTCGCCTCGGTGAAGAGCTTGTCGGCGTCCTCGCCGATCCAGTGCTTGTCGATGTTGGCCGCCGAGTGCACGACACCGCGCTTGACGACCCCGGGCACGGTGACGCCGACCGGACCGTCGGAGTCGTCGAAGCGGCCGAGGAGCTCGGAGAACACCTTCGCCACGGCGTCGGGCGCGGCCGGCTGGGGCGTGTCGATCCGGACCCGCTCCTCGGCGAAGTCGCCCTTCTCCAGGTCCACCGGCGCGCCCTTGATCCCGCTGCCGCCGAAGTCGATGCCGAAGGGCAGGCCGGTTCCGCGGTGGGTGGTCATGACCCCATCTCATCCCGCCTCGGCCTGTGCGGCAACCCGGGCCCCTCGTCACGGCCGGCACCGGAGCACGGATTTCCGTCGACAGAGGAGCTACGGCGACACCGCCTGACTCGTCGGCCCGGACCCTCCGTTCCTGGCTCTCGCGCAGAGGTAGCCTCGCCGGATGGGCTCCGGGACCGTCGCGTACTCCTCCCGGGCCGGCCGTGGGCTCGTGGTGGCCACGACCCTCGGCTCCGGGATGGTGCTGCTCGACGGCACCGTGGTCAACGTCGCGCTGCGCACCGTCGGCAGCGACCTCGACGCCACGCTGCCCCAGCTCCAGTGGATCAGCAACGCCTACCTCCTCACCCTGGCCAGCCTGATCCTGCTCGGTGGCTCGCTCGGCGACCGCCTCGGCCGGCGTCGGGTGTTCCTCGTCGGGGTGGTCTGGTTCGCGGTCGCCTCGGCGCTGTGCGGACTGGCCCCCAACGCCGAGACCCTGATCGCCGCGCGGGCACTCCAGGGCGTCGGCGGCGCCCTCCTGACACCCGGCTCCCTGGCGATCATCGAGTCGGGCATCGCCCCGTCCGACCGCGGCCGCGCGATCGGCGCGTGGACCGGCATGACGAGCATCGCCGCGGCGATCGGGCCGTTCATCGGCGGCGCCCTCGTGCAGTACGCCGACTGGCGGTGGATCTTCTGGATCAACGCCCCTCTCGCCGCTGCGACCGTCGCAGCCACGATGGCCTTCGTCCCGGAGAGCCGGACCACCGAGACGGGTCGGTACGACGGACTCGGCGCCGGGCTCGCGGCGCTGACGCTCGGAGGCCTCACCTACTGCCTCATCGAGTGGCACAGCCACCTCGCGCTGCCGGCGTTGGTGGTCGGGGTCGTGGCCGGGGTCTGCTTCGTGGTCGTCGAGCGCCGCTCGTCCCACCCGATGCTCCCGCTGGGGCTCTTCGCGTCGCGCACGTTCTCGGCCGCCAACGCGATGACTCTCCTGGTCTACGCCGCGCTGGGTGCGGTGCTGTTCTTCCTCGTCATCGACGTCCAGACCGTGCTCGGCTACGGCGCGCTCCAGGCCGGGATGGCGACCCTGCCCATCACCGTCTTGATGCTGCTGCTGGCGTCCCGGGGCGGGGCACTCGGCTCCCGGATCGGTCCCCGCATCCCGATGACGGTCGGCCCGCTCGTGATGGCCGTGGGTGTGGCGTGGCTGTCGTTCGTCGACGAGGGCACGTCGTACTGGCTGGGCGTGCTGCCTCCGCTGTGCGTGTTCGCCCTCGGCCTGGCGCTGATGGTCGCGCCCCTGACCGCGACCGTGCTGGGTGCTGCTCCCGCCGACCGGGCCGGCCTGGCGAGCGGGGTCAACAACGCCGTTGCCCGGGCCGGCTCGCTCTTCGCGGTCGCCGCGCTGCCGGTCGTCGTCGGGCTCTCCGGGGCGGAGTACGACGACGCGCAGGCGTTCAGCAGTGCCTACGCCCAGGCGATGTGGCTGTGCGCGGCCCTGCTGGCCGCAGGCGGTGTCGTCTCGTGGTTCTTGATCCCCTCCCGGATCCCGGCCCAGCCGGCGGAGCTCCGGCCGCGGACGGTCCCCCAGCTGGACTGCCCGCACCGGGGCCACTGACAGGCCGCGAACTACCCTTCGACCATGGCACGGGGGCGTCCGGGAATCGCGTGCGCGACGGTGGTCGTCGCGACGCTGCTCCTCGCATCGTGCGGCCACGGCTCCTCGGACCCGACCGCTGCTCCCCCCGCCACGTCGTCGACCGTGTCCGGCTCGCCCGACCCGACGGACCCGACCTCGACGCCGACGCTCGACCCGGCCCATACGGTCGGCGACCCCGGTCCGTTCCGTGCACCGCTGCACACCGCCGACATGCTGATCTTCCGCCAGCGACCCCTCAGCGACGGCATGGTGCGACGCATCCGCCACCTCGACGGGGTGGCCCGGGTGGAGCGCCTCTCGCTGGCCCAGGTCAGCATCGACGACCACGCCATCAACGTCGCAGCGGTCGACCCCGCGACGTACCGCAACTACAACCCGGACGCCGCGGCGCAGTTCCAGCAGGAGTGGGACCGCATCGCGGCGGGCGAGATGGCGCTACGGCCGCAGTTCCGGCGACAGGTCCCCCGGGACGGCTACGTCCGGATGGGCACGCGGGCCGACGCACCGCAGATCCATGTCGGCGTGTACGCACCTCAGATCCCGCAGGTGGACGCGATCGTCAACGACAGCTGGGTGAAGACGCTCGGGATGCCCCGCGGCAACGCGCTGCTGGTCTCGACCGGCATCCGGACCCCGCTCTCGATCCGCAAGCCCATCCAGCGCATCGTCGGAGGCCGGGCGTCGGTGCAGCGGATGGACGCGGCCGCGCGCTACGGGCTCGACCCGAGCGTCGCCCAGATCGCGCTCCCTGTCGGCACGCCGGCCGATGCCGTCGGCGCCTTCCGCTACACCGTGCTCGGCGGTGGCCACATCGCGCCGCAGCCGTCGTGGGTGGCGTCCCACATCTCCACCGAGACCATGCCGATCATCGGCGCGATGACCTGCAACACGTTGATGTTCCCGCAGCTGCGGGCAGCGCTCGAGGAGATCCGGGCCACCGGTCTCGCCGGCGCGATCGACCCCGGCCAGTACGGCGGCTGCTATGTCCCGCGCTTCATCGCCGGCACCACGACACTGTCCAACCATGCCTTCGGCCTCGCCTTCGACCTCAACGTCCCCGAGAACCAGCGCGGGACCGTCGGCCAGATCAACCGCCAGGTGGTCGCCATCTTCCAGCGCTACGGCTTCACCTGGGGCGGGGTCTGGCACTACACCGACCCGATGCACTTCGAGCTCAACCGTCTGGTCCGCGTCGGCTGATCCGCTCCGTGCCCCCTCCGGTGGCGTGCCTCAGCGCAAAGGGCAGACCACCCGGACGAACGTGATCCGGTGGGGTCGCACCCGCACCGTCCCCTGGGCGGTGCACGTGCCTCGACCGCTGTCGAACGACGGGCTCGTCCCGGTGATCCGGTAGCGGCCGGGCGACAGGGTGACGTCGAAGTGCCCCTGCCCGTCCGTGTGCGCCGTCGCATGCCGGTGGCCGGTGATCGAGATCGTCCCCGACCAGTGCTGGGGCCGGGCCCCGGCCGGACCCCCCACGCCGACGAGCTGCCCCGAGACCGTCGCCGGTCCGGGAGGGGCGCAGCAGGCCGGTTCGCTCGAGGTCGACGTGGTCCCGCAGGCCGTGAGGACCACCGCCAGGACCGGGAGCACCAGGAGCGCGCGACGCATGAGGATGGGACGGGTGCGGGGCGCCCCGGGTTCCACGGACGACATGATGGCCTCATGCGCGCCGTCCAGGTCCTCCAGCCCACCGGTCCCGCGGACGTCAGGGTCGTCGACGTCGACGAACCCGTCCCCGGACCGCACGACGTCCTGGTCGAGGTGCACAGCGTCGGGGTCTCGTTCCCCGACCTGCTGCTGAGCAAGGGGGAGTACCAGCTACGCCCGTCGCCGCCGTTCACGCTGGGGGTCGACGTCGCGGGCACGGTGGTCTCGACAGGCTCGACCAGCGAAGGCGTCGACGTCGCGGGCACGGTGGTCTCGACAGGCTCGACCAGCGAAGGCTCGAGCAGCGAAGGCTCGACCAGCGAAGGCTCGACCAGCGAAGGCCACGACGGCGGGGGCAGCGGTCTCGCCCCCGGTACCCGGGTCGCGGGAGTCGTGCCCTACGGAGGTGCGGGCGAGCGCGCTGTGATCCCTGCCGCCTCGGTCTTCGCGCTGCCCGACCGGCTGTCGTACGACGAGGGCGCGTCGCTGCCGATGAACTACCTGACGGCCCTCTTCGCGTTGCAGGAGCGGGGGCAGGTCCGCCCGGGTGAGACCGTCCTCGTGCACGGTGCGGCGGGTGGCGTCGGCACCGCGACCCTCCAGGTGGCGAAGGGGCTGGGAGCCCGGACCATCGGCGTCGTCTCCACCTCGGCGAAGGCCGACGTCGCGCGCGCCGCCGGCGCGGACGAGACCGTGCTCGTCGACGGGTTCAAGGACGCAGTCAAGGAGCTGACCGGCGGGCGGGGTGTCGACGTCGTGCTCGACGTCGTCGGCGGCGACGCGTTCACCGACTCGCTGCGGTGCCTCGCGGAGCTCGGCCGGCTGCTCGTGGTCGGCTTCGCGGCGGGCCAGGGGATCCCGGAGGTGAAGGTGAACCGGCTGCTGCTCGGCAACCTCGACGTGCGCGGCGTCGGCTGGGGTGGCTACGCGATGACGCGGCCGTCCTACATGCACGAGCAGTGGGATCGCCTGCTGCCGATGATCGAGTCCGGCGTCGTCTCGCCGCACGTGGGAGCGACCTACGAGCTCGCCGAGTTCGGCCGTGCGCTGCAGGACATGGAGGCGCGACGCACGCTCGGCAAGGCCGTCGTCCACGTGCGATGAGAGCCGCACGCCCCCTAGGCTCACGGAAATGAGCACGCTCGAGGACGCCCGCGAGGGCATGGATCCGGACATCCGCCCGCAGGACGACCTCTTCGGTCACGTCAACGGGCGGTGGCTGGAGACCGCGGAGATCCCGTCCGACAAGGGCAGCTGGGGATCCTTCGTCCACCTCGCCGACGCGGCCGAGGAGCAGGTACGCGTGATCATCGAAGGACTGGCCGAGCGGGTCGCGAACGGTGAGGAGGGGCTGGGCGACGACGCGATGCGCATCGCCTGCCTCTATGCGTCGTTCATGGACGAGGAGGCGGTGGAGGCGCGGGGCGTCGCGCCGCTGCGGCCCCTGCTCGACGCCGTCGGCAGCCTGCGCGACGTCCGCGACCTGGCCGCGTTCCTCGGTGAGTTCGAGCAGATCGGCGGTAGCGGCGCCTTCGGCATCTACGTCGACGTCGACGGCAAGAACTCCGAGCGCACCCTGTTCAACGTCGTCCAGGGTGGTCTCGGACTGCCCGACGAGTCGTACTACCACGACGAGAAGTTCGCCGAGATCCGCGAGAAGTACGCCGCGTTCCTGACCAAGATGTTCGAGCTCGTCGCCCACGACGACCCGGCGGCCGCGGCGTCCACGGTGCTGGCCGTCGAGACCCGGCTGTCGCAGGGCCACTGGGAGCGCGCGGAGACTCGCGACGTGCAGAAGACCTACAACCTCCTCACCATCGAGGAGCTGCACGCCCTGTGCCCGGCCTTCGACTGGGAGGCGTTCATCCGCAACCTCGGAGGCTCGGAGGAGACGATCGCCGAGACGTGCATCCGGCAGCCGTCCTACCTCGAGCACCTCTCGGCGGCCCTCGAGGAGCTGCCCATGGACGACTGGCGGGCCTGGCTGGCCGCCCGCGTCGTCCGCGCCTACGCGCCCTACCTCACCCGCGAGCTCGTCGAGACCAACTTCGACTTCTACGGCCGCACCCTGGGCGGCACCCCCGAGCTGCGCGAGCGGTGGAAGCGCGGGGTGGCCCTGGTCGAGGGCTCGATCGGCGAGGCGGTGGGCCGCGAGTACGTCGCCCGTCACTTCCCGCCCGACTCCAAGGCCATGATGGAGGAGCTGGTCGGCAACCTGCTGAGGGCCTACCGCCAGTCCATCTCGGCGCTCGACTGGATGAGCGAGGAGACCAAGCAGGCGGCGTACGACAAGCTCGACCGGTTCCGGTCCAAGATCGGCTACCCGGAGAAGTTCCGCGACTACTCCTCGCTCGACTTCGTCCCCGACGACCTGCTCGGCAACGTCGCGGCAGCGAACGCGTTCGAGACCCGTCGCCAGCTGGCCAAGATCGGCGCCCCCGTCGACCGCGACGAGTGGCTGATGCTGCCCCAGACCGTCAACGCCTACTACCGACCGGGCATGAACGAGATCTGCTTCCCGGCCGCGATCCTGCAGAAGCCGTTCTTCTCCCCTGACGCCGAGCCGGCCGAGAACTACGGCGGCATCGGCGCCGTCATCGGCCACGAGATCGGGCACGGCTTCGACGACCAGGGTTCGCAGTACGACGGCGCCGGGAACCTGCACGACTGGTGGTCCCCCGACGACAAGTCGGCGTTCCAGGTCAAGGCCCAGGCGCTGATCGAGCAGTACAACGGGTTCTCCCCGCGCAACCTGCCCGGCGAGCACGTCAACGGCGCCCTGACGGTCGGCGAGAACATCGGCGACCTCGGCGGTCTCACCATCGCGCTGACGGCGTACTCGATCTCGAAGGGTGGGGAGGTCGGGCTCGAGGACGCCCAGGACCTCTTCTTCAACTGGGCGTACTGCTGGCGCACCAAGCGCCGGCGCGAGCTCGACCAGCAGTACCTCACCATCGACCCGCACAGCCCACCGGAGTTCCGCGCCAACATCGTGCGCAACCTCGACGAGTTCCACGCCGTCTTCGGGACCCAGGAGGGTGACGGCCTCTGGCTCGACCCGGCGGACCGCGTCCGGATCTGGTGACCCGGCCGGCCCACGGGCAGGCGGCCTACTCCCGCCGCCTGGAGTGGGGTCTCACGGGCGCCCTCGCCGTGGTGGCGGACGCTCGGCCGGGCGATGTCGCGGTGGTCGTCGACGTGCTCTCGTTCACCACGACCCTCAGCGTCGCCGTCGAGCAGGGCCTGGCCGTGCACCCCTACCCCTGGGGCGCCCAGGACGCCGCGGCCTACGCGGCGCAGCGCGGAGCGACCCTGGCCGTCGGTCGACGCGAGGGACTGGCCACCGGCGCGGTGAGCCTGTCGCCGGTCTCGTTCCTCGGCGCCGCCGGGCTCGACCGCGTCGTGCTGCCGTCACCCAACGGCTCCGCGATCGCCTTCGCCCTGGCGGAGGCGGGCGTGACCGTGGTGGGCGCGGCTCTGCGCAACGCCCGCGCTGTCGCCGCGTGGCTGCGCGGCCGACCGGCCTCGACCGTCTCGGTGGTGGCCGCCGGCGAACGCTGGCCCGACG
Source organism: uncultured Actinomycetota bacterium (assembly GCA_963753705.1). Classification (GTDB taxonomy): domain Bacteria; phylum Actinomycetota; class Actinomycetes; order Propionibacteriales; family Nocardioidaceae; genus Nocardioides. Next base: position 72,271 of record CAVWDJ010000020.1, read on the forward strand.
GTCAGCTCCGCCCGGCGGTGGAGGACCTCTGGGGTGCCGGTGCCGTGCTGGCGGGACTCGGCGCTGCCGGCGCGAGTCCGGAAGCAGGTGCGGCGACGGCTGCGTTCGCCTCGGTGGTCGACCGGCTCGGCGAGGCACTGCCGCAGTGTGCCAGCGGGCGAGAGCTGGTCGAGGACGGCTTCGCGGCCGACGTCGCGCTCGCGGCGGCGTACGACGTGAGCGAGGCCGTGCCGGTGCTCTACGGCGACGCGTTCGGCGACGCTGAGGACCCGGGCGCCAAACACCCTTGATTCAGGAGGAAGTGCCAGGTGTCGGGATCGAGCACACCCGTGGGGCCGAGCCCGTGGAAGCGCTGGAACGCGCGGATCCGCGATGCCGTGGTGTGGTCGTAGAAGCCGGTGGCGTCCTCGTCGGAGGCGAGCCCCAAGTCGATCAGCATGCTCTGCACCTGGCGGATCCAGATGCCGTTCACCCCGTCGTTGCTCATCCCGGGGTGCAGCGTCGGCTTGTCGAGCTGGACGAAGCAGAGGCACTGAACGGGGTCGGTCGTCCCCGCCTTCAGCACCGTGACCTGTGACCCGCGATGGGCGGCGTTCGTCCGGAGGTTGCAGGCCTTCGCGTTGGTGTCGAACGGTCCCAGGTAGGTGACGTAGTCCGGCACGGGTCGCTCGCCACCGTTCCAGGCGGTCGGGCACGACTGACGGGTGTCGAGGTAGGCGACACCGTCCGAGATGTTCTCCGCGACGCTGTGCGCGAGCTCGGAGGCCACCGAGCCATGACCGACGAGGATGAGCACTCCCCCGGTGCAGGGCTGGTTGTGCAGCGGGACCCCGAGCGCCAGCGGATCCACGAACGTGTCGTGCCCGCGGTCGAGCATCAGGCCGCCTGCGACGCCCAGGGCGACGCCGATCACGGCCGAGACCGTGACGGCCAGCAGGGGGGCAGGGCGCACCTGCGCAGGATACGTGGCGGGCGCCTCCTCAGCCGACCATCATCGACGCGGCGTCGGCGGGCTTCTCCGCGGGGCGGCGCGGCAGGAAGAACGCCGGGATGAAGCAGAGCGCCACCAGGATCGCCGCGATCAGGAACACCTGGCCGAACGACTCGCCCATGTAGTGCAGACCGGTGTGGTAGACCGCCTGCCAGCCGTTCAGCGGGAGCTGGAGCTGCTGGAGGATCGCGGCCAGCTTGGTGTGGTCGTCGCCGGCGCTCTGGATCGCCAGGGTCACGTTGACCGACGGGTGCTGGTTGTAGGCGTTGGTCAGAAGCACCGAGAACAACGCCGTGCCGATCGAGGCCGAGACCTGCTGGGTGATGTTCATCAGCGTCGAACCGCGAGCGACGTCCTGGTGCTCGAGGCTCGCCAGGGCCGCGGTGAACACGGGCATCATCGTGGCGCCCATGCCGAGCCCCATGATCACGAACGCGGTCATGATGTAGGCGTAGGAGGTGTCCGCTCCGATGAACGCGAGCATCCCCATCCCGACGGTGTCGCCGACCAGGCCGGCGAGGACGACCTTGCCGGGGCCGATCTTGTCAGCGAGGAAGCCGGCGACGGGCATGGTCAGCATGGCGGCGAAGCCCTGGGGAGCGACCAGCCACCCGGAGGACAACGGGGTCTCGCCGCGCACCTGCTGGAAGTAGAGCGTGAACAGCAGGCTGGCGCCGAAGAAGGCCATGGCGAACAGCGACATCGTGATCACCGCGACCGTCATGTAGCGGTTGGTGAACAGGCGCAGCTGAACCAGCGGGTGGATGTTCTTCCTGCGCAGCGCCCAGGGCACGAAGGCGACCACCAGGATCAGGCCGATCACGCAGCTGGTGACCACCCGCGAGGTGAACATGGTGCCTTGCTCCTGCTTGGCGGCGGGGATCGAGCTCACGCCGAAGAGGAAGAGCGCCAGCCCGGGGAGAGCAGCAGCATGCCGACGAAGTCGAAGCTCTCCGAGGGCTCCACGACGTCCTTGTCGAGCACGAGGAACGCGTAGATCGCCGCGACGATGCCGATGGGGACGTTGATCAGGAAGATCCAGTGCCACGAGGCGACGTCGATCAGCCAGCCACCGAGGATGGGGCCGAAGATCGGGCCGAGCAGCATCGGGACGCCCAGGATCGCCATCACCCGGCCGAGGCGGGCGGGACCGGCCTCACGCGTCAGGATCGTCATGCCGAGCGGCATCAGCATGCCGCCGCCGAGGCCCTGGAGCACGCGGAAGGCCACCAGCATCTCGAGCGAGGTGGCGGTCGAGCACAGCGCCGAGCCGGCGGTGAAGAGCACGATCGCCAGGATGTAGAGGCGCTTGGTGCCGAACCTGTCGGCCGCCCACCCGGTCAGCGGGATCACCATGGCCAGGGCGAGGGTGTAGGCAGTGGAGGTCCAGGCCACCTGGGCCTGCGTCTTGTCGAAGGTCTCCTGGAACGTGCGTTGCGCGACGGCGACGACGGTGATGTCGAGGATCGACATGACCGCGCCGAGCACGACCACGCCGGCCACGATCATGACCCGCCCGTCGAGCCTGCCGTCGGAGCCCGAAGCGGTGCCGTCGACCTGGCTGTCGGTCTCGGTGCTCATAGGTGTCGTCCTCTCCTGGTCGTCGGTCGCGTCGCCGTCATACGTCGAGCGTAGGCAAGGCCGCCGACACCGGCGAGCCCATATCGGCGTCGGGGTCGGGAGCCTGGTGGGGTGCGTGCAGGTCGTCGCGGATCTGGCCGCGCAGCCAGAAGGCGATGTGGGCCGCAGCGAGCAGGGTGACCACGCACATGATCGCGTAGATCTGGCGGTAGGTCAGCACGACCACGAGGGCGGACCCGAGCGCCAGCGAGACGGCTTGCGGCGTCGCCATCACGACCTCGATCGCGGTCGAGACCCGACCCATGATCGCCTGCGGGCTCCGGCGCTGCACCAGCGTCATGAAGGCGACCATCAGCATCGGCAGCGACATCCCGAACACGGCGGCGCTCAGGCAGACCACGACGATGCTGTGGGTGGCGCCCATGATGGCGATGCCCACCACCAGGACGACCAGGCCGATCACACACGTGGCGACCTCGCCGACGCGCTTGACCACCCAGCCCGACGAGAGCCCGCCGGCGATCGCGCCGACGCCCTGCACGGAGACGATCACCGACACGAACGTCGCCGGCCGGTCGAAGGCGTCGAGGAGTGCGTAGATGGACGACTCCGTGAAGCCCAGCACCAGCACCGTGATCCCGAAGCCGATGAGCACGTGCTTGAGCACCCGGTCGGTGCCGAGGTGTCGCAGCCCCGCGGTGAGCTGGTGCCAGAAGTGGGCCTCCTCGACCTCGGGGGTCGCCTCGCGCAGGGGGATCGCGGCGATCACCGCGGCCGCGACGAAGAACGACGCGGCGTCGAGGACGGCGACGGCCCAGCCGCCGAGCCACGTGAACAGCAGGGCCCCGACCAGCGGGCCGAAGAGGCGGAACGACTCCTTGGTGGTCTGGAGCGAGGAGTTGGCGTCGACCAGCATCTCCTCGGGCATCAGCTCCTTGAGCAGCCCGTTCAGGGCAGCGGGCAGCACCACGAACGAGACGCCGTAGAGCACGGCGACGGACCAGATCAGCCAGACCTGCCCGGGTCCGCGGACGAGGACGAGCGGGAGGACGCCGATCCCCGAGGCCACATGCCCCCAGACGAGCAGCGGCTTGCGCTTCAGGCGGTCGATCCAGATGCCGAGGAGCGGCGCGAAGAGCGCGGGGATCAGCATGAAGAAGAACGTGAGGCCGGCCAGCGCGTTGGAGCCGGTCAGGGTCTTCACCCAGACCGACAGGACCAGGAGCATCGCCGAGTCGCCGAACATCGACGCGGTCAGGCCGGCGTACAGGCGCGTGAAGCCGGGCTGGCGGAAGGCCTGCCTCATGACGCGTCAGCCCCTGCCGCGGTCGAGTCGGGGGTCGCCTCGACGCCGGGCAGGAGCAGGGGCGCCCCCCAGGCGACGAACTCGCACAGCCGTGAGCCGGGGGGACGGCGGGAGGCATCTGCCAAGCGGTCGACGTACCGCTCGAGGACGCCGCGGATCTCGGTGTTGACCGCCTCGAGCTCGTCGAGGGTCAGCCAGCTCGCGGCCTGGGCGGTCTGGGCGGCCCCGGCCCAGGCGTCGTCGCCCTCGTCGTGGAGCCGGGTCCGCGCCTCGTGGAAGCGGGTGACCTGGCGCTCGAGCAGCATCTGCTCCAGGGCACGGCCCGCGCGGACCTCGCTCGGCGACGCGTCGGTCTCGTCCCAGGCCAGCCCGACCGACCGGACCTGCCACGGCCGCTGGCGACCGATCCCGCCGCCGGCCTCCTCGACGAAGTGGTGCTCGGCCAGCTTGCGCAGGTGCCACGAGCAGTTGGCGGGTGTCTCGTCGAGCCGGTCGGCCAGCTCGGTGGCGGTCAGCGGGCCCGACACGGTCAGCAGCTCCATGATCCCCAGGCGCACCGGGTGGGCCAGGGCCGCCAGCTCGCGGGGATCCTGCAAGTGCCGGTACGTCGGTCCCTCGGCGGATCGCTCGTCGTCCATGCGGTCGAAAGTACTCTTTCGAAAGACCTCTTGCAATAGGCTCTGACCGGATAGTCCCCGACGTTCTGGTCGTTGATCCGGCCAATCTGACGACCAGAACGTCGGGGACTACCCGCAGCCGGCTGGGAGACGAACGGGGTGGGGGGAGTCCGTGCCGGCGGCGGTGTCGGTACGGCGGGCTACGGTCGGGGGCGTCGTCGCGCGGTGGAGGTGTGGGTGAGCTTCGTCCCCCTGTCCGGTCCCGCGACGCTGCGCGCCGCCGAGTCGCCGCGCCACGGTCTCGTCGAGTTCACCGACGCCTCGACCGAGGGGCGCACCATCGTCCTGCCGATCCGTGCGGCCCTGCCGGTCCTGGCCAAGGCCCGCACCGACGAGCGGGCCCACCCGTCGGTGAGCCTGCTCGCGGCCGCCTCGCTGCTCGCGATGCGCTTCGTCGCCGCCGGCAAGTTCGAGCCCGGCGACGGCGTGTGGAGGCTCGCCCCCCTCGACGCCGACGACAGCGAGCGACTGCGGCGGCTCGCCCAGTCCCGGGCGTACGACGGTCTGCCGCCGGCCGACGCCGAGCACGTCGTACGCCGGCTCGTCGACGCCGTCGTCGACACCATGCCGCGCGCCGCGCCGACGGCCCCGCAGCCAGGTCCGCGGCGCGCGACGGTGCGGCAACCCGCCGAGCCCGAGGGCGACGCGTTCAGCCGACGGCTCCAAGCCCTCGTCTCGCGCCATCGCAGCGACGCAGACCTGCCCCAGCTGGTGACCCTGTCCCTGCGGGTGGAGGCCCACGAGGAGGAGCTCGTCGCCGGCTCCTGCCGGCTCGTGCTCCAGATCCACGACGAGCAGGACACGCTCCACGTCTGCGACGCCGCCTCCCTGTGGAACGACCCGCCCTCGGTGCACGGCTTCGGCGACCGGGCCCGTACCCACGCCTCGCTCGCGCTGCGCGACGCCGCGGTGGCCTGGCCACCGCTCGAGCGCCTGCTCGAGCAGCGGGTTCCCGACGAGCTGGCGCTCACCACCGACGAGCTGGTCAGCCTGCTCGAGGACGGCGTCGAGGCCCTCCACCGCAGCGGGGTCGACGTGCTCTGGCCGCGCAGCCTGGGCCGCGACCTCAAGGCGACCGCCACGCTCGACCGCGTGCCGGGCCGCCGCGAGGGCCAGCTCGTCGAGGGCGTGCTCAGTGGCGACGCGCTGTTCGCCTTCAACTGGCAGGTGGCGCTGCGCGGAGACCCCCTGACCGACGCCGAGATGGACGCGCTGGCCCGGGCCTCCTCCCCGATGCTCCGGCTGCGCGGTGGCTGGACGATCGTCGACCCCTCCGTCGCCCGCAAGGCGCGCAGCCGCCTGATCCGCACGGTCAAGCCCGCACAGGCCGTGGCCGCGGCGCTGACCGGCGTCGTCGACATCGACGACGCCCCCGCCGAGGTGGTCGTCGGCGCCAGCCTGCTGACCGTGCGCGAACAGCTGCTCGACGCGGCCACGGCACCGCCGCTCCCGACCCCGCCCGGCCTCGCGGCCACGCTGCGCGACTACCAGCGCCAGGGCTTCACCTGGCTCGAGCGCGTGACGTCGCTCGGTCTCGGCGCGTGCCTGGCCGACGACATGGGGCTGGGCAAGACCGTCACCCTGATCGCCCTCCACCTCCACCGCGCCGCCACCCGTCCCGGCCCCACGCTCGTGGTCTGTCCCGCGTCCCTGCTCGGCAACTGGGAGGCGGAGATCCGGCGATTCGCGCCGGGTGTCGCCGTACGCCGCTTCCACGGCGGCCAGCGCTCGCTCGCCGACCTCGCCCCGACCGACGACGTCCCCGACCCCGGCTTCGTCCTCACCACCTACGGCACGGTCCGGCGTGACGCCGGCACGCTGGCGGCCGTCGGCTGGGGCCTCGCCGTCGCCGACGAGGCGCAACACGTCAAGAACGCCAGGTCGGCCACCGCCCGCGCCCTCCGGGCGGTGCCGTCGGCCGCCCGCGTCGCCCTCACCGGCACGCCGGTCGAGAACAACCTGACCGAGCTCTGGGCGATCCTCGACTGGGCGACCCCGGGTCTGCTCGGCAGCCGCCAGGCGTTCCGCAAGGTGTGGGCCGGTCCGATCGAGTCCGGTCACGAGCCGACCAAGGCGCGCCAGTTCGCCGGCCTGATCGGCCCGTTCCTCCTACGCCGCCGCAAGACCGACCCCGGCATCGCCCCCGAGCTGCCCGACAAGACCGAGACCGACCACCTGCTGGGGCTGACCCGCGAGCAGGTCGTGCTCTACGAGTCGTTCGTCCGCGACACGATGGCCCGCATCGAGCGCGCCGACGAGCAGACGCGCCGCGGCCTGGTCCTCAAGCTGCTCACCGGGCTCAAGCAGATCTGCAACCATCCGGCCCACTTCCTCAAGCAGTCCGGCGGCCGCCTGACCGGACGCTCCGAGAAGCTCGACCTGCTCGACGAGCTGCTCGCCACCGCCCTGGCCGAGGACGGCTCGGTGCTGGTCTTCACGCAGTACGTCGCGATGGCGCGGCTGATCGCCGACCACCTGTCCCGCGTGGGGATCCCCCACCAGTTCCTCCACGGCAGCACGCCGGTCCGGCAGCGCGAAGCGATGGTGGCGAGCTTCCAGGCGGGCCCCGACGCCGGGGGCGTGCCCGTCTTCCTGCTCTCGCTGAAGGCCGGCGGCACGGGCCTCAACCTCACCCGGGCCGACCACGTCGTCCACGTCGATCGCTGGTGGAACCCCGCCGTCGAGGACCAGGCGACCGACCGGGCCCACCGCATCGGCCAGACGAAGCCCGTGCAGGTGCACCGCATGATCACCGAGGGCACGGTCGAGGAACGGGTCGCCGAGCTCCTGCGACGCAAGCGGTCGCTCGCCGACGCGGTGCTCGGCAGCGGCGAGGCCGCGCTCACCGAGCTCAGCAACGCCGAGCTGCTCGACCTGGTGACGCTGCGGAGGCACCCGTGAGCGCGGTGACCTTCGCCCGCATCCCGCCTCGCCGCAGCACCACCCGAGCGGCGACCTGGTGGGGCCGCGCGTGGGTCCGCGCCGTGGAGGAGGCGGCGTACTCCGAGGGCGACCTCCACACGGCCCGCTCGCTCTCGCGCAGCGGAGCGATCGGCGGCATCACCGTCGACCACGGCACCATCGTCGCGGCGTGCTTCGACCGTTCCGACGTGTGGTCGGTCGGCGCCACCGTCCCCGAGCTCGACGCGATCAGCCGCCGCGCGTTCGTCGACGTGGTCGCGGCCGAGTCCGGACACCTCGCCGCACTGCTCTCCGGTGAGCTGCCCTACCGGCTCGTCGAGCAGTCCGAGGAGGCCGGCGTCGAGCTCCTGCCCTACGGCGGTGAGCTGGGCTCCTCGTGCCCGTGCGGCTCCTGGGTCGACCCGTGCGTCCACGCGCTCGCCGTCCTGCTCCAGGTGGCCTGGTTGGTCGACGGCGACCCGTGGGTGCTGCTGCGCCTACGCGGGCTCTCGCCGGAGGACCTCCAGGCCGAGCTCGCCCGTGCCGCCGAGCCCGCCGCCGTCGACGACCTCGGCGGCGACCTGGCGGCGGCGGTCGACGCGGCGGTCCGCGCGGCCCGGGTGGTCGCCCTGGCCGACGACCCGAGCGCCGAGATCACTCACCTGGTCTGAGGTCCGGTGAGCGCGCCCAGCGCCATCCGGTGCAGCACGCCGCGCATCGCCTCGTCGGGGATCAGCCCGCTGTGGGGCGTGGAGTTGATCAGCCCGAACGCCGCATGGGCCATCGCCCGCGCCCGGTCGGTGTGCAGCCCGCGGTGCAGGCGACGCAGCTGTGCGGCCCAGACATCCACGTACTCGCGCTGCAGGGCGCGCACCTGCTCGCGTGCCTGGGGAGGCAGCGACTGCCAGTCGCGGTCCTGGACGACGATCAACGCGCGGTGCCGCAGCGCGAAGTCGATGTGCCACCCGATCAGGGCGTCGACCGCGTCGTAGGCGTCGTCGGCGCTCGCCACCCGGGCCTGCCCCTCCTCGAGGAGGCGCTGGCTGATGTCGACGAGCATGGCCGCGAGGACGGCGTCCTTGGAGGCGAAGTGCTTGTAGAGGGCGGGTCCGGAGATCCCGCACGAGCGCCCGAGCTCGCCCACGGAGACCCCGTGGAACCCCTTGGCCGCGAAGAGCTCGGCCGCGGTCTCGAGGATCTGCTCCCGCCGGCTCACGGGGCCAGGTTAGCGGTCGTTAACGTCGGTCGACGGTGACGTCCGCCCACCCACCAGCGATGATGCTCCTCAGACCTGTCACCGCCGAACCGGAGCACCGACCTATGCGACCCATCCTCCCGTCCACCCGACGCGCAGCCGTGGCTCTGGCCGCGGTCGGCCTGGTCGTTGCCGGCCTCGCGACGTCGGCGACGACGCCGGCGTCGGCCGAGCGCCCCGCCGCGGCGGGGCGCGTGACCTCGGTGACGGTGCACCGGGGTGGTCCCGACGCGACGATCGGGTTCCATCGAGCCCGGGCCGGCGAGGTCTTCCTCAGCGTGACCGTCTCGGCACCCGGCGTCTCCTGGGCCGAGCGCGGGAACGAGTCGGCCGTGGTCTCGGCGTACGTCGACGGGCACTACACGACCGACATCGTGATCACGTCGGGGGGCCGCGTGACCCGCGAGTTCGCCCTCGGGTCGCTGCGCGCCGGGCACCACACGCTGCGGCTGCACTATGCCGGGGCCCGGTCGCCGAGCAACGCCGGCGTGGCGAGGCTCCAGGGCATCGCCTTCCACACCGTGCGGCGGGACAGCGCGGCGTTCGTCGCCGCGACCTACGCGCCGGTCCTCTACGGGCGCAACGTCGCCGGTCTCGGCGGGCGCTTCCAGAACAACCGCACCGACACCCCGCTGGTGGCCTGGCACGAGGTGCTCCCTGCGGCGAAGCCCGGACACTCGGTGATCGAGTACTCCGTCGTGTGGAGCAACGAGGACGGCGGCACGGCCACCTCGGCGCTGATGGCGCGCTGGGGACGCACCACCGACATCGAGTGGATCTACCGGGTCGAGGTCGACGCGCACGGTCGGCGCGTGCCGGGCACCGGCGTGTTCCAGAGCCCGAACCACGGCACCGAGGTCTTCCACGGCCGCTACGACGGCACCCACCCGGTGCTCCAGACGTGTACCTCCAACAACAACGTCTGTGACGCCAAGGAGCTGAAGGCCCAGCACCAGGCCGCCGACCCGATGCGCTTCGCGCTGTCCACCCGCGAGGGGCTCCCTGCCGGTCAGCCGCGCGAGCACGTGATGGACGAGAACCCCTGGACCTACCCGGTGATGGCGCGCGAGATGGTGCGCGAGCACAAGATCGAGTCACCGTCCGACCCGATCTCCCTGGCCATGGGCGACCAGCGCACCTACCTCTACGTCGCCGTCGACCACACCACGGACCCTCCAGCCTCGGCCGGTGTGGTCGGTCTGACGGTCGACGTCGTCCTCACCGGTGACCCGACGGTCTACTCGTCGAACCACGGCAACGCGTTCCTGACGGTCGACCGCGACGGGCCCGCGGCGACCACCGTCGAGCTCCCGGCCGGGACGACGCCCGCCGACATCGCGTCCGTCTCCGTCAGCCGCGTGCCCGAGGGCACGGGAGACGACGCGACCTTGACGGTCACCGACGTGCAGCGAGCGTTCTTCCTCGGGAGCACCTACCTGCCGCGGCCGTCGTTCCTCCACTGGCACGGCAGCCTCACGCTCACCGCGGCCTCGCCCACGCAGCCGATCCCCCTCGGGCCATGACCGATCGGCTGGCACGTCAGGTTAATGATCGCTAACCTAGCGGGGTGAGTGACCTGCGCGATCTGGTGGCCGAGCTGCGAGAGCGGCTGGCCGTCGTACGCCGAGGCGGTAGCGACGCGGCGCGGGCCAAGCACACCGAGCGGGGCAAGCTGCTGGTGCGCGACCGGATCGACCGCCTGCTCGATCCCGGCAGCCCGTTCCTCGAGCTCAGCCCCCTCGCGGCGTTCGGGATGTACGGCTCGTCGGCGGACGACCTCTACGCCGTACCGAGCGCGAGCATCGTGACCGGCATCGGCCGGATCAGGGGCCGCGAGTGCGTCGTCGTCGCCAACGACGCCACCGTCAAGGGCGGCACGTACTACCCGCTGACGGTCAAGAAGCACCTGCGGGCGCAGACGATCGCCGCCGAGAACCGACTGCCCTGCATCTACCTGGTCGACTCCGGCGGCGCGTTCCTCCCGATGCAGGACGAGGTCTTCCCCGACCGCGAGCACTTCGGCCGGATCTTCTTCAACCAGGCCAACCTCTCCGCGAAGGGCATCCCCCAGATCGCCAGCGTGATGGGCTCGTGCACCGCCGGCGGCGCCTACGTGCCGGCGATGAGCGACGAGTCCGTGATCGTGAAGAACCAGGGCACGATCTTCCTCGGCGGCCCGCCGCTGGTGAAGGCCGCGACCGGCGAGGTCGTCACCGCCGAGGAGCTCGGCGGCGGCGAGGTGCATGCCCGCACCTCCGGCGTCGTCGACCATCTCGCCGACGACGACGCCCATGCGCTCGCGATCGTGCGCTCGATCGTCGACACCCTGCCGAGGGTCTCGACAGGCTCGACCGGAGGGGGCGGCCCGACCGGCGAGGGCGGCTCGACCGAGGGGGCGGCTCGACCGGAGGGGGCGGCCCGACCGGCGAGGGCGGCTCTGCCAGCGGGGGAGGCGCTGCCCACGGGCGGGTCGAGGAGCCGCACGAACCCCCCGAGAGCCTCTACGACGTGGTGCCCGGCGACACCCGTACGCCGTACGACGTGCGCGAGGTGATCCGCCGCCTCGTCGACGGCAGCCGGCTCCACGAGTTCAAGAAGCTGTACGGCGAGACCCTGGTCTGCGGCTTCGCGCGGATCTGGGGCCATGACGTCGGCATCGTGGCCAACAACGGCATCCTGTTCAGCGAGTCGGCGCTGAAGGGCGCGCACTTCATCGAGCTGTGCAACCAGCGCCGGATCCCGCTGGTCTTCCTGCAGAACATCACCGGCTTCATGGTCGGCAAGGAGTACGAGAACCGCGGCATCGCCCGTGATGGCGCCAAGCTGGTGACCGCGGTCGCCTGCAGCGTGGTCCCGAAGTTCACCGTCGTCATCGGCGGCTCCTTCGGCGCCGGCAACTACGGCATGTGCGGGCGTGCCTACGACCCGCGCTTCCTCTGGATGTGGCCCAACGCGCGGATCTCGGTGATGGGCGGCGAGCAGGCGGCCAGCGTGCTCGCCACCGTCCGTCGCGACGGCTTCGAGGCGCGCGGCGAGGAGTGGAGCGCCGCCGACGAGGAGGCGTTCAAGGCGCCGATCCTCGACAGCTACGACCACCAGGGCTCGCCGTACTACGCCACGGCCCGGCTCTGGGACGACGGCGTGATCGACCCCGCCGACACCCGGCGCGTCCTGGGGATGGGGCTGGCCGCGACCTCCCACGTGCCGGTGCCGGAGCCCTCCTACGGCATCTTCAGGATGTGAGACCCGCCGTGACGTGCGAGGAACGAGCCCGGCGCGTAGGCGCGGCCAGGTCGCGCAAGCCGCAGCGGGCGCGTCGGGACCCCACGATGGGGGAGGGCACATGATCCACACGGTCCTCGTCGCCAACCGGGGCGAGATCGCGCTGCGCGTCTTCCGTACCTGCCGTCGCCTGGGCATCCGGACGGTCGCGGTCTTCACCGACGTCGACCACGAGGCGCCCCACGTCCACGCGGCCGACGAAGCCGTCCGGGTCGACAGCTACCTCGACATCGAGCAGGTGGTCGCCGCCGCGGTGTCGAGCGGGGCCGACGCGATCCATCCGGGCTACGGGTTCCTGTCCGAGCGGGCCGCGTTCGCCCGGGCGGTGGAGGCGACCGACGGTGTGGTGCTGGTCGGTCCGAGCGCCGAGGTCATGGAGCGGATGGGACGCAAGGACCACGCCCGCGAGATCGCCGTCGGTGCCGGGGTCCCCGTGGTGCCGTCGTACGCCGTGGACGCCGACCCCACCACCTTCGCCTTCCCGGTGCTGGTCAAGGCCGCGGCCGGCGGAGGCGGCAAGGGCATGCGCATCGTGCGGTCGGCCGACGACTACGCCGCCGCCACCGCTGCGGCTGCCCGTGAGGCACGCAACGCCTTCGGAGACGACACCCTGCTCGTCGAGAAGTACGTCGAGTCCGGGCGGCACGTCGAGGTGCAGGTCCTGGCCGACACCCACGGCGCGGTGATCCATCTCTTCGAACGCGACTGCTCCACCCAGCGGCGCCACCAGAAGGTGCTCGAGGAGGCACCCGGGCCGACCGTCGACGCCGACCTCCGACGCCGCCTGACCAGTGCCGCCGTCGAGCTCGCCCGGGCGGTCGGCTACACCAACGCCGGCACCGTGGAGTTCCTGCTCGACAGCGACACCGGTGAGTTCTACTTCCTCGAGATGAACACCAGGCTCCAGGTCGAGCACCCCGTCACCGAGCTGGTCTGCGGTGGTGTCGACCTGGTCGCCGAGCAGCTCCGGGTAGCCGCCGGCGAACCCCTGTCGTTCGCGCAGGAGGACCTGACGCTCCACGGGCACGCCATCGAGGCACGGGTGTACGCCGAGGACTCGTTCGGCGGCTTCCTGCCGCAGGCCGGCACCACGAGCCTGGTGCGGTGGCCCACGGCCGAGGGCGTGCGGGTCGACCACGCGCTCGAGTCGGGCCAGGTCGTCAGCACGTCGTACGACCCGATGCTGGGCAAGGTCATCGCCCACGGCCCCGACCGCGAGACCGCGCGGCAGGCCCTGGTCCGGGCGCTCGACGACACCGCGATCCTCGGTCTGACCACGAACGCCGGGTTCCTGCGGGCCCTGGTCGCCAGCGACGAGTTCCGCGACGCCACCCTCGACACGGCCTGGCTCGACCACCACGAGGTGCCGGCCCCCGACGACGACCTTCCCCGGGTGATGGCGGCCTGGGTCTCGGCCATGCTGGCGGCCACCGACACCGGACACCCGTTCCAGAGCGACGGGTTCCGGCTGGGTGCTGCACCGGCGCCGACCATCGTGGAGCTCGACCGCGAGGTCGTGGTCGACCGTCACCTCGGCACGGTGGACGGCGTACCCGTGCAGCAGGTGAGCGCCGAGAACCACGTGCTGGAGCTCGTGGTCGACGGCCACACCGTGCGGGCGGTCGTCAACGTGCAGGCCGACGTCGTCGAGGTGTCCTACCGCGGGCAGCGACACGTGCTCACCGGCCGCGACCGCCTCGCCGACGCGGAGTCCGCCGGCGACGGCACGGTCGTCTCGCCGATGCCGGGCACCGTCCTGGAGGTCCGGGTGGCCGAGGGCGACCGTGTGGACGAGGGCGACGTGCTCGGCATGATGGAGGCGATGAAGATGGAGCTCTCGCTCAAGGCGCCCTTCGCCGGCACGGTCGCGACCGTCGGCGCCGCCGCGGGTGACCAGGTGTCGCTCGGGGCGACGCTCTTCGTGGTGGAGGGGCTCGACGATGACTGAGCTGCCCATGGTGGTCCCCGACGCCGACCTCACCGGGTCGGTCACGATCTACGAGGTCGGCCCCCGCGACGGGCTCCAGAACGAGGCGGGGCTGGTGCCGGTCGAGGTCAAGGAGGAGCTGATCCGCCGGCTGCTCGCCGCCGGACTGCCGATCGTCGAGGCCACGTCGTTCGTCCACCCGCGCTGGGTCCCCCAGCTCGCCGACGCCGAGGACCTGATGACGCGGCTCGGCGACCTCGGCCGTGACCTCCCGGTGCTGGTGCCCAACGAGCGCGGGCTCGACCGGGCGCTGGAGCTCGGGTGTCGCCACGTCGCGATCTTCGGCAGCGCCACCGAGACCTTCGCGCAGAAGAACCTCAACCGCTCGCTCGATGAGCAGTTCGCGATGTTCGAGCCCGTCGTACGGCGCGCCCGCGACGCGGGCCTCGACGTGCGCGCCTACGTCTCGATGTGCTTCGGCGACCCGTGGGAGGGTGCGGTGCCGATCGAGCAGGTGGTCGGTGTCGGGAAGCGGCTGTTCGACCTCGGCGCCTCCCAGCTCAGTCTCGGTGACACCATCGGCGTCGGCACGGCGGGGCACGTCGGGGCGCTGGTCGAGTCGTTCGCAGCGGCCGGGATGAGCCGCGGCGACCTGGCCCTCCACTTCCACGACACCTACGGCCAGGCACTGTCCAACGTGCAGGCCGGTCTGCGCGCCGGGATCACGACGTACGACGCGAGCGCCGGCGGCCTGGGCGGCTGCCCCTACGCCAAGAGCGCGACCGGCAACCTCGCCACCGAGGACCTGGTCTGGCTCCTCACCGGCCTGGGCCTCGAGCACGGGGTCGACCTCGACGCCCTCGTCGCGACCAGCACCTGGCTGGCCGGCCACCTCGGCCGCCCCAGCCCCTCCGCGGTCGTCCGCGCCCTCTCCGCCTGACCCCTCCCCTGTGGACGGATCCGATAGTCCGTGACGTTTCGCACGCTTTTCGACCCGAAAGACCTGCGAATCGTCACGGACTACCCGGCCGGGCTGTGGAGAAGTCGGGGGCGGTTTCGACTCGCCGTTGCGATTCCGGGCAGAATCCCGGCATGAGCCGGAGGGTGTTCGTGCACATCGGTGCACCCAAGACCGGGACGACGTACCTGCAGGACCGGCTCGCCCGCAACACCAGGTCGCTGGCCGCCCACCACGTCCACGTCCCGAGCCGCTCGCCCCTGGTGAGCCCCGGCCTGTTCCACTTCCGGGCGGCCCTCGACCTGCTCGGCCAGGACTGGGGTGGGCCGCCGGGGCACGCCGCCGGCAACTGGGACGTCATGGTCAAGCGCGTACGGCGCCTCTCCGGCACCGTGGTCATCAGCCACGAGATCCTCGCGCCCGCCGAGCCGGAGCACATCGCGCGACTCCGGCACGACCTCGCCGACTGCGAGCTCCACATCGTCTACTCCGCCCGCGACCTGGCCCGCCAGGCCCCCGCCGGGTGGCAGGAGAGCATCAAGCAGGGACGGCGCTGGAGCTACCGCCGCTACCTGAGGAAGGTGCACACCGGGAAGCCGTGGTTCGCCCGCGCGGTCGACCTCCCGACCGTCCTCTCCCACTGGGGCACCGGGCTGCCACCCGACCGGGTCCACGTGGTCACGGTCCCTCAGCCCGCGGCGGTCGCCGCCGACCCCGACCTGCTCTGGACCCGTTTCTGTACGGCGTTCGGGATCGACCCCGCCTGGGCCCCCCGCGAGAGCACCCGCGCCAACGCCTCCCTCGGCAGCGCCGAGACCCAGGTCCTGCGGCGGCTCAACCAACGGCTGTCCCGCGCGGTCCGCCACGACGCGTCGTACGACGCCCTGATCCTCGGGATGCTCGCCGGCGACACGCTCGCCGGGCACACCGCGAACCCGATCCTGCTCCCGCCCGAGCTGCACGACTGGGCCCACGAACGCGGCGAGGCGTGGGTCGAGTGGCTGGAGGAGAGCGGCGTCGACGTGGTCGGCGACGTGCACGACCTGCTCCCCGCGCCGCCGGCCGCGGACTTCCGACACCCTGACCGCGTGCGCGCCCGGCCCCAGCTGGAGGCCGCGCTCGACGCGCTCGCGGCGATGACCCGCGAAGCCGCCGCACGCCCGAACCCCGATGCCACTCTGCGGGGCCGCGTCCGCCGGCTCCGCGAGGCCCGCCGCTCGTGACGCCGCCCGAGAGCCCGCCCGAGAGTCCCGACGAGAGCGCCGGGGTCGCCCGCGCCTGGGGCTGGGTCGCCCACCTCCGCACCGGCGGTACGACGCCCTGGGCGCGGTGGCAGGAGCCGGCACCCGACGCCGACCAGGGCGGCCGCTTCCTGCCGGGGGCCCAGCAGCTGGAGCTGCTGCGGCGGCTCAACGTCGCCGGTCCGCCCTCGGCCGGGCTGGCCGCCCGGGTGCTGACCGCGAGCGCCCCGGGGCGTGGTCTGCCCGACCTCGGCCTCGAGGGTGTCCTCCCGCCGTCCAGCTTCGGCTCCCCGCCGGTCGACCCGTCCGACCTGGCCCCCGAGGAGCTGGTCCGGGTCGCCACCGCCCTCCTCGCCGAGGACGTCGTCGCGGCCGGCGACCCCGACGGGCCCAGCCGCGTGAAGCTGCTCCGTCGTCGCTACCGGATGCTCGGCGACCCCGAGCTCGCGCGGCCGATCCGCGAGGCGCTGATCGCCGCTGGCCACCCGCCGGGCGGCCCCTCGGCCACCGTCGTGGTGCTCGGGACCGGTCTCGACCGGATGCTCGCCCACGAGTGGACCGCCCGGTCGTTCGGCGCCGGGGTGCGCCCCTGGCGGGAGTACGTCGCCGGCGAGCGCCGCCGCACCTCCCTGTCGCGGCGGTTCGACCTCGCCGCCGTGGCGCAGCACTGGTCCGGCCGCGTGGGGCCCGGCCGCGTCCACGTGGTCGTCGACGACACGCGCCTGGCCGCCCGGCTCGCCGGGCGGCGACGTCCGGTCCCCGACCAGACCGAGCTCTCGGCCGACGCCGTCGAGCTGGCCCGGCGGACGGCCCCCGTCGTCGGCACGCTCGTCACGCCGGAGCGGCGGTCCCGGCTGATGTGGCACCGCTTCCGCCCGATGCTGGCGGCACACCCGGGCCCTCCGCTGCTCGTCCCGGCCCGTCACCACGCGTGGCTGGCGGGGTGCACGGCAGACCTCCGCCGGCGGTTGTCGGCCGGTGGCTACGCTGTCCACGGCGACCTCCCCGAGCCGTCCGTGCGCCCGGGAGTCACTGCGCCTGACGAGGAAGGGGTGCTCGCGCTGGCGATGCGGATGCTGCTCGGCTCCCCGACCGCCACGCCGGTCGACCCGGACTCTGCGAGCGCGACGGGGGAGGTGCGGTGACCAAGAAGGTCTACCTCCACGTCGGCACACCCAAGACCGGCACGTCCTACCTCCAGCACGTGCTCTACCGCAACCAGGTCCGGCTGCGATCCCACGGGATCCACTACCACGCCGACCGGTTCGACGCGCACTTCCTGGCCGCCCTCGACCTGATGCGGCTGCCCTGGGGTGGGATCGAGGCGCAGGCCATCGGCCGGTGGGACGCCCTGGCCGCCTCCGTACGCCGCTCCGGCGGCACCTCCATCATCAGCCACGAGATCCTCGCGACTGCGTCGCGTGCCCAGATCGGTCACGCCCTCGAGAGCCTCGGCCACGGCGACGACGCCGAGATCCACCTCGTGCTGTCGGTGCGCGACCTCGTACGCCAGATCCCGGCCGAGTGGCAGGAGAACGTCAAGCACCGCGCCGCGCTGAGCTACGGCCGCTTCCTCTCCCTCATCCAGGACCCTCGCCGTGAGGGGCGCATCCCGACCTGGTTCTGGGGCGTGCAGGAGATCCCCGACATCCTCGACCGGTGGGGCCACGACCTGCCACCGGAGCACGTCCACCTGGTCACGGTGCCGCCCGCCGGGGGCTCGCCCGACCTGCTGTGGACCCGCTTCAGCGACGCGTTCGGTCTGGGCGGGCTGTCGCTCCAGCTCGACGGCGAACGGGTCAACCCGTCGCTCGGCGTGCCCGAGACCACGCTGATCCGGCGCATCAACCGCGCCGCGAACGAGGACCTCGAGCCGGCGTTCTACCGACCGCTGGTCCGCGAGCTGCTCGCCCACCAGACCCTGTCACGCCGCACCGGGAGCCCGCGCCTCGCGCTGCCGCCCGACGTCCACCCGTGGGCCACGGCCCTCGAGGACTCCTGGATCGCGGAGGTCCGCCGGCGCGGCTACGACGTGATCGGTGACCTGGAGGACCTCCGAGGAGCGCCTCCGGTCCAGGAGTACGCCGACCCCGACCATCCCGACGAGGCGATGGTCGCCGGAGCGGCGGTCGACGCGCTGAAGGCGCTGCTGCTCCACCACGCACAGCTCCAGCGCACGCTCGACCACCGCAGCGGGGAGCTGCTCGACACCCAGCGGCGGCTCGAGCGCTCCGTCCTGCGGCCGACGTACCGCTGGCGTCAGCGCACCGTCCGCCGCCTGGAGGCCAGCGGCCCGGGGCGGTACGCGATGAAGGTCTACCGTCGCGCGAGGGGCAGGAGCTCGCGGTCGGCATAGCGGCCGACCTGCCAGGTGAGGAAGCCGTCGGCGCCGGCGCCGACGAGGCCGCCCACGAGTGGGATACGTCGCCCGGCCGAGCCCGCGACGCGCTTGCCGGCCACCTTGGCCACCAGGTCGGCGGCGACCTCCGCGGAGATCACCCGGTCGAGGCCCGGGTCGTGGGTCGGCGCGGTCGCCAGCGCCATCGGCGGCGCCGGGAGCGTGCGCGACCCGACCAGTCTCCGCACCGCGTCCTCGCCGAGCATGCTCACCAGCACCGCGTTGCGGACCCGTGGGTCCGTCAGGTCGTAGCCGCGCAGGTGGGCGATGCCGGCGACCATCCGGCACTGGAGGAGGGCCAGCCCGGTGATGTTGGCGGGCACCAGGTAGGTCATCGTGGTCAGGCCGCCGAGGTTGGTCAGGAACCCCTGGGCGCCGGCGAACCGTACGTGGTTCTCGATCACCTCGTGGATGGCCCGGTCGACGTCGCCCTTCTGCTCCAGCAGCTGCTTGTCGGCGGCGGCCGCGGCCGGTGGGAGGGGGCCGACGCCGTGGATGGCCCGGTGGAGGGCCTCGCGCACGAAGGCCGCGGTCAGGCCCGGAGCCAGCTCCGTCAGCGTCGCCGGCTGACGCCCCGTTCCACTCGTGGCCATGGCTGCGATCCTACGTTTCGCCCGGCCACGACCCGAGGTGACTAGCGTGGGCGACGTGCCGGTCGAACCGCCCCCCAGCGTGTGGGAGTTCCCGCCTCCGTCACGGTTCCACCCGGACGACGACCTGGTGGCCACCGGCGCCGATCTCGAGCCGGGCACGGTGCTGGCGGCGTACCGGCGCGGCCTGTTCCCGATGCCGGTCGGCGGCCGGCGGGCACCGATGGCGTGGTTCTGCCCGGTCGCCCGCGGTGTGCTGCGTCCGGCCGATCTGCGGGTGAGCAGGTCGCTGCGCAGGTCCGTACGGCGGTTCGAGCTCCGGGTCGACACCGCGTGCGCGGAGGTGATCGACGCGTGCGCCGACCCGTCCCGGCCGGCGGGCTGGATCGACGACCAGATCCGGACGGCGTACCTCCGGCTCCACGAGCTGGGCTGGGTGCACTCGGTGGAGACCTGGCGCGACGGCCGCCTGGTGGGTGGCCTCTACGGCGTCTCGGTCGGTGGCCTGTTCGCCGGGGAGTCGATGTTCCACCACGAGACCGACGCGTCCAAGGCGGCGCTGGTCGGACTCGTGGAGCTCCTCCACGACGGCGAGGACCGGCTGGTCGACACCCAGTGGCAGACGCCGCACCTCGCCTCGCTCGGCGTCGACCAGATGGCGCGGGCGGACTACCTGGCGCTGCTGCCCGAGGTCCTCGGCGCGCCGCCGCCGCCGTGGCCGGCGACCTGACACTCCTCAGAGGACGTGGCCGGGACCCTCGTCGCTCGTCAGCGGCCGCCCCGCGCCGTGCCAGGCGATCAGGCCGCCGTCGAGGTTGACCGCGTCGAACCCCTGGTCGTTGAGGTACGCCGTCGCGTAGGCGGAGCGGTTGCCCGAGCGGCAGACCACGAGCACCTGACCGGACGGCAGCTCGGTGAACCGCTCACCGAGCTCGCCCAGCGGGATGTGGACCGAGCCCTCGAGACGTCCCGCCGCCCACTCGTCGTCCTCGCGCACGTCGAGGACGACCAGCCCCTCCGGCAGTGGGTGGGGGACTCCGTCGACGGCGGCGGTGGGGATCTCCATGTCACTACTTCAGCAGACGAGACATGCGCCGGTCGGCGAGGGGCTTGCCACCGGTCTGGCAGGTCGGGCAGTACTGCAGGCTGGAGTCGGCGAAGCTGACCTCGCGCACCGTGTCGCCGCACACCGGGCAGGCCTGGCCTGCGCGGCCGTGCACCGCGAGGTTGCTCTTCTTCTCGCCCTTGAGCTCGCTGGCCGCGAGCCCGCGCGAGCGGGCGACGGCGTCGCCCAGCTCGTCCTTCACCGCGGCGAAGAGCCGGTCGAGCTCGTCGGCGGTCAGGCTGTTGGCGGGCTTGAACGGCGACATCTTGGCGGCATGGAGGATCTCGTCGCTGTAGGCGTTCCCGATGCCGGCGATCGTCCCCTGGTGCCGGAGCACGCCCTTGATCTGGGAGCGTCCGGCGTCCTGCAGGATCCGGTCGAGGGTGTCGCGGGTGAAGGCGTCGTCGAGCGGGTCGGGCCCCAGGCTGGCGATGCCGGGTACGTCGTGCGGTGACCGGACGACGTACATCGCGAGGCTCTTCTTGGTGCCGGCCTCGGTGATGTCGAGGCCGCTGTCGTCGTCGAGGACGAGGCGCACCGCGAGCGGCGACTTGTTGCTCGGCCGCGGCGGGACGGCCGGCAGCTCGTCGCGCCACCGGATCCATCCGGCCCGCGCGAGGTGGAAGATCACGTGGAGCCCGGAGGCCTCGATGTCGAGGAACTTGCCGTGGCGGGTCACGTCGTCGACCAGCGTGCCCTCGAGCGCCTGCACCGGCGGGTCGAAGGTCTTCAGCGCGCTGAAGGCGACGATGTGGACCTTGCCGATGGCATGTCCGTCGAGCCGGCCCCTCAGATCGAGGGCCAGCGCTTCCACCTCGGGGAGCTCGGGCACCGCTCCAGTATGCCGACCCCGCGTACGGCGTACCGGTGACAGATCACCAGAGGGGGGCGACACTTGACCATGGCCACCGCACGTCCGCTGCCCGCGATCGGGGAGATCTTCCTCGACGCCCGCGGCGGCGACCGCGCGATGCGGGTCTCCTGGCACCACGAGTCGGAGATGGTCGTGCTGTCGCTGTGGCGCGACAACGTGTGTGCCGGATCGTTCCGGCTGGCGGTCGACGAGGTCCCCGAGCTGATCGCCCTGCTGCGTGCGGGCCTCGACACGGCCTACGACGTCGCCCTGCACCGTCGCCACGCCTGAGCCGGGTCCTCCGGGGGGCTGGCCGGAGAAAACGCGGAACAGGTGCAGCCTCCGCCTCGGCGTGTCGAGGAATCGTTCCGCGTTTTCTCATCCGGGGCCTCGCGGAGCCCCCGAACTGGTCAGTCGGCGCGGGGGGTGTCGACGTGACGGTCGGCGAGCTTGCGGAGCACGGGTACGGCGGCCTCGAGGGCGGCGCGCTCGGCCTCGGTCAGGTCGGCGAGCTCTGCGCTCAGTACCGACGCCGACTCGCTGCGCAGGGTGTCGAGCGTCTTCTGCCCGACCTGGGTGAGCACCAGCAGCAGGGCCCGGTGGTCGCTCGGGTCGCGTTCGCGCACGATCCACCCGGCCTCGGTCATGATCTCCACGAGCCTGGTCATGCTCGGGGGCGTCACGTTCATCAGCTCGGCGAGGTCACCCTGCCGGAGGCCCTCGGGATAGCGCGCCACCGCCGCCAGGGCGGCGAGCCGTGTCGGCGTGATCCCGGACCGGGTCGCCGGAGTGCGCAGGTGGTAGGCGAGGCGGGCGACCTCGGTGCGGACCTCGGCCGCCAGGCCGGTCAGGTCGGCGTCCGGCGCTGCGGTCATGACCGCGCCACCTCGGGCTGCGCGACGTCGATCGCCACCTCGTGCTGGTCGTCGGCGTGGACGAACTTCCCACCCATCAGCCACGACGCCAACGCCGCGATCAGGCACGCCACGATCGCGAACGCGAAGGCGACGACCAGGCCGTCGTGGAAGGGCCCGGAGATGAGGGAGGGGAAGAAGGAGTGCCCGGTCAGGTACGACGCGTCCGCCGGCCGCAGGTGGTTCAGCGTCTGGTCGCCGAGCAGGGACTGCACGGGGTTGTACCCGAGCAGCGACGCGAACAGCACCGACACCGGTGGCAGGCCGGCGACGGCGTGCGCCTGTCCGGCCGGAACGCCGTGCGCGGCCAGGCCGCTCTGCATGGTGGCCGGTAGCGAGCCGGCCAGACCCGCGATCATCAGCGAGAAGAAGATGCCGATCGAGAGCACCATCGAGGTGTTCTGGAAGGTCGTGCTCATCCCGCCGCCGACGCCGCGCCGGTTGGCCGGCAGGGAGTTCATGATCGCGGCACGGTTGGGGGAGGCGAACAGCCCCATCCCGAAGCCGTTGGCGAACAGGGCGGCCGCGAACATCCAGTACGTGAAGTCCACCGGCAGCGCGGCGAACCACACGAAGCTGAAGGCCGCGATCAGCATCCCGCCCGTGGCGAACCAGCGCGCGCCGTAGCGGTCGGAGAGCCAGCCGGAGAGCGGGCCCGCGACCAGGAAGCCGACGGTCATCGGGAGCATGAAGATGCCGGCCCAGAGCGGGGTGGACTCGAACGAGTAGCCGTGGCGGGGCAGCCAGATGCCCTGCAGCCAGATGATCAGGATGAACATCAGGCCGCCACGGCCGAGGCCCGCCAGGAGGCTGGCGAGGTTGCCGTAGGAGAAGGCACGGATCTTGAACAGGTCGATGTGGAACATCGGGTGCTCGACCTTGGTCTCGATCACGCAGAACACGGCCAGCAGGGCGACGCCGCCGATCAGGGACGCCATCACCCAGGGGTTGGTCCAGCCCATGATGTGGTCGCCGTAGGGCTGGATGCCGTAGGTGATCGCGACGAGGACGGCGATCAGGCCGGCGGCGAAGGTGACGTTGCCCCACCAGTCCATCTCGTGGTGGCGCCGCGGGCTGAGGTCGCGGAGCTTGAGGTAGCCCCAGACCGTGCCGAAGAGGCTGAACGGCACGGAGACCAGGAAGACCAGGCGCCAGTCGATCGGCGCGAGCACGCCCCCGATGACCAGACCGAGGAACGACCCGGCGATGCCGGCGACCATGTTGAGCCCCAGCGCCAGCCCGCGCTGGTCGGCCGGGAACGCGTCGGTGATGATCGCGCTGGAGTTGGCCATCAGCAGCGCGCCGCCCACGCCCTGAAGCAGTCGCATGATGATCAGGTAGAGCACGCCTGCGGTGCCGTCCAGCCACACCACGCTGAGGGCGATCGAGAAGAACGTGAAGATCGCGAAGCCGGTGTTGTACATCTTCACCCGGCCGTACATGTCGCCGAGCCGGCCGAAGGTGACCACCAGCACCGCGGTGACCACGAGGTAGCCCATGATCAGCCAGAGCAGGTAGCTGGAGTTGCCCGGCGCCAGTGGGTTGATCCGCAGGCCGCGGAAGATGTCGGGCAGGGCGATCAGCAGGATCGACGAGTTGATCGTGGCGATCAGGACGCCGAGCGTCGTGTTGGACAGGGCGATCCACTTGTAGCGGGGACCGAGCGCAGCGAGGGTGGAGGAAGTCATTTAGTTCAACTGTACTAAGTGGTGGCCCGGTGTCCCAGCAGGTGTCCAGATGTTCACCCGGGCGCCGGCCACGCGTCGTACGCCGGTCATCCCGGCGCGGGAGAAAGGGAGGCGTCGCTCCCAGGCGATGACCCCGACGGGCTCCCCGTGCCATGCGCTGGCCGGGGGGCCCGTCCGCTGCTCCCGCCGGGTCGTCCGCCTGACAGGAGCCCCTACTGGCCCCTCAGGCGGACGACCCGCCAGGTGGGCCGCGGAATCTACGGATGCGGCTAGAGAGCCCGATAGCGTCCGGGCATGGACCCGATCCGCAACCCGTACGCGCCCGGCGCCGGCCAGCGGCCGCCCGAGCTGGCCGGTCGGGACGCGCAGCTGCGGGCCTTCGACGTGGTGCTGGCCCGGGTGGCCAAGGGCCGGCCCGAGCGCAGTGTGGTCCTGACCGGGCTGCGCGGCGTGGGCAAGACCGTGCTGCTCAACGCCCTGCGCTCGGCCGCCGTACGACGGGGGTGGGGCACCGGGAAGCTCGAGGCGCGTCCCGACCAGGGGCTGCGCCGGCCGCTGTCGTCCGCCCTCCACCAGGCGGTGCGCGAGCTCGGGCATCCCGACGAGGACTCGGTCACCCACGTGCTGGGCGTGGTCCGGTCGTTCGCCCAGCGCGACGCCGGCCCCGACGCCAGACTGCGCGACCAGTGGCACCCCGGTATCGACGCGCCGGCGGTGCGGGGCCGCGCCGACTCCGGCGACATCGAGATCGACCTCGTCGAGCTCTTCACCGACCTCGGCGGTCTCGCCGCCGACCGGGGCCTGGGCGTCGCCGTCTTCATCGACGAGATGCAGGACCTCGGACCCGACGACGTCTCCGCCCTCTGCGCCGCCTGCCACGAGATCAGCCAGTCGGGTCTGCCGCTCATCGTCGTCGGCGCCGGACTGCCCCACCTGCCCGCGGTGCTCTCGGCGGCGAAGTCCTACTCCGAGCGGCTCTTCGGCTACCAGCGCATCGACCGGCTCGACCGCGAGGCCGCCGACCTCGCGCTGCGCATCCCCGCCGAGGCCGAGGAGGCGACGTACGACGACGCCGCCCTCGACGCGCTCTACGCCGCCACCGGCGGCTACCCCTACTTCATCCAGGCCTACGGCAAGACGGTCTGGGACCTCGCCCCGCGGTCACCGATCTCCGCCGACGACGTGTCGGTGGCCGCACCGGAGGCCGAGCGGGAGCTGGCCGTCGGCTTCTTCGGGTCGCGGTTCGAGCGGGCGACCCCGGGGGAGCGGGAGTACCTGCGGGCCATGGCCGATGCCGCGTCGGCCCTGTCTGACGGCGGCGAGCTGCTCGACGAGGTCGAGTCCGTGCCGACGGCCGAGGTGGCCGCGGTCCTCGGCAAGAAGCCCCAGTCGCTCTCACCTGCGCGCGACGCGCTCTTGAAGAAGGGGCTGATCTACTCCGGCGAGCGCGGCCGGATCGCCTTCACCGTCCCGCACTTCGGGTCGTTCCTCCGCTCCCGCTGAGCCGCGGCGGCCCGGCCGACCGCTGGAGGTCAGGCCGTGGGGCGGTAGCAGAGGTAGACCACGCCGTTGGCGTAGTGCTCGGAGGCCGCGAGCTCGTAGGTGCCGACGCCGGCGTCGTCGGTGAACAGGCGCGGACCCTCGCCACGCGTGGTGGGGTAGACGAACAGGTGCAGCTCGTCCACCAGGCCGTCGGCGAGCATCGCGCGGACGAGGGTGATGCTCCCGCTGACGTAGAGGTCACCGACCTCGTCCTTGAGGGCCTGCAGCCGGTCGGGGTCGTAGGCGCCGATGACCTCGCTGTTGCGCCAGGTCGGCTCGGTGAGCGTGCCGGAGACGACGTACTTCGTGGTGTCGTTGAAGAACGGCGCCCCGGGGTCGTCGTCGACCGTGCGGGCAGACCAGGCGGGCTCGAACATCTGGTAGGTCGCACGGCCCAGCAGGATGCCCGCCGAACGGCCGGTGACGGCCGCCAGGGGGCCTGCCATCGCGGGGTCGAAGCCGAACTCGGCGGTCCAGGTCGGCGCGTCGATGATGCCGTCGAGGGTCATGAACTCGTGGACCAGGATCGCTCCCACGTCGGCCTCCAGGTGCCAGTCGTCGTACGGGAACCCCACCCTAGGTCGTGCGGTGACGCCGCGGTGGTCCGCCGAGGTCGGAGCCACGAGCCCGCTGGTTCGACGGAATTCGTCGTGCTGCGACACCCCGCCGCCCGATCTCGTCAAAAACTTCGACGAATTCAGCCGAAACCAGGACAGGCGGCCGTCACGGTGTCACCGTTGTCACATCAGGAGCCTGCTCCTGAGGGGGGCGGCCGACGGGGCCGTTCGTGAAATGGTCCGGGGGGACTCATGTCAAACACCCAGTTCGCCGACGCGCCGACCGCGACGCGTCCCACCACCGACGCACCCGCGCGCGGGCTGCACCTCCTCGAGCACCCGCGTGGCCGGGGCTTCTCCGTGGTCAGCCGCCTCGCTCGCGAGGTCCAGGCACCCACCGAGCCTCCGCGCCACCGTCGCGAGGACTCGGTCCCACAGCTCGTCAGCCAGACCGGCTGACCGTCTGAGCCGTCCGCGCCGGCCATACCCCATGGTGGCCGGCGCGGACCTCAGCCCTGTCCCGCTCTCGACGTCGTAGGACCGGCGACGTCGACCGGGACGGCGTCCTCGCCGCGTCAGCGGTCGCGGTGCTGGTCGGCCGCGCCCTGGATGCGTGCGACGTACGCCGCCCACCAGGCGTCGTCCGCGGCGCCGTCCGCATCCCTGCTCGAGCGCCCGTCCACGAGCTCGCGCAGGATGTCGCAGTGGCCCGCGTGCTGCGCGGTCTCGGCCACCACCCGGACCACCAGGTGGCCGAACGTGGTCTCGCGCCGTTCCGCGGGCCACCAGGCGACGCTCGCAGGAGTGTCGAGGGGCAGCTGGGCCAGGGACTCGTCGCTGTGCTGCCAGGCTCGGCGGTACAGCCCGAGCAGGTACTCCCGCGACTGCTCGGCCGTCGCCCACAGGTCGGCGGAGTCCCAGACCGAGCCGTCGTCCTCCCACGGCAGTGACACCGGTGACGGGCGGCCCACGCACGCCCCGAGGTAGCCGAGCTCGATCCCGGCGAGGTGCTTGACGAGGCCGAGCAGGTTGGTGCCCGACGGAACGAGCGGGCGGCGGACGTCGTACTCCGACAGGCCGTCGAGCGACTGCACCACCGTGTCGCGCGCGTCCTGGAGATAGCTCCGCAGGTCGGCGACCTGGCTCATCGACGGCGCGTGAGGTCGGCGTAGTCGGGGTGCCGGTCGATCCAGGCCCGGACGAAGGGACAGCGCGGGCGCACGCGCAGGTGCCCGTCGGCACGCACCGCGTCGAGCTCCTGCCGGACCAGCGCCGAGCCGACGCCCTGCCCCTCGAAGGCGTCGTCCACCTCGGTATGGGTGAACGTGATCACGCCGTCGGACAGCTCGTAGGCGGAGAAGCCGGCGAGCCGCCCGTCGACGTACGCCTCGAAGCGGCTCTCGCCGGGGTTGTCACGGACGGTCACGTCGCTCGTCCCGGTGGTCATGCGGCCACGCTAGCCGCCGCCGTCGAGCACGTGCTGGGGCACGTCGGGCACCGGCCGCCCCTCGGCGACGGCAGCGAACCGGTCGAGCAGCACCGGCCACTCCGTGAAGCGGGAGCGTCCGGCCAGGTTGCCCGCCGTCCACCCGCCGTGCGCGAAGCGCATCGTGCAACCGCCGTCGGGGCGCGCGGTGAACGTGGCCCCGAGCGTGCTGGGGTGCTCCGGGTCCTGGGCGAGCGTGAACGTCTGCTCGTAGCGACGCGGCGGCTCCCAGACCGTCACCGTGCCCCAGGGGTACGTCGTCCCGTCCGCCAGGTGCATGGTCACCCGGCCGCCCACGGTGCCGTCGATCTCGACCCGCTCCAGTCCCTCGGGCGCGTAGGCGGAGTGCCACCACTCCTGGATCCGGTCGGTGAACGCCTCGAACGCCGCCTCCGGCGTGCAGGCGAGCCGGTAGGTGTGCTCGATCGGACCGGCCGCGTCGGTCGGGCGGGGCTCGATGCCCTCGGGGACCGGCTGATGGAACACGAGCCGGTTGTGGAACGGGTCGGTCACGACGAGCACCCGCCCCCAGTCCTCGTCGCGGATCCCCGGACGCGCGTAGTCGTAGTCGCGAGCATGGAGCTCGCGGTGGAGCGCCGCCACGTCGGTGACCGGGATCAGGGCCGCGCCTCCCGGGCTGGCGTCGCCGTGGTGCTCGCTGAGGTGGAGGCGCGCCGCGCCCCGGCTCACCTGGGCGTAGAGCGGGGAGTGGTCGGCCCGCCCGCCGTGCTCCCAGTCGAGGCCGAAGCCGAGGAAGTCGACGTAGAACTCGACGGCCTTGGCGCGGTCGAAGATGCGCAGGATCGGCACGGCCGGTCCCTCGGGCGGTGCTGCAGCCGCGACCCCCTGGGGACGCGCGGCCAGCGTGTTCCAGTCGCGCACGCCGTACTGGTGGGCGACGAGCTCGAGGGCCTCGCTGTGGGTGAGGGGGATGTCGCGGGTGGCGAGGTCGGCGCGCAGCCGGCGGGCCATCGACTTGGGATCGGTCATGACGCTGCTTCTCTCCGGCGGACAGCCGCGGCTGCGGCAACAGGGGCCTGCGTTGCCTGGCGGGTCCGCCCGGTGAGGGCGCATCACGGACAGGTCGTGCGTGCGGGGCATTCACCGTCCCGGGTGTCCCCGGGTGCAGGCGGCCGGCTGCCCCTGGCCGAGACCAGGGTAGACCGGAGGGAACCGGCGGTGGAAGAGTCCGTGAACGTGCGTGCGACCGGGCCCCGTCGCCGCCGATCCGGGTCGTCGGTGGGCCAGACTGGACTCATGCGGCCGCAGGTCGTCGCCCACCGCGGCGCGAGCTTCGACAATCCCGAGCACACGTTGGGCGCCTACGTCGAGGCGATCCGCGACGGCGCCGAAGCCCTCGAGTGCGACGTCCGACTCACGGCCGACGGACACCTGGTCTGCGTCCACGACCGCAACCTGCGTCGTACGGCGAGCACCAAGGGCCTGATCTCGACCATGGACCTGGCCGACCTCGACCAGCTCGAGTTCGCGTCGTGGAAGAACCCGTGGGCCTCGCTCGACGACGAGGCCGGCGACCGCGACCCCGACCTCGACCGGGTCCTCACGTTGCGCCGCCTGATGGAGACCGTTGCGGAGACGGACAAGCCGATCGAGCTCGCGATCGAGACCAAGCACCCCACGAGGTACGGCGGCCTGGTCGAGCGCCGGCTGGTGGAGGCCCTGTCGGAGTTCGGCTGGACCGGCCCCGACAGCCCGGTCCGGGTGATGAGCTTCTCCTACGTCGCCCTGCAGCGCATGCAGCGGCTCGCACCGGACCTGCGACTGGTGATGCTCATCGAGAAGGCCCGACACTGGCCGATGCTCAAGCCGGTCCTCGAGGACGGCTGGATCCTCGGCCCCGGGATCGACACGCTGACGCGGCACCCGAAGTTCGGTGAACGGCTGGTCCGGACCGGTCGCGAGCTGCATGTGTGGACGGTGAACACGCACGACCAGCTGGACCTGTGCCGCTCGCTCGGGGTCAGGGCCGTGATCACCGACAAGCCCGCCCAGATGCTCGGTTGGCTCGAGCCGCAGCCGACGCCCTAGCCTCGGGAGCATGGCGAAGCGCTCCCGCACCAAGGCCCGCGACCGGGCGACCTCCGACGACGCCGTCGGGCCGCGCGAGCCGTGCCCGTGCGGGTCGGGCAAGCGCTACAAGGCGTGCCACGGCTCGGCCGGGGGCGCGTTCGTGGTCCGGCCGTTCGAGGGGCTCGCCGCCGAGCGCGACCTGGTGGCGCTGCGCGAGTTCGTCCCGTCCGCCACCGCTCCGCTCCGGGTCGGCGACCGGACGGTCACCCTCGGGTCGTTGCTGCCGATGGCGGCACCGGCGATGGTGCGCGACAGCGGTGAGGTGTGGCTGGGCCTGCAGGTGCGCCACTCGTTCGGGGATCCGTCCCGCGACCTGGCGGCGGTGCTCGAGAAGGCGCTGGCGGCAGACGAGGCCGGCGTCGTGGGGCTCGTGGACCCGCCCGGCGCCGGCGTACGCCTGCAGGACCTGGTGACCGACGAGCCGCTCGAGGTCACCGTCCACGCCGGCTTCGAGTGGTGGCTCGACGACGTGGCCGAGCAGGACGCCGCCACGGCCGAGGCACTCGAGCAGGCGAGCGGCGCGGTCGCGCCCTCGGCACGTCTCACCTCCGTGGAAGCGGCGTACTGGATCGACGCGGGTCCCAAGGAGCACCTCCGGTGGGTCCTGCCCTACGCCGAGGCGCCGCTGATGGACGCGCTCGCCCGGCTGCACGCGGCCGGCGACGACGTGCTCGTGGCGGACTCGAAGCTGGTCGGGATGTTCCGGGCGCACGGGGTCGTGGTGCCGGTCTGGGACCTGCCACCCGGCACGGGGGCCGACGCCCTCGAGGGACCGGTCGCCGCCCTGCAGCAGCGCCTCACCGCCGTCCTCGACTCACCCCAGGACCTCAGCCCGAGCGAACGATCCGCGCGTGTCGAGCTGGCCAACCGGCAGGTCACCCTGCGCTGAGAACTCGGTCTGCGTGCCGGGTTGAACGCCCACGTGACGTTCGCTACGGTCGGGGACGGCCCGGTCGTTGTTGCCTCCCCCGTCAACAGCGACCGGGCACCTGTCTGTCCGGCGCACGGACACCTACCGCGCGACCCCCTCGCACCCCACCCGGGCGACACGCCGGCGGAAGCCGGGACCTCCGACCCGTTGCTCGCGACCCTGGGTGAGGAGTAGGCAAGGCCCATGACCCTGACGACCCCCTCCAGTCTCGAGATCGCCCAGGCCGCCACCCTCCGCCCCATCTCCGACGTGGCGGCCGACCTCGGCGTGGCCGAGGAGCACCTCGAGCACTACGGCACGGGGGTCGCCAAGATCGCCCTCGCCGCCCTCGACGACGCACCGGAGCGCGAGTCCCGGGCGCGCTACGTCGTCGTCACCGCCGTCACGCCCACACCGCTGGGGGAGGGCAAGACCACGACGAGCGTCGGTCTGACCCAGGGCCTGGGCGCGCGCGGTGTCCGGGCGGTCGTCGACCTGCGGCAGGCGTCGATGGGGCCGACGTTCGGGATCAAGGGCGGTGCCGCGGGGGGCGGCTACAGCCAGGTCGTCCCGATGGAGCGGATCAACCTGCACCTCACCGGCGACTTCCACGCCGTGACCTCGGCCCACAACCTGCTGGCCGCGATGGTCGACAACGACGTGCACCAGGGGAGCCCGTCGGGACTCGACCCGAGGAACGTGACCTTGCGCCGGGTGCTCGACGTCAACGACCGCTCGCTGCGCAACGTCGTGATCGGGCTGGGTGCCCGCATGGACGGCGTACCCCGCGAGACCGGCTTCGACATCACCGCGGCCAGCGAGGTGATGGCCATCCTGACGCTGTCGACGTCGCTGCGTGACCTCCGCGAGCGGCTCGGCCGGATCGTGGTCGGGACGACGGCGTCCGGCGACCCGGTCACCGCCGAGGACCTCGGAGCCGCGGGCGCGATGGCGGTGATCTTGAAGGATGCGATCAAGCCCAACCTCCTGCAGACCCTGGAGGGCGGTCCGGCGCTCATCCACTGCGGCCCGTTCGGCAACATCGCCACCGGGACGTCGTCGGTGATCGCCGACCGCATCGCGCTGTCCCACGCGGACGTCGTGGTGACCGAGGCCGGCTTCGGCTCCGACATGGGCGCCGAGCGGTTCTTCGACGTGAAGTGCCGCGCGAGCGGGCTCGTGCCCGACCTGGCGGTCGTCGTGGTGACGGTGCGCTCGATGAAGGCCCACTCGGGTCGCTACGAGATCAAGCCCGGGCAGCCGCTGCCACCGGCTCTCCTCGAGGAGAACCCGGACGACGTACGCGCGGGTCTCGACAACCTGCGCGCGCACATCGGGATCGTGCGGCGCTTCGGGGTCACGCCGGTCGTCGCGGTCAACGCGTTCGCCGACGACCACGACTCCGAGCACGAGGTGCTGCTGCAGGCGTGCGACGAGCTCGGGGTGCGCTGCGCGGTCAGCCGGCACGTCGTCGAGGGCGGCGAGGGGGCCAAGGCACTGGCCGACACGGTGCTGGAGGCGCTGGACGAGGGCTCGTCGTTCCGGTTCCTCTACGACCTCTCGCTCCCGCTGGTGGAGAAGATCGAGACCATCGCCACCCAGGTCTACGGCGCGGACGGCATCGACCTGAGCCCGGCAGCGGCCCGGGGGCTGGCCGCCTACGAGCGCCTGGGCTTCGGCACGCTGCCGGTCGTGATCGCCAAGACCCACCTCTCGATCAGCTCCGACCCGAAGCTCCCGGGAGCCCCCACCGGCTGGCGGCTCCCCGTCCGCGAGGTGCGGCTGGCGGCCGGCGCCGGCTACGTCTACGCGATCTGCGGTGACATGCGCACCATGCCCGGACTTCCGCTGCACCCCAACGCCCAGCGGATCGACCTCGACGACGACGGCAACGTGGTCGGCCTCTTCTGACCCGACGACCCCCGCGCGCGGCTAGGGGCCGTAGCGGCGCGGCCGTCCGCGCACGGTGAAGCCGGAGAAGCCGCGTCCCATCGGTGGCGGAGCGAGCCCCGGCACCGGACCGCTCGGCGCCGTGTCGGGGTCGTAGCCGACGCCGAGCAGCGTGCGGGTGACCTGCTGGCTGCTGTCGAGCAGGTCGTCGAGGGCGCGGCCGGTGTGGGCGGCGGTCACGGTCTCGAGGGGGGAGTGGTCGAACAATGACTCCAGCACCGCGCGCCGCAGCAGCTCCTTCAGGAACGACGCGGTCACTCCGTCGGTGCGCTCGATGACGGTGTCGATCTCGGTGTCGGACAGCTGTAGAGGGACCGAGCGGCCGTAGAGGTCGAGCAGCCGGCGTCGGGCCTCCGCGTCGGGCAGGTCGATCTCGACGGCGACGTCGACCCGTCCCGGCCGCGCCGCGAGAGCGGGCTCCAGCAGATCGGCCCGGTTGGTCGTCAGGACGAACAGCAGGTCGGCATCGCCGGCGGCGCCGTCCATCGCGTCGAGGAGGTCGAAGAGGACCGAGCTCGACCCGGGCCCGAAGCTGCGGTCCTCGGCGACCAGGTCGACGTCCTCGAGGACGATGACCGCCGGCTGCAGGTCGCGGGCGAGCTCGGCGGCCGGGCCGATCACGTGGAGCGCCCGGCCGGTGAGGACCAGCCGGGTGTAGGACGACATCTGGCCGATCAGGTAGCGCGTGGTGTGGGTCTTGCCGGTGCCGGGCGGGCCGTAGAGCAGCAGGCCGCGCTTGAGGTGCTGCCCGGCCGCGAGCAGAGCCTGCCGGTGGGCGACCACGCCGAGGGCGTGCCGCTCGACCCGCTCCAGGACCACCTCGGGCAGGATCACGTCGGACCGCGGGGTGAGCGGCACCTCTGCGAAGGACAGCGACATCCCTCCCATCGGAGACAGCGAGACGTCGATGAGGTGCCCGCGGTAGACGTTGAGCCGGTTGCGCAGGTCGTCGAGCTCGGCGTGGACGGCCTGGGCTGCGGCCACGGGCAGGCCGGCCACCTCGACCAGCAGGGCGCTGGAGTGCTCGGTGGGGGCGACCACCATCACGACGTAGCGGCCGCGCGCGTCCTCGACGAGCAGGGCTGCGAGCTGCAGGCACGCCAGCGTCGAGCCCGGCCCGTTGGGAAGGTCGGCGAACGACGGCGCTGACAGCCGCAGCGGTGGGATCGCCTCGCCGGTCACCAGCTGCTGGAGACTGACCGGCTCGTAGTGAGGGGGGAGGGTGATGCCGTGCACGGCGACCGTGCGTCCGGTGTCGACCGTCCAGGCGTCGAGTGCGGTCTGCAGGTTGACGTGCTCGAAGCCGGGCAGCGGGCGCGCGACGACGGACGTCTCGCGGCCCTGGTCGCCGAGGTGGTCGGCAACGAGGGCCACGACCTCGTTGCGGTCGCCGCCGTCGAACCGGTCGGCGTGCACCCACTCCAGGAACGAGCGGAAGGCGCGGGCGAACTCCCGTGCCTCGTTCTCCGACGGCCCCGCCATGTCGCCTCCTGTGCCTCGTGTCCGCCGAGTCGGCGACAGGCTCGGACGATAGCCCGGGACCGAGGGCGCCGCGACCCGTATCCCCGGACGTCCGCACGCAGGCCCACAACCCACCCCGCCGGCGCTGCGTCCCACGACCGTGCGGATCTCCCGGAGTGGCCTCGTGGCCGTGCTCGCCGGTACGGCGATGCTGTGGGCAGGCGCGTGCGGCTCCGGTGACCGGAGCTCGACCACCCGGCCGCCGGCCACGTCCCGGCCCGGGTCGCAGCCGCGGGCGGTCGGGTCTCCGACGACCCTGCCGTGGTGGTCGCACGGCCGGCTCCACGTCGACGAAGGTGTCATCCGGACGCCCCTGCACGAGATCGTCGCGCGTGGCGGCACCGTGGTCGTCGGTCGCACCGACACCCGTGGCAGCACCTGGAGGATCCTGCGCGGCGACGCACTGACTCCCCTCGTCACCACCGCCGAGCAAGGGGTCGAGCCCGTGGTGTCGGCGAACGGCCTCCACGTCGCGTGGGTGACCTCTCGCACGCTCCGGCGATTCGACCTCTACACGACCGAGGGGCTCTTCACCGTGCATGCGTACGACGTGGCACGCGGGCGGGAGGTCGGGACGACGACGAGGGAGTCGCGAGCGACCTGTTGCGACCAGAGCGGGGTGATCCACGTCGGTGGTGTCGACAACGACGGCACCGTGCTCGTGGTCCGTGACTACGAGCGCGTATGGGCCTGGCGCCCGGGGCGCGAGCCCGTCGCGGCCACCGGGGCGGTGCGTCCTCGTGCCGTCACCGGCAACGACCAGTGGCCGGGTGGTCTCAGCTGGTCGAGCACCGGCGACAGCAGTGGCCCGGCGGCCTTCGGCGCGATCGGCGGATCCGGGCTCACCACGCGGATCGGTCGCGTTCCCCAGGGCCAGGGCGGCCTGTGGAGCCCGGACGGGTCGGCGTACGTGTACCTGCCCTTCACGAAGGGGCCCGGGAACCCGCCACCGGTGGTGTGGTCGTCCGCGGGACGAGTCCGGCTCGACCTGCGCCGCGCGGGGGCTCTCGTGGGCTGGGAGTCGCCGCGCGAGGTCGTCGTGAGGACCGGTCGTCGGCCCACGGTGCTGGTGCGGTGTGACGCGCGCACCGGCCGATGCGAACAGGCCGGTCCGCCGCGGCGCGACGTGGTGCTGCCGCTGACGTCCGGCTAGCCGAGCGGCTCGCGCGAGATCGGGCAGCTCATGCAGCGCGGCCCGCCGCGGCCCGAGCCGAGCTCGGAGCCGGCGATGCGGAGCACCTCGATGCCGGCGTCCTCGAGCCGGTCGTTGGTCTCGTCGTTGCGCTCGTAGGCGACGGCCACCCGTGGCGCGATCGCCAGGGTGTTGTTGCCGTCGTCCCACTGCTCGCGCTCGGCGGTGACCGGGTCGAGGCCGGTGTCGATCTGGTGGAGGGTGTCGATGCCCATCGCCTTGGCGGCGGCGATCAGGAAGTGCTCCGCCTCGGCGACGTTCAGCTCGAGCCGGTCACCCTCGGCGTCGGCGACGGTCACGGCGTAGGCCGTGAGGGAGTCGGCGACGTTGGGATACATCACGATCTTGTCGACGTCGACCATGGTGCACACGGTGTCGAGGTGCATCGTGGCGCGTTCCTGGGCGATCGGGACCGCCAGCACCGTGTGGGCCAGACCCGACCCGAACACCTCGCGGGCCAGCTGCTCCGCACCAGCAGGCGTGGTGCGCTCGCCGACGCCGATCGCGAGGACGCCGGGTGCCAGGAGCAGGACGTCGCCGCCCTCGACGTGCTCGTTGCGCCAGCCGTGGAGCGACGGCGCACCGGAGAAGCGCGGATGCTGGGTGTAGATCAGCTCGGTCAGCTGCGTCTCGCGTGCCCGCGCCGGCATCGCCAGCGAGGTGATCGTGACGCGGTCGCGGATCCACACCGAGGAGTCGCGGGTGAACAGGAGGTTGGGCAGCGGATCGATCAGGAAGTCGTCGGAGGGCAGCAGCGAGGTGACCAGGCCGAACCCCCCGCGCACCTCGTCGTTGCGGACCCCGGCGGTCAGGTGAGCGGCCAGCTCGGAGGGCGACGCCTCGTCGAGCATCGGACCGAGCCAGGCACGCATGGTGTCGCCGAGGTGGAGACTGGAGAGCGCGGTCGTGATCGCCTCGGCGCGAGCGTCGGCGCTCGCCAGGGTCTCGGTGAGGAGATCCATCAGGTAGAGCACCTCGACGCCCCGCTCGCGCAGCGCCGCCGCGAACGCGTCGTGCTCGTCCTGCGCGCGGGCGACCCAGGGGATGCCGTCGAAGAGGAGCCGGTCGTTGTTGCGCGGGGTGAGCCGCTTCAGCTCGTCACCCGGGCGGTGCAGCATGACGGTCCGGAGCCGCCCGACCTCGGAGTCGGCGCCGTGCGCGGGGCGGTCGCCGGTGGCGGGGTTCGTCGACATGGCCGCACTCTAGGCTGCGGACGCGTCCGGGGTCACCCCGCGATGATCTGGTACGCCGTGAGCCCGGCGAGCAGGAAGCACACGGCCGCGCCGACGTAGTGGATCGTGGACAGCCGCATGTGCTGGAGCAGGAACCTGCCCGCCACGACGGCGAGACCCGAGACGGTGAGCAGCGCCGCCCAGGCGCCGATGAAGACCGAGAGCGCGTCGTGGTAGCGACCGACCAGGCTGATCGTCAGCAGCTGGGACAGGTCGCCCCACTCCGCGGCGAACAGGACGAGGAAGCTGGCGCCGACGGCGGCGAGGCCGGCCTTCGGTGAGGTCGCCTTGGCGGCGTACTCCTCCTCCGTGCTGGCCTCCTGGGCGTCGGCCTTGGGCGCCTCGCGGGCCAGGAGGATGCCGCCGGCGAGGAAGATCAGGCCGGCCACGATCTCGACCACGGTGTGGGGGAGATAGGTCACGACCTTCCCGACGGTGACCGCGATGAGGGTCTGGACCAGGAACGCGAGCCCGACTCCGACCCACACCGCCCAGGGCTTGTAGCGGGTCGCGAGCACGAGGGCCGCGACGAACGTCTTGTCGGGGAGCTCGACCAGGAAGATCGCGCCGAACGAGACGGCGATGACGGCGAGATCCACCCGTCGAACCTACCCAACCTCGTTCGTGCGTCGTTCACCCCGGACCCGTTGTCTGTGTCGTCGGCGGGGTGTAGGCAGGACCCGGGGTCGACCCACACATCCCGAGGAGCACACGATGGCCAGGTTCGAGCACTACGACCAGGGAACACCGAGCTGGGTGGAGCTGGTCACCCCCGACCAGGGGGCGGCCCGCGACTTCTACAGCGGCCTGTTCGGCTGGTCGTTCGACGACTACGACATGGGCGACGCCGGTCACTACCTCATCGGCACGATCGAGGGTGACGACATCGCCGGGGTCAGCGGCCAGATGCCGGGCATGGAGGGTCACCCGGCGTTCTGGGGCGTCTACCTCGCGGTCGACGACGTCGACGCGGCGACCGCGAAGGTCGAGGCCGCCGGCGGCAAGGTCGAGGCCGGCCCGTTCGACGTCAACGACAACGGGCGCATGTCGGCCCTCCAGGACCCGACCGGCGCCCGGGTCAACCTGTGGCAGGCCAAGGAGACGGTCGGGACGCAGCGCGGCAACGAGCCGGGCACCCCGGTCTGGAACGAGGTCATGACGCCCGACATCCCCCGGGCCACCCAGTTCTACGCCGACGTCCTGGGGATGGGCTCGCAGACCTCGCCGATGGGCGACACGACCTACACCACGCTGACGAACGTGGAGGGACGGATGATCGGGGGAGCCATGAACCCCCCGTCCGACGACGTGCCACCCCACTGGAACGTCTACTTCAACGTCGAGGACGTCGACGCCACGGTGGCGTCGGCGGTGGGCCTCGGTGGCCAGGTGGTGGCGCCCGCGTTCGACGTCCCGGGCGTCGGTCGGATGGCGGTGCTGGCCGACCCTCAGGGTGCGATGTTCAACCTGATGGCCGGCGACACGACCGACGCCGGGACCTGACCAGCGGAGCCGGGTCGGTCCCGACCGGCCGGGTCAGCCGGCGCGGAAGGGGTCGGCGGGATAGACGCCGAGCACCTTCACCTCGGTGGTGAAGAACTCCAGCTCCTCGAGGGCGCGCCTCACCGGCAGGTCGTCGGGGTGCCCGTCGACCTCGGCGAGGAACTGCGTGGCCGTGAACTCGCCGTCGACCATGTAGCTCTCGAGCTTGGTCATGTTCACGCCGTTGGTCGCGAAGCCTCCCAGCGCCTTGTAGAGCGCCGCCGGGAGGTTGCGGACGTTGAAGACGAAGCTGGTGACGACCGGTCCGTTGCCGGCGGGCGCCTGCACGAAGTCGCGGGAGAGGATCACGAACCTGGTGGTGTTGTGGTCCTCGTCCTCGACGTCGTCGAGCAGGACGTCGAGCCCGTAGATGCCGGCCGCCAGGGGCGGCGAGATCGCGGCCTGGGTCGGGTCTCCGGCCTCCTTCACCTCGCGGGCCGCTCCCGCGGTGTCGCCGGAGATGATCGGCTGGAAGCCGTGCTCGCTGATCACGCGGCGGCACTGGCCGAGGGCGTGCACGTGGCTGTGCACGGTCTTCACGTCGTCGAGGACGGCCCCCGGCACGCCGAGCAGCGCGAAGCGGATCCGGAGGAAGTGCTCGCCGACGATGTGCAGCGGCGAGGTCGGCAGGAAGTGGTGGATGTCGGCGACGCGCCCGGCGAGCGAGTTGTCGATGGGGATCATGGCCAGGTCGGCGTCGCCGTTCTCGACTGCTGCGAACGTGTCCTCGAAGCTCGCACACGCCACCGCCTCCGCCTCGGGATGGCGCTCCTGGCAGGCCAGGTGGGAGTTCGAGCCCGGCTCGCCCTGGTAGGCGATGCGGCGGGGTCGGCCCGGACCGGACGTCGTGCTCACGCGCGTCAGTGTTCCACGGCGTCACGCCGCGCGATTAGGCTCGTTCATCGTGTGGATCCTCGACGTCGTCACGCTCCTGGTCGCCCTGGCGGCCGCGGGGCTGGCCGTCGTCGCCCTGCGCCGGCAGGCCGAGGTCCGACGCGCACCCGCGACTGACGCGCTGCCCGAGGACGTCCACGGCCTGCGTCAGGAGGTCGCGGCGCTCCGGGCCGAGGCCGGTGACGCACTGCGCCACCTCGCGGTGGTGCGCTACGACGCGTTCGGTGACCTGGGCGGCCACCTCTCGTGGTCACTGGCGATCCTCGACGACGCGGGCAACGGCGTGGTGCTGACCTCGATCCACGGTCGCACCGACGCGCGGACCTACGCCAAGAACGTCACGGCCTGGTCGTCCCAGCAGCAGCTCTCGCCCGAGGAGGACGAGGCGATCGCGCACGCGCGACCTGCCTGACCTGCGGGCCGGACAACTTCGGGCCTCCCCCGGTGGTCCCACCTGCACGACCACCGGGGAACAGGGGCGCCGACATGGCCACCACGCACGCACCGCACACCACGCAGCCCGACCCGGGCGACGGCGCGGGACCGGGTCTGGGCCGGCGCCGTCGTACGACGGTCGCGGGCACGGCCGTGGCCTGCGCGCTCGCGCTCTCGCTGCCGTTCGTGCTCGCCGCCCGGCACCGCGACGTCACGCCTCACCAGGGTCCCGTCCTCCCCGCGCCGTCCGAGCAGGCGCACGCGTGGCGCGGCGACGTGGACGGCGACGGCACCGACGACACCGTGTCCCTCACCCGCAGTGGCACGCTCCGCGTGGCGCTCGGCTCGGGGACGACGGTGCGGCGGCACCTCGCGGGCAGTGATCCGGCCGTGGAGGGGCTGGTCGACGTCGGCACCACGGGGGTGCTGGTGGTGACCTCGCACCACGACCGTGGACTCCCTGGCCGGACCTGGACGGCCTTGGGCGTGACGGACCGCGACGTCACCCGCGTGCTCGTGCGTGACCGGGCGGTGATCGGGACCGTGCCGGACGCCGCCACCGCCTGGGTCGCCGGTGGCAGGCTCTACGACGGCACCCTCGACCCGCTGCAGCACGGGGTGGGCCGCGTGGTGGTGCTCGCCCGGTCGTGGGCGCTGGTCGGCGACCGGTTGGCGCCCACCGCCGCCGGCGTCCGCTGCTGGGACCGCACGACCCCGGGCACCCCGGAGTCCTGCGAGCAGGGCCAGCACTGGGCCTACGACGCCGGCCCCCACGGCGGCCTCCCGGTCCTCCTGCCGGCCGCCGCCGCCAGTCAGGTCGGACGGGAGGGAGTCACCTTCGACCACGGCGACTCGTGGTCGCTGCGCGCCGCGACGCCGCCGGGCCCGGTCGAGTCCCGTTCGGTCGACCTGGTCTTCAGCGGTCGGGGCACGACCGCGAGCGTCGGGGTGCCGCCCGGCTGGGCACCGACTCTGGTGGGCTCACCCGTGCGGCTGTCAGCTGGTGCCCAGGCCGTGCTCCTGAGCCAGGAGGGCGGGGACTCCGACACCTGGCGCCTGTTCACCTTCGCGGCCGGACGGGTGCAGCGCGTCGACACCACCGGACCGGTCGCGCTCGGCGGCGGGTTCACCCGCGACGGCTCCTCGGCGTACCTCTCCTGGATGTCGGCCGACGGCCGGCTCTTCACCCGGCTCGGCACCGGGACCGAGGGCCACTACCGCGTCTACGCCTGGGAGCCCGGCGCGAGCCCCGCTGGAGCCCCGGTGCTGCGGGCCCGCGACCTCGGCATCGTCTGCCTCGACGAGACCCTCGGCACCTACGGCACCTGCGTCGACTGACGGGGTCAGCGCGGGACGCGGACCAGGACCCGGCCGTGCCGGCAGATCATGTGCAGCTCACGCCCGGCTCCGAGCGGATCGCCGTCGAGCTGGCGGGGCGTGTCGCTGGCGGCACGCACGGACACGCTGCGTCCCCGCATCCGGGTGATGGTCTCGTCGCTCCGGGGGCGCTTGGCGAGCACCCGGAAGGCCAGGGGGACCCACGACAGAAACCGCTTCGGGTGCAGCAGGACGACGTCGAGCACGCCGTCGTCGATGGCCGCGTCGGGCAGCAGGGGCATCCCGGCCTGGAGGTAGCCGACGTTTCCGACGACCACGGTGCGTGCCCGGTGGGGCGTGTACTCGCCCTCGTCGATGGAGATCTCCATCCGGACCACCGGTGACATCAGGGCCTTCACGCCCGAGACGACATAGGCGAACCAGCCGACCTTCTGCTTGAACTGCTCGTTGACCCCCTCCATCATCGCCGCGTCGAGACCCATGCCGGCCATCACCATGAAGTGGGTGTCCTCCATGTCGTCACCGGACACCTCGACCAGGTCGATCGCCCGGTCCTGACCGCTGAGGGCCACGTCGATGGCGGCCCGCAGGTAGAGCGGGATGTCGAGGTTGCGGGCCAGCAGGTTGCCCGTGCCCGCGGGGATGATCCCGACCGGGATCCCCGTGCCGGCGAGCTCGGCGCACACCTCGCGGACGGTGCCGTCGCCTCCACACACGAGCACCAGGTCGGCCCCGGCGATCGCCGCGGCCTCGGCCATCCCGGTGCCGGGGTCCTCGACCGTCGTGTAGTGCCAGACGGGTGTCGACCACCCGGCGGCCGCCGCCATCGACGCCACGGTGGAACGGAACTGCTCGACGTCGTCGATCTTCGACGGGTTGACGATCACCGCGAGCTGCCGCTCCGACGGGATCGCCTCGGTCAGCGGCTCCGCGGTCTCGGCATGGCTGTGGGGCAGCGGGCTGTAGAACGACAGCCACACCAGCACGACGAAGGCCCCGAGCAGCCAGCCCCCGATCACGTCCGTGGGGTAGTGCCGTCCGAGGTAGACCCGGTCGAGGCCGACCACGAGCGCGAGCAGCACAGCGCCGACGTACACCGCGCGACGCAGGACGGCCTTCCGGACGAGCATCGTCGCGATCACGATCAGCACACCGGCCAGGGCCGCGGCGCTCGACGCGTGCCCCGAGGGGAACGACTTGGAGACCAGCTTGGCGACGGGGTCCTGCCAGGTGGGGCGGTCGCGGCCGTAGAGCAGCTTCACGCCGGTGGTCAGGAGCGAGGCCGAGATCATCACCCCGACGGTGAAGACGGCGGCCCGGCGGTGCCCGCGCACGAACAGCGGGACGGCGATCAGCGTGGTCCACACCGTCATCCCGATGGTGCCGAACAGGAGCTCGATGTCGCGCAGCACCGTGTGCACTCCGGACCGGCCCCCGGCCCAGTGCTCCGCCGAGCGGCCGAGGTCGTCGAGACCGTTCAGCGGGGCTCGCTGCAGGTGGACCAGGAAGGCGAGGGCCACGAAGAGCGCCGCGCACACCCCGGCCCAGGCCAGGGTGACTGTGCGGGGGCGGTCGAGCACGGGCGTCAGTATGCCGGGAAGGCGGGGTGGTCACCCCACCCGCAGCGGCGTTACGGATGTGCTGACACTCACGGTGCGTGGATAGCCTGGGCCGATGACCGGCTTCATCACCTGCGGCTTCGGAGGACACGCATGATCGACCCCAAGGTGCTGCGCGACGACCCCGCCCGGGTGCGGGCCGCGCAGGCCAAGCGCGGTCTGTCCGACGAGGTGGTCGACCGCGCCCTGGCCGCCGACACGGCGCGGCGCGAGGCCATCTCGACCTTCGAGGCGAAGCGGGCCGAGCAGAAGCAGCTCGGCAAGCAGATCCCGCAGGCCCAGGGCGAGGAGAAGGCCGCGCTCCTGGCCCGCACCAAGGAGCTGTCGGCCGAGGTCAAGAGCG
This sequence comes from uncultured Actinomycetota bacterium, assembly GCA_963753705.1. Taxonomy (GTDB): domain Bacteria; phylum Actinomycetota; class Actinomycetes; order Propionibacteriales; family Nocardioidaceae; genus Nocardioides. The sequence goes on from CAVWDJ010000020.1 coordinate 114,590, forward strand.
CCGAGGCGGCGCAGACCGAGGCCGAGGAGGCCTGGCGCTCGACGGTCATGGAGATCCCCAACCTGGCGGCCGACGAGACGCCCGCCGGGGGCGAGGACGACTTCGTCGTGCTGGAGACCGTCGGCACCCCGCCGGAGTTCGACTTCGAGCCGCGTGACCACGTCGAGCTCGGGCGGATGCTCGGCGCCATCGACCTCGAGCGCGGCGCCAAGGTGTCGGGCTCGCGCTTCTACTTCCTGACCGGGATCGGCGCGCAGCTCGAGTTCGCCCTGATCAACATGGCGATGGACCAGGCCCGCAGCAACGGCTTCACCCAGATGGTGGCGCCGTCGCTGGTCAAGCCGCGCGCGATGGAGGGCACGGGCTTCCTGGGTCAGGCCGCCGACGACGTCTACCGGATCGAGGGGCAGGACCTCTACCTCGTCGGTACGTCGGAGGTGCCGATGGCGGCGTACCACTCCGACGAGATCCTCGACGGGAAGCAGCTGCCACTGCGCTACGCCGCGTTCAGCCCCTGCTTCCGCAAGGAGGCCGGCTCCCACGGCAAGGACACCCGCGGCATCTTCCGCGTGCACTGGTTCGACAAGGTCGAGATGTTCGTCTACACCACCGTCGAGGATTCCTACGCCGAGCACCTGCGCCTGCTGGAGTGGGAGAAGGAGTTCCTCGACAAGCTCGAGCTCTGCTACCGCGTGATCGACGTGGCCGCCGGCGACCTCGGCCTCTCCGCCCAGCGGAAGTTCGACTGCGAGGCGTGGATCGCCAGCCAGGGTCGCTACCGCGAGCTCACCTCGACCTCGAACTGCACCGACTTCCAGACGCGTCGCCTCGACACCCGCGGACGCTTCCCGTCGACGGGCCCGGGACAGGCAGCCGAGGAGATCAGGCCCGTCGCGACGCTCAACGGCACCCTCTGCTCGACCAACCGGCCGATCATCGCCCTGCTGGAGACCCACCAGCAGGAGGACGGGTCCGTGCGGGTGCCCCAGGCGCTGCGGCCCTACCTCGGCGGGCTCGACCTGCTCAAGCCGGTCACCGCGTGAGGGCTCTGCACCTGAGCCTGGTGGTCCCGCGGTGAGCGACTGGCAGCCGCGGCTGGTCGCGCTCGACATCGACGGGACCCTGCTCAAGTGGGTCGAGGGCGTCGGGACGACGTACGAGCAGATCAGTCCGCCGGTGTACGACGCCGTGCACCGGGCGCGGGCCGCCGGCGCCCACATCGTGCTCGCCAGCGGCCGCTCGCCCCACGGCATGACCCGGATCGCCGACCTGCTCGACCTCCACACCGACGGCGCGGCGCCGCTGTGGGTGGTGGCGAGCAACGGCGCCGTGCTCTTCCGCTACCCCCCGCTCGAGGTCGTCCACGAGGAGACCTTCGACGCCGCCCCTGCCGTCGCGGCGGTGCTGGAGCACCACCCGGCGGCCCTGGTCGCCGTCGAGGAGCGCGGAGTCGGGTACCGCGTCAACCGCCCGTTCCCGGAGGGCGAGCTCAGCGGCGAGATGGTGCTGGCCGAGGTCGCCGACCTGGTCTCGCTCCCGGTCAGCCGCGTCATCATCCGTGACCCCGACGCGACCGCCGACGACTTCGTGGCGCTCGCTGCCCGGCTCGGGTTGCACGGCACCGACTACGTCGTGGGCTGGACCGCCTGGCTCGACCTCTCACCCGTCGGGGTCAGCAAGGCCTCCGGCCTCGCCCGCGTCGCCGGCGAGCTCGGTGTCGAGGCCGCCGACGTGCTCGCGATCGGCGACGGTCGCAACGACATCGAGATGCTCCGCTGGGCTGGCCGCGGGGTGGCCATGGGTCAGGCGGTCGAGGTGGTCCAGGAGGCGGCGGACGCCGTGACGGGCACCGTCCACGACGAGGGCGCCGCCACCGAGCTGGACCGCTGGTTCCCAGCGGAGGCGCCCGGCCGGGCCTCGACCCAGGGACGTCCCGGGCACGGCTCATGAGTCGGCCGCGTCTGGTCGCGACCGACCTCGACGGCACCCTGCTGCGCACCGACGGGTCGGTCTCACCCCACACCGCCGGTGTCCTGCGCGCGGTGGTCGATCTCGGCGTGGAGGTCGCGTTCGTCACCGCGCGCCCGTGGCGCTGGATGACCGAGCTGTGGGCGTACGTCGGGTCGCGCGGGCTGGCGGTGGTGTCCAACGGCGCGCTCCTGCTCGACGTCGCGACCGGCGAGCCGCTGGAGGTCCACGGCATCGAGCGCGACGTAGGGCTGCCCCTCGTCGAGGCGATTCGGTCCCGTGTCCCGGGGTCGGCGTTCGCGATCGAGATGCTGGCCGGCATCTCGCTGGACCCCGACTACCGCGAGCCCGGCCACGCGCCGCCCGGCAGTCCGCGCGGCGACCTGGCAGAGCTGTGGACCGGCCCGGTCCTCAAGCTGCTGGTCCGCCAGGCCGACGGTGTGGATCCCGGGTTCTTCCGGGACGCGGTGCTCGACGCGGTCGGTGACCGGGCGACGACCACCTGGACGATGGACGGGTTGATGGAGATCAGCGCGGTCGGGGTCACCAAGGGAGCGGCGCTGGCGCGCCTGTGCGAGCTGCGGGGGGTCGCGGCACACGACGTGGTCGCCTTCGGCGACATGCCCAACGACCTGGCGATGCTGACCTGGGCCGGCACGTCGTACGCCGTGGCGAACGCGCACCCCTCGGTGCTGGAGGCGGCCGACCACGTCGCGCCCTCGAACGACGACGACGGGGTCGCCTCGGTGCTCGCCGAGCTTGTCGGGCTGTGATGTGATGTCCGCGTGATCGGGACCGGACGACGCGCCCTGGCCGCCGCGGTGACCGCTGTGGCGCTGCTCGGCCTGCCCCTCGCCACCGACACCGCCCACGCCGCCCCCGCCAAGCCGTCGTGCCCGAAGACGACGCTCGACCAGGACATCAAGGGCGCCGACGTGGTCTTCCGTGGCGAGGTGAAGAACGTGCGCCCCGCCCACGGCACCGGCAAGCAGCGCACCCGCACCTACAAGGTGCTGTCCGACCGGGTCTACAAGTCCTCACTGGTCCAACCGTCGGTGGTGGTGACCGCGCGGGTGGGCAACCGCTGCGCGCTGCCGACCCTGACCGAGGGCGTGCGCTACATCTTCTTCGTCACCGAGCACGGGGCTCTGCTGATGGCCCGCCCCGGCACCGCGCGGGCGACCACGACGTACACCGCGCAGGTGGTGAACCGGCTCGGTACCGGCGCCCAGCCCGAGCCCACCCCACCGGCCACCGCCGAGTTCACCCTGGTGGCCGACGCGGGCGCGCCGCCGCTCTCGCGGCTGCTCGCGCCGGGTGCGGCCCTGCTGCTCATCAGCCTGCTGGGCCTGCTCGTCGTCGGCCGGCTCGGCCGGCGCTCGGCCCGCTAGCGCGACCGACTCAGAGGTACATCCCGCCCTGGGTGCTCCCCTGGTCGCCGTCGGCCGACTGCTGCGGCACGCCCGGGCGCAGCCCCGGCCCCTGCTGACCCGGGCCACCGCTGGGCAGCGCACGCCGCATCTGCTCGAACTGGGCGCGCGCCGAGACCTGCTGGGCGTAGATCGCCGTCTGGATGCCGTGGAAGAGACCCTCCAGCCAGCCGACCAGCTGGGCCTGGGCGATACGCAGCTCGGCGTCCGACGGCGTGGCGTCCTCGGTGAAGGGGAGCGAGAGCCGCTCGAGCTCCTCGACCAGCTCGGGCGCCAGTCCGCTCTCGAGCTCCTTGATCGAGGAGCGGTGGATCTCCTTGAGCCGGTTGCGGCTGGCATCGTCGAGCGGCGCCGACTTCACCTCCTCGAGGAGCTGGCGGATCATGCTGCCGATCCGCATCACCTTCGCCGGCTGCTCCACGAGGTCGGTGAGCTCGCTCAGGTCGTCGGCCTCGGCCTCCTCGGACCGCTGGACGGAGTCGGCCGGGACGGCGACCGGCTGGCCGTCGGGGCCGACCACGATGACGTGCTGCTCTCCGGACTGCTGCTCGCTCATCCCCTCAGCCTACAAACGGCTCCTGGAGAGGGTCAGGCGACCAGGACGATCTTGCCGGTGTGGCCGCCGCTCTCCATCCGGCGATGCGCCTCGGCCGCCTCGGCCAGCGGCATCGTGGTGTCGACGATCGCCCGGATCGTCCCGTCGGCGACGAGCGGCCAGACGTGCTCGGTGACCGCTCGGCAGATGGCGGCCTTCTCCGCGACGGGTCGGGCGCGCAGCGTGGTGGCGATGACGGCTGCCCGCTTGCGCATCAGGGCGTTGAGGTCGAGCTCGGCCCTGGTCCCGCCCTGCATGCCGATCACGACGAGCCGGCCCTCGAGGGCCAGGGCCGAGACGTTGCGGCCGAGGTAGGCCGCCCCCATGTTGTCGAGGATCACGTCCGCCCCGTGGCCGTCGGTCGCCTCGCGCACCACCTCGACGAAGTCCTGGTCGCGGTAGTTGATCGTGACGTCAGCCCCGAGGTCGGCGCAGAACGCGAGCTTCTCGGCCGAGCCCCCGGTCGTGAGGACCGTGGCGCCGACAGCCGTGGCCAGCTGGATGGCGAACGTGCCGATCCCGCCGGCACCGCCGTGGACCAGGAAGACCTCGCCAGGCTGCAGGCCGGCCACCATCATCACGTTGGACCACACCGTGGCCGCGACCTCGGGCAGGGCCGCCGCCGTCACCAGGTCGACGCCGTCGGGCACCGGCATCACCTGGCCGGCTGGCACGGCGACGCGGGTGGCATAGCCGCCGCCCGACAACAGAGCACACACCCGGTCGCCGACCTCGTGGCCGGTCACCGCCGCTCCGACTGCTGCCACGGTGCCGCTGCACTCCAGCCCGATCACCTCGGAGGCACCGGGAGGTGGGTTGTAGTGCCCCTGCCGCTGGAGGAGGTCGGCACGGTTCACGGCGGTGGCGGTGACCTCGACGAGCACGTCGTCCGGCCCGATCTCGGGGTCGGGCACGTCGGCGTACACCAGCGCCTCGGGGCCGCCCGGCTCGCGGACGACGACGGCCTTCATCGGACGCTCGGTCGGCGGGCGCTCACTCGTACTCGTCGCCGGTGTGGTCCACCACGCTGTCGTCGGGAACGTCGTCCTCGACGTCGTCGGGGTCCGGCGCGCCGGCCGGGTGGTCCCAGTTCTCGGCCAGGGCCTGGGCCCGGGCGGCCAGCCGCTCGATCTCCTCGACGTCGGCATCGCCGGCGCCGGCGGCGTACCCGAGAAGGTACGTCGTGATCGGCGCGGCCTTGCGGACCACGTTGTCGGCGGCGACTTTCGCGAGGTCGAGGACCAGCGCCTCGTCCACCTCGGTCTCGATGTCCAGGGCATCGCAGAGCTCGTCGATCCAGTCGTGGAGGTTCACAGGCCAAATCTCGCGAAAGCCGGCCGGGTGTTCAAGTCCGTTCGGCCCGTGGCGTGGGATCAATCGAGCCGGCGCGGAGCCGGGCGACGTCCGCCCAGGTGTCGACGTCGTCGGCCTCGTGGCCCAGGGGAGGCACGTCGACGGTCCGCTCTCGCTCCATCAGGGCCCGCATCGGGAGGCCGTCCGCGGCACCGGGCACGGGGACGAGCAGGCGGCGGACGGCGCCCGCGAGCTGCCGGCGACCGGTGTCGTCGACCAGCCAGGCGCCGTCGGCGTCGCTGTCGCCGGCCGCGCGGACCAGCCGTGCGACGGTCCCGGCGGTGACGCGGGGCATGTCGACCGCGAGCACCACGACGAGGTCGGGGCTCCCCGCGAGGGCGGCCACGCCGGCGGTCAGGCCGGCGAGGGGTCCTCCGCCCGGAGGCGACTCCCGGGTGAAGGTCACCGGGCGGGAGGTGGGCATCGCCGGGCCGACCACGACGACCTCGCTCGCCTCGACCAGGGCGTCGAGCGCGTGCTCGAGGAGGCTCCGGCCGTGGTGCTCCAGGGTGGCCTTGTCGGCGCCGTCGAGGCGCGTGGCGCTCCCACCCGACAGGACCACGGCCGCCCACTCCACCCGGTCAGTCTGGCAGTGCCAGGGGAGCCTCGACGTCGCGCGGGTGGCAGGCTGGGGTCATGCAGGTCGTGCTGGTGCAGGTGGCGTCGTCGCTCGACCCGGTCGAGAACCGCGACCGGCTGGACGGGCTGGTGCCGGAGGGCGCCGACCTGGTCGTGCTGCCCGAGGCGTACGCCCGCGACTTCGGTGAGGCCGGCTCCGACCTGGCGGCCGTCGCGGAGCCCCTCGACGGGCCCTTCGTGGCCGAGGTCGAGCGGGTGGCCGAGGAGCGTGGCACGACTCTGGTCGCGGGCCTGTTCGAGCGGGGCGACAGCGCGCCGTACAACACCGTCGTGGTGCGGGGCGACGCGCACGCGGACTACCGGAAGATCCATCTCTACGACTCGTTCGGCTACCGCGAGTCCGACGTGCTCGCCGTGGGGCCGCTGGAGCCGGTCACCGTCGAGCTCGGTGGGATGACCGTCGGGGTGCTGACCTGCTACGACCTGCGCTTCCCCGAGCAGGCCCGGGCCCTGGTCGACCGCGGTGCCGAGGTCCTGCTGGTCCCCGCCGCCTGGGTGGCGGGCCCGCGCAAGGTCGACCACTGGACGACGTTGCTGCGGGCGCGGGCCATCGAGAACACGGTCTACGTCGTCGGCGTCGGGCAGCCCGGCCCGCGCTACACCGGCCACTCGATGGTCGTCGGTCCTCTGGGTGACGTCCTCGTCGAGGCCGGTGACGGTCCCGCCACCCTGCGCGCCGAGCTCGACCCCTCCGCGGTGGCGGAGGCCCGGCGTACCAACCCGTCGCTGGCCAACCGGCGCCTGTAACCTCACCCGTCGTGTCCAGGGCTGCTCCACGTCGTCGCGCGGAAACCCCCGCCGGCCGCCGTGCGGTACGACCACCGTCGCGCAGGAGTGCGCGCAAGGCCGCTGAGGAGGCGCCGCCCACCGCCGAGGTGGAGGCCGCCACGCCGTCGGAGCCGGACTCACCGCACACCTCGGACGCCCGTCCGGCAGATCCGCCCGCACGCCGAGGCATCCCCCACCGGCTCGGGGTCGCGCTCTGGCTGACGGTCGTGCTGGCGGCGTCGGTGGCGCTGGCCGCCGCGATCGCGGGGACCGACGGACCGGGGCGCGTAACCAGCACCTGGCTCGCCGATGCCGGCGCCATCGCCGTCAGCACGGCGTACACCTGGGGGCTCGCCGCCCGTACCGGCGGACGCCCCTTCGTCTTCTCGCTCCTCGCGCTGGTGCTCGGGGGGCTGGTGGTCGGCCTCGACGGCGACTCGCTGCGCAGCGGCGCCGCCGTGGTCACCGCGGTCCTGACGGCGGTGTTCGCGGTGATGGCGACGGTGCCGGCGGTGCACGTCCTCGGAGCCGTGCGTGAGAACGTCGTCGCGCTCGTCGTCGCCGCGATCGGCGCGATGGCGACCGTCGCCTGGGCCCCCGTGGTGAACCTCGACCGCTTCCAGTACACCGTCCTCGGCCTGTCCCTCGTCGCCTCCTTCCTCACCGTCTTCCGGCTCGGTGCCGGGTGGCACGGCCTCGGCACGCGCGGCGTGCTGACCGTCGTCGCCGGCAGCCTCATGCTCGCGCTGACCCTGGGCTACGCCGAGCTGCTGCGGCGCTACGGCACCGAGAGCCTGGTCAATCAGCTCGACGACGCGGTCCGGTGGAGCCATCACCACCTCGGTGCGTTCCCCCGCCCGATCGTCGCGCTGCTCGGCGTGCCGGCGCTGACCTGGGGCACCCACATGCGGGCCCGGCGTCGGCAGGGCTGGTGGGTGTGCGCGTTCGGGGTCGCGCTGACCGCGCCGGTGGCCTACGCCCTGGTGGACCCGGGCCGGACCGTCGTGGAGGCGACCCTGGCAACGGCGTACGGAGCCGTGATCGGGTTCGCGATCGGGTACGTGCTGATCCGCGTCGACCTGCGGCTGACGGGTCCGCGCCCGACCGGTCCGCGCGGACGCCGGCTCGCGGAGACCGAGGTGGCGACGGCCGTCCGTCCCGAGCCCGGCCGGACCCACGCCCTGTGGTGACTCACCCCCGTCGGGGCTGCCCCTGGCATGTCCGCCTACCTGTGGGTATCCACTAGGTTCGTCTCGTGCCTCGCGAGCAGACGATCCGGATCCTGGCCGAGATGGTGGCCAACGTGATCGTGGTCGAGGTCGCTGTCGACGACGTGATCGCCGCCGGCGACACCGTGTGCCTGATGGAGTCGATGAAGATGGAGATCCCGGTGCTGGCCGAGACCGGCGGCGTGGTCTCCGCGATCAAGGTCGCCCCTGGCGACGTCGTCCAGGAGGGCGACATCCTCGTCGAGCTGACCGCTCCTCGCTGACGACGAGCGACCCACGGAGACGACGGGCTCCCGAGGACCCGCCCTCCCTCGTGTCGCTACTGGCCGACCTGGACCCGTGGCCCGGACTCGACCGGTGGCCGCGCCGGTGGCACGTGGCCGTCGACGCCACCGAGGGCCGAGTGGCCCTGCTCGGTGGAGCCCTGCGACCCGGTCCGGAGGACCGGGCTGTGCTCCGGAGCGGTCGAGTCGCTCGCGGCGTGCCAGGCGACGCCGACGATGCCGGCGCAGGCGAGCCCGCCGGCGAGACAGATCGCGGCGACGCGCGGGATCTTGCGGTGGTGCTGGGTGGCGATGGTGGTCATGGGCTTCCTTCCCCCGGGCCGGCTGTTCCGGCCTGCTGCCACCCGACGGTCCGCCTAAGACGCGCCCGCGACATCCGGAGATTCCCCGGTTCTCGCGCCGCCGACCTCAGTCGTGCCGACCCCGCCGATCGGGGTCGCTTCGTGCAGGGTCGTGACGTCGAATCGACGGATCCGCCTCGCACCACGGCGCGCGTGCGCCGTTCGGACGGGCCGGTGGCAGAGGGGGCGGGATTCGAACCCGCGGCTGACATCTCTGCCAGCGACCGCTTTCAAGGCGGTTCCGATCGGCCACTCCGGCACCCCTCCGAGCGCGCCGGCCTCTCACGAGCGGCGACGCGCCGCGCCGAGTCTAGGCGGTCGGCTCCGGGGACCGACGGCTACTCCGAGCCGCCGATCTCGAGCTCGACGTCGTCGTAGGCGAGGTCGTGGAGGCGCTGCCGGTGGTGCTCGATGTCGCCCAGGAGGCGGCTCAGCCGGGCGGCGACGGCGTCGACGTCGGTGGCGACGAGGACCTCGTGGGAGAGGTGGTGGAGCCGGGCGAGCAGCGCGTCGCGCTCCCGCATCACGCAGGCGGCGCGAGCAGAGAGCCAGGCGTCGCGGCGGTGGAGGGGCTCGGCGACCAGCCGGTCGCGGACCGGGACCAGCCTCCGCCGCACCGTCCAGCGCCAGGCATCGACGTTGTCGTGGACGTGCTCAGGCCGCAGGAGATCGTGGAAGGAGTCTGTCGTCGCCGCCATGGGGGCCTCCCTGGTGCTGGCCGACCTGTGCCGTGCCGTCCACTGTGACGCGCCGAGGGCGTCGGGGCAAGGCCTGGGACCGTCCGGTTTTCGTCTCGTGCGCCCGGGCCGGTTGAATCGTCCCGTGTCCGAGACCCCGACCCACCCCAGCGCCTACCGCCTGGCACCCGCGCTGGGCATCCGGCTGGTGGGTCGCAGCCTCGTCACGCTCGGCGTCCTGGTCGCGGTCGTGACCCTCGTCGGGTTGCTGGCGGGGGGCGGCTGGGCACCCGCCGGCGTGGTGACGGTCGTCGGGCTGCTGCTCGTCGCGGGCTGGGCCTGGTGGCTGCTGCGCAGGGCCGAGGCGCTGCGCCTGACCGACGAGGGGTACGCCGTACGGCTGCTGTCCGGCGTCGGGGCGCCGGCGGCGCCGTGGTCGGCCGTCGACGAGGTCGTGGCCGCGAGCCCCGGCGGCGAGCCGTGCCTGGTCCTGACCCTGTCCGACGGCCGGCTGACCCGGCTCCCGATGGCTGCCCTGGCCGCCGACCCCGACGCGGTGGCGCTCGACGTGCGCCGTCGCGTGCGCGACGCGCACACCCCCCCGGATGCGGCCACCGAGGTCGCCCCGGGCGAGGGTCCGGCCTGATTGGGTGCCCGGAGAGCGCTGCTTGTAACCTGTGCACGCTGTCGGGAGGCGTCGCCTAGTCCGGTTTATGGCGCCCGCCTGCTAAGCGGGTTGAGGTTCATCCCTCTCGCGGGTTCAAATCCCGCCGCCTCCGCCAGTCACAGGCCTCGTCGTCCACGCCGACGGGGCCTGTGTCGTACCGGACCACACGCGGCGATTGCAGGAAGTTGCATTGCAAGTTTCTGACCCACCGAGCTTTCCCGTGGCGTCGTCTGCTCCCTCACAATGGGTGTCCGGGGAAGAGTGCCGCCCATAGGGAGGGAACTGACGTGAGGATGAACAAGATGCGCAAGATCGGTCTGATGGTCGTCTCGGCTGTGCTGAGCGTGGGTGTCATCGGGATCGCCGCGCCGGCTCACGCCGACACCACCTGGGGGTGCCCCACCTGCTTGCGCCCGGCCGGCCGCTGAGGGCCGCGAAGACGCCACCACGACGGACAGGACGACGACAGACCACCAGAAGACTCGGGACAGGGAGAAAGCGGTCACCCCATGGGCCGCTGTCTGGAGGCCGCCCCATCGGCCGTCTCGAGCAGGTGAACCGGGACGGGACCTCTGGTCCCGTCCCGGTTCGCTGTCCGCGGCCTACTCGTCCTCGCGGCCCGAGACGCCGGCCTGCCCCATCGTGTAGCCGAGCTGGAAGCGGGTCTCGGCGTCGTACTCGTCCTTCAGGTCCGCGACGTACGCCGCGAAGGTGCGCGCGCTGACCCCGAGGCGCTTGGCGCTGACCGGGTCCGAGTGCCCCTGGATCAGCATCCGGATCGTCATCGCCCGCTGCTCCTTGGCGATGTCGTGCATCATCGAGCGCTCGGTGTTGGTGAACGGGCGGGCCCGCTCCCAGGCGCGCTCGAAGACGTCGACCAGATAGGTCACCAGCCCCGGCTCGCGGATCGCCATGGCGACGGTCAGGTCGGCCGCGCCGGGGATGATCGCGAGCCGACGGTCGATGACGATCATCCGGTTGAAGAACTCGTCGAGCGTGCGCACCTCGGCTCCGTGGGCGGTCACCTCGGCGACCCACGCGCGGGTGGGTGCGTGCCGGCGCGCGCTGTGCTGGTAGAGGGTCCGCATCGTCACGCCCCGGTCGAGCGCCGCCTTCTCGCGCTCCGCCGCGACCGCGAGGCGCGCGCTGCTGTCGCGGGCGGTCTGCGGCTGGGCGGTCAGCAGCTCGACCTCGGCCTCGCGGACGGCGCCCTCGATGAAGGTGCCGATGGCACCGTCGTGGAACTCGGAGATCGGGCCTCGAGCCGACGACGGGGAGCGTCGCCACGACTGGGAGAGCTGGCCGAAGGCGCGCGCCCACTCCGACGACTCGTTGAGGAGCTCGGCGCCCTGCTGGCTCATCGGGCTGACCACGTGGGACGACACGGTCGACGGGTCGACGGGGACGTACTGGGCGGCCGACCGGTCGTGGACGAGGAGGTTGAGCGAGACCAGGAGGTCGAGGGCCGGGCGGAGGGCGCCCTCCGGCACGATTCGAGGGTCCGAATCCGGGAGGCCGCCGCTCACAGCGGCTTCTTCGTACAGCGGCGTTGCCACGGTCTCGAAGAGCTCGCGCTCCTCAGGGCCGAGCTCTGTCACCGGTCACCTTCTCGGGTCCGCCCACCCTCGCATCGTCGCACATACCCGCCGTACGTCGTCACGGAGTCGTGAAGACGTACGGAGATGTGTGACGGCCCGGGCGAGCCCGGAGGTCAGCCCTCCAGGCGCGACCTGAGGCCGTCCAGCTCGGTCCAGAGGACGGTCGGCAGCTGCTCGCCGAACTTCTCGAACCACTCCTGGATCTGCGGGAGCTCGCGCTTCCACTCCTCCGGGTCGACCGCCAGGGCCTGGCGCACCTGGTCCTCGGTGAGGTCGAGCCCGTCGACGTCGAGCGCGCCCGGCGCCGGGACGAGGCCGATCGGGGTCTCCACCGCGGCGGCGGTGCCTTCGAGACGCTCGATGATCCACTTCAGGACCCGGCTGTTCTCACCGAAGCCCGGCCACAGGAAGCCGCCGTCCTGGTCACGACGGAACCAGTTGACGTAGTAGATCTTCGGGAGCTTGGACGCGTCGTTGTCCTTGCCCATCGTGATCCAGTGGTTCATGTAGTCGCCGGCGTGGTAGCCGATGAAGGGCAGCATCGCCATCGGGTCGCGGCGCACGACGCCTACCTGGCCGACCGCGGCTGCGGTGGTCTCGGAGCTCAAGGTGGCGCCCATGAAGGTGCCGTGGGTCCAGTCACGGGCCTCGGTCACCAGCGGGATCGTCGTGGGACGGCGACCGCCGAACAGGATCGCGTCGATCGGGACGCCGCGCGGGTCGTCGTACTCCGGAGCGAGGATCGGGCACTGCTTGATCGGCGTGCAGTAGCGGCTGTTGGGGTGGCTCGACAGCTCGCCGCTGTCGGGGGTCCAGGGCTCGCCCTTCCAGCTGGTGGCGTGGGCCGGGGTGTTCTCGAGGCCCTCCCACCAGACGTCGCCGTCGTCGGTCAGCGCGACGTTGGTGAACACGGAGTTGCCCTGGTTGATCGTGCGCATCGCGTTGGGGTTCGTGTGCTCGTTGGTGCCCGGAGCCACGCCGAAGAAGCCGAACTCGGGGTTGACCGCCCACAGCCGGCCGTCCTCACCGATCCGCATCCAGGCGATGTCATCGCCGACGGACTCGACCTTCCAGCCCGGCACGGTCGGCTCGAGCATGGCGAGGTTGGTCTTGCCGCACGCGCTCGGGAAGGCCGCGGCGACGTACTTGGTCACGCCCTCGGGGCTGGTGAGCTTGAGGATCAGCATGTGCTCGGCCATCCAGCCCTCGTCACGGGCGATGGCGCTCGCGATCCGCAGCGCGTAGCACTTCTTGCCGAGCAGGGCGTTGCCGCCGTAGCCCGAGCCGAACGACCAGATCGCGCGCTCCTCGGGGAACTGCACGATGTACTTGGTGTCGTTGCACGGCCACGCGACGTCGGCCTGGCCGTCGGCCAGCGGCGCACCGACCGAGTGCAGGCACTCCACGAAGGAGGCGTCGAGCTCCTCCATGCGGCGCAGGACCGGGGTGCCCATCCGCGACATCACGCGCATCGAGACGGTGACGTAGGCGGAGTCGGTGATCTCGACCCCGAACATCGGCTTCTCGGCGTCGAGGTGACCCATCACGAACGGGATGACGTACATCGTGCGGCCCCGCATGCAGCCGGCGTACAGCCCGCGCATGATGGTCTTCATCTCGTCGGGGGCCATCCAGTTGTTGGTCGGACCCGCGTCCTTCTCGTCGACCGAGCAGATGTAGGTGCGGTCCTCGACCCTCGCGACGTCCGTGGGGTCGGAGGCGGCGTGGAACGAGTTCGGCTTCTTGGCGGGGTCGAGCTGGGTGAACGTCCCCGCGGCGACCAGGCTGTCGGTGAGCTCGGTCCACTCCTCGTCGGAGCCCGTGCACCAGTGGATGCGGTCGGGCGTCGTCAGCGCGGCGACCTCGGCGACGAAGTCGAGGATGCCCTGGTGGGTGGTGGGCGCCGCGTCGGAGCCGTCACCGGCGGTGGGGCGGGTTTGCGTGTCGGCAGTCATGCGTGTGTCCCTCTCGTACGTCGCAGTGGCCCCGGTGCCTGTTGGCTCCGGTGCTGGGCCACCGGTCCGTCTTTCGACGGGGTGAACGTGAAGTTGTCGCGATCGGCCGGCGTCGTTGTCGCCCGACTGTGCCGCGGACGTTACCAATGTCAGGAGTCCGGACATATTGGATCGATCAAGGGTCAGTGGCCCCGGTCACACCCCGCCCCGCAGCGCGCTGCGGGAGCCGCCCGAGAGCCGCCCGAGAGCCGCCCAGCGGGCGCGGTGGCCGCTCCCGGGCACGGATTCGGCGCCGTACGACGGGTCGGCTATCCTCGTCCAGTCCTCGTCGGGGCTTCCACCCGGCGGGGGCATGCGCCCGTAGCTCAACGGATAGAGCATCTGACTACGGATCAGAAGGTTTGGGGTTCGAATCCCTACGGGCGCGCCAGCGACACCACTCCACGCCTCTCGGCACTCGTGACGACGATCTACACCCGGCTCCGGCCGAGGTCACCTCCTCTGCTGACCGCCGCGACGAGGGTCGAGGACCCGCCTGCGGCCGCCTGGAAATTTGACCCGGACGGTCCCGCACCACCTAACCTCCCTCGGGTGCCCCCCACACGACGCAAGGTCCCTGCTCTTCTCGGCGGTCTGGTCCTCATCACCGCCGTCCTCGTCTCGACGGCCCTCTCCGCGCCGCCCAGTGCCCCCCAGACGCGGCCCGTCTTCGTGCGCAGCTGCCTCGGCTACTGCAAGCACCCGACGAACGCCGGCAAGGTGTTCCGCTGGGGACACGAGGCCTGGCACCAGGAGTTCGAGACCGGGCCGTTCAGCAAGCACTGGAAGTCCAACCACCGGCGGGCGATCGGCCAGCAGAAGGGGATGCTGACCATCCGCGCCGGCCGCCACTCCGGCACCATCAAGGTGTGGCCCGACAACCAGGCCGCCCGCACCGGGCGCTGGGAGGCGCGGATCCGCCCCTACGAGCACTCCCGCTCGGGCGCGCGCTACGAGTTCACCTGGGAGCTCGTTCCCGCGTACGGCGACGACCGCTGCGGGGCCAACGCGATCGTGCTGGCGAGGTACCGGCCGGGGGACAAGCGGGTGACGGGCAGTGTCCGGACCCCGCCCCACAGCTCCTTCACCTACTCGCGGGCCCGTGACCTGCAGAACCGCGCGTGGCACACCTACGCCGTCGAGATCACCCAGCACCACATCTCGTGGTTCGTGGACACCCGCGTGGTGCGCACCGAGACCCGTCCGGCCGCCCTGTCCGGCGTGCGCTACCGCCCGCAGCTGGTGATGAAGGCGAAGCACGGGGCGGCGATGCGGCAGTCGTGGATGCAGGCCGACTGGGTGCGCTACTACACGATGAAGCGTCACAACGCGAGGTCGATCAAGGCTCCGAGGATGCACAAGTCGACCTACCTGCACGGCTGCTGACGCGACCGCCACCCCGCCGGGCCGAAGGTAAAATCCTGCTCGTTCCCGCCTCGGCGGTCCGGAGCGGCGCCAACACTGGCCGGGTGTCCCCCCGACAGCACCTGCGCCGATTCTCCGGCCGGACCCTCGGTGCCACCCTCGCCGGTGGTGCCCTCGCGGTCGCAGCGCTGGCGGCGCCGCACGCCGCGCGTACGACGGACCGGCCGGTGCGTCCTGCCGCCTTCGTGAGCACCTGCATCGGCTACTGCCAGCACCCGACAAACGCCGCCAAGGTGTTCCGGTGGGGCGTTCCCTCGTGGGACCAGGAGTTCGAGACCGGCACGCTCGGCTCCCACTGGCAGACGAACGGAGCCGGCACCATCGGTCAGCAGAACGGGATGCTCACCATCCAGGCGGCCGCCGACTCCGGCACGGTCGAGGTCTGGCCGGACGACGCAGGAGCCGCCGCGACCACGGGTCGCTGGGAGGCGCGAGTCCGTGCCTTCGAGAAGTCGGCGACCGGCACGCCGTACCGCTTCACCTGGGAGCTCGTGCCGGTCAGCGGCGACGACAGCTGCGGCCAGAACCGGATCGTGCTCGGGTCGTACGTCCCGGGGGCCAAGCGGGTCCGCGGCTCGGTCAACACCCTGCCCGACAACACCTTCACCTACTCGAGGCTGCGCGACCTGAGGTCGCGGGCCTGGCACACCTACGCCGTGGAGATCACCCCCGACCACATCTCGTGGTTCGTCGACACCAAGGTGATGCGGACCGAGACCCGTCCGGCCGCCCTCGCCGGCGTGAAGTACCGGCCCGAGCTCGTCATGGAGGCCGTCCCTGGCGCCGTGATGCGGCCCTCGTGGTTCCAGGCCGACTGGGTGCGGGCGTACACGTTGAAGCGTCCCAACGCGAAGTCGATCAAGGCCCCGGCGATGCGCCAGGTGGCGAGCACCGCCACCTGCTGACCACCGGGTCACCGGCTGTCGAAGACCTCCCGACGCCCGTTGCGCCAGACGACGACGCCACGGCGGCCCGGGCGGCCGCGCAGCCAGGTGAGCGCGTCCCCGTCCAGGGCGTACGCCGCGGTGGCGTCGATGTCGGCCCACGTGAGGGAGTCGGCGAGCACGGTGACGGAGGCGACGGAGCCGGGCACGTCGCCGGTGCGGGCGTCGGTGATGTGCTCGCCCCGGTGGGCGGTGCCGGACGTCGCGACCGCGCCTCGTCGCACCTCGACGGTGGCGACGAGCCTCTGCGGGTCGAGCGGGTCCTCGATGCCCACCCGCCAGGCGGGCCGGGAGTCGTCGGCGACGTGGCACAGCATGTCGCCGCCCGCCGACAGGCACGCGTCCGTGTCGGGCAGGGCACGCAGGTGGGCGAAGGCTCTCTGCACCGCCCAGCCCTTGACGACCCCGCTCGGGTCGAGGGTCGGTACGCCGTCCGGCCCGGGCCGCCGTACGTCGAAGGCGCCCCGCGACTCGACCCGTGCCCGTTCCGCGAGCGCCAGCACCTCGTGGACCTCGCCCGGGCAGTCGGCGAGCGCGATCTCTCCGCGGCCGAGGCGGGAGACGAGGGAGTCACGGCGGTAGGTGCTGAACACCCGGTCCACCTCGGTCAGCTCGGCGATGCAGCTCTCCCAGGCCTCCCCGGCCCGCGCGTCGTCGGCGTGGCGTCCACGCAGGGCGACGCTGACGGGCATGCCCATCAGGTGCGCGACAGCGCGCCGGGTCGGCTGGGTCACGATCACAGGTTGGCCTGGTCGAGGGCGCTCTGCAGCGACTGGATGTAGCCCGTGCTCGTGTAGGTGGCGCCACTGACCATGTCGATGTGGGCGCTCTGGCTCGCGAGGGTCTCGCGGATCAGGACCGGGAGGGAGTAGTCGGCGATCTCCACGTCACGGCCGTTGCCGTTCGGGTACTGCAGGATGCTGACCTTGGTGATCGAGCCGTTCCTGACCGTGAGCTGCACCTGGACCGGTCCCCACTGCGTCTGGGCGACCGAACCCGTGACCGTCGTGGTGGAGGAGCCTGAGCTCTTGCCCGAGTTCGTGCCCGAGCTCGTGCCCGGGCTCGTGGCCGAGCCGGACCCCGTGTCGGAGGATCCGCTGCCGGACGTCGTACCGGACGCGCTGCCGGAGATGGTCGTCGCCGGTGTGCTCGTCGACCCACGCTGCGAGGCGTCGAAGCCGAAGAGCAGCACGACGGCGGAGACGGTGCTCAGCACCCAGTAGGAGATGCGCTTCACTCAGGTCACCAGCCGAAGATCTCGAGGTGGAGCCGGTCCTCGGGGAGACCGGCCGCGGTCAGGGTGGCGCGGACCAGGGAGGTCCACTGCTCGGGGCCGCAGACGAACACGTCGCGCTCGGCGATGTCGGGCACCCACCGGAGCAGCGCGGTCACGTCGTCGATCCGCTCGTCGACGCCGCGCGGGAGCCAGGAGCCGTCGTACCGGCGCGGGCCGGGCAGGTTCAGCACGGCCAGCCCGCGCTCGCGCTCCAGCGCGTCGAACTCCCGCACGAACAACGCCTCCGTGGTCCAGCGGTGCAGCAGGAGACAGTCGCCCTTGCTGCCCTCGAGTCCCTCGGCCAGGGCTCGGAGCGGGGTGATGCCGACCCCCGCTCCGATCAGGGCGACGCCGCCCCGGGTCCGGGCGCGAGGGCTGAGCCGGCCGAACGGTCCCTCGAAGAGAGCCCGGGTGCCCGGACGCAGCGTGAACGCCTCGGCGCTGCCGTCGCCGACCGCCTGCACCGTGATCCGGAGGCTGCGGCCGTCGGGAGCGGCGGACAGCGAGTACGGGTGGGCGCGGGTCCAGCCCGGCCCCCCGAGGAAGCGCCAGGTGAAGAACTGGCCCGGCTCCACGCGGAGCCGGTGGAGGCGGCGGCCGCGCAGGTAGACCGACACGACGTCGTCCGTCTCGCGCACCACCGAGGTGACCTCGAGCCGGTGCCACAGGTTCCGCCAGACCGGCAGACCGATCCGCCACACCACGATCGCACCGGCCGCCACGGCCCACGCGCTCCACCAGAAGAACCTGCGCCCCGGCGACGACAGGAACTGCTGGCCGGTCCAGAGCTGGTGCGGCAGCGCCAGGCCGACGCCGAGGTAGGCATAGAGGTGGAGCAGGTGCCACGACTCGTAGCGGAGCCGTCTCCGGGCGGCCTTGACGCTGGTGAGCACCACCAGGACCAGGCAGACCGTGCCGCCGGTGGCCAGGAGCATGCCGCGAAAGTTCGTGACGAGGTTCCACAGCGTCGAGGGTGTCTGCGACAGCTGCCCGGCGGCATACCCCCAGGTGATCAGGACGATGTGGGCCAGCATCAGGTTGAACGACGTGAAGCCCACGAGTCGGTGCAGGTGGGCGAGACGGTCCTGGCCGTACGCCGCCTCCAGGCGTGGGACGCGGGCCATCAGCACGACCTGGGCGAGCAGGAGGACCGAGGCGACGAGCCCGGCCAGCCGTCCGAGCGAGTCGAGCCCGGTCACCCAGCCGCCGAGATCACGGATGCCCCCGTCGGCGTCCCACCAGTAGGTGACCAGCAGCAGGCTCAGCCACAGGGCCGACGTGGCGAGCAGGCGCACAGTCGCGTCGACGGCCGCGCGACGTCCCATGACGGAGGCGCGGCGTACCCCACGCGCCGGCGCGGCGGGCACGTCTCGCGACAGCACGCTCATCCGGTCCCATTCCGGGTGCCGTCGTCCGGTCCCCCGAGGTGGTCCTGGTCGCCGCGGTCGTGACCGGGGAAGCCCTCGCCGGGGGCGAACCCGGCGGGCGGGCCTTGTCGGGTGGTCCCGACGCCGGGCCCGTCCGAGCCGGCAGCGGCCGCACCGACCGCGTAGCCCCCGGCTCCGGCAGCGAGGGCCAGGGCGGCGGCTCCGGCGGCGAGCGCCCCGGTCCGGCGTCCGGTGGGTCGGCGGCTGGACGAGGCGTCGGCGGAGTGCGGCTCAGCGGTCCGCGCCGGTTCCCAGCCGTACGCCGGCGCCATCGGCTCCGCAGGTGTCTCGGAGCCAGGCGTCTCGACCGGCGGAGGCGGGACCGCGCCCACGGGGGCGGTGTCGTCGTCGGTGGGCTCCCACCGGTTGCCGCTGGGGGTGTCGCTCATACCCGCGAGCATCCGCGTCTGTGCTGGCCGACTCGTGGGAGCCACCTGTGCGCAGCCTGTGAACCGGCAGTCACCCTTTGCGGTGAAGGGTGACCGCGCGACGTACGGAACAATCCGCCGCATGTCTGCGCCCAGCCGATTCTCGCCGCCCACCGGTCGCTCCTGGGGCCGAACCCTCGTCGAGCTGGTCGTCACGCTGGCCGTCCTGACCGTGGTGCTGGTGGGTGTCGGTTGGCTGATCACCCACCCGCTGAAAACCACCATGGCGCACGAGAGCTCGGTCAACCGGTGGTTCGTCGACCAGCGCACCAGTGGCCTGACGAGCCTGGCGGACGTGGGCACGTTCCTCGGCCAGACCCTCACCGGAGCCGTAGTCCTGGCCGTCCTGGGCGTGGTCTTCGCGGTGTGGAGGCGCACCTGGTGGCCGGTCGTCTTCGTCGCCGTCCTCGACGCCGGGCTCGGTCTGTTCTACCTGGCCGGGACCTCGCTCGACCCGCGGCAGCGTCCCCCCGTGCACATCCTGCAGTCGGGGCTGGTGGCCAACCACAGCTTCCCGTCGGGCCATACCGGGACGTCGGTCGGCATCGCCGCGGCCGCGGCGGCCCTGCTCTGGGCCTACTCCCGCGTGCCCGTCGCGCTGCTCGTGGTGCTCGTCGTGATCCCCCTGTGGACCATGCTCGCCCGGCTCTACGTCGGTGCCCACCACGTCAGCGACGTCCTCACCGAGCTGGTCGTGGCGTCGCTCTGGATCTGGACCTGCGCCCGCCTCCTCCTGCCGGCGCGACCCGCGACCGCATCCGACCACCGGACCCGTGCAGAAGCGCCGGCAGCGGCGTAGCCTCGTCTCACATCATCGGGCCCTCGGGGCCGCCCGGGGGACAGTCCGCTCGGGAGTCAGCATGTCCGTACGCCGTCTCGTCCTGCCCCTCCTCGTCTGCCTGGTCGCCTCGCTCGCGACGGCCGCACCTGCTGCCGCGCACCGTGGTCATCCATCGCCACCGGCCCACGCCCGGTGCGTCCCCGTCGCCGCCACCGGGGCGGGTCAGGACCTCGGCGGCGGGCAGACCACGGCCACGATCTCCGTGGGCGGCGTCGAGGTCGGCACGACGGCGGCCGCGTTCACCATCACCGGCGTGGACGGCACGGTGGCGTCGTTCACCGGGCCGATCGTGTTCACCGGGCTGGGTGGCACCCTCACCGCGCAGGTCACCGGCACCCTCGACGTGACCACCGGCGTCTTCACCTCGACCTCCACCAGCGTGGCCGGGACCGGCCTGCTGCGACACGTCACCGGTGACCTGACCTTCACCGGCACCGAGGACCTCGCGACCGGAGCCTTCACCGAGTCGATCAGCGGACACCTCTGCCTCGCCCGCGCCCACTGACCTCCGCCCCTGGTCGAGCCGCCCGGTCCGTTGGTCGAGCTTGTCGAGACCCCGGTCCGTTGGTCGAGCTTGTCGAGACCCTGCTCGTTGGTCGAGCCTGTCGAGACCCGCTCGTTGGTCGAGCCTGTCGAGACCCCTGCTCGTTGGTCGAGCTTGTCGAGACCCGGCCGTGGGTCGAGCTTGTCGAGACCCCCGTCCGCTGGTCGCGTCGCTTTCGTTCGGTACGGCGTTCTGCTGGGGGCGGTGGTGACGAACGACGGGGTGTGGTTTCGGTCGGTGGTGGGGTGCGGTGCCTCCGCAGGTCGCCTTCTCGGCCGCCGCTTGCTTGAGGGTGCTCGCTTCGGTTGCGGTTTCGGTTCCTGTGGACGATAAGTGGCCCGGAATTTCTTTTCCTGTGGATTATCTCGGATGGTGGGATAACCCTGTTGATAACCGGTTTGGGTGTCGGTGGTGCCTGATTCGCTATTCCCATGTCGATCTCCGAGCACCGTCCCCGGGACCAGCCCCTCACAGGCCCTGGCCGACGGCGTTGGAGACGGTCCGCGACGCGGCCGAGACCCTGTGGTCGGCACGGTCCGATGACGAGCTCGTCGACACCGTGGGCCTGGTGACCCGGCTGACCGCGGCGCTGGCCGCCGTCGAGGCGTCCGCGGTGGCGGAGGTCGACGCCCGCGACCTGGCCACCACCCGGTTGGCCTACGGGTCGACCGGCGACTGGCTCACCCACCTAGGAGGGCTCCGCAAGGGCGAGGGGAAACGACGGGTAGTGCGGGCCAAGGCGTTGACCGGGCCGCTGGCGCGCACGAGGGAGGCGCTGGTGGCCGGGACGGTGTCACCGGGCCAGGCCGACCTCATCGTCGCCGCGGTGGCCGAGCTGCCGCCGGGGGACTGGACCCGCCGCCGCGGGGAGCGGTTCATGGTCCGCCAGGCCGCGCCACCTGGACGCGACCGAGCTGGCCCGGGCGGGTCGGCACCTGGTGGAGGTCGTCGACCCCGACGCGGTCGACCGGAGACTCGAGGCCGGGTTGGAGCGGGAGGAACGCGCCGCCCACCTCGACCGCCACCTGTCCATCTGCGAGGACCGGGCCGGTGGGGTCCGGATCCGCGGCCGCGGGACGGCCGAGGACGGTGCCCTCCTCAAAGCCGCGCTCCTCCCCCTCACCCGACCCGACAACCGGACCGAAGGGTCAGTGGACGAGGAGACCGGGGAACCGTGCGCGGCTGGGCAGCCGGGCGCGGGATCCGCGGGAGGCCGGCGCCCGGTGTTGGGACGCCCTCATCGCCCTGGCCCAACACGCCCTGACCACCGGCCGGGTCCCCGAGACCCACGGCACCCCCGCCCGACTCCTGATCACCCTCGACCACCACACCCTCCTCCAGCAGCTGGACGCGAACGGGATCGAGACCCGGGTCAAGCGGGTGGGGACCACCGGCGACGGCGTCGACCTCCCGCCCGGCACCCTGCGCCGGCTGGCCTGCGACGCCGAGCTCCTCCCCGCCATCCTCAACAGCCACCGGCGAGGTCCTCGACGTCGGCCGGACCCGACGCCTGGTCACCCCCGCCCAATGGACCGCCCTGGTCGTCCGCGACCGGCACTGCACCTTCCCCACCTGCACCCGACCACCAGTCATGTGCCACGCCCACCACCTCACCCACTGGGCCGACGGCGGCGACACCTCACTGGACAACCTCGCCCTGCTTGTGCGGCCGCCATCACCGCGTCATCCACCACACCCCCTGGCAGATACGCCTCAACCCCCACGACCGACAACCCGAATTCAAACCCCCACCCAAACCCGGCATCACCCCCGAATGGATCCGCTATCGACCCAGACTCGACTAGGCCGACGTCTCAGCGAGGTTCGAGACGACGGGGCACGACGCCCAGCAGCGTCGTCAGGACGACGGCCAGAGCGGCTCCGGCGACGAGTCCTGCCGTCCAGCTGATGACCACCGAGAAGATCAGGGTCGACGTGCCGACGATGAGCACGGCGACGGCAGCGATCACGACCTGGCTGAGCACCTGACCCGTCTCGACGACGCGGCCCTTGACGTGGTCACGGAAGACCCGGCGGTGCAGCATGATCGGCGTCAGGTTCAGGCCGACGGCGACGCCGGCGAGCACCACCAGCCCGAGGTAGAGCCACTTCTGCGCGTCGTCGAGGCCGTCGAAGACCTGGGTGAACGGCAGCGTGAGCAAGAACCCCGACAGGAGCTGGATCCCGGTCTGGGCGACGCGGAGCTCCTGCAGCAGCTCGTCCCAGTTGCGGTCGAGGCGTTCGTCCTCCGACTCGTCCCGACCGTCCGACGCAGCCATCACATCTCGCGAGGGTCAGCGGGCTTCGTTCGCCAGGTCGTCGCCGAGCATCCGCGACCGGTCGGGCTGGAAGCCGTGGTCGATGCCCCACAGGATCGCCCGCGAGCGGGAGGTGACGCCGATCTTGCGGTAGGCCGAGCGGATGTAGGACTTGATGGAGTTGATCGACAGCATCGTGGTCTCGACGATGTCGTTGTTGGAGTAGCCCTGGGTGATCAGCGAGAGCACCTCCGACTCGCGCGCCGTCAGTCCTTCCTCCCGGCCGGGCCAGTCGCCACCCACCAGCGGGCCCCGGCCGGAGTCGTGGAGGCGGACGGGGTCACCGGCGTGCACGTGCTCGAGCGCGGTGACGAGGTCGGCGGCCGCCAGCCGCTTGCTGACGTACGCCGAGATGCCGGGCACCCGGGTCTGCCCCACGGAGGGGTCGTCGGCGCTCCACGTGTAGACCACGACCTTGCCGATCCGCGGGTCCGACACCAGGCGCGAGATGCGTTCGCGGTCGCGGAAGCTCTGGGCGAAGGTGTCGAACAACGCGATGTCCACCTCGCTGGCCGGGTGGGTGTTGGCGTCGACCTCGACGACCTCGATGCGGTCGCTGTAGGAGCGCAGCATGGAGGCGAGGCCGTGCACCACGACCTCGTAGTCGTTGACGATCGCGAGCCTGATGGTCACGTGGCGAGCGTAGGCCCTCCCTCACGTCGTACGTCGTCACCCCAACGGGTGTACCACCGGGTCCGCGCTCGGGAGAAGGTCCCAGACGACAAACCTACGACGGGAAAGGGGTGGTTCCCATGGCCATTCTCGGCCTGATTCTCTTGATCATCGGTCTGGTCGCCAACATCGGCATCCTGACCATCATCGGCGCGATCCTGTTGGTGGTCGGACTGATCCTGAACTTCGTGCCGATCGGTGGCACGCGGCGCAGGTACTACTGACCGACCACCACCGTCGTCAGTCCCCGTCCCGGTCCGCCGGGGCGGGGACTGCCGCGTCTGCGGCGTCCCCGGCGTCCGCGGTCGCGCATAGGCTCCGCCCGTGAGCCTCCACCTGCATCGCGCCCTCCGGGCCGACGCGCTGGCCGACGGCCTGGGCAGGCTCCTGGTCACCCCGCTCCCCGACCCGTTCGCCAGCGAGCTGGTCGTCGTGCCCGCGCGGGGGATGGAGCGCTGGCTCTCCCAACGGCTCTCCCACGTGCTCGGCGCCGGACCCGACGGCGACGGTGTGTGCGCGGCCGTCGAGTTCCGGTCGCCCGGCTCGCTGGTCGCGGAGGTCACCGGCACCCGCGACGACGACCCCTGGGCACCCGACGCGCTCGCCTGGCCGCTGCTCGACGTGATCGACGCCAGCCTCGACGAGCCCTGGGCGGCCACCCTGGCGCGTCACCTCGGTCACGGACTGGGCGGCGACGAGGCCGACCTGCGGATGGGACGTCGCTTCTCGGTCGCGCGCCGGCTCGCCCGCCTGTTCGCCTCCTACGCCGGACAGCGGCCGTCGCTCGTCGGTGACTGGTCCGCCGGGCTCGACACCGACGGCTGCGGGCGCGCCCTGCCCGACGACCTCACCTGGCAGCCCGAGCTGTGGCGGCGGCTCACCGACCGGGTCGACGCGCCCACGCCGCTGCAGCGTCAGGCCGACACCGTCGCCCGCCTCCGCGAGGATCCCGAGGCCTTCGACCTGCCGGTCCGGCTCTCCCTCTTCGGCCACACCCGGCTGTCGGTGACCGAGATCGAGCTCCTCGACGCGCTCGCGGCCGAGCGCGACGTGCACGTCTGGCTGCCCCACCCCTCGCCGGCGCTGTGGGAGACGCTGACCGGCCCAGGGGGCGCCGTCGACCGGGCCGCCGACGACAGCCATCAGCGCGTTCGCCACCCGCTGCTGTCGAGCCTCGGGCGCGACACCCGCGAGCTGCAGCGGGGCCTGTCGTCTGCCGCGATCGCCACCGACGAGGTGCTGCCGACGTCGGCGCAGCCGGCGTCGTTGCTCGGCCGGCTCCAGAGCGACCTCGCCGCGGATCTCCCGCGTCCCGACGGGCGGGTGCTCGCCGACGACGACCGGTCGGTCCAGGTGCATGCCTGCCACGGGATCGCCCGCCAGGTCGACGTGCTCCGCGAGGTGCTGCTCGGTCTGCTCGCCGACGACCCGACGCTCGAGCCGCGCGACGTGCTCGTGATGTGCCCCGACATCGAGACCTATGCACCCCTGATCGAGGCCGGGTTCGGGCTGGGCGAGGTCGTCGGCGCGACCGGCCATCCCGCCCACCGGCTGAGGGTGCGACTGGCCGACCGCGCGCCGGGCCAGACCAACCCCCTGCTCGGCGTGGCCACCGCCGTGCTCGACCTGGCGGGCGGGCGGGCGCCGGCCACGCAGGTGCTCGACCTGGCGCGCGCCGAGCCGGTCCGGCGGAGGTTCGGCTTCAGCGACGACGACCTCGACCAGCTCGACACGTGGGCACGTGAGTCGGGGGTGCGGTGGGCCTTCGACGCCGAGCACCGGGCGGAGTTCGGCCTCGCCGACTACGTCGCCAACACCTGGGAGTTCGGGCTCGACCGGCTGCTGACCGGCGTGGCCCTGTCCGACGACTCCTCGGCCTGGCTCGACCGCGCCCTCCCGCTCGACGACGTCGGGAGCGCGCAGGTCGACCTGGTCGGCCGGCTGACCGAGTACGTCGAACGGCTCCGTGACATCACCGATCGGCTCACCGGCACCCGCCCGTTGGACCACTGGCTGGAGGCCCTCGACGACGCCGTCTCGTCCCTGACGTCGGTCGCGAGCGGCGACGGGTGGCAGGCGGGGCAGGTGCAGCGCGAGCTGGGCCGGGTCCGCCGCGCCGCCTCCGAGCTCGGGCACGTCGACCTGAGGCTGCCCGACGTACGCGCGCTGCTGTCCGACCGGCTGGCCGGCCGCCCGACCCGAGCGAACTTCCGGACCGGCACCCTCACCGTCTGCACGATGGTGCCGATGCGGTCCGTGCCCCACCGGGTGGTGTGCCTGCTCGGCCTCGACGACGGGGTGTTCCCGCGGCAGGGGGCGGTGGACGGCGACGACGTCCTGGCGCGAGACCCCAGGACGGGGGAGCGCGATGCCCGCAGCGAGGACCGGCAGCTGCTCCTCGACGCGATCCTCGCCGCGACCCAGACCCTCGTCATCACCTACACCGGCGCCAACGAGGTGTCGGGCCGACCCCGGCCACCCGCCGTACCGCTCGGGGAGGTGCTGGACGCGCTCGACGCCACAACGGCCACCGTCGACGGTCGGCTGGTCTCCGAGGCCGTCACGGTCCACCACCCCCTCCAGCCCTTCGACGCCAAGAACGTCTCGCCCGGAGGACTGCTGCGCGGAACGACGTTCTCCTTCGACACGGCCGCTGCTGCGGGCGCGCGGGCGGCCTCCGGTCCGCGCACTCCCCCCGTCGCCTTCCTCGACGCGCCGCTGCCGCCGGCGCCACCCGGAGACGTGTCGCTCGCCGACCTGGTGCGCTTCTGGAGCGACCCGGTGAAGGGGTTCCTGGCCCGCGACGGCGTCGACGTCGCCCTCGCCGCCGACGAGGACCAGCCGGAGGACGCGCTGCCGGTCGAGATCGACAGCCTCGCCCAGTGGGCGGTGGGCGACCGGGTCCTGGGCGACCTGCTGGCCGGCCTCGACGAGGGCGTGGTCAAGCAGCGCGAGTGGCGACGCGGAGAGCTCCCGCCCGGCCAGCTGGGCTGGCGGATGCTCGGCCAGATCCTCGACCGGGCGGGGCCGCTCCACACCGCCGCCGGGGCGCTGCGCACCTCGCCACCACGTGCCGTCGACGTCGCCCTCGATCTCGGTGGTGGACGACGGCTCGTGGGCACTGTCCCCGAGGTGTACGGCGACCGGCTGGTGTCGGTGACCTACTCGCGGCTGGGCCCCAAGCACCGCCTGGCCGCGTGGGTCCGGCTGCTCGCGCTGGCGGCGTCCGACGACGACCGCAGCTGGACGGCTCACACGATCGGCCGGCCCCACAGCCGCTCCCGCGACGACACGGCGGTCTCTCTGCTGGGTCCGCTCGACCACACGGCGGTCGAGCACCTGCGCGACCTGGTGGCGCTGCGTGACCGGGGGCTGCGGGCGCCGCTGCCGCTGCCCCTCAAGGCGTCGTTCGGCTACGCCCGCGCTCGTCGTACGCACGCCGACGGACCCGACGCACTCGTGAAGGCGGGCTACGACTGGAAGGACGGCAGGTTCCCCGGCGAGCAGTCCGATCCGGCGGCCCTCATGGTCTGGGGACGGCGACTCGAGCCGCCCGACGTGTCGGAGCGTCCCGGTGCGGGTGAGGAGTTCCCCGGTGAGACGGGGCGGTTCGGGGCGCTGGCCCTGCGAGTGTGGAGCCCGCTCCTCGAGGCGGAGCAGGGGAGCTGGTGATGGAGTCCTTCGACCTCGCCGGGCCGCTGCCGACCGGCACCACCCTGCTCGAGGCGAGCGCCGGCACCGGCAAGACCTTCACGGTGGCCGCGCTGGTCGCCCGCTACGTCGCGGAAGAGGGGGTGCCCCTCGACCAGCTGCTGGTCATCACGTTCGGCCGGGCCGCGAGCCAGGAGCTCCGCGAGCGGGTGCGCGAGCAGCTGGTGCGAGCCGAGCGGGCGCTGGCCGATCCGGCGTCCGCCCAGCGGGACAACCCGGTGGTGGCGCGCCTGCTCGACACCGACGACACCGAGATCCGCCTCCGCCGCCTCCGTCTGCGTGACGCCCTCGCGTCGTTCGACGCAGCCACCATCGCGACCACCCATCAGTTCTGCCAGACCGTGCTGCGCTCGCTCGGGGTCGCGGGCGACACCGACACCGGCGCGACGCTGGTGGAGTCGCTCGACGAGCTCGTCGTCGAGGTCGTCGACGACGTCTACCTGCGTCGCTTCGGCCTGCTCACCGACGACCCCCCGTTCTCCCGGGCGACGGCCCTGACCCTCGCGCGCACGGTGGTGGGCGACGCCCATGCCGAGCTGGCCGCGGTCGACGCCCCTGAGTCGGTGGCGGGGGCACGGGTCGCCTTCGCGCGCGAGGTGCGTGAGGAGGTCGACCGACGCAAGCGCCGCCTCGGCATCTTGTCCTACGACGACCTCCTCGGCCGGTTGGCCGACGCGTTGACCGACGAGGACGCCGCGGCCCGTCACCGGATGCGGCAGCGGTGGCGGATCGTGCTCGTCGACGAGTTCCAGGACACCGACCCCAAGCAGTGGGAGGTGCTCGACCGGGCCTTCTCGGGCCACGCGACCATGGTGCTGATCGGCGACCCCAAGCAGGCGATCTACGCCTTCCGCGGCGGCGACGTCGTCACCTACCTCGCGGCCGCCGCGACCGCCACCACGCGTGCCACGCTCGACACCAACCGCCGCAGCGACGCCGCCCTGGTCGAGCGGCTCCAGGTGGTGCTCCGCGGTGCCTCGCTCGGCGACGAGCGGATCGTGGTCCGCGACGTCACCGCGTCGCATCCCGGGTCGCGCCTGGCCGGGGCGCCGTCGCCGGCCCCGTTCCGCATCCGGCAGGTACGCCGCCGCGGCTTCTCGCTCGCCCGGGGTCAGGTCCGTGCCGACGACGCCCGCCGCCACATCGCGGCCGACTGCGCCGGCGACATCGCCCTGCTGCTCGCCTCCGACGCCACCTGGGACGGCGAGCCCATCGCGGCGCGCCACGTCGCGGTGCTCGTCGGTGAGTGGTCGCAGGCCGAGCTGGTCCGGTCGGCCCTCGCCGAGCGCGCCATCCCCGCCGTCGTCGGCGGTGGCACCAAGCTGCTGACCTCGCCGGCGGGAGACGAGTGGCTCACCCTGCTCGAGGCACTCGAGCAGCCACACCGCTCCGGCCGGGTGCGCGCGGCCGCCCTCACGTCGTTCCTGGGGCACACCCTCAGCGAGCTCGACCGCGGTGGCGAGGTGCTCACCGACGAGCTCGCCGACCGACTGCGCGGCTGGGCGCTGCTGCTGCGCGGCCGCGGGGTCGCCGCCCTCGTCGAGGCGACCGAGGAGCGCGGCCTCACGGCGCGCGTGCTCGGCACGGTCGGCGGCGAACGGCTCCTGACCGACCTGCGTCACGTCGCCCAGACACTCCACGAGACGGCACGCCGCGACTCCCTCGGACTGACCGGGCTGCTCGAGTGGCTGCGCGCGGAGCGCGACAACGCGTCGCAGGAGCGGGTCCGCCGGCTCGACAGCGATGCCGCAGCGGTCCAGATCACGACCGTCCACCAGAGCAAGGGCCTCCAGTACCCCGTCGTGCACCTGCCCTTCGCGTCGATGACCTACGTCTGGCCGGTCGACGTCGCCCGCTACCACGAGGCAGACGGCACCCGGATGCTCGACGTCGCGGGCGGCGGAGCGTCCTGGCCCGCGCACGAGCAGGCACATCTCCACGAGGAGGCCGGTGAGGAGCTGCGCGACCTCTACGTCGCCCTCACCCGGGCCCAGTCGCAGGTGGTGACCTGGTGGGCCCCCACGGCGAACACTCCGAACGGCGGGCTCCACCGGCTGCTGTTCGGGCGGCAGCCGGGGCAGTCCGCGGTGCCCGACGCCCAGGCGGTCAAGGACGACGACTACGTCACCAAGATCCTCGGCCTGCTCGACCAGCTCGGCGGTCCGTCGCCCGAGGAGTCGGTGGTCTCGACGCTGACGCCCGCGCCGGTGCCCGCGCCGACCGGCGAGCTCGGCGCTCGCGTGTTCGACCGCGAGGTCGACACCGAGTGGCGCCGTACGTCGTACTCCGGGCTGATCCGTGTGCAGGAGCAGCCGGCAGGCGTCACCTCCGAGGCCGAGGTCCCGGCCCGGGACGACGAGCCCGAGGAAGGACCTCGCGATCCGACGGAGTCGGAGCGCAGCGGCCGCAATGAGACCGAGGGAGGCGAGGGGGCCCGTCCTGAGCCCGATGGCCTCGCTGCCGTCGGGGGCGGCGTTCGGGAGCCTCGTCCACGGGGTGCTCGAAGAAACCGATCCCGAGGCACCGGACCTCCGCGCCGAGCTGGCCGCCCACGCCCGGGAGCAGCTCCAGTGGTGGCCGGTCGGCGTCGGTGCCGACGAGCTCGCCGACGCGCTGCTGCCTTCTCAGCTGACCCCGCTCGGTGCCCCCGCCTCGGGTCTCCGCCTGGTCGACATCCCCGCGCGTGACCGGCTCTGCGAGCTCGACTTCGAGTTCCCGCTGACCGGGGGCGACCGACCCGAGACCGCGCGTCGCGAGGTGCGTCTCCGCGACCTGGCTCCGCTGCTGGCGGCCCACCTGCCCGCCGACGACCCGCTCGCGCCCTACGCCGGACAGCTGACCGGAGAGCTCGGCGACCAGTCGCTCCGGGGTTATCTGTCCGGCTCCATCGATGTCGTGCTGCGGGTGCCCGGCGACCCGGCCCTGCCCCACAGCCATCGCTACGCCGTCGTCGACTACAAGACCAACCTGCTCGGGGAGACCGGGGTGCCGGTCACGTCGGCCGACTACGGCCGCGTCGAGCTGGCCGCCGCGATGCTCCACAGCCACTACCCCCTCCAGGCGCTCCTCTACTCCGTCGTGCTCCACCGCTACCTGCGGTGGCGGCTCGCGTCGTACGCCCCGGAGCAGCACCTCGGCGGTGTCCTCTACCTGTTCCTGAGAGGGATGTGCGGCCCCGAGACGCCGGTCGTCGACGGCCACGTCGCCGGGGTGTTCGACTGGTCGCCACCGGCCGGGCTGATCACCGACCTCAGTGACCTCCTGGAGGGCGGCGCATGATCGAGCCCTTCGAGACCGACGACCCGCGCGACCGGCGCTTCGCGCTCGGACTGTCCGGGGTGCTCGGCCGCTTCAACGCGGCCGGCGTCATCGAGGCCGCGGACGCCCACACCGCCCGGCGCATCCAGACGCTGGCGGCAGAGCCCGACGACGACGTGGCCCTGGCGCTCGCCCTGACCGTGCGCTCGCTGCGTCACGGGTCCGTGTGCCTCGACCTCGCCGACCTGGTCGCCGAGGGCCTGCCCGTAGGCCTCTCGTGGCCGGTCGCCGACTGGGCCGACCGGATCCGGTCCAGCCGGCTGGCCGAGGCCGGAGTGCTGCGGGTCGAGGGCACCGTCACCTACCTCGACCGCTACTGGCGCGAGGAGTGCCAGACCCGCGACGACCTCGCCGCACGGCTCGCTCTGCCACCTCCGCGGGTCGACGACGCACGCCTGGCGGCGTTGGCGCCGGTGCTGTTCCCCGAGGGGTACGACGAGCAGCGCGCTGCTGCGGTCGCGGCCGCCCGGCAGTGGACCACCGTCCTGACCGGCGGTCCCGGTACGGGCAAGACGACCGCGGTCGCGGGACTGCTCGCCCTGCTGGCCGACCAGTCCGACCGCAGGCTCCGGATCGCGCTCACGGCCCCGACCGGCAAGGCCGCGGCCCGGCTGCAGGAGGCGGTGCGCACGGCGCTGGGCGAGCCGCACTTCGCCGGGCACGCGGCGGCCGTGGGCGACCCCACCGCGCAGACGCTCCACCGGCTGCTGGGGTGGAGGCGCGGGAGCCGCAACCGGTTCCGTCACGACCGCCGCAACCGGCTGCCGCACGACGTGATCGTGGTCGACGAGACCTCGATGGTCTCGCTGACGATGATGGCCCGCCTGGTCGAGTCCGTGCGATCCGACTGCCGGCTGGTGCTCGTCGGCGACCCCGACCAGCTCGCGTCGGTCGAGGCGGGTGCGGTGCTCGCCGACCTCGTCGACGGGCTGGCCAGACGCGACACGGCGACGGTCTCCTCCCTGCGGGAGTCCCACCGGTTCGGCCGCCAGATCAACGACCTCGCCGAGGCCGTCCGTGACGGCGACGCCGACCGCGCGCTCGACCTCCTCGTGGCGGGCGGTGACCACGTGGAGCTGCTCGACCCCGACGATCCCGCCACGCTGCCCGGCCTGCGGGCGCGCCTGGTGGCCCACGCGCTCCGGCTGCGCGGCGCCGCGACCTCTGGTGACGCCCCACGCGCCGTCGACGTGCTCGACCAGCACCGTCTGCTGTGCGCGCACCGCGACGGCCCCTGGGGCGTCGGCCACTGGAACCGCGCCGTCGAGCGAGGCCTGGCCGAGCTGACCGGGCTGCCGATCGGGGGAGGCTGGGGTCAGGAGTGGTACGCCGGTCGCCCGCTGCTCCTGACGAGCAACGACTACGGCCTCGAGCTCTTCAACGGCGACACGGGCGTGGTCGTCGCCGACGGTGACGGCGTGCGGGCCGCGATCGCCACGCCCCACGGGCCGAGGCTCCTGTCCACGTCGCGGCTCACCGACGTCGACACCATGCACGCGATGACCGTGCACAAGAGCCAGGGCAGCCAGGCCACCGAGGTGACGGTCCTGCTCCCGCCCGACGACTCGCCGCTCCTGACCCGCGAGCTCTTCTACACCGCGCTGACGAGGGCCGAGGAGAAGGTGACGGTCGTGGCGACCCACGACGCCGTCCGGCTGGCTGTCGGGCGCCCGGCCCACCGTGCCAGTGGTCTCGCCGACCGTCTCGCCCACCGGTCGGAAGACGAAACCTGAGCGTCATCCGCCGCCGCTAGGGTCGTGGGCATGCTGCTGCTCCGCGTCGAGATCCCCGACGTGCCCGGGTCCCTGGGCCGGTTGGCGAGCGCGATCGGCGTGGCCGGCGGCGACATCGAGGCGATCGAGATCGTCGAGAAGCGCTTCGACGGCACCGCTGTCGACGACGTGCTCCTCGAGATGGTCGACGGCGCCATGCCCGACTCCGTGGTGTCGGCGTGCAACGCGGTCGAGGGCGTGACCGTGCTGTGGATCAGCCGCTACCTCGCGGGGGGCAACCTGTTCCTCGACCTCGAGGTCGTCGAGTCGCTGACCACGGAGCCCGAGACCGCTCTCGACCGGTTGGTCGAGCTGCTGCCCGTCGCCTTCCGCTGCGAGTGGGCGGCTCGGCTGAAGGTCGGGCCCCAGGGGTTCCGGATCGAGCACGGCAGCGAGGGCGCACCCTCGGTCATCGACCTCGAGCCCGGCACGGGCCTCGACGTCCAGATCCTGGGCGACGACCTGGTCGCGATCGCGCCGATCGGTCACAAGCGGATCGTCGCCCTCGGTCGGCGCGGCGGGCCCGAGTACCTCGACTCCGAGCTGGCCAGGCTCGGCCACCTGGTCACCCTCGCCGCCTCCATCGCCCGCGCCACGCGCGGGGTCAAGCCGGAGCAGGAGTGACGCGGGCGCTCAGGCGCGCTCGAGCAGGAAGACCGGGATCTCGCGCTCGGTCTTCTTCTGGTACTCGCCGTAGGTCGGCCAGGTCGCGACGGAGTAGGCCCACCACTCGGCCCGTTCCTCGCCCTCCGCGAGCCGCACCGTGTAGGTGTGCTTCTCGGCGCCGTCCTGGAGCTCGACCTCGGGGTGGGCCAGGAAGTTGTGGTACCACTCCGGGTTGTCGTCGGAGCCGCCCTTCGACGCGATCGCGACGTAGGTCCCGTCGCGCTCGACGCGCATCACCGGGTTCTTCCGCAGGTTGCCCGACTTCGCACCGACCGAGGTGATGACCACGATCGGGTAGCCGGTGTCGCGCAGGGTGTTCGCGCGGGCGCCGTCGGACGCCTCGTACTCCGCGACCTGGTCGCGGACCCACTGCTGCTTGCTCGGGACGTAGGTGCCGGTGAGTGCCATGTACGCCGTAACGCGGGCCCCGTGCGCGCCATTCCGAACGGGCGCGCCCGCGGCGACCTCAGGCCGTCGGGGCCAGGGCCCGGTCGAGCTCGTCGACGATCCGCGCCTTGGGGCGCGCGCCGAGCATCGACGCCACCGGCTCGCCCCCGGCGAAGACCAGCATCGTGGGCAGCCCCATGACCCGGTAGTCGGCGGAGACCAGCGGGTTCTCGTCCTGGTTGATCTTCACGACCTTGAGCTCGCCGGCGCGCTCGGTGGCGAGCTCGTCGAGGATCGGACCGAGCTGGCGGCACGGTCCGCACCACGGTGCCCAGAACTCGACCAGGACCGGGGTGTCGGACTCCAGGACCTCGCTCGCGAACTGGTCGTCGGTGATCTCGCGGACGTTGCTCATGCTGTCTCCTTCGGTGATCGGTAGGTCTCGGCCTCGGCGAGGAGGTCCGTGAGCTGCTCGCGCAGGGCGGTGAGCTCGGCGATGCGTGCGTCGACGTCGGCGATCCGTCGCCGGTAGGCCGACAGTGAGGCAGGGCAGACGTCCGCGCGGTCGTGGCCGGCGCGCAGACACTCGACGAACGGGTGGGTCTCCTCCGCGGTCATGCCGAGCGACAGCAACGCCCGCACCTCGCGTACGACGTGCACGTCGGCGTCGTCGTACGAGCGGTAGCCGTTGGCCTCGCGCCGCGGGACGATCAGCCCGCGGGACTCGTAGTAGCGCACCGCGCGGACGGTGACGCCCGCCCGGTCGGCCAGGTCCTTGATGTGCATCGGTCCTCCTCGCTTCCGACCGTAGACCTTGACCCTGGCGTCAAGGTCAAGCCCGACCCGCCGGGGCCGATAGCCTCACGACCGTGAGTGCGATCGAGGGAGTCAGCGAGATCTTCGACCCGGCACTGTGGGACGACGTGCCGGGCTTCGAGGACCTCACCGACCTGACCTACCACCGGGCCAAGGCACACGGCACGGTCCGGATCGCGTTCGACCGCCCCGACGTCCTCAACGCCTTCCGGCCGCACACGGTCGACGAGCTGCTGCGCGTGCTCGAGCATGCGCGCATGGCCAGCGACGTCGGCTGCGTGCTGCTGACCGGCAACGGGCCCAGCGACGCGAACGGCAAGTGGGCCTTCTGCACCGGCGGTGACCAGAGGATCCGAGGCCGTGCCGGCTACCAGTATGCCGAGGGCGAGACCGCGGAGACCGTGGACAAGGCGAAGCTCGGCCGGCTCCACATCCTCGAGTGCCAGCGGCTGATCCGCTTCATGCCCAAGATCGTGATCGCCCTCGTCCCCGGGTGGGCGGCCGGCGGCGGCCACTCCCTCCACGTGGTCTGCGACCTGACCCTGGCCAGCGCCGAGGAGGCGAGGTTCAAGCAGACCGATGCCGACGTCGGCTCGTTCGACGGCGGCTTCGGGTCGGCGTACCTGGCCCGCCAGGTCGGCCAGAAGCTCGCGCGCGAGATCTTCTTCCTCGGCCAGGAGTACTCCGCCGAGGACGGCGTACGGATGGGCACGGTCAACCGTGCCGTTCCCCATGCCGAGCTCGAGACCACCGGCCTGGAGTGGGGTCGGCTGGTCAACGGCAAGAGCCCCACGGCCCAGCGGATGCTGAAGTACTCCTTCAACCTCATCGACGACGGCCTGGTCGGCCAGCAGCTCTTCGCCGGCGAGACCACCCGCCTGGCCTACATGACCGACGAGGCCCAGGAGGGCCGCGACCAGTTCCTCGAGAAGCGCGACCCCGACTGGTCGCCGTTCCCCTGGTACTACTGACCCGCCGTCCCGCTTCCCGGCAACCGCCCCTGACGCATCCTGGTGGCACGGCACCTGCGGACGTGTGAGCGGGCATGATGGCCACGCCGCCGGCCGTCGAAGGTGGGCAGCTCGAGGAGGAGGTCCCATGGACACGTCTGCTACCCCGGCGGATCCGATCGCCGAGACCTCGGCTCCCTCCCTCAGCCCGGCGCAGCTCGGGGAGGTCCTGGGCTTGCTCCCGGGCTCGGACACGGTCGAGCTGAAGGTCACCGTGCCGGCCGTCCGTCGACGGTCGGTCATCGAGCGACTGGGCATGGACCCCCTCCGGGCCGAGATCCGCCAGGTCGCCTACTTCGACACCCCTGACCTGCGGCTGAACCAGGCGGGGCTGGTGGTCCGGGCAAGGCGGGTGCAGCGCAAGGCGGGCGACTCCGTGGTCAAGCTCCGCCCCGTGGTCCCCTCCGAGCTCGCCGACGACGTACGGCGTCTGCCCGGGTTCGGCGTGGAGGTCGACGCCATGCCCGGGGGTTTCGTGTGCTCTGCCCGCATGAAGGCAAAGGCGGACGACGAGGTCCTCTTCAAGGTGCTCCGCGGCCGCAAGCCGATCCGGCAGCTGTTCTCCAAGCAGCAGCGGGCACTGTTCGACGACCACGCACCCGACGGGGTGACGCTGGACGACCTCAAGATCCTCGGCCCGCTCAACATCCTCAAGCTCAAGTTCGACCCGAAGGGCTACTCGCGTCCGCTGGTCGCCGAGCTCTGGTTCTACCCAGACGGCTCCCAGATCCTCGAGCTCTCCGCCAAGTGCCAGACCCAGGAGGCTTTCGCCGCCGCGGCGGAGACCAAGGCGTTCCTGGCAGCTCAGGGGGTGGACCTGTCCGCGCCGCAGGAGACGAAGACCCGGACGGCGTTGGATCTGCTCACCTCCGACGGGGTGTCCTCCTAGGAGCCGAACCGCTCGGCGGCGACACCGTGCCTCAGCCCGCGGTCGCTGACGGTCACGGCCTCCTGTCCGGTCAGGGTGAGGATCGAGCGGACGATGCACGCACCGGCAAGGATCACCTCGGCCCGCGCCGGCTGCAGGCCGGCGATCTGGCGCCGTCCGTCAGCGGGCTGTCGTCGGTAGGCCTCGATCTGTCGGTCCACCTCGGCCACGTCGACCACCGTGCCGTGGACGAGGTCGGGGTCGTAGCTGCGCAGGCCGTGCTTGACCGCTGCGAGGTTGGTGGAGGTCCCGCCGATCGCGATCACCACGTCGGGGCGGGCGTGGCCCGCCACGCGAGAGAGGTCGGCTGCGATCGCGGCCAGGGCGGCGTCGACGGTCTCGCGGGGCACCGCGTTGGCGAGCCCGAAGCGTTCGGTGAAGCGGACCGCGCCGACGTCGAGACTGAACTGCTCCTCGATCCGGTCCTTGCCCCCGAAGGTGAACTGGCTGCTGCCGCCCCCGGAGTCGAAGACCAGCAGCCGGTCACCGGTCAGGGGAAGCGTCGACACCGCGGCGCGGTACGCCAGTCTGGCCTCCTCCTGGCCCGAGATGACGGCGACGATGACGCCGCACCGGGCGTGGACTGCCTCGACGAACGCGTCCCGGTTGGGAGCCTGTCGCAGCCCCGCTGTGCCCACGGCGACGATGTCGACCGGGCCTGCGCGGCGAGCCTCGTCGACCAGCCCGGCGATGGCATCGACCGTGCGCTGCATCGCCGCCTCGGTGAGCTCGCCGGTCTGCGCCAGACCCTCTCCGAGCCGCGTGACCACGGCCGTGTCGGCCGAGGTGTGTGGGGAGCGACCCGCGCGACGCTCACCGAGGATGAACTTGACCGAGTTGGTGCCGACGTCGAGGACGGCGAACCGGGTCGGACTCCAACCGAGGAGGGCTTTGAGGCCCTGGGCGACACAGACGTTGCGTCGGCCGGCCAGCCCGAGTCGGCGGACGGTGCTGGTCACCAGCTCCTGGTCGGGGGACTCGACGGCGACGGTGAGGACGGACCTCCCGTCGACGCTGATCTCGGTGAGCTCGACCATGCAGTCGTCGAGAACAGAACGACGTCGGCTCTTGTGGGCCTCCACGACACGGAGGTGCTCCCGCGCGCCGACCAGGTCGCCCAGGAACTCCTCGAGCGAGTGACCGGTGCGCCGGACGGTCGGCGGCACGCCGAGCGCGGTGAACGCCGCCACGACGTCGTCGTGCTCGAGCGGGAACGGGGCCTTCAGCGTCGGGACCCACAGCTGGAGGCCGGTGCCGTCGACGCGTTGCAGGACCTTGACGTCGAGGAGGCCCGCACGGACCTTGACCGATGCGTCGGCGTATGTCGACAGGACATAGGTCTCGTCGCTCTCCACCGGCGCAGACGCCCGCACGGCGGCGAGCGCCGGGTCGGTGTCGTCGAGATCGCCGAACGTGCGCCACTCCCACCGGGGCACGACCATGGGCGCGGACGGGTGGACCGGCTGATCTCTCGTCGTCACGTGCTCATCCTCCTCGGGCCCCCGCAGGGGGAGCTGGGTGCTGCCCCGCCAGAGCCGGGACGCGTCAGCGAGAGCGCTCGGGTGGGTGGGCGCGGAGCGGGACGACCAGCCAGAGCGTCGCGTAGCCGACGAGTGCCACGACCGACGCCACCACGCCCGCGGCAGTGCCGGCCGCCAGGTCGAAGGACAAGAAGACGACGCCGCACATGGACAGCGCGGCCAGGACCAGCCCGATGCGGGCGATCTTGTTCGCCGTCTCCACCAGCCAGGGCCGCAACCCGCGCCGGAACAGGATGCGGTGGTAGGCGATGGGGGCGAGGACCGCGGCAGTGGCGGCCACGGCGATGCTCAGCACGACCAGGTACGCCGCCTTCTCGACGTGGTCGAGCGTGGCGAACTTGTCGGTGTAGGGCAGCGCGAGCAGGAACCCGATGAGGACCTGCACGCCGATCTGGGTGGCGCGCAGCTCCTGCACGAGCTCGGTCCAGTTGCGGTTGATCGTCGGCTCCGCCGGCGGGGCAGGCTCGCCGGCCGTCGGCTCCGGCTCCGGCGTCGTCATCGCTCGACGCACCGGACGACGTCGACAGAGATCTCCACTGCCGGAACCGTGCCGCGGTTCTCGAGCCAGTGGAGGGTGGTGCGGTCCTCGGGCCAGCCGACACCCGGCCCGTAGTCGGTGGCGACCCCGTCGCGGTGGTCGGTGATGGTTCCCTGCAGCACGACCACGGTGCCGGGTCGGCCACGGTGGTCGTGCACCGGGCCGAAGACGCCGCCCGGCTCGATGGTCACCCTCCGCGTCCGCAGCTGGTACCCCTCGAAGCCCTCGACCTCCGGGCCGAGGTCGACGGTGGCCAACAGCTCCACCGTCACACCCGTCGTCTCCGGTGTCACGTGTTGCTCGCTCATCGGCTGCCTCCTGCGCGGATCATCCACCCTGTCGGGGCTCCGGCGGCCCCTCCGACCGGTGCTAACCCGATCCGGGTGAAGTGGGTGCGCTCGCCGCGGACGTAGCGTCGATGGATCTCGGGCCTTCCCAGCGCCAGCCCGACGACCCGGAGGACGACCATGAGCCCAGAGCGAGACGTCCGCAGCATCCTGCCCATCGCTGACCGGGAGTACGAGGGGGCTCGCCCGTACGACGCCAAGGACCCCGAGGCGTCGTTCCCGCCGATCGAGCCGATCCGCCCGCCGGCGGGAGCACCCAACGTGCTGGTCATCCTGCTCGACGACGTGGGCTTCGCCGCCTCGAGCGCCTTCGGTGGGCCCTGCGAGACCCCGACCGCGGAGCGGCTGGCCGCGGGCGGGCTGAAGTACAACCGGTTCCACACCACGGCGCTGTGCGCGCCGACCCGGGCCGCCCTGCTGTCCGGCCGCAACCACCACACCGTGGGCATGGGTGTCATCACCGAGCTGGCCACCTCGGCCCCCGGCTACAGCTCGGTGCGGCCGAACACCTGCGCGCCCCTGGCCCAGACCCTGCTTCTCAACGGCTACGCGACCGCGCAGTTCGGCAAGTGCCACGAGGTGCCGGTGTGGCAGACCAGCCCGGTCGGACCGTTCGACGCCTGGCCCACCGGCGGTGGCGGGTTCGAGCACTTCTACGGCTTCATCGGCGGCGAGACGAACCAGTACTACCCGGCGATCTACGAGGGCACCACCCCGGTCGAGCCCGAGAAGACGCCCGAGGAGGGCTACCACTTCACCGAGGACATGACGGACCGGGCGATCGGGTGGATCCGGCAGCAGAAGTCCCTGACCCCGGACAAGCCCTTCTTCGTCTACTACGCCCCCGGGGCGACCCACGCGCCCCACCACGTGCCCACCGAGTGGTCGGACAAGTACCGCGGCCGGTTCGACGCGGGATGGGACTCGTTGCGTGAGGAGATCCTCGACCGGCAGAAGGAGCTGGGAGTCGTGCCTCCCGACACGGTGCTGACCGCCCGGCACGACGAGATCCCGGCCTGGGACGACATGCCGGAGGAGCTGCGGGCGGTGCTGGCCCGGCAGATGGAGGTCTACGCCGGGTTCCTCGAGCACACCGACCACCACATCGGCCGTCTCGTCGACGCCATCGAGGACCTCGGCGTCCTGGAGGACACCCTCGTCTACTACATCATCGGCGACAACGGCGCCTCGGCGGAGGGCACCGTCAACGGCTCCTTCAACGAGATGTTCATCTTCAACGGCGCCGACGCGTTGGAGACCCCTGCGTACGTGTCGTCGAAGATCGACGAGTTCGGCACGCCCAGCGCCTACAACCACTACGCGGTGGGCTGGGCGCACGCGATGGACACGCCGTACCAGTGGACGAAGCAGG
This sequence comes from uncultured Actinomycetota bacterium, assembly GCA_963753705.1. Lineage (GTDB taxonomy): Bacteria > Actinomycetota > Actinomycetes > Propionibacteriales > Nocardioidaceae > Nocardioides. Next base: position 154,414 of record CAVWDJ010000020.1, read on the forward strand.
TCGCCTCACACTGGGGCGGGACGCGTAACGGCACCATCGTGCACTGGCCCCAGGGCTTCGAGGCCCGGGGCGAGGTGCGGGCCCAGTTCCACCACGTCATCGACGTGGCACCCACCGTGCTCGAGGTGGCCGGGCTGCCCGAGCCCACGGTGGTCGACGGCGTCCCGCAGCGCCCGCTCGAGGGGGTGAGCATGGCCTACAGCTTCGACGGGGCGGACGCCGCCGAGCAGCACACGACGCAGTACTTCGAGATGTTCTGCAACCGCGGGATCTACCACGAGGGATGGACCGCCGTCACCCGCCACAGCACGCCGTGGGTGATGGGCGCCCTGCCGCCGTTCGAGGACGACGTGTGGGAGCTCTACGACACGAACACCGACTGGAGCCAGTCCCGCGACCTCGCGACCGAGATGCCGGAGAAGCTGGCCGAGCTCCAGGAGCTGTGGCTGAGCGAGGCGCAGAGGTTCAACGTCCTGCCCCTCGACGACCGCCGGATCGAGCGGTTCGACGCCGACCTGGCCGGGCGGCCGGTGCTGGTCCGCGGGAACAAGCAGATCCTGTTCGGCGGCATGGGCAGGCTCACCGAGAACTCGCTGCTCAACATCAAGAACAAGTCCCATGCGGTGACCGCCCAGATCGAGGTCCCCGACTCCGGCGCCGAGGGCGTGATCATCGCCCAAGGGGGTGCCTTCGCCGGCTGGAGCCTCTACGTCAAGGACGGCAGGCCGCGCTACTGCTACAACCTGCTCGGGCTCCAGCGCTTCACGATCGAGGGCACGACCGAGATCACGGGCGGCACCCACCAGGTACGGATGGAGTTCGGGTACGACGGCGGGGGACTCGCGAAGGGCGGGACGGTGGAGCTGTACCTCGACGGGGCGAAGGTGGGCGAGGGCCGCGTCGACGCGACGATCCCGCTGGTCTTCTCCGCCGACGAGACCGCCGACATCGGTCGCGACACCGCCTCTCCGGTCAGCACCGACTACGCCGGCGAGACCAGCATCTTCACCGGGACGGTGCACTGGGTCCAGATCGACCTCGGCGAGGACGCCGAGGACGCCGACCACCTGATCACCCCCGAGGAGCGGCTCCGGGTGGCCATGGCTCGCCAGTAGCGGCCCGAAGTGGCGGAGTGACGACAAGGCGGGATTACGTCATCTCCTGCCCTTTTGTGGGCCTCGTCCATGCCGTAGACACCGGGCATGCCCCTGCACCCCTCCGGCTCCGGCGCGCGCCTGCGACGCCTCGCCCTCGTCGCCACGGCGACGGTCCTGCTCGCTGTCACCGCCGCCCACGTGCCCGCGCTGGCCACTGGTCATCGGTCGACCGGCCCCGCCCGGGCCATCGACATCCCGACCTCGGTCCACCGGGTCACCTTGGTCACCGGTGACGTCGTCACGGTCCGGACCCTGGCCGACGGGAAGCAGACAGCCGACGTGCGCCGCCCCCGCGGCGCCGAGGGCGGCGTCTCGATGCAGACGCGGCAGGGCGACCTCTACGTCATCCCCGACGAGACGGTCGGGCTGCTCGGTGCCGACCGGCTCGACGCGCGTCTCTTCGACGTCACGGACCTGATCACGATGGGGTACGGCGACGCCCGCACCCGGCAGATCCCGATGATCGCCTCCTACACGAGGGCGGCCGTCAAGGTCGACGCGACGCCGAGCGCCCCGCGCGCCAGCCGCGTCTCGTTGCGGCTGCCCGCCATCCGCAGCTCGGCCCTGACCGCTCCCAAGGGGAGCGTCCGCGCCTTCTGGAACTCCATCGCGCCGGCCTACGACCCGAGCGACCCCACCCCCACGCTCGGTGACGGCATCTCGAAGCTCTGGCTCGACGGCAAGGTCCACACCACCCTGCACGAGAGCGTGCCGCAGATCGGCGCTCCCCAGGCCTGGGCCGACGGGTACGACGGCACCGGCGTCACCGTCGCGCTGCTCGACACCGGCCTCGACGTGAACCACCCCGACCTCTCCACCCAGGTGGCCGGCACCCAGAGCTTCGTCCCGGGCGAGACGATCGCCGACGTCGACGGCCACGGCACCCACGTGGGCTCCACGATCGCCGGTACGGGAGCAGCGCAGGACGGCTACTACAAGGGCGTCGCCCCCGGCGCCAAGCTCGACGTCGGCAAGGTTCTCGACTCGACCGGCCAGGGTCAGGACTCCTGGGTGATGGCCGGCATGGAGTGGGCCGCCCAGAAGGGCGACCGCATCGTCAACATGAGCCTCGGCGACTCCGGGTTCGTCTCCGACGGCACCGACCCGATGGCGCAGGAGGTGGACGCCCTCTCCGCCCAGTACGGAACCCTGTTCGTGATCGCGTCCGGCAACAACGGCCCCCAGACGGTCACCTCTCCCGGCACGGCCGCCTCCGCCCTCACCGTCGGCGCCGTCGACAAGCAGGACTCCCTGGCGTGGTTCTCCAGCGGCGGCCCGGTCGCCGGGCCCAGTGGCGCGATCAAGCCCGACCTGGTCGCGCCCGGCGTCGGCATCACGGCGGCGAAGTCCGAGGAGATGGGCGACGGCAGCACCGACCTCTACCGGACGCTCGACGGCACGTCGATGGCCACGCCCCACGTGGCCGGCTCGGCGGCGATCCTCGCCGAGGAGCACCCCCTCTGGACCGGTCAGAAGCTCAAGGAACAGCTGATGAGCAGCGCGAAGGGGCTCGACGGCTACTCCCCCTTCGACATCGGCACCGGCCGGGTCGACGTCGCTGCGGCGGTCGAGGACACCGTGCGCGCGACCGCATCGCTCTCGTTCGGCAACTACCTGTGGCCGCACGACCCGAGCCAGGCGGCCAGCACCAAGGATCTGACGTTCACCAACGACGGCGCACAGGCCGTGACCCTCGACCTGGCGCTCGCTGCGAGCGGCAACGCCTTCACGCTCAGCGACCCCACCGTCACGGTGCCGGCGCACGGCTCCGCCACCGTCCACGTGACCGGAGACCCGCAGGCCGCCGACATCGGCACGGACGGCGGCTGGATCGTCGGCACCGACGAGGCCACCGGCAAGGCGGTGACCCGCACCTCCGTGGGACTCATCAAGGAGGACGAGCGCTACGACCTGACGGTGTCGTTGGTCGACCGCAGTGGTGACCCCGCAGCCGGCTGGGTGATGTTCAACCGGGCCGGCGACGAGCTCGGTCCGTGGAGCCAGTACGTCGACGGCTCGGTGACCATGCGCGTGCCCCCGGGGACCTACGAGGCCACCACCATCCTCGACGTCGCGGGTCAGGGTCCGGACCGGTCCGGGCAGGCATTCCTCGTGGACCCCGAGATCGACGTCCACCAGGACACCGACGCGACGCTCGACGCCTCGAAGGCACGGCTGCTGCAGACCACGGCGCCCCAGGCCAGCGAGGACCGTCAGCGCAAGATCGACGTCGACGTCCTCGACGGCCAGGGCACGGAGCTGCGCAGCGCCTACGAGGTCGCGCCCGCCGTGGACGACCTCTACGTGTCGCCGACGCAGCCCGTCACCGAGGGCTCCTTCATGCTGACGACCCGTTGGCGCAAGGGCGCGCCGATGCTGAGCCTCGGTACGCCGTCCGGCTCGGAGACGTTCCCCACGCTCGTGCAGCCCGGCAGCCCGTTGGGGACGAAGACGGACACCGCGTCGACGGTCTACGCCGGTGACGGCGCGGCGGCGGACTACCAGGGCCTGGTCGCCCGGGGCAAGATCGCCGTCGTCGAGCGCAGCAACGCGGTCTCGCCCGAGGACCGGGCCGCGGCCGCCCAGGCCGCCGGAGCGATCGCGCTGGTCGTGGTCAACGACGGCACAGGAGGGCTCAACGAGTACGTGGGCCAGCCGTCGATCCCGGTCGCCGGCGTCCACCGCGATGCCGGCGCGGACCTGGTCGCCCTGGCCAAGGACGGCGGCAAGCTCACCATGAAGCAGGCGCGGTACACGCCGTACGTCTACGACCTGACCCGCGATTACCCGGGGCACGTCCCGGACCAGCCGTTGGTCTACCACCCGACCAAGAGCCAGCTGGCGAAGATCGACGCCCACTACTACGCGGCCAGCAACCCCGGAGTCCAGGGCGGGTACCGCTACGACCTGACCCTGTCGCCGACGCTCGGTGGCTACGAGGTGGAGAAGGCCCCGACGACCCGCGTCGAGTGGGTCACGCCCGGACAGGTGTGGGTGGAGTCGCACGCCCAGCACATGGACGGCACCCTGCCCTGGGACGTGGTCTCGGGGGTCAACACCTACCACCGGGGCAAGACCACCGTGCTCGACTGGTTCCGTCCCACCGTGCGGCCCGGGTTCAGCGACTCGTTCGGGGTCTTCAACTCCCGTTGGCAGGACTACATGACCTGGAACGTGCAGGACTGGAGCTCCTTCAGCAGCAACATGCGCCTGGGCGGTTACCTGCCCTGGGGCGAGACCCCCACGATGCTGCACGTCTACCAGGGCAAGAGGCTGATCAAGGTCAACAAGTTCAGCTCGGACATGCAGTGGCAGGCGGTGCCTCCGGGCAACCGGCCCTACCGGGTGGTGCTGGACGCGAAGCGGCCGGCCGGGATCTTCCGCCTCTCGACCCACACCCACACGCAGTGGCGGTTCATGTCCGACACGGTGGCCTCCGACAACTTCAAGCCGTTCGCGGTGATGAAGCTCGACTACCGGCTGGCCACGAACCTCAGGGGTGATGTGCGGGCAGGCAAGACGCAGCACATCGCGGTGCGCCCCGCGTCGTCGACCACCCAGTCACTGCCGGGCAAGCTGACCCACGTGACGCTCGGCATCTCCTCCAACGGAGGCAAGGTGTGGCACGCGGTGCGGTTGACCAAGGGCTCGAACGGCTGGTGGCACGGCACCTTCAAGGCGGCGAACAGGCCGGGCGGCTACCTCTCGGTGCGGGCGAGCGCCACGATGAACAGCGGCTACGGCATCACGCAGGAGATCACCCGGGCCTACGGCCTGCGGTGAGCTCACGGTGAGGTCTCCGGCACCGGCGTCCGACCCGGCGGCGGTGGAGGTCGCTTCGCCCTGGTGGATACTCTCCTCGCCACGGAGGATGGCGTGGAGAGGGTTCGCGATGCTGCAGTCGCTCGGTGTCGACCCGGGGGTCGAGGTGGTCTACCGCGCCCTGCTCGCCAGCCCGGGCTCGACCCCGACCGCACTGGCGGAGGTCGTGGACCAGCCCGTGCCCGCCGTCGAGGAGGCGCTGGCGGGCCTCGTGGCCTCGGGGCTGGCACACCGCTCCGGTGACGAGGCGTACGTCGTCGCACCTCCGGCCGTGGCGCTGGGCGCGCTGATCACCGAGCGGCGTGACGAGCTCCGGCTGGCCGAGCAGGCCCTGGCGACCCTCGCCGAGGAGCATCGCGCGGCCACCGCCGGTCGCACGATCAGCGAGCTGATCGAGGTGGTGACCGGCGTCGACCAGATCCGCCACCGGTTCCAGCAGGTGCAGCAGGCGGCGGTCGTCGAGCTCCGGACGTTCATCACAGCCCCGTTCGTCGCGGTCCCGCCGGGACAGAACGACGCCGAGCCGGCGGCCGTCGAACGAGGCATCCGGTTCCGTGCCGTGCTGGAGCGCGCCGTCCTCGCCGAGCCGAGCGCCCTGCCCGAGGTGGTGGACTCCCTCCGCCGCGGGCTCGAGCTCCGGGTCGTCGACACGCTGCCCCTGAAGCTGATGCTGGCCGACTCCGACCTCGCCCTCGTGCCCCTGCTGGTCGACTCTGCGGGGGCCTCCGGGGAGCCCGGCGCCGTCCTGCTGCAGCGCAGCGGCCTGCTGGCAGCGCTGAGTGCCCTCTTCGAGAGTGTGTGGAGGCAGGCCTACCCGCTGACCCTGGCCAACCTCGACGCCGTCATACCTGCGGATGCCGACGACACCGAGGGCCTCACCGCGCTCGATCGCAAGATCCTCGGCCTGCTGCTCGCCGGGCTGACCGACCAGGCCGTGGCGAGCCAGCTCGACCTCTCGCTCCGCACGGTCCAGCGACGGCTGCGCCATCTCCAGGACGTGGCCGGCGTGAAGACCCGGATGCAGCTCGGGTGGTATGCCGCCCAGCACGGCTGGGCCTGAACGCCCGCCCCCGCCGCCCACCCGCTCAGGTCAGGACGGCCCCGATGTGGTCGAGGTCGAGTGACCGGACGAAGTCGGGATCCTGGTAGAGCGCCTGGAGCACGGCCGGGTCCACGGCCTTGGTGTTCGCCGTCGGGATGGTGCTCACCCCTCGGCCCTGGGAGAAGGCGGCCTCCCAGATCGCGGCCAGGGTGCGGGTGCTGTCGGCCATCACCTTCACCGTGGCTGCGCCGAAACGGTCCCAGAGGGTGGCCAGCACGGCCTTGGTCACCGTCGGGCCCTGGGTCGTCTTGCCGACCTGGGTCTGTGCGAAGACCTCCACGAGGTCGATCGGCTTGATCGCCTTCGCCGTACGGTCCATCAGCCGGACGACCGCGACGGCAGCGTCGTGACCCGTCAGGATCGGCCCCTGCTCGGCGCCACGATGGGTGAGGGTGGCCTGGAGGCCGGCGAGGATCTCGACGGCGTAGGCGTCGACCATCGCGGTCTCGTAGGCGGAGTGGACGCCCTCGCCGACCGCGGGTGAGGTGGGCGTGGCGGGGGCACCGTCGGCCAGGTAGGAGCCGTGCAGGGGCTGGGACGCATCGCCGACGTAGTGCGACACGAGCCCTGCCGCGCAGACGAACCTGGCCACGTCGCCGGCGGCCACGGCGTCGACCATCTCGTCGAAGAACTGCCACACGCGGAAGGGGAGCAGCCCGCGTTCGGCAGGGTCGGTGTGCCCGAGCGAGGAGTAGAACTCCTGCCAGGCCTCGACCGTCACGAGCGCGGGATTGGCCATGCACAGCTGGCGCAGGGTCTTCCCGTCGGTCGGTCGCGGCTCGTCGATGTCGGCGTAGTGGGTGGGGTGCTCGGGCCCTGTCCGGTACGACGTGTCGCGGCCTCCGAGGACCTTGGTCGGCAGGTTCTTCCAGACCAGGTCGGGCACGTCGGCGAGGGGGACGAACCGCGGGTTCTGGCTCAGCTTGGTGGTCGCCGCGTCGATGTCGTCGGGGCCGAGTGCCGAGAGCTGGAAGCCGATCCGGTCGAGGTTGTTGCGCATCAGGGTCCGCAGGCGCGAGGTCTTGAGGTGCTCGCAGGCGAGGCTGGCGATCGTGTAGTGCCCGGTCTTCCCCCAGAACGGCTGGGCCTGGGTGTTGTGGTCGACCACGAGACTGACGTCGAGGAGGCGGAGGACGTTGGTCAGGCTGGACGCGAGCGCGAAGTTGAAGCTGCCGGGCAGCGACCCGACGAGGTTCTCCCCGCCCCACTGCAGGGCGACCGGCAGGAGCTGGACGGTGCCGTCGTCGGCGGTCTGGCTGAGGTGCCAGATCGTCCCCGAGTCGCCCGGCTGGGAGCCGCGCTGGCCCCGTCCGGGTGCGATCAGGAAGTCGGTGATGTCGTCGTACCCGCCGATGGAGCGGTAGCGGAACAGCAGTGCCGCGATCCGGCCGCGGAGGTAGCCCGACGCGGCCCCGAAGGCGACGACCTCGGCATTGACGAGCTTGGTGGTCAGGTTGTGCTCGCTGAGGTCCGCGAAGGGGCCGGCCGGCGGCAGCCCGTAGGTCTGCGAGGTCCAGTCGGCGACCTCGTCGACCTCGACCAGCCCGGCGTCCAGGGTGAGGTAGGAGCGGTGGGAGACGAGGTCGGGGTAGACGGTCTCGAACGGCACGCGCGTGAGCTGGTGCTGGCTGGCCCGGCCGACCTGCACCTCGCTCCGGCGTAGCCGGGTGCTGATCGGGGTGCCGGCTGGTCCACACACGTGGCGGGCGGTGAGCGCGTAGACCGTGTGGCCGTCGGTCACGAGGGTCCCGACGCTCGCCGCGTGCTCCTCGCCCTGGCTGTGGGTGATCACCGGCAGACCGCCGCCGACGACCCGTTCGGGCCAGACCCAGGCGGGCACCGGATCGCGGACGGGCTCGGCCGGGTCGACCTGCACCACGCAGACGGGGACGGTGCGACCGTCGGGCAGGTAGAGCGTCGTCGGGACCTTCTCCTCGACCGGGACCTTCCCCGGCCCGGTCCCGAAGTCCTGCGCGGTCAGCCACCGCTCGACGAGCACCACCACGCACGGCCAGGAGTAGTCCCTGATCTCGGAGTTCTGGAACGTCCTGGCCGGCTTGTGGGTCCCGGGAGTCGCCGGCCCGGCGACGCGTGAGCGCTTCGAGGGCCACGGGTCGCTCGTCCGGATGTAGTAGAGGCCCACCGCCGTACCGACCACGTTGCGCTGGTGGGTCAGGTGCCAGTGGTAGAGGTCGCGGGCCTCCACGAGGTCGGCCAGACCGAGACCGGCGAAGTTCCGTTCCGTGCCGAGGATGTCCATGCGCCACCGTCCGAGGGGAGGTCCTCCGGGGATCCTCCACCCGCGGGGGCAACGACCACCACCCCGATCCTGGTGGAATGCATCGGCGTCCGATGGGGTTGCGGCCACGTGACCAGCTCTCCCGCGCCTCGCGTCAGCCGCGCCTCCGTCGGCCTGCGCAGCGAGCGCGGGCCGGTCCTGCTGGCCGTCATGCTCAGCATCGGGCTGGTGGCGATCGACGCCACGATCCTGGCCACGGCCGTGCCGGCCGTCGTCTCCGACCTCGGGGGCTTCACGTCGTTCCCGTGGATGTTCTCGATCTACCTGCTCGCGCAGGCGATCTCGGTGCCGCTGTACGGCAAGCTCGCCGACATCTACGGCCGCAAGCCGTTGATGCTGCTGGGGGTCGCGCTCTTCCTCGTGGGCTCCCTGCTCTGTGGCGTCGCGTGGAGCATGCCGGCCCTGATCGTGTTCCGGCTCGTCCAGGGCCTCGGCGCCGGGGCCGTGCAGCCGATCGGGATGACGATCCTCGGTGACATCTACTCGCTCGAGGAGCGGGCCACCGTGCAGGGCTACGTCGCGAGCGTCTGGGCGATGGCCTCCCTGATCGGGCCGACCCTCGGCGGCATCTTCTCCGAGACCATCGGCTGGCGCTGGATCTTCTTCGTCAACCTCCCGCTCGGCCTGGTGGCCGCCCTCGTGCTCTGGCGGTGGTCGGAGGTACGGGCCGAGCGCACCGAGCACCGCATCGACGTCGGCGGCGCAGCGCTGCTCGCGCTCGGCGGCACCCTGCTCCTGCTCGCCCTGCTCGAGGGCGGCGTGGAGTGGGGCTGGGGCTCGACGATGAGCCTGGCCCTCTTCGCGGGGTCGGCCGTGGTCCTGGCCGCGTTCGTGGTCGTCGAGCAGCGGGTGAGCGAGCCGGTGCTGCCGATGTGGGTCTTCCGCAGCCGGGTGCTCAACGTCGCGAACGCCGGCTCCCTGGTCGTCGGCGTGCTGACCCTGGGCCTCTCGTCGTACGTGCCGCTGTATGCCCAGCAGGTGTTGGGCTCCGGGGCGCTCGTCGCCGGGCTCGCCCTCGCCGCGATGACGATCGGCTGGCCCATCGCCGCCGCGACCGCGGGTCGCTTCTACCTCACGCTCGGGTTCCGGGCGACGTTCGTGATGGGCGGCGCCTTCGCGCTCGCAGGGGCCCTGCTGCTGCTCACCGTCGACGGTGACAGCTCGGTGCTCCACCTCGCCTTCCCGTGCTTCGTGATGGGGATCGGCTTCGGGTACGTCGCGAGCCCGGCCGTGGTGGCCGCCCAGACCGCCGTGGGCTGGAGCCGCCGTGGCGTGGCCACCGGGGCCAACATGTTCGCGCGCTCGATCGGCAGTGCCGTCGGCGTCGCCGTGTTCGGCGCCGTGGTGAACAGCGTCGTCAGCAGCCGGCTCGGCCACACCCCTCCCGGGATCGAGCAGGTGTCGGCGGCCGTCCTCGAGCCGGCCATCCACGGGGTGTTCGTGATGACCATCGCCTTCGCGGCGGTCCTGGTCGTGGTCGCGTCGTTGATGCCGACACGGGTCGTCCCGCCCGAGGCCGAGGCGGTCCCCGCGTCCGACGTCGAGACCGCCGCGACGTCCTAGCCCTCGTCGAACCACGGACCCCAGACGGCCGTGGTGGTCTCGAGCGCCGCTCCGAGACTGCGCGCAGCCAGGCCTTGTGCGTCGGCCTCGGCGAGGACCGCGGAGGTGAGGGCGCAGCGGTCGAAGGCCGGCGCGGGCCCGTCGTCGACCCCGTCGTCGGCGTCGGCGAAACCGTCGTGCAGCAGCACGACGCCGCCGTCCAGCGGGGTGGAGCGGAGGTGACTCACCCGCTCGTCGAGCGGTACGTCGAGCCAGTCGGAGCAGTGCGTGCTCCACATCACCGGCGTCAGGTCCGCCGCACGGGCTGCCCGCCAGGACGCGGCGTCCTGCGCGCCGTACGGCGGCCGGAACCAGCGGACCGGCAGCCCTGCCAGCTCCTCGAGCTCGCGGCGCCCGTCGCGCACGAGGTCAGGGAGGACAGCGGGATCGACGGTGGTGAGCCGCGTGTGGTCGAGGCCGTGCAGCCCGATCTCGTGCCCGGCCGCCAGCAGGTCTCGGAGCAGACCCGGACTCCGCCGCGCGCGGGTGAGGAGGACGAAGAACGTCGCGGTCGCCCCGGCGTCGGCGAGGACGGTCAGCAGCCGGTCGGTGACTCCGGGCGTCGGGCCGTCGTCGTAGGTGAGCACCACCGACCCCGCGCCGGGCTCGACGCCGATGACGGAGTTCCCCTCGGGTTCGGTCATGCGCCCAGTCTGGTCCACCCTCCGCCGACTCACCCGCAGTAACGCGGGGTTATCACCGCACAGGTGGCCGCACAGCCCGCACCCAGTGGCGACAGCACCGCCGAAGTGCGTGAGAAGGGGCAGGATGGTGCGATGAGCGGGAGCACTCTCCTCGACCGACTCGGCGTCACCCTGCCCGTCCTCGCTGCGCCGATGGCCGGCGGCCCGACCACGCCCGCGCTGGTGCTCGCGGCTGCCGAGGCCGGGAGCCTCGGGTTCCTGGCCGCCGGCTACCAGCAGCCGCAGGCGTTCGCCGACCAGGTGGCCTCGGTGGCTGCCGAGACCGAGGCGTACGGCGTGAACCTCTTCGCGCCCCATCCGGTGCCAGTCGACCCGGTGGCGTACGCCGCCTACCGCGCGGCACTCCGTCCGCTCGCCGAGCGCTTCGGGGTGGACCTGCCCGAGCAGCCCCTCGAGGACGACGACCACTGGCGGGCGAAGGTCGACGTGCTCGTCGCCGCCGCCCCGCGGTTCGTGTCGTTCACCTTCGGCCTGCCCGACCCGGGCTCGGTCACGGCCCTCCATCGCGCGGGGAGCCTGCTCGCGCAGACCGTGACCTCGACGGAGGAGGCGGCTGCGGCCGAGGAGGCGGGTCTCGACGTCCTGGTGGTGCAGGCGCCCTCGGCCGGTGGCCACTCGGGCACGTTCACCCCTGCGCGTCCGCTGGTCGACCGGCCCCTGCCGGCGCTGGTGGCCGAGATCGCTGCCGCGACGTCGCTGCCGATCCTCGCCGCCGGTGGTGTCGTCCGTGCCGAGCAGGTGTCGGCTGCTCGGGCCGCGGGTGCCGCGGCCGTCGCGGTCGGTACGGCCCTGCTGCTCTCGCCCGAGGCCGGCACCGCACCGGCCAACCGGTCCGCTCTGACCAGGGGCCCGCAGGCCGACACCGCGCTCACCCGGTCGTTCACGGGGCGACCCGGTCGCGGCGTACCGAACGCCTTCATGGCGCGCTACGACGCCACCGCGCCGCTCGGCTACCCCGCGCTCCACCACCTCACGGCTCCGATCCGCCGGGCGTCCGCGGCCCAGGGAGATGCGGAGCAGGTCAACGTCTGGGCCGGGAGCGGCTACCGCGAGATCACCGAGCGACCGACGGGCGAGATCCTCCGCGCCCTGTCGGCAGGCGGGTGACGAGGCCGGCTCGGGGCCGTCAGTCGGTCGGGAGGCGGCCGTGGATGTGGCAGTCCTCGCGCCCGGCACCCGGCACGGCGTACGCCGACCGAGCGGTGCCCTCCAGCAGGAAGCCCGCGCCGACCGCGACCTTGCACGACGCGAGGTTGGGTACGGCGTGCTCGAGCTGCACGCGCATCAGCCCGCGCGACTCGAAGGCCCAGCGCGTGACGGCATCGACCATCTGCCGGGCGACGCCCCGGCCGCGGGCCGCGGGCAGGACCCGGTAGCCGATCTTGGCGACGAGGTCGTCGTGGTCGAGGGCGAACAGGCTGGCGTTGCCGACCATCCGCCCGGTGCGTCGGTCGACGGCGTGCCAGGTGGCGTGTGTGCCGTCGGACCAGTCGGCACCGTCGCGGCACCACTGCTCGGCGGCGGCCAGGTCGGGGCACTCCCGGGTCGGGTTCCAGCGTCGTACGTCGGGGTCGTTCATCAGCTCGAACGCCTCGGGGGCGTCCTCGGGCACAGGTGGTCGGATCACGAGGTCCGGAGTCGTCAGCGAGGGCTCCACCACGGTCGCAGCCTAGGCCGGGACCGGCTCAGAGCACCTTGTTCTTGACGAAGTCGAACCCTGCCTTGATGGGTGTCCCGAGGCTGCCGTCGGGGTTCTGGGGCGTGTAGGTGATCAGGATCGAGCGGTAGTCGAGGCCGACCACGTCGAGCGGGACGGCGTCGACCGACCCCGGTGAGGTCCGGTAGCTGGAGATGTAGACGTCGTGGAGGACGATCTCGAGGTACGGCTCCTTGGCGGCGCGCTTGCGCGCGGTGATCGTCGCCGAGGCGAAGTGCTTGCCGGTGGCGCACTTCAAGAAGAGCACGGGGCTGGCCTTGTCGACGCGCTTGACGAACACGAACGGCTGCGGCTTCACCTTGCCGACGCCGTTGCCGGTGTTGGTGGGGCTCACCGACGTGGTCTCGCCGAAGCTCCAGTCGAGCGTGTCGAACGTGTGCGGGAACTGCTCGTCCTGGGACTCACCGGGCACGCCCGGCAGGGCGACGAAGAAGTCGACCGACGGGGCACTGGGGACACTGACCGCGGCCTCGGCATCGGTGGTCAGGACGAGACCCCCGAGGGCGGAACCGCCCAGGGTCCCGGCGAGCAGGGTACGGCGGGTGGTGGTGTGGTCGGCCATGGACACTCCTCGAGACGGCGGAGGACGACCCGTCGATTGTGTCCCTAGGCCGCGGCCGCGTCGAGGCGCAGCAGGGCGCCGGCGTGGGGCGGCAGGTGTAGTGCCGACGCCGTGACCGTCGCGGCAGTGGGCGTGGTGAAGAGGAGCTCGCCCACAGCGGCCACCGACGCCGCGGCGCTTCCGACGTTCACCGCCAGGAGCACGTCTGCCCGACGTAGCGTGAACACCCCCGTCGTCTCGTCGGCCTCGGCCGACAGGGCTCGGAAGGACGGATCGGTCAGCTCGGGCAGTGAGCGCCGCAGCCCGGCCAGCCGGCGGTACACCTCCAGGAGCACGGCGTGCCGGCCGCGGTCGAGCTCCGACCAGTCGAGCTTGGACCGTGCGAACGTCTCGGGATCCTGGGGGTCGGGGACCTCGGCCGCGTCCCAGCCCATCTTCTCGAACTCCGTGATCCGTCCCTCGGCCGTGACCTGGCCGAGGTGGGGCTCGGGGTGGGAGGTGAAGAACTGGAACGGCGTCGACGCCGCCCACTCCTCGCCCATGAACAGCATCGGGGTGAACGGACCGCACAGGGTCAGCAGGGCCGCGCAGGCCAGCTGGTCGTCGTCGAGGTGCTCGGTCAGCCGGTCGCCCCGCGCCCGGTTGCCGACCTGGTCGTGGTTCTGGCTGCTCACGACGAGGCGCCAGGTCGGTAGCCGGTCGGTGTCGATCGGCCGCCCGTGCTCCGCCCCGCGGAACGACGACCAGGTGCCGTCGTGGAAGAACCCGCGCTCGCACACCTTCACCAGCGCCGACAGGGGCGCGAAGTCGGCGTAGTAGCCCGAGGTCTCACCGGTCAGCGCGACGTGCACCGCGTGGTGGAAGTCGTCGCTCCACTGGGCATCGAGTCCGTAGCCGCCGTCCTCGCGTGGCGTGACGAGCCGGGCGTCGTTGAGGTCGGACTCGGCGATCAACGTCAACGGCCGCCCGAGCCGGGCGGACAGGGCCCGCGTCTCGGTGGCCAGCTCCTCGAGGAGGTGCACGGGGGAGTCGTCGACCAGTGCGTGCACCGCGTCGAGCCGCAGCGCGTCGACGTGATGGTCCTCGAACCACATCCGGGCGTTGTCGAGGATGAAGCGGCGGACCTCCGCCGAGCCCTCGCCGTCGAGGTTGACCAGGTCGCCCCAGGTGTTGCGGCCCTCTTTGAGATAGGGCCCGAACAGTGGGAGGTAGTTGCCCGACGGGCCCAGGTGGTTGTAGACGACGTCCTGGACGACGCCCAGACCTGCCGCGTGGCAGGCGTCCACGAAGCGCTGGTAGGCCGTCGGGCCGCCGTACTCCTCGGCGACGGCGAACCAGCCGACCCCGTCGTAGCCCCAGTTGTGGGTGCCGTTCACGGCGTTGACCGGCATCAGCTCGACGAGGTCGACGCCGATCGAGCGGAGATGGTCGAGCTTCGTCAGCGCGCTGTCGAGGGTGCCCTCGGGGGTGAACGCACCGACATGGAGCTCGTAGAGCACCGAGCCGGGCAGCTCGCGACCCGGCCAGCCCTGGTCGGTCCAGGCGAAGGCCGCCGGGTCGTGGGTTCGCGAGCGCTCGTGGACGCCCGCCGGCTGACGCCGCGAGCGCGGATCGGGTCGCGGCGTGTCCGTGTCGTCGATCAGGTAGCCGTAGTCGACGTCTCCTTCCGTCGGGTCCGGGACGGGGCCGTCGGGGACCCACCAGTCCCCCGCGCCGCGTCGCATCTCGACGATGGCATCGCCCACCGCTCGTCCTGAGGAGCCGAGGGACGAGGCGTCTCGAAGGGACAGTCGGAGCCGGGTGGCCGCGGGCGCCCACACGTCGAACGCTCCTCGGGGGGTCATACGTCCTCGCGGATCAGGAGGGCGACGGGGAGATCGGCCAGCAGCTCGTGCGCGGCAGCGTCGCCGGCGTGCTCGCGCCCGGTGAGCAGATCCGCCCACCGACCCTCGGGCAGGTGGAGCACCGTGGCTCCCCATCCGTGCGCTGCGAGGCCGACGGGCAGTCGGGTCGCGACGCTCAACGCACCACCCCGGTCGAAGGCGAGCAGGTGCCCGGCCGCCTCACCGGACGCGGCGACCGGCGCGTACGTCGTGAAGCGGTGTGGCTGGTGGCGACGCACGGTGAGCGCAGCCTGGGTGACGAGGAGCTTCGCGTGGCCGCGGTCGTCGGGGTGTGGCGTGAGGACCGGACGCTCGCCCGCGAGTACCCGGTCGAGCACGTCGCGCCGCTCCGCATAGTCGACCGGTCGCCGGTTGTCGGGGTCGACCAGGCTCTGCACCCACAGCTCGCTGCCCTGGTACACGTCGGGCACTCCGGGCATCGTCAGCGCGACGAGCTTGGCCGCCACCGCGTTGCTCCAGCCGGGACCGGCGATACGCTCGACGCAGGCGTCGAGGACCTCCCGCACCGAGGGGTCGTCGTACGCCGCGTCGACGGCGACGTGCACGGCCGCCTCGTAGGAGGGATCGGGGTCGGTCCACGTGGTCCGGTCGCCCGCCTCGCGCATCGCCTTCTCGGCGTAGGCGTGGAGGCGGTCGCGCGTTGCCGGCCACACGCCGACGACGGCCTGCCACAGCAGGTTGCCGAAACCCGCGTCGGGCAGCGGGGCCAGGGCGAGGAGCCGGTCGAGGCTCTCGGCCCAGACGTCGGGCAGCTCGGCCAGGACCGCGATCCGGGCCCGCACGTCCTCGCTGCGCTTGGTGTCGTGGGTCGTCGTGGTCGTCATCGCCAGCGGCCGGTCGCGCTGCCGCTCGGCCATCGCGGCGTGGAAGTCCTCGACCGGCAGGCTGAACTCGCTCGGGTCGCCGCCCACCTCGTTGAGCGAGGTCAGCCGACCCCAGCGGTAGAACGCGTTGTCCTCCACGCCCTTGGCCATCACCGCGCCGCTGGTCTGCTGGAACCTCCATGCGACCGCATGCCCGGGGTCGGTCAGCTCCTGCCACACCTCCCGCAGGGTGCCGGCCAGCTCGGGTCGCCGGCGGACCGCGTCGGCGAGGGCGGCGTCGAGGTGCTCCTGCCCGTGCGGCAGGTAGGAGCGGTAGACCGGGAAGCAGGCCACCAGCTCGGCGACGGCGTCCACCAGCGCAGCCTGGCCGGTCGCGTGCGTCCGGTCGGTCGAGACCCTCAGCTCGCGGACGATCCGGCGTACCTCGGAGCCGAGGATCGAGTCGGCGACGGCGCGCTTGGTGTCGTGGATCAAGGCCTGCCAGTCGACCGGCGCACCACGCAGGCGCGACTCGAGCGCGGTGAGGGGTCCCTCCCCGGCAGGATCGGTGAGCACCCGGTCGACCAGACCGAGCACGTCGTACCCGGTCGTCCCGGCCGTGGCCCAGGCCCGCTCGAGCGTCTCACCGGGCTCGAGGATCTTCTCGACGAGCACGTAGGCACCGTCGGTGAGCGCTGCCAGGTCGTCGAGGTACGACGCCGGGTCGCGGAGGCCGTCGGGATGGTCGACCCGGAGCCCGTCGACGAGCCCCTCGTCGAACCATCGTCTGATCTCGACGTGCGAGGCGTCGAAGACGGCGCGGTCCTCGACGCGGATCCCGGCCAGGGTCTCGATCGCGAAGAACCGCCGGTAGTTGAGGTCGTGGTCGGCAGCCCGCCAGCTCACCAGCTCGTAGTGCTGGCGTGCGTGGACCGCATCGGGGTCGGGGGTCTCGACAGGCTCGACCAGCGAGGAGGGCGCGTCGGGGGTCTCGACAGGCTCGACCAGCGAGGAGGGTGCGTCGGGGGTCTCGACAGGCTCGACCAGCGAGGAGGGCGCGTCGGGGGTCTCGACAGGCTCGACCAGCGAGGAGACCTCGGGCGAGGGGGCGAGCGGGAAGCGGTGGTCGTGGTAGCGCAGCTCGTCGCCGTCCACCGACAGGTGGGCGATCCGGCCACCGTCCAGCAGGTCGTCGTCGCCGACGACGGGGACTCGGAGGCGCCCGCCGCCCGCGTCCCAGTCGACGTCGAACGCGGCGGCGTACGGCGACGACGGCCCGTGCTGCAACAGGTCCCACCACCAGGCATTGAGGTGGGGCGTGGCGACACCGACGTGGTTGGGCACGATGTCGACCAGGACGCCCATCCCGAGCCGCCGAGCCTCGGCGGAGAGGGCGGCCAGCCCCTCGGGGCCGCCTCGAGCGGGGTCGATCCGGTCGTGGGCCACGACGTCGTACCCGTGGTCGCTGCCGGGCTCGGCCTCGAGCAAGGGGGAGAGGTAGACCCAGTCCACGCCGAGGTCGTGCAGGTAGGGGAGGGTGCGGGCCGCCGCGAACAGGTCGAACCCGGCCGTGATCTGGAGGCGGTACGTGCTGACCGGTGCGCGCATCGCTGTCGTCGTACCCCGCGCCGCCCCGGTCATCCGGCCTTGTCGGCCCGCGATGCCTGCGACGCCGCCACCGAGGCGGCCACGGAGGAATCCGGTCTCGCCGGGACCATCGTGTGCTCACGGAGCACGAGCACGCTGCGGCCGCCGAGGATGGACGCCGATCCGGCCGCCAGGGGCTGGTCGTCGCGCTTCGTGCCGGCCGTGTCGATCTCGACGTCCCAGGCCGCGGCGTACTCCTCAGGTGGAAGGGTGAGGGGCACGTCGTCGGCGGAGGCGTTGAAGTAGAGCAGGAAGTGGTCGTCGACGATCCGGCCGCCACGGGCGTCGAGCCCCGGGATGCCGTGGCCGTTGAGGTACATGCCGATGGCCTGGGCGCCGGGGGCCGTCCAGTCGCCGTCCTCGATCGGGTGCCCCTCGGGGTGGAGCCAGACGATGTCGTTGAGGCGCTCGCCCTCACCGCTGCCGGTGCGGACGGTCGTACCGGTGAAGAAGCGCTTGCGCCGGAACGTCGGGTGGTCGCGCCGGAGCCGCGAGACGCTGGCGGTGAACTCGACCAGCGGCTGGTCGATGTCGTCCCAGTGCATCCACGCGATCTCGGAGTCCTGCGCGTAGGTGTTGTTGTTGCCGTCCTGGGTGCGACCGGCCTCGTCCCCGTGCAGGAGCATCGGGACGCCCTGGCTCAGCAACAGGGTGGTGATGAAGTTCCGCTGCTGGCGCGACCGGAGCTCCAGGATCTCCGGGTCGTCCGTCGGCCCCTCGACCCCGTGGTTCCACGATCGGTTGTGGCTCTCTCCGTCGTTTCCGTCCTCGCCGTTGGCGTCGTTGTGCTTGTCGTTGTAGGACACCAGGTCGCGCAGGGTGAAGCCGTCGTGGGCGGTGACGAAGTTGATGCTCGCCACGGGTCGGCGGCCGGAGTTCTCGTAGAGGTCGGACGACCCCGAGAGCCGGCTCGCGAACTCGCCGAGCGACGGCTCGCCGCGCCAGAAGTCGCGGACGGTGTCGCGGTAGGCGCCGTTCCACTCCGTCCACTGCGGCGGGAAGTTGCCCACTTGGTAGCCGCCCGGGCCGACGTCCCAGGGCTCGGCGATCAGCTTCACCTGGCTGACCACCGGGTCCTGCTGCACGAGCTCGAAGAAGGTGGACAGCCGGTCGACGTCGTAGAACTCACGAGCCAGGGCGGCAGCCAGGTCGAAGCGGAAGCCGTCGACGTGCATCTCGGTCACCCAGTAGCGCAGGGAGTCCATGATCAGCTGCAGGGAGTGGGGATGCCGGACGTTGAGGGAGTTCCCGGTGCCGGTGTAGTCCATGTAGTAGCGCAGGTCGTCCTCGACCAGCCGGTAGTACGCCGGATTGTCCAGGCCCCGGAAGCTCAGCGTCGGGCCGAGATGGTTGCCCTCCGCGGTGTGGTTGTAGACCACGTCGAGGATCACCTCGATCCCCGCCTCGTGCATCGACCGCACCATCGACTTGAACTCCTGGACCTGGTGGCCCACCTGTCCCGCGGAGGCGTAGTCGGCGTGTGGGGCCAGGAAGCCCAGGGTGTTGTAGCCCCAGTAGTTGCGCAGGCCCTTGTCGAGAAGCGTGCTGTCCTGCACGAACTGGTGCACGGGCATCAGCTCGATCGCGGTGACACCCAGCCGCGTCAGGTGCTCGGTCACGGAGGGGTGGGCCAGCCCGGCGTACGTGCCGCGCAGGTCCTCGGGTACGTCGGGATGCAGCTCGGTGAGCCCCTTGACGTGGGCCTCGTAGATCAGGGTCTCGTTGTAAGGGATGTCGAGGCGGCGGTCACCCTCCCAGTCGAAGAACGGGTTGATCACCACGCTCAACGTCATGTGCGCGGCCGAGTCGTCGTCGTTGCGGGAGTCGGTGTCGCCGAAGTCGTAACCGTAGAGCGCCTGGTCCCAGTCGATGTCGCCCGCGGTGGCCTTGGCGTAGGGGTCGAGCAGCAGCTTGTTCGGGTTGCAGCGCAACCCCTGCTCGGGATCGTGCGGACCGTGCACCCGGTAGCCGTAGCGCTGCCCCGGCTGCACCGACGGCAGGTAGCAGTGCCAGACGAACGCGTCGACCTCGGTCAGCGCCACCCGCGTCTCCGCGCGGTCGTCGTCGAAGAGACACAGCTCGACCTGCTCGGCGACCTCGCTGAAGACCGCGAAGTTGGTGCCGCTGCCGTCGAACGTCGCTCCCAGCGGGTACGCCGTACCCGGCCAGACCTCCACAGACCCTCCCGGTCGTCGTACTGCCCCCTGGGTACCCCGGGCGACCCGATCCCATCACACCCTCCACCAGCACCGAAGGGGTGACCGGGCACTGGGCGGCCCGGCGACACCGAGACTGCTCAGAAGTCCTGCGGCTGGGTGAAGAAGCGGTGGGGGTCGTAGGTCGCCCGGGCCTGGGCGAGTCGGTGGGCGTTGCTGCCGAAGTAGTCGGCCTGGTAGTGCGAGAGCGAGGAGTCGGCGTAGTTGACGTAGGCGCCCGAGCCCCACGTCGGGACCATCGCGGCACGGAACCCCCGCACATAGCTGGTCGCGCGGGTGGCAGGACCCGAGGCGTACGTCGCGGTGTACTGGACCGTGGTCAAGGCGCCCCGGTGACCGAAGGCGGACGCCGAGCCACCGACGTCGTCGACGGCCCCGCCCAGCGCGTCGATGGAGATGCCGGCTTCCTGGAGGCCGCTGCCCTGGGCGCTCTGCACGTGGTCGATCAGGGTGGTCAGGTCGACCCGGGGCTCGGTGATGATGTGAGACGTGGCGGCGAACGCCTGGCGCGGCAGCGACCCGCCCGGCCCGGTGTGGCACCGGCCGACCGGGATCGTGGAGCACCCGGCGTAGGCGAGCATCGTGTTCAGGTAGGAGTCGGTGTGGCGCGCGTCGGTCGACGGGGTCGGGACCGAGGAGAGGAAGGGCCGCAGCGCGGTGTCGAGGGCCGACGGCGAGCCGGTCCAGGTCGCCGACATGAACAGCACCGGACCGCCGGCGTGGGTGGCGCCGCCGAGCAGCTTGAGGGTCGACCAGAGCCGGCGGTCGGCGGTGGGCGCCGTGGACAGCCAGTGGGGTACGACGCGCCGCGCCGCCGAGAACGGCCAGGCCAGGTAGGCGCGGGTGATCGTCGGCGCGGCGAAGGTCCTCATCGTGAACGACGTGACCACGCCGAGGTGACCACCGCCGCCGCCGCGCAGGGCCCAGTAGAGGTCCGGCTCCTGGTCGGCGCTGGCGGTGACGATCCGGCCGTCGGCGAGGACGACCCGCATCGAGGTCACCGCGTCGCAGGTGAGCCCGTGGGCCCGGGTGAGCACGCCGACCCCACCTCCCTGGGTCAGCCCGGCGATCCCGACCGTCGGGCACGAGCCGCCGGCGATCCCGCGGCCGCGCGTGCCCAGCCCGTCGTACACCTGGACCAGGGAGGCGCCGGCTCCGATGGTGGCGGTCGTGCCGCGCAGGGAGACGTGGTGGAGGGGACGGACGTCGACGACCAGCGCGCCGTCGCCGGCGGACCACCCGGGATAGCTGTGACCACCGGAGCGGATCGCCACCCGGACGCCGTGGTCCTGCGCGAACGCGAAGGCGGTGGCGACGTCCTGGGGCCCCGCCACCGAGAGCACGGCGAGCGGTCGCGCACCGTCGTAGCGCGGGTTCTGGGTGAGGCGCACGGTGTTGTACGTCGCGGAGCCGGGGCGGGCGAGGGTGCCCGAGACCTGGCGGGCGAGCTGGTGCCAGTCGGCCGAGGTCGGACCCTTGCCCGCCGAGGCGACCGAGTCGGAGGTGCCCGGCGACACCGGCGCCCCGGGGGAGTCCGGAGGGGGCTGGGCGTTGTCGGGCGTGCACGCGGCGGCAGCCACGGCGACGCCGCCGAGCACGAACCCACGCCGGGCCGCCCGGATCTCCATGGCCCCAGCGTAGAGAGCACCCCCCGGGAGCACCCTCCGATGCGCTGACCGGGCACAGATCGACGTCGTGGAGTGTTCACCCGGAAGACTCGACCACGGTCGGGTGAGCGCAGGCTTGCCTTGCTTGCGGGGCGTTCGGACGGTGGGGAGGATCGACGGGTGAGCATGGAGATCGGGACCGACGAGAACCCTCAGCACTGGCACGAGGAGATCGGTGAGGACGTCGGCAACCGCCTGAACTGGCTGCGCGCCGGCGTCCTGGGTGCGAACGACGGCATCGTCTCGGTCGCGGGCATCGTGATGGGCGTCGCGGGCGCCACGGCCGAGCGCTCGCCGGTGTTCGTGGCCGGGTTGGCCGGTCTCGTCGCGGGCGCGCTGAGCATGGGCGCGGGTGAGTACGTCTCGGTGAACGCCCAGCGCGACTCCGAGAAGGCGATGCTCGACCTGGAGGCCCAGGAGCTCGAGCAGATGCCCGAGACCGAGTTCCGCGAGCTGGCCAAGATGTACGAGCGCAAGGGACTCAGCCGCGAGACGGCCAAGAAGGTCGCCCAGGAGCTCACCGAGCACGACGCGCTCGCCGCGCACGCCGACATCGAGTTCGGGATCGACCCCGACAAGCTCACGAACGCCTGGCACGCCGCCTTCGCCTCGATGGTGGCGTTCACCGTCGGCGGCGTCCTGCCGCTGCTCGTGATCACGCTGAGCCCGCTGGACGTCCGGGTATGGGCGACGGTCCTCACGGTGGCGCTGGCGCTGGCGGTGGCCGGGGTCATCCAGGCCCGGCTCGGCTTCAGCTCCGTACGCCGTGCGGTCGCGCGCAACGTCGGCGGCGGCCTCCTCGCGATGAGCGTCACCTACGCGGTCGGGAGCCTCGTCGGCCCGCACGTCTGACCCGCCGTGCGCATGTTCGCGGCCGTCGTGCCGCCACCCGTCGTGGTCGAGCACCTCGACGACTTCCTGGACGTACGCCGGGCGGCCGCCGCCTTCCGCTGGGCCACCGCCGAGCAGCTGCACGTCACGGTGGCGTTCCTCGCGGACGTCCCCGACCGCGCCCTCGACGACCTGGTGGAGCGGCTCGCCCGCGCCGCGCGGCGGCGTACGGCGTTCGCGGCGGCCGTCGCCGGCGGCGGCGCGTTCCCGAACCCTGCCCGCGCCCGGGTGCTCTGGGCCGGCCTCGATCTCGACGAGCACGGGCGCACGGAGCTCTCGCGCCTGGCGACCGGAGCCCGGGCGGCGGCCAACCGGGCCGGAGTACCGGTGGACGGGCAGCGGTTCCGCCCCCACGTGACGCTCGCGCGCCTGGGTCACCCCCAGGAGGTGACCGGCTGGGTCCGGCTGCTCGACGCCTACCGCGGACCGACCTGGACCGTCGACCGCCTCACCCTCGTCGCGTCGTACCTCGGCGAGGGACCCCGTGGTCGCCCGCGCTACGAGCCTGTGGAGGAGTTCGCGCTGTCGGGATAGTCCGTGACGATCTGCAGGTGAAATCGGCCTCCGGACCTGCGAATCGTCACGGACTACCGGGGAAGCGCCCGACCGGCCTGTGGAGAACGCCACGCCCGGGGTACGGCGAGATGGGTGGGAGCGGCGGCGGATATGGCCTAGTTTCAGGCGCGTGAAGATCGCAGTGGCGAAGGAGACCCGCGAGGGTGAGTCACGCGTGGCGATGGTGCCCGAGCTGGTCGGCAAGCTGACCGCCCTCGGGTACGACGTCGCGGTCGAGCCGGGGGCCGGGCTGCACGCGCTGATCGCCGACGAGGAGTACGCCGGGGCGGGCGCGGTGCTCGACGCCGACGCGGTCGTCGACGCCGACGTCGTGGTCTCGGTGCAGCCCCTGGAGGCCGCCACCATCCGTCGGCTCCGCCGAGGTGCGTCGGCCATCTCGTTCCTGCCCACGACCACCGAGCAGCCCACCGTCGTCGAGCTCCGCGACGCCGGCGTCACCGCGCACGCGGTCGAGCTGATCCCGCGCATCTCCCGCGCCCAGTCGATGGACGCGCTCAGCTCGCAGGCGCTGGTCTCGGGCTACCGCTGCGCCATCGTCGCCGCCGGGATGCTGCGCCGCTTCTTCCCCCTCAACATGACCGCCGCCGGCACGGTCCAGGCGGCGGAGGTCGTCGTGCTCGGCGCGGGGGTCGCCGGGCTCCAGGCGATCGCGACCAGCAAGCGGCTCGGCGCGATCGTCCGGGCGTACGACGTGCGCGCGGCCGCCGCGGAGGAGATCCGGTCGATGGGTGCGAAGTCGATCGACCTCGACCTCGACACGCTCGAGGGCGCGGGCGGCTATGCCCGCGAGATGACCGAGGACCGGGCCGCCCGCCAGCGCGAGCTCCTCACCCCTTTCATCGCCGCCGCGGACGCCCTGATCACCACCGCCGCCGTGCCGGGGCGCCGGGCGCCGGTGCTCGTGACCCGCGAGATGGTCGAGGAGATGAAGCCCGGCTCGGTCGTGGTCGACCTGGCCGCCGAGACGGGTGGCAACGTCGAGGGCTCCGTCGCAGGCGAGGTCGTCCGGATCGGCAACGCCCAGGTGTGGGGAGGGCGGAACGTGCCGAGCCAGATGCCCGGCCCGGCGTCGAAGCTCTACGCCCAGAACATCCTCAACCTCGTCACGCTCATGACCACCAAGGACGACGAGGGCAACGGCGTGTTCGCACCCGACTTCGCCGACGAGATCGTCTCGGGCAGCTGCGTGACCCACGACGGGACGATCGTCCACGGGCCGACCCGCGAGGCTCTCGAAGGACCACCCGCCGAGGCCCCACCCGATACGCCAGCCACCGTCGAGACCGAGCTCCCCTACGACCAGGAGGCCGACCAGTGACCCTCGACCCGGGCGTCGTCTGGCTGACGATCTTCATCCTCAGCGTCTTCGTCGGCATCGAGGTGATCTCCAAGGTCTCCTCGACCCTCCACACCCCGCTGATGTCGGGCGCCAACGCGATCCACGGGATCATCCTGCTCGGCGCGATCATCGTCACCGGCACGACCGACAACACCGTGGCGGTGGTCGTCGGCCTGGTCGCGATCGTGCTCGCGGCGGTGAACATGGTCGGCGGCTTCGTGGTGACCGACCGGATGCTCCAGATGTTCACCCGCAAGAAGCCGGCGAAGACCGCTGAGGCCGGCGACAGCCCGACCAAGGGCGGGGTCGCCTGATGCCCACCTGGATCCAGCTCGTCTTCCTGGCGTGCGGTGTCTGCTTCATCCTGGCGCTCAAAGGACTCTCGGGGCCGAAGACGGCGCGCAACGGCAACCTGCTCGGCGCCGCGGCCGCGGTCGTCGCCTGTGCGATGCCGTTCTTCTGGACCGAGCTCCACCTCCAGCACGTCCCCCTGATCCTGCTCGCCATCGCGATCGGCACCGTCGGGGGCGTGTACGGCGCCCGCACCGTGCAGATGACCCAGATGCCGCAGATGGTGGCCCTCTTCAACGGCGTCGGCGGCGGAGCGGCGTCCCTGGTGGCGCTGCTCGAGCTGCAGCAGGTCGTCGAGGCCGGCGGGCACGACTCCTGGTTCAACCTCGCCGCGACCGCGTTCACCATCGCCGTCGGCGCGGTGTCCTTCGCGGGGTCGGTCATCACCTTCGCGAAGCTGCAGGACCTGATGACCTCGCGCCCGGTGGTCTTCCCGGGTCTGCCGATCCTGTTCGGAGCGGCGCTGATCGGCTCGGTCGTGCTCTCGGTGATGCTGGTCGACGACCCACGGATGTGGGTCGGGATCACGCTCGGCCTGCTCGGCCTGCTGGTCGGCGTGCTGCTGGTCCTCCCGGTCGGCGGCGCCGACGTGCCGATCGTCATCTCGCTGCTCAACGCGTTCACCGGGCTCACCGTGGCCGCCGGCGGCTACGTGCTCTCCAACGTGCTGCTCCTGGTGGCCGGCACGCTGGTCGGCTCGTCCGGCACGTTCCTCACCCTCCTGATGGCGCGCGCGATGGGCCGCTCGGTGCCGAACATCCTGTTCGGCGCCCTCAAGGGTGGCTCGACGCTCGGCGGCGGCGAGGCGAGCGACCGGCCGGTCAGGAGCGTCTCCCCCGAGGACGCCGCGATCATGCTGGCCTACGCCGACCGCGTGATCATCGTGCCCGGCTACGGCCTGGCCGTGGCCCAGGCCCAGCACACCCTGCGCGAGCTCGTCGACGTGCTCGGCGAGCGCGACATCGCCGTCGACTACGCCATCCACCCGGTCGCCGGGCGGATGCCGGGCCACATGAACGTGCTGCTGGCCGAGGCCCAGGTGCCCTACGAGCAGCTGCGCGAGATGGACGAGATCAACGGCGACTTCAAGGACACCGACGTGGTGCTCGTGGTCGGCGCCAACGACGTCGTGAACCCCGCCGCCAAGACCTCGCCCGGGGCACCGATCTACGGGATGCCCATCCTCAACGCCGACGAGGCCCGCCAGATCATCTTCATGAAGCGGTCGATGCGCCCCGGCTTCGCCGGGATCGAGAACGAGCTGCTCTTCGAGGAGAAGACCTCCCTGCTCTTCGGTGACGCGAAGGACACCATGAGCAAGCTCCTCAACGCCGTGAAGGCCCTCTGACAGCTCGTCGAGTTGGCCCTCCGGGCTCGTCGAGTTGGCCCTCCGGGCTCGTCGAGTTGGCCCTCCGGGCTCGTCGAGCTGTCCCGGAGAGCGACGTCGACGCATGACGTTGCCGGCCCTCGCTCGTTGGCAGGGCATGAGTGACGAGAACGACCCGATGCTCAAGCCCGACGGGCACCGCTACGAGGCGCCCGAGCCGCGCGAGACCACGGTCAACAAGGAGGTCGCGTACGCCGTGCTGGCGGTCGTCGTGGTCGTGCTCGGCCTCCTGATCGCGACCGGCACGGTCCCGATCTTCCCCGGCGGCTAGGTCCGGTCAGTCGGTCAGTCGGCCAGGCCGTAGAGGCGGTCGCCGGCGTCTCCGAGCCCCGGCACGATGTAGCCCTTGTCGTTGAGCTTCTCGTCCAGCGCGGCGGTCACCACGGTGACCGGGACGTCGAGGCCGTCGAGACCCTGGGCCAGCCGGTCGCAGCCCTCGGGCGCGGCGAGCAGGCAGATCGCGGTGATGTGGTCGGCGCCACGGTCGGTCAGGAAGCGGATCGCGGCCGCGAGGGTGCCGCCGGTCGCGAGCATCGGGTCGAGCACGTAGCACTGCCGCCCGGCCAGGTCGTCGGGCAGCCGCTCGGCGTACGTCGAGGCCTCGAGAGTCTCCTCGTTGCGCACCATCCCGAGGAAGCCGACCTCGGCGGTCGGCAGCAGCCGCATCATCCCCTCGAGCATGCCCAGACCGGCCCGCAGGATCGGCACCACCATCGGCTTCGGCGCAGAGAGCCGTACGCCGGTCGTGGGCGCCACCGGCGTCGTGATGTCGAACGGCTCGACCCGCACGTCGCGGGTGGCCTCGTAGGCCAGCAGCGTCACCAGCTGGTCGACGAGCCTCCGGAACGTCGGTGAGTCGGTGTTCTGGTCACGCAGGGCGGTGAGCTTGTGGGCGACGAGGGGATGGTCGACGACGATCGTGCGCATGCTGCGAACCCTAGTGGTTGCTGAGAGTTCGCCTCGTCGCGACCGAACAGGGTTGGCAGGGCTGGGGGCCTCTGTCACGCTGGTGACGTGCTGCGTGGCCTGATCAGATCGGAGGTAGCCATGAGCGAGCAGATCGAAGGGATCGACTTCGCGGTGGCTGCCTACCGCGAGGAGGGCGTGTGGCAGGTGCAGGAGCTGGCGCACGACGTCCTGGCCGACATCGACCGCCTGGCGGCCGCCCTGCGGCGCTTCCCGGGCGACGGCGGCGCCATGGCCCTGATCGCGATCGACGAGGACTTCTTCCTGATCGTCCGGGTCACCGGCCCGGTCGTGCGCATCCTGCTCTCCGACATCACCGCCGCCGACGAGTGGGAGATCGCCCGCTCGGCCGTCGAGGACCTCGGCCTCCCCGAGCCCGAGGACGACGACGACCAGGTACCGGCCGGCGACCTCGACCTGGTCGGAGACCTCGGCATGAACGCCATGGACATGGCCGTCCTGCTCGACGACTTCGACCTCTACCCCGACGAGATGCTCTCCGACGTGGCCCGACGCCTGGGGTTCGGCTCGCTCTTCGACGAGGCTGTCGGCCTCACCTCCGCGTGACCTCGGCCGCTGGTCGAGCCGGTCGGGACGACGACGCGGCGATGCGCGCCGCGCTCGACGAGGCGCGCGCGGCGTTGGGTTCGGGCGACGTACCGGTCGGTGCCCTCGTGCTCGGTCCGGACGGGTCGGTCCTCGGTCGCGGGCACAACGTGCGCGAGCGGGACGGAGACCCCACCGGCCACGCCGAGCTGGTCGCGCTCCGCGCGGCCGCGACCGCGTGGGGCGCGTGGCGACTGACCGGCTGCACCCTGGTGGTGACCCTCGAGCCCTGCACGATGTGTGCCGGCGCGGTCGTGCTGTCGCGACTCGACCGGCTCGTCTTCGGCGCGTACGACGACCGGGCGGGCGCCGCCGGGTCCCTGTGGGACGTGGTCCGCGACCGTCGGCTCAACCACCGTCCCGAGGTGGTCGGGGGTGTGCTCCGCGACGACTGCCGGGGCCTGCTGGACGATTTCTTCGCCCACCAGCGCCTCGGGTAACCTTCCCCGCGGTGGCGTGTCCGAGCGGCCTAAGGAGCACGCCTCGAAAGCGTGTGTGGGTGCAAGCCCACCGTGGGTTCAAATCCCACCGCCACCGCCACGCGGTATCGACAGCAGGGGCGCCCCGGTCCGGGGTGCCCCTTCTGCGTCCGGCGCGCCTCATCCGCCCCGTGGAGCCCCGCGGCGACGCCTGGAACCGATCAGAAGGCCCGCGCCGAGGGCGACGAGGAGCAGTCCGAGCAGTGCCGCCCAGCCGGCGTAGCGCGGCGCGCCGGTGTTGGGCAGGGTCCCGGACGGACCTTCCTGCGTCGGACCGAGCTCCGACTGCGTGGTGTGGTGGGTCGTGCTCGCGATGCACGGCACGGCCGATCCCGCGCTCGCTGCTCCACGGGCGGAGGCGGTGGGACTGCAGTCGTGTGACGGGGCCACGTCACCCCGGGCGGTCACGCTGTTGCGCAGGGTGACACCGAAGGCACCGGAGTCGACGCGGACGGAGTAGGAGAGCGTCAGCACCCTGCCCGGAGGCACGCTGGGGAGGGTCCACACCAGGGCGGTCCCCTGCAGCGCCGCGCGTCCCGGATGGCCCTTCCGGACGCCGCCCCACGAGGTGTGGAGCAGGACGCCGCTCAGGTCGTCGGTGACCACCGCGCCCGCGGGCAGCGGCGTGGAGGCCGACCGGTTGGTCACGGTGAGCGTGTAGACGATGGTCGTGCCCGGTCTCACGAGGGCGCCGCTGGGTGGGTCGGCGCTCTTCTCGAGGGTCCACCGCGGGCCCTGGCCGGGCTTGTGCCGTTCGAGGATGTTGGTCACGGTCACGTTCGCCGGTGGGTTCCCGGTCTCCTGCGGGTTGAAGAAGGTGAAGCTCTTCTGCTGGCCGACCGTCGGGCCGGGCTGCACCGGACCGTTCACGTCGAAGTGAACCGAGCCCCACCGGAACCGGCCACCGAGGGGCGGCAGGTCGCCCTCGGCGACCGAGCACCGGGAGCCCATCGGGATCACGCGGTCCGTGGTCCACGTGGCGCCGCCGGCAATGCTGCGGCTGTCGGTGTGCACCCCGCCACTGGCGTCGGTGCAGCTGTAGGACAGGTCGTAGGTCTGGCCGGCCGGCTCGCCCTGCGTGGCGCCGGTGACCCTCTTGGTGATGGTCAGGCCGGTGAGGACGCGATGGGTCGGGTTGGTGACGGTGACCTGCACCGGTGGGTCACCGGTCACGACGACCGAGGCCGGTGCGATGGTCGGGGGGTCCCAGCGGTACGACGGGTCCAGGGACGGGGAGTCCGCCGACGGGATCTCCTCCACCGTGCACACCGAGCCGAGCAGGATGCCTGCGAAGACGTCGGTCCCCTCTCCGGTCACCTGCCATGCCCCGGTGACCGGGTCGTCGTCTCCGTGGCGGCAGCTCCACGTGCCGGTGAAGAGGACGCCCGGCCGTTGCAGCTCGGCGGCCAGGTCGATCACCTTCGAGATCCGGAACTCGCCGTACTGCCGGTGCGTCGAGTTGGTGACCGTGACGACGTTGTCCTGACCGGCCACGAGCGTCACCTGCCCGGAGGCCGGGTCGGAGACCGGGTCGTCCCAGGCGTACGACTCGTCCACGAGGGCGCCCGCGGGCGGGGTGTCCTCGAGCACGGTGCACTGCGAGCCGGCGGGAATCCGGATCGGCCCGTTGTCGCCGACGCGACCTCCGTCGGCCGTCGCGATCTGTTCGCTGCCACCTGACGCCGGCAGCCGCCAACGACCGCCGTCGACCTGGACGCCGCCGAGCTCACAGGCCCAGCCGCCGGCCACCTCGGCGCCGGGTCTCAACGCGGCGGCGGGCCCGGTGAAGACCTTGGTGACCCTCAGCGGGGCGAACACACGCCTGGGCGTGTTGGTCACCGTGACGGAGGGGGGCTCGGCGGCGTTCTCGACGGTGACCGGGTCGGAGATGACCGGAGCCTCCCAGGTCCAGGACGCGTTCACCAGGTCTGCGTCGTCCGGCGGGTCCTCGGTGGCCGAGCAGACAGTGGTGACGGGCAGGCCGTCAGCAGGAGGCGCCAGCGTGGCAGCCCCGGTCCCGGTGACCGACCAGGTGCCGGCGGCCACCACGTTGCCGGCGTAGCGGCAGGAGTAGGTGCCGCTGAAGGTCGCGGCGGGGTCCACCACGCCGTCCGGGGTCGTGGGACCCAGGGCCTTGACCACGCCGACGTCACCGGTGAGCCGCTCGATCGGGTTCGTGACGATCAGCGTGGCCGTCCCCGCGCCGACCGTCACGTCGCCGTTGTCGTCCACGCCGTCGATCACCGGCGTACCCCAGGCGAAGGACCGGTCGACCAGCAGGCCCTGAGAGGGGCTCTGCTCGGCGACGTGACAGGTCCAGCCCACGGGGATGTCGGGAGCGAGGACCACTGCGGCGGCACCCGCGACGACGTCGACGTTCCCGCTGACGCCGCTCGTCGGGTCGCCGAGCGAGCAGGTGTAGCCGACGGTGAAGTCGGCCCCCGCGCCGGTGTAGCCGTCGGTGGCACCGGTGACGGACTTGCGGACGAGCAGCTGACCGGTCCGGCGCTGCACGGTGTTGCCCACGGCCATCGTCGCGATCGAGTCCGCACCGGGCGTGGCGTCCGTGAACGTCGGCGCCGCCCAGGAGTACGACGGGTCGGTGGGCGACGGCGGCGCCGTCAGGGCCTCCTCGTCGGGGTGGCAGGTGGAGCCGAGCAGGATGCCGTCGGCCGGGACCCCGGTCAGGGTCGCGGGGCCCGGCCCGGACACGCTCCAGGTGCCGGTCACGTCAGGGTCGCCCGGGTGGGTGCACGTCCACGTCCCGGCGTAGGTCCGGGTCGCGTCGGTGACATGGTCCGGGTCGTCGAGGACCTTCTCGAGGGCGAGGGCACCTCGGGCGCGCTCCACGTGGTTGAGCACCGTGAAGACGTAGCTGCCCCTCAGGTCGCTGACCAGCTGCTCCTCCGAGAAGGTGGGGAGCCCCCAGACGTAGCTGGCGTCCGCCAGCCCTGCTCCGGCGTCGATGGGCTCCTCGACCGGCGCGCAGAACGACCCGACCAGGATGCCCGGGAAGCTGACCGTGCCACCGGCCTTGACCGGCTCGGGTCCGTACGTCGTGGTGTTGCCGTCGAGCCTGCAGACCAGGCTCACGCGGAAGTCCGGATTCCCGACGAAGCCTCCGTCGGGGTCGTCGACGGCCTTCCGGAGCTGTGCGGTGACGGTGCGCTGGCTGATCGTGTTGGTGGCGTGCACCGTGACGGGCGCGCCGGCCCGGATGGTGAACGTCGTGGGATCGATGGTCACGCCGTCCCAGTCCCACGGCGAGATCGGGTCGGGGCGGCCGCTCTCCTCGATCGTGCACGTCGAGCCTGCCGGGATGTCGGTGCCGACCTGGGCGGTCTCTCCCGCCTTGACGGTCACGGTCCCGTTGATCGAGGTGGGCAGGACGCCCGAGCAGCTGTAGGAGAACGTGAAGTCGCCGTCGACGAACGCGGTGCCCGCCTCGCCGCCCTGGACGCTCTTGGCCACCGCGAAGGTGCCCGTGACCCGCACCACCACGTTGGTGACGGCGATGGTGCCGTTCGGGGTGGCGGCCGTCAGGGTGACGCTGCCGCCGATGGTGGTGGCCCCCCAGGCGTACGACGGGTCGCCGGGGACCGGCGGTGCAGGGGTGTTCTCCGTGACCGTGCAGGTGGAGGTGAGCAGGACCTGGTCGGCTCCGCCGGTCATCGTCGCCGGGCCGGGGCCGGTCCGCGACCACGTGCCGCTCCGGGTCTCGTCGGCCGTGGTGCAGGTCCAGGTGCCGGAGAACCCGGTCTGGGCCCCGTCGACGCCGTTGAGGCCGTTGACGACCTTCGTCACGTCGAGCGACCCGAACGCCCGGTCGACCCGGTTGGTCACGGTGGCGGCGGCCACGCTCCCCTTGCTGTCCACGGTGACCGTCTGTGTCGGCGGTGTGGGTCCCCACGTGTAGGAGTCGTCGACCAGGGACAGCGCGGGAGGCGCATCCTCGGTCACCGTGCAGGACGTGCCGACCGGAAGGTTGGGGGTCGTCTGGGTGACGTTGACGAGCAGGTCGAACGTGTCGCTGAAGTTGCCGGTGCTTCCTTCTGCCGGGTTGTCGCAGTCGACCGTGACGTGGAAGGTCGCGCGGGCCCGCACTCCCTCGGTCGCCCCGGTCAGCAGCTTGGTGATGCTGACCGCCCCGAAGACGGGGACCGTGTGGTTCGTGACGGTCACGGTGCGGCTCGCCTGCGGCGGTATGGCGACGACGCCGTCGGTGAGGCCGGCGTACGTCGGCGCACCCCACTCGTGGGCCGGGTCCAGATGGCCCGCAGGGGCGCGCTCGCTCACGCTGCAGGAGGAGTTCGCCGGGACGGTGACGGTCCGACTGTCGTCGCGGCCGAGCACGACGATGCCGGACGCCGTGCCGCAGTCCCAGTCGACGGTGAAGTTCTGGCCCGCGCCGCCGACGTACCCGGCTCCCTCGACGCGCTTGGTGATGGTGAGGGACGCCGTCTGCTTGGTGAAGAAGTTCGTCACGGTGGCCGATCGGGTCTGGTCGGCGGCGATGGTCACGGACGTGGCGGTCCAGCTGCTGCCGTCCCAGGCGAGGGACGGGTCGGCGAAGTCACCGGGCTGCTGGGTGAGCGCCTCGCTCAGGGCACAGGTCGCGGTGGCAGGGATCCCCTGGACGGTGCTGGTGCCGCCGTCCGCCACGTCCACCGATCCGGCCGCGACGGTCGCGCCGCCGATGCGGCAGTCGTAGGAGAGGCGGAAGGTGCGGTCGCTGCCCCCGGTGTACCCGGCGACCGGTGCCCCCGGTCGTGGCTCGACGTGCTTGCCCAGGGTGAGGGAGCCGGTCTGCTGGGCGAACGTGTTGCGGACCGTGACGGTCGGCGGGCTGCCTTCGGCGATCACGACGGCGGTGCCGTCCGGGTAGGCGGGAGGGTTCCAGCTCCACGAGCTGTTCGCCAGGTTGCCACTGGGCTGGGTCTCGGTGACCGTGCAGACCGTGCCCGAGGGGATCTCCGGACTCGTGTACGCCGTGTTCTGCGTGACCGAGAAGGAGCCGGTGGTGGCGCCGCACGTCCACGTGCCGGTGAACGCCGTGTCGCCGTTGCCGGTGAAGCCGCCGACCGGACCTTGCACCTGCTTGACGATCCGGAAGGTGCCCCGGGAGAACCGGTTCGTGATCGTGCAGACCGCGCTGTCGTTGTCGACCAGGGCGAGTCGGTTGCCACCGGTCAGGGTGCCGCCGGTGCACGACCACCCCTGCGACGTGTAGCCCAGGGGCGAGCCGGCCTCGTCGAGGGAGTACGTGCCGGCCTCGACTCGCTGGCTGGTGACCTTCGCAGATCCGGACACGCCGGCGATCGGCGTCGGGCCCTGGGCGCTCAGCGTCCACTGGGCCGGCAGCGCCGTCCCGCCGTCGACGGACTTGACCAGGGTCAAGGTCGCCTTCGGCGTGTAGGTGTTGGTGAACGTGCAGGTGATCGGTCCTGCCGCCGTCGTGGGGGGCGCGGGGACGTTCGGCAGGGTCACCATGCCTGCGGCGACCTTGACGGTGGCGTCGACGCTCCCTCCGGCGCCGTCGACGCAGTCGATCGCGGTGACCGACCACTTGTCCGAGCTCGGTGCGCGCTCGGTGACCGAGACGGTGTCGCCCTGCAGCAGCTCGCGCGCCGCGAGGGAGTCCGGCGCCCCCAACGACGGCGTCAGCGTGAAGACGTTGTCGTCCCACGCCGACCCGTTGATCGTGCTGGCGCCGTCGAAGACGAAACCGGTCGACGGAGGCACGACCCCGGACGGCGAGACGATGCGCTTGACGATCCGCAGCGAGCGCACCTGCACGAGCGCGGCGTACAGACACGCGGCGCTGGTCGCCTTCTCCGCGGTCAGGAACTGGGTCTGGGTGTTCGCGGGCTGCGCGGCCGGGCAGGTGCCCGACGTCGGGCTGAAACCCTTCATCACGAGCTTGTAGGTGATCCCGCCCGTGGTGAGCGTCTGGCCGGGAACCTGGCCGGTGAAGGCGATCTGGTCCGCGCATCCGTTCTGGTTCGGCACACCGGGCCCCGTGAAGGGGCAGGGGTTCGCGTTGTTGGGCGTCTCCCACATCGACCAGTTGTAGGTGAGGTCCGGGGTGGTGTCGAAGCCCGCCATCCGGATCGTGAACGCGCCGGAGAAGTGGGCGGCGTCGGCCTGGATCGGGTTGTTGTAGTGCGTCACGCGCGCGAGCAGGAACGGCACGCCGTCCTGCACGGAGGCGGTGGTGGCGGGCTTGACCCCGATGGCGCTCTGCTCCGCCGTCGACAGGGTCGAGGGGCAGCTGCCGTCGCTCCCGTGGGCGGTCAGTGCCTCCGCGGTGGATCCCACGAAGGCGGAGCTGGTGGACGTGCCGGTCGGCGAGTACCGGATGCAGTTCGACGTGTCGTTGCCGCCGTCGGTGCCGTGGTGGTTGCTGACGTTCGCCTGGATCGCGCCGATGGGAATCGTGGCTGCCGCTGCCCGGTCGCTCAGGTGCGCGGCCGTCGGTGCGACCACGGAGAGGCCGGTCAGCGCCAGGGCCAGCCCCACGACCTTGGCCGCACGCCGACGGAGCAGTACGGAAGTTCGCGCTTCCATACCACCCCTCCCCGAGCGGCAGCCGAACCTCAAGAACACCACTCACCATGCACCGGGCGCAACCACCCGCGGTGACGACGGGGCTCGCGACGTACCCGGGCTCCGGGACTCAGTCCTGCTCGCGCGCCACCGGTGGGCTCACGGCCACCTCGAGGCGCGCGAGCGCGGCACGCATCCGCTGGTCGTCGCGGTCGACCGCCGGCACCAGGACCTCGGTGACCACGTCGATGAGGTCGGAGAGCCGCTGGTTGAGCTTGCGTGACTCCTGGATCTCGTTCTCGAGGGCCACGACGCGCTTGTGGAGCGACAGCGGGCCGACCAGCTTGGCGATCAGGGCACGCTCTGACTTGGTCGGGTTCACGTCCACCTCACGATGAGTCGACAGGTATGCGGGTTCTCGCGCTCGAAGGGGGCCAGGCCGACGCCCTCCTCACGGTGCACCACCGTGCCGCCGAGCCGCTCGACCTCCGCGACCACCCGCGACGGGACGAGCAGGCTCCGGTAGTGGAAGGGGAACGCCGAGGCGCGCAGCGTGCCTCGCCAGGTCCGGAACTCCAGGAACGTGAGGCCGCCCCTGCGCTGGATCATCTGGGCCCAGCGGAAGAAGTTCTGCCGGGTGTCCGGCTCGACGGCGTCGAGCAGGAAGCGCGCGTAGATGTGTGGCGGCCTCGTCCGGTGCGCGAAGCGCGCGCCGGACACGAGCGTCGAGGCCAGGTCGTTGAGGTTCAGGGCGCGTCGTCGGACCTCCACCGAGCGTTCGTCGGCGAGTCGGCGGGTCAGCCGCCGTGCCAGGACGGTGCCGTCGAGGGCGTAGACCGCGTGGCCCTGCTCGGCGAAGTGGACGGCGTCGCGACCGTTGCCGCAGCCCACGTCGAGGACGGTCTGTCGTGGCTCGAGGCGGTCCGCCACCCAGTGCGCGAACCGGCTGGGTGTGGTCGGCACCCGCCTGCTCGCTGCCGACCGGTAGAAGTCGCCCCAGTAGCGGAGGTACCTGCGGTTGTTCCGCAGCCAGCCGTTCAGCCGCCGGCGCGTGGCGCGCGAGGCGTCATAGGCGAACGACGGGTCGGGCACCCGCCACTGCGGGCCGTAGGTCAGCTCGAGGAGAGCCTCCGGCCTGGCCGGGGCAGCGAAGCGGCGGCCCTCGAGCGTCACCTCGCCGACGGGGAGCAGCGCCGACCGCTCCAGGGAGCCGGTGACGGACGGCACCATGTAGAACGTGTCGTCGACGTAGAAGGAGGAGAACACGTCGATCCCCACCCGGCGGCCGCCACCCGGGCGCGTCCAGATCTTGAAGTCGCCCGCTGACATCCGGGTGATCTCCCAACCGAGCGCCCGCATGGTGTCGCCGGCCCGCTTGTTCTCCCTGATGATGTCGAACGGGTGGGTGTGCGGGCTCAGGTACGACACGTCCGCGTCGCAGTCGTGGCCGATCAGGTGTCCGTCGCGCACCGCTCCGAGCAGGCAGCCGAAGGCGAGGAACGCCTCGAGCCCGCACTCCTCGCGGAGGTCGTGCAGCACCCGCTCCACGGCGTCGAGGACCTCCTCGGTGACCGCCCGGTCGGTGGAGGCGAACATCCGTTGGAGGTGGCCGCCCTTGTCGATCGCCAGGGAGTGACCGTCCGGCGCGACCAGACGGATCGGATCGGCCCCCGTGCCGAAGCCGACGCGTTGCTCGAAGACGGTCTCGCCGCTCACGTGCCGGACCAGGCTCACCTGGGCCACGCCGTCCAGGAAGGGCTCGAGCTGTCGGGGCCACCGGACCCAGCCGCGGCTCAGTCTCGAGCGGTCGCGCTCGGGGTTGAACGACCAGATCCGGTCCTCGCCGAACCGGACGTCGACGACCTCGCGGAGGGCGTGGGGGACGCGGACCCCGTGGCTGCTCACGGCGAAGCCGCCCCCCGCCCGTCGGCTCAGCTCGGTCTCCCGGTGCCGGCCGGAGGGAACCGGGCCACGAGACGGCACACGTGCGGGTCCTCGGAGCGGTAGACCGCGAGTCCGCAGCCCTCTTCACGGTAGGTGATCTCGCCGCCGAGGGCCTCGATCTCCAGCTCGACGACAAGGGGGTCGAGGAACACCCGGTAGTGGTCGTCGCCGAAGAGGTGCTCCTGCCCGAGGTCCTTGCCGGTGCGGAACTCGAGGAAGAGCTCCCCGTCGCCGTCGCCGGCCGCAGCGGCGGCGAGGCGGAGCAGGTTGGCCCGGCCGGGCTCCTCCAAGGAGTGCACGAGGAAGCGGGCATAGACCGCCCGGCCACCACCCGCGGGAGTCAGGGTCGAGGCGACCCGGTCCACCTCGGCGTCGTCGTAGAGGTCGAGGACGTCGAACCGCGCACCCAGCGCCAGGGCTGCCGCCTGGCTCCGCGCGTGGTCGACGGCCGACTCGGCGAAGTCCAGGCCCAGCACGGCTCGCCCCCGGCGGGAGAAGAAGAACGAGTCCCGGGCCGTGCCGAAGCCGAGCTCGACCACCTCGTGCTCGGGTGGCAGCTGCGCCTCCACCCACCGGGCGAAGTCGCTGGGCCGGTCGGGGACGTCGGAACTGGCCCGGCCGGCATAGAAGTCGTGCCAGTAGTCGCGGTGGTGCTCGGTGATCGTGATACGCCCGCTCCTCGGTGACGGCTCGTGTGAACCTGGGACAGCTAAGAAGTTAATCTTACTCAACTTACTAGACATTTACGACCAGGCACGCTCACGTCGGCTCTGCGTCGCTGTCTAGGCTCCGGAGCGTGGACCTTGCCGATCTCGCGGTCGCCCGGCGACGCATCCGGCCGCACGTGCGTCGTACGCCGGTGCAGCTCGTGGAGCCGGGTGACCCCTGGCTGCCGGCCGGCGGGTGCCTCAAGCTCGAGCTGCTCCAGCACACGGGCACCTTCAAGACACGGGGCGCCTTCAACCGGATCCTGGCCGCGCACGAGCGCGGCGAGCTCGATCCCGAGGTGGGGATCGTGGTCGCGTCGGGCGGCAACGCCGGTCTTGCCCACGCCTACGCCGCGGCTGTCGTGGGTGTGCCGGCCACGGTCTTCGTGCCCGAGACCTCGTCACCGACCAAGCTGCGGCGCCTCCAGGAGTACGGCGCGCTGGTCGAGGTCCGCGGGCGGGAGTACGCCGATGCCTACGACGCGGCGGTGGAGCACGTCGGCCGTACCGGTGCGGTCTACTGCCATGCCTACGACCAGCCCGAGATCTGTGCGGGCGCCGGGACGCTCGGGCTCGAGCTCCTCGAGCAGCTCGACGCGGCCGGTCGCGAGGTCGACACCGTGCTGGTGGCGGTCGGCGGGGGAGGGTTGATGGCGGGGATCGCGACAGCGGTCGAGGGCCGGGCCGCGGTGGTCGGGGTCGAGCCGAGCGGTGCGCCGACGCTGCACAGCGCCCTCGCCGCAGGAGGCCCGGTCGACGTCTCCGTCTCGGGTGTCGCCGCCGACTCGCTCGGCGCTCGGCGGCTCGGGTCCATCGCGTGGGAGGTGGCGAGCCGCGTCGGCGTCGGCAGCGTGCTGGTCGACGACGACACCGTCCTGGCGGCGCGCCAGGCGGTCTGGGACCGCTACCGGCTGGTGCTCGAGCCGGGGGCGGCGGCGCCGGTCGCGGCACTCCTGTCCGGTGCCTATCGGCCGGTTGCAGGGGAACGGGTGGCCGTGGTGCTGTGCGGCGCCAACACGGACCCGTCCGACCTGGTCTGAACCTCTTGAGCGAGCGCTCAATTCGGCGTATCGTCGGATTTGAGCAGTCGCTCAAACAAGGGGGTCCGGATGTTCCGCTCATGTGCAGGAGCCGTGCGGCTGATCGTCGCGCCACCGGGCCGGGAGGAGCCGGCGCTCGACGTGTTCCTGCGCATCTCGGCCCTGACCGCTGTGGTCCTGGGAGCGGCCGGTGGGGTCTGGGGTCTGGTACGAGGTCTGGCCTATCCGCCGACCGTCGCGTTCGCTGTGGTCGAGGGCGCCTTCATCTTCGTGCTCCTGGGCGCGGTGCCTGCGGTTCTCGTCGGGCTGGGGGCGGTGCTGTGGCAGCGACTCCGGCGTCGATGACGACCGGCGACAAGCTCCTCGACGCCGCGTCGGAGCTGCTGGCCACCGAGGGGCTCACGGGGCTCTCCGCGCGTACCGTCGCAGCTCGCGCGGGGGTCAACCAGGCGCTGGTCTTCTACCACTTCGGCAGTGTCACCGAGCTGGTCGAGACGGCGCTGCGCCGGTCCGCCGACCTGTCGGTCGCGACGTACCGCAACCGGTTCGACGACGTCACCTCGTTCACCGAGCTGCTCACCCTGGGCCGCGAGCTCCACACCACCGAGCGCGACCGTGGCAACGTCGCGCAGATGGCGCAGGTGATGTCGGGCGCGCTGCGCGACGAGACGCTGGCCCGCGCCGGGCGCTACGCACTGGAGCAGTGGACCCGCCAGATCGAGGCCGTGCTGGGCAGGCTGCTCGCGGGCAGCCCGTTGCGCGGTCTCGTCGAGCCGGCCGGGCTGGCGCGTGCCGTCTCGGCGTCGTTCCTGGGCCTGGAGCTCTACGAGGGTGTCGACCCGGAGGGCGCCGCGTCGGCGATGTCCGCGCTGGAGTCGTTGGGCCACCTGCTCGAGATGGTCGACGGGCTCGGCCCCGTCGGGACCCGCGCGGTCCGCGGCCAGGTGCGCAAGGCGACCCGCACGGCGGCGAAGCGGGCGTAGCCGACGACTCAGGCGCGCGACGACGTACGACGCGGGGCGACGGTCTGCTGCGTCTCGACCGCCGGGTGGGCGGGACCCGACGCCCACGCGCCATAGCGTCGCGCCCAGGGTGTCGCCGTGTAGCCGTGCGCGAGCACGCTCAGCAGCACGGTGCTCGCGATGACGCCGACGGTCTTGTCGGCCCCGGGACTGCCGTCCAGCGACTCGAGGGCGATCAGCGCGAACACCACCGAGGCCAGGCCTCGCGGCCCGAACCAGCCGATGAAGAGCACGCTCGGGGCACGGAGCCCCGAGCCCAGCAGGCACAGCGCCACCGGCACCATCCGGAGCACGGTCAGCGACAGGACGGCGAAGGCGAGGGGGACCGGGCTCAGGATCGCCCCGAAGTGGGTGGCGATCGCGGTCCCGAAGAGCATCCAGACGGCGAAGCCGAGGAGTGCGGCGACCTGGTCGGTCAGCTCGAGTGTCGCGTGCATCCGGTCCAGGTCCACCTGGGCGAGCGCGAACATCGTGCCCGCCGTGAAGGCGGCGATGAAGCCGTTGCCGCCCGCTCCGTGGGCGGCGTAGTAGGAGAGCATCGGGACGACGAGCACCGCCACCGGGACCAGGTCCTGCTGTGACCAGCCCCGGTCGTGGGCGGCGTCCAGCAGGCGTCCGCTCAGGAAGCCGGCGGCGGCTCCGACGGCCGCTCCGACAGCGATCTCCAGCAGTGCCTCGGCGACGGTGTGCGCGGTCGCGCCGTCGGACAGACCGGCGGCCGCAGCCACGGCGAACAGCACCACCGGGGTGGCGAGGCCGTCGTTCAACCCGCTCTCGACGTTGAGCACCCGACGGATGCGGACCGGGACGACCGGGTTGAGCACGGTCGCCGCGCCGAGCCCCGCATCGGTCGGCGCGAGGGCCGCTGCCAGCAGGAGGGCCGGCCAGACCCCGATCTCCGGGAACAGCAGGCGCGCGACCAGGTATCCCGCGGCGATGGTCAGGGGCAGACCGACCAGGAGCAGGCGACCGGTCAGCGGCGCGTCGGCCCGCAGCTCACGCGGCTGCAGCTGAGACGCGTCGTGGAAGAGCAGCAGCGCCAAGGTGACCTCGGCGATCGTCTGGATGACCGCACGGTCGATCGACGCGAACGCCTCGATCCTGCCGACGGCCGCTCCGGCCACCAGGAACAGGATCGGTGCGGTCAGGAAGGCGCGACCGAAGCCGGCCGAGAAGGCGGTGAACCCGAGCACGAGAGCGGCGAAGAGCGCCACGGCCAAGGCCATCGACCCCTCCCTTTCGTCGGTGCGCGCTCAACCTAGCGCCGTGTGAGGATGACGGCATGGACCGCCGCGGGGACTCGTGGGCGGCGTACGCGCTCTGGTGCCTCGCCGGCGCCGGGCTGTGCCTCGGCGTGCTGTCGATCCTGACCATCGGCCCGTTCGTGCTGCTCGTGACCCTGGGACTCTGCGCCTGGCTGCTGTGGCGGCTCGACTTCGGCTGGGGGATGCTCGGGCTGCTGTCGGGGGCGGCCGTCCCGGTGCTCTACGTCGCCTGGCTGAACCGCGACGGCCCCGGCCAGGTGTGCACCTCGACAGCCACGGACACCAGCTGCGCCGACGAGTGGTCGCCCTGGCCCTTCGTGGCGCTGGCCGTCGTGCTGGCCGGTGCCGGCGTCGTCGCCTTCGTGCGCGGGCGGCGCGGCTGAGCCACGGCGGACCTACGCTGGCGGCGTGAGCGTGCGCGTCGAGGTGTCCGGACCTGTCACCACCGTGGTCCTCGACCGGCCCGAGGTGCGCAACGCCGTCGACCGGGCGACGGCCGCGGCGCTGGTCGAGGCGTTCCGTGCCTTCGACGCCGACGAGAGCCAGGCGGTGGCCGTGCTGACCGGCGCCGGGGGCACGTTCTGTGCCGGGGCCGACCTGGGTGCGCTCGACAACCGCGTCGAGCCCGACGGCGACGGTCCGATGGGTCCGACCCGACTGCGCCTCGGCAAGCCGGTGGTCGCGGCTGTCGAGGGCTACGCCGTCGCCGGTGGGCTGGAGCTCGCCCTGTGGTGCGACCTGCGGGTGGCGGCCGCTGACGCGACGTTCGGCGTCTTCTGCCGGCGCTGGGGCGTGCCGCTGATCGACGGCGGGACGGTGCGGCTGCCGCGCCTGGTCGGGATCGGCCGGGCCATGGACCTGATCCTCACCGGCCGGCCCGTGGACGCGGACGAGGCCGAGCGGATCGGACTGGTCACCCGGGTCGTGCCGGCCGGCACCGCGCGCGAGCACGCCGAGGCGCTGGCGGCCGAGCTGGCGGCATACCCCCAGACCTGCCTGCGCAACGACCGGCTCTCGCTGCTCGCCCAGGACGGGCTCGAGGAGGACGCCGCGCTCCGTCAGGAGCTGGACCACGGCGTCCGGTCGCTCGAGGCCGGTGCGCGCAGCGGTGCCGAGCGCTTCCGGCGCGGTGAGGGTCGGCACGGCGCGTTCTGATCGGGAGGCTCCTATGCTCGCCGGATGACCTGGTTCGCCTCTCCGGCCGACGCCACCGTCCGTCTGGCCGGTGCGGGCTACCTGGCGGACTCGGCCACCGCGACGACGTCCTACCTGGCCGGCGCGCTCGAGAAGCCGCTGCTCGTCGAGGGGCCGGCCGGTGTCGGGAAGACCGAGCTCGCCAAGGCGGTCAGCCGGGCGACCGGTGCCGGCCTGGTGCGGTTGCAGTGCTACGAGGGTCTCGACGAGGCGCGGGCGCTCTACGAGTGGAACTACAAGAAGCAGCTCCTCCGGATCCAGTCCGCCGGCGACCGGGCCTGGGAGGAGGCGCACGACGACATCTTCACCGACGAGTTCCTGCTGACCCGACCGCTGCTGACCGCGATCCGGCGCGACGAGCCGACCGTCCTGCTCGTCGACGAGGTCGACAAGACCGACGTCGAGGTCGAGGGGCTGCTGCTCGAGATCCTCAGCGACTTCCAGGTGACCATCCCCGAGCTGGGCACCGTGGCCGCCGTACGACGCCCGTTCGTCGTGCTGACGTCCAACGCCAGCCGCGAGCTGTCCGAGGCCCTCAAGCGGCGCTGCCTCTTCCTGCATCTCGACTACCCCGACGCCGAGCGCGAGCGCGAGATCGTGCGCAGGCAGGTGCCCGACCTCGACGAGCGGATCGCCCGTCAGGTGGTGGACACCGTGGGGCGGCTCCGAGACCTCGAGCTGAAGAAGGCGCCGTCGATCGCCGAGTCGGTCGACTGGGCGCGCACTCTCGTCGCGCTCGAGATCGGCGACCTCGACGAGCGGGCCGTCGCCGAGACCCTGGGGGCCGTCCTGAAGCACGCCTCCGACCAGGAGCGTGCCGTCAAGGAGCTCCGGCTCCCGAGGTGACCGACCCCGTGACCAGTGGCCTGCTCACGACCCACATCGCCTTCCTCGAGGCGTTGCGGGGTGCAGGCGTGCCGGTCTCGCTCGCCGAGGACCTCGATGCGATCGCCGCGTTCAGCGTGCTCGACTGGGGTGACCGCGAGGCGGTCCGGCAGGGCTACGCCGCCACGCTCGTCAAGCGGCAGGCGCAGCGACCGACCTTCGAGACGCTCTTCGACCTCTACTTCCCGCGGCTGCTCGGAGACGGTGCGGGACGCGAGACCTCCGCGGTCTCGATCGGCTCGACCGACGCGCCGGCCGAGGTGTCGGACGGCCCTCGTGCGCTCGCCGACCTGCGGTCGCGGCTCGCCGACGCGCTGGTGGAGGCCGACCAGGAGGCTTTGCGGCGGCTGGCCGCCGAGGCGGTCGGCCGGTTCGGAGCCATGCGCGGGCGCGGACCCGGCCTGTCCAGCTGGTCGGCCTACACCACCCTGCAGCGGGTCTCGCCCCAGACGTTGGTCGACCAGGTCGTCGCTGCCCTCCTGGCAGAGGGGCGCGTCGACGTCGAGGCG
Source organism: uncultured Actinomycetota bacterium (assembly GCA_963753705.1). Classification (GTDB taxonomy): domain Bacteria; phylum Actinomycetota; class Actinomycetes; order Propionibacteriales; family Nocardioidaceae; genus Nocardioides. The sequence continues at coordinate 197,323 of CAVWDJ010000020.1, forward strand.
CGGCGTACGGCGGACCGGCGCGTCGGGTCGTTCGCGGGGCTCGTCGAGGCCGATGCCAGGCGCCGGATCGCCGCCGAGAAGGGCCCCGACCACGTCGCGCGGGTGGCCGTCCGTCCGAGCATCGACCGGCTCGACTTCACCTCCGCCCGTGCGGCCGATCTCGCCGAGATGCGACGCGAGATCTACCCGCTCGCGCGGCGGCTCGCGACCCGGATGGCCCGCGAGAGACACGCTCGGCGCCGCGGCCCGCTCGACGTCCGGCGTACGGTCCGCGCCTCGGTCTCGACCGGCGGGGTCCCGCTGACCACGCATCACAAGCCGAAGCGACCCCACCGTGCCGAGCTGGTCGTGCTCTGCGACGTCAGCGGCTCGGTGGCCAACTTCGCCCAGTTCACCCTGATGCTCGTCTACGCCCTGCACGAGCAGTTCGGGAAGGTCCGCGCGTTCACGTTCGTGGACCAGGTGCACGAGGTGACCGACGTCTTCCGACCCGGCGCCGACCTGGGTGACGTGATGGGCGGCCTCGCCGCCCGCACCGCCCAGGCGGCCCTGTGGGGGAGGACCAACTACGGCCGGGCCTTCACGACCTTCGCCGACCAGTACGCCGACGCGTTGGGGCCGCGGTCCTCGCTGCTGATCCTGGGCGACGCCCGGTCCAACTACTCCGACCTCGGCGTCGACGTGCTCCAGGACCTGGCCGGGAGGGCACGCCATGCCTACTGGCTCAACCCCGAGCACCCGCGCCACTGGGACACCGGCGACTCGGCCGCCGGGCCCTACGGCTCGGTCGTCGCGATGGTCGAGTGTCGCAACCTCGCCCAGCTCTCCGACTTCGTCCGTGGCCTGACCTGACGGGTCGAGGGGCACGTGGTCGCGGGCTTTCCGGCGCACGGCGAGGTGCGCACGGGCCGCTAGGGTTGGGTATCGCCGCCCCTGCAGCCCATGCGAGGTGACACCCCATGACCTTCGACGTCCACCAGCTCGACACCTTCCTGCTGGTCGGGGCGGGGGTCACACTGCTGGCCATCCTCGCGGTGCGCGTGTCCTCGCGCGCCGGGCTGCCGAGCCTGCTGCTCTACCTGCTGATGGGCGTGGCCCTCGGCGTCAACGGCATCGGGATCGAGTTCGAGAACGCCGAGCTCGCGCACGCTCTCGGGTTCGCGGCGCTGGCCCTGATCCTGGCCGACGGCGGTCTCTCGACCAGCTGGCGCGAGGTCCGGCCGTCGATGCGGCTCGGTCTGTCCCTGGCCACCCTCGGGGTGGCGGTGTCGGTGACGATCGTCGCGCTCGGTGCGCACTACCTCCTGGGGCTGTCGTGGGAGCTGTCGGTGCTCCTCGGCGCCGTGACCTCCCCGACGGACGCCGCCGCGGTCTTCTCCGTGCTGCGCGGACTGCCGCTCTCGAGGCGGCTCGTGGGCGCGCTCGAGGCCGAGTCCGGGCTCAACGACGCGCCGACCGTCGTCCTGGTCACGCTGATCTCGACCGGCGCCGTGGCCGAGCACGGGCTGCCCTACACCTTGGGCGTCATCGCCTTCGAGCTCCTCGCCGGTCTCCTGATCGGCCTGGCGGTGGGCTTCGGCGGTGCCTGGCTGATGCGCCGCGCCGCCCTGCCGTCGTCGGGCCTCTACCCGCTCGCGGTCCTGTGCCTGGCCCTCCTGGCCTACAGCGCCTCCGCCGGCCTCCATGCCTCCGGGTTCGCCTCGGTCTACGTCGCCGCGCTGGTCCTCGGCAACTCCGACCTGCCCCACCGCACCGCGACCCGGTCGTTCGCGGAGGGCGTCGCGTGGCTGGCCCAGATCGGGCTCTTCGTGATGCTCGGGCTGCTGCTCACGCCCAGTCGGATCACCCCGAGCGTGATCGCGATCGCCGTGGCGGGGAGCCTCCTGCTCACGTTCGTCGCCCGCCCGATCACCGTGTGGGTCAGCTCCGTCGTGGCCCCGATGCCGTGGCGGGAGACCGCCTTCGTCTCGTGGGCCGGGCTGCGAGGTGCCGTGCCGATCGTGCTCGCGACGATCCCGCTGGCCGAGGAGGTCACCGACGCGGAGCGGCTCTTCGACATCGTCTTCGTGATCGTCGTGATCTCCACCCTGCTCACCGGGCCCACCCTGCCGGCGGTCGCCAAGCGCCTCCGGGTCACCCGGAGGTCCGAGCCGCGCCAGCTGGACCTCGAGGTGGCGCCGCTCGAACGGGTGGCGGCCGACATGCTGCAGGTCACGATCAGCCCGGTGTCGCGGCTGCACGGGGTCGAGGTCGGCGAGCTCCGGCTGCCGCCCGGTTCGTCGGTGTCGATGCTGGTGCGCGACGGGCAGGCGATCGTGCCCGAGCGTCGTACGGTCCTCAGGCGCGGTGACGACCTGCTCGTCGTGACCCCGCGCGCCCTGCGCGAGCCCACGGTCCAGCGACTGCGCACGGTGTCGGCCCACGGTCGCCTCGGCCGGTGGCTCGACGAACCGTGAGGCGCACGCGTCGCGGCCTTCCGGTCGACGTCAGGGCGTCGGCGGTGAGCAGATCTGCGCTGCCTGGGTGACCTTGATCGACGACCTCCCGTTGACGGGCTTGTTGAACGAGGCTCCCACCATCACGGTGACACCCGGCCCGATGGGGTCCTTGCCGAGCACGTGCGCCTTCGGCCCGAGCCGACTGAGCACCAGCTTGACGGCGGGGTTCTGGGGCTCGTGCGTCCAGACCTGGGCGAAGTTGACGGTGGTGCCCTTGGGTGCGTTGGCGACCTTGCCGGCGCCGAAGCCCTGGGCCTCGAACGACGCCATCGTGCGGTCGGCCAGGCCCACGCGGGTGCTGGCGTTGTAGACGTTGATCGTCACCTTGGGGGCCGCGACCCGGTCACCCGGCTCGACGGTCGTCGGCGTGCACGCCTTCGTCTCCGCCTTGTGCGGGAAGGGGCTCGTCACGGCCGACCATCCCCAGGCGAGTCCGACCAGCAGCAGGACGGCGAGCACCCCGAGCGTCAGGAGGGTCTTGAGGTGACCGCTGAGGGCGCTGGTCGTCGCGTCGCTCAACGGTCCTTCACCTCGTGGACACGAGCGTGGAGCACGTGTCGCTGCTGCAGGGCCGCGCGGAGGGCCCGGTGGAGGCCGTCCTCGAGGTAGAGCTCGCCGTGCCAGCGGACGACGTGGGCGAAGAGGTCGCCGTAGAACGTCGAGTCCTCGTCGAGGAGGGCGTCGAGGTGCAGGGTGTCCTTGGTCGTGATCAGGTCGTCCAGCCGTACCTGGCGCGGCGGCACCGCGGCCCAGGCCCGGGACGTCAGGTTGTGGGGCGGGTACGGTCGACCGTCCCCGATCCGCTTGAAGATCACGCGGCGGAGTCTACTGACGGCGTCTGTGGAGCCTCCTGACTACGCTTCGTGGGCATGACCGACAACGCCGTCGCCGCTGCCGTCGCTCCCGGGTACCAGTTCGAGGGCCCCGCACTCGAGCTCGGCGGGCTGATGCTCGACGAGACGCAGCTGTCCGACGTCCACATCCGCATTCCGCTCGGCATGCTCAACCGGCACGGTCTGGTCGCGGGCGCCACCGGGACCGGCAAGACCAAGACCCTGCAGCTGATGGCCGAGCAGCTCTCGACGGCCGGCGTACCGGTCTTCGCGGCCGACATCAAGGGCGACCTGTCGGGCATGAGCACGCCCGGGGTGGAGGACGACAAGATCAAGGCGCGGGCGGCGTCGGTCGGCCAGACGTGGGAGGCGAAAGGTTTCCCGGTCACCTACTACGCCCTCGGCGGCCAGGGCACCGGCATCCCGCTGCGGGTGACGATGACGTCGTTCGGGCCGCTGCTGCTCAGCAAGGTGCTGGGGCTGAACGAGACGCAGGAGTCGAGCCTCGGGCTGATCTTCCACTACGCCGACCAGGCCGGCCTGCCGCTGCTCGACCTCGAGGACCTCCGTGCCGTCGTGCACTACCTGAACAGCGACGAGGGCAAGCCCGACCTCAAGGAGCTCGGCGGGCTCTCGAGCGCGACGGCCGGGGTGATCCTGCGTGAGCTCATCGCCTTCGAAGCCCAGGGTGCCGACGCGTTCTTCGGGGAGCCGGAGTTCGAGTCCTCCGACCTGCTGCAGGTGGCCACCGACGGCCGCGGCGTGGTCTCCATGGTCGAGCTGCCCAACCTGCAGGACCGGCCGGCGCTCTTCTCGACGTTCCTGATGTGGCTGCTCGCCGACCTCTTCCACGACCTCCCCGAGGTGGGCGACGTCGACAAGCCCAAGCTCGTGTTCTTCTTCGACGAGGCACACCTGCTCTTCAACGACGCGTCGAAGGCGTTCCTCGACCAGATCGCCCAGACCGTACGGCTGATCCGGTCCAAGGGTGTCGGCGTCGTCTTCGTCACCCAGAGCCCGACCGACGTCCCCGACGCGGTGCTGGCCCAGCTCGGCTCGCGGATCCAGCACCAGCTCCGGGCCGCCACTCCCAACGACGCCAAGGCATTGAAGGCCACGGTGAACACCTACCCGACCTCGTCCTACGACGACCTCGGCAAGGTGATCCTCTCCCTCGGGATCGGCGAGGCGATCGTGACGGTGATGAACGAGCGCGGTGCGCCGACCCCCGTCGCCTGGACGCGGCTGCGTGCCCCCGAGTCCCTGATGGGTCCTGCCGACGGTGCGGCCATGGACGCCGCGGTGAAGGCCAGCCCGGGCTGGGCGACGTACTCGCAGGTGGTCGACCGCGAGTCGGCCAGCGAGACCCTCGCGGCCCGGATGACGGCGGGTGCGGAGAAGGCCGCCCAGGAGGAGGCGGCCAAGGAGGCAGCCCAGTCTCCGGGCAAGCCGGCCCCGAAGCCGAAGGCCGCCAAGCCCCAGGACAGCACGTTCGAGAAGGTCGTGAAGTCGAAGACCTTCCAGTACGCCGTGTCGACCGCCGCCCGTGAGGCCGTGCGCGGGATGTTCCGGGTCGGCCGCCGCTGAGCCCCCCTGCGCCTTCTCAGCAGTAACGCGGGGTTATCA
>CAVWDJ010000021.1:0-42486 GCA_963753705.1 uncultured Actinomycetota bacterium
GATCTTCTCCAGCTCCATCGCGATCTCGAGCAGCGGGTTGACGCCGGTCACCTCGAACACGTCGTCGCAGGCCTTCTTGATGATCTTGGCCCGCGGGTCGTAGTTCTTGTAGACGCGGTGGCCGAAGCCCATCAGCCGCTCGTCGCCGTTCTTCACGCCCTGGATGAAGTCGGGGATGTTCTTCTTGTCCTTGATCCGGCGCAGCATCCGCAGCACGGCCTCGTTGGCGCCGCCGTGCAGCGGGCCGTAGAGCGCGCCGACGCCGCCGGCGACCGCGGAGTAGGGGTCGACCTGCGAGGAGCCGATCGAGCGTACGGCGTTCGTCGAGCAGTTCTGCTCGTGGTCGGCGTGCAGGATGAACAGCACGTCGAGCGCCTTGACGAGCCGCTCGTCGGCGGCGAAGCGGTCCTCGCTCATCCGGAACAGCATCGACAGGAAGTTCGCGGTGTAGCCGAGCTCGTTGTCGGGGTAGACGAACGGCTTGCCCTGCGCGTGCCGGAACGACCAGGCGCCGAGCGTCGGCATCTTGGCGATCATCCGCACGATCTGCAGCTGGCGCGTGTCGTCGTCGGTGATGTCGCGGGCGTCGGGGTAGAACGTCGACAGCGCGCCGACGGAGGCCATCAGCATGCCCATCGGGTGGGCGTCGTAGCGGAAGCCCTCCATGAAGCTCTTGACGTTCTCGTGCACGAACGTGTGGTAGGTGATGTCGTGCACCCAGGTCTCGTACTGGGTCTTGGTCGGCAGCTCGCCGTGGACCAGCAGGTAGGCGACCTCGAGGAAGGTCGACTTCTCCGCCAGCTGCTCGATCGGGTACCCGCGGTACTCCAGGATGCCCTCGTCGCCGTCGATGAACGTGACCGAGCTCTTGCACGAGGCGGTGTTCACGAAGCCGGGGTCGTAGACGGCCAGCGAGGAGCCGTCACTGTCCTTGATCTTGCCGAGATCCGAGCCCTTCACCGCACCCTGCTCGATCGGTACGTCGTACTCCTGGCCGGTGCGGTTGTCCCGGACGTCACTCGCAGTCGCTGTTCGAGGTCGAGCAGGCGGCTGTAGCGGGAGGCCTACTTCCAGCGCTCGGAGGCGGGCACGAAGTCGAGGGTCCGCTGGCCGGTGTAGATCTGCTGCGGGCGGGCGATCTTCTGCTCCTTGTCCTGCACGAGCTCGAGCCACTGGGCCAGCCAGCCCGGCGTACGCCCGATCGCGAACAGCACGGTGAACATCTCCGGCGGGAACTGGAAGGCCTCGTAGATCAGCCCGGAGTAGAAGTCGACGTTCGGGTAGAGCTTGCGGGAGACGAAGTAGTCGTCCTCGAGCGCGATCTTCTCCAGCTCCATCGCGATCTCGAGGAGCGGGTTGACGCCGGTCACCTCGAACACGTCGTCGCAGGCCTTCTTGATGATCTTGGCCCGCGGGTCGTAGTTCTTGTAGACGCGGTGGCCGAAGCCCATCAGCCGCTCGTCGCCGTTCTTCACGCCCTGGATGAAGTCGGGGATGTTCTTCTTGTCCTTGATCCGGCGCAGCATCCGCAGCACGGCCTCGTTGGCGCCGCCGTGCAGCGGGCCGTAGAGCGCGCCGACGCCGCCGGCGACCGCGGAGTAGGGGTCGACCTGCGAGGAGCCGATGGAGCGTACGGCGTTCGTCGAGCAGTTCTGCTCGTGGTCGGCGTGCAGGATGAACAGCACGTCGAGCGCCTTGACGAGCCGCTCGTCGGCGGCGAAGCGGTCCTCGCTCATCCGGAACAGCATCGACAGGAAGTTCGCGGTGTAGCCGAGCTCGTTGTCGGGGTAGACGAACGGCTTGCCCTGCGCGTGCCGGAACGACCAGGCGCCGAGCGTCGGCATCTTGGCGATCATCCGCACGATCTGCAGCTGGCGCGTGTCGTCGTCGGTGATGTCGCGGGCGTCGGGGTAGAACGTCGACAGCGCGCCGACGGAGGCCATCAGCATGCCCATCGGGTGGGCGTCGTAGCGGAAGCCCTCCATGAAGCTCTTGACGTTCTCGTGCACGAACGTGTGGTAGGTGATGTCGTGCACCCAGGTCTCGTACTGGGTCTTGGTCGGCAGCTCGCCGTGGACCAGCAGGTAGGCGACCTCGAGGAAGGTCGACTTCTCCGCCAGCTGCTCGATCGGGTACCCGCGGTACTCCAGGATGCCCTCGTCGCCGTCGATGAACGTGACCGAGCTCTTGCACGAGGCGGTGTTGACGAAGCCGGGGTCGTAGACGGCCAGCGAGGAGCCGTCACTGTCCTTGATCTTTCCGAGATCCGAGCCCTTCACCGCACCCTGCTCGATCGGTACGTCGTACTCCTGGCCGGTGCGGTTGTCCCGGACGGTGAGTGAGTCGTTCACCGCTCCAACCTAGTGCGGGGCCTGCGCGGAGAGCGAGGTCGGGTGTCGGAATTGGTCGCTGACCGTGCGCTCCCGGTAGATTGTGCGGTCGCGACTCCTGCCGCGCCGTACGTCGATGGTCGAGCCTGTCGAGACCCCGCAGCGGTGCAGACCCGGACGAATCCGAGCCGGGCAGTGTTCGTCAGAGGCCGTGGCACCACCGCTCCGTCCCGACCCGGCTCCCGGTCCGGCGGACGGCCGGGTCCACCTGCCGGTCCCACGAACGAGTAAAGGCAGACGCACGTGCGTACGTACAGCCCGAAGCCCGGCGACATCCAGCGCGAGTGGCACGTCATCGACGCCTCCGACGTCATCCTCGGCAAGCTCGCCGTCCAGGCCGCGAACCTGCTCCGCGGCAAGCACAAGCCCACCTTCGCCCCGCACATGGACACCGGTGACTTCGTCATCGTCGTCAACGCGGAGAAGGTCGCGCTCACCGGCGACAAGCTGACCAAGAAGCTGATGTACCGCCACTCCGGCTACCCCGGCGGTCTCACCGCGACGCCGGTCGGCCAGCAGCTGGACAAGGACGCCCGCAAGGTCATCGAGCAGGCCGTCTGGGGCATGCTCCCCAAGAACAAGCTCGGCCGCCAGGTGCTGAAGAAGCTCAAGGTGTACACCGGGCCCACCCACCCGCACCAGGCCCAGCAGGCCAAGCCGTTCGAGATCACGCAGGTCTCCCAGTGACCCCCCGACGTCTGAGCAGAGAAGCGAAGGTATTTCCGTGGCTGACGACACACCACCACCCCCATCGACGCCGAGGCCGACACCGAGACGTTCCAGGCGGACGAGTCGGGCGTGGCCTACACCTCCGAGAGCGCCGGCGCCGCCGAGGCCGCCCGCCCCGCCACCATCGCCCCCGCGGCCGCCACCGGGCGCCGCAAGGAGGCCGTGGCCCGCGTGCGGATCATGCCCGGCACCGGTGTGTGGACCGTGAACGGCCGCACCCTCGACTCCTACTTCCCGAACAAGCTGCACCAGCAGGTCGTGAACGAGCCCTTCGCGGCGCTCGGCCTCGAGGGTCGCTTCGACGTCATCGCCCGCATCCACGGCGGCGGCATCACCGGCCAGGCCGGTGCCCTCCGCCTCGGCGTGGCCCGGTCGCTGAACGCGATCGACGTCGACGCCAACCGCCCGACGCTGAAGAAGGCCGGTCTGCTCACCCGTGACGCCCGCGTCATCGAGCGCAAGAAGGCCGGGCTCAAGAAGGCCCGCAAGGCTCCGCAGTTCAGCAAGCGCTGATCCACGTGCCCGATGCCTCGCATCTTCGGGACGGACGGGGTCCGCGGGCTCGCCAACGGTGTCATCACCGCCGAGCTCGCGGTCGACCTCGGGGTCGCCGCGGCGCGGGTCCTGGTCGACCACGGCGGCTTCGCCGGGCAGCGCCCGGTCGCGGTCGTCGGCCGTGACACCCGGATCTCGGGACAGTTCCTCGAGCACGCGGTCGTCGCCGGGCTGGCGTCGGCCGGGGTCGACGTGCTCCGGCTGCGGGTCCTGCCCACGCCCGGCGTCGCCTACCTCACCGACTCGCTCGGGCGCCGACCTCGGCGTCGTGATCTCGGCGTCCCACAACCCGATGCCCGACAACGGCATCAAGTTCCTGGCGCGCGGCGGGGTGAAGCTCGACGACGCGCTGGAGCGCGAGATCGAGGCGCGCCTCGGCGAGGACTGGGACCGCCCGACCGGTGCCGACATCGGCCGCGTCACGCCGTACGGCGCGACCGTCGAGGAGTACGCCGACCACCTCGTCGGCACCCTCGACCACCACCCGGCCGGTCTGCGCGTCGTGCTCGACTGCGCGAACGGTGCGGCCGCCGACGTCGGCCCCCGAGCGCTGCGCGCCGCGGGCGTCGCGGTGGTCGCGATCAACGACCAGCCCAACGGGCTCAACATCAACGAGAGCTGCGGCTCGACCCACCTGGCGGGGCTGCGCGAGGCCGTGCTGGAGCACGGTGCCGACGCCGGCTTCGCCCTCGACGGCGACGCCGACCGCTGCCTGGCCATCGACCACACCGGCGCGACCGTCGACGGCGACCAGCTGATGGCGATGCTGGCCATCGACCTCCACGAGCGCGGCCACCTGGCCCACGACACGGTCGTGGCCACGGTGATGAGCAACCTGGGCTTCGTCCAGGCGATGCGGCGCGCCGGCATCACCGTCCACCAGACCGCGGTCGGCGACCGCTACGTGCTCGAGGCCATGCGCGACGGCGGCTTCTCCCTCGGCGGCGAGCAGTCCGGGCACATCATCATGAACGAGCACGCCACCACCGGCGACGGCATCCTCAGCGCGTTGCAGGTGCTGCAGCGGATGGCCCGCACCGGGTCGTCGCTGCGCGAGCTCGCCTCGGTCGTGACGCGGCTGCCGCAGGTGCTCGTCAACGTCCCCGGCGTCGACCGGACCCGGACCGACGACGCCGAGGTCGTGGCCGCGGTGGCCGTCGAGCAGGACAAGCTCGGCGACTCCGGCCGGATCCTCCTGCGTCCCTCCGGCACCGAGCCGCTGGTCCGGGTGATGGTCGAGGCGGCCACCCCCGAGGAGGCGCGGGCCGTGGCCGAGCGCCTGGCCGACGTCGTACGCCGCCGCCTCGCCCTCTGACCCCTCCAGGTGATCGGGTCGTCCGCCCCACAGGAGACCCTAGTGGCCGCTCAGGCGGACGACCCCCTCCAGGTAATCGGGGTGCGACCGGCCGCAGGTCCGCCTAGCGTGCTCGCGTGCTCGAGATCCGGGACGTCGACACCGCAGACGAGGCGCAGCTGCGAGTGGTACGACGTGTGGCGGCCGCCCAGTCCCACCGGCCGGCGACCTGATCCCGTCGTGGGAGGCCTCCCGCCGGCCGCTGTCGACCCCACGCGCCGGGCTTCGACCTCTCCGCTGTTCGGCGTTACGACGACGGCGAGCCCGTGGGGGTCGGCCTGCTCAACCTCCCCCTGGAGGACAACCCCACCGTGGCCTACGCCGACGTGATGGCCCACCCGGACCATCGCCGGCGCGGCGTCGGTACGGCGGTGCTGGCCGAGATCGAGCGGCGGGCTCGAGCGGCCGGCGGGAGCGGGTGCTGACCGAGGTGTTCGCCCGCCCGGGCGTCGGAGAGCCCGGCGACGCGGCCTTCGCTGTCGCGCGGGGGTACGTCGAGGCGAACCGCGAGAGGAGTCAAGGCGGTCGACGTCGTCGCGTCCGGAGCCCGGCTGGCCGCCTGGAGGCGCAGGTCGCCGCCGCCCTCGGTGGCTACCGCGTGGTCACCTGGCGGGACCGGTGCCCGGAGGAGTACCTCGAGAGCTTCGGCGAGCGCTGAGCCGGGTGATGAGCCTGATCCCGCAGGGCGATCTCGCCTCGGGGACCGCGAGTGGACGCGCCGCGCGGGTGCGGGCGGCGGAGGACCGTCGGGTCGCGGATCGGGCTCGCCACGTTCGAGTCGGCAGCGGTCGACCCCCGACGGAACCGTGGTGGGCCTGACCGGCGTGCGGGTCAGCACGTCCACGACCCCCAGATCGCCCACATCGGGGTCACCATGGTCCTGCCGGAGCACCGCGGTCACCGGCTCGGCCTCGCGACCAAGCTCGCCAGCCACCGAGCTCTGCGTGCGGCGGTCCGCGATGCCGCCTCTGGTCACGACCAGCAACGCCGAGGTCAACACGCACATGAACGCGATCAACGAGGCCATCGGCTACCGGCTGCTCGAGACCCTGGTGGAGTACCAGGAGCATCTGAGCCTCGGGTCAGAGCCGGTGGACGCGCGACTCCCAGGGCTGCAGGGTGAGGGCGTACGACGCGCCGTGGGTGGGCAGCAGGACCTCCGAGCCCGCGAGGTCGGGGACCGCTCCCGGGTCGACCGTGGCCGGCGTCGACGAGCAGTTGGCCAGCACCAGCAGGACGTCGTCGCCCAGGGTGCGGGTGAACGCCCAGACCTGCGGGTCGTCCGGGAGCAGCAGGTCGAAGCGCCCGTCGACCACGACCGCGTCGTGGTGCCGGAGCTCGATCAGCCGCCGGTAGTGGTGGAAGACCGAGTCGGGGTCGGCGACCGCGGCCTCGGCGTTGACGACGTCGCGGTCGGCGTTGGCCGGGAGCCACGGCGTACCGGTGGTGAAGCCGCCGTGCTCGGTGGCGTCCCACAGCATCGGGGTGCGCGCGTTGTCGCGGCTCTTGGCCGCCAGCGAGCGCAGCACCTCGGCCTCGGGCACCCCGCGCGCCAGCGCCTCGCGGGCCCAGTTGAGCGACTCGAGGTCGGCGTACTGGTCGACCGGCGTGAAGCCGGCGTTCGTCATCCCGAGCTCCTCGCCCTGGTAGACGTACGGCGTCCCGCGGTGCAGGTGCAGGACCGTCGCCAGGGTCTTGGCGGACGCGACGCGGTGCCCGGGGGAGTCGTCGCCGAAGCGCGAGACGGCCCGCGGCTGGTCGTGGTTGTCCCAGTAGAGCGAGTTCCAGCCGACGTCGGCGAGGCCGGTCTGCCAGGCGGCGAGGTCGGCCTTGAGCACGGGCAGCGGCAGGTCCTGCAGGGCCCACTTGCCCTCGCCCGGCACCTCGTCGAGCGCGACGTGCTCGAAGGTGAACACCATGTCGAGCTCGCGGCGCTCCGGGTCGGTGACCTCGCGGGCCAGCGCGACCGTGCTGCCCGGCATCTCGCCGACGGTGAGCAGGTGCTGGTCGGTGAGCCCGACCTCGCGGTTCATCTCGGCGAGGAACTCCTGCAGCCGCGGGCCGTTGAGGACCCCGAGCGGCGGGGCGAGGTCGCGGTCCGGCCAGATAGCGGTCCGTCGGGGAGCCGGGGTCCTTGGAGATCAGGTTGATCACGTCCATGCGGAAGCCGTCGACGCCGCGGTCGACCCACCAGCGCATCATGGCGTGGACGGCCTGGCGCACCTCGGGGTTCTCCCAGTTGAGGTCGGGCTGCTTGGGGCTGAACACGTGGAGGTACCACTCGCCGCTCGCGCTCGTCGTACTCCCAGGCGGGGCCGCCGAAGGCCGACTCCCAGTTGTTCGGTGCGCCCCCGGGTGCGTCGGGACGCCCGGGCCGCCACCAGTACCAGTCGCGCCTCGGCGAGGCCGGGTCACGCGACTCGACGAACCACGGGTGCTCGTCGGAGGTGTGGTTGACGACGAGGTCCATCACGAGCCGGATGCCGCGGTCGTGGCAGCCGGCGATCAGCGCGTCGAGGTCGGCGAGCGTGCCGAAGAGCGGGTCGACGTCCTGGTAGTCGCTGATGTCGTAGCCGTTGTCGTCCATCGGCGAGCGGTAGACGGGGCTCAGCCAGAGGACGTCGACGCCGAGCAGCGCGAGGTGGTCGAGGCGGGAGGTGATGCCTGGGATGTCGCCGACGCCGTCGCCGTCGCTGTCCTGGAACGAGCGGGGTAGACCTGGTAGACGACGGCGTTCTTCCACCAGCCGGGGGAGCGGAGCGCGGAGGTCACAGGTCGACACCCTGCCAGGCATGGGCTCAGGAGGGGTCGACATGCCGCGCGCAGGGCGCTGTAGGACGCGACGAGGGCGCGTCGTTCCTGCGCGAGCAGCGGGTCGGCGAGGTCGCAGCCGTTGGTCACCCAGGCGTCGGAGTGGTCCATCGCGTCCACGCGGAACCTGGCTGCCGGGCGCATGGCCTCGGGCTCGGCGTCGTAGACGTAGCTGTAGAGGTCGACCAGTGACTGCACGAGCGCCTCGGCCGAGACCTCCGGGTCGTGCTGGTGCTCGCGGTGCAGCCGCCACCACTCGACCTCCAGCCCGGAGGCACGCACCGGGTCGAGGTCGAGCCCCTGGTCGCGGGCGATCATCGCGTAGAACCGGCGCATCGAGGCTCGCGCGCCGTCGGGATCGTTGTCGGGGTACGGCGCCCACAGCTGGTTGGCGCGGAGCACGTGGAAGGCGCCGACGACGGTCCGCACCGGGTCGGTCCCGAAGCCGGTGCGGACCATGCCGACGGCCGCACGCAGGAAGGTGAGCCACTCGTGGCGGTAGTACGCCGCCCAGGCGTCGGTCTCCTGGTGCCCGAGCCGCACCGGGTCGAACGTCCGCGGCCCCCAGGCCGGCTCCACACACCCAGGCACACAGCTTCCGCAACCTCACGTATCGCACCGAGTGGTCGCGATCCTTCCGCAGGACCAGGGTCGCACGCGAGCGGGTGGGCTTGATGTTCTGCTCGAGGTTGGGGCCGTTGATGGTGTCCCAGATCTGCTCGGCGGTCGAGGTCGCGTCCTCGGTCGAGAGCTCGGCGTAGCGGCGGAAGTACGACGCGGGGTCGGCGAACGCGGTCTTGCGCAGGCGCAGGAACCGCTGGACGTACCACGCGCGGATGTCGGCGGTGGCGGCGTCGACGTAGACGCTGAAGTCGAAGAAGTCGCTCAGGGCCAGGCCGCTGCGACCGTCCTCGGTCGTCCGCGCGGGCTGGAGCACGTTGAGGCCCTCGATGATCACGATGTCGGGGTGCCGCACCACGACCGGGTCGTCGGGCACCACGTCGTACACGAGGTGGGAGTAGGTCGGCGCCTCGACCTCGTCCTTGCCCGACTTGATGTCGACGACGAAGCGCAGCAGGGCCCGCCGGTCGTAGGACTCGGGGAAGCCCTTGCGCTGGAGGATGCCGCGGCGCTCGAGCTCGGCGTTCGGGTAGAGGAACCCGTCGGTGGTGACGAGGGCGACGTGGGGATGCTCGTCCCAGTGGCCCAGCATCTGCTGCAGCACCCGCGCGGTCGTCGACTTGCCGACGGCGACCGAGCCGGCGAGCCCGATCACGAACGGCGTCCGCGGCGGCTGGGGCCGGTGGAGGAACTCCTCCTGCTTGCGGTGCAGGCGTCGGGCCGCCTTGACCCGCAGGCTGAGCAGCCGCGAGAGCGGGAGGTAGACCTGCTGGACCTCCTCGAGGTCGAGCTGGTCGCCCAGGCCGCGCAGCCGGGTGATCTCCTCGGTCGACAGCGGCTGGTGGAAGTGCTCGCCCAGCTCGGCCCACGCGGCCCGGTCGAGCTCGACGTACGGGGACGGCTCGCTTCCCTGCACACCGTTGGGCATGGCGGGCATTGTTCCAGTACGGGTCCGCGCCGAGCGTGGCCCGGGTCGCCCCCGGGCGGGCCGATAGACTCCGGCCCATGTGCGGCATCGTGGGGTACGTCGGCGACAAGCAGGCGCAGGACGTCGTCGTCGAGGGCCTGCGGCGGCTGGAGTACCGCGGCTACGACTCCGCCGGGATCGCCCTGGTCACCGACGGCCGGCATCGCGTGGCGCAAGCGCGCCGGCAAGCTCGCCAACCTCGAGAAGGCGCTGGCCGACGAGCCGCTCCCGCCGTCCACGACCGGGATCGGGCACACCCGCTGGGCGACCCACGGCGCGCCGACCGACGCCAACGCCCACCCCCACCTCGGCGCCACCGGCCGGGTCGCGCTCGTGCACAACGGCATCATCGAGAACTTCGCGACCCTGCGGTCCGAGGTCGAGGCGTCGGGCGACGAGCTGCTCTCCGAGACCGACACCGAGATCGCGGCCCACCTGCTGGAGAAGGCGCTGGTCGCCGGCGGCGACCTGACCGACGCGATGCGGACGTTGTGCCAGCGGCTCGAGGGTGCGTTCACCCTCGTCGCCGTCGACGCCGAGGACCCGAGCCGCGTGGTGGCGGCACGCCGTAACTCCCCGCTGGTGGTCGGCATCGGCGAGGGCGAGAACTTCATCGGCTCCGACGTCGCGGCGTTCATCGAGCACACCCGCGAGGCGCTGGAGCT
This sequence comes from uncultured Actinomycetota bacterium, assembly GCA_963753705.1. GTDB lineage: Bacteria > Actinomycetota > Actinomycetes > Propionibacteriales > Nocardioidaceae > Nocardioides. The sequence continues at coordinate 10,093 of CAVWDJ010000021.1, forward strand.
CGGCCAGGACCAGATCGTCACGATCACCCGCGAGGGCGTCTCGGTGATCGGCTTCGACGGCGTGCCCGTCGAGGGCAACCGCTACCACGTCGACTGGGACCTCTCCGCGGCGGAGAAGGACGGCTACGACTGGTTCATGCGCAAGGAGATCTTCGAGCAGCCGCGCGCGATCGGCGACGCGCTGCTGGGTCGCCACGACGCGGACGGCCGGCTGCAGCTCGACGAGGTGCGGATCTCCGACGACGAGTTCCGCGAGGTCGACAAGATCATCATCATCGCGTGCGGCACGGCGTTCTACGCCGGGCTGGTCGCGAAGTACGCCATCGAGCACTGGACGCGCATCCCGTGCGAGGTCGAGCTGGCCCACGAGTTCCGCTACCGCGACCCGATCCTGACCCGCTCGACCCTCGTGGTCGCGATCAGCCAGTCGGGCGAGACCGCCGACACGCTGATGGCCATCCGCTACGCGCGCCAGCAGCGGTCGAAGGTGCTGGCGATCTGCAACACCAACGGCTCGACCATCCCGCGCGAGTCGGACGCCGTCATCTACACCCACGCCGGGCCCGAGATCGGGGTCGCCTCGACCAAGGGCTTCATCACCCAGGTGATCGCGGCCTACCTCCTCGGGCTCTACCTCGCCCAGGTCAAGGGCACGTCGTACGACGACGAGATCGCGCGCCTCGTCGCCGAGCTGCGGCGACATGCCGGGCCACGTGCAGCGGATCCTCGACGGCTGCGACCAGCTCTACGACCTGGCCGAGGAGCTCCAGGACGCGAAGTCGGTGCTCTTCCTCGGGCGGCACGCGGGCTTCCCGATCGCGCTCGAGGGCGCGCTCAAGCTCAAGGAGCTGGCCTACATCCATGCCGAGGGCTTCGCGGCGGGCGAGCTCAAGCACGGGCCGATCGCGCTGATCGAGCCCGGGCTGCCGGTGTTCTGCGTCGTGCCGCCCACGGGGCGCGACCAGCTCCACGACAAGATGGTCAGCGCGATCCAGGAGATCCGGGCCCGCGGTGCGCGCACGATCGTGCTCGCCGAGGAGGACGACCCCGACATCGAGGAGTTCGCCGACACGCTGATCCGGCTGCCGCGGGTCTCGACGCTGATGCAGCCGGTGCCGGCCGTCGTACCTCTGCAGCTGTTCGCGTGCGAGCTGGCGACCCGGCTCGGCCACGACGTCGACCAGCCGCGCAACCTGGCCAAGTCCGTCACGGTCGAGTAGACCGTGCCTCGTGGCGATCGTCGGCGTCGGCATCGACGTGGTGGACATCGGCCGCTTCGAGGACGCCCTGCGTCGTACGCCGGGGCTGGCGCCGCGCCTGTTCACCCCGGGCGAGATCGACCGGCCGCCGGCCTCGCTGGCGGCCCGCTTCGCCGCCAAGGAGGCGCTGGCCAAGGCGCTCGGTGCGCCCGGGGGCATGGCCTGGCACGACGCCGAGGTGGTCTCGCACCCGTCGGGCCGGCCGCTGTTCGCGATGTCCGGCACCGTGGCCGCCCGCTCCGCCGAGCTCGGCGCCGCCCACGTCCACCTCTCGCTCTCCCACGACGCCGGCATCGCCTCGGCCGTCGTGTGCTGGAGTCGCTGGAGTCGGGCATGAGGGCCGCGCACACCGTCGAGCAGGTGCGGGCGGCCGAGGCGGAGCTGATGGCACCGGCTGCCCGAGGGCACGCTCATGCAGCGGGCGGCGGCCGGGCTGGCGACGGCGGTGATCGACCTGCTCGGGCGGCGCGTACGGCCGGCGCGTGCTGCTGCTCGTCGGGCCCGGCGACAACGGCGGAGACGCGCTGTACGCCGGTGCGCTGCTGGCTCGCCGCGGCGCCGGGGTCGAGGCGGTCCTCGTCGCGGACACGGTCCACGAGGCCGGCCTGGCCGCGCTCCGGGCGGCCGGCGGCCGCGTCGTCGAGCTCGCGGCGTCCACCCGCCCGACGTCGTGCTCGACGGCATCGTCGGGATCGGCGGCCGGCCCGGACTGCGACAGCCGGCCCTCGACGCCGTCCGCGCGGTCGCGGGCGTCCCGATGGTCGCGGTCGACGTGCCGAGCGGCGTCGACGTCGACACCGGGCGGATCGACGGCGACCCACGTCGCGGCCGACGTCACCGTCACCTTCGGCACCCACAAGGTGTGCCACCTCGTCGAGCCGGCCGCGTCGGCCTGCGGCGTCGTCCAGCTCGTCGACATCGGGCTCGACCTGCCCGAGGCCGCCGTGTCCGGCGCTCCAGGCCGACGACGTGGCGGCGCTGCTGCCGCGGCCCGGACCCGGACGCCCAGAAGTACACCCGCGGCGTGGTCGGCGTCCGCGCCGGCTCGGCGCGCTACCCGGGCGCCGGCGTGCTCTCGACGTCCGGCGCGGCGTGCGGGCTGGCCGGCATGGTCCGGTACGTCGGTGGGGCACCCGACGCGGTCCGCGCGCGGCATCCGGAGGTCGTCGTCGGCGAGGGGCGGGTGCAGGCCTGGGTGGTCGGCTCGGGCGGGGACGCCGAGGCGGCCGAGGCGCTCGCCGCGGCCCTGCGCCGACGACGTACCGCTGGTCGTCGACGCCGACGCCCTCCAGCACCTCGACGCACCGCTCGAGCGCCCGCCCTGCTCACGCCGCACGCCGGTGAGCTGGCCGCGATGCTCGGCGTCGAGCGGGCCGAGGTCGAGGCCGACCAGCTGGCCTTCGCCCGCCGCGCGGCCCGGGAGTACGCCGCCACCGTCCTGCTCAAGGGCCACCACACCCTCGTCGCCGCCCCGAACGGCCGGGTCCGGGTCACCACCACCGGCACGCCGTGGCTGGCCGTCGCCGGTGCCGGCGACGTGCTCGGCGGGCTCTGCGGCGCCCTGCTCGCGGCCGGCCTCACGCCGTACGACGCGGGGTCGGTCGGCTCCTGGCTGCACGGCGCCGCAGCCACCCTGGCCTCGGCGGGGGGCCGATCTCCGCCCCCGACGTGGCCGCCGCACTGCCCCGGGTGATCGCCGCTCTCGCTCCCCTGACGCCCGGGTCGCGAGAGCGGGGATGGGAGGATGACCGCCATGAGTCGCGAGCAGGTCCGCCGACCCGAGATCGTGGTCGACCTGGGTGCGATCCGGCGCAACGTCGGGCGGCTGCGCGACCTGGTCGCGCCCGACGGGTCCGACGTGATGGTCGTGGTCAAGGCCGACGGCTACGGCCACGGGATGGTCGAGGCGGCGCACGCCGCGCGGCAGGCCGGCGCGCCGTGGCTCGGCGTCGCCACGATCGACGAGGCGCTGCGGCTGCGCGAGGCGGGCGACGCGGGCCGGGTCCTGTGCTGGCTCACGGTCCCCGGTGACGACTGGGCCGCGGCGATCGACCGCGACGTCGACGTCACGGCGTACACCCTCGCCGAGCTCGACGAGATCCGCGCCGCGGTCGGCCCGCACCCGGCCCGCGTCCAGCTCAAGGTCGACACCGGCCTCTCCCGCGGCGGCTCGACCGCCGACCAGTGGCCCGGACTGCTGGCCGCGGCCCGCGCCGGCGAGGCCGACGGCGTCTGGCGGGTCACCGGCATCTGGTCGCACTTCGCCTGCAGCGACGAGCCGACCATCCCGCCAACGACGCCCAGGAGCGCGCCTTCCGCGAGGCCCTCGCCGGCGCCGAGCGCGCAGGGCTGCGCCCCGAGGTGCGCCACCTCGCCAACTCCGGCGGGCGCGCTGCTCCGGCCCGGCAGCCGCTTCGACCTGGTGCGGTGCGGCATCGCGTCGTACGGCCTCGATCCCGCGCCCGGCCTCAGCCCCGACCTCGGGCTCGAGCCGGCGATGACGGTGACGGCGCCGCTGGCGCTGACCAAGTCGATCCACGCCGGGGCAGGCGTGTCCTACGGCCACACCTGGACGGCGCCGGGCGAGACCCGGGTGGGACTGGTGCCGCTCGGGTACGGCGACGGCGTGCCGCGCCATGCCGGGAACACCGCCGAGGTCTGGGTCGGCGGCACGCGCCGCCCGATCCGCGGCCGGATCTGCATGGACCAGTTCGTGGTCGACCTCGGCGACGACCCGGCGCCGGCGAGCCGGGCGACGAGGTCGTGCTCTTCGGGCCCGGCAGCGACGGCGAGCCGACCGCCGACGACTGGGCGCGCGCCTGCGGCACCATCCACTACGAGATCGTCACCCGCATGGGCGGCCGCCTGCGCCGCCGCTACGTCGGAGGAGACGCCGCATGAAGGCCGCCAACAAGGTCCTCTCGGTCGCGCGGAGCCGCGGTCGGGGTCGCCGCCGCCGGCACCGCGCTGCAGGGTCGCCCAGCGCCGCGCCGTCATCGCCCGCCGCGGGGCCGGCGACGAGACGCCGTTCGGGTCGCTGCGCTCGCGCGCCGATCACGGTCGTCGCCGACGACGGCGTACACCTGCACGTCGAGGTCGACGAGTACGCCGCCGCCACCGGCCGGCGCCGCGCGCAAGGTGCCGGAGCTGACCGTCGTGTTCATCCACGGCTACTCGCTGACCCTCGACTCCTGGCACTTCCAGCGCGCGGCCTACCGCGGCCAGGTGCGGACGGTCTACTACGACCAGCGCTCCCACGGCCGCTCCGGGCGCTCGAGCCCGGGGCACGCCACCATCGAGCAGCTCGGCCGCGACCTCAAGCCCGTGCTCGACACCGTGGTCCCGCAGGGCCCGATCGTGCTGGTCGGCCACTCGATGGGCGGGATGACGATCATGGCGCTGGCCGAGGAGCACCCCGAGCTGTTCGGCGACCGGGTCGTCGGGGTCGGCCTGATCTCGACGACCGCCGGCGGCCTCGAGCCGCACCGGATCGTCGCCCCGATGCTGCCCGTCGACGGTCGGCGGCGCGCTGGCGGAGCGCGCTGGTGGCGCGTGCTGGCGCGCGGTCACCGCCAGGTCGACGGCTTGCGGCGGCTCGGCCGCTCGGTGGCGCTGGTGGCCACCGACGAGCTCGCCTTCGGCGACGACGTGCCCGCGTCGTACGTCGAGTTCGTCGACCGGATGCTCTCGTCGACGCCGTTCGGGGTGGTCGCGGAGTTCTTCTCCAACTTCGCGGCGCTCGACAAGTTCGAGACGGTCAAGGCGCTCTCGGTGGTGCCGACGAGCATCATCTGCGGCACCGCCGACAAGATCACCTCGATCGGTCACAGCCGCAAGCTCCACGCCTACATCGCCGGCTCGTCGCTGCTGGAGTGCGAGGGCGCCGGGCACATGGTGATCATGGAGCGGCACGACGACGTCAACGCCGAGCTCGACCAGCTGCTCGCCGCGGCCGGTGACCGGGCCGACCGCCGGTGACCGCGCGGCGCCCACCGGCGACCCCGCGATCCGGCGGGTCGGGCCCGAGCGACGCCGCCGACCGTGCTCGAGATCGTGCGCGCCGCGTTCGCCGCCCGACCGCCCGTCGACCCGCCGGCCGACGCGCTCGGCGAGACCGAGGAGTCGGTCGCCGGCGGCGCTGCGCCCACGGCGGCCTGGTCGCCCGCGCCGACGGCCGCGACGTCGGTGCGCTGGTGCTCGACCCGGAGGGGCGCACCCTGTGGCTGCGCCGGGTCGGCGTGCTGCCCGAGGTGCGTGACCACGGCGTCGCCACCGCGCTGGTCGCCGAGGCGCTCGCCGCCGCCGAGGCCTACGACGACGTCGCGGTGCTGGCCCGCGAGGAGCTGCCCGGCACGGTCGCGTTCTGGCGCGAGCACGGCTTCGCCGGACCGGCGGCACTCGCCGTACGTCGAGCTGCGGCGCGGCCGGCGCCCGCGACGTACGACGCCCCCGACGCCGAGTCGATGCGGGCGCTCGGCGCCTCGCTGGCGCCCTGCTGCGGCCGGGCGACGTCGTGGTGCTCTCCGGCGAGCTGGGTGCCGGGAAGACCACGCTGACGCAGGGGCTCGGTGCCGGTCTGGGTGTCCGCGGCGACGTGACCTCGCCGACGTTCGTGATCGCGCGCGTGCACCCCTCGCTGGCCGACGGACCGGCCCTGGTGCACGTCGACGCCTACCGGCTCGGCGGCGTCGCCGAGCTCGACGACCTCGACCTCGACACCTCGCTCGACGAGGCCGTCACCGTCGTCGAGTGGGGCGAGGGGATGGCCGAGGGGCTGGCCGACGACCGGCTCGAGGTGCGCATCGAGCGGGCGGTCGCCGACGAGGCCGCCCGCGACGGCGGGCTCGACCCGCGGCGGGTGCGGCTCGCACCCGTCGGGCGCCGCTGGCTCGGCGTCCGCCTGCCGGCCCTCACGCGCTGAGCGCCCCGGGACGGCGGCCCGTGCCAGGGTGGACGACATGTTCGTGATCGCCCATGTCAGCGACACACACTTCGGCAACGAGGTCCAGGATCCCGCCACTCGCAACACCCTGGTCATGGACCACCTCCTGGCGATGGACCCCCGGCCCGACGTGCTGGTCGTCACCGGCGACGTGGCCGACCACGGCCTGCCCGAGGAGTACGCCGCCGCCCGGGCCTGGCTCGACCGCTGGGACGGCCCGCTCGCGGTCTGCCCCGGCAACCACGACGTGCGTGACGCGTTCGTCGCCGGGCTCGGGATCGCGACGCGGACCGTCGTCGAGGCGGGCGGCTCGCGGTTCGTGATGCTCGACTCTCTGGTCGACGCCGACGAGACCGGTCGGGTCGACCCGGGCCGGCTCGGGGAGGACCAGCTGGCCTGGCTCGACGCGCGGCTCGCCGAGGACGCCGGGCCGGCGTACGTCTGTCTCCATCACCCGCCGACCACCATCGGGCTGGCGCTGATGGACCCGATCCGGCTCCGCGACGGTGACGCCCTGGCGGCGGTGGTGGGACCGTCATCCGCAGGTCGTCGCGGTCCTCGTCGGCCATGCCCACACGATGGCGACGACGACCTTCGCCGGGCGGCCGCTGCTGATCGGTGGTGGGGTCGTGTCGACCGTGACCGCCGACGCCGAGGCGTTGCCGACCCTCTGGTACGACGCCCCGCCGAGCTTCGCCCTCCACCTGGTCGGCGGAGGACGGCCGGGTGACCAGCCACTGGCGGGCGCTCCCGGTCTGAACCCGGTTCGGCGCAGGCTGGGAGGGGTCAGTAACCTCGGACCCGTGCTGCTCGCCTTCGACACGGCCACGCCCTGCGTGACCGTCGCCCTCCACGACGGCGAGGACGTCGTCGCCGAGCGTCGGTCGACCGAGCGGATGAAGCACGGCGAGCGCTCGCCCCGCCATCGAGGCGGTGCTGGCCGACGCCGGCGTCGTGCGGCAGGACCTCACCGCGATCGCGGTCGGGGTCGGCCCGGGCCGTTCACCGGCCTGCGGGTCGGGCTGGTGACCGCGCGCACGCTGGCGCTCGTGCTCGAGATCCCGGTCTACGGCGTGTGCTCGCTCGACGTGCTCGCGGTCGAGGCGGCGCTCGGACCGGAGCCGGTCGGAGCGACTTCGTGGTCGCCACCGACGCGCGGCGCAAGGAGGTCTACCTGGCGTCGTACGACGACCGGGCGCCGGCTCGAGGGACCCGAGGTCGCTCAGGCCGGCCGACGGTGCGACGGCCGGCCCGGTCGTCGGGGAGGGGGCGGTGCTCTACCCGGCCGACTTCTCCGACCCGCGCGGGCCCGTGCTCCCAGTGCCGGCTGGCTGGCCCGCGCGGTGACCGAGGAGCTGGCCGAGCTGCGCGACCCCGAGCCGCTCTACCTGCGCCGCCCGGACGCGATCGCCCCCGCGGCGCCGAAGCAGGTGTCGTGACCATGCCGCAGGTCGAGGTCCGCCTGGCCGGGGCCGACGACACCACGCGGTGGCCGCCCTGGAGCGGGCCGCGCTCGGCTCCGACGCCTGGCCGCCGGGGCTGGTGGCCGAGGCGTCTCGGGGCGAGACCCGACCCGCTCGACCTCGTCGCCACCGAGGGCGACGACCGATCGCTTACGCCGCGGTGAGCGTCGTCGCCGACGTCGCCGAGCTGCAGCGGATCGCGGTGGCGGCGACCCACCGGCGTACCGGCCTCGCGTCCGGCCTCCTGGCGCGGGTCGAGCACGAGGCGCTCACCCGCCACGCCGACCGACTGCTGCTCGAGGTGCGCGAGGACAACCACGTGGCCTGTGCCTTCTACGCCGCCCGCGGCTTCACCGAGATCGACCGGCGGCCGCGCTACTACGCCGACGGGACGACCGCGGTGATCCTCTTCAAGGAGATCGCGTGAGCGACGAGCCGCTGGTCCTCGGCATCGAGACGTCCTGCGACGAGACCGGCATCGGGATCGTCCGCGGCCACACGCTGCTGGCCGACGCCGTCGCCAGCAGCGTCGAGGAGCACGCCCGCTTCGGTGGCGTCGTACCCGAGGTCGCCAGCCGTGCCCATCTCGAGGCGATGGTCCCGACGCTCGAGCGGGCCTGCGAGACCGCCGGCATCGCCTGCACGACGTCGACGCGATCGCCGTGACCAGCGGGCCCGGACTGGCCGGCGCGCTGCTCGTCGGCGTGGCCGCCGCCAAGGCGCTGGCGATCGGCCTGGGCAAGCCGATCTACGGCGTCAACCACCTGGCGTCCCACGTCGCGGTCGACCAGCTCGAGCACGGCCGCTGCCCGCCGTGCCTGGCGATGCTGGTCAGCGGTGGCCACTCCAGCCTGCTCCGCGTCGAGGACGTCACGTCACGACGGCGGGTCGAGCCGCTCGGCTCCACGATCGACGACGCGGCGGGGGAGGCGTTCGACAAGGTCGCCCGGCTGCTCGGGCTGCCGTTCCCGGCGGTCCCCACATCGACCGCGCCGCGCGCGACGGGCAGGTCACCATCGACTTCCCGCGCGGGCTGACCAGGCGGCGCGATCTCGAGCGGCACCGCTTCGACTTCTCGTTCTCCGGCCTGAAGACCGCGGTCGCCCGCTGGGTCGAGACCCAGCAGCGCGACGGCATCACCATCGAGGTCGGCGACATGGCGGCGAGCTTCCAGGAGGCGGTCTGCGACGTGCTGGTGCGCAAGGCGCTCGACGCCGCCGCCGACCAGGGCATCGAGGACATCCTGATCGGCGGCGGGGTGGCCGCGAACTCCCGGCTCCGGGCGATGGCGACCGAGCGGGCCGAGGCGAAGGGGATCCGGGTCCGGGTCCCGAGACCCGGGCTGTGCACCGACAACGGCGCGATGGTGGCCGCGCTCGGCGCCGAGCTGGTCGCCCGCGGTCGGACGCCGTCCGCTCTCGACCTGCCGGCCGACTCGTCGCAGCCGGTCACCGAGGTCGTGGCCTGACCCTGGGCGCCTGGATCGGCCAAGCGGGTCGGGCACTAGAGGTGAGGTGCTGTGGTTCACTGGGTGCGTGCTCTGCGGGATCTTAGACAGATGATACCCCCGCGTGACAAGCGGGGCCGACGAGTCAGAGAGAGGCCCAGCCAGCCCCGGTCGGGAGGATGAAGGGGTTCGCGTCGTACGGACCCTTGGCCGGTGCGACGGCGTACTCCATCGAGCCGTCCGACGCGAACCGGACCAGTGCCCACCGCCCGTCCTGGTAGATCGCGACGAGCGGGTGGGTGTCGTCCTCCCAGGCTCCCCGTCGTCGTCGGACTGCACCTGCTCCGTGGCGCTGCGCTCGAACAGCCGCTTCCCCTCCAGGTGGAGACCGCGATCCCGCCGGGGCCGATCCGTCGAAGTAGCCCGGCCAGGCCTGGATCAGCCGCCCGTCGGGCGAGAAGCTGGCGAGCTGGTCTTGCAGGTCGCGAACCCCTGGAACTCGCCGCCGCCGAGGAGCTTCGAGCAGGTGCTGGAGTCCGTCGCCTTGGTCAGGCCGATGGTCAGCCCGGCGTCGCTGACGTCGCGGATGTCCAGGTAGCCGCCATCCCGCAACGGCTGCGACCCTGAGTCGCTGACCTCCCAGGGCTGTCCCGGGGCGGAGCCGTCGCGCACGTTGACGATGACGGTCCAGGTCGACTCGCGCACAGCTCGGCCCGGGCTTGCCGGGGGCCGCGGCGCCGGTGCCCGTGACCGGTCCGATCCGCAGGTCGGTGCCGGGGATGAGGCCACCCAGCGCGCGCGGCCCGCTCGCCCATCCCTCCCAGATCATCACCTGGCTCGACGGGGTCACCCGGCGACGATGCTGTGGGCCGCGTTGACACTCAGGTCGGAGGCGATGCGCTCCGGGCTGTGGTAGGTGCCGTCGGGGTCACGGATCTCGACGTAGGCCTGGCCACTGGGGTCGACAGTCCGCCAGACGACCGACCCGTCGGCCAGCTCCACGAACTCGGACGGCGTGTGCCGGGTGCCGACGGCGAAGGTCGACCCGTCGGCGACGTGGAACGTGCCGTCCTGCAGGTAGTCCATCGCCGGTGCGGCACCGGTCGGCAGGTCGGACGTCGAGGACGCCGGTCAGCGGCTGTGCGTCGTCCGACGCGGTGGGGCTCGGGCTCAGGGTGATGCTCTGCGTGGCCGGCGGCATCGGCGTCGTCCGGTGACCCTGGTGGCTCGCGATCGCCGCGGTGGGGACGATCCAGGGCAACCGCCGCGACCGCGCCACCCACGGCGGTCGCCGCGCGCCGGCGCCTGATCGAGCGGGCCTTGCCCTTCACGTCGGCCAGGGCGAGCGAGGAGCCGCGCATGGCGTCGGAGTGGTCGTGGAGCGCCGGCCCAGGTCGGTGGTCAGGTCGTCGTCGTTCATCGGTCCTCCTCGGTTCCGCGGGGTCGAGGCTCTGGGGGGTACGGGTCCGGAGCGCAGCGGCGCCCGGCTGGTCTGCGACTTCGCGGTGCCGACCGAGATGCCGAGGGTGGCGGCCGTCTCGGCCTCGCTCAGCTCCTCGTAGTAGCGCAGGACCACCACCGCGCGCGCCTTGCGGGGCAGGGTCTGGACGAGGGTCCAGAGCTCGGAACCGGTGCCGTCGTCGGGGGCGTCGTGCACGGGCCGGTCGAGGACCGCTGCTCCTGCACGTGCTCGCGCCGCTTCCAGGCACGTCTCCACAGTGAGTTGTGCTCGTTGACCAGGATCCGCCGTACGTAGCCGTCGATGGCGCCGTGGTCGCGCACCTTGTCCCACGACAGGTAGAGCTGGCGAACGCCGTCTGGGTGAGGTCCTCGGCGTCGTGGCGGTTGCCCGTCAGCAGGTACGCCGTCCGGAGCAGGCTCGCCTGCCGGGCGCGAGGTCGCCGCGAAGTCGGCGTCCGCGCGTCGTGCCGGTCGGCCACAGCGACTGCCCCCGTGGGTGGTCGGTCGGGTCCTGCCATGGGTTCCTCCCCTCGTTGCCACCAAGACGCGACGGGGGAGGGGAAGGTTGCAATCGTGGCAGAGCCCGCCGGTCAGGGAGCGGAGGCGAGGCGAAGCTCCCTGGCCGGCCGGTGCCACGGGTGTTGCGCGGGTGATCGCGCCGTCGAGGCCGACCCGCACGATCGCCTGCCGCCCCTCGCGGTCCTCGGCGACCACCAGGACCGAGCGGTCGCCCTCCCACACCGCAGCTCGCACGATGCTCAGGCCGGGCAGGACCTCGGAGGTGACCCGGTGACCCGTGGCGGCGTCCCTGATTCCGATCACGTCGCCGACCCCCTGCAGGCTCTGCGCGCCGAGGTTCTGCATCGCCACGACGTAGCGACCCGAGGACGAGAAGTGCCCCAGCGTCCACCGCGGGGCACGCCACTGCACCGCACCGGTCGACAGCTCGGTCACCACGCTGTCGCCCGACGAGTCGGTCCCCACCGCCAGGTCTCCCGACGGTGACGCTGCCGAGACGTCGGTGACGTCGGGGATCCGGCTGCGCGAGCCGTTCGGTGCGACCAGGACCGGTCCGCTCGACCCGGCGCCCTGCGCGAGCACCGGGGTGCCGTCGGCCACCAGGCCGCGGCTCGTGCTCCCGACCGGCGAGTAGATCACGCCCTTCGACGTCGGCGTGACCGTCGTCCCGTGGAACAGCCGGCCCGGGCCGACGAACCGGCACCCCTGGGAGAGCCAGTACGCCGGGTCGCCGCTCCCCACGGCGAACGAGGGGGTCCCGCGGCCGAGTCGCCGCGTGGAGCCGCCCGACGCCAGTGAGATGGCCGCGAACGGTCTCTGCGTCGTCGTCCGGCCCGCCACCAGCACACCGCGGCCGAAGGTCGTCGCGTTCGTGGCCGTGCGGAACGCCGGCGCCGTGAGGCGCTCACCGCTGGGGGTGACGAACGCGTCTCCGTCGAGGAACGCCACCCGCGGGGCCGCTCCCTGCGGGAGGTCGAGGAGCGACCCCGCCGGGGCGTGGTGCCCGGCCGGGCGAGCGGTCGTCGCGTGGTCGTGCTGGTTCCCCCGGACCACCACCGCACCTGCGGCGACCAGCACCGCCGCGGCGACCAGGGCCGTCACGCGGCGGCATGCGTGGACGAGCGCGCGCGAGCGGGCGGCGACGGTCGTCATCGACGTGGTGGGGTACGCGGTCGTCCCGACGACCTCGGTCAGGGTCCGCGTGAGCACGTCCTCGGCGTCGCCGGGCCTCCTGAGGTGGCAGCGCGGTCGTCGCCGGTGATCTCGGGATGGTCGAGCAGCCACGCGCGCAGCGCGGCGAGGGCGTGGCTGCTCCGCGACGTCACGGTGTCGACGGGGGTGCGGGTCAGGTCGGCGATCTCGGCGTCGGACAGCTGGTCGTGGAAGCGGAGCACGACCGGGACGCGCTGCGTGGACGGCAGCGAGCAGACGAGGTCCCAGACCGCCTCGCGGCTCTCGTCGTACGACGGCGAGCCCGGCACGGGGCGGGCGGGGAGCACCTCGACCAGGGGCTCGGCCCGGCGTCCCGGCCGACGCCATCCAGTGCGGAGCTCGTCGAGGAGCACCCGGCGGGCGTAGGCGTCGAGATCATCGACGTCGCGCATCCGGCCCCACCCGTGGTAGAGCCGGGCCAGGGTGTTCTGCACGAGGTCCTGCGCCTCGTACACGTTGCCGGTCACGAGATGGGCGGTGCGCTGGAGTGCGCCCTCACCGGCCGGGAGCCAGTCGTCGAAGCGGGGACCGCTGGACAGCGGGACGGCTCCGGGCATCGTGCCTCCCGTCGACGGTCGGTGGGGTCCTCGGCGCTCCTCGGGTCGTCGCCGTCCCGACGCGGGCGACTCGCCGAGGTCTCCATCGTGGCAGAGCCGCGCCGTTAGGGGGTGGCGGCGAGACGCAGCGTGGCCAGCGGAGGACGGCCCTCGGCCGGCCGCGGGACGCCGCGCACCACCGGCGTGGTGCGGGTGACGCTGCCGTCGAGGCCGACCCGGAGGATCGCCTCCTGCCCGTCGCGGTCCTCGGCGACCACGAGCAGGGAGTCGTCTCCCTCCCAGCCCTCGGCGTCGACGATCAGGCCCGGGAGCACCTTCTGCAGCACCGGGTGGCCGGTGGCGGCGTCCCAGACGCCGACGATGTCGCCGACGTCGGCCGACGGTTGCACCCCGACGCTCTGGATCCCGGCCACGTAGCGGCCGGAGGCGGAGAACTTCTGGAGCGTCCACGCCGGGGCGGTGCGCAGAGCACCGCGCCCGTGGTGGCGTCGACGACCGCTGAGCGCTGGAAGTCGCGTGCCTTGCCTGCGACCAGGTCACCGGCCGCCGAGGCCGCCGTCGGCATCCCCAGCCGGAGCGGGACCGCGGCCCGGTGGCCGGGAGGGATCACCAGAGCGTGCGAGGGAAGGTGCAGGCCGAGCGACACCGTGAACACGACGACGCCGCCGTTCGTGAGGCCGACCGGCGCGAAGGTCGCGCCCTGGGGGGTGGGGGTCCGGGCGTCACCCTGCACCAGGGAACCCCCGCTCGCCGGTTGGCATCCGTCGGCCAGCCAGTAGACCGGGTCACCCCCGTCGGACGGGACGGCGAAGGACGAGGCGCCACAGCCGAGGCGAGTCGTCACGCCGCCGGTGACGACGCTGATCGACAGGTTCGGGTGACGGGTGGTGCCACGCGACGTCACCAACACCCCGCCCTGCGAGCGCACCGCGTTCACGGCCCGGCCGAAGGTGGGCGACGAGACACGGACCCCGGTGCTCGCGACGAACGTGTCGCCGTCCAGGTAGTCGAGCTGCGGTGCCGCGCCCTGCGGGAGCTCGCCCAAGGGACCGGCAGGCCCCGGGGTCGAGTCACCGCCGTGGCCCAGGAGCAGGGTGGCGGAGACGCCGCCGGCGACGACGACCGCGGCCGCGGTGAGTGCCGCGACCCGGCGGCGACGCCCACCTCGGATCGCCCGCGAGCGAGCGACCACGGTCGCCATCGGGGTGGTCGGGTACTCCGTGGTCTCGGTGACCCCGGTGAGGGTCCGAGTCAGCAGGTCCTCGGTGGTCATCGGCCGGTCTCCTCTCCGGAGATCTCGGGATGGTCGGGAAGTCGGGCCCGGAGCGCAGCAAGAGCGCGGCTGCTCTGGGACTTGACGGTGCCGACCGAGATCCCCATCAGGTGGGCGATCTCGGTCTCGGTCAGCTGTTCGTAGAACCTGAGAACGACGACGGTCCGCTGCTTGGGCGGCAGCGAGCACACGAACCGCCACACCGCGTCGCGGCTGCCGTCGTACGGCGGTGCCTCCGCGGCCGCCGTGTCCGGGACGGCGGCGACGACCAGCTCCGGGCGTCGACCCGCGCGACGCCACGAGGAGCGGAACTCGTTGACCAGGGCCGTGCGGGCGTAGGCGTCGATGTTGTCGGCGCCGCGGACGCGGTCCCAGCGCAGGTAGAGCCGCGCCAGCGTGGTCTGGACCAGGTCCTGGGCGGAGTGGACGTCACCGGTCAGGAGGTGAGCCGTGCGCTGCAGTGCGCCCTCCCGGGCAGCCAGCCAGTCCTCGAAGTCAGGGCCACCCGACCGGGGGAGAGCGCGGACCATCGCGCCTCCCCTCGCCTCGCTCTGCCGCATCGGCGTCCCCATCCTCGTCGGCTCTCACTCCGACGACGACGTCGACGCGCGAAGGGTTGCATCGATCGCGAGATCGAGCCGGACGGGTCAGCGGATCGGGAGCGCGAACGGGGTGAACTCGTTGACGGCTGCGACGGGCGGGACGGCGTACTCGACGACGCCGCCGACGCCGACCCGGACGATCGACCAGGTGTTGCCGACGCGGAGGACGCCGAGCAGGTGGGTCGAGTCCTCCCAGGTGAGCCGCGTCAGGCTGCGCTTGGGTCCGGGGCGGAAGGTGTAGGCGCGGGCGATGCTGCCGTCGTGGCGGAAGATCGCGAAGCGGGTGATGCTGTCCCACTTCGCCTGGCGGTGCTCGCCCAGCACCCGGCGGCCGTCGTCGGAGAAGGAGTCGAGGGCGTACCGGCAGGTCTTCCAGGCGCGGTGCCCGCCGGGCCCGAAGACGCCCCAGCAGGCGGGGTGGCCCGTCGTGGCCCGCGAGACCAGCCCGGTCACGCGACCCTGCTGGTTGACGTCGGTCACGTGGAGCATCGGCCCGATCCGGCCCACGATGCCGTGGGACGTCGACACGAAGACCCCGCGGTTGCGGGCGGCGTTCACGAAGACCGTGCAGCCACCTCCCTCGGGGGCCTGCTCCTTGCAGGTCCTGGCACCCGCGACTGCCCCGACCTCGTCACCTCGGGGTACGCGGGGGAGCGTGAACTCTCGCGCGCCGCGGCCCTCCAGGTCGTGCGGGCGGCGGCGGTTGTCGAGCCAGCTCACGATCGAGTGGTCGGGAGAGATGGCGAGCCCGAAGTGGGTCAGGAACTGCTTCCGGACGACTCTCCCGTGCGCGTCGATCCGCTGGAGCTGCGGGCCGACCTCGGTGGCCGCGATCCCGAACACGCCACGGCCCATGGTCGACCACTGGCCGAGGGCGAGGAACCCGATCCGCGAGACGGCCCCCGAGGGACGGTGGACGCGGAAGTTCCCGCCCAGGAACGCCGGCTTCGTGGCGAAGGCGTAGGCGATCGCCGGCCGGGCCCCGGTGGGCAGTCCGGTGACCGGGAGGGTCGCGGCAGCACGGCCCGGCGTACGGGAGGCCAGGTCGGTGGCGGGGCTGGTCGGCGTGCCGGCCAGCGGCGCGATCATCACCAGCGTCGCCACCGCGGCCAGGGTCAGCGGGCGCAGGAATCTCGTCATCATGCGGATAGGACCTCCTCGACACGACAAAGGTTGCCGGACTCGGGGTCGTCGCGCATCCCCTGTTCCCCGTAGGGTGGCTGTACCGTCATTCAGGAGGGGTGCATGCAACAGGTCCAGGCAGTCGTCGCGCGAGCCAAGGGTGAGCCGGTCAGCATCGAGACGATCAACGTCCCCGACCCCGGGCCCGGTGAGGCAGTGGTCCAGGTGCAGGCGTGCGGGGTGTGCCACACGGACCTGCACTATCGCGAGGGCGGGATCAACGACGACTTCCCGTTCCTGCTCGGGCACGAGGCGGCCGGCGTCGTCGAGGCGGTCGGCGACGACGTGACCTCCGTGGCTCCCGGTGACTTCGTGATCCTGAACTGGCGCGCGGTCTGTGGCGACTGCCGGGCCTGCCTGCGCGGCGAGCCGTGGTACTGCTTCGCCACCCACAACGCCACCCAGCGGATGACTCTCGCCGACGGCACCGAGCTCTCGCCGGCCCTGGGCATCGGCGCGTTCGCGGAGAAGACGCTCGTGGCCGCGGGGCAGTGCACCAAGGTCGACGCCTCGGCGCGAGCGGCCGCGGTCGGACTGCTGGGCTGCGGCGTGATGGCGGGCCTCGGCGCGGCGATCAACACCGGCGCTGTCGGGCGCGGCAAGAGCGTGGCCGTGATCGGCTGCGGCGGCGTCGGATCGGCGGCGATCGCCGGCTCGGTGCTGGCCGGCGCGGAGACGGTCATCGCCGTCGACGTCGACGACCGCAAGCTCGCCGGGGCCACCTCGATGGGGGCCACCCACACCGTGAACAGCAAGGAGGTCGACCCGGTCGAGGCGATCCAGGCGCTCACCGGGGGCAACGGCGCCGACGTCGTCATCGACGCCGTCGGCCGACCCGAGACCTGGAAGCAGGGCTTCTACGCGCGCGACCTGGCCGGCACGCTCGTCCTGGTCGGCGTACCCACTCCCGACATGCGGATCCCCGACATCCCGCTGATCGACGTGTTCGGGCGGGGTGGCGCGCTGAAGTCCAGCTGGTACGGCGACTGCCTGCCCTCGCGCGACTTCCCGATGCTCGTCTCGCTCTACCAGCAGGGCAGGCTCGACCTCGACGCCTTCGTGTCCGAGGAGATCGCCCTCGGCGACGTCGAGGCGGCGTTCGAGAAGATGCACCACGGCGACGTGCTCCGCAGCGTGGTGGTCTTCTCTTGACCCCGTCGCCGACCCTGCGCGTCGGCCACGGCGTCACCAGCGGAACGTTCAGCCTCGACGGGCAGACCTTCGACGTCGACAACAACGTGTGGGTGATCGGCGACGACGAGTCCTGCGTGGTGATCGACGCACCCCACTCCGTCGAGGGCATCCTCGCGGTGGTGGGGCAGCGCCGCGTCAGCGCGATCGTCTGTACCCATGCCCACGACGACCACGTGCGCGTCGCGGTCGCGCTGCGCGAGGCCGTGACGGCGCCGATCCTCCTCCACCCGGACGAGCGGCCCCTGTGGGAGCTCACGCATCCCGACTTCCTGTGGGACGTCGACCTCACCGACGCGATGTCGGTCCCGGTGGCGGGCTCGTCGCTGACGGTGCTCCACACCCCTGGACACTCCCCGGGCTCGGTCTGCCTCCTGGCACCCGACCTGGGCTGTGTCTTCACCGGCGACACGCTGTTCCAGGGCGGCCCCGGTGCGACGGGTCGCTCCTACAGCGACGGCTCTCTCATCGTCGAGTCGATCCGGGCTCGACTCCTGCCGCTCCCCGACGACACCGTCGTCCACACCGGCCACGGCGACGACACCACGATCGGCGCCGAGCGGGCCGCTCTCTCCTGACGGCTGGCTGGGCTGGGCTCGGTTTCCCAGCTTCATCATGTTCAGGTGGTGAACCTCGACTTCTCATGGCGAGCTCACCGTGTGAAGCCGAGGTTCACCTGCATCACATGATGAAACCGAGACGAGCGACTCACACCCCCGCCGGCTGCTCGTCGCGCTCCTGCCGTCGTACGCCGACGCTGCCGAGGAGCAGGTAGCCCACGAAGCCGATCGCCAGGGCGACGGGCACGCCGAGGTTGGCGAAGGCCCAGGTACCGGTCTTGCCGCCGAGCCCGAACGGGTCCAGCAGGTAGCCGAGCCAGCCGAGGCCCTTGGAGCCGAACGGGGCGACCACCAGCCCCCAGCCGACGACGGCCGCGACCACCATGGAGACGACCGCCGGCAGGCCGACGGCGCCGTACCTCCCACGCGCGTCGAAGAGGGCGGCCTCGTCGTAGTCGCGGCGGCGCAGGAGCAGGTCGGCCAGGAACACCCCGCACCACGCGGCCATCGGGACGCCGAGGGTGATCAGGAAGCCCTCGAAGACGTAGATGAAGTCGGAGCCCGAGATCCAGATGATGTAGATGGCTCCGAGGACCATCAGGACGCCGTCGATGGCCGCCGCCACCCAGCGCGGCGCCGGCAGCCCGAGGGTCAGCAGGGTCAGGCCCGACGAGTAGATGTCCATCACCGCGCCACTGACCAGTCCGAGCACGGCCACGATCGCGAAGGGCAGCAGGAACCAGGTCGGCAGGATCGTGGTCAGCGCCCCGATCGGGTCGCTGCCGATGGCGTCGCTCAGCTGCTGCGACGAGCCGGCCAGGAGGATGCCGTAGGTCACCAGGATGACCACGGGCAGGCTCCCGCCGAACGTCGGCCACCAGACGACGCCGGCCGTCGACGCGTTGCGCGGGAGGTAGCGCGAGTAGTCCGCGCCGGTGTTGACCCATCCGACGCCGAACCCGGTCATCACCAGCACCCCCGCGCCGATCACCGCGCTCGTGCCACCGTGCGGGATCGCGCGCAGCGTGTCGAAGTGGATGTGGTCCCACGTCAGGACGACGTAGACGACGGTCACGACGATCAACGCGATCGTGAGGTACTTCTGCAGGCGCATGATCAGGTCGAAGCCCATGATCCCGGCCAGCACGATCACCAGCGCGACGACGACGAACGCGACGATCTTGGTGGCGTTGCCGTGGCTCCAGCCCAGCCGCTCGAAGACGGTGGCCGTCGCCAGCGTCGACAGGGCCACCAGCACGGTCTCCCAGCCCACCAGCAGCACGTAGGACACCAGTCCGGGCAGGGTGTTGCCCCAGCGTCCGAACGGCGCTCGGGACAAGACGAGCGTGGGCGCCGAGCCGCGCTTGCCGGCGATCGAGACGAGGCCGACGAGGAAGAACGACAGCACCGCACCGACGACCGAGGCGATGACCGCCTGCCACAGCCCGATCCCGAACCCGAGCACGAACGCGCCGTAGGACACCGCCAGCACCGAGATGTTGGAGGCGCACCAGGGCCAGAACAGCCCGGCGGGCGTGCCGCGGCGCTCGGACTCGTCGATCACGTTGATGCCGTTGGCCTCGATCCCACCCGGTGCCGCCGGTGCCCGTCGTGCGGGTCGCTCGGTCGTGGTCATCTCGTTCCCCTCCTCAGCAGGTCTGCCAGCAGCGGCCCGGTCCGTTCCGCTGCCGCCTCAGCGACAACGACCACCTCGCTCGGGTCGATTCCCGCATCGTCGCCCTCCACAGCGGTCACCGTCGAGAGTCCGACGACCTCGAGCCCGCACTCGCGGGCGGCGATCGCCTCCGGGACGGTCGACATCCCGAGCACGTCGGCACCGGTACGCCGGACCCACTCGGCCTCGGCGTACGTCTCGTAGTGCGGTCCCGGCAGCCAGGCGTAGACCGCTTCCTCGAGAGACGGGTCGAGCTCGCGAGCCAGGCCGCGGAGGCGGGGCGACCAGCAGTCGGTGAGGTCGACGAAGCGAGCGCCCACCAGCGGCGAGGTCGCCGTCAGGTTCAGGTGGTCGCGGACCAGGACGACCCGGCCGAGCTCCCAGTCGCGGCGCAAGGACCCGTTCGCGTTGGTGAGCACGACCGTCGTGCACCCGGCGGCCGCGGCGGTGCGGACGCCGTGGACCACGGGCGCGAGGCCGAGACCCTCGTAGAGATGCGTCCGGCCGAACAGCACCAGGACCGGCACGCCGTCCAGGTCGTACGACGCGACGGTGCCGCAGTGGCCCTCGGCCACGGGGGCCACGAAGCCGGGGAGCTCGGTCATCGGCAGCGTCGCCCGGGGCCGGCCGAGGGCCTCGGCGACCGGGCTCCAGCCGGAGCCGAGCACGACGACCGCGCGATGCTGCGGCACGCCGGTCAGCTCGGCCAGACGCTGCGCCGCGGACCGCGCCGGATCGGGGTCCTCCACACCCACCACCCTAGGCCGCATAGGTCCCCCGGCGGGGGGACCCTTGGCGGCGCCGGCGGTGACCTACAGCCCTACGAGCGCAGATCCCGGGGCACCAGCCTGGGGGTAGAGGGTCTTCGGAAGGTCCGGGAACCCGACAGAGAAGGTGAACATCATGCGCGCCACGCTTGACAAGTTGATCTCATGGACGGGCCTGCTCCTGGCAGTCATGCTCGTCGTCGCCGGCGGTCTGCTGACCTGGGCGAGCACCTTCATCAACAACGAGGTGACCAACCAGCTCTCCGCCCAGCACATCACCATGCCGACCACGGAGACCGGACTCTCCGACCTGCCCGCCTCGGACCAGGCCGCGCTCAAGCAGTTCGCCGGCCAGAAGCTGACGACCGGCCCCCAGGCCCGTGCCTACGCCGACCACTACATCGCCGTTCACATGAACGAGGCCTCCGGCGGCAAGACCTACTCCGAGGTCAGTGGCCAGTACATCCAGCAGTGCGCGAGCGACCCGAAGGCTGCTGCTACCCAGGCCTGCACCGACCTCGCCGGTCTGCGCCAGACCATGTTCATGGGTTCCACCCTCCGCGGTCTGCTGCTCTACGGCTACGCGTTCGCGACCATGGGGACGATCGCCGGCATCGGCGCCATCGCCGCCTTCATCGGCGCGGCGCTCATGTTCCTGCTCGCGGGCATCGGCTTCTGGCACTCGCGCCGGGCAGCCAAGGATGTGACCGCAGCGGCTCAGCCGGTGGGCGCGCCCGCCTGACCTTGTGGTCCACCCAGGGCCGGCGTCCCTCACGGGGCGCCGGTCTTCGGTCGTGCGGCATCGGAGACCTGCTCACGGCGTCGGGTCCGGACCAGGTCGTGGACGCCGATCGCCACCGCGATCGAGACGAAGCAGATCGCCGCGATCACCGCATGCCCGAGGGCCCGCGAGTACGACGCGGTGCTGTCTCCTGTGAGCGAGGTGAAGAAGACGGCACCGATCAGCGCCTGACCGATCGCGAGCCCGATCCGCTGGCCGGTCTGGAGGACACCACCGGCGGCGCTCCCCATCAGCGGGTCGACGTCCATCAGCGCCAGCGTCTGGTTGGGCGTGATCAGCATCCCCTGGCCGCAGCCCATCACGAACAGCGGCGGCGCGAGGGCGAGCGTCGCATGACCGTCGGGGATGTGGGTGGCGATGACCGCCATCGCGATCGCGCCGACGCCGAAGGTGACGGCCCCGGCGACCACGAGCCGCCGCCCGATCCGGGTGACCACGCGCCCGGCCAGCGGCGCCGACACCGCGCTCCCCACGGCGTACGCCGTCACGCCGAGCGCCGACTCGAGCGCGGTGTAGCCGAGCCCGCGCTGGTAGTAGAGCGCCAGCACCAGGGGCAGACCGGCCATCGCGGGGAAGAAGGCCAGCGCCATCGTGATGCCCGCCACGTAGGACGGCCGCCGGAACAGCCGCAGGTCGACCAGCGGGTCTCGCGACTCGAGGGTGAGTCGTCGCTCCCGGCGCAGGAAGAGGCCGAGCAGGGCCGCGGCCGGGAGAGCCAGCCACGCCAAGCGCGCGTCGCGGAGCGCGTCGTACTCCACGCAGGCGAACAGCACGCAGAATGTCGCGCCCCCGAGGAGCGCGGCGCCCAGCACGTCGAGACGGTGGTGGGTGGTCTCGACCGGCGGTGGCAACAGGCGTCGGGAGAGGGCGATCACGACGAGGCCGACCGGGATGTTGACGAAGAACACCAACCGCCACCCGAGGGTCGGACCGCCCAACGCGATCAGCGCGCCGCCGACGAGCGGCCCGATCGCGGTGCCGAGCCCGACCGTCGTACCGAGGACGCCGAAGGCGCGGCCGCGGTCGTTGCCCTGGAACATCTGCTGGATCAGTCCCGAGGTCTGGGGGTTGATCAGCCCGCCGAACAGCCCCTGGAGCACCCGAGCCCCGATCAGGAAGCCGGCGGTCGGGGCGAGGCCCGAGAGCGCGGACGTGACCACGAAGCCGCCGACCCCCACCTGGAACATCAGCCGCCGGCCGTGGTCGTCGCCGAGCTTGCCGCCCAGCACCGGCACCAGCCCGAACGCGAGGGTGTAGCCCGAGACGATCCACTGCAGCTGGGAGGCGCCGGCACCCGTGTCGTCGCCGATCGACGGCAGCGCGACGTTGGTGACGCTGACGTCGAGCAGCGTCATGAACATCGCGCTGCAACACACGACCACCGCGATCCAGCGGCTGCGGTCGGTGTCGGGTGTCACTCAGGGGATCGTGCCAGAGCCGGCAGGAGGTACGACGGGGTGTGCCGCCGTCGCCGTACCTCCTGACGGGGTCTCAGCGCGCCCGCACCAGCTCCGGCTCGGGCGCCACGGTCTCGCCGTAGGGGCGACGCAGGCGTCCCGGCCACCAGGCGCGCTCGCCCAGCAGCACCAGGGCGGCGGGCATGATCACCAGCCGGATCAGGGTGGCGTCGATCAGGATGGAGGCCGCGAGGGCGACGCCCATCATCTTCATCTCCAGCATGCTCAGGGTGATGAAGATCGCGAACACCGAGACCATCACCGCTGCTGCGCTGGTGATCACACCGGCAGTGTCGGTGATGCCGCGCTCCACGGCGACGCGCGCGGGCAGGCCGTTGGCGGCGTGCTCACGGATCCGGGCGAGGACGAACACGTTGTAGTCCATCGACAGCCCGACCAGGACGACCAGCACGAAGAGGGGGATCCACTCGATCACGAAGCCGGGGCTGGTGAAACCGAGCGGTCCCGACAGCCAGCCGTGCTGGAACACGAGGGTGAGGATCCCGAACGCCACTCCCACCGACAGCAGGTTCAGCGCCGACGACAGCAGGGCGACCACGATGCTGCGGAAGGCCAAGGCCATCATCACCAGGGTCAGCAGCAGCACGAACCCGATCACGTAGGGGAGCCGGCTCGACTCGTGCGTGGCGTAGTCGAGGGACTCCGCGACGTCACCTCCCACGGCGTGCTCGCCCGGCAGCCCGTCGAACGCGTCCGGCACCAGCTGGTCGCGCAGGTGCTGCACGGCCTGGGTCGCCCGCTGGTCCGACCACGACCACCGGATCGGCAGCGTGAGGCGCTGGGTCTGTCCGTCCTTCGAGGTCTCGATCGCCCCGGGCCCTGCCGGTGAGAAGCCGGGCGTCGCGGCGGCGGCCGTCTCCAGGTGCTCCAGTGCGCTGCGGTAGCGCGCCTGCTCGTCGGCCGGGCCGTGCACGACCACCGTCGCGGTGGTGCCCTGGGCCGGGAACGCGGCCGCGATGGCGTGCATCGTCTGCACCTGGGGGATCGACCGGGGGAGCGTGTCCAGGTTGGCGTTGTTGGTCTTCATGCCGAGCGACGGGACGGCGAGCAGCACCAGCGCCGCCACGGCGATCACGAGTGCGGCGACGGGCCGCCGTACGACGGGTGCCAGCAGGCGGCGGCTGATCCCACCGTGGCCGATCCGACGGTTGACCCGCCACAGCAGGGGAAGGCGGGGTCGGTCCGACCAGCGGCCGAGCTTGGCCAGGAGTGCCGGCAGCACGGTCACGGACCCGATGACTGCCACCGCCACCACCACGATCGCACCGGTCGCGAGCGAGTCGAAGGTGGCTCCGCCCACGATGAACAGGCCCGCCATCGAGCCGATCACGGCCGCGCCCGAGACCAGGATGGAGTGCCCCGACGTGGCCGCGGCGATCTCCACGGCGTCCAACGTGGAGTGGCCCTTGGCGCGTTCCTCGCGCTCGCGCTTGAGGTAGAACAGCGAGTAGTCGACGCCGACCGCCATCCCGATCAGCACGATCATGCTGGTCACCGTGGGCTCGGAGTGGATCAGGTGCGACAGAGGTGCGGTGATGCCGATGGTGGCGGCCACCGACGTGACCGCCAGCAGGACCGGGACCCCTGCGGCGATCAGGGCGCCGAAGGCCAGGAGCATCAGCAGGATCGTGATCGGCAGGCTGATGCCCTCGGCCGAGTGGAGGTCCTCGGCGACGCGGGTGTTGACGGCGTCGTTGATCGAGACGTCGCCCGCCTCGCGGAGCTCCAGTGCCGTGTGGTCGCGCGCCACGGCGGCCACGGCCGCCTGGACCGGGGCCGGGTCGTCGACCGCGTCCGTGAGGTGGACGTCGACCAGCGCCGCGTCGTGCGCGGGGTTCCACTGCGGCGCCGACACACCCGTCACGCCGTTCAGGCCGCTGGCCTTGGTGCGCAGCTCCGCTGCCGCCCGCACGACGTCGCCCTGGGCGGGGGCGCCTCCGTCACGGGCCGTGACGAGCACGCTCTCGACCTGGCCGCCCGGGAAGTGGCCCGCCGCGACCATCGCGTCCGCCCGGCCCGACTCGCCGAGCCGATAGTCGGCGTCGGTCGTCTGCTTGGTCGGGACGAGCGCGGCGAGCGCCACGGCGATCGCCACGAAGGCGAACCACGCGCCGATCGCCCGCCACGGATGGGTGGCGCTCCAGCGCGCGGCGCGCAAGGGGAGGTGGGACAGGACACTGTGGGTACTCATGGCGGCTCCTCGGCTGGGCAGATCTCCGAACCACTCCAGGCTCGCCGCCGGCGGCCGCCGGGGCAGGAGCGCGAGCACCCCTCTGCAGGGTGGTGCTACGTCCACTGTCCCCTCGGCCCCGATCGGAGACACTGGGGCCATGACGAACGCCGGACGACTGCGCCTGACGGGGTACGCCGCCCTACAGGTCCTGCTGTCGGTGCCTGCGCTGGTCCTGTTCATCCTCAACGCGGTCGCGGGTGTCCTGGTCGTGATCGTGGTCGGGATCCCGATCCTGCTGCTGACCCTGCCGGCCACCCGGTGGCTGGCCGACCGGCACCGCCGGATGGCGGCCGAGGTGCTCGGCTCACCCGTGCCGTCGCCCTACCGGCCGACCGGCGACGCTGGGCCGATGGAGCGGCTCCGGATCTGGGCCGCCGACCCGATGACCTGGCGTGACGAGGCCTGGCTGCTGCTCGCCCTGCCGCTCGCGCTCACCATGTCGCTGCTGGTGGTGCTGCTGCTCGTGCTCGTCGTCACCGGCGTCGCCTGGTGGTTCGGGGTCGGGCCGATCATGGTGGCGCGCAGCAGGCTCGACCGGGCGCTGCTCACCTTCGGGACGGCCGAGCGGCTCGAGCAGCGCGTGGAGGTGCTGACCGAGACCCGCAACGAGTCGCTCGACCACTCGGCGGCCGAGCTGCGGCGGATCGAGCGCGACCTCCACGACGGCGCCCAGGCACGGCTGGTCGGCCTCGGGCTGACCCTCGGGATGGCGTCCGACCTGATGGAGCGCGACCCGGAGGAGGCACGGCGCATCCTCGACGAGGCGCGCCAGACCACCGGGGCCGCCCTCGGCGACCTGCGCGACGTCGTACGGGGGATCCATCCGCCGGTGCTCGCGGACCGTGGGCTCCGCTCCGCCCTCGAGGCGCTGGGACTCGACCTCGCGCTGCCGGTCGCGGTCACCGGGTCGTTCGCCGAGAGGCTTCCGGCCCCGGTCGAGTCCGCCGTCTACTTCACGGTCGCCGAGTGCCTGGCCAACGTCGGCAAGCACGCGGACGCCGCGCACGCCTGGGTCGAGCTGAGCCGCGACGGCGACTGCCTCCGCGTGGTCGTCGGCGACGACGGCCGGGGTGGTGCCGATCCCGGTACGGGAACGGGGATGAGGGGGGTCGCGCGACGGCTGGCGGCCTTCGACGGCACGATGAGGGTGTCGAGCCCGGTCGGCGGGCCCACCCTGGTCACGCTGGAGGTCCCGTGCGCGTCGTCCTCGCCGAGGACCAGACCCTCCTCCGGGAAGGCCTGATCCGGCTGCTCGAGTCGCAGGGCTTCGAGGTCGTCGCGGCCGCGGAGGACGCCGACTCGCTGGCGGCCGCGCTGGCCGACCCGTCGGCGGCCGACGTCGCGCTGCTCGACGTGCGGCTCCCACCGACCGGCACCGATGAGGGGCTGCGGGCAGCGGTCGACGTACGACGGCGAGCGCCGGGGTTCCCGGTGCTCGTCCTCTCGCAGTACGTCGAGCGCATCTACGCCCGGGAGCTCCTGGCCGACGGGGAGGGCGGCGTCGGCTACCTGCTCAAGGAGCGAGTGGGCGACGTCCGCGAGTTCGTCGACGCGCTACGACGAGTCGCCGGGGGCGGCACCGTGCTCGACCCCGAGGTGGTGGCGGCGGTGATGGCCCGCCAGCAGCCCGTGGAGCGGCTCACGCCCCGCGAGCGCGAGGTCCTGGCGTTGATGGCCGAGGGACGCTCCAACGCCGCGATCGCGGCCGAGCTCGTCGTGACCGAGAAGGCGGTCGCGAAGCACACCAACAACATCTTCGCCAAGCTCGACCTCCCGCCTGCCCCCGACGACAACCGCCGGGTGCTGGCCGTGCTCGCCTGGCTGGGCGTCTAGAACGGCTGCACGAGCAGCGCGACGCCCTCGTCGGCGACGCGGGTGAGGACCAGGGTCGCCTCGTCGTCGCCGCGCAGGGCGAGCCGCGACCGGAGCTGCTCCGGCGAGACGTCGACGCCGCGCTTCTTGATGGTCAGCGCGCCGATGCCGCGCTCGCGCAGCGCGGTCTTGAGATAGCGCTCGCGGAACGGCAGCTGCTCGACCACCCGGTAGCCCCGTGCGAAGGGCGTCCGGAAGGACTCGTCGCTCGTCACGTAGGCGATCCTGCGGTCCAGGAGGTGCCCGCCGACACCTGCCGCCACCGCCGTCACCAACCCGGCCCTGATGACCGCACCGTCGGGCTCGTAGAGGTACGCACCCAGCGGGCCGGCCTCCACGCCGGGGTCGTCCTCGTCGGTCAGGGTCGCGAGGCCGCCGCGTCCGATCACGGTGGCCCGGCGGGCGACGGTCGCGAGGCGCGGCGACCAGAGGGCGGCCTCCTTGACCTCGCCGTGGTCACTGACCCACTCCGCCTCTGCGCCGTCCGGCACGCAGCGAGTGGGGGATGCCGGGCGCCACCTTGACGCAGGCCCGGCCGGTGAGCAGCGACTGCACGAACGTCCACGGCGGCGTCCAGTCGTCGGCGCGGAAGCTGCGGCCCCGTGCGCTCCGCCGCGCGGGATCGGCGTACGCCGTGCCGAACGGTGAGACGTCGAGCGTGGTCGCGTCCGCGACGCTCACCGCGCCGCCGAGGCCGAGCGCCGCCAGGTTGGCCCGCGCCATCTCGACCCGGAGCGGGTCGAGGTCGATCCCGGCCGTGGTCAGGCCGGCCCGGGCGAAGGCGACCAGGTCGCCACCGATCCCGCAGGTCAGGTCGATCACGCTCGGCCCCGCCACGGCCAGCCGGGCGGCCCGGTGGCCGGCGACGGCGGCTCGGGTGGCCTGCTCCAGCCCCTCGCGCGTGAAGTACATCCGGGCCGCGTCGTCGCCGAGCTTGGCCGTCGCGTGGGCGCGCAGCTCGACCTGGCCCAGTGCTGCGGTGACGCGCTCGGCACTGGCCGTCTCGCGCAGCGCCGCCTGCACCTGGAGCGGCGAGCCCTCCGCCGCCGTCGCGGCCGCCAGCAGCGCCTGGCCGTCGTCGGTCAGGAGCCACCGGAACGTGTCGAGGTCCACCCGCGCATCCTCGCAGCAGGAGTCGAGTCGGCCGGGGGCACGCACCCCTCAGTGGCCGCGGAACGCCTCCTCGAGCCACCAGGACGGCTCGGTGTCGACCACCTTCGCGTCGAGGAGCATCGGGCCGGTCGGACCGGCGTCGAGCCACGCGCCCACGGCCGCGAGGTCCTCGACCCCGCGCACGGTCGCGGCCTCGAAGCCGAACCCGCGCGCGATCGCCGCCAGGTCGGTGTCGGGGAAGACCACGGTGTCGAGGGGATGGGCGTCGGGACCGAAGTGGTGCACCTCGGCGCCGTAGGCGTGGTCGTCGTAGACCACGACCAGCATCGGCAGACCGAGCCGGGCGACCGTCTCCAGCTCGGCCGCCGACATCAGCGCCCCGCCGTCGCCGAGGGCGGCGACGGGGAGCCGGTCGGGCCGTGCCAGGGCCGCGCCGATGGCGGTGGCCAGTCCGAGCCCGATCGACTGGAAGGCCTGGGTGAAGCAGAAGCCCTGCTCGTCGGGGGTGTCGAGGAACATCGCCGGGTAGCCCATGAAGTTGCCCGAGTCGACGGCCACGATCCGGTCGCGGGGCAGCAGGTCGTCGAGGAGCGTGGTGAGGGTGCGCGGGTCGATCGTCCCGCCGCCCGTGAGGTCGTCGTACGGCACCTGACGCCAGCGGCGGCCGTCGGCCGAGAGGCGTCGGCGCACCTGGCCGGTGCGGTAGCCCTGCCGCGGCTCGGGCAGCTGCTCGGTGAGCGCGCGGGCGGTGAGCCCGACGTCGCCGAGGACCCCGTAGGTCAACGCGCGGTGCGCACCGAGCGCCTCGGCGGTGTCGTCGACCTGGACGACGGTCGCCCCGGGCGCGACGAGGCGGCCGTGGCGCATGGTCCACATGTTGAGGGCGCAGCCCCAGCCGACGATCAGGTCGGCCGCCCCGATCAGGTCGGCCGCCAGCGGAGTCGCAAAGCCGCCCGAGACACCAACCGACCACGAGTCGTCGTGGAAGAGGTCCTTGGCCACCGCCGACTCCGCCAGCAGGGCACCGGAGCGCTCCGCGACCTCGCGCAGCTCGCGGCCGAAGGAGCGACCGCCGCGGCCGGCCACGAAGACCGGCCGGTCGGCCGCGCGCACGGTCGCGGCGAGGCGCTCGACGTCGCCGGGCTCGGGCGCCACAGCTCCGTCCGCCGGGACCGGCAGGACCGCGCCCCCGTCGGGCGAGCGGGTCGAGATCTCCTCGCCCTGCACCGAGAGCGGCAGGTTCAGCAGCACCGTACGACGGCTGCTCACCGCCAGCGAGACGGCCTCGACCGCGCGGCCCACGGCCTCCTCCGCGCTGTCGACCCGCAGCGAGAGCGCCCCGACCGCGGCCGCGAGCGCCGGCTGGTCGACGTAGAAGTTGGAGCGCGGCTCGGTCGCCTCGGCCGCCACGACGACGAGCGGGGTGCGGCTCTTGGCGGCCTCCGCCAGGCCCGTCATCGTGTTGGTGAGGCCGCAGCCCTGGTGGACGGTCACCGCGGCGACGCGTCCCGAGACCCGCGCGTAGGCGTCGGCCATCGTGGTGGCCCCGCCCTCGTGGCGTGCGGCGACGAACCGGGCGCCCTCGGCGATCATCGCGTTCGTGACGTGGAAGTTGCCGGAGCCGACGACGCCGAAGACGTGGTCGACGCCCGCGCGCACCAGCGCCTGCCCGACGGCGTCGGAGACGCGCACGGTCAGCGCTCGACGAGGGCGAGCGCGCGGGCCGGCGAACCCGACCCGGTCACGATCGGCAGCGGACCGACCACGAGCACGGCGCCGGTGGCGGGCAGGAGCGCGACGTTCTGCAGCTGGGTGAGGCCGTACTTGCCGCTGCCCATCAGGTAGGAGTGGCAGGGGAAGGGCGGGTCGAACGAGTGGGCGGCACCGGCGTCGGTGCCCACCGTCTCCACGCCGACGCCGACGACCGGGGCCTCCTCGGCGACCCAGCGGGCGCACTCGATGCTCATGCCCGGCGTGTGCGGGCCGGTCTCGTTCGCGTTGATGAACCGCTCCTGGCTGTCCGACCGGGCGTCCCAGCCGGTGCGGTAGATCATCCAGCCGCCGTCGGGCAGGGCGCCGTGCTCGGCCTCCCACGCCCGGATGTGGTCGACCTCGAGCAGGAAGTCGGCGTCCTCGGCGCACTCGGCGCTGAAGTCGAGCACCACCACGGGCCGGATCAGCCGCGACAGCGGGATGTCGGCCACGTCGCTGCCGTCTCGGCCGGTGACCCAGTGGTTGGGGGCGTCGAGGTGGGTGCCGGTGTGCTCGCCGCTGCGGAAGTTGTTCCAGTACCACGCCGGCCCGCGGTCGTCGTACCGGCTGATCTCCTCGAGCACGAAGGGCTGGGTCTGCCCGAACTCCGGCGGCAGGGCGATGACCGGCGTCTCGGCGGTGAGACGGGCGGTCAGGTCGACGATCTCGACCCGGCCGGAGGCGAGGGCGTCGGTGAGGGCGGTGAGGACGGAGGGCATGGAAGCACGGTAGTCCCAGCGCGGGGGACCGCCGTTGGCACTCGGTGGAGGTGAGTGCTAGTTTCGGCCTTGGCACTCTCGACCCGAGAATGCCAGCGCTTGCCCTGACGAACGACCCCCGCGACGGCGTACGTCATTGCAGGCTCCAACGTCCGGGAGCCCCGGCTCCCACCCTTCGAATATCTGTGGAGAAAGTGGAGGTCGACATCGTGTCGGTCAACATCAAGCCCCTCGAGGACCGGATCGTCGTCAAGCCGCTCGAGGCCGAGCAGACCACGGCCTCCGGCCTGGTCATCCCCGACACCGCCAAGGAGAAGCCCCAGGAGGGCGAGGTCCAGGCGATCGGCCCGGGGCGCATCGACGACAACGGCAACCGCGTCCCTCTCGACGTCGCGGTCGGCGACAAGGTCATCTACAGCAAGTACGGCGGCACCGAGGTGAAGTACGGCGGCGACGAGTACCTCATCCTCTCGGCGCGCGACGTCCTCGCTGTCGTCTCCTGATCTACCGGGTCGTGTGCCCCGGACCGTGCTCGGCACGTCCGTGGGTCGCACGACCCGTCCTCTCGGTGGTCGAGCGAAGTCGAGACCACCCCGTTCTCCTGAAGGAAGCAACTGATGCCCAAGATTCTTGAGTTCGACGAGAGCGCCCGGCGCTCTCTGGAGCGCGGCGTCGACGCGCTGGCCAATGCGGTCAAGGTGACGCTCGGCCCCAAGGGCCGCTACGTCGTCCTCGACAAGAAGTGGGGCGCCCCGACCATCACCAACGACGGCGTGACCGTCGCCCGTGAGGTCGAGCTGGACGACCCGTTCGAGAACCTCGGCGCCCAGCTGACCAAGGAAGTCGCCACCAAGACCAACGACGTCGCCGGTGACGGTACGACGACCGCGACGGTGCTCGCCCAGGCGATGGTCCACGAGGGCCTGCGCGCCGTGGCCGCCGGCGCCAACCCGATGGGCCTCAAGCGCGGCATGGACGCCGCGGCCGAGGCCGTCGGCGACGCGCTGCGCGAGGCGGCCCGCGAGGTCGACTCCAAGGAGGACATGGCCTCGGTCGCCACGATCTCCAGCCGCGACGCCCTGATCGGCGAGCTGCTCGCCGAGTCCTTCGACAAGGTCGGCAAGGACGGCGTGATCACGGTCGAGGAGTCCAACACGATGGGCACCGAGCTGGAGTTCACCGAGGGGATGCAGTTCGACAAGGGCTACATCTCGGCGTACTTCGTCTCCGACCCGGAGCGCATGGAGTCCGTCCTCGACGACCCCTACATCCTGCTGCACCAGGGCAAGATCTCCGCGATCTCCGACCTGCTGCCGCTGCTGGAGAAGGTCATCGCCGCCGGCAAGCCGCTGTTCATCCTCGCCGAGGACGTCGAGGGCGAGGCCCTGTCGACGCTGGTGGTCAACAAGATCCGCGGCACCTTCAACGCCGTCGCGGTCAAGGCTCCGGCCTTCGGTGACCGTCGCAAGGCGATGATGCAGGACATCGCGGTGCTCACCGGTGGCCAGGTCATCGCCCCCGAGGTCGGCCTCAAGCTCGACCAGGTCGGTCTCGACGTGCTCGGCACCGCCCGTCGCGTGGTCGTCACCAAGGACAACACCACGATCATCGAGGGCGGCGGCGACGCCGGCGAGGTCGACGGCCGCGTCAACCAGATCAAGGCCGAGATCGAGAACACCGACTCCGACTGGGACCGCGAGAAGCTCCAGGAGCGCCTCGCCAAGCTGGCCGGCGGCGTCTGCGTGATCAAGGTCGGCGCCGCCACCGAGGTGGAGCTGAAGGAGAAGAAGCACCGCATCGAGGACGCCGTCTCCGCGACGCGCGCCGCGATCGAGGAGGGCATCGTCCCCGGCGGTGGCTCCGCGCTCATCCACGCGGTCTCCGTGCTCGACGGCGACCTCGGCCTCACCGGCGACGAGGCGACCGGCGTCCGGATCGTCCGCAAGGCCGCCGACGAGCCGCTGCGCTGGATCGCCGAGAACGGTGGCGAGAACGGCTACGTCATCGTCACCAAGGTCCGCGAGGGCAAGATCGGTGAGGGCTACAACGCCGCCACCGGCGAGTACGGCGACCTGGTCGCCCAGGGCGTCCTCGACCCGGTCAAGGTGACCCGCTCCGCGCTGGTCAACGCGACCTCGATCGCCGGCATGCTGCTGACGACCGAGACGCTGATCGTGGAGAAGCCCGAAGAGGAAGAGCCCGCGGCCGCAGCCGGCCACGGCCACGGCCACGGTCACTGACCGAACCCGAGAGCACGCCGAGTCGTCACTAGGACGACTCGGCGTGTTTTTCGTGTCCTTTTGCGCCGACTCGGC
>CAVWDJ010000022.1:0-19147 GCA_963753705.1 uncultured Actinomycetota bacterium
TCCAGCCCTCCAGCCAACAGGGGCGGTCCGCAACGCTCGCGGTCATGCGCGGTGGGCAGCCGATGGTCTCTCTCGACTTCGACACGCGGTTGATGCCGTGAGCCCGCGACCAGCAGAGGAGCAAGTCCGATGGAGATCGTGATCCGAGCCGTGGTGATGTTCGGCTTCCTGTGGGCCGTCACCAGAGCCGTCGGACGTTCGACGCTGGGAGAGCTCAGCACGTTCGAGCTCATCATGTACGTCACCATGGGTGACCTGATCCAGCAGTCGGTGACGCAGCAGGACTACTCGGTCACGTCCGGGGTGCTCGCCATCTCGGTGTTCGCCCTGCTCACCGTGGTGCTGTCCTGGCTGCAGTGGAGGTTCCCCCGGACCCGCTCGATCATCCGTGGCAAGCCCCTGGTCGTGGTCCGCGACGGCCGGCTCCTGCCCGTGCCCGCCCGGCAGCAACGGTTCACCGAGTCCGATCTCCTCGCCACCGCGCGCCAGCAGGGCATCCGAGACCTCGCCGACGTCGAGCTCGCCATCCTCGAGGCCGACGGGAAGGTCTCGTTCTTCACCACCAGCCGCCAGTCAGAGGGCGCGCCCGACACCGGCGTGTCCTCCTGACCCTGCCGACGTCCGGACGTCCCTACGTCGTGGGTGCCGATCCGCCCTGGTCACCCGCTCGGTCTCGTCCGCCGCGGTCTCGGACCACACCGGGTCGACGCGGTTCTGCTGGCCCTCGGGGTCCTCATCGACCCGCTCCGCCGCGTCCGCAGGAGAGATCTCCTCACCCTCGGGCACGTCGGGCAGCTCGACGGGACGCCCGTGATCTAACAGCTCGCTCATGTGTGGTCCGTACCCCGAACCGAAGCCGGCAACCGGGCCAGAGCTGTCGCGGGACGCCACCGTGGCAAGGCCGCGCCCGGGGCCCCCTCGGGGGTGAGCCGCGACGCCTGGCGCCGGTGTAGACACGAGCAGTGGTCAAGTTCTTCGTGATCGGACTCCTGATGGTGCTCGGTGCGATGACGACCGTGGCGGCCGTCATCGGTGGGCCGGGGTGGTGGGTGCTCCTCGCCGTCGTCGTCCTGGTGCTGGTGCTCGGGGTGTACGACGTCGTCCAGCGGCGGCACTCGATCCTGCGCAACTACCCGGTGCTCGGTCATTCCGGCGGTTCCTGATGGAGGACATCCGCCCGGAGCTGCAGCAGTACTTTATCGAGCGCAACTGGGACGGTGGCCCTATGACCGCGACACCCGTTCGGCGATCTACCAACGCGCCAAGAACATCAAGGAGGAGCAGCCTTTCGGGACCGAGCGAGACGTCGACCGGCCCGGGTACGAGTACCTGGTCCACGCGACTCGTCCGGTGGACCCTCCAGAGGACCCGCCGCGGGTCCTGATCGGCGGGAAGGACTGCACCCGTCCCTACCCGATGTCCCTGATGAACGTGTCGGCGATGAGCTTCGGTGCGATCAGCGCGCGTGCGGTCCGAGCGCTCAACCAGGGCGCGGCCAAGGGTGGCTTCGCGCACGACACCGGCGAGGGTGGCCTGAGCAAGTACCACCGCAGCGGAGGGGACCTGGTCTGGAGCTCGGGTCGGGCTACTTCGGGGCCCGGACCGAGCACGGTGACTTCGACCCCGACAAGTTCCGCGACACGGCGGCCGATCCTCAGGTCAAGATGACGTCGCTCAAGCTCAGCCAGGGCGCCAAGCCGGGTATCGGCGGGGTGCTTCCCGGCGCCAAGGTGACGCAGGAGATCGCCGAGGCTCGCGGGGTCCCGCAGGGGGAGAAGTGCGTCTCGCCCAGCGCCCACAAGGTCTTCTCGACCCCTCGCGAGCTCGTCCTGTTCATGGCCAGGATGCGGGAGCTCAACGGCGGCAAGCCGGCCGGGTTCAAGCTGTGCCTCGGCTCGAGAGCCGACTTCCTCGGGATCTGCAAGGCCATGGTCGCCGAGGGCGTCGCGCCGGACTTCGTCATCGTCGACGGCGGTGAGGGCGGCACCGGGGCTGCCCCCCTGGAGTACGAGGACCACATCGGCACCCCCCTCACCGAGGGACTGTTGAACGTCCACAACTGCCTGGTCGGTGTGGGGGTGCGTGACCAGGTCAAAGTCGGCGCGAGCGGAAAGGTGTCCAGTGGCATCGATGTCGTCAAGCGCCTCATCCAGGGCGCGGACTACACGAACGCCGCCCGCTCGATGATGATGGCGGTCGGTTGCATCCAGGCCCAGACCTGCCACACCAACACCTGTCCGGTGGGTGTCGCCACGCAGGATCCCCGTCGACAGCGTGCGCTGGACGTGGACGACAAGACCGAGCGCGTGTACCACTACCAACAGCAGTGCGTGCAGCAGGCGATGCAGGTGATGGCCTCCCTGGGAGTCCACGGTCCCGACGGGCTGCGCCCGCAGATGCTGCGCCGTCGCACCGGTCACAGCGAGGTCCGTTCCTACGCCGAGCTGTTCCACCACCTCGAGCCCGGCCAGCTCCTGGCCGAGCCGCCCGAGGGCCGGTGGGCACGCGACTGGTCCCTGGCCGATCCCGACCGCTTCACCGTCTGAGAGAGGACGTCCATGACCACTGTTGCCGAGCTCCTGATCTCCGCGCTGGCCGACCACGGCGTGAGCCAGGTGTGGGGGGTGGTGGGCGACGCGCTCAACCCCGTCACCGATGCGATCCGGCGCGAGGACCGGATCGAGTGGATGGGGGTTCGCCACGAGGAGGCCGGTGCCTTCGCCGCCAGCGCCCAGTCTCAGCTGACCGGACGAGTGGCCGTCTGCATGGGCACCGTGGGGCCGGGTGCGATCCACCTGCTCAACGGTCTGTACGACGCCAGGAAGAGCCACACGCCGGTGCTGGCCGTGCTCGGCCAGGTGCCACGGGAGGACATCGGCAGCGACTTCTTCCAGGAGGTCGACAACGACGCCCTGTTCGCCGACGTGTCCGTGTTCTGTCAGACAGTGTCGAGTGCGGAGCAGTTCCCGCTGCTGCTCGAGCGCGCGGTCAACACCGCGATCCAGGAGCGCGGCGTCGCGGTGCTGACCCTGCCCGGCGACGTGGGTGGGTTGGACCTGCCCAAGCACACCACCGTCCCGGCGTTCATCCAGGCACGACCGGACGCCGTGCCGTCCGACGAGGCTCTGCGCGAGGCCGCCGCGGCGATCAACGCCGGGGGGCCGGTGACTCTGCTGGTGGGGCAGGGTGCGCGCGAAGCGCGTGAGGAGGTGATGGCACTCGCGAGCCGGCTCCACGCACCGATGGTGCTGACCTTGAAGGCGAAGGAGGGCTTCGACGACGACAACCCCTACGAGGTGGGACAGTCGGGACTGATCGGGAACCACGCCACGGCCGCGGCGTTCGAGGGTTGCCGGACGCTGGTCCTGCTGGGCACGGACTTCCCCTACCGGAGCTTCCTGCCGACCGGGAAGACCGTCGTCCAGCTCGATCTCCGCGGGAGCCACATCGGACGACGGGCGTCGGTGACACACCCGCTGATCGGAGACGCCACGCTCGGCCTGCGGGCTCTGCTGCCGCTGATCGACCCACAGACCGACACCGAGCTGCTGGACACGTGCCGGTCGACCTACTACCGCTGGCAGGAGCGCCAGCAGGAGCTCGCCGACCCGTCGTACGACGGCAAGCCGAAGGGCCTGCTACGACGCAAGGTCGACAACCCCGACTCGCGCATCCGTCCGGAGCTCGTCGCTGCCACCGTCGACCGGCTCGCGTCGTCGGACGCGATCTTCACCACCGACACGGGCATGGCGACGGTCTGGCTGTCGCGCTTCGTCCGCATGACCGGTTCCAGACGGCTGATCGGCTCCTACAACCTCGGCTCCATGGCCAACGCCATGCCTCAGGCGCTCGGGGCGCAGGGGCTCGACCGCACCCGGCAGGTCATCGCGTTCTGCGGTGACGGCGGCCTTTCGATGTTGCTGGGCGATCTCATCACCGCGGTCAGCCACGACCTGCCCGTCAAGCTGGTCCTCTTCGACAACGGCCGGCTCGGCATGGTGAAGCTGGAGATGGAGCAGGTCGGTCTGCCGGAGTTCGGCACCGTTCTCCACAACCCGGACTTCGCGAAGGTCGCCGAGGCCATCGGGATGAAGGGGATCCGGGTCGAGAGCCCGGACGAGGTCGACGACGCCATCCGTCGTGCGCTCGCCCACGACGGCCCGGCGCTCGTGGACTCCGTCACGAATCCCGACGAGATCGCCATCCCGCCCAAGCCCACGCTCGAACAGGGCTGGGGCTTCGCGATCGCCAAGACCCGTGAGTTCCTCGACAGCCCAGAGTGACCGCGATGGCCGTACCACCTTCAGCGCCGCGCGCCCCCGGCAGGATTCGAACCTGCGACCTAGAGATTAGAAGGCTCTTGCTCTATCCAGCTGAGCTACGGGGGCCGGGGACCATTGTGGAGTACCGGCGCGCGCAGGTCAGCCGCGAGGCCAGGGTCACTGCCCCCGGGAGTCGGGGTCGACGCCGGCGAAGCGCAGGAAGTCGGGCATCGCGTACGACGGGCCGCTCCCGCCCAGCATCGGCTGCCAGTGCGGCTGCCGGCTCAGGTAGCTGTTCGGGTCGGCACGCAAGAGGCCGAGCATGACCTCGGCGACGATCCGGCCGCCGACCGGGCCGAGGTACTGCCCGTCGTTCACCAGCTGCGCCTCGCGCAGGACGTAGAGCCACAGGGGGGTCGAACGGTCCAGGCCGTAGCCGTAGGCACCCAGGTCGGAGAGGTCGCCGCGGGAGAGCACGGGTGCGTGCATGCGGCGGGCGACGGCCTGCCCCGAGGGCAGGGACCAGGTGAGGTGGCGCAGCAGCGTGCGCTGTGGCAGCGCCACCGGGCCCGGCGCGCCGGGGATGTGCGCGATCGCGCTGGTGGGCAGGGCGAACAGCGGCGTGGAGAGCACCGTGTCGATCTGCTTGTTGGGACGCACGGCTGCGGTGTAGGCCCCGCCGAAGTCGAAGAAGGTCTGCCAGCCCACGAAGCGTCGCGAGGAGCGGAAGCCGCCGCGCAGGTCACCGGGGTCGCTGGTCGGGTTCTGCCCGTCGGGCACGTCCACCCGCGAGTCGAAGATCAGCGCGAAGAACGGGTTGCCGTTGTCGCCGGCGAGGTTCGCGCGGTACGACGGGCGCACCATACTGTGCCCGAACCGGTAGGCCGCCCCCGAGAACTCGACCGGGATGAACGGGGCGTGGTGCGCGTGCACGTAGCGAGGCCCATGCCTCAGCACGTCGTCCACCATCGCCTGGCCCACGAAGTTCGGCAGGACCTGGTTCACGACCAGCCACTGGTAGTGCCACGTGGTCAGTCGCCGCGCCTCGGTGAAGGTCTCGATCGGATCGGCCCCGGCTGCTTGGACGGTCTCGACCGCGTGGTTGTGGAAGCGCAGGAACGCCGCGTGGAGCCCGGAGATCATCAGGT
Source organism: uncultured Actinomycetota bacterium (assembly GCA_963753705.1). Taxonomy (GTDB): domain Bacteria; phylum Actinomycetota; class Actinomycetes; order Propionibacteriales; family Nocardioidaceae; genus Nocardioides. The sequence goes on from CAVWDJ010000022.1 coordinate 5,411, forward strand.
TGGAGTCGTTGCGTGGGTCGCCGATGACCGCCGAGTGGTCGGCCCTGCGGGGCACGTCCTCGAACTGCCCGCCCGACTCGAGCAGGAACGTGATCGGGTGCGCCGGGTCGTAGAGCTCGGCCTGCGCGATCGGCCCGCCGCCGTAGACCGAGTCGAGGTCGAAGCGCGCCGTGCGGCTGTTGGGCGAGCGCGTCGGGTCGGTCGGCACGCCGAGCTGCGAGGTGGCGTCGAACGTCAGGTCGTGGTCGATGAACTGGCCGACGAAGGTCATGCCGGCCGTGTCGTGCGGGTTGTTCTTGTTGACCAGGCTCAGGTTGGGGTCGGTGATCAGCAGCACGGGGCCGCCGTTCGGTCCGAAGAGGTCGTCCTTCGCGTCGAGCATCCCGCCGGGCGCGGCGAGGTCGAGGAGCGCCTGACGCAGGCCGGGAGTGTTGTCGGCGAACGGCGGGAGGTCGTCGAAGATCCGCCCGAAGGTCGCGGACGGCGTGGCCGTGGTCCTGACTCCCATCGGGCAACCGTGGCTCTCGGCCGCGAGCGCTGCCGGCCCGCCCGACACGGCGGCCAGACCCGCTCCGGCGGCACCGGCCGCGCCCGCCTGCAGAAGTCGACGTCGCGACGTGGTGTGCTCGGCCATCAGGTGTCCTCTCGTCGCTGGACGAGGAGGACGAGTCGGCGACGCAGATACGTGGTGACCTGGCGTGCATCGCCTCCCGATGGGTACTGCATCTTCATGCGACTCGGGTACACGTTGATGTCGGAGCAGTCCGGACCCCGCGAGCTGGTCCTCCACGCGGCTGGGGCGGAGCGGGCGGGTTTCGACTTCGAGGTGATCAGCGACCACTACTTCCCGTGGCTCGACGCGATGGGCCATTCGCCGTACGCCTGGAGCGTGCTGGGAGCCGTCACCCAGGTGACCGAGCGGGTCGAGCTGATGACCTACGTGACCTGCCCGCTGATGCGCTACCACCCGGCGGTCGTCGCGCAGAAGGCCGCCACCGTGGACCTGCTCAGCGACGGGCGGTTCACGCTCGGCCTCGGGGCGGGGGAGAACCTCAACGAGCACGTCGTCGGTGCAGGCTGGCCGCCGGTGAACGTCCGACACGAGATGCTCGAGGAGGCGCTGACGATCATCACGTCCCTGTTCGACGGGGGGTACGTCGACTTCGCGGGCGACCACTACCGGGTCGACTCGGCCAAGGTGTGGGACCTGCCCGGGACGCCCGTCCCGATCGGGGTCGCGGTGTCGGGGAAGCAGTCGATCGACGCCTTCGCGCCCCTCGCCGACCACCTGATCGCCGTCGAGCCGGACGCCGAGCTCGTCCAGCAGTGGCGTCACGCGAACGACAAGCCGCACTCGCGCGCGATCGGGCAGCTTCCGGTCTGCTGGGGCCCCGACCGCGACGCGAGCATCGACCGTGCCCACGAGCTGTTCCGCTGGTTCGGCGGTGGTTGGAAGGTCAACGCCGAGCTCCCCGGACCCGCCGGTTTCGAGGGTGCCTCCCAGTTCGTCACCAAGGACGACGTCGCGAGCTCGATCCCCTGCGGTCCCGACCTCGATGCGATCGTGAAGGCGGTGCGCGAGTTCGAGGACGCCGGGTTCACCGACGTCGCCCTGGTCCAGATCGGCGACGAGTCGCAGCACGACTTCCTGCAGGTCGCCGAGAAGGAGCTCCTGCCCGCCCTGCGCGGGTGAGCTCAGCCGCGGCTGGCGGCCATCCACTCCTCGACGTCGGACGACGTCCGGGGGAGCGCGGCCGAGAGGTTCCGGGACCCGTCGGCGGTGACGAGGATGTCGTCCTCGATCCGGATGCCGATGCCGCGCATCTCCTCCGGCACCAGCAGGTCGTCGGCCTGGAAGTAGAGGCCGGGCTCGACGGTCAGCACCATGCCCTCGGCGAGGTCGCCCTTGGGATAGACGTCCATGGACGCCTGGCCGCAGTCGTGGACGTCCATGCCGAGCATGTGGCTCACACCGTGCAGCGTCCAGCGGGCGTAGACCTTCGACTCGGGGTCGAGGGCCTCCTCGGCCGAGCACGGCAGCAGCTTCAGCGACTCCAGCCCGTGGGCCAGGACGACCATCGCGGCGTTGTGGGCGGCGAGGAACGGTGCGCCCGGGCGCACGGCCTTGATCCCGGCCTCCTGCGCGGCGTGCACCAGGTCGTAGAGCTCGCGCTGCAGCGACGTGAAGGTGCCGTCGATCGGCAGCGTCCGGGTGACGTCGGCGGTGTAGAGGTTCTGACCCTCGACGCCCATGTCGAGCAGGACCAGCTCGCCCGGAGTGATCGGGCCGGTGTTGTCGATCCAGTGCAGCGTGGTCGCGTGGGCACCGCCACCGACGATCGAGTCGTAGCCGATGTCGTTGCCCATGGCGCGCGCCCGGCGGAAGAAGGTGCCCTCCACCCAGCGCTCGCCGAACTCGAGCACGCGATCCCACTCGGCGACGGAGTCGGTGAAGCCGAGGGTGGTGATGTCGCAGGCGGTCTGGAGCTCCGCGACCTCCCACTCGTCCTTCACCAGCCGCATCTCCGAGGCGACGCGCGCGAAGTCGGAGTCGCGGCTCTCGTCGGCCGCGACCAGCCCGTCGACGTCCGCGGAGACACCGCGGTGGACGCGGGTCTTGCCGCCTCGCGACAGGTCGTCGGCCAGACGGTCGATGTGTCGGACCTCGAGGCCCAGCGAGTCGGAGATCTCCCTCAGCGACGGCCGGCGACCGACCCAGAGCTCGCCGTACTGCCGGTCGCGGAAGAACTCGTCGGTCGTGCGCTCCGAGCGCGGGCGGGCGTAGAGCACGCTCTCACCATCCTCGACGACGAGGACGGCATCGCTGGTCTGGTTGCCGCAGAAGTAGGTGTGGGCGGTGTCGGGGCGGAACCGGTAGTCGGTGTCGTAGGACCGCACCTTGTAGCCCCCCGCGGGGAGCACCAGCCGCTCACCGGGGAACGCCTCGGCCAGGCGCTGACGGCGAGCCGCGGCGTAGGGCGTGACGGGATGGGCCGGCAGGTCGAGCTCGCGGTCGCCCCAGCCCTGGCGCATGAAGGCGGAGTACGCCGCCGGCACCGCGGGATCGTGGGCCTCGGTGTGGAGCTGCGTCTCGCTGGTCTGGTCGGTGGTCGCGTCGTGTCGCGTCGGGGCTCTGTTCGCTCACGCGCGAAGCCTAACCCCGCGCCGCCCGCGCGGGCCAAGGGAAAGGGGGGCGCTTCGGTACGCTTCGGGCATGGCCGGTGCCCGCCGCGAGAGCGCCGTCTTCACGGTCGTGGTGACAGCTCTCGTGCTCCTCTGCGCCGTCCCGATGACGGTGGTCGTCGCCGCGTCCGGAGCACCTCGTGCCACCGTCCTCGCCGCGCTGCTGGCCGCAGTGCCGGTCGGGCCGCTCGTGGCCTGCTTCCTCTGGCTCGACCGCTACGAGCCGGAGCCGCGTCGTCTGCTCGCCGGCGGGCTGCTCTGGGGTGTCTTCGTCGCCACCGCGTTCGCCCTGCTGCTCGAGGGCGTCGGCGGCTTCGTCGGCGGCATCTCCGACCACCGGATGCTCGAGCTCGGTGCCCCGCTGGCCGAGGAGGCGAGCAAGGGGCTCTTCCTCTTCCTCCTGCTGTGGTGGCGTCGCTCCGAGCTCGACGGCGTCCTCGACGGCATCGTGTACGCCGGCATGGTCGGAGTCGGCTTCGCGTTCACCGAGAACATCCTCTACCTCGCCAGCGCCTACGACGGGTCCGACAACCTCGGACCGGGTGGGGTGGACGCGCTGACCGGCACGTTCATCCTCCGCTGTCTCGCCAGTCCCTTCGCCCATCCCCTCTTCACCGCCTGCATCGGGGTCGGCGTCGGCCTCGCCGTCTCGTCTCGCCGCCGGTCGGTGCGCATCCTCGCGCCGATCGCCGGCTACGTCGCCGCAGTGACGCTGCACGCGATCTGGAACACCTCGACCGTCTACGGCCCTGGCAACTTCGTCTCGGTCTACCTGATCCTGATGGCGCCGATCTTCCTGACCGGGGTCGGGCTGGCCGTGTGGGTACGCCGTTCCGAGGGCCGGATGCTCGCGGGAGCGCTCGCGGACGCCGCCCAGCGAGGCCTGCTCCCGGCCACCGACATCGGCTGGGTCGTGGACCTGTCCGCGCGTCGGCGCGCGCGGGCCTACGCTCGGCAGAGAGGTGGCCCGGACGCGGAGCGGGCCATGCGCGACTACCAACAGGCGGTGATCGAGCTCGGTTTCCTGCACAGCCGCTACCTGCGCGGCGTACCCCCGCCGGACTTCGCGGCCCGGGGACACGACTACGTTGCACGCATCAGTGAGACCAGGCCCTCGATCGCCTTTCCGGGACAGGTGGTACCCATCCGATGACCGACACCACGAGTGGTGCGCAGATGGTCACGGCTCTCGTGCGCCTGCGTGCGGCGCTGCAGGGGGCCGTCCTGCCGCTCGAGCTGCCCGGCGTCGAGGATCACCGGCTGGCCCGCACCGAGATGGTCGACCAGCTCGAGGACTACGTCATCCCGCGCATCGTCACGCTCGAGGCGCCGTTGCTCGCGGTCGTCGGCGGCTCGACCGGCGCCGGGAAGTCGACGCTGGTCAACTCCCTGGTGGGTGCGGTCGTGACCGAGTCCGGCGTGCTGCGGCCGACCACGCGCTCGCCGGTGCTGGTGCACAACCCGGCCGACGGCGACTGGTTCGGTGCCGACCGGCTGCTCCCCGAGCTCGAGAGGGTCCATCACCCGACGCACGACCCGCAGGCCCTTCAGCTCGTCGCCCTCGACGTGGTGCCCCAGGGCCTGGCCATCCTCGACGCTCCCGACATCGACTCGGTCGAGGAGAGCAACCGACATCTGGCCGCCCAGCTGCTCGCCGCCGCCGACCTCTGGCTCTTCGTGACCTCCGCCGCGCGCTACGCCGACCAGGTGCCCTGGGGCTTCCTGCGCCAGGCGGCGGAGAGGTCGGCCGCGGTGGCCATCGTGCTCGACCGGACGCCGGCCGATGCCGTCGGGACGGTCGCCTCCCACCTGGCACGGATGCTCGCGTCCCGTGGGTTGAAGGACTCACCACTGTTCACGGTCAACGAGGTGGAGCTCGACGACAACGGACTGCTGCGACCGCGTGAGGTGGCCGAGATCAGGCGCTGGCTGACCGAGCTCGGTGCAGACGCCGGTGCGCGGGCCGCCATGGTGCAGCAGACCATCGAGGGCGCGATCCGGTCCCTCACGCGGCGGGCCCACACGGTCGCCGACGCCTGCCTCGAGCAGGCCTCGGCCGCCGAGCGGCTCCGCGACAGCGCCGACGCGGCGTACGACGAGGAGCTGCGCAAGGTGCTCGAGGCCTCAGCCGACGGCACGCTCCTCCGCGGCGAGGTGATGGTGCGTTGGCAGGAGTTCGTCGGCACCGGTGAGCTGCTGAAGAGCCTCGAGGCCAAGGTGGGACGGTTCCGCGACCGGATGATCAACGCGATCAAGGGCAAGCCGGCCCAGGCCGAGCGCGTCACCGTCGCCGTCGAGTCGAGCCTCGAGACCCTGATCGTCGAGCACGCCGAGGCCGCCGCCGAGCGGGCCGAGGCGTCGTGGCAGAGCCTCGCGCCCGGCCACCAGCTGCTGACCGACGTGGGCGAGGACCTCGGGCGCGCGAGCCGCGGGCTGCGACGCAAGGCCGAGCGTGCGGTGCGTGAGTGGCAGCAGGACGTGCTCGAGATGGTCCGCACCGAGGGCGCCGACAAGCGCAGCACCGCCCGCTTCCTGGCCTACGGCGTGAACGGGCTGTCGGTGGCGCTGATGATCGTGGTGTTCTCCCAGACCGCCGGGCTGACTGGTGCCGAGGTCGGGATCGCAGGCGGGAGCGCCGTGCTCGGGCAGAAGCTGCTCGAGGCCGTGTTCGGCGACCAGGCCGTGCGCACCCTGTCCGAACGCGCACGGCGCAAGCTCGAGGTCCGGATCCGGGCGCTGCTCGAGGAGGAGCGCGCGCGCTACACCGATCTGGTGGTCAGCCTCGGTATCGACCCCGCCTCCGCCGACCGCGTCCGCAACGCCGCCCGGGCCGTCGACGACCTCCGCTACGCCGCCACCGGAACGACCGGGACGCACTCCCACTAGGCTCATACCCGTACGTGGTTGGGGGTTGCTCAAAGGGAGAACATGTCGTCCTTGTTGGAAGGCGCCAAGAGGCTCGTGTCTCGGGGCTCCGAACTCGGTGACCGCGTCGACGGTCTGGAGCAGGCGGCCCGGGCCGCTCGGGGGCGTCTCGACGACCCTGCCGTCGACGACGTCCAGGCTGCCGTGGCCCGCGTCGCCACCCGCCTCGGCCTCACAGCCGACCACACCGTCGTCGCCCTGGCCGGCTCCACCGGATCAGGCAAGTCGTCGACGTTCAACGCCTTGGCCGGTGTCGAGCTCTCCTCGGTCGGCGTACGTCGACCGACGACCTCGTGGGCCACGGCCTGCGTCTGGGGCAAGGAGGGCGCCGACGAGCTATTGGAGTACCTCGAGATCGCGCCCCGCCACCAGGTGATGCGTGACTCGCTGCTCGACCTCGGCAAGGAGGACAGTGCGTTGCAGGGCGTGGTGCTGCTCGACCTGCCCGACCACGACTCCACCGAGGTGTCCCACCATCTCGAGGTCAACCGGCTGATCGAGCTCGCCGACCTGATGGTCTGGGTGCTGGACCCCCAGAAGTACGCCGATGCCGCCGTCCACGACCGCTACCTCGCGCCGCTGGCCACCCACAAGGACGTGATGCTGGTCGTGCTCAACCACATCGACGAAGTGCCGGTCGACCGGCGCGAGTCGATGATGTCCGACGTACGCCGGCTGGTCGACGCCGATGGCCTGATCGGCGTACCCGTCCTCGCGACGAGCGCCCGCACCGGTGAGGGCATCGACGAGCTGCGCGACGAGATCGCGCGGCGGGTGAGGGCGAAGAAGGTGACGCGGGCGCGGCTCGAGGCCGACGTCCGGCAGGCCGCCGTACGACTCCGCGACGCCAGCGGCACCAGTGCCCACCCCGAGCTGTCGAAGGCGCGGATCGCCGCGCTCGACGACGCGCTCGCCCAGGCAGCCGGCGTCCCGACCGTGGTCGGCGCCGTCGAGTCGGCCACCCGGATGCGGGCCAACCGGGCCACGGGGTGGCCGGTCACCGCCTGGGTGTCGCGGCTCCGCCCCGACCCGCTCAAGCGGCTCCACCTCGACCTGGGCAAGGAGGGCAAGGCCTACACCGGCAGGGGGCGCACGTCCGTGCCCGGCCCGACCCAGGTGCAGCGGGCGGCCGTCGACAGCGAGGTGCGGGCCGTCGCCGACGAGGTGTCGGCCCCCCTCACGCGGCCGTGGGCCGAGTCCGTCCGCCGGGCCTCGGTCTCACGGCTCCCCGATCTCAACGACCGCCTCGACTCCGCGCTGGCCGCGACCGACCTCGACGCCGGCCGGGTCCCGGTCTGGGCCGGGCTGGTGCGGGTGCTCCAGTGGCTCCTCCTGCTCGCCGCGATCGCTGGCGCCGTCTGGCTCGGCGTGCTCGCCACCGACCGCTACCTCGGCGTGTCCGAGCCGTCCACGCCCGACGTCGCCGGGGTCCCGGTGCCGACCGTGATGCTCCTCGGCGGGATCGTGCTCGGGATCGTGCTGTCGCTGCTGTGCCGGATCCTCGTCTCGGCGACGGCGCGCTCGCGCGCCCGCTCGGCCGACCGTCGCCTGCGGGCAGCGATCGCCGAGGTGGCCGACGACCTCGTCGTCGCACCGGTGCGGGCCGAGCTGGCGGCGTACGACGAGGTGCGCGAGGGCCTCGGTCGCGCCCTGAAGTGACCCGCCTGCCGTCCACAGTCAGCTGAGCGGCCCCCGGTGTCCACAGGGTCGCCGCGCGACAGCCGGGGCTGTCGGCGACCGTCCCGAGGCTCGGGTGCACGTCAACGAGACCGAGGAGACACATGAACGAGACCTTCGTGACCCTGTCCGGCTGGCTGGGCGGCGACGTGAGCCTGCGCGACGCGGCGGGCGTCCCCGTGGCGACCTTCCGCGTCGCCAGCACCCCGCGCCGCTACCAGCGCCGCACCGACACGTGGGAGGACGGCGACACCCAGTGGTACGCCGTGAACGCCTGGCGTGCTCTCGCCGAGAACTGCGACCGCTCGCTGCGCCGAGGTGACCCCGTGGTGGTGCACGGCAAGCTCAGCGCCCACGTCTGGACCAACAAGGCAGGGCTCGAGGTGACGACGTTCGAGATCGAGGCCGCCTTCGTCGGCCACGACCTCAACCGCGGCACGAGCACGTTCGAGCGGCGCAAGGCAGCGGCGGCCACGACGGCCGGCGCGAGCGACGCCTCGCAGGCGCCCGCCCCGGCGGCACCGGAGGCCACCGTGCACGCGGCCTGACGTCGCTCGGTCCGACGGCCCCGATCGGGCGTTTGCGGCGTTCTCCCCGTAGGGTTTTGGGCATGGCTGACTATGTCTTCACCCTGCGCAACGTGCGGAAGACGCACGGCGACAAGGTCGTCCTCGACAACGTCACCCTGTCGTTCCTGCACGGCGCCAAGATCGGTGTCGTCGGACCCAACGGCACGGGCAAGTCGACGCTCCTCAAGATCATGGCGGGGCTCGAGCACGCCAACAACGGCGACGCGATCCTCGACCCCGGGGCCACCGTCGGCATGCTCCAGCAGGAGCCCCCGCTGACGGAGGGCAAGACCGTCCTCGAGAACGTCGAGGAGGCCGTGCACGAGATCAAGGACAAGATGGCCCGGCTCGACGCGCTCTACGCCGCGATGGGCGAGCCCGACGCCGACTTCGACAAGCTCTCGGAGGAGTCCGGCGAGCTGCAGACCGAGCTCGAGCACGCGGGTGCGTGGGACCTCGACGCGCGGCTCGACCAGGCGATGGACGCGCTGCGCTGCCCGCCGCCCGACGAGCTGGTCGACCACCTGTCCGGTGGTGAGCGTCGTCGTGTCGCCCTGTGCAAGCTGCTGCTGCAGCAGCCCGACCTGCTGCTGCTCGACGAGCCCACCAACCACCTCGACGCCGAGTCCGTGCAGTGGCTCGAGGGTCACCTCGCCTCCTACCCCGGGTGCGTCTTGGCCGTGACCCACGACCGGTACTTCCTCGACAACGTGGCGCAGTGGATCCTCGAGCTCGACCGCGGCAAGGCCCATCCCTACGAGGGCAACTACTCCACCTACCTCGAGACCAAGCAGGAGCGCCTCAAGATCGAGGGAGCGAAGGACGCCAAGCGCGCCAAGATGCTCGAGCGCGAGCTGGAGTGGGTGCGGTCCAACCCCAAGGCGCGCCAGGCCAAGAGCAAGTCCCGCCTCTCCCGGTATGAGGAGATGGCGGCCGAGGCCGATCGCAACCGCAAGATCGACACCGCCGAGATCAACATCCCGGCGGGTCCCCGGCTCGGCGACATCGTGCTCGAGGCGAAGGGCCTGGCCAAGGGCTTCGACGGCCGCACTCTCATGCACGACCTCTCGTTCAGCCTGCCGCGCGCAGGCATCGTCGGCGTGATCGGTCCCAACGGCGTCGGCAAGACCACGCTCTTCAAGATGATCATCGGGGAGGAGAAGCCCGACGACGGCGAGCTGGTCGTGGGCAAGACCGTCAAGATCTCCTACGTCGACCAGAGCCGCGGCGGTCTCGACCCGCAGAAGAACGTCTGGGAGGTCGTCTCCGACGGCCTCGACTTCATCAAGGTGGCCAACTTCGAGATGCCGTCGCGCGCCTACGTCGCGTCGTTCGGCTTCAAGGGTCCCGACCAGCAGAAGCGGGCCGGAGTCCTGTCCGGTGGTGAGCGCAACCGCCTCAACCTCGCGCTGACCCTGAAGATGGGCGGCAACCTGTTGATGCTCGACGAGCCGACCAACGACCTCGACGTCGAGACCCTGCAGTCGCTCGAGGACGCGCTCCTCGAGTTCCCGGGCTGTGCCGTGGTCACCTCCCACGACCGGTGGTTCCTCGACCGGATCGCGACCCACATCCTGGCCTGGGAGGGCGACGACGAGGACGAGGCGAGATGGTTCTGGTTCGAGGGCAACTTCGCCGCCTACGAGGAGAACAAGGTCGAGCGGCTGGGGCTCGAGGCGGCTCGACCCCACCGCGTCACGCACCGCCGGCTCACCCGCGACTGAGCGCCGCGCGCGACCGGGGCCTCGGTCAGCTGCCGGGCCGGATGTCCATCTCGGGGTGGCAGGCGACCAACCGGTCCGACACCGCGTCCATGACCCGGCCGAGCGCGGCGAAGTCCTCGGGGCTGACGAGGTCGACGAGGTAGTCGCGCACGCCCTCGACGTGCACGGGCGCAGCCTCGGTCAGCAGGGCGTAGCCCTCGTCGGTCAGGCGGCACACGATGCCGCGCCCGTCCTCCGGTGACGAGCAGCGCATGACGAGGCCCGCCTTCTGCATCCTGGTCACGGTGTGGGTGACGCGGCTCCGGCTGTGGGCCAGGGCGTCGGCCAGCTGGGCCATCCGCATCTGCCGGTCGGGTCGCTCCGAGAGGCGGACCAGGATCTCGTACTCGGTCAGCGACAGGTCGAAGTCGTGGTGGAGGTCGGCGTCGAGCCGGTCGAGCAGCAGGGTGATGCCGACGACGAACGCACGCCACGACCCCTGCTGGTCGGCGTCGAGCCAGCGAGTCCCCCGTCCCTCGGACATGACGGAATCCTAGCGAGGAGGCAACGGAATCCGCGGCATCCGGCGCGTCGCCGCTCAGCCGATCCGCTCGAGGATCAGGGCCATGCCCTGGCCGCCGCCCACGCACATCGTGATCAGGCCGGTGGACTTGTCGTGCCAGTCCAGCGAGTTGAGCATGGTGTTCTGGAGCCGCGCACCGGTCATCCCGAACGGGTGGCCCACCGCGATGGCGCCGCCGTTGACGTTGAGTCGGTCGAGGTCGATGCCGAGGTCCTGGTACGACGGCACCACCTGGGCCGCGAACGCCTCGTTGATCTCGACGAGGTCGATGTCGCCGATGGTCATCCCGGCGTGGGCCAGGGCGCGTCGGGTCGCCTCGACCGGACCCAGGCCCATGATCTCGGGGGAGAGGGCGCTGACCCCGGTCGCGACGATCCGCGCCAGGGGCGTGAGGCCGAGCTCGGCGGCCTTGGAGTCCGACATGACGACCACCGCCGCGGCACCGTCGTTGAGCGGGCAGCAGTTGCCGGCCGTGACCACGCCGTCGGGACGGAAGACCGGCTTGAGCTGCGACACGGCCTCCAGTGTGACACCCGCGCGCGGTCCGTCGTCCGCCGAGACGACGGTGCCGTCGGGCGTCGTGACGGGGGTGATCTCCCGCTGCCAGAAGCCGTCGGCGAGCGCCTTCTCGGCGAGGTTCTGCGAGCGCACCCCGAACTCGTCGAGCTCGAGCCGGCTCAGGCCACGGAGGGTGGCGACGTTCTCCGCGGTCTGGCCCATCGCCATATAGGCGTCGGGGACGACGCCGTCCTCGCGCGGGTCGTGCCAGGCCGTCCCGCCGGAGCCGTGCTCGGCGCGGTCCCGGGTCCGGGACTCGGCGTCGGCGAAGACGGCGTTGTGCGTGTCGGGCCAGGAGTCGGAGCTGCCGGCCGCGAACCGCGACACGGTCTCGACCCCGGCGGAGATGAAGACGTCGCCCTCGCCGGCCTTGATCGCGTGGAACGCCATCCGGGTCGTCTGCACCGAGGAGGCGCAGTAGCGGGTGATCGTGGCGCCCGGGACGTCGTCCATCCCGTTCAGGACGTTGACGATCCGGGCCATGTTGAAGCCGCTCTCGCCACCGGGGAGCCCGCAGCCGAGGTAGAGGTCGTCGACGGTGTGCCGGTCGAGGGCCGGGATCTTGTCGAGGGCGGCCCGGATCATGGTCGCCACCAGGTCGTCGGGACGGAGATCCTTCAGCGACCCCCGGCCGGCCCGTCCGATGGGGGATCGAGCGGCGGAGACGATGACGGCTTCGGGCACGGGGAGCTCCGATCGTGGTCGGTGTGCGGGGGCGTTCTCACCCTAGTCCGCTCATCAGGACCTCGATCGACTGGCGGACGAACGGCTGGCGGACCTCGGCGGGACGCGGCAGGCCGCCGAACAGGACACCGTCGAACGACGCGACCAGGGTCTGGGCGAGGGCCTCACTGTGCTCCTTGCCGCGGGCGGCCAGGATGCCGTCGACCAGGTCGACCAGGCCCTGCCGGCACCCGTCGAGCATGGCCGCCAGCTCGGGGTCGCGCGAGGACTCCAGGGAGAGCTCCATCCGCGCCAGCAGCAGGTCGCGCTCGTCGAGCCAGCGCATGAAGAACGCCGTCACCGTCTCGATCGCCTCGTCGTCGCCCAGGGCGCAGGAGGCGAGGTCGCGGGCGAGCTGCTCGACGTCGGCGGTGATCTCGTGGGCCACGAAGCCGGTCAGGGCCAGCACCAGGGCTTTGCGCGTGCGGAGGTACGCCGAGCAGCTGCCCTCGGGCAGGCCCGCCGCGCGGTCCACGGCCCGGTGGGTCAGCCCGCGCAGGCCGTGCTCGGCCACGACGTGGAGGGCGGCCGTCAGCAGCAGCTCCATGCGGGGGCTGAGCGCCGGCTCGGGCATCGGTCCTCCCTCGGGGGTGTGACGCGCGAGACTACCCGGCGGCTTGCGCTGGGCGCCCGAGCGGCGTACCTTCTACATACGTAGAGATTCTACAGAAGTAGAAAGGAGAGGGATCATGATGTCCTTCGACAGTCTGGTGAACGTCTACCTCCTGGCCGTGTTCTCGCTCGCCGCCGTGGCCCTGGCCGTCTCGGCCGGTGTCGTCGCGGTCGGTGTCGCGCGCAACCGCCGTACCCGCCTCGACCGCCACCAGTCGCTGCGCGCCTACTACGGCCCGCGTCTCGCCCTGCACCACTGAACCGAGCCGAGCCTGCGGACTGGCAGGATCGGCACGTGCGTCACGTGTACGAGTGCCAGATGCGCCGGGCTGACCGACACGGCGACACGATCAGCAACGTCGCGTTCGTGGACTACCTGCAGGAGGCCCGGCTCGACCTCCTCCGCCACCATCGCGCCTCGCCCACGCCCCGGCCGGGCGAGGGACTGGTCGTGGTCAACACCGTCGTGGAGTACCTGGCTCCGCTCCGCCTCTCCCAGGCCCCGCTCTTCGTCGCCGTCTGGCCCACCGTGGTCCGGCGGCTCGTTCACGCTGGGCTACGAGCTCTTCACGGGCACGCCGGACGACCCGCTCGTGCACAGCCGTGCGACGACCGTGCTCACGCCGTACGTCTTCTCCGCGGGGCGCCCGCGCAGGATGACGCCCGAGGAGCGCGACCGGCTCACGCCCGCGATCGAGGGATCTCCGGTGTCGGACCGAGCCCTGGCCGGTGGTGCTCCCGGCTGGGGGCCCGACACGGTGGAGCGACCGGTGCACGTGCGCTTCTCCGACATCGACCTGTTGGGTCACGTGAACAACCTGCAGTACCTCGAGTACGCCCAGATCGCCCAGGTCGACCTCCTCACCGGGGTCCTCCGGGAGGCGCGGGTGAACGGCTCGGTCACCACCGTCATCGCCCGCAGCGAGATCGACTACGTCGGTCAGATGGGTCTACGCGCCGAGCCGTACGCCGTGCGCAGCCGCGTCGTGGGTGTCGGCGACACGTCGGTGACCTTCGAACAGGAGATCCGCGACGGCGACCGCGTGATGGCCCGGAGCCGGATGGTCGAGGTCAACATCGACGAGGACGAGCACCCGCTGACCTGGCACCCCCGTCACCGGGAGCTGTTCGAGAGCAGGCTGCGTGGCGGCGCGGTCGACCAGGACGGCTGACCGGGTCACCTCACTCGAAGGAGTTGACCATG
>CAVWDJ010000023.1:0-13483 GCA_963753705.1 uncultured Actinomycetota bacterium
GGTCTTGGCGATCGCGAAGCCCCAGCCCTGTTCGAGCGTGGGCTTGGGCGGGATGGCGATCTCGTCGGGATTCGTGACGCAGTCCACGAGCGCCGGGCCGTCGTGGGCGAGCGCACGACGGATGGCGTCGTCGACCTCGTCCGGGCTCTCGACCCGGATCCCCTTCATCCCGATGGCCTCGGCGACCTTCGCGAAGTCCGGGTTGTGGAGAACGGTGCCGAACTCCGGCAGACCGACCTGCTCCATCTCCAGCTTCACCATGCCGAGCCGGCCGTTGTCGAAGAGGACCAGCTTGACGGGCAGGTCGTGGCTGACCGCGGTGATGAGATCGCCCAGCAACATCGAAAGGCCGCCGTCACCGCAGAACGCGATGACCTGCCGGGTGCGGTCGAGCCCCTGCGCCCCGAGCGCCTGAGGCATGGCGTTGGCCATGGAGCCGAGGTTGTAGGAGCCGATCAGCCGTCTGGAACCGGTCATGCGGACGAAGCGCGACAGCCAGACCGTCGCCATGCCCGTGTCGGTGGTGAAGATCGCGTCCGACGACGCGAGCCGGTCGACGGTGGCAGCGACGAGCTCCGGACGGATGCGCGAGTCGGGGTTGTCGACCTTGCGTCGTAGCAGGCCCTTCGGCTTGCCGTCGTACGACGGGTCGGCGAGCTCCTGCTGGCGCTCCTGCCAGCGGTAGTAGGTCGACCGGCACGTGTCCAGCAGCTCGGTGTCGGTCTGTGGGTCGATCAGCGGCAGCAGAGCCCGCAGGCCGAGCGTGGCGTCTCCGATCAGCGGGTGTGTCACCGACGCCCGTCGTCCGATGTGGCTCCCGCGGAGATCGAGCTGGACGACGGTCTTCCCGGTCGGCAGGAAGCTCCGGTAGGGGAAGTCCGTGCCCAGCAGGACCAGCGTCCGGCAACCCTCGAACGCCGCGGCCGTGGCGTGGTTCCCGATCAGTCCCGAATGTCCCACCTCGTAGGGGTTGTCGTCGTCGAAGCCCTCCTTCGCCTTCAAGGTCAGCACCATCGGTGCGTGGAGCCGGCTCGCGAGTGCCATCACCTCCTCACGCGCTTCGCGCGCACCCTGCCCCACCAGCAGAGTCACCGGCCCCCCGGCGTTGATCGCCGCGGCGGCCTCGCGCAGAGCCTCGTCGGACGGCACGGCGTCCGGTCGTGCCTGGATGAACGCCGGGACGGCGGTGTGCTTGGGCAGGTCCAACCCACCCACGTCGCCGGGCAGGGTCAGCACCGCGACGCCGCGCTCCTGGATCGCGGTGTTGACCGCGCGCTCGAGCAGCAGCGGGAACTGCTCCGCACTCGACACTGTCTGACAGAACACGGACACGTCGGCGAACAGGGCGTCGTTGTCGACCTCCTGGAAGAAGTCGCTGCCGATGTCCTCCCGTGGCACCTGGCCGAGCACGGCCAGCACCGGCGTGTGGCTCTTCCTGGCGTCGTACAGACCGTTGAGCAGGTGGATCGCACCCGGCCCCACAGTGCCCATGCAGACGGCCACTCGTCCGGTCAGCTGAGACTGGGCGCTGGCGGCGAAGGCACCGGCCTCCTCGTGGCGAACCCCCATCCACTCGATCCGGTCCTCGCGCCGGATCGCATCGGTGACGGGGTTGAGCGCGTCGCCCACCACCCCCCACACCTGGCTCACGCCGTGGTCGGCCAGCGCGGAGATCAGGAGCTCGGCAACAGTGGTCATGGACGTCCTCTCTCAGACGGTGAAGCGGTCGGGATCGGCCAGGGACCAGTCGCGTGCCCACCGGCCCTCGGGCGGCTCGGCCAGGAGCTGGCCGGGCTCGAGGTGGTGGAACAGCTCGGCGTAGGAACGGACCTCGCTGTGACCGGTGCGACGGCGCAGCATCTGCGGGCGCAGCCCGTCGGGACCGTGGACTCCCAGGGAGGCCATCACCTGCATCGCCTGCTGCACGCACTGCTGTTGGTAGTGGTACACGCGCTCGGTCTTGTCGTCCACGTCCAGCGCACGCTGTCGACGGGGATCCTGCGTGGCGACACCCACCGGACAGGTGTTGGTGTGGCAGGTCTGGGCCTGGATGCACCCAACCGCCATCATCATCGAGCGGGCAGCGTTCGTGTAGTCCGCGCCCTGGATGAGGCGCTTGACGACATCGATGCCACTGGACACCTTCCCGCTCGCGCCGACCTTGACCTGATCACGCAGCCCCACCCCGACCAGGCAGTTGTGGACGTTCAACAGTCCCTCGGTGAGGGGGGTGCCGATGTGGTCCTCGTACTCCAAGGGGGCTGCCCCGGTGCCGCCCTCACCACCGTCGACGATGACGAAGTCCGGCGCAACGCCCTCGGCGACCATGGCCTTGCAGATCCCGAGGAAGTCGGCTCGCGAGCCGAGGCACAGCTTGAACCCGGCCGGCTTGCCGCCGGTGAGCTCCCGCATCCTGGCCATGAACAGGACGAGCTCGCGAGGGGTCGAGAAGACCTTATGGGCGCTGGGCGAGACGCACTTCTCCCCCTGCGGGACCCCGCGAGCCTCGGCGATCTCCTGCGTCACCTTGGCGCCGGGAAGCACCCCGCCGATACCCGGCTTGGCGCCCTGGCTGAGCTTGAGCGACGTCATCTTGACCTGAGGATCGGCCGCCGTGTCGCGGAACTTGCCCGGGTCGAAGTCACCGTGCTCGGTCCGGGCCCCGAAATAGCCAGACCCGAGCTCCCAGACCAGGTCCCCTCCGCTGCGGTGGTACTTGCTCAGGCCACCCTCGCCGGTGTCGTGCGCGAAGCCACCCTTGGCCGCCCCCTGATTCAGCGCCTGGACCGCACGGGCGCTAATCGCACCGAAGCTCATCGCCGACACGTTCATCAGGGACATCGAGTAGGGGCGGGTGCAATCCCTCCCGCCGATCAGGACCCGCGGCGGGTCCTCCGGAGGGTCCACCGGGCGGGTCGCGTGGACCAGGTACTCGTACCCGGGCCGGTCGACGTCTCGCTCGGTCCCGAAAGGCTGCTCCTCCTTGATGTTCTTGGCGCGCTGGTAGATCGACGACCGCGTGTCGCGGTCATAGGGCCGGCCGTCCCAGTTGCGCTCGATGAAGTACTGCTGCAGCTCCGGGCGGATGTCCTCCATCAGGAACCGCAGATGACCCAGGACCGGGTAGTTGCGCAGGATCGAGTGCCGCCGCTGGACGACGTCATACACACCCAGCCCCAGCACCAGGACGACGACGGCGAGGAGCACCCACCACCCCGGCCCACCGATGACGGCCGCCACGGTCGTCATCGCACCGAGCACCAGCAGGAGTCCGATCACGAAGAACTTGACCACTGCTCGTGTCTACACCGGCGCCGGACGTCGCGGCTCACCCCCGAGGGGGCCCGGGCGCGGCCCCGCCACGGTGGCGTCCCGCGACAGCTCAGGCCCCGTTGCCGACTCCGGTTCGGGGTACGGACCACACATGAGCGAGCTGTCAGATCACGAGCGTCCCGTCGAGCTGCCCGGGGTGCCCGAGGGTGAGGAGATCTCTCCCGCGGACGCGGCGGAGCGGGTGGATGAGGACCCCGAGGACCAGCAGAACCGCGTCGACCCGGTGTGGTCCGAGACCCCGGCGGACCAGACCGACGGTGACCAGGGCGGATCGGCACCCACGACCTAGGCACGTCCGGACGGCGACCCGCCCTCCAGCCTGTCGTGGGCAGGGTCAGGAGGACACGCCGGTGTCGGGCGCGCCCTCTGACTGGCGGCTGGTGGTGAAGAACGAGACCTTCCCGTCGGCCTCGAGGATGGCGAGCTCGACGTCGGCGAGGTCTCGGATGCCCTGCTGGCGCGCGGTGGCGAGGAGATCGGACTCGGTGAACCGTTGCTGCCGGGCGGGCACGGGAAGGAGCCGGCCGTCGCGGACCACAACCAGGGGCTTGCCGCGGATGATCGAGCGGGTTCGGGGGAACCTCCACTGGAGCCAGGACAGCACCACGGTGAGCAGGGCGAACACCGAGATGGCGAGCACCCCGGACGTGACCGAGTAGTCCTGCTGCGTCACCGACTGCTGGATCAGGTCACCCATGGTGACGTACATGATGAGCTCGAACGCGCTCAGCTCTCCCAGCGTCGAGCGTCCGACGGCCCTGGTGACGGCCCACAGGAAGCCGAACATCACCACTGCTCGGATCACGATCTCCATCGGACTTGCTCCTCTGCTGGTCGCGGGCTCACGGCATCAACCGCGTGTCGAAGTCGAGCGAGACCATCGGCTGCCCACCGCGCATGACGGCGAGGGTCGCGGACCGCCCCTGCTGGCTGGAGGGCTGGATGTAGGCGTCGAAGTCGACGACGAACGTGTCGCCCGGTGGCGCCGTGAAGGTGAGGTAGAGCGTGTGTGCGTCGCGGGTCTCGTCGGCGGGCTCGGGATGGAAGCCCTGGGTCTCGAAGATGGTGAAGTAGTCGCCCGTGATCGCGAGGGTGACCTGCTTGCCCAGGCCGCCGGGATGAGTGACCGTGACCTGCCACGGCGTGTCGAGGCCCGCCCGCGCCACCGACGGATAGTTCAGCGTCAGGCGATACCCGTTGCCTTCGGCTGACGCGCTGCTGGTGTGGACCCCGAGCAGGCTCAGGAGGCCGGCGAGCACCACTGCCGCCATCGCGGTGAGCGTGGCCCGTCGCAGCCACAGGGCGACCGGATGGCTGCCCTCGTCGATCTCCTCACCGTGCCGCGACCACACGGTGGAGGTGTCAGGAGTGGGAGGCCTTGCCACCCTTGCGGCCCGCCTTCTTCTTCTGCGCGGTGGTCCCGCCCTGGTAACTGTCGCCCCCCGAACCGCTCTTCTGCCCCCCGTGCTTGGAGGCGTCTGGAGTGTTAGCGATCTTGGCCGCGCGCTCCTTGGACATCCCCTTGTCCTTCAACGCCTCGTACTGCTTCTCGTTCTTCACGTTGGCTCGCTTGTCGGGCACGGCGTTCTCCTCTTCTCGCCGAGACCGTCGTACCCCGAGTTGTCGAGGGCATGCGATCTGCCCAGGAGGTCCTCGAGCCGTCGGTGGCTGGCCGAGAGAGGCCCAACTCTCGGTTTCGGTGGGCGGCTGCACACGGCGGACCTGTTTGCGGTAGCACCCTCGGACCCACTGAAATGCCCAGCGGCTCACTCGCCGGTGGCTTCGCTCTCGTCCGGCGTGGGGTCCTAGAACACGTGCCGCACCTCCGGGAACCTCACGCGCACCATGAGGTCCACGCCGTCCGCTGCTCGCTAGGGGCCCCCTGGAGTGAGGTCATCGGCCGGGTCGACCCGTGCGGCCACCAACACCTGATCGGGAGCGAGACGCATGGTCATCAGCTCCAACACGGCGTCCACTCCGCCAGACTCGCCGATGGCCTGGTGGATGTCCCCACGCAGCTCCGGCGAGACAGACCGCCCGATCAGAAATTTCCAGCCCATGTAGCACTGATGTAGCAGGACGACGCAAAACGACGGTTACTGATGGGTAACGACGACCATGCGTATCCGCAGGTCAGGGGCCCCTTTCGTGTATCGCCGCGGGTCAGCGGGTCGCGTTCACCACTTCATGGTCAACTCCTTCGAGTGAGGTGACCCGGTCAGCCGTCCTGGTCGACCGCGCCGCCACGCAGCCTGCTCTCGAACAGCTCCCGGTGACGGGGGTGCCAGGTCAGCGGGTGCTCGTCCTCGTCGATGTTGACCTCGACCATCCGGCTCCGGGCCATCACGCGGTCGCCGTCGCGGATCTCCTGTTCGAAGGTCACCGACGTGTCGCCGACACCCACGACGCGGCTGCGCACGGCGTACGGCTCGGCGCGTAGACCCATCTGACCGACGTAGTCGATCTCGCTGCGGGCGATGACGGTGGTGACCGAGCCGTTCACCCGCGCCTCCCGGAGGACCCCGGTGAGGAGGTCGACCTGGGCGATCTGGGCGTACTCGAGGTACTGCAGGTTGTTCACGTGACCCAACAGGTCGATGTCGGAGAAGCGCACGTGCACCGGTCGCTCCACCGTGTCGGGCCCCCAGCCGGGAGCGCCACCGGTCAGGGCTCGGTCCGACACCGGAGATCCCTCGATCGCGGGCGTGAGCCGGTCGCGCTCCTCGGGGGTCATCCTGCGCGGGCGCCCCGCGGAGAAGACGTACGGCGTGAGCACGGTCGTCGCACGGCCGTGCACGAGCGGGTCGTCCGGCGTGCCCGTGAAGAGCTCGTAGCCCAGCGTGAACGACGCCGCCCGGACCACGGTGGGCCAGACGGCGACGAAGAGCGGGGCCTGGGAGAGGCGGAGCGGAGCCAGGTACTCCACGACGGTGTTGACCACGACCAGTCCCTCGCCCGGCCGGGGCGTGGGCGAGGCGCGATGGTGGCGGAGGAGGTCGAGCCGGGCCTCCTGCAGGTAGTCCACGAACGCGACGTTGCTGATCGTGTCGCCGTGTCGGTCAGCCCGGCGCATCTGGCACTCGTACACGTGACGCACGTGCCGATCCTGCCAGTCCGCAGGCTCGGCTCGGTTCAGTGGTGCAGGGCGAGACGCGGGCCGTAGTAGGCGCGCAGCGACTGGTGGCGGTCGAGGCGGGTACGGCGGTTGCGCGCGATACCGACCGCGACGACACCGGCCGAGACGGCCAGGGCCACGGCGGCGAGCGAGAACACGGCCAGGAGGTAGACGTTCACCAGACTGTCGAAGGACATCATGATCCCTCTCCTTTCTACTTCTGTAGAATCTCTACGTATGTAGAAAGTACGCCGCTCGGGCGTCCAGCGCAAGCCGCCGGGTAGTCTCGCGCGTCACACCCCCGAGGGAGGACCGATGCCCGAGCCGGAGCTCAGCCCCCGCATGGAGCTGCTGCTGACGGCCGCCCTCCACGTCGTGGCCGAGCACGGCCTGCGCGGGCTGACCCACCGGGCCGTGGACCGCGCGGCGGGCCTGCCCGAGGGCAGCTGCTCGGCGTACCTCCGCACGCGCAAGGCCCTGGTGCTGGCCCTGACCGGCTTCGTGGCCCACGAGATCACCGCCGACGTCGAGCAGCTCGCCCGCGACCTCGCCTCCTGCGCCCTGGGCGACGACGAGGCGATCGAGACGGTGACGGCGTTCTTCATGCGCTGGCTCGACGAGCGCGACCTGCTGCTGGCGCGGATGGAGCTCTCCCTGGAGTCCTCGCGCGACCCTGAGCTGGCGGCCATGCTCGACGGGTGCCGGCAGGGCCTGGTCGACCTGGTCGACGGCATCCTGGCCGCCCGCGGCAAGGAGCACAGTGAGGCCCTCGCCCAGACCCTGGTCGCGTCGTTCGACGGTGTCCTGTTCGGCGGCCTGCCGCGTCCCGCCGAGGTCCGCCAGCCGTTCGTCCGCCAGTCGATCGAGGTCCTGATGAGCGGACTAGGGTGAGGACGCCCCCGCACACCGACCACGATCGGAGCTCCCCGTGCCCGAAGCCGTCATCGTCTCCGCCGCTCGATCCCCCATCGGACGGGCCGGCCGGGGGTCGCTGAAGGATCTCCGTCCCGACGACCTGGTGGCGACCATGATCCGGGCCGCCCTCGACAAGATCCCGGCCCTCGACCGGCACACCGTCGACGACCTCTACCTCGGCTGCGGGCTCCCCGGTGGCGAGAGCGGCTTCAACATGGCCCGGATCGTCAACGTCCTGAACGGGATGGACGACGTCCCGGGCGCCACGATCACCCGCTACTGCGCCTCCTCGGTGCAGACGACCCGGATGGCGTTCCACGCGATCAAGGCCGGCGAGGGCGACGTCTTCATCTCCGCCGGGGTCGAGACCGTGTCGCGGTTCGCGGCCGGCAGCTCCGACTCCTGGCCCGACACGCACAACGCCGTCTTCGCCGACGCCGAGTCCCGGACCCGGGACCGCGCCGAGCACGGCTCCGGCGGGACGGCCTGGCACGACCCGCGCGAGGACGGCGTCGTCCCCGACGCCTATATGGCGATGGGCCAGACCGCGGAGAACGTCGCCACCCTCCGTGGCCTGAGCCGGCTCGAGCTCGACGAGTTCGGGGTGCGCTCGCAGAACCTCGCCGAGAAGGCGCTCGCCGACGGCTTCTGGCAGCGGGAGATCACCCCCGTCACGACGCCCGACGGCACCGTCGTCTCGGCGGACGACGGACCGCGCGCGGGTGTCACCCTGGAGGCCGTGTCGCAGCTCAAGCCGGTCTTCCGTCCCGACGGCGTGGTCACGGCCGGCAACTGCTGCCCGCTCAACGACGGTGCCGCGGCGGTGGTCGTCATGTCGGACGCCAAGGCCGCCGAGCTCGGCCTCACGCCCCTGGCGCGGATCGTCGCGACCGGGGTCAGCGCCCTCTCTCCCGAGATCATGGGCCTGGGTCCGGTCGAGGCGACCCGACGCGCGCTGGCCCACGCCGGGATGACCATCGGCGACATCGACCTCGTCGAGATCAACGAGGCGTTCGCGGCCCAAGTGGTGCCGTCGTACCAGGACCTCGGCATCGACCTCGACCGCCTCAACGTCAACGGCGGCGCCATCGCGGTGGGCCACCCGTTCGGGATGACCGGCGCGCGGCTGCAGAACACCATGCTCAACTCGCTGGACTGGCACGACAAGGCCACCGGCTTGATCACGATGTGCGTGGGCGGTGGGCAGGGCATGGCCCTGATCCTCGAGCGCATCGGCTGAGCTGCGACGCGCCGGATGCCACGGATTCCGTTGCCGCCTCGCTAGGATTCCGTCATGTCCGAGGGACGGGGGACTCGCTGGCTCGACGCCGACCAACAGGGGTCGTGGCGCGCGTTCGTCGTGGGCATCACTCTGCTGCTCGACCGGCTCGACGCCGACCTCCACCACGACTTCGACCTGTCGCTGACCGAGTACGAGATCCTGGTCCGCCTCTCGGAGCGACCCGACCGGCAGATGCGGATGGCCCAGCTGGCCGACGCCCTGGCCCACAGCCGGAGCCGCGTCACCCACACCGTGACCAGGATGCAGAAGGCCGGCCTCGTCATGCGCTGCTCGTCACCGGAGGACGGGCGCGGCATCGTGTGCCGCCTGACCGACGAGGGCTACGCCCTGCTGACCGAGGCTGCGCCCGTGCACGTCGAGGGCGTGCGCGACTACCTCGTCGACCTCGTCAGCCCCGAGGACTTCGCCGCGCTCGGCCGGGTCATGGACGCGGTGTCGGACCGGTTGATCGCCTGCCACCCCGAGATGGACATCCGGCCCGGCAGCTGACCGAGGCCCCGGTCGCGCGCGGCGCTCAGTCGCGGGTGAGCCGGCGGTGCGTGACGCGGTGGGGTCGAGCCGCCTCGAGGCCCAGTCGCTCGACCTTGTTCTCCTCGTAGGCGGCGAAGTTGCCCTCGAACCAGAACCACTTCGCCTCGTCCTCGTCGTCGCCCTCCCAGGCCAGGATGTGGGTCGCGATCCGGTCGAGGAACCACCGGTCGTGGGAGGTGACCACGGCGCAGCCCGGGAACTCCAGGAGCGCGTCCTCGAGCGACTGCAGGGTCTCGACGTCGAGGTCGTTGGTCGGCTCGTCGAGCATCAACAGGTTGCCGCCCATCTTCAGGGTCAGCGCGAGGTTGAGGCGGTTGCGCTCACCACCGGACAGGACTCCGGCCCGCTTCTGCTGGTCGGGGCCCTTGAAGCCGAACGACGCGACGTAGGCGCGCGACGGCATCTCGAAGTTGGCCACCTTGATGAAGTCGAGGCCGTCGGAGACGACCTCCCAGACGTTCTTCTGCGGGTCGAGACCGCCGCGGCTCTGGTCGACGTAGGAGATCTTGACGGTCTTGCCCACGACCAGCTCGCCGTCGTCGGGCTTCTCCTCCCCGATGATCATCTTGAACAGCGTGGTCTTGCCGACGCCGTTGGGACCGATCACGCCGACGATGCCGGCGCGCGGCAGGCTGAACGAGAGGTCGTGCATGAGCGTGCGGCCGTCGAAGCCCTTGGCCAGGCCCTTCGCCTCGAGCACGATGTCGCCGAGCCGGGGACCCGCCGGGATGTTGATCTCGGCGGTGTCGATCTTGCGGTTGCGATCGGCCTCGGCCGCCATCTCCTCATACCGGGAGAGGCGGGACTTGCTCTTGGCCTGGCGCGCCTTGGGGTTGGACCGCACCCACTCCAGCTCGCGCTCGAGCATCTTGGCGCGCTTGGCGTCCTTCGCTCCCTCGATCTTGAGGCGCTCCTGCTTGGTCTCGAGGTAGGTGGAGTAGTTGCCCTCGTAGGGATGGGCCTTGCCGCGGTCGAGCTCGAGGATCCACTGCGCCACGTTGTCGAGGAAGTACCGGTCGTGGGTCACGGCCAAGACGCACCCGGGGTAGGAGGCGAGGTGACCCTCGAGCCACTGCACGGACTCGGCGTCGAGGTGGTTGGTGGGCTCGTCGAGCAGCAGCAGGTCGGGCTGCTGCAGCAGCAGCTTGCACAGGGCGACCCGACGACGCTCACCACCGGACAGGTGGTCGACCAGCTCGTCGGGCGGCGGGCAGCGCAGCGCGTCCATCGCCTGGTCGAGCCGCGCGTCGAGGTCCCACGCACCCGCGTGCTCGAGCTCGGTCTGCAGCTCGCCGGACTCCTCCGAGAGCTTGTCGAAGTCGGCGTCGGGCTCGCCCATCGCGGCGTAGAGCGCGTCGAGCCGGGCCATCTTGTCCTTGATCTCGTGCACGGCCTCCTCGACGTTCTCCAGGACGGTCTTGCCCTCCGTCAGCGGGGGCTCCTGCTGGAGCATGCCGACGGTGGCCCCGGGGTCGAGGATCGCGTCGCCGTTGTTGGCGTGCTCGAGCCCCGCCATGATCTTGAGGAGCGTCGACTTGCCCGTGCCGTTGGGTCCGACGACACCGATCTTGGCGCCGTGCAGGAACGACAGGGTGACGTTGTCGAGGACGACCTTGTCGCCGTGCGTCTTCCGCACGTTGCGCAGGGTGAAGACATAGTCAGCCATGTCCAAAACCCTACGGGGAGAACGCCGCAAACGCCCGATCGGGGCCGTCGGACCGAGCGACGTCAGGCCGCGTGCACGGTGGCCTCCGGTGCCGCCGGGGCGGGCGCCTGCGAGGCGTCGCTCGCGCCGGCCGTCGTGGCCGCCACTGCCTTGCGCCGCTCGAACGTGCTCGTGCCGCGGTTGAGGTCGTGGCCGACGAAGGCGGCCTCGATCTCGAACGTCGTCACCTCGAGCCCTGCCTTGTTGGTCCAGACGTGGGCGCTGAGCTTGCCGTGCACCACCACGGGGTCACCTCGGCGCAGCGAGCGGTCGCAGTTCTCGGCGAGAGCACGCCAGGCGTTCACGGCGTACCACTGGGTGTCGCCGTCCTCCCACGTGTCGGTGCGGCGCTGGTAGCGGCGCGGGGTGCTGGCGACGCGGAAGGTCGCCACGGGGACGCCCGCCGCGTCGCGCAGGCTCACGTCGCCGCCCAGCCAGCCGGACAGGGTCACGAAGGTCTCGTTCATGTGTCTCCTCGGTCTCGTTGACGTGCACCCGAGCCTCGGGACGGTCGCCGACAGCCCCGGCTGTCGCGCGGCGACCCGGTGGACACCGGGGGCCGCTCAGCCGACTGTGGACGGCAGGCGGGTCACTTCAGGGCGCTACCGAGGCCCTCGCGCACCTCGTCGTACGCCGCCAGCTCGGCCCGCACCGGTGCGACGACGAGGTCGTCGGCCACCTCGGCGATCGCTGCCCGCAGGCGACGGTCGGCCGAGCGGGCGCGCGAGCGCGCCGTCGCCGAGACGAGGATCCGGCACAGCAGCGACAGCACGATCCCGAGCACGATCCCGCCGAGGAGCATCACGGTCGGCACCGGGACCCCGGCGACGTCGGGCGTGGACGGCTCGGACACGCCGAGGTAGCGGTCGGTGGCGAGCACGCCGAGCCAGACGGCGCCAGCGATCGCGGCGAGCAGGAGGAGCCACTGGAGCACCCGCACCAGCCCGGCCCAGACCGGGACCCGGCCGGCGTCGAGGTCGGTCGCGGCCAGCGCGGAGTCGAGGCGGTCGTTGAGATCGGGGAGCCGTGAGACCGAGGCCCGGCGGACGGACTCGGCCCACGGCCGCGTGAGGGGGGCCGACACCTCGTCGGCGACGGCCCGCACCTCGCTGTCGACGGCCGCCCGCTGCACCTGGGTCGGGCCGGGCACGGACGTGCGCCCCCTGCCGGTGTAGGCCTTGCCCTCCTTGCCCAGGTCGAGGTGGAGCCGCTTGAGCGGGTCGGGGCGGAGCCCGACACCCAGGCGGTGACGGGCCACCCCGTGGCCCAGTCGGCCCGCATCCGGGTGGCCGACTCGACGGCGCCGACCACGGTCGGGACGCCGGCTGCCTGGGCGAGCGCGTCGTCGAGCGCGGCGATCCGCGCCTTCGACAGCTCGGGGTGGGCACTGGTGCCGCTGGCGTCGCGGAGCCGTACGGCGGCCTGCCGGACGTCGGCCTCGAGCCGCGCCCGCGTCACCTTCTTCGCCCTCACCCGCCGCGCGATCTCGTCGCGCAGCTCGTCGATGCCCTCACCGGTGCGGGCGCTCGTCGCGAGGAGGGTACGCCGATCAGGCCATCGGCGTCGACCAGCCGACGTACGTCGGACATCATCGACTCGCGCCGGTCGACCGGCACCTCGTCGATGCGGTTGAGCACGACCAGCATCACGTCCTTGTGGGTGGCCAGCGGCGCGAGGTAGCGGTCGTGGACGGCGGCATCGGCGTACTTCTGCGGGTCCAGCACCCAGACCATCAGGTCGGCGGCTCGATCAGCCGGTTGACCTCGAGATGGTGGGACACCTCGGTGGAGTCGTGGTCGGGCAGGTCGAGCAGCACCACGCCCTGCAACGCACTGTCCTCCTTGCCGAGGTCGAGCAGCGAGTCACGCATCACCTGGTGGCGGGGCGCGATCTCGAGGTACTCCAATAGCTCGTCGGCGCCCTCCTTGCCCCAGACGCAGGCCGTGGCCCACGAGGTCGTCGGCCGACGTACGCCGACCGAGGAGAGCTCGACGCCGGCCAAGGCGTTGAACGTCGACGACTTGCCGGATCCGGTGGAGCCGGCCAGGGCGACGACGGTGTGGTCGGCTGTGAGGCCGAGGCGGGTGGCGTGCGGGCCACGGCAGCCTGGACGTCGTCGACGGCGGGGTCGTCGAGACGCCCCCGAGCGGCCCGGGCCGCCTGCTCCAGACCGTCGACGCGGTCACCGAGTTCGGAGCCCCGAGACACGAGCCTCTTGGCGCCTTCCAACAAGGACGACATGTTCTCCCTTTGAGCAACCCCCAACCACGTACGGGTATGAGCCTAGTGGGAGTACGTCCCGGTCGTTCCGGTGGCGGCGTAGCGGAGGTCGTCGACGGCCCGGGCGGCGTTGCGGACGCGGTCGGCGGAGGCGGGGTCGATACCGAGGCTGACCACCAGATCGGTGTAGCGCGCGCGCTCCTCCTCGAGCAGCGCCCGGATCCGGACCTCGAGCTTGCGCCGTGCGCGTTCGGACAGGGTGCGCACGGCCTGGTCGCCGAACACGGCCTCGAGAGCTTCTGCCCGAGCACGGCGCTCCCGCCTGCGATCCCGACCTCGGCACCAGTCAGCCCGGCGGTCT
>CAVWDJ010000024.1:0-82207 GCA_963753705.1 uncultured Actinomycetota bacterium
GCTCGGGGATCGTCGTCGCCGGCTTGTAGCCCGCCTTGTCGAAGGCCTGCTTCGGGTACCAGATCAGGCCCTTGACGTTGGCGCTGACCAGCAGACCGTAGAGCTTGCCGTCGATGGTGCCGGCCTCGAGCGTGCCGGGGACCATCGAGCTCTTCAGCGAGGTCATGTCGACCACGTCGTCGAGGGGCTTGGTGGCGCCCAGCTGGTTCATCTGCGCCACGAGTCCCGGCTGCGGGACCAGCGCGATGTCGGGCGTGTCACCGGCCTGGATCTTGGTGATGATCAGCTGGTTGATGTTCTGGACCTGGTCCCACTTGATCGTGATGTCCGAGCCATCGGCGGAGAGCTTGGCCTTCAGGGCCTTCTCCAGCCCGGCTTGGACCGGGGCGTCGATGCTCGACCAGATCGTGACGGTCTTGCTGTTGCTGCTGCTGCCGCCGCCGCCACCGCCGCAGGCGGTGAGGCTGAGAGCGGCAACGGTGAACAGGGCCGTTCCTAGCAGTGTCGTCCGACGGATGACGGGGCTCCTCATGAGTGCTCCTCGGGGTCTTTTCCCTGCGTCTTGGGAGTGCAGATCCGGGTCCGCATGTGATAGACACCACTTGCTGAATCGAATCAGCCTGATAATTGCGGCCTCCTGACGAAACTGTCAAGGGAGGCACCAGCAGAAGGACCACCGGGGTTCGCAGCACTCGGCCGGATCCGGAACGGGGCAACGTGTCGGCGTCTCGTAGGGCGACCCTTTCCGATGTCGCGCGGCTGGCCGGGGTCTCCGGGACGACCGTCAGCTACATCGTGAACGGTCGCGCGGACGAGATGCGGATCTCCGTGGACACCCAGGAGCGGGTCCGGGCCGCCGTCGCACAGCTGCACTACCGACCCAACCGCAGCGCCCGCAGCCTGCGCACCCGGACCACCAAGACGATCGGCGTGATCACCGACTTCGTGGCCAGCGGCATGTTCGCCAGCCGGATGCTGTCCGGGGCCAACGCCGCAGCCCGGGCGCTCGACCACGTCCTGGTGATCAGCGAGACCGAGGGCGATCCGGTGGTGGAGAGCCTCCTGATCGACGAGATGGTCGAGCGCCAGGTCGACGGTCTGGTCTACGTCACCCGGACGACCCTCGTGCACCAACCACCGGCCGGCCGTCTCGACGGGCGTGTGGTGATGCTCAACTGCGTGGACCCGGCGGGGTCGATGCCGTCCGTCCTGCCCGACGAGCGCGCCGGTGGGCGGGTCGCGGCCGAGGCGATCCTCGCCTCCGGGCTGCGCGGCGACGTGTTCGTCGTGGGGGAGGACCCCACGCCTCATGCCCTGGCCGGTCACCTGCGGTTGTCCGGGATCGGGGAGCGGATGGCGGAGTCGGGGATCGCGCTCAGCGGGGTGCTGCCGTGCGACTGGGCCGTCGAGCCGGCGTACGACGAGGTGAGCCGGTGGCTCGACTCCGGCCACCGCCCGCGCGGGCTGATCTGCCTCAACGACCGCGTCGCGATGGGGGTCTACCAGGCGCTGGGTGAGCACGGCCTCGTGGTGCCCGACGACGTCGCGGTGGTCTCCTTCGACGGCTCCGAGCTCGCGTCCTGGCTGCGTCCCCGGGTGACCTCGGTGGCGCTCCCCTTCGAGCAGATGGGCGACCTGGCGGTCCGGCTCCTGCTCGACCCGGCCGGCGTCGAGGTCGGTCCCCACCTGGTGCCGATGCCGGTGGTCGAGGGGCAGTCCGTGGTGGCTTCGCGCACCACCTCCCACCGACTCGGGGCCGATCGCGGCTCCGCCGTGCCCCGGATGGGGGCATCCTCATGAGAGGACCCCTGTCCGACCGGGCCGGTTGTGGCTAGTGTGACCGCGGTCACTTCACTACGGATCGTCCGGCACGTACCTGCCGGTGAAGGAGAACAACAACCATGGCAACAGTCAGTTTCCAGAAGGCCCAACGCTGGTACCCCGGCGCCGACGTCCCGGCGGTCCCGGGCCTCGACCTCGAGATCAACGACGGCGAGTTCATGGTCCTGGTCGGACCCTCGGGCTGCGGCAAGTCCACCTCCCTGCGGATGCTCGCCGGCCTCGAGGAGGTCAACCAGGGCACGATCCTGATCGGCGACCGCGACGTCACGCACATCCCGCCCAAGGACCGGGACATCGCGATGGTGTTCCAGAACTACGCGCTCTACCCACACATGACGGTCGCCGACAACATGGCGTTCGCACTGAAGATGGCGAAGGTGCCCAGCGAGGAGCGCGACAAGCGGGTGAAGGAGGCAGCCCGGATCCTCGGGCTCGAGGACTTCCTGGAGCGCAAACCGAAGGCGTTGTCCGGTGGCCAGCGTCAGCGGGTCGCGATGGGTCGCGCGATCGTGCGCAACCCACAGGTCTTCTGCATGGACGAGCCGTTGTCCAACCTCGACGCCAAGATGCGCGTCCAGACCCGCACCGACATCGCCAAGCTGCAGTCCGACCTCGGTGTCACGACGGTCTACGTGACCCACGACCAGGTCGAGGCCATGACGATGGGCGACCGGGTCGCGGTGATGAAGCTCGGTGAGCTCCAGCAGGTCGACACCCCGCTGAACCTCTACGACAAGCCGGCGAACCTGTTCGTCGCCGGCTTCATCGGGTCACCCCAGATGAACCTGCTCGAGGCCAGGGCCGTCGAGGGCAAGGCAGAGATCGGCAAGTACCACGTGCCGGTCGACCCGACCTCCCAGCGCAAGATGAGCGGCAACATCACGATCGGCGTCCGTCCCGAGGCGTGGCGCCTGGTGTCCGCCGACGAGGGCGGCCTTCCGATCAACGTCACCGTGGTCGAGGAGCTGGGAGCCGACGGCTTCGTCTACGGCACCTGCGACGTCGAGGGCACGCCCGGCAACGTGATCGTGCGCGTCAGCAGTGCGCGCGACTCCATCAAGAAGGGCGACACGATCCACGTGACGACCGATCCGAAGAACGTGCACGTGTTCGACACCGACAGCGGAGAGCGCATCTCCGACTGACTCACGCCGGAGCCGGCTGCGGACCGTGGACCGCAGCCGGCTCCGGCGCGTTCAGGCGCGTGCCGCGGTGCGCGCGATCGCGTCCACGAGGGTCTCGTAGAGCGCCGGCGGCAGGTCGTGCCCCATCCCGTCGACGAGCAGGAGCTCGGCGCCGGGGATCGCGGCGGCCGTCGCCCGGCCCCCGGACACGTGCACCATGTGGTCGGCGAGCCCGTGCACGACCAGGGTCGGGACCCGGACCTGACGCAGGGCGGGGGACCGGTTGGGCTGGGTCAGGATCGCCATCATCTGGCGCAGCGCGCCGCTCGCCGAGACACCCCGGTCGAACGCCTCGCCGGCGAGCTCGCGGGTGCGCTCCTCGTGGCGCGGGAAGCCGGGGGAGCCGATCATCCGCCACATCCGCACGCTGCTCTCGACGTAGGCCTCGCGTCCCGGCTTGAGCGGGCGCAGCAACGGCGGCACCAGCTCCGGGTGCAGCCAGCCGACCGAGCGCTTCCCGGTGGTCGACATGATGCTCGTCAGCGAACGCACCCGTCCGGGCGCCTCGCAGCGCCATGGTCTGGACGATCATGCCGCCCATCGACACGCCCACCAGGTGGGCAGAGGTGAGGCCGAGGTGGTCGAGCAGCCCGAACGCGTCGCCGGCCAGGTCGCCGAGCGAGTACGGCGCCCTGCCCTTGCGACCGGCGAACGCCTCCACGAGCATCCGGCGCGTCACCCTGCCCTGCGCCCGCGACGAACGGCCGACGTCGCGGTTGTCGAAGCGGATCACGTAGTAGCCGCGACGCGCCAGCATCGCGCAGAACTCCGGGTCCCAGAACGTCATCTGGGTGGCCAGCCCCATCACCAGCAGGAGTGGCTCGTGGTCGGGGTCGCCGTAGGTCTGGTAGCACAGCACCATCCCGGACGAGACCGGCGCGAACAGCTCGGGCGACACCGTGACCGCGACATCGGGCGTCGAGGCGCGGGACGGCGGGGTCTCGGGGGAGACGGGGGCGGGGGTACCGGCACTCACATACTCACCGTATCCGAAGCGGTGAAGGCAAAACTCGTCGCTTGCTCCGTATGGGTGACGCGTCGTCCGGGCGCGAGGCCGTACCGTCGATGCTCGTGGCCACCTACAGCGTCGCGGACTTCCTCCTCCCGGAGGGGTATGCCGTGCCGCGGCCGGCGGCCGTGCTGCGTGAGGCCAGTGTGGTCACCGAGGCGGGCCGGCTCGCGTGGTCCCGGCTCGGCCGAAGGGTGCACAGCCAACGCCCGTACGCCGGTCACGGCGTCGAGCGCGACGTCGATCCGGTGGTGCTGGTGCCCGGGTTCCTGGCCGGAGACGCCAGCCTGGCGCTGATGGCACGTGCCCTCCGCGACGACGGCCACCGCACCTACCGGTCGCACATCCGGGCCAACGTGGGCTGCACGCTCCGGGCCGCCGAGCAGCTCGAGACGCGGATCGAGACGGTGGTCGCCCGGCGCGGCCGCCCGGTGCGGATCGTCGGGCACAGCCTCGGAGGCATGCTCGCCCGCGGTCTGGCCGTACGACGGCCCGACCTGGTGTCGGGCATCGTCACGCTGGGCAGCCCGATGCTCGCCCCCGGGGCACACCACGCGACCCTCTCGCGCAGCCTCGACGCGCTCGTCCGGCTGAGCCGGGCCGGCGTACCGGGGCTGATGGCGCTGGACTGCATCGCCGGTGACTGTGCCCGGGCCAGCTTCGACGAGAGCCGTGCCCCGTTGCCGCAGGGCGTGGCGTTCACCGCCGTCTTCTCTCGGCGCGACGGCATCGTCGACTGGCGGGCGTGCATCGACCCGCTCGCGCGCGCCGTCGAGGTGCGGTCGTCCCACCTCGGCATGGCGGTGGACCCGTCGGTGGTCCGCGCCGTGCGCCTGGCCCTGTCGGAGCCCCGGCCTCAGGTCAGGGAGTAGGCGTCCAGCTTCTCGAACTGGTGCTCACTGCTGATCAGCCGGACCGTGCCGCTGCGCGAGCGCATCACGAGCGACTGCGACGTCGCGCCGTGGGCCCGGAAGTGCACGCCCTTCATCAGCTCGCCGTCGGTGATCCCGCTCGCGACGAAGAAGCAGTCGTCGCCGGTCACCAGGTCGTCGGTGGACAGCACGTGGTCGGGGTCGAGGTCGTGACCCGCGCTCACGGCGCGCTCCCGCTCCTCGTCGTCCTTGGGCCACAGCCGCCCCTGGATCACACCGCCGACACACTTCATCGCACAGGCGGCGATGATCCCCTCGGGCGTGCCACCGATGCCGAGCAGGAGGTCGACGCCGGTGTCGGGACGGGCGGCCATGATCGCGCCGGCCACGTCGCCGTCGACGATGAACTTGATCCGCGCGCCGGTGGCGCGGACCTCGTCGGCGAGCTTCTCGTGACGCGGCCGGTCGAGCATGACCACGGTGACGTCCTCGGGGTGCGAGCCCTTGGCCTTGGCGACGGCCTGGATGTTCTCGGCCACGGGGTTGCGGATGTCGACGGCGTGGGCGGCCTCGGGGCCGGTGACCAGCTTCTCCATGTAGAACACCGCGGACGGGTCGAACATCGACCCGCGCGGCGCCACCGCGAGGACCGACACGGCGTTGTTCATGCCCTTGGCCGTCAGCGTCGTCCCGTCGATCGGGTCGACCGCGACGTCGCACTCGGGACCGGTGCCGTCACCGACCTCCTCGCCGTTGTAGAGCATCGGCGCGTCGTCCTTCTCGCCCTCGCCGATCACCACGACGCCGCGCATCTGGACCGTGGAGATCACCGCCCGCATGGCGTCGACGGCGACCCCGTCGGCGCCGTTCTTGTCGCCGCGGCCCACCCAGCGGGCGGCCGCGAGGGCGGCCGCCTCGGTGACGCGGACGAGCTCGAGGGCCAGGTTGCGGTCCGGCTGGTCTGGCGCGGGCTCGAGGCTCTCCGTCATGCGGCGATGCTAGCCGGTCCCGGCCCGGCTCACGGGGCCCCGAAGCCCGCCTTGCGGAGCGTCGCCTGACCGTTCTGGCTCATCACCAGGTTGATGAACTGGTTGCTGAGCGCGGTGTTCCTCGACTGCCTCAGGGTCACGATCTGGCACTGGTTCGAGCCCTGGCTGGCGAACACCTTCGGCGCGCTGAGCTGTGCACTCTGCGCGGCGACCATGCTCTGCTGGTCCGTGGTCGCGAGCACGTCGCCCGGGTCGCCTGCCTGTGCCTGCTTCGAGAGGTCGGCCGACGAGCCGTAGGAGAAGGTCACCGTCGCCCCCGAGTTCTGGGTCTCGAACTGCTTGCCCAGCTGCGTGAACGCGGCCTTCAGCGACGAGTCGGCCAGGACCGTGATCGAGTTCGGCGCGTTGCGCTGTCCGCCCGGGCCGGTGCTGTTGCCGGAGCCGCACGCCGCGAGCGGGAGGAGCAGGGCGAGCACGGCGGGCAGCAGGGCGAGGCGGCTCTTCTGGAAGATCTTCATGGGCGCTCCACGGGTTGGTGTACGTCGACGACGTCCAGCCCGAGTATCCGCACCGGTGGGAGGCGTGGCCTCGCCCGGAGCGGGTGAAGTGTCCCGACCCCTGTCAGCTGGTCAGCCAGAGCGCGACCGAGGCGGCAAGGAGGGCCGGAGGGGTCAGCGCCAGCGAGACCCGGTGGTACGCCGCGCTGCCGGGCGCGGCGCCGTGCGCCGTCAGGGTGCGCCGCCAGAGCAGGTTGGCCAGCGAGCCCGTCCACGTCAGCCCGCTCCCGATGTTGAGCCCGAGCAGGGCGGCCAGCAGCGCGGTGGTGCCGAGGGGGGCCAGGATCGGCACGATCAGCAGGGTGGCCGAGAGGTTGGTCAGCAGGTTGGCCAGCAGCGTGGCGATCACGGCGATCAGCACGATCCCGCCCAACGACACCGAGTCGGGCACCAGGTGCTCGATGGCGTCGCCGAGGAAGCCCACCCCGAGCCCGGCCACCACGACGCCGAGTGCGAGCACCCAGATCGCGAAGCCGGGATGTGCCGAGCGCACCAGGTCGCGCACGCCGAGCAGGCCGTGCCGACAGCCCCACCCGCCGAGCACGACTGCCGCCACCGCCGAGACCCACCACGGCTGACCCCCGAACGGGGAGACGGCGGCGAAGCCGACGAGCATCAGCCCGACGACGACCATCGGGAAGACCGGCAGGGGTTGCAGGTCGGACGGGTCCGGTCGGGGGTCGCCGGTCAGGTCGCGCCGGAAGAGCAGGCGCAGGCCGACGTACTCCACGACGAGGACGACGGCGAGCACCGGTGCCATCCGCAGCGCGAAGCCGGTGAAGGTCAGGTTGAGGTCCGGCATGGCCAGCAGGTTGGTCAGGTTGGAGACCGGGAGCAGGAGCGAGGCGGAGTTGGCCATCCGCAGGCACGCGAAGATGCCGGGCCCGGCCGGTACCGACCGGGCGAGGCAGGCGGAGAGCACGACCGGCGTCAGCAGGACGACGGTCGCGTCCAGGCTCAGCGAGGCCGTGACCACCGCCGCGAGCGCGAAGACCCCGGTGAACAGGAGGGCGGGCTTCCCCCCGCTCCAGCGCCCGACCCGCTGGGCAGCGGCGGTGAACACCCCGGCCCGGGCGCAGACGTCGGAGACCACGAGGATCGTCACCAGGAACGCCACCACGGGAGCCAGGTCGCCGACGGCGGAGCGCACCTCGGCCGAGGTCAGCAGCCCCGTCGCCAGGGTGACGCCGGCGCACCCCAGGCCCACGAGCGCCTCCACCCTGCCGGACGGGTGCAGGAACGCCACGGTCAGCATGCCGGCCAGCGCGAGCACGACGACGACGTCCGACACGGGTGGCACACGCGGAGCCTAGGGCGTGACTCCTCGCCCTCGGACGCCGCGCACCAGGCCCCGGGGCGAGGAGTCACGCCGTGGGGCGACCTGTGAGGATGGCGGCGCGGCGGGAGCCCCTCCGCCGAGCACGGGAGGACGTCGGTGAGCGAACAGCCGGGCCGTTACCAGCGGTCGGCGTCCGGCATGGTCGGGGCCCTGCTCGTGACGCTCCTGGTGATCCTCGCGTTCGTCGCCTTCCGCGCCTGCAACCGGACCGACCTCGAGGTGAAGCCCGACCACGTGGACTACCTGGCCGAGGTGGGCTTCGCCCAACGGAGCGGTGCCGACGTGGTCTACCCGGCCAGCCTGCCCCGCGGCTGGTCCGCCACGAGCATCGACTTCGCTCCCGGGACGCGACCCACGCTCGGTCTCTCCCTGCTGACGGCCGCCACGGAGTACGCCGGCCTGCGCCAGTCGCCCCTGCCGGCGGCGCAGCTCCTCACCACGTACGTCGACCCGCACCCGACCGCGGGCCCGCCGGTCACCCTCGACACCGGGATCGTCCGGCGCTGGGACACCTGGACGGACACCGGCGGCGACACTGCCCTGGTCGCGCGGTGGCACCACGAGACGCTGATCGTGTTCGGCTCGGCGTCGCGGGCGGACCTCGAGACGCTCGCCGGCTCGTTGACCGACGTCGCGCTGCCGACCCCCTCGGCGAGCCCGAGCACGCCCTAGTCGTCGAGGGCGGCGTCGAGCCGCTTCCGCGCGCCGTCGAGCCACTCCTGGCACAAGGTGGCGAGCTTCTCCCCGCGCTCCCACAGGGCGAGGCTCTCCTCGAGCGTCGTCCCGCCCGCCTCGAGCGCGCGCACCACCTCGATCAGCTCGGCCCGGGCGGCCTCGTAGCCCAGCTTCTCCTCAGGCATGGTCCTCCTCCGATGGGGGTGCGGGCTCGACCGCGGTCGTCGTCGCGAGGACGCGCCCGTCGGCGAGACGGATGCTCAGGTCGGCGCCGACGGAGGTCTGCGAGGTCGACGCGACCACCGACCCGTCGGCGCCCTGGACGACGGCGTACCCGCGCTGGAGCGTGGCCAGCGGGGAGAGCGCTCGTGCGCGCGCCCGCTGGTGGGTGATGTCGTCGCCCGCGCGGGCCAGGGCGTGGGTGAGCACGCGGCGCGACCGGTCGCGCAGATCGGCGATCTCCACGCCGCGGGCGTCGAGCAGGGTGCGAGGGTCGGCGAGGACGGGACGGGACCGCAGGTCGGCCAGGGTCCGGGTCTCGCGGTCGACCAGCTGTCGGACCAGGACGCGGATGCGCTGCGTCGCCCAGTCGACCCCCCGCAGCTCCTCGG
Source organism: uncultured Actinomycetota bacterium (assembly GCA_963753705.1). Taxonomy (GTDB): domain Bacteria; phylum Actinomycetota; class Actinomycetes; order Propionibacteriales; family Nocardioidaceae; genus Nocardioides. Next base: position 9,079 of record CAVWDJ010000024.1, read on the forward strand.
CCATGTCGGGCACGAGCTGCTTGGCGGCGTCGGTGGGCGTCGAGGCCCGGACGTCGGCGACCAGGTCGAGCAGCGGGGTGTCGGGCTCGTGACCGATGGCCGACACGACCGGCGTGCGGGTGCCGGCCACGGCACGGATCAGGGCCTCGTCGCTGAACGGCAGCAGGTCCTCCACCGAGCCGCCGCCCCTGGCCACGACGATCACGTCGACGTCGGGATGACGCTCGAGCCTGGCCAGGGCGTCGATCACGTCGTTCGCCGCACGCGAGCCCTGCATCGCGGCGTACGCCGTCTCGAAGGTGACCCCGGGCCAGCGCCGGCGGGCGTTCTCGACGATGTCACGCTCGGCGGCCGAGCCCTGGGCGGTGACCAGGCCGATGCAGCGGGGCAGGAAGGGCAGTGGCCGCTTGAGCTCCGGCGCGAAGAGCCCTTCCGCCGCGAGCAGCTGGCGCCGTCGCTCGAGCCGCGCGAGGAGCTCGCCGAGGCCGACCATCCGGATCTCACGAGCGACCAGCGAGAGGCTGCCGCGGTTGGGGTAGTAGTCGGGCTTGGCATGGATCACGACGCTGGCACCCTCGACCAGCGGAGGGTTGAGGCTGTCGAAGAGCGTGCGCGCGCAGGTCACCGGGATGGAGATGTCGCCGGCGGAGTCGCGCATGGTCATGAACACCGTGCCGAGCCCGGGCCGCCGGCTGATCTGCGCCATCTGCCCCTCGACCCACACCGGCCCCAGCCGGTCGACCCAGCCCGAGATCGCCAGGGCGATCTGCCGCACCGGCGCCGGCGCCGCGGGTGAGGTCTCCAGGGCCATGGCCGCGAGCGTAGGCCCTCCCGCCGACGCGGGTCCGGTCGACTTTCCCTGCTTCACCATGTTCGCCTGGTGAAACTCGACTTCTCATGGTGAATCGGCCATGAGAAGTGATGGTTCATCACGTTCACGTGGTGAAGCTGTCAACCCATGGAACCTCGCGCCGAGTCGAGGGTCTCGCCGCTCGTCCGTAGACTCGGCCACATGAGTGTGGACCTCGGTATGCCGATCCAGGGCGTGCGTCTCGCCGCCCCCCGGGGCTACTGCGCCGGCGTCGACCGTGCGGTGATCACGGTGGAGAAGGCGTTGGACCTCTACGGCGCTCCGGTCTACGTCCGCAAGCAGATCGTCCACAACAAGCACGTCGTCTCCGATCTGGAGTCACGCGGCGCGGTGTTCGTCGAGGAGCTCGACGAGGTGCCGGAGGGCGCCACCGTCGTCTTCTCCGCCCACGGGGTGTCGCCGACGGTGCACGCGGAGGCCCGGGAGCGTGGACTCAAGACCATCGACGCCACCTGCCCCCTGGTGACCAAGGTCCACCACGAGGCGAAGCGGTTCGCCGGCGACGACTACGACATCCTGCTGATCGGGCACGCCGGTCACGAGGAGGTCGAGGGCACCTCGGGCGAGGCGCCGGAGCACATCCAGCTCGTGCAGGGCCCGGCCGACGTCGACTCGATCGTGGTCCGCGACCCCGCCAAGGTCGCGTGGCTCTCGCAGACGACGCTGTCGGTCGACGAGACGCTCGAGACCGTCGACGCGATCCGCAAGCGCTTCCCCCAGCTGCTCGATCCGCCGAGCGACGACATCTGCTACGCGACCCAGAACCGCCAGCTCGCGGTCAAGGAGATCGCCCACGACGCCGACCTGGTCATCGTGGTCGGCTCGGCGAACTCCTCCAACTCCGTACGCCTGGCCGAGGTCGCGCTCGAGGCGGGGGCCAAGACGGCCCATCGCGTCGACGACGCGAGCGAGATCGACGAGGCCTGGCTCGAGGGCGTCGACCATGTCAGCGTCACCTCGGGCGCGAGCGTGCCCGAGGCACTCGTCGACGGTGTGCTCGCCTACCTCAGCGACCGCGGCTACCCCGACGCCGAGGCCGTCCACAGCGCCGAGGAGTCCCTGATCTTCGCGCTGCCTCCCGAGCTACGACGAGACCTGCGGGCGGCTGCCAAGGGCTGACGCGCCCGTAGCGACGCGCCCGTCAGGGGTCGCCGCCTCGGCCGCGGCCCCGTCCGTCGGTCACTGCCTCGCCGCTCCGGCGGCGGTCTCGCTGGCGGTCAGCCTCGCAGGCTCGGCCGTGCCGCTGCTCGACGCCTGCGCTGACGCCGCTCCCGCCTCCGGCCGACCCGTCGCGGTCACTGCCTCGCCGCCTCCGGTCACCCCGTCGCGGCACTGCCTCGCCGCCTCCGGCGGCGGTCTCGCTGCGCGGTCACGGCCTCGCAGGCTCGGCCGTGCGCTTGCTCGACGCTCCCGCGCTGACGCCGCTCCCGCCTCCGGCGGGTGCGGCGGCGCGGTCGGGCCAGACGACGTACCGGTAGAGGAGGAAGTTCGCGACCACGCTCCCGGCCAGGGCCACGACCTTGGCCACCATCAGGGGCACGGTCGCGACGTCGTGCACGGCGTGGATGAGGAGCGGCTGGAGGACCCACATCGTGGCGCCGTTCGAGGCCAGGAACAGGACCGCCTGGCGCAGCGTCACCCGGGCCGCACCGAACGTGTGGCGGCCGTTGACCAGGAAGCTGAAGGTCATGCCGGCCGAGGTCGACACGAAGTTCGCGAGCACGATCCCGAGCGGTGCGTTGAGCACCCAGAACAGGACCAGGTCGATCGCGGTGTTGCAGACGCCGACCGCGAGGAAGCGGACGACCGTGCGCGACCTCATGCGCTCGTCGCCTCGAGGCCCGCGGTGGTCATGCGTCCAACGGTGACATCCGGAGGAGTCCGATGAGGGCGGAATCGGAGAACTGCCGGGCAGGCGCAGGTGGTCATGGTCCCAGGAGTACGCCGCCATCCTGCGGCTCGGCTACGACGGACCTGTGAGCCGCCTGCGAGTCGTCCCTAGACTCGGCGACGTGGCCCGATACGTCGACGTCCATCCGGACAACCCGCAGCCCCGGCTGATCAAGCAGGTCGCCGACGCGGTACGCGACGACGACGCCCTGATCGCCTACCCCACCGACTCGGGCTACGCGCTCGGGACCCGGATGGGCAACCGCGAGGGTCGTGAGCGGATCCTGGTCATCCGCGACCTCGACGACAAGCACCACTTCACGCTGATGTGCTCGGACTTCGCCCAGCTCGGTCAGTTCGCCCAGATCTCCAACAGCGTCTTCCGCGCCATCCGGGCGGCCACCCCGGGCCCCTACACGTTCATCCTGCCCGCCACCGGCGAGGTGCCGCGCCGGCTCCTGCATCCGAAGAAGCGGACGGTGGGCGTGCGCATCCCCGACCACGCGGTCTGTCAGGCGCTGCTGACCGAGCTCGGCGAGCCGCTGGTGACGAGCTCGCTGATCCTGCCGGGCGAGACCGAGCCGCGGGCCCTGGGCTGGGAGATCAAGGAGGAGCTCGACCACGCGGTCGACGTCGTGGTCGAGGCCGGCGAGACGCTGGCGGAGCCGACGACGGTCGTCGACTGGTCGGAGGGGTTCCCCGACGTCGTCCGGCTCGGGGCGGGCGACGTCAGCCGCTTCGAGGAGTGAGGCGTCGGCCCGGGCTCGGTCAGCGAGCGGAGGTGCGCTGACGCGCGAGCAGGGTGACCAGGCATACGGCGTACCCGGCGAAGAGGGCCAGGCTGTGGTGGGCCAGGCCCGTGACGACCGCCTGGACGACCCCGTCATGGGGCGAGGCGATCACCTTCGGCCCGTTGAGGGCCACGATCAGCATCGTGCCGAACATCAGCAGCGGCGGCAGGACGCCGACGGTGAAGAAGTCACGCGGTCGCACCATCAGCGCCGCGCCGAGACACACGACCACGAAGCAGAGGTCGAAGAAGAGCTCGAGGTGGCCGACCATCATCACCTCGACGGCGGCGACCGTGAGGACGACGGCGCTGGACAGGGCCACCACCTCGCTGCCGGGGGCGTTGCCCTCCCACAACGGGCCGAGATCGGGGCGGGCGTGGGACACGGTGGAGTGGTGGCCCCGGGCCCGGGTCGCGTTCACTCGACGTCTCCGTGTGACTGGCGTTCGCGGGTGACGTAGCGGTGGGCGCACCGGTGGTCACGGACGCGCGAGCGTGGGTCGCGACGGTGGGGGGGATGGGCGCGTGGCGCGCGCACGGAGTGGCGGTGCGCGCACAGCGGCAGACCGACGCGCGATCTCGCTTCGCTCACGGAGCCACCGTATGCTCGCCCACCCCCTCGTCGTCCGCGGCGCGCCGGGGCAGCGGATGCACCGACCCGACCGCGCGTACGGCGGTCTCGACCTGCCGTGGCGACTCGAGTGAGTCGTCGGTGAGGTCGAGGTCCTCGAACCGCCGAGCGGCGACCAGGACCCGCGACTCCCAGGACCCGACGGTGTGGTTGTAGGAGTCGACCGCGGTGTCGAGCGCCCGGCCGAGCTTGCCGAGATGGCTGCCCATCGTGCGCAGTCGCTCGTGGAGCTCACGACCCATCCGGTGGATCTCGCGCGCCTGGTCGGCCAGCGACTCGTGGCGCCAGCCGTGGGCGACGGTGCGGAGCAGGGCGATCAGGGTGGTCGGACTGGCCAGGACGACGCCGCGCTCGGCGGCGTGCTCGATCAGGGAGGCGTCGGCGTCGAGCCCCGCGGCCAGGAACGACTCGGCCGGCAGGAACAGCACCACGAACTCGGGCGTCTCGGGCAGCGATCGCCAGTAGCGCTTGGAGCCCAGCAGCTCGATGTGGCCACGCAGCTGGCGCGCGTGGCGGGCGAGGTGGGCCGCGCGGAGGTCGGGCTCGTCGGTCGCGGTGGCGTCGAGGAAGGCGTCGAGCGGGACCTTCGCGTCGACCACCACGCTGCGGCCGCCGGCCAGCCGCACCACCAGGTCGGGACGCCTGGCACCGTCGTCGAGCTGGACCTGCTCGTCGAAGTCGCAGCGGTCGACCAGTCCGGCGAGCTCGACCGCCCGGCGCAGGTGGAGCTCGCCCCACCGGCCCCGGACCTGCGGCCGGCGCAGCGCCGTGGAGAGGGCCTGGGTCTCGCGCCGCAGACCGTCGGCGGTGTGACGCATGTCGAGGACCTGCTGGTGGAGCTCGCCCTGCCAGGTCGCCCGCGCGTGCTCGAACCCCTGCAGCTGGTCGCTGAGCCGGTCGAGACCCTGCATGACCTCGGCCTGGTCGACCATGCCCTGCCCCAGCCCCTCGACGTACGACGGTCGGGAGCGCGCCCAGAGCACTCCGACGGCCGCTCCCAGCGCGAGCCCCATGAGAAGCATCACCAGCTCCGACATCACGTTCATACGGCCACGGTCCCAGGGACCACCGACAACACTGGTTAACGTGAGCCCCATGAGGCACGGGCTACGCACAGCAGCGGTGGCGGCGGGAGCGTGCGCGCTGCTCTCAGGATGCTTCGGGTCGAGCTCGCCCGAGCCCACCTCGGACCCGGGCAGCCACCAGCCGGCACGGACCGACTCGCCGTCTGACACGCCCTCGACCACGCCGACCAGTCCGGCCACCTCGGAGGCGACGACGGCGCCCACGTCCGGCTCGACCTCGGGCACCTCGTCGGTCCTGGCGTTCAGCCCGAAGTCGAACGGGCGGCACTCCCACACCTGCCTGGCGATCACCGGCACGACCCCCGTCGACTACGTCTACTACCCGGTGATGGTGAAGGCGTCCTCGGCGGTCACGCTCGACAGCGCCTCGGTGACCTATGCCGACGGCGTCCAGGTCGCCGGCTCCTGGGTCGCTCCCGCCGCGACCACGGGCGGGACCGGCATCGTCGAGGGGTGGCCGGCCCCGGCGATCCTGGTGCAGGGCAGCAGCGTCCAGTGGAGGAAGCGCGTGCCGGCCGCGGGCGCGACCCTCGATCCGAGCACCGGCTGGTACAACGTCTTCCTCCACCTGCGGGTCTACCCCGACGCCCTGCCGCTCCACACCGACGGCGTCGTGCTGACCTACCACGGCACCTCGGGTGACGCCACCGTGACCTGGGTCGACCACCTGAGCTTCAAGACGAAGTGCTAGGCGCTCAGTCGCTGAGGTCGACGACGACCGGGGCGTGGTCCGACGCTCCCTGGCCGGCCCGCTCCTCACGGTCGATGAACGCGCCGGTGACGCGTCCGGCGAGCGCCGGCGTGGCCAGCACGAAGTCGATCTTGAGGCCCCGGTCGCGCTCGAACCGCTGCCGGTAGTAGTCCCAGTAGGTGTAGCCGGGCGCATGGGCGCGGGTCACCTCGGCGTACCCGTCGTCGAGGAACGCCTGGAAGGCGGCGCGCTCCGGCGGCGTGACGTGGGTGGAGTTCTTGAACTGCGCCGGGTCGAAGACGTCGGCGTCGGTCGGGCAGATGTTCCAGTCGCCGACCAGGGCCGTCTGGCCGTCCATCCAGGCGCCCGCGGCGTCGCGCAGCCGGGCCAGCCAGTCGAGCTTGTAGACGTAGTGGGGGTCGTCCGGCTTGCGGCCGTTGGGCACGTAGAGCGACCAGATCCGGACGCCGCCGCAGGTCGCGCCCAGGGCCCGCGACTCGGCCGCCAGCGGCTCGCCGTACCCGGGCATGCCGTCGAAGCCGACCGTCACGTCGTCGAGCCCGACCCGGCTCACGATCGCGACGCCGTTCCACTGGTTGGTGCCGGCCGCCGCGACGTCGTAGCCCGCGGCCTGCAGGCCCATCAGCGGCAGCTGGTCCTCGCGGGCCTTGGTCTCCTGCAGGGCCAGCACGTCGACGTCGTGCCGCTGGAGGAACGCCTCGACCCTCTCGATGCGCGACCGGAGGGAGTTGACGTTCCACGTGGCGATCCGCATCCACCCACCCTAGGGGCGGCTCCGGAGGGGGTGCCCCGGTGGTGCGGATGGTGCTAGGACCACCGTCCGATGGCGACTGCGACCGGCTTCGCGACACGGTGGTGCCACGGAACCATCCCCCTTCTGAGGAGCACACCATGAAGCGCATCACCTACCTCGCCGCAGCCGGAGCCCTCGTGGCCACCTCGGGTCTCGGGGCCTACGCGGCCAGCGCCGCATCGGCCGACAGCCCGTCGGCCCAGGTCCAGACCGTCGCCCGTCACGGCGCCGACGACCCCGCCGGACACCACCGCCATCACGGTGCCGACGACCGGGCCGGGCACCACCGCCATCACCGCGCCGACGACCGGGCCGGGCACCACCGCCACGCGACCGCCGAGCCGGGCGACGACAACGGCGGCCAGGGCACCGAGCCGGGCGACGACAACGGCGGCCAGGGCACCGAGCCGGGCGACGACAACGGCGGCCAGGGCACCGAGCCGGGCGACGACAACGGCGGCCACGGGCACCGAGCCGGGCGACGACAACGGCGGCCACGGGACCGAGCCGGGCGACGACAACGGCGGCCACGGGACCGAGCCGGGCGACGACAACGGCGGCCACGGGCACCGAGCCGGGCGACGACAACGGCGGCCACCACGGGGGCGACGACGGCGGCCACCACGGCGGCAGCGACGACTGACCCACGCGCGTCCACCACGGCGCCCGGCCGGCAGGCCGGGCGCCGTGCGTGCTTGGATCTCGCCCATGAGGCGCCTCGTCATCGCGATGCTGGTGGTCGCCATCGCCCTCGACGTGGCGTACTGGTCGATCTGGTTCACCCGGCGTGACTGGCTGGCCAGCGAGCACACGCGGGCCTACTACGACTTCGAGAACGCCTTCCCCCTCGCCGACCTGTGGCTGGGCATCGCCTGCGTGCTCGCGCTGGTGACGTTGGTACGCCGACAGCCGAGCGCCCTGCTCTGGCTGATCGCCACCGGCGCGGCCGGCCTCTACCTGGGCTCCATGGACCTGCTCTACGACCTCGAGCACGGGATCTTCGGCAAGGGCGGGGGAGGAGGGTTCGAGGCGGTGATCGTCGCGATCACCTGGATCTTCTCGATCACGGTGCTGCGGTACGCCTGGACCCGCCGCGCGGAGCTGCTCGCCGGGGCGGACGATTCGGGTCCACCGCCTCCTTCTCCGTAGACTCGCCCGCCGTGGCTCTCACCATCGGCATCGTCGGACTCCCCAACGCGGGCAAGTCGACGCTCTTCAACGCGTTGACCAAGAACGACGTGCTCGCGGCGAACTACCCGTTCGCGACGATCGAGCCCAACGTCGGTGTGGTCGGCGTACCGGACGAGCGGCTCCAGCCGCTGGCCGAGCTCTTCGGATCGGCCCGGATCCTGCCCGCCACCGTGGAGTTCGTCGACATCGCCGGCATCGTCCGCGGCGCGTCGGAGGGCGAGGGTCTGGGCAACAAGTTCCTGTCCCACATCCGCGAGTCGGCGGCGATCTGCCAGGTCACCCGCGTCTTCCGCGACGACGACGTCACCCACGTCGACGGCGAGGTGAACCCGGAGTCCGACCTCGGCACGATCCAGACCGAGCTGATCCTGGCCGACCTCCAGACCGTCGAGAAGGCGATCCCCCGGTTGGAGAAGGAGGCCCGTGGCAACAAGTCCCTGGCCGCGAACCTCGACGCCGCCCGCGAGGCGCTCGCCGCCCTCGAGGCCGGGACCCCGGTCATCAACACCTCGATCGACCGGGCCCTGATCCGCGAGCTCTCGCTGCTCACCGCCAAACCGTTCATCTACGTCTTCAACTGCGACGCCGACGAGCTCGCCGACGAGGAGCTCAAGCAGAGGATGCAGGACCTCGTCGCACCCTCGGAGGCGATCTTCCTCGACGCGAAGTTCGAGTCCGAGCTCGTGGAGCTCGACGACGACGCCGAGGCCCACGAGATGCTCCACGAGATGGGCATCGAGGAGTCCGGGCTCGACCAGCTCGCCCGCGTCGGGTTCGACACCCTCGGCCTGCAGACCTACCTGACCGCCGGACCCAAGGAGACGCGGGCCTGGACGATCCGCCAGGGCGCGACCGCCCCCGAGGCCGCCGGCGTCATCCACACCGACTTCCAGCGCGGCTTCATCAAGGCCGAGATCGTGTCGTACGACGACCTCATCGCCGCCGGCTCCGTCCTCAAGGCCAAGGAGGCCGGCCGGGTCCGGATGGAGGGCAAGGACTACGTCATGCACGACGGCGACGTGGTGGAGTTCCGCTTCAACGTGTGAAGGCGGAGCTGACCCGTCAGGTCGTGGTGACGTGGCGGATCGCGTAGCCGATCTCCTCGTCGGCGGTGTGGGCGTCCCGGTCGACCCACACCGAGGTCGGGTAGTCCTGGCCCTGCGGCCAGGTGACGCGGACGCGGTAGGCGTGCGGGGTGTTGGCGGCGTCGATGACGTCGTTGATGGTCACCCGCAGCCAGTCTCCGGCGGGGTCGCCTGCAGCGTGCCCCCGCCCGCGGTGGGCGTACACCGCATCGATCGCCTTCCCGTCGCGGACGGTGACGATGACCGGGACGCCCGCGTCCGCGCAGAAACAGGACACCCGCAGGGTGTAGGTGTAGTCGTCGACGGCGTAGGCCGGCCACGGGGTCCCCGGCTGGTGCGTGTGCGGTGGACCGTCCACCGCCACCTGGCCGGTGGAGCCCGCACGCGGTGACCACCGCGCTCGCGCCGACCAGGAGCGACACCAGGTATGTCTTCATGGCGCTCTGACGGCCGGTCGGCGCCGAGGGTTCCCTGTGGTAGGACGGAGCATGGAGCTCACGCCGCTGTGCAGCCTGGAGCTGAGGTACGACGGCCCGTTCCACCTGGCGCGGCCCTACGGAGGGGAGTCGGGTCCCGGCTGGGGCGCGGGCGACGGAACGGTCACCGGCACCCGGCTCGCCGGCCGGATGGTGTGGTCCAACCACGCCGATCGCCGGGGCGACGGGACGATGCTGCCGAACGTCCGCGGGGTCATCACCACGGCCGACGGGGCCGAGGTCTTCGTCGAGCTCACCGGGCGCACCGTGTTCGACGACGCCGGGGGACAGCAGATGTTGTTCGCCACCTTCGAGGCGGAGGACCCCGCCTACGTCTGGCTCAACGCGGTGATCTGCGTGGGCGAGGGTCGGATCGACCCCGGCACCCTCGAGGCGCGCATCGACGTCAGCGTGTGCCGGCCCGGGAGCTGACCCGGTCAGGGGCGGGCGGAGTGCCCGGTCCTGCCGTGGGTGCGGTGGTCCTCCTTCATGCCCGCCTCGCGGACGTGGCGGCGCCCGGCCGTCAGGTCGTCGCGGACCTCGGCCTCGAGCCGGCGGAAGAGGGTCCAGTAGCCGTCGTCGTACTCCTCGACGATCTGGAACGTCCAACGTCCCTCGAGCACGTTGCGCCCGAACAGCTCGGTCTCGAGCCGGTCGGCCCATGCGATGTGCCCCGCGTCGCGCAGCAGGTGCATCGCCTCCTCGACCCGGCGGTCGCTCTCGCCGGCCAGCTGGTGGAAGGCGTAGAGGTGGCCGCGGGCGCGTTCGGTGGTCTCCAGCGCCTTGGTGAGCTTGCCGACGGCGTCGACGGTGGCCCCGTCCACGCCGTCGGGGCGCGCGTGCTCGGGTGCAGGTGAGTCGGTCATGCAGGCCCCGTACCCCGAAAGCGGGCCCTTGGCAGGATCTCCAGAATGTGCTATCTATTTGATATCACATTAGTCGAGGAGTCGCCATGAGCACCACCGCTTCCCCCGGACCCGTGGGCCACCAGGGAGCCCGCGTCGAGATCGCCGAGCGCCCGACGCCGGTCCTCACCGGCTGGCTGGGAGTGGTCGCGGTGGCCGTCTGCGTGTGGGTCACGCACGTCGCACTGCAGCACAGCTCCGTGTGGGCCTGGGTCCCCATCGTCGTGGGGGTCGTCATCGCGCTGTCGCTGGCCGTGGTCCCCCCCGGTCAGACCTCGGTCGTGCAGTTCTTCGGCAGCTACGTCGGCACGGTGCGTCGCCCGGGCTTCTGGTGGGTGCTGCCGCTCACGATCCGGCGCCGGGTCAGTGTCAGGGTGCGCAACTTCGAGACCGGCCGGCTCAAGGTCAACGACTCCGAGGGCAACCCCGTCGAGATCGCCGCGATCGTGGTGTGGCAGGTCGCCGACACGGCACGCTCGACGTACGCCGTCGACGACTACCAGGACTTCGTGACCGTGCAGGCCGAGTCGGCGCTCCGTCACGTCGCCACGACCCATCCGTACGACCGGGCCGACGGCGAGGCCCCCTCGCTGCGGGGCTCGACCGACCTCGTGGCCGGCGAGCTCGCCCACGAGGTCGCGGAGCGCGTCGCCATCGCCGGGGTCGAGATCGTCGAGGTGCGGATCTCCCACCTCGCCTACGCCCAGGAGATCGCCCAGGCGATGCTGCGTCGGCAGCAGGCCGGCGCGGTGATCGCGGCGCGGAGCATGATCGTCGAGGGAGCCGTCGGGATGGTGGAGATGGCGCTCGAGCGGCTGGCCGCACACGACGTGGTCGAGCTCGACGAGGAACGCAAGGCCAGCATGGTCAGCAACCTGCTCGTCGTCCTGTGCGGGGACCAGCCGCCCTCGCCGGTCGTGAACGCCGGATCCCTGTATACGTGAGCGGACGCAAGCAGGTCCTCCTCCGCGTCGACCCCGCCGTCCACGACGCGCTCATGCGCTGGGCCGACGACGAGCTCCGCAGCGTCAACGCCCAGATCGAGCTGCTGCTACGCCGAGCGCTTGCGGACGCCGGACGGATGCCGAAGCACGCGGGACCGCTGCCCAGGCGGGGTCGGCCGAGGTCGAACGACGCCTGAGCTCCCGCCCTCCCCGCCAGCGGCAGGGTCGCGCGTAAGCGACATCACAGCGTCGAAGATTGGAACGATCCAATAGAACGGAGCACACTGGTACCTACGAGCACGAACCACCCATCGAAGGACATCACGATGCCCCGCCTGATCGACGACCTCAACGTCCTGCACGATCGCTACGTCGAGTCCGTCAACATCGCGGTCGGCGAGAACGACCTCGACCGCGCCGACCGCCTCGCCGCGGAGTACGACGAGGAGGCGATCCTGATGATCGCCCTCCACGAGGGACGCACGGACATGCTGCCGCTGCGCCGCCCCCGTCACGCCGACTCCGGTCTCCGCTCCATGATCCGCCGGATCACCCAGCACCGCGCCGCCTGACCCGAAGACGCGCGGGGTCGCGGCCCCCGACGTCCTAGATCAGGATGATCACGAGCATCACCGCGACCACGACGAGCGCGGCCGTCATGACCAGGCCGAGCCCGAACGACGGCAACGGCTCGTGCCGCCGCATCGCGCGCTCGACCCGCGCCCACCGGACGTACGACGCCAGCCCGACCACGGCGCCGAGCGCGATCAGCCCCACCGCGAGGAAGGTCCGCAGGTCGTGCGGGCCGGCGATGGTGAGCGCATGCAGCGCGACGCCGCCCGCGAGCATGGCGAGCGAGGTCCGCACCCAGGCCAGGAAGGTCCGCTCGTTCGCGAGACTGAAACGCGGGTCGGGCTCGTCGCCCGCGTCGTACACCCAGCGCGGCTGCCGTGAGGTCACAGCCCCCATCGTGCCGTAGCGACGCCCCACGGCGCTCGCCGCCACCACGCCGGCCTCGCCCCTCGGCCGCCACCGGCCCGTCGGGCCGCGCCGGCCCGAGTACGCGGATCGTCGTCATCCCCACCTTCTTTACCGATACTCTCGGGCGGTCTTCTCGGCGGAGACGCGAGCCGTAGAGAGGCACGGGTATGGCGGCACGGGGGTCACGCAGCGCGACGGGTGGTCTCGCTGCCGCGGTCGTGTGCGTGCTGACGCTGCCCGCCGCCGCGCCCGCGGCCGCGGCAGTCGCTCCGACCGTCGCCCCGACCGTCGCCCAGCGGGCTCCGGCGCCGACGACCATGAGCGTCCCGGCGTACGTCGACCGGAGGAGCCTCGAGGCCCGGATCCCGCACGGAGACCTGGTCGACTACCGCCTCCCGGCTCTGCCGGCGCACGGCACACGGGTGCTGGGTGACTGGGACGGCGACGGCGCCGAGACCCTGGGGACCTTCGCCGGCGGCACCTGGCACCTGTGGGACCAGGTCGTCCGCGCCAAGCGCGGCGCGGACGTCACCGCGACCTTCGGGCGGCCGGGCGACGTCCCGGTGACCGGCGACTGGAACGGCGACGGTGTGACCGACATCGGCGTGGTGCGCGGGTCGACCTGGTTGCTCGCCCTCGGCCCGCTGACCGCCGATGCGTCCGCGCCGGTGTGGCGCCAGTTCAAGTTCGGCACGTCGGCCGGCGTGCCGGTCGTCGGGGACTGGAACGGCGACGGTGTCTCCGGCATCGGCATGGTGCACGGCCGGACATGGCTGAGGGCGCCGTCCGTCGACGACCTCGGCCGGGCGCGCTCGGCGACCTTCGGCCGCCCGGGCGACGTGCCGGTGACCGGCGACTGGGACGGCAACGGCAAGGACGGCCTCGGGGTCGTCCGGGGCCACACGTGGTACCTGAGCAACCGTGTCGTACGCCCGAAGGCGGCCATCACCTCGACCCTCGCGCGACAAGGCGGCGACGTACCCGTCACGTGGCGGGTGCCCGTCGCGCCCCTGGCCGGGACCTGCCCGACGCGGGCGGCCGTGCCGCGCGGTGACCCGAGCCTGGTGGCGCCGAGCGCGCTGCTCGACCGCACCTCCAGCGTGCCGCTGGACCGCACGACGCGGCAGGTCCGCGGCTCCCTGCAGACCGCCGAGCGCTACCTGCTCGGCGACCAGTACGACGCCCTGTGGCGCGCCACGCGGGTCCACTCCTACCTGAGCCTGCTCGGCGGGCGCAGCGACGAGCTCGCCATCCGGTTGCCGGCGATGTCGGCGCTGACCGTGGCGATCGGCCTCCGGACCGGTGCGGCCGACCCGAAGGCCATCGGGCGGTCCAGCGGCGACGCGACCGCGTACGTCAGCCAGCTGGTGCGCTCGATCGCCTGCGAGCACGAGGCGGTCACGCCCGGCGGCTGGGGGATGGGCTGGGAGACCGCCCACTGGGCGATGCTCACCGGCGCTGCCGCCTGGCTCGTCTGGAGCCGGCTGACCCCCGAGACCCGCTCCGACGTGGTGGCCATGATGTCGGCGGAGGCCGACCGGCAGGCCGAGCTCGCGGTGCCCTACTGGGCCCTGGCCGACGGCACGGTGCTGACGCCCGGCGACACCAAGGCCGAGGAGTGCGCCTGGAACGCCGGCCTGCTCTCGCTGGCTGCCGCGATGATGCCGTCGGCGCCGCACGCCGCGCTCTGGCGGGCCAAGGCGGCCGACCTGGCGGTGGCGGCGTACTCCACGCCGGACGACGTGACGTCGACGACCCTGGTGAACGGTGTCTCGGCCGAGGACCGCCTCCAGGGCTACAACGCCTACGCCGACGGCACCGTGGAGAACCACCATCGGATCCACCCCGACTACGCGGCGAACGTCCAGCTGCTGTGGCTGTCAGCCGACTTCGACCGCCTGGCGAGCCAGTCGGTGCCCGAGGCGATGTTCCACAACGGAGGGCTCGTCTACTCCTCGCTGAGCACCCTCGACTTCCAGGCGGGCGCCGACAGCCCCGCCGGCGGCACCTACGTCGCGCCAGGCGGCACGGTCTACGTGCCCGGCACCAACACCGTCTACTACCCGCAGGGCGACGACTGGGGGGTGGTCCGCCGAGCCCACTTCGTCAGCCTCGACGCCCACGCGCTGGTCTACGGCCCCTACCTCGGTGCCACCGGCTGGCCCGCCGCCGACGCCCTGGCCCAGCACGAGCGCGGCCAGCGGGCGCTGGTCGCCGCGAGCGGCACGGACGACGGCCGCACCTACTCCGTCGACCCGTCCGTCGCGGCTCGGCAGGACACCTACCCCGGACGCGAGGAGTACGCCGCCCAGAGCATCGCGTCGGCCTGGCTGGCGCTCTACATCCGGCAGATCGGCCTCCCGGCACTCGACACCGGCAGCCTGCCGGTGCCGGTCCCGACGGAGCGGGCTCCGCGCGCCCCGGCCGCGGCGGCGACCCTGGCTCCGTGACGCCCGGCCGCGCCCTGGTCGTGGGAGCCGCGATCGTCCGGAGCGGCCGCCTCCTCGCCGCCCGTCGTACGGCGCCCGCCGCCGCGGCCGGCCGCTGGGAGCTCCCGGGTGGCAAGGTCGAGCGGGGTGAGTCGCCCGCTGAAGCCCTGGTGCGCGAGATCCGGGAGGAGCTCGGCTGCGACGTCATGGTCGACTCGTGGCTCGACGGCGACCACCCCATCGGGACGAGCCACGCACTCCGGGTGGCGGTGTGCCGGCTCGCCGCCGGTGAGCCACGACCGGGCGACGACCACGACCAGCTGCGCTGGCTCGCGCCCGATCGTCTCGACGAGGTCGACTGGCTCGAGCCCGACCGACCCTTCCTGCCGGCGGTGCGGACGCTCCTCCTAGGGTCGGAGGCATGAGCGACTCCCCGGCCCAGCGGCTGCTCCTGGTACATGCGCACCCCGACGACGAGACGATCGGGACCGGCGCCACCATGGCGAAGTACGTCGCCGAGGGTCGTGGCGTCACCCTCGTGACGTGCACCGGCGGTGAGATGGGCGAGATCCTGGTGCCCGAGCTCGAGCACCTCGCCGCCGACCGCGACGACCGGCTCGCCGAGCATCGCCGCGAGGAGCTCGCCGAGGCGATGCGGATCCTCGGGGTCACCGACCACCGCTACCTCGGCGGGTTCGGGCGCTACCGCGACTCCGGCATGGTCTGGCACGAGGACGGCCACGCCACTGTCGGACCCGACGTCCCGGCGGATGCGTTCTGGCTCGCCGACCTCACCGAGGCGGCCTCGCACCTGGTCGCGGTGATCCGCGAGGTGCGGCCGCAGGTGCTGGTGACCTACGACCAGTTCGGCCACTACGGCCACCCCGACCACATCCAGGCGCACCGGGTGGCGACGTACGCCGCCGACCTGGCCGCCGTGCCGTCGTACCGGCACGACCTCGGCGAGCCCTGGGACGTCGCCAAGGTCTACTGGACTGCGATGTCGGAGACCCGGATGCGCGAGAGCCTCCGGGCGCTCCGCGCGGCGGGTGACCACACGTCGTTCGAGGGCATGGACCCCGACGGCCCGCTGCCGATGACCACGCCCGATCGAGACCTCTCCACCGCCGTGGACGCCGGCGCTCAGGTCGAGCGGAAGCTCGACGCGCTGCGTGCCCACCGCACCCAGGTGACCGTGGACGGACCCTTCTTCGCCCTCTCGAACAACGTCGGGAACCAGGCGTGGGGCACCGAGTTCTTCCGGATCGCCAAGGGGCGGCCGGGCCCGGCGGGGCCCGACGGGTTCGAGACGGACCTCTTCGCCGGCTTGTGATGCCCGACGGCCGATCGGCGCGTGTGCCTGCGCAGCGGGTCGTCGAGCCCTAGCATTTCCGCCGTGGCGCGCTCGACCCGGCGAGACGACCGACCAGGCCCGGAGCGTGAGGGCGGTCGGGTCGTCGTCCTGCTCGTGCTCGGGCTCGCCCTGCTCGCCGGGGGCTGCTACGGGGCCGCCTGTCTCGCGGCGAGCAACAAGGTCCCGGTCGGGACGCGGGTCGGTGGCGTCGACATCGGCGGGCACGGCCCGGTGGCGGCGACGGCCGTGCTCCGCGAGGGACTCGCCGGCCGCGCGCGCACGCCGTTCACCGTCGTCGTGAACGGGCGCACCGTGAAGGTGCCTCCTCAGCAGGTCGGCCTCGGCGTCGACTACGCGGCCTCCGTCCATGCTGCCGGCGCCGAGCGCAGCTGGTCGCCCGCGCGGCTGTGGGCCTACTACACCGGCGGCGACCGGCTCGATCCGGTCAAGCTCCTCGACCAGTCGCGTCTGGCGGCGCTGGTCGAGCGCCTCGACGGCGTCGACGGCAGCAACCCCGTCGACGGCTCCGTCACCTTCCGCAGCGACGGCTTCGACGTCGTCGCGCCGCGAGACGGGCTCCAGGTCGATGTCAAGGGCGCCGGGACGGAGTTCTGGGACGCCTACCTCAGCGACGATCCGCGCGTGCAGCTGCCGCTGGCGGCGACGTCGCCCGTGATCGACTCCCGCGCCGTGCACCGCTTCGTGACCGGCTTCGCGAACCCGGCCATGGCCTCGGCGGTGACCCTACGGCTCGGGCGCGACACCGTCCGGCTCCAGCCGTCGTCGTACGGCGCCCTGCTCGGCGCCGCGCGGGCCGGACATCGGTTGCGCCCCACCGTGCGCGCCCGGGGCCTGGCCGGCGTCGTGGCCGCCCGCGTCGCGGGCCGACCCGCCGACGCACCACGCGACGCGACGGTCGCGCTGGTGGACGGCCGCCCGCGGGTGGTGCCCTCCCGTCCGGGCACCGTGTATGCGCCGACCGACCTGGCGACGGCGCTGGTCGCCGCGATCCGGGCACCGGATCGCACGGCCGAGGTGCGGCCGAGCCGAGCCCCTGCCCCGTTCACGAGCGCCGACGCGCGCGCGCTCGGGATCCGCCGGCAGATCGCCTCGGCCGATGTCACCCTGCCGCGCGGCTCCCACGTCGACGCGCTGACGGCCGCCGCCGCCCGGCTGGACGGCACGGTGCTCCGGCCCGGTGACCGGCTGTCGCTGCGCCACGTGCTCGGCGGCGACGTGCCCGGTGACCCGGCCTCGACGCAGCTGGCGACCGCGACCTTCAACGCCGCCTGGCTCGGCGGCCTGCCTCTCGGCTCGCACGCCACGATGCCCTCCTACACCGGTGACTACCCGATGGGCCGCGACGCGACGCTGCGCAACGGACAGGACCTCGCCTTCACCGACACCACGTCGTACGGCGTGCTGGTCGCGGTGCGCCTGGTGCCGCCGACGTCCGCGCGAGACGGCTCCCTCACCGTCAGCCTGTGGTCCACCCCTCGCTGGACGGTCACCTCCCACCACAGCACGCCGGCGAACGTCGTACCGGCGGGGCGCGTGGCGCGCAGCGGGGCCGGATGCCGGGCCCGGCCGGGGCGTCAGGGCTTCGACGTCACCGTCACCCGCACGTTCGCCGCCCTCGACTCGGGGGCGGCCGACCACAGCGCGTCGTACTCCGTCCACTACGAGCCCGTCCCCGCGGTCGTGTGCCGGCAGCAGGCGCACTGAGGCCGCGTCAGCCCGACGTCCGGTCGAGCAGCTGCAGCAGGTCGTGGGCGGCGAGCTCGACGTCCTTGTGCCGCCACTCCGACGCGCGGTAGACGCACGCGATCAGCGCCGTCCGGTGCACCCGGCGCAGGTCGCCGTAGACGAACGCGTAGCGCGCCTTCGTCGCGTCGGTGGCACCTTCGGTCAGCCCGAGGTGCCACGCGGCGTACTCCTCCCACGAGTGACGCTCGAGGTACGCGTTCTGCGCGTCGGCGCCCGGCTGGACGCTGCCCCAGTCGCTGTCGAGGACGTACTGCTTCTTCTCGATCAGCGCGCGGCAGTGGGCGACGGCGTCGGGGTTCACGGCGTAGCTGGCCATGGCCCCATCCTGCGTCGGACGGTGCTACGGCGCCAGCCGGTGCAGGTCGCGCGGGAAGAGCGTCACCTCGCGGATGTTCGCCGCCTCGACCAGGCGGCCGACCCAGCGCTCGAGCCCGATCGCGAAGCCGCCGTGGGGCGGCATGCCGTGGCGGAACGCCTGGAGGTAGGCCGCGTAGGTCTCAGGGTCCTCGCCGCGCGCCCGGATGGCCGCGTCGTAGTCGCTCGGGCGGTGCAGGCGCTGGCCCCCGGTGACCAGCTCCATGCCGCGGAAGATCAGGTCGAAGCTGGCCGACCAGCGCGGGTCCACCTCGTCGGTCGAGCCGCCGCTCTCGTCGGTCGAGCCGCGCGCTCTCGTCGGTCGAGCCGGTCGAGACCCAGGGGTGGGTGTAGAACGGCCGCTTGGCCATCGGGTAGCCCTCGACCGCGAGGAAGTCGCTGCCGTGCTCCTGCTTGGCCCAGGCGCCGAGCGCCCGTTCGTGCTCCGGCGCGAGGTCGGGCTCGTCGGGGTCCGCGCCGACCAGCGCGAGGGCCTCCCTGAAGTGGAGGACCGGCAGCTCCTCGGGCACCACCGGCACGGCCGCGCCCGTGCGCTCGACGGCGTGCGGCGCGTGCTCGTGGAGACCGGCGACCATCCCGGCCAGCACCTCGCGCAGCATGGCGAGGACGTCGCGGTGGTCGCGGATGAAGCCGAGCTCGACGTCGAGCGAGACGTACTCCGCGAGGTGCCGCACCGTGTCGTGCGGCTCGGCGCGGAAGACCGGTCCGACCTCGTAGACCCGCTCGAAGACGCCGACCAGCTGCTGCTTGTAGAACTGGGGGCTCTGCGCGAGGTAGGCCGGCCGGCCGAAGTAGTCGACCGCGAAGACGTTGGCACCGCTCTCGGTCGCGGACTCGACGAACTTCGGGGTCGCGACCTCGGTGAAGCCCAGGCCGTCGAGGGTGCTGCGGAACCCGCGCAGGCTGGCCGCGGCCAGCTCCCACTTCGCGCGCTGCGCCGGATGGCGCCACGAGACAGGGGCGTGGTCGAGCTGGGCGGGCAGCCCGGCCGTGAGGCTCGGCCGCCACAGCTCGAACGGCGGCGTCTCGGCCGGCTCGGTCAGTGCGGTCACGGTCGCCTGGGTCACCTCGACGCCGCCGGGCGCCTGCTCGTTGGGCGTGGCGACACCCGTCACGGCGACGGTCGTCTCCTCGGGCGGGACCGGCGTGCCGGCGGGCAGGACGACCTGCGCCAGCCCGGTGCGGTCGCGGACGACCAGGAACGTGACCTTCGCCAGCTCGCGCCGGCGGTGGACCCAGCCCTGCAGCAGGACCGGTGAGCCCGGCGTCGCGTGGGGCAGGGCGGATGTGAGCGTGCGTGTCATGCGTCCTCCAGTGGCAACAGGCCCTGGAGGTGTGGGCGGGGGCAAGGTCGCGGTGCCACCACACCTTCGCCGACCTGGTCTGGTGCTGGCCGGCCTCTCGCTGTCACGTCGTACGCACGGGCGGCCGCTGCGCTCCCGGGTCGGAGGGGGTTCGTCAGGCCCCGCGGTCGCCGGGGACCAGCGTACGACGCCCCGGGCGCGGCGTACGAATCAGAACCGGGCGCCGGCTGCCGTCCGTCGTCCCCGGTCGTTCCGTCGACCGTCGCGGTCTGCCCGAGGACAGGGCGTCCGAGGGCGCTCATCCGACTCCCTCGCATCGTCCCGAGCCCGCCCTGGGCTCCACCACGACAGGTGCGCCGTGCCAGCCCTCGGTTCGGTGCACCGCGCCGACGAGCTCACGCGCTCGCGTGGGGGCGCGGCGACCTCAGGGCTGTGTGAGTGCGTTCACAACGCGGATCGGGAAGCGATCGGGCCTGGGAGCGCTTCCCCCAGCAGCCCACGAGATGGTCGTGACCCAGGATCGAGGCAGGCGTGACGCAGCAGCAACCCCAGCCGGCACCGCAGCCACGGCGTCCGCGACACCTGATGGACCCCGACAACCCGCAGCGCCCGACAGCGAGTGGGATGTCGCTGACCGCGGTGCAGCAGTGGGTGCTGTCCGTCCTGGCCGTCACCACCATCCTCCACCTCTCAGCGGGACTGGTGGTCGCGGCCATGGTCTCTCCCGATTCACGCTCGGACGCGCAGATCGGGCTGAACATCCTGGCGGGCGTCACGGCCGTGGGCGCCGTGGCGGCCGGTAGGGGGATCCACGGCAGGAACCCCCTGAGCTTCTGGCTTCTGCTGGGTGTCGTGGTCACGCCGATCGGGCTCTACCTCACTCTCGGGCGCTGACGTTCCCTCCGGCCGACCCGTGCGGCTCTCCAGAGGCGGCAGGCACAGCGGCCGATGCGTGGGTTCGTCTCCGGTGGGTACCTACAGCGCACGGTTCCAGCTGCCCCGCGGATCGGTGGGGACCGAGGCCTCCGTCGTCTAGCCAAAGGCCTGGGAGGCCGCCTCACCCCCAACGATGTGCCCGGGCGGCCGGGTCGAGGGCTACTCTGAAGACGACGTCGCGCAAGTCGATGCGGCGCCTCCTCGCCATCACCAGACGTGTCTTCGTTCGCGCGATCCCCGGCACCCGAGGCCGGTCGGCGGCTTCGACGTTTGGCGGAAGAGCCAGCCATGTCCGCCGAAGCAGTCCCAGGCCCTGAGCGCGCCACCCGAGAGGCAGCGCTGGCGGCTCTTGCGGACTCCGCCGCGACCAACATCCCGGGGGTCGACTTCGTCAGCATCACCGTGCGAGAGGCCGACCACTCCCTCTACACCGCAGCGGCCACCGACCCGATGGCCGCGCAGGCCGATGCTCTGCAGTACGAGCTGCACGAGGGGCCCTGCTATGCCGCCGTCACGGAGGAGCGCTTCGTGCTGGTCAACGAGGTCGCTGACGCTCCGGACTTCCCTCGGTACGGCCCCAGAGCCGTCGAGCTCGGCGTGGGTGCACACGCTGCCATCCAGCTGGTCGACGGCAGGCGACAGGCGGGGCTGAATCTCTATGCCCGCGCCGCGGGAAGCTTCGACCGTCACACCGTGGAGTTCGCCGAGCTCTTCGCCGCCCAGGCCGGTGCCATCCTGGGCTACGCCGAGCAGGTCGAGCAGCTGAGCCTGGCGCTCCACACCCGCACGGACATCGGCACAGCGGTCGGGATCCTGATGGAGCGCTACCGGATCGACCGCCACCAGGCGTTCGCCTTCCTCGCTCGGAACTCTCAGAGCCGGAACATCAAGGTCCGCGTCCTGGCCCGACACGTCATCGACGACACGTTCCACAGCACTCCGACCGAGGACAGCGCGTCGCACGAGTGGCCCTGAGGCCGACGCTCGTGGCCTGCGACGCCCGGTCCGCGCGTCAGTCGAGGCAGAGGCAGAACGGGTGTCCGGCGGGGTCGAGGAAGACGCGGAACCTGGTCCCGGGCTGGTGGGGATGCTTGGTTGCCCCGAGGGCGACCACGGCCTCCTCGCCCGCGTCGAGGTCGTCGACGACGACGTCGAGGTGCATCTGCTGAGGCACGTCCTGGCCCGGCCAGTCGGGCGGGCGGTAGGAGTCCACGCGCTGGAAGGACAGACAGTCGCCGTACTCGGCGCGGACATCGGCCCAGTCGGGCGAGGACGTCACCTTCCAGTCGAGCAGGGCGCCGTAGAAGGTCGCCATGGCGACGGGGTCGGGGCAGTCGAGGACGACGGCGGGGAATCGGGCGATGGCCATGGCGCCACGCTACGGGCGATTCCGGACGATCCGCGTCCGGTGTCGCGAGGAGGATTGGAGAGGGTAAAGACCGGGTACACCTCCAGGAAGGAGGGGAAAGACCCATGACGCGCCACCAAGCTCTCGAGCTCCTGATCTCTCGCCGCATCCCCGAGGAGGTCGCCTGCATCGAGGCGAGCCTGCGGGCCATCGCCGCTCGCATCGACGCGGCCGTCGACGAGTCGGAGTACGACGAGGTGCACCGCCGGCTCGACCAGCTCCTGGACGCACGCGAGCGTGCTCGCGTCGCCGAGCGCCCCGAGGTCTTCGTCTAGAGCGAGGACGCTCCGAGCCGGCCTCGCCGGGGCGGAACGGCAGGAGCGAGCGGCGCGCGAGCCTCCTACCCCGACCGCGTCAGGTAGCGGTCGGTGTGGTGGATCCGGAACCCGAGCCCGCCGTAGAGGGCCAGCGCCGGCTCGTTGTCGGTCTCCACGTGGAGCCAGACCGTGGTCGCCCCCCGCTCGGCACCCCACTCCAGCAGGGCCGCCATCATCGCCGTGGCGTGTCCGCGGCCACGGCGGTCGGGCTCGACCCCGAGCGCGTGCACGCCCAGCCAGTCGCCGTCGATCGCGCCCCGGCCCGAGCCGATCTCCCGCCCGTCGACGAGCCGGACGACGCGCACCCGCGGCCCGTCCTCCTCGAGCTCCACCTCGGTGTCGCGCCCGGCGCTCCTGCTGGCCATCGCCAGGGAGGTCACCATGAAGTGGGCGTCGCCGCCCGCGACGGCCGTCCACCCCAGGTCGCCGAAGGCCGTCGCGGCAGGCGAGCCGAGCTCGACCTGCACCAGCGGGTCGCGACCGCGCGCTTCGTAGAAGTCGCGCACCACGCGCGCCGCCTCGGGGAGCGGCAACCCCGGGTCGCCGAAGGCGAGGCAGGAGTTGGCACGCTTGAGCAGCCGGCCGACCGGCGCGGGGTCGGTCCGCAGCTCCCACTCGCCCAGCGGGACCCGCTCGACGTGCGGCCACAGCGGCAGCGAGTGCCGCTCGGCGTCGCGGGCCGACACCCGCTGCCGGGCCGAGGCCCGCGGCGGCACCGGCTTCCCGGTCACGATGTCCTCGAGGGGGATCTCGACCGTCGGACCGGTCTCCGGCCGGACGGTGCACACGCCGTCCCGCCACGACGTGCAGACCCCGAGCACGTCGGTCATCGCCGGGCCCCCGGAGGGACCGGTCTCGCCCCGCACCAGCCGGCGTACGACGACGCGCTGACCGACGACATGGGGGCCCAGGCCGTGGGCGGTTCCGGCGTCGGGCACGGGTGGATACTAGGCTGCGGTGCAACCGCTCAACCGTGTCGTCAGGAGGACCAGGTGACCTACGTCATCGCCCAGCCGTGTGTCGATCTCAAGGACCGGGCCTGCGTCGACGAGTGTCCGGTCGACTGCATCTACGAGGGCAAGCGGATGCTCTACATCCACCCCGACGAGTGCGTCGACTGCGGAGCGTGCGAGCCGGTCTGCCCGGTCGAGGCGATCTTCTACGAGGACGACACCCCCGAGGAGTGGAAGGGCTACTACGACGCCAACGTCCACTTCTTCGACGACCTCGGCTCGCCCGGTGGCGCGGCGAAGCTCGGCGAGATCGACCACGACCACTCGCTGGTCGCGGCGTTGCCGCCCCAAGAGCACGACGAGTGACCTCGGGGCCGGTCTCCCAGCGGCTCCCCGACTTTCCCTGGGACCAGCTCACCGCGCTCGCCGTCCGTGCCCGCGCGCACCCCGACGGCATCGTCGACCTCTCGGTCGGTACGCCGGTCGACCCCACGCCCGACGTCGTACGACGGGCCCTGGAGTCGGCGTCCGACTCGCCGGGCTACCCCACGACCATCGGGCGACCCGAGACCCGGCGGGCCGCCGTCGACTGGCTCGCGCGTCGCCACGGCGTGACCGGCCTCGGCCTCGAGGCCGTGCTGCCGGTGATCGGGACCAAGGAGCTCGTCGCCTCGCTGCCCACCCAGCTCGGGCTGGGGCCCGCTGACCTGGTCGTCCACCCCGAGCTCGCCTACCCGACCTACGCCGTCGGTGCCGCGCTGGCCGGGACCCGGGTGCTGGCCGCCGACTCGCTGACCCAGCTCGGGCCGGAGCGGCCGGCACTGCTGTGGGTCAACTCGCCGGCCAACCCGACCGGCCGGGTGCTCGGCGTCGACCACCTGCGCAAGGTCGTGGACTGGTGCCGGCAGCGCGGCACCCTCCTGGTCAGCGACGAGTGCTACCTCGAGTGCGCCTGGGAGGCCGAGCCGGTCTCCGTGCTCCACCCCGACGTCAGTGGCGGCAGCCACGAGGGGATCCTGGCCGTCCACTCGCTGTCCAAGCGGTCCAACCTCGCGGGCTACCGCTGCGGGTTCGTCGCCGGCGACCCGGCTGTGGTCGCCGAGCTCCTCGCCGTCCGCAAGAACCTCGGCCTGATCCAGCCCGGGCCGCAGCAGGTCGCCATGGCCGCGGCGCTGTCGGACGACGCCCACGCCGCGGAGCAGCACGCGCGCTACGCCGCCCGTCGTACGACGCTGCGCTCAGCCCTCGAGGGCGCCGACTTCCGGATCGACCACTCCGAGGCCTCGCTCTACCTGTGGGCCACGCGCGACCAGGACTGCTGGGACACCGTCGCCGAGCTCGCCGGACTCGGGATCCTGGCCGCCCCCGGCAGCTTCTACGGCCCGGCCGGTCGACGACACGTCCGCGTCGCCCTGACCGCCTCCGACGAGCGCGTCGCCGCCGCGGCCGGCCGCCTGGCGTCGGTTGCCTGACACCGGCGACGCGTGCGGGTGGCCCGCGACCTCGTCGCACACCCGACAGCGCAGGTGATGGCCGAGGTGCTCGAAGAGCATCGCGTCGAAGCGGAAGAGGCCGCGGACGGGTAGCCCGCACAGCGTCTGGTCGGCTCCCTGGTCGACCGCGTGGCCCCACTTCTCCGGGACCCGCTGAGCGCCCTGCGCGACCTGGCTCCCGGCGCGGTAGGCCGCAGGCAGCACGATCCGTGACACCCGGTCCGACGCGACCACCCAGCCGTCCACGGTCGGGAACCTGGCACGCCAACATGAACGCCAGGCGTCAGGACGGTGTCGGGCAGGCGTGAGATCGACCTCGCCCGTGGCCCGAAAGCACCACAATCCCCAGCACAGGCTGGGGATTCGCGGAACGGCATCTGGTTGTTCGCGTCTCGTTCACCCGACCCAGCACTCCCGTTGGGATGTGCTCCCCACGCTGCTCTCGTCTCGGCCCACGGTGGGGCCGGCCGACAACGAGAGCACTCCCTAGGTGAAGACGAACCCTGCGCAGGCGCCCCACGACGACGGGGTCCTGCTCCGCCTCTACTCGGGCACGGCCCTCCCTACCCGACTCCGGCCGGGCCTCGAGTCCACCGTCACCAGGCCCGGCCGGTCCTTCCTCCCCGGAGCCGGACGGCCCCGATGAGCAGCCTTCCGTGGCAGGACCGGCCGAGGCAGGGGCCGCCGACCCCGCGCAGGATCTCGCGGAGGCCGACGGGAGGCGATGCCGTCTTCGAGCACGCCTTCCGCTCGGTCGGCGCCTCCGTCCTGGTCATCACCGGTGGCATCGGTGTCTTCCTGGCCCTCCAGTCGGTGCCGACCCTGAAGCACTACGGGCCCGGCTTCTTCAGCGTCCACGAGGGGTGGAACTTCGACACCGACCGGGTCAGCGTCGCCTCGCTGCTGGTCGGCACCGTGGAGGTCGCGCTGATCGCGATCTCGATCGCGTTCCCGCTCGCGCTGGCCACCGCGCTCTACATCAGCGAGTACGCGCCGCCCCGACTCCAGGCCACGCTCGTCTCCGCCATCGACCTGATGGCAGCCGTGCCCTCGATCGTCTACGGCCTGTGGGCGCGCGACCTCGTCCAGCCCCATGCCAGCGGCGTCGCGATGTTCGCCGACCGGCACGTGGGCCCGCTCGCCGTGCACGGGAACCGGCTCACGTTCCTGGTCGACCTGATGCTGACCAGCGCGGCGATCTGGGTGGTGGTGCGGTGGGCGGCGCAGGTCAGGAGCCGCTGGGCCCGGATCCCGCTCTACGTCTCGCTGGCTGCGGCGGTCCTGCTGCTGCCGGTCTGCTTCACGGTGAACGCCGACCCCAACGCCGCCAACCTCGCTCCCCAGCAGTCGTCGTTCCAGAAGAGTGCCTTCATCGCCGGCATCGCGGTGGCGATGATGGTGCTCCCGATGGCCTGCGCCATCATGCGCCAGGTCTTCAGCCAGACGCCTCCGGGGGAGAAGGAGGCGGCGCTCGCGCTGGGCTCGACGAAGTGGGGCATGATCCGCGCGGTCGTGCTGCCGTTCGGCAAGGGCGGCATCATCGGCGGCACGATGCTCAGCCTGGGCCGGGCGCTGGGCGAGACCATCGCCGTCCTGCTGATCATCAACCAGGTCTTCCAGATCAAGCCCAACGTCCTCGAGACGGGGACGGCGACCGTGTCGTC
Organism: uncultured Actinomycetota bacterium; assembly: GCA_963753705.1. Lineage (GTDB taxonomy): Bacteria > Actinomycetota > Actinomycetes > Propionibacteriales > Nocardioidaceae > Nocardioides. The sequence goes on from CAVWDJ010000024.1 coordinate 35,433, forward strand.
GACCATCGCCGCCCAGTTCGGTGAGGCCACCGGGATCCAGCTCAAGGCACTGCTGACGGCGGGCTTCGTGCTCTTCGTGATCACGCTGATCGTCAACACGCTGGCGGCGATCGTGGTCAACCGCAGCCGCTCCGGGAGCGAGACGTCGTGACAGCGCTCCTCGCCCAGGACGAGCCGCGCGCCGCGGAGGCGCCGCGGACGGTGCTGCCACCCCGGCGAGCCGAGGAGGGCCGGCCGGTCCCGCGCACGTCGCTCGGCCTCCTGCCTGCGGAGTTCCGCTTCCTCTCGTGGGGCTCCCGGTTCGCCGCCGTCGGCATGGCCTGGGTGATCGTGGATCGGCTGCTGCCGGTGCAGGGGCTGGGCTGGTTCGTCCTGGTCGCCGCGGTCTGCAACGTGCTCCTGCTCGCCGTCGGCACGCTCGTGATCGACAGCCCGATCGCCACGGCCGACCGGGTGGCGCAGTGGCTCTTCTCGACTGCCGCCGTGATCGTCTTCTGCACCCTCGGCACCATCCTCGGCTTCGTCTTCATCCGGGGCTGGGCGGCCCTGCACCACTGGAACTTCTTCACCCAGACGATGCACACGACGCTGCCCGACGCGCCGTACGACCAGGGCGGCGTGCTGCAGTCGATCGTCGGCACGCTCATCGAGCTGGCGATCGCGATCGCGATCACGCTGCCGCTGGGCGTGGCCACGGCGGTCTACGTGAACGAGGTCGGGGGCGGGTTCGCCCGCATCATCCGCACGGTCGTCGAGGCGATGACCGCCCTCCCGTCGATCGTCGCCGGCCTCTTCATCTACTCGGTCTGGATCATCGCGCTGGGCGAGCCGCGCTCGGGCTTCGCGGGGGCGTTGGCCATCAGCGTGATGATGCTCCCGATCATCGCCCGCGCCTCCGAGGTGGTCCTCCGGGTCGTGCCCGGGAGCCTGCGCGAGGCCTCGTTCGGGCTGGGCGCCAGCCGCTGGCGGACGGTCTGGCACGTCGTCCTGCCGACGGCCCGGCCGGGCCTGGCCACCGCACTGATCCTGGCGGTGGCCCGGGGGATCGGTGAGACGTCGCCCGTGCTGATCGCATCCGGCTACGCCACGTTCCTGGTCACCCACCCGATGCGCGGCGTGATGAGCTCGCTCCCGCTCTCGGTGTTCAACAGCGTCATCGCCCCCGAGCCGCAGGCGGTCGTGCGGGGCTACGCGACAGCAGCGGTGCTGCTGGTCCTCGTCCTGGTGCTGTTCGTCATCGCGCGGCTCCTGGCCCGCCCGCCCTCCTCCAAGCCGTCGCTGAGGCGACGCATCCGGCGCTCGCTGGCGCCCGTCCGCCGTCGTACGCCGCCGGCCCCGACCGCTGTCCCTGCCATCCCCGAGGAACCCACGTGAAGACGCGTCCGCCCCGTCCCGCGGCCCTACGAGCCGTCGCCGTCGTCCTCGCCGTGGTGGCCCTGTTGGTCACGGCTCCTGCCGGTGCCGCCCCCGAGTACGCCGAGATCGAGGGCTCGGGCTCGACCTGGGCGTACGGGATCATCGCGCCGTGGATCGCCCAGGTCCAGGCGGCGTACGGGATGCGGATCACCTTCAACCAGTCGGGCTCGTCCCAGGGGCGCAAGGACTTCGCCAACGGCGTCACCGACTTCGGCGACTCCGACATCCCCTACCAGGGCGTGGACCCGACGACCGGCCAGACGGACGCCAGCACGCGGCCCTACGCCTACGCGCCGGTCGTCGCGGGCGGTACGGCGTTCACCTACCACGTCACCCGGGGCGGCCACCCGGTCACCAACCTGCGCCTGTCGGGGGAGACCATCACCAAGATCTTCACCAACAAGATCACCAACTGGGCCGACCCCGCCATCACCAAGGAGAACGGCGGGCACGCGCTGCCGTCGGAGACGATCAAGCCGGTGGTCCGCTCGGACGGCTCGGGCGCCACGGCACAGTTCTCGCTCTGGATGGACAAGCAGTACCCGTCTCTCTGGCGGCCGTTCAACGGTGGCAAGGCCGGACTGACCTCGATCTTCCCCCGCCAGGGCAACCAGATCGCCGTCGCCCAGGACGCCGGCGTGATGAACACGATCAAGGGCTCCGGCGGCGAGGGCGAGATCGGCTACACCGAGTACTCCTACCCGCTCCAGGCGCACTACCCCGTCGTGTACGTCGAGAACAGGGCGGGGTACTTCGTCCAGCCGACCCAGTACAACGTCGCGGTGGCGCTGACGCAGGCCCGCATCGTCGGCTGCACCAGGAGCGGCTCGTGCAACCCCAGCGGGATCCCCGCGAACAGCTACCTCACGCAGAACCTCGACCGGGTCTACACCTACCAGGACCCCCGGACCTACCCGCTGTCGTCGTACTCCTACATGATCGTCCCGGCAGCGAAGTCCGACCAGCGCATGACCGTGCCCAAGCGGCAGACGCTCGCGGACTTCCTCAGCTACTCGCTGTGCACCGGCCAGCGGCTCGCCGGCCCCTATGGCTACTCGCCGTTGCCGCTCAACCTCGTGAAGGCGGCGTTCGGCCAGCTCGAGAAGCTCGGCCCCGCGGCGCAGGGCGGTGCCGTGGCGGGCGTCCACATCAAGAACCCGTCGGCCAACCTCGCCACCTGCAACAACCCGACGTTCGTGAAGGGCGACCTGGGGGCGAACCACCTCGCCCAGGTCGCGCCGATGCCACTGGCGTGCCAGAAGGCCACGAGTGCGCCGTGCGGGGACGGCACCGTGGCGCCGGGGACCAACGGCAGCAACCCGAGCAGCAACACCAGCGGCACCACGAAGAACGGCACCACGAAGGGCGGCACCACGAAGAACGGCACGCTGCCGGACGGCACGGCCCCACCGGCGGGCAGCACGCCGGTGACCAACGCGGACGGCACGACGACCGCTGCGGACGGGACGCTCACCACGGCCGCCACCACGCCGACCGCGACCGAGCTGGCCGCGCAGAGCTCGGACGGCACCGTGTGGGGCTGGAGCGCGGTGATCCTCCTGCTCGCGATCGTGCTGCTCCCGGGCCTCTACGTCGCGTGGGTCCGCCGGCAGAAGGCCGCCCGGTGAACCGCGTGCGGAGGCTGTGGGCGCTGCTCGCGGCCCTCGCGGTCGCCGGCGCGACGGTGGTCGCGCTGCTGCCGGGTCAGCAGGCGTCGGCCGCGTCGGGCTGCAGCGAGTCGTACGGCGGTCCTGGGCAGGGTGACGGGTGGACCGCGACCGAGCCCCTGCACCGGACCTTCTTCGACGCGGGCGGCGCCACCAGCACCAGCAGCTGCTTCCGGCTGTCGGTCGACAAGCACACCGACATGCAGGACCACGAGCGCATCACGGTGAGATGGTCCGGGGCCCACGTCACCGGCGGCCGGTCGCTGAACCCGTACGGCGAGACCGGGCTCCCCCAGGAGTACCCCGTCGTGCTCATGGAGTGCCGCGGCGTCGACCCGAAGAACTACCCGAGCGGCAGCGTGCCGTCCGGCCACGAGGCCGTCACGCCGAGGACCTGCTGGACCAACACCTACTTCCAGCGCACCAACTCCGCGAGCCCGGGAGAGGGGATCTGGGAGCACGACGCCGCCGGCGGTGACAGCGCCGAGCACCTCCAGGGGATCGACCCCGGCGACGTCCCGGACAGCTGCAACGTCAACCCCACCTTCGACTACTCCATCACCCCGTTCCAGGCGACCGACGGCACGCTCTACGCCGGATGCTCCTCCCAGTCGATGCCGCCCGAGGCCACGGTGAACTCGGTGAGCATCCCCAACGAGGTCTACGCATTCACCAACACCGACGGCCGCGGCACCTTCCCCTTCGAGGTGCGGACGTCGCTGGAGAACCAGTCGCTGGGGTGCTCCTCGACGGTGCCCTGCACGCTCGAGGTCATCCCGATCGACGGGATCGACTGCGACGACCCCGACCCCGACGCCGCGTGCAACCAGGTCGGGGACCTGCCGCCGGGCAAGGTCAACACCGGGCAGGCCCCTCAGGACGCGGTCGCGCCGGGGTTCTGGACCTCGGCATCCAACTGGGACCGTCGCGTCCCGGTCCCGCTCCAGTTCTCCCCGCCTCCCAGCGTGTGCACGGTCGCCGAGGCGGGCAAGCCGGTGCCGTTCTACGGCTCCGAGCTGCTCGACCAGACGGCGCTCCAGTGGGTGCCGGCGTACTGCCTGAACAAGAAGCGGTTCAACTGGCAGGACAACGTGATGCCGGACGACGCGGCGTTCGCGCTGATGCAGAGCGGGGAGGCGGCGGCCGCCGAGGTCTCCTCCCGTGGGGACGACGACAGCGCCGTCGGGTACGCACCGACGGCGGCGACGGGCTGGGCGATCGCGTTCAACATCGACAAGCCGGGCAACGCGGGACAGCAGCAGTCGATCAGGCTGAACGCCCTCCTGCTCGCCAAGCTGCTGACCGAGTCGTATCCGGGCTCGACCTCGGTGGCGGCGAGCCATCCCGGCTTCTCCCGCAACCCGCTGTCGCTCAACCTCGACCCCGACTTCTACAGGCTCAACCCCGGGCTGGACCTCGGGCACTGGTCGGAGTCCGCCGCGACGCTGCTCACGAACTCGACGAGCTCGCAGGTCATGTACCAGCTGTCCTCCTACCTCGCCGCCGACCCGAAGGCGATGGCCTTCATCAACGGGAAGGCGGAGCATGACGGCCCGTACACGATGCGGGTGAACCCGGCGTACCGGCACCTGAAGCTCCCGGTGGACTCCTGGCCGCAGCTCGACACCTGGCAGTTCAAGGCCGCACCCAACTCCTGTCTCAAGGCGCAGGGCGACGCGATGCCGCCGTACATGCCGCTGATCGCCAACCCGGTCACCAGCCTCCAGCTCGTCGCCCAGGCCATGCTCTACAACTGGCCGAACGTCGAGACCGGCTGCACCGGCACCGGCACCCAGGAGGATCCCTACCAGCTCGGCCGGGTCGCGCCCCAGGGGCTCGGCAACCGGTTCATGCTCGGCCTGGTGACGCTCGGCGACGCGGAGCGCTACGGCCTCACGACGGCGAAGCTGCAGGCGTCGCCCGGCCACTACGTCGGCTCGGACACTGCGGGGATCAAGGCCGCGCTGGCCCTGGCCCGGAAGACCACGAGGCTGCGTCCCTTCGACCTGACGCAGACGGAGATCCGCCGGTCGCAGAGGGCGTACCCGGGCTCGATGCTCGTCTACACCGCGGCGAAGACGTACGGGCTCCCGACCGCCACCGCCCGGCACGTCGCCCAGTTCATCCGGGTCTCCTCGAGCGAGGGACAGAAGCCGGGGCGTGGCAACGGGCGGCTGGCGGCCGGCTACGTGCCGATCACGAGCTCCGGGGTGACGCGGGGGCTCCACCGCCAGGCACAGCAGGTGGCCGACGCGGTGGCGGCGCAGAAGGCGCCCCCACCACCGCCCGCCGCCCATCCCGCGAAGCCGCCGGCCGGCCCGCCGTCCAGCACCTCGCCGGGCGGTCCGCCGAGCGCGCTTCCGGGTGACGCCCCACCGGGCTCGAAGCCGTCGACGGAGCCGGCAGCAGCACCCGACGACGGCACGACGACCGTGGCCGGCGGGGCGCTCGTCAAGACCGCAGCGGTCTCCCGGGGCAGCGGCGGGATGCTGCTCCTGCTGGTCGTGGGCTGCCTGGTGGCCGGCGTCGGCGCGATCATCGGCCGCACCATCCTGGCCAGCAGGGGGCTGCGGTGAGCACGCCGACCCTGGCGCCGCCGGCGCGGCCCCCGGTCGCCTACGGCCGGCCGATCCGCCCCGGCGAGCCGGCCGAGGCGCTCTACCTCTTCTCCTCGGCCTGCACGATCGTGGTCCTGATCTGCCTGTGGATGTTGGTGCAGATGATCGTGCTGGGGAGGTTCAGCGAGGCGCGGGCCCAGCACCTGCTCTACACCGAGTACCGCACCGAGCTGGCCACCGAGACCGCTCCGACGGGTGCGCTGGACTACGACGGCAAGCCGGTCGTCGAGGGCAGCCCGGTGGCGCTGCTGTCCATCCCCGTCCTCGGGCTCCACGACCTGGTCGTCGTCGACGGCACCGCGTCCGGCGACCTGCTCGACGGACCCGGCCACCTCCGCACCACCCCGCTCCCCGGCAACGTCGGCACGTCGCTGGTCATGGGCCGCAGCACGACGTACGGAGCACCGTTCGCCACGATCACCTCGCTGGTCCCCGGCGACGCCGTCACGGTGCTCGGTGCCCAGGGCCCGGTCACCTACGTCGTCAAGGACGTACGCCGTGCCGGTGACCCGATCCCCCCTCCGCCGACCGGGGCGAAGGCTGGGCGACTCATCCTCGCCACGGCGGCGAGCACCGGGCCGCTGTCGCGGCTGCACCCGACCGACGTCGTCTACGTCGACGCCGACACCGCGAAGGCCCGCCCCTCGGGGCCGGTCTACCCCGCGGTCCCCGAGGCCGAGAAGGCGATGCGGGCCGATAGCAGCGCCCTCCCGCTGCTGGTGCTGCTCCTGGCGATCGTCGCCGGCCTGGTCCTCGCCGTCAGCGTGGCGCGCCGACGGTTCCGTGACGCGCTCGTCTGGCTGGTGGCAGCACCGGTCGCGATCGCGCTCGCCTGGGCGGTGACCGACCAGGTCATGCGCCTCCTCCCGAACTTGATGTAACCGCATCAAGGAATGACGAAGCAGAAACCGAGATCAGGAGAGCATCTGATGTCTGTCCGTAAGATCAGCGCCAAGCTGGGACTCGCGGCCGTGGCCGTCTCCGGCCTGGCCCTCACCGCGCTGGCACCGGCCAACGCGGACACCGTGCCGGGCCAAGACAGCGTGCCCGGCACGTACACCCTCGGGACCACAGTCATCGGCGTAGGGTCCGACACCCTGCAGTGGGTGGACGACAAGCTCTCCGCCGACTACGACGCGACCACCCCCTCGGTGGCGTGGGCGAACTTCGACGCCTGCCTGGGCAACACCACCGCCGGGGCCCCGGGCCTCGGCGACAACCCGGACGGCTCCGGCTTCCCCTGCGGCGCCGACCACACGGGCACCAAGGCCGGGGTGAAGCGCGACGAGGGCGTCGTGGACGCAGCCGCCGCGGGCGGTGCGCTCCCGAGCGGGTCGGGCGACGGTCGCATGCTGCTCCGCACCCCGACCGACAAGCTGTTCAACGACGTGGCCTACGGCCGCTCGTCGGGTCCGATCAACACCACCGACCTCGCGGCCGGCGAGATCGCGCTCCCGTTCGCGGTCGACAAGATCGTCGTGGCCACCCACCCGGGCGGCCCGGCTCCCGCCTCGCTGACCGGTCAGCAGGTGCTCAAGATCTACAACGGCACCTACACCAACTGGAACCAGGTGGGCGGCAAGAACGCCAAGATCCACCCGTACCTGCCGAAGGCCGGCTCGAGCACCCTGAACGCCTTCGAGTCCTTCCTGGCGGCGCTCGACGGGGTCAACGAGGCCCCGGGCACCGACAACGACCCGTCCTCCCACTCGGCCGCGTCGCAGATCTGGCAGGGGCAGGCCGGTGCTCCCACGATCACCGACGGCAACTGGAACACCGGCTCCACGACGGCCGTTCCGCCCACTGCGGCGAACGTCGAGGAGCACGACCCGTCGGTCGTGATCAAGGACGCCCGCGCGATCGAGCCCTTCTCCTACGGTCGCGCCCAGCTGGCCAACGGTGCCTCGAAGACCGTGCACATCGAGGGCGGCTGGTCCGCGGACCGCGAGCTCTACCACGTGGTGCGCGGGCAGAACATCTCCGGCGCCGCGTCGACGCCGTTCGTCTACGGCAGTGACGGCGGCGTGCTGGAGAACCTCTTCTCCAGCACCGGCTGGGTGTGCACGAACGCCACCGCGAAGGCCGACGTCGCCGGCGCCGGCTTCTGGCCGCTCCAGACCGGTACGACGACCGGGCGCTGCGGGGTGAAGAACGCCAACACCGAGGACACCATCAACCCGGCCGCCTCCAACGGGGTGGACGAGGGTGCCGCCACCATCACGAGCGCGTTCTTCCACGCGGGCACCGTCCACATCAGCGTCACCGCCGGCGCCGCGACCCCGACCGGATCCGTCCAGCTCGTGGTGGCGAACCCGTCGACCCCCACCGGTTCTCCGGCCGCGTCGTACCACAAGACGGTGGCGCTCAACGCCGCGGGCGAGGCCTCGGTCACGCTGCCGGCGACGGTCTCGGGGACCAAGACGTTCGACGTCGCCTTCCTGCCGACCGCCTTCGGCGCGAACGCGTCGGCCGGTGGCCACACCGCCCTCGGCTCGTCGTACGCCGAGTTCAACGCCAAGGTCCCCGCCTCCAAGGTGGCGACCACCGTGAAGGCGAGCGCCAAGCCCGCCACGCTGGCGAGCTCGAAGGGGAGGACCAAGGTGACCGCGACCGTCAAGGCCGCCTCGGGCACGGCCAAGCCCACCGGCTCGATCACCCTCATGCTCGGGAGCAAGAAGGTCGGCACCGGGAAGCTCAAGAACGGCACGGTGACGATCACGGTCAAGGGCACGTCGCTGAAGAAGGGCACGAACAAGCTCGTCGTGAAGTACGTCGCGTCGGGCAGCTTCAAGGCCCCGGCGAAGTCCGCGAGCGTCACGATCCACCGCACCAGGTGACGCCCGGTGGTGGGTCGGGGTCCGGCCCGGCCCACCACCGCAACGCACGTCTGACGAAGCGAACCTCAGCCACGAGAGAGACCGATGACCATGAGCACCACCGCCCACACCGCGGAGATCCCGGTGACCCGACCTGCGGACGACGGCCCCACCACGGCACTGGCGACGCTGGAGGCCCGCGACGTGAGCTGTTGGTTCGGTGACCACCTGGTCCTCGACCGCGTCTCGCTGACGATGCCGGCCGGCGGCATCACGGCCCTGATCGGCCCCTCGGGCTGCGGCAAGTCGACGTTCCTGCGCACCCTCAACCGGATGCACGAGCTGGTGCCGAGCGCCCAGCTGGCCGGCGAGGTGCTGCTCGACGGCACGGACGTCTACGCGCCGGACCGGAAGCTCACCGACGCCCGCCGGGAGATCGGCATGGTGTTCCAGAAGCCCAACCCGTTCCCGGCGATGTCGATCCGCGACAACGTCCTCGCCGGCCTGAGGCTCACCGGAACCAAGGCGGGCCGCGCCGAGAAGGAGGAGCTGATCGAGCACTGTCTCCGCCTCGGCGGCCTGTGGAACGAGGTCAAGGACCGTCTCGACGCCCCGGGCGGCGGCCTGTCCGGCGGCCAGCAGCAGCGGCTGTGCATCGCCCGCTCGATGGCGATCAAGCCGCGCGTGCTGCTGATGGACGAGCCCTGCTCCGCCCTGGACCCGACCTCCACCCGCGTGATCGAGGAGACGATGAAGTACCTCGCCCAGGAGGTCACGATCGTCATCGTCACCCACAACATGCAGCAGGCCGCCCGGGTCTCGGACCAGACCGCGTTCTTCCTGGCGTCGCACAACACGCCCGGCATCATCGTCGAGCACGGCGACACCGCCGCCATGTTCGAGCACCCGCAGGACCAGCGCACGCGCGACTACGTGCAGGGACGCTTCGGCTGACGACCCCGGCGTCGGCGACGCCGCCGGAGATGCCCTGACCCGGCTGAGCCCGGGGTCAGGCGCTGACCGGCCCCGGCATCTCCCAGGCATCCTCGCCGACGGCCGCCACCGTCAGCTGGTGCTGCTCGTCGAACGTCTCCGCCACGGGCGCGTCCTGGACGTGCTCCGGGATGCGCACCGCCGTGATCGACTCCAGACGCACCACGACGTGCTCGGAGTGCGTGCTGAGCACGAGCCCGTGACCGTCGAGACCGGCGACGTTGCCGCGCAGCCAGTGGCTCTGCACCAGCACCTCGACCGGCAGGTGGTTGCTGTCGGCTCGGCGCAGGGCCGTACCGATGGTGAACAGCGTTGAATCGTGCATGATGAAACCCCCCCAAAGCCCCCCCGGGCTCTGCACTTGTGGGCTCAGAGTAGGCCCCTGATCGGCGGTTCGGTGTGCAACTGGCCGTGAAATCTTCGCCAGCCGGGTAAAGATCTGCGGAACCGCTCTCGCGACTAGCCGACGACGACGGATCCCGCGGTCGCCGAGCCGCCCTTCTTCCAGCCGCCGTCGCTGCCCACCGCCCAGTCGCGGCCGTCGTAGCCGACGTGGCTCAGGCCGAGTCGCGGGGCCCGGCCCACGAGGTACGACGCGATCGCCCAGCCCCGCGGGCCGGACGCCGCGACGATCTCCAGTCGGGATCCCTCCGCCACCCGCACCTGGACGGTGCCGAAGGCCGGCGCCAGGGTGTGGCGCAGGGCGGCCGCTCGCCTGACGGCAGGGGGCGGCGTCGCGGACGAGGGCGTCAGGTGGCAGGCGAAGGCAGCGGGGGAGAAGCCGGTGAGGGCCGAGGCCAGCGCGCGGGCATCGGGCTCGTAGACGGCGTACGCCGAGGGGTAGCCGGAGCGCTGCACGCGCTGCGCCGCGACGGTGACCGGCAGCGACGCGTAGCCGGGCACGCGGGCCAGCGCGTCGTAGAAGGCGTTGGTGGCGTGCACCGGGTCGAGGATCTCGCGTCGCGTGCCCCACCCCTGGGACGGTCGCTGCTGGAAGAGGCCGAGCGAGTCGCGATCGCCGCCGCGCAGGTTGTAGAGCTTGGACTCCTGGAGGGCGGTGGCCAGGGCGATGGTCGCGGCGTGCGCCGGCATCCCGCGCTGCACCGCGATCGCCGAGATCAGGCTGGCGTTGCGCGCCTGGGTGGCGGTGAGGACGACGCTGAGACCGTCCACCCGCGTGGTGCACAGCCCGGTCGTGTCGTCCTCGGACGAGGAGGACGAGTGATGGGCGACGCCGTACCAGACCCCGCCCACGACCAGGGCGAGCGGGACCACGACCGCGGCAGCGCGCCGCACGATGCTCATCAGTTCTGGTGGAGTGCCTCGTTGAGGGCCACCCCGCCGGCGCGCCACGGCACGACCTCGACGGTGCCGGTCACCGAGTTGCGGCGGAAGAGCAGGTGGCTGCCGCCCGAGAGCTCGAGCGCCTTGACCACGCGGCCGTCGGGGAGGGTGACCTTGGTGCCGGCCGTGACGTAGCACCCGGCCTCGACGACGCAGTCGTCGCCGAGCGAGATGCCGATCCCGGCGTTGGCGCCGAGCAGGCAGCGCTCCCCGATCGAGACGACCTGGGTGCCACCGCCCGACAGGGTGCCCATGATCGACGCACCGCCGCCCACGTCGGAGCCGTCGCCGACGACCACTCCGGCCGTGATCCGGCCCTCGACCATCGACGAGCCGGTCGTTCCGGCGTTGTAGTTGACGAAGCCCTCGTGCATGACCGTGGTGCCCTCGGCCAGGTGGGCGCCGAGCCGGACCCGGTCGGCGTCGGCGATCCGCACGCCGGTCGGCACGACGTAGTCGGTCATCCGGGGGAACTTGTCGACGCCGAAGACCTGCACCGGCCCCTGGGCCCGCAGGCGCAGGCGGGTGGCCTCGAAGTCGTCGACCGGGCAGGGCCCGGCGCTGGTCCAGGCCACGTTGGCGAGGATCCCGAAGATGCCGTCGAGGGCCTGCCCGTGGGGGCGGACGAGCCGGTGGGACAGCAGGTGGAGGCGGAGGTAGGCGTCGGGGACGTCGCACGGAGGCTCGACGAGGTCGATCGCGACGTGGACGACCTCGGTCCGGACGCGTCGGGCCGGATGGTCGCCCACCAGGGCAGTGAGCCCCTCCGGGGCGTCGTCCCCTGCCGACGGCTCACCGAGCGCGGGCGACGGGAACCAGGCGTCCAGGACGGTTCCCTCGCTCGTCCCGCTGGTCACGACGGTCGCCAGGCCCCAGCCGTGCGCCCGCGCGGGCGTGATCTGCTCGGTCACGCCGAGGAGTCTACGGAGGGGGAGGAGGGCGCGCCGCGGGTCACTGGCCGGTCCGGCCGTCGATGCGCTCGCGCAGCAGGTCCGCGTGCCCGCAGTGCCGGGCGTACTCCTCGATCAGGTGGACGACGATCTCGCGCAGCTCGCTCCGGTCCCCCTCCGGGCCGACCAGCGTGCCGAGGTCGTCGTACCGCTCGTAGACCTCGCGGGCGTGGGCGACCTCCTCCCGCCACGCCGTCCAGGCCTCGGCGGCGACCGCGGGATCGTCCACGGCGCCGTTGAAGTCGAGGTCGCGGTCCTCGGCGGACTTGAACGGGCGCGCGAGCTCCATGTGTCCCTCGATGAAGCGGCGGAACCAGTGGAACTCCACCGACGCGAGGTGCCGGACCAGGCCCAGCAGCGACATCGAGGACGGCGGGACGGACCGCTGGGCCAGCTGCTCGGGGTCGAGACCCTCGCACTTCATCTCGAACGTCATCCGGAAGTGGTCGAGGTACTCGGCCAGCACCGCCTTCTCGCCGCGGGGCGTGCTGCCGGTCTCGCGCGGGTCGTCGTCGGGGTCGACCCAGAGGTCCGGGAACCGGCGGGGCTGCTGCTCGCTCATGCGCCCAGCCAACCGAGTCGCGGAGCCGACCTGCAACTCGTTACCCTGGGGCCACAGGCGTCTGAGCCGTCATCAGCGGCGAGCCTTCCGGAAGAACGGCCACACCCCGGTGCGGCTCACTAGACCCGGACGGGTGGGCCCGTCACAGCCCGCAACGAGCGGTGCTCGGTGGTCGAGCGGAGTCGAGACCACGGGGTGCAAGCGAGGTGGTACCGCGGTCCCCGACAACCCGGGGGTCGTCCTCGTACGACGAGGACCGACGACCGCAGGAGAGCACCACTGATGACCTACCCGAAGGTCTCCACCGACGCCGCCGCCCGGGCGACCGCCGACGGCGTGCCGGCCACGCCCCGGTTCCCGCAGATCGAGGAGCGCGTGCTGGCCTACTGGGAGGCCGACGACACCTTCCGGGCCAGCGTCGAGCAGCGCGACGCCGGAGAGAACGGCGACAACGAGTTCGTCTTCTACGACGGTCCCCCGTTCGCCAACGGGCTGCCGCACTACGGACACCTGCTCACCGGCTACGTCAAGGACCTGATCCCGCGCTACCAGACCATGCGTGGGCGCCGGGTCGAGCGCCGCTTCGGCTGGGACACCCACGGCCTGCCCGCCGAGCTCGAGGCGATGCGCCAGCTCGGGATCAAGACCACCGACGAGATCCTGGAGATGGGGATCGAGGCGTTCAACGCCGAGTGCCGCAAGTCGGTCTTCGAGTACACCGACGAGTGGCGCGACTACGTCACCCGCCAGGCGCGCTGGGTCGACTTCGGCCACGACTACAAGACCCTCGACCTCGACTACATGGAGTCGGTGATGTGGGCCTTCCAGCAGCTGTGGGAGAAGGGGCTGGCCTACGAGGGCTTCCGCGTCCTGCCCTACTGCTGGAACGACGAGACCCCGTTGTCCAACCACGAGCTGCGGATGGACGAGGACGTCTACCAGCAGCGCCAGGACCCCGCCGTCACCGTGGGCTGCCGACTCGAGACCGGGGAGATCGCGCTGGTCTGGACCACCACGCCCTGGACGCTGCCGTCCAACCTGCTGATCATGGTCGGCTCCGACATCGACTACGTCGTGGTCGAGTCGGACTTCAGCGGCACCACCGAGCGCTACGTCGTCGGCGCGGCCAGGCTGGCGGCGTACGCCCGTGAGCTGAAGAACGACGACAGCGAGTCCGTGCTCGACCAGGTCGTCGAGCGGCTGACCGGTCGCGACCTGCTCGGACGCAGCTACACGCCGCCGTTCAGCTACTTCCTCGGCCACCCCCACAGCCACCGGGTCGTCGAGGCCGACTTCGTCACCACCGAGGACGGCACCGGGCTGGTGCACAGCGCGGGAGCCTTCGGTGAGGAGGACAAGGCGATCACCGACCGCGAGGGCATCGAGCTCGTCGTCGCGGTGGCCAAGAACGGCACGTTCACCTACCCCATCACCGACTACGAGGGTCTGCACGTCTTCGACGCCAACCTGGCGATCATCGAGCACCTCAAGGCGATGACCCGCGGCGAGGGAGAGACCGGGTCGGTCACGCCGGGCACGGTGCTGCTGAAGCGCGAGTCCTACGAGCACTCCTACCCGCACTGCTGGCGCTGCCGGGAGCCGCTGATCTACATGGCGGTGTCGTCGTGGTTCGTCTCCACGACGAAGATCCGCGACCGGATGCTCGACCTCAACCAGCAGATCCGCTGGGTGCCCGACCACGTCAAGGACGGGCAGTTCGGCAAGTGGCTGGAGAACACGCGCGACTGGTCGATCTCCCGCAACCGGTTCTGGGGCAGCCCGATCCCGGTCTGGAAGAGCGACGACCCGGCGTACCCGCGCATCGACGTCTACGGCTCGCTCGACGAGCTGCAGCGCGACTTCGGTGTCCGACCCGACGACCTGCACCGGCCCTTCATCGACCAGCTGACGCGCCCCAACCCCGACGACCCACGCTCCGTCGAGGAGGGGAAGTCGACCATGCGCCGGGTCACCGACGTCATGGACTGCTGGTTCGAGTCGGGGTCGATGAGCTTCGCCCAGGTGCACTACCCGTTCGACAACGCCGACTGGTTCCAGCACCACTTCCCCGGCGACTTCATCGTCGAGTACATCGGGCAGACCCGCGGCTGGTTCTACACGATGCACGTGCTCGCGTCGGCGATCTTCGAGCGGCCGGCGTTCGAGACCTGCCTCTCGCACGGCATCGTGCTGGGCAGCGACGGCCAGAAGATGTCGAAGTCGCTGCGCAACTATCCCGACGTCCGCGAGGTCTTCGACCGTGACGGTGCCGACGCGATGCGCTGGTTCCTGATGTCGTCGCCGATCCTGCGGGGCGGCAACCTGATCGTCACCGAGCAGTCGATCCGCGAGGGCGTCCGCCAGGTGCTGATCCCGCTGTGGAACTGCTGGTACTTCTTCGCGCTCTACGCCAACGCTGCCGGCTACGACGCGCAGCGCTCCACGGCGTCGACCCACCCGATGGACCGCTACCTCCTGGCCAAGACCCGCCAGTACGTCGAGACCGCGACGCGGCAGATGGACGACTACGAGGTGGCGAACGCCTGTGACACGACGAGAGCCTTCCTCGACGTGCTCTCGAACTGGTACATCCGTCGCTCGCGCGAGCGTTTCTGGGCCGCCGACGGCGTCACCGACACCGATGCCTTCGACACCCTCTTCACCGTCCTCGAGACGGTCTGCCGGGTGGCGGCTCCGCTGCTGCCGCTCACCACCGAGGAGGTCTGGCGCGGGCTCACCGGCGAGCGGTCGGTGCACCTGACCGACTGGCCGTCCGTCGACGACCTGCCGGCCGACGGCGAGCTGGTCTCGGCGATGGACCAGGTCCGCGACGTCTGCTCCGCGGGCTCGGCGCTGCGCAAGGGTGCCTCGCTGCGCAACCGCCTGCCCCTGTCGACGATGACCGTGGTCGTCGCCGGCGCCGACCGGCTCGCGGGCTTCGAGGACATCGTGGCCGACGAGCTCAACGTCAAGTCCGTCCGTCTGCTCGACGCGGGTCACCCCGAGGCCGCGTCGTACGGCGTCTCGCAGCGGCTCACGGTCAACGCCCGCGCCGCCGGCCCCCGGCTGGGCAAGGACGTGCAGACCGCGATCAAGGGGTCCAAGGCGGGTGACTGGTCGGTCTCCGACGCCGGTGTGGTGACCGCCGGTGGGCTGGTCCTGGAGGAGGGAGAGTTCACCCTCGAGACGGTCGCCTCGGGCGGCGACGGCTCCGCGACCGGGATGCTCCCGGGCGGCGGGTTCGTGGTGCTCGACACCGCGGTCACCCCGGAGCTCGAGGCCGAGGGCGTGGCACGCGACCTGGTCCGCGCCGTGCAGCAGGCCCGCCGCGACGCCGGCCTCGACGTCTCGGACCGGATCGCGCTCAGCCTGGTGGCCACCGCCGACGTCGCCGACGCCGCCCGGACCCACGCCGACCTGATCGCCCGCGAGACCCTGGCGACGTCGTTCGGCGTCAGCGAGGGCGACGTGGAGTCGCCGGTGATCGAGCTCGAGCGGGCCTGACCGGGACCCTGAGGCGCCCCGTGGAGCGCCGGCCACTGCTTCACCTGATGAAACCGAGGTGACCCCGGGCGATCTCGATCAGCGGCTGGTTGGATGGGGCACGTGGAGATCGACCTGAGCGCAGACGTCGTCAGCCTCACCGAGCAGCTCGTCGACATCGAGTCGGTGAGCCGCAACGAGCGGCAGATCGCCGACGCCGTCGAGGCGGCGCTGGCGAGCGTGCCCCACCTCGCCGTCACCCGGCGCGGCCACACGGTCGTCGCGCGGACCGAGCTCGGCCGGGGGGAGCGGGTGGTGCTGGCCGGACACCTCGACACCGTGCCGCTGAACGACAACCTGCCCGCGCGCAACGACGGGACCCACCTCCACGGCCTCGGCAGCTGCGACATGAAGGGCGGCGACGCGGTCATCCTCAAGCTGGCCGCCGCGGTGGCGGAGCCGGTGCGCGACGTCACCTACCTCCTCTACGAGGCCGAGGAGATCGAGAGCGAGTTCAACGGCCTCAGCAAGCTGAGCGTCAGCGACCCCGACCTGATGCGCGCCGACTTCGCCATCCTGATGGAGCCCTCCGACGGCGTCGTCGAGGCCGGCTGCCAGGGCACCATGCGGGTCGAGGTCGTCGCTCACGGCGAGCGGGCCCACAGCGCCCGGGCGTGGAAGGGCGTCAACGCCATCCACCGGGCCACCCCGATCCTCCAGCGGCTGTCGTCGTACGACGCCCGGAGGCCGGTCATCGACGGGCTGACCTACCACGAGGGTCTCAACGCCGTCGGGATCAGCGGCGGCGTCGCCGGAAACGTGCTTCCCGACCGGTGCACGGTGTCGGTCAACTACCGGTTCGCGCCCGACCGCAGCGAGGCCGACGCCGAGGCGTTCCTCCGCGACTTCTTCTCCGGGTACGACGTGCTGGTCGCCGACAGCGCACCCGGCGCGCTCCCCGGTCTCGACCGGCCCGCGGCCAAGGAGTTCGTCGAGGCCGTCGGGGGCACGGTCAACCCGAAGTTCGGCTGGACCGACGTCGCCCGGTTCGCGGCGCTCGGCGTCCCCGCGGTCAACTTCGGCCCCGGCGACCCGATGCTGGCCCACAAGCAGGAGGAGTTCGTCCCGCTGGAGCAGATCCGCCACTGCGAGCGCGTGCTCACCGACTGGCTCCAGGGAGACCGATGACCGACAAGCACGAGAAGTTCAAGGGTCCGGTGGTGATGCGCCGGAGCCAGGTCGACGGCACCACCACCGACCAGAGGCTCCTCGACTCCCGCGGGTCCACCGACTGGGTCCACGCCGATCCGTGGCGCGTGCTCAGGATCCAGGCCGAGTTCGTCGAGGGCTTCGGCGCGCTCGCCGAGCTCGGTCCGGCGATCGCGTGCTTCGGGTCCGCCCGCACCCGGCCGGACGACCCGACGTACGCCCGGGGCGAGGAGGTGGGCCGCAAGCTGACCGCGGCCGGCTTCGCGGTGATCACGGGCGGGGGCCCGGGCGCGATGGAGGCGGTCAACAAGGGCGCCAGCGAGGCGGGCGGCACCAGCGTCGGCCTCGGCATCGAGCTGCCCTTCGAGTCGGGCCTCAACCAGTGGGTCGACATCGGCATCAACTTCCGCTACTTCTTCGCGCGCAAGACGATGTTCGTGAAGTACTCCCAGGGCTTCGTCGTGCTGCCCGGCGGTCTCGGCACGCTCGACGAGCTGTTCGAGGCGCTGACCCTGGTCCAGACCCAGAAGGTCACCAGCTTCCCGCTGGTGCTGCTCGGGTCCGACTACTGGCGCGGCATGATCGACTGGCTGCGCGACACGGCGCTCACGCACGGCACGATCAACCAGTCCGACATCGACATGCTCCACGTCACCGACGACGTGGACGAGGCCGTGGGCCGGATGGTGGAGGCACGCGCCAGGGATCCGCTCCGATGATGTGGTTCTTCGCGATCCTGGTCGTGCTGGCCCTCGGTGGGGTCGCCGTGGTCGCCGCCGGACGTGGTCAGCCGCTCGGTCCGGCGTACGACGACGCGCCCGACTCGCTCGTCCCGTCCGACGGCCCGGTGACCGCCGACGACCTCCGCCGGATCCGGTTCCCGCTGGCGTTCCGCGGCTACCGGATGGCCGAGGTCGACGCGCTGCTCGAGCGGCTGGCGGAGGAGCGCGAGACGGACGACCGCGACCGCGCGGCACCTTCCGGCCAGGGGCCCGAAGGTGACACCGACCCGCCCGCCTCGGCACACTGAGCGCCTGTGAAGCCCGAGTACATCGTCTACGTCCTCACCTTCCTGTCCGCGGTGGTGGTCGTCCTGACGCGGGTGCGCCTCTCCCAGGCCCGGGCAGCGGGTCACCACCAGGTGGGGATGGGCACCGTGAACGCCCATACGGCGTGCGGGGTCGTCGCGATCGCGCTCTGGATCTACTTCCTGGTCACCGGACACGACAACTCCTGGGTCGGGGTCGTGGCGCTGTTCTTCTTCTGGCTCACCGCGCTGATCGGCCTGCTGATCCTGCTGCGCTGGCTGCCGAGCCGCGGGAAGCACGCGTCGGGCACCGCCGACGACCGGTGGTCGGAGGGGCCGGGGTTGTCCGTGCTGGCCCATGTGGGGATGCTGGTGGGCGTGCTCGTGTTCACCTGGTACTTCGCCACCCACAGCTGAGGATCTGCCGATGACACGCCCCTCTCGGGACCCACGAGGTCGCCACGGCCTCCTCGCGGCCGCGCTGTGCCTGGCGCTCCTGCCGGCCCTGCTCGTCCTGCCGGCGCGCGCCGCGACGGACGCCCACCCCGCCGTGATCGGCCGTCGCGTGATCGGCCACTCGGTCCAGGGGCGGCCGATCGTGGCCTGGCACCTCGGTGAGCCGGGCAAGCGCAAGGTCGTGCTGATCTCGCTCATGCACGGCAACGAGCCCGCCCCGCGCCGGATCCTCGACGACCTGCGCAACGGGCCGCCGGTCCACGACGTGAACCTCTGGATCGTGCCGGTCTACAACCCCGACGGGCTGGCGCACCACACCCGTCGGAACGCGCACGGCGTCGACCCCAACCGGAACTACCCCTACAAGTGGGCGCGGCTGACCGGCAGCTACTACTCCGGTCGCAAGCCCGCCTCCGAGCCCGAGACCCGGGCCATGATGGCGTTCCTGTCGAAGGTGAGGCCGGCGTACGTGCTGTCCTTCCACCAACCGCTCCACGGGGTGGACATCTCCGCACGCCCGACGTTCTCCCGCAAGGTGGCCAAGGCGCTCGGTCTGCCGATGACTCACCTGAACTGCGGCAGCACCTGCCACGGCACGATGACGATGTGGTTCAACCACAGGTTCCCGGGCTTCGCGCTCACCGTGGAGCTCGGCTCGTCGCCGTCGGCCGCGAGGCTGCGGGCCGCGCCCGACCGGATCCTGCGCCTGTTCGGTGCCTGGCGCGGCGGCGTACACGGCGTGGCCCGCACCGGCTGACCATCTCGGTATGGGCGCGGTTTGGTCCCCAACCGCACGTTTTCGGGCCCAGATGATGCGGTTGGGGACCAAACCGCATCATTGACGTCGCGGAAGTGGCCAGAGTGACGCGCGGTCAGCGTCCCTGGAAGACCGGCTTCTCCTTGGCCAGGAACGCCGCGACGGCGGCGGCGTGGTCGGCGGTCCGGCCGGTCAGGGTCATCTGCGACGACTCGAACTCCAGGGACTCCATCAGCGTGTGGTCGGCGGCGAAGGTGAGCGAGCTCCGCAGCGCGCCGAGGGCGACGGTCGGTCCGGCGGCCAGCCGGGCCGCGAGGTCGACGACGACGTCGGAGAGCTCCCCGGCAGGGACGACCTGCGTCGCCAGCCCGAGGGAGAGTGCCTCGTCGGCCGGCACGGTCCGGGGGAAGTAGAGGAGCTCGATCGCCTTCGCGCGGCCCACCAGGCGCTGGAGCGTGAAGCTCGAGCCGGTGTCGCAGGAGAGCGCGATGTTGGCGAACGCGAGGTTGAAGCCGGCCGTGTCGGCCACGATCCGCAGGTCGCAGGCGAAGGCCAGGCTGGCGCCGGCGCCGGCGGCGACGCCGTTGACCGCCGCGAGCACCGGCTTCTGCATCCCGGCGATGGTGGCGACGATCGGGTTGTAGTGCTCGTCGACGGTGCGGAACAGCGAGTCGGGCGTCCCGCTGTGGAGGATCTCGACGTGCTCCTTGAGATCCTGCCCGACGCAGAACGCACGCCCCGTGCCGGTCAGCACCACGCACCGTACGGCGGCGTCGTCCGCCACCCGGCGCACCGCGGCGAGCAGGGCCTCCTTCGTGGCGACGTCGAGGCTGTTCATCGCGTCGGGCCGGTTCAGGGTGATGGTCGCGACGCCGTCGGCGACCTCCAGCAGGACGGGTGAGACGTCAGCGGTCATGACCGCAGGCTATGCGGCTGCTGGCGCGCGCGTCACACGCCCAGGCATCGGGCCACGAAGCGGTCGGAGGCGGGCTTGAGGCGTGCCGCCTCGCTGGTGAACAGGTCGGCCGCTGCCTGGCCCGGCCAGTCCGGGGGCAGCAGCTCCGCCGGGAGCCCGGGGTCGTCGAAGAGGAACTTGCGCCACTCGTGCACGAGCCGGAAGCGCGCGGCGAACGCCGACTCGTCCTCGTCGGTCGGGTCGCCCGGCTCGCCGCGGACCAGGGAGTCCGCGAGGTCGGGCCACGCGGCGTACGACGTGGCGAGCCCGGCCAGGTCCCACGCGGCCACCGGGTCGGGCGAGAGCTCGACCGCGAGCGCGTGCCGCGGACGGCCGCCTGCCCGCGCGACGACCTCGTCGACCTCCGCGCGTCGGAACGGGCACAGCCAGACGGCGGGGGCATGCTCGGCGTAACCGAGGTAGTGCAGCTCCTCACGCAGCCGTGCCCGGGCGCCGCGGTCGCGCGGCAGGTCGACGAACACGAGCCGCCAGCGTCCGTCCCACGGCTCGGGCCCGCTGCGGTAGATCCGGGACGCCGCCTCGGTGAGCCGTTCGATGGCCCGCCGGGTCGCGCGGTAGCCAGGTGCCGCGTCGACCCGCGCCGGCTCGAGCCATCCCTGCGCCGACATCCGCGAGATCGCCGTGCGTACGGCGGGCGCGGCGATGCCGACCGGCTCCAGCAGCCGGATCAGCGCCGAGACGGGCGCCTGGTCGCCGCGCGAGCGGAGGTGGTCGCCGTACACGTCGAACAGGGCCGAGCGTGCACGCATGCGGTCACTGTGCCAGGTCGCGTGCGGGGTTGGACGGCGTCACCCGCCGCCATAGGGGATAATGGTCCACACATCGGCGTGAGGGGGGCTCGCACTCCCGCGCGTCCTGGGTCCGAACAAGAAGAATGAGGTGCGCGGATGGCGGCAATGAAGCCGCGGACGGGCGACGGTCCGCTCGAGGTCACCAAGGAAGGCCGTGGCATCGTGATGCGCGTCCCTCTGGAGGGCGGTGGCCGGCTCGTCGTCGAGCTCAACGCCGAGGAGGCGGGCGCACTGGGAGACGCCCTCAAGGACGTCGTGGGCTGAGGTGCCTGCGACCACCACGACGCTCCCACCTCAGGTCTCGCCCCCGGCGTTCGCACTGAGCGGGCTGCTCCCGCACGAGCTCTCGGGCGTGGAGGTCGTCGCCTACCCGTTCACGGCCGACGACGGCATGCCGGTGCTCGGCCCGGGCGCCGAGGCAGCCGGAGACGCGCTCGGCCTCGACCTCCTGGCGGTGCTCGAGTCCCGGCGGGCCCGCGGCACGGGTGGCGAGGTCGTGTCCGTCCCCGTGGGCGGACTCCCGGGCAACCCGTCGTTGCGCCTGGTCGTGCTGGTCGGGCTCGGCGACGAGACGGCGGGTGACTTCCGACGGGCCGGCGCTGCGCTGGCGCGGGAGACCGTCGACCACGACACCGTGGCGACCACGGTCGCTGCGGCGGGCGGCGACGAGGCGCTGACCGCGTTCGTGGTCGGCGCGATGCTCGGCTCGTTCGGCTTCCACTGGCGCTCCGAGGGCCCCGAGCACCAGCCACCGCGACGGGTCGTGCTCGCCGCCATCGACGACGACGCCTCCGCCGACCTCGAGCGCGGTCTCGAGCTCGGCGGCGCCGGCTGGCGGGCCCGGATGCTGGCCACGGTCCCCTCCAACCTCAAGTCGCCGCAGTGGCTGGCCGAGCAGGCCGTGGCGCTGGCCGCCGACAACGGCCTGACCTGTGAGATCTGGGACGAGCAGAAGCTGGCCGACCAGGGGTTCGGCGGAGTGCTGGCCGTCGGCCAGGCCTCGCCGACCCCACCGCGGCTGATCCGCCTCGACTACGCGCCCGCGCGCGGCGCTCGCAAGGCCCCCCGGGTGGTGCTGGTCGGCAAGGGCATCACGTTCGACACCGGCGGCCTCTCGATCAAGCCGGGCGAGGGCATGTCCACGATGAAGCGCGACATGACCGGCGGAGCGGTCGTGATGGCCGTGATGGCGGCGCTGGGCCGGCTGGGCTGCCCGTTCCGGGTCACCGGGCTCGTGCCCGCCGCGGAGAACGCGATCGGCGGCAACGCACTCCGGCCCGGCGACGTGATCACGCAGTACGGCGGTCGGACGACCGAGGTGCTCAACACCGACGCCGAGGGGCGCCTGGTCCTCGCCGACGCGATGGCCTACGCCGTGGACACGCTCGACCCGACCGTCCTGGTCGACGTCGCCACGCTCACCGGCGCGATCAAGGTCGCCCTCGGCCAGCGGGTCGGCGCGTTCTTCGCCAACCACGAGACCCTCGCCGCGCGGCTCTACGACGCCGGCGAGGCGTCGGGCGAGCCGCTGTGGCGGATGCCGCTGGAGAGCGACTACGAGGACACGCTGTCCTCCACGATCGCCGATGCGAAGAACAACCCGGGTGGGCCCGGCGCCATCACGGCCGCGCTGTTCCTCCAGCACTTCGCCGGTGACGTCCCGTGGGCCCACCTCGACCTCGCCTCCGTCGGCGACTCACCGTCGGAGTCCTACGAGTGGACGACCGGCCCGACGGGGTTCGGCGCCCGGGCCCTGCTCACCTGGCTCACGGCTCCCGATGCGCTGGCCGGCGTGGTCCGGTGAGCCCGCTGCGCGGCCTCACGGTCCGCTGGTCGCTGGCCGACGCCCCGGCGGGTGTCGACCGGGCGCTGGCCGACTACGTCGCGGAGACCTCCCACGACCGGTTCAGCGCGATGCCCGACCTCGCCTACAAGACCTGGCGGACGGTGCCGGGGGAGTGGTTCGAGGGCTGCTACGTCTTCGCCGACGAGGCGTCGCGGGCCTCCTTCCAGGAGACCTTCACGACCGGTGCGGCCGACGCGCCCGGGTCCCGGATCATCGGCAGTCCGCCGATCCTGATCGAGGCCTGCGCGGTGGTCGCGATCGCCGAGGGCGGCTCGGGCTTCCGGCCGGCCCGACGCGGCTGAGGGGCCCTGGCCTTGCGAGCAAGCTCGCTGCGGCCTCGCACTCAGGCCTCGTCGCCGGCCCACTCCTTCTTCGCCACGAGCAGGCCGTCGCCCACGGGCAGCAGCATCGGTACGAGCGAGTCGTGGGCGGCGATCTCCTTGCCGAGGTCGCGGATGACCACCGTCTCCTCGTCGCGCTGCGCGGGATCGGCCACCCGGTCGTGCCACAGCGCGTTGTCGAAGGCGACGACCCCACCGGGGCGCAGCAGGCGGAGCGCCTCCTTGAGGTAGGCGCCGTACTCGGTCTTGTCGCCGTCGCAGAACACCAGGTCGTAGTGGCCGTCGGTGAGGCGGGGGAGCACGTCGAGGGCTGCGCCGGCGATGGTGCGCGCGCGCTGGGGGGCGACCCCGCCCTCGGTGAAGGTCTCGCGGGCGAGCCGCTGGTGCTCGGCCTCGATGTCGACGGTGGTCAGGATCCCGTCGGAGCGCATGCCGCGCAGCAGCCAGAGCCCGGAGACGCCGGTCCCGGTGCCGACCTCGACGACCGCGCGGGCCTCGATGACCGACGCGAGGAACCGCAGGGCCGCGCCCCCACCCGGCCCGATCGCCACGACGCCGACCTCGTCGGCGCGGGCGCGAGCCGCCGCGAGCACCTCGTCCTCGGCCACGAAACCCTCGGCATAGGACCAGCTGGCGGACTTGGGTGGAGCAACGGACATGGCGGTCGCGGCCTTCCGGGTCGGCGGGCGGCGCGGGCGGTGCCCTCGCCCATGATCGGATCACGGCGACCCTATCGCGCAGCGGCCGTCCGGGGACGGCGTCAGCCGGGTCGTCGAGCGCCGGGTCCTGGGTCCGCGCCGGGAACATCGGACCC
This sequence comes from uncultured Actinomycetota bacterium, assembly GCA_963753705.1. GTDB lineage: Bacteria > Actinomycetota > Actinomycetes > Propionibacteriales > Nocardioidaceae > Nocardioides. The sequence goes on from CAVWDJ010000024.1 coordinate 59,499, forward strand.
CCTGCCGTTCGTTGGAGCCGGTGACGCCGGTCCGGCGTTCACATGCTGCGAGGGGCGCTTCTATCAGGTTCCTCTCAGCCGTGGAGACCAGAGTTCGCGGCAAGGAGACAGCACTGTTCGGGTCACCGGCGCGCAGGCGCCAGCAGGAGGAGCTCGTGGACACCGGTCAGCACCCGTACGACGACGCTCGTGCGGATGACAGCGGCGTGCCCACGTGGGAGGAGATCGTCGACCGGCACTCCGACCGCGTCTACCGCCTCGCCCTGCGCCTGACCGGCAACCGGCACGACGCCGAGGACCTGACGCAGGAGGTCTTCGTCCGCGTCTTCCGCAGCCTGTCGACCTACACCCCCGGCACCTTCGAGGGGTGGATCCACCGGATCACCACCAACCTCTTCCTCGACCAGGCCCGGCGCAAGCAGCGGATCCGCTTCGACGCCCTCTCCGACGAGCGGGCCGACCGGCTCCACAGCGACCTGCCGACGCCCGACACGGCGTACGCCGACACGACCTTCGACGACGACATCGAGCGGGCGCTCTCGACCCTCCCGCCCGAGTTCCGCGCCGCGGTGGTGCTCTGCGACGTGGAGGGCCTGTCCTACGAGGAGATCGCCCGGATCCTCGACGCGAAGCTCGGCACGGTCCGCTCGCGCATCCACCGGGGCCGGGCGATGCTCCGCTCGGCCCTGGCCCACCGCGCTCCCGTCGACGGCCGGACCCGGGTCGGCGGCCCCGCGCCCCTGCCCCAGGGGTCGGCCCAGGAGTGGGCCCCGTGATCGGGCCGGTGATCGGCCACCTGGGCCCGCGGGTCAGTGCCCTGCTCGACGGGCAGCTCTCCGCGGCCGACGAGGAGCGCGCCTGGGAGCACGTGCACTCCTGTCACCAGTGTCGCGACGCGGTCGAGCGCGAGGGCTGGGTCAAGACCCGCCTGGCCACGATGCAGTTCGCCGGCTCCGCCGCTCCCTCCCACCTCAAGGGCTCACTGCTGTTCCAGGGCTTCGCCATCGGCTGGGCCGATCCGCACGAGGAGTCCCTGGTCGGAGCGGGCCCCTCGGCCGCCGGACGGTCCCGCCGTCACCTCGGCCTGACCGGGATCGGCGGCGGCGCCGTCGGTGCGGCGGTGATGGGCGTCCTGGCCCTGGGCGCCTCCCCGGCCAACGCGCCGGGAGCCATCGTCCGGCCCGGCGCCGAGCCGTTCGGCACGTCCCTGACCAACGCCATCACCTCGATCGTCGACCGGGAGCAGGTGCCGGCGAGCCGTCGGGGCCCCACCGCCGAGCGCGAGGACACCCCGCTGTTCGTGCGGGCGCTGCGTCGTACACTCACGCCGTAGGCCGCGACGGCATCCGGTGCCGTCCGATCCGGCACCCCGGCGGAGAGTCAGGACGGCGTGAGCGACGATCATCCGAGCGGCAGCGACGACACGACGCCGCTGACCTCCTCCGATGGCGCGAGCTGGCTCCCTCCGCGGGAGCAGCAGCCACCGCACCAGTGGGCACCGCCCGGACCGGCAGCCTTCGGCGACCCCGCCGACACCGTGTCGACCGGGCGGCCCTACCAGCCGCCCTCGACCCCGCCGCCCTCGACCCAGCCGTACGGCGTGCCGTCGGCGTCGGCGACCTCCGGGCGCGGCGGCGTGCCCGGCTGGGTGTGGCCGGTGGTGTCGGTCCTCGCCCTGATCGTCGGGGTGGTCGGCGGCATGGTCGGGGGTGCGGCCTACGTGAACTGGCACACCAGCTCCCGCCAGGGACAGGTCGGCGGCGGCCTCGCCGATGCCGGCACGGTCTCCCGGGCACCCCTCCCGGCCGGCAACCACTCGGTCGCCTCGGTGGCGCAGCAGCTGCTGCCGAGCACGATCCAGGTGCTCGCGCAGTACCAGGGCAAGAAGGACGGCGCGACCGGCTCCGGCTTCGTGCTCGACCGCTCGGGCCACTACATCACCAACAACCACGTGGTCGCCGACGCCGTCAGCCACCACGGGCCGATCGAGATCGTCGACCAGCACGGCGACACGTTCCCGGCCACCGTCGTGGGGCGCAGCCCGACCTACGACCTGGCCGTGCTCTACGTGAAGCACGGTCCGGGGCTGCCGCCGGCCAGCCTCGGCAGCGCGGGGGTGCTCCGGGTCGGTGACCAGGTCGTCGCCTTCGGCTCGCCGCTCGGCCTCAGCTCGACCGTCACCTCCGGCATCGTCAGTGCGCTGAACCGGCCGGTCACCACGAGCGACAGCGGGTCGGCGTCGTCCTACATCAACGCCGTGCAGACCGATGCTGCGATCAACCCCGGCAACTCCGGTGGCCCGCTGGTCGACCTCTCCGGCCGCGTGGTCGGGGTCAACTCCGCGATCGCGACCACCGGCAGCACCGCCACGGGGCAGTCCGGCAGCATCGGGGTCGGCTTCGCGATCCCCATCGACCAGGTCAAGATCACCGCCGACCAGATCCTGCGGACCGGCCGGGCGCGCTACCCGGTGATCGGGGCGAGCGTCGACACCGGAGCCTCCACCGACACCGGGGCCACGATCCTCGGTGTGACCTCGGGCAGCCCGGCCGACTCGGCCGGGCTGGAGAAGGGCGACGTGGTCACCGACGTCGACAGCGAGAAGGTCGCCGGTGGCATCGCCCTGATCGTGGCCATCCGGGCGCACCAGCCCGGTGAGACGCTGCGCTTCACGGTGCACCGCGGCACGACCGTCCTGCAGCTGCGGATCAGGCTCGGCTCGCAGATCGGCTGATCGTCGTACGGGGCGGAGTTGAACGCCCTTCTACAGTGGCGGGATGGGCAAGAGCAAGACCTCTCGACGTGAGGCCGAGTCGGCACGACGTCAGCGTGCGGCCGAGATCCAGCGGGCTCACCAGCGGCGCGAGCGCCGGCGGATCGTGGCCGGTGCGATCGTGGTCGCGCTCGTCGTCGTGGGCATCGGCGTCGGGGTGTTCTCCAACCTCCACCACGCGGCTGCGTCGACGACCACCCACCAGATCGTGCCGTCCGCCGTGTCCGGGAGCACCACCGTGCAGCCGACGCCGCAGCGGGTGAAGAACCCGACGAGCATCACGGGGGTGCTCGCCTGGGACACCGCGGGCTACCCCGGGCCCGGCACCGCCGGCAGCGGGACCCTGTCGCACGACCACGTCGCCGGCCCGGTCACCTACGCCGTGACGCCACCGGTCGGCGGCCCCCACAACGCGACCTGGATGAACGCGGGTGTCTACACCAAGCCGGTGCCGAGCGAGCGTGCCGTGCACAACCTCGAGCACGGCGCCGTCTGGATCACCTACCGCCCCGACCTGCCGGCCTCACAGGTCAAGCAGCTGGTCTCGTTCTTCGACCACCAGTCGATGATCTCCGAGCCGTCGGACGGCGGTCGCTCCAACCGTTTCGTCGACCTGTCCCCGTGGGCGAGCAACGACCTGCCGAGCCCGATCGTGATCAGCTCCTGGGGCTACCAGCTGCGCGTGACGAGCCCGACCGACCCGCGGCTGCAGCAGTTCGTGGACACCTTCCGCCACAGCCGCACCTACAGCCCGGAGTACGGCTCCCCGGCTGACGGGATCCCCGTGCAGACCGGTGGGCAGCCGGCCGTGAACGGCTCCTCGAAGGCGAACCCCGCGGGGTCGGTCGGCTGATCAGTCGGCCGACCGCGGCTCGGCCTCGTTGAACGGGTGGGTGTCGACGTAGGCCCTGGTGTCGTCGTACATCCGGGCGATGTAGGCCTCGAGCTCGGTCGACTCGACCCGCCACTGGCCGCGCCCGCCGATCCGGATCGCCGGCAGGTCGCCGCGGCGGACCAGGGCGTAGACCTGCGCACTGGAGGTGCTGAGCACCTCGGCGACGTCGGCCAGCGTGAGGAACCGCGGCGTGGTGGCCATGGGGCCATCGTTGCACGAGTGACCCGCCCGACGGCCAGGTGCCGACCTGACCTGTGGAGGAGGCTGCCGCGCGGGCCCGGTCCGGGGTGATGATGGGGCCGTGAGCAGGAATCTCGGGATGACTGACACGCCCACGGCACGGCGCGCCGCGGCGCCGGGATGGCGCGACCCACGACTCTGGATCGGGGTGGCGGTGGTCGCCGCGTCGGTCCTGGTCGGTGCGCTGGTCCTCGGCACCTCCGACGACACCGTGGCGGTCTGGGCGGCCACCGACACCATGGGCCAGGGACACACGCTGACCGCCGACGACCTGACCCTGCGCCGGGTGGGCTTCGCCGACGCGGGCGACGCGGATCTCTACCTCCGCGCCGACGAGCAGCTGCCGTCGGGCCTCCACCTGCTGCACGCCGTCGCAGCCGGTGAGCTGCTGCCGCGTGCCGCAGTGGGCTCCGACGACACCTCCGACCTCCGGCAGGTACCCGTGTCCGTGGCCTCCGACCAGGTGCCGGGCTCCGTCGGTGAGGGCGACGTGGTCGACGTCTACCTCCGCCCCTCGACGCGCAGCGGGTGCGACACCACGTCGGTGTGCAGCGGACACCCGGTCCTGTCCGGCGTGACGGTGCTCGACGCACCGCCCGCCGACCAGGCGTTCGGCGCGCAGGGCGGGCGGATGCTCGTGCTCGGGGTGCGCGACCCCGACGCCCACCGGTTCTTCCGCTTGCTCGCCACGACCGACGACCCGTCGCTCACCGTCGTCGGCCGAGGCTGACGTGGTCGTCGTCCTCGTCGTGGCCGCCGGCGCCGCCTGGGAGTCGACGGTCCTCGAGCTCGTCGCCCGCCCGCCCCGGCCTCGTCGTCCTCAAGCGCTGCGTCGACGTCGACGACCTGCTCGCCGCGGGCAGCGCCGGCCAGGCGGACGCCGCGCTGGTGGCGCTGGACGCTCCGGGGCTCGACCAGAGCGCGGTCGACCTGCTCCACCGGCACCAGATACGCGTGGTCGCCGTCGCCGGCGGCGGCAGCCCCGACGCCGCCCGTGCCCGCGCCGCCCGGGTCGGCGTCGACGCCCTCGGCGACGACCACGACCTGCCCCGCGTGCTCGACCTGCTCGAGTCCGACGACGACACCGTGGCCCCCACCGACGACCCGCGCGACCACGACGTGCCGGCCCCGGCGACCTCCGGTCGCGTGGTCGTCGTCTGGGGCCCTGCGGGCGCACCGGGCCGGACCCTGGTCGCGACCGGGCTCGCCGCCGCGCTGGCCGATCGGGGGATCGCCACCACGCTGGTGGATGCCGACCCCTACGCCGCCTCGGTCGCCCAGCACCTCGGCGTGCTCGACGAGGTCTCGGGCCTGCTCAGCGCCGCGCGGCTGACGGGGGAAGGCGCCCTCGAGGCACGCTTCGGCTCCATCCGACGCGGGCTCGGCGACCACCTCACGGTCGTCACCGGCCTGCCCCGCCCCGACCGCTGGGTCGAGGTGCGGTCGGGAGTCGTGGAGCACCTGCTCGAGGTCGCCCGCACCCACGGTCAGGTGGTCGTCGACACCGGGTTCAGCCTGGAGGACGACCGCCACCGGCGACCTGGTCACCCGGCCGGGCCGCAACCAGACGACCCTCGGTGCGCTGGCGGTCGCCGACGAGATCGTGGTCGTCGGCTCCGCCGACCCGGTCGGGCTGACCCGGCTCGCACGCGGTCTGGTCGAGCTCCGCGAGCGCCGGGCAGGAGCGCACGTGCGGGTGGTGGTGAACCGGATGCGGCCGACCCTGGGCTGGTCCGAGCGCGACATCGCCGGCATGGTCGAGGGCTTTGCGCGCCTGGTGGACGTCCACTTCCTGCCCGAGGACCGTGCCGCCGCCGACCGCGCGCTGGTGACCGGCACCGCGATCAGCGCGGCCGGCGACTCCGACCTGGGTCGCGCGGTCGCGGCCGTGGCCGCGGCGCTCGTGCCGTCGCCGTCACCCCACCGGGAGCACCGGGCCCGGATCTTCCGGCCCCGGCCCGGTCGCGCGCGCAGGAAGGCTCACGACGAGAACAGCAGGTAGAGGCCGCCGACGGTGAAGGCGATCATCGCCAGCAGGAGTGGGATCTGCCCGGTCAGCTGGTGCTTCTTCGGCAGGATCTTGATCGCCCGCTCGTGCGCCGCGATGACCCCGACCACGTGACCGACGACGACCGCCACGACCTTGCTGTCGGCCAGGAAGGTCGGGTGGTAGGACAGCCAGTAGGGCACGGACCATCCGCCGGTCCCGAAGAGGTTGCTCCCGTTGCTGAGCGGGTCGCTGGCCTGGACCAGGGTCTGGGTGCCGATCTCGACGAAGTAGCTCAGGTAGTGGGCCACGATGTAGCCGACGATGATCGGGATCACGGAGAAGGCGAACTGTGCCGGCAGCTCGCGGCGCCGGAGGTCGGAGCCCACGCCGGTGGCCATGCTGCCCAGCGACAGCACCAGGCCGACACCGACGCAGAAGCCCAGCAGGCCGAGGTTGTTCTGGACGTACGTCGAGTAGCCGGTGTCCTGGATGAACGTCAGCCACCGCGTCGACTCGCGGAACGCGTCGAAGGCGGTGCTGCCGAAGAGCACCGAGACGACCGCGACCAGGCCCGGGGTCGGTGCCGTGGTGTCGAGGTTGGCCAGCGGGCTGCGGATCACGAGCAGGTCGCCACGACGGCCCCAGATCGAGAGCTGCGCAACGAGGCTGGAGTAGACCTCGAACGGGTCGGCGCGCTCGTAGAAGCGGTTCCCGAACAGAGCACCGCCGAGGATCATCAGGGCGAGGTAGACCGCCATCCACAGTCGGACCGGAGCGAGGTCGACGTTGTGGGTGTAGACCAGCTCCATCCAGACGAACGCGAACAGACCGACCGCGGCCGGCCACATCCCCAGCTTCTCGGGGTAGGTGAAGACGCCCACCTCCGGGTCGCCGCGGGAGATCCGGGCCAGACCGCCGTTGATCAGGCGGAAGGGGCTGATCGCCTTCCAGACCCGGCCGAACAGCAGCGAGGCGACGACCACGCCGACCCAGATCCAGACGTAGAAGATGCCGAAGATCGGGTTGATCAGCAGGTCCTTGCCGCGGAGCGCGATGAGCACCAGGTAGAGCAGGGCGAGCAGACCCACCAGGCGGAGCAGGCCGCGGTAGAGGGTCGAGTCGACGACGCGCGCCAGCCAGGCCGGGGCCGGCCGCCCGCTGGTGGCGGCGTCGTACCGGGGCTTGCGCCAGGCGAGCACGAGGACGACGAAGGAGACGGCCACGGCGGCCGCGGCCCCGAGGATGGCGAGCTCGCGGGAGATCGGCAGGTCCTGCGCGCCGCCCAGGCCGTGGGCGGGCAGGAGGAAGGCGGTCACTGGGCCTGGAGGGTGAAGAGCGTCTTCTCGAGCGTGTGCGACTCGACCTCGACCCGGCCCGGCGCGGTGATCGGCGCGACCGTGATCGTGCTCGAGCCCTTGTCGTACTCGAACTCCTGCTCCGGCGACGAGTGCACGTGGATCTCGCCCGGCGCGTCGGCGGTGACGTCGAGCTCGATCCGCTGGCCGACCCCGACCTTGATCAGCTCGCCGTTCGGGGTCACCGAGTCGCCGCTGAAGGTCACGTCGATGACCTTGGTGGGCAGCGGACCCGATCCCGAGCCGCCGGAGCTGCTGCCGCTGCCGCATCCGGCGAGGAGGGCGGCGGCGAGCAGGGCGGGGGCGAGCGCAGCAACCGGTCGGCGCATGTGGTGTGGCCTTTCTCGCAGGCGGACCAGGACGGTCCGTCACGGACGCTCTGCCAGAATCCCATGGGGGACAAGCGTCGAGGCACAGGGGTGGCGGATGAGTGAGCGGCTGCGGGCGCGCGACCTGGCGTTCCTGACGGCCGAGACCACGACGACGCCGATGCACAACGCGACCGTCGAGATCTTCGACCCCGGGACGTCGGGGTTCGACCACGACACCCTCGTCCAGCTGATCGCCGACCGGATCGCGTTCGTGCCGCGCTACCGCCAGCGCGTGCGCTGGGTCCCGGCCCACCTGGCGAACCCGGTCTGGGTCGACGACCCCCACTTCGACCTCGGCTACCACGTACGCCGCTCGGCGCTGCCGCGTCCCGGCACCATGGACCAGCTGCGCGAGCTGGTCGCGCGGATCGTCTCCCGGCCGCTGGACCGCAACCGGCCGCTGTGGGAGGTCTACTTCGTCGAGGGGCTCGAGGGCGGCCGCGTCGCCGTCCTGTCCAAGGCCCACCAGGCGCTGGTGGACGGCGCGCAGATCGTCGACCTCGCCCAGGTCCTGCTCGACCGGACGCCGCTGCGCCGGGAGCTCGGCGCCGACGAGTGGCGGCCCGGGCCGCCCGGTCTCGTCGACCGGCCTGGTGCTGGACGCGGTCCGCGACACCGTCGCCTCGCCCTCCACGGCCCTCGAGACGGTGCGCGGCTCCACGGACGCCTGGTGGCGCGGGGCCGACGCAGCAGCCCGTCGCGTCGGCACGGTCGTCAACGCCCTCGCCAACCGGCGCTCCGAGCAGGACACGCCGATCACCGGGACGCTGTCGCAGCAGCGCCGCTTCGTGACCGTACGACGCTCGCTCGCCGAGCACCGGCGGGTGCGCGACGCCCACGGCGGCACCGTCAACGACGTGATCCTGGCGACCGTGACCGGGGGGCTGCGTGCCTGGCTGATGACGCGGGCCGAGTCGCTCGGCGGGCTGCGACAGGTGCGCGCCGTGGTGCCGGTGTCGGTGTACGACGCCGAGCTCGAGGCCACCTCGCTCGGGACCCAGATCGCCCCCCACTTCGTCGACCTCCCGGTCGGTGAGCCGAGCCCGGTCGTCCGGCTGCACCAGGTGTCCTACTCGTTCAAGGCTCACAAGGACACCGGCCGCGCCGTCGCCGCCAACCGGATCGCCGGGATCTCCGGCTTCGCGCCGTCGACGTTCCATGCGATCGGGTCGCGCGTCGCCGCCGCGGAGGTGCGACGCGGCTTCCAGCTGTCGGTGACCAACGTGCCCGGACCCCAGTCGCCGCTCTACGCCGCCGGCGCGGTGATGGAGCAGACCTACCCGGTCCCGCCGCTGCTGCCCGGACACGCGCTGGCGATCGGCGTCACGTCGTACGACGGCTCGGTGTTCTACGGCGTGACCGCCGACCGCGACCTGGTGCCGGACGCCGAGACCTTCGCCGTCTGCCTCGGCGAGGCGCTCGACGAGCTGCTCGACACCGCCGGCGACGGCCGCCCGAAGGTGCCGCGCGGCCGGTCCCGCAAGGCGGCGCGGAAGCCGAGCGGCACGTCGTGAGGCTCTACCTCCCCGCGACCCTCGACACCCTGGCGGAGCTCCACAGCGACGGGGTGATGGGCGTCGGCGACGACGTGGTGGTGGCGGAGGGCGACGCCGAGGACCAGGAGTACGACGCGCTGATGACGGCCGCGCAGACTGCTGCCGAGCTGGCGGCCGAGCTGGAGCCGGGCGAACGCCGCCGCGTGGTCGTCGTCGCCGAGCTGAGCGTCGCGAGCTGCCGACCCGGATCGCCCTCGCCGACGTCGTGGCGGTCCACGCCGACCCCGACGACGTACCCGACGACGGAGCCGACCCCGACGACGACCTCGGCTGGTACGCCACCCAGGAGATCGGCGCCCTTCGGCGTCCGGAGGGCGAACGGGGAATTGAGCGGGCCCGGCTTGTCTGACAGCATCGCGGCATGGACGCCGTCACCCATCCGCCGCACCCCGTCAACGAGCCCAACCTGACCTACGCCCCCGGGAGCGCGGAGCGGGAGGCACTGGCTGCGGAGCTGGTGCGGCAGGAGCGCCGGCAGGTCACCCTGCGCGCGCACATCGGCGGCCGCAGGCGCAACGGTGGCGGCGCCGAGATCCAGGTCGTGCAGCCGCACGACCACCAGCACGTGCTCGGCACGCTCAAGGGCGCCACCCACAAGGACACCGAGGCCGCGATCAAGGCCGCCAAGGAGGCCGCCCCCGGGTGGCAGGCGATGTCGTTCGACGACCGCGCCGCGATCATCCTCAAGGCCGCCGACCTGCTGGCCGGTCCCTGGCGCCAGCGCCTCAACGCCGCGACCATGCTCGGCCAGTCGAAGACCGCGTTCCAGGCCGAGATCGACGCGGCCTGCGAGCTGATCGACTTCTGGCGGTTCAACGTCCACTTCGCCCGGCAGATCCTGGCCGAGCAGCCGATCGCCAACAGCCCCGGCATCTGGAACCGCACCGACTACCGCCCGCTCGAGGGCTTCGTCTACGCGATCACGCCGTTCAACTTCTCCGCGATCGCGGGCAACCTCCCGACGGCCCCGGCCCTGATGGGCAACACCGTCATCTGGAAGCCGGCCGTCACCCAGCAGCTCGCGGCCAGCCTGACGATGGAGCTGCTCGAGGAGGCCGGCCTCCCGCCGGGCGTCATCAACATGCTCCCCGGGCACGGCCACGACGTCTCCGACGTCGCGCTGGCCCACCCCGACCTGGCCGGCATCCACTTCACCGGCTCGACCGGGGTCTTCCACCACCTCTGGCAGACGGTCGGCGCCAACATCGCGTCCTACCGCTCCTACCCGCGCATCGTCGGCGAGACCGGCGGCAAGGACTTCGTCGTCGCCCACCCGAGCGCCGACCCCGACGTGCTCCGCACCGCGCTGATCCGCGGCGCGTTCGAGTACCAGGGCCAGAAGTGCAGCGCCGCCTCGCGCGCGTACGTCGCGAGGTCGGTGTGGGCGAGGATGCGCGACCAGTTCGTCGCCGAGGTCGAGGGCCTGACCATGGGCGACGTCACCGATCTGTCCAACTTCATGGGCGCCGTGATCGACGACCGCGCCTTCGCCAAGCACAAGAGCGCCATCACGCGGGCCAAGCGCAACAGCCACCTGTCGATCCTCGCCGGCGGCCAGGTCGACGACTCGGTCGGCTACTTCGTCCGGCCCACCGTCGTGCAGTCGACGGACCCCAAGGACCAGATGTTCTCCACGGAGTACTTCGGCCCGATCCTCGCCGTCCACGTCTACGACGACAGCCGCTACGACCGGGTCCTCCAGCAGATGGAGTCGTTCGCGCCGTACGCGCTGACCGGCTCGATCATCGCCCAGGACCGCCGGGCGATCGCCGAGGCGCAGGACCTGCTCCGCTTCGCGGCCGGCAACTTCTACGTCAACGACAAGCCGACCGGCGCCGTCGTCGGCCAGCAGCCGTTCGGTGGCGCCCGCGCCTCCGGCACCAACGACAAGGCCGGCTCTGCCGCGAACCTGATGCGCTGGACCAGCCCGCGCTCGATCAAGGAGACGATGGTCCCGCCGAAGGACTACCGCTACCCCCACATGGGGTGAGTGGGACGAACGCAGCGCACGCCGCAGCGAGCGTGCTCGCAAGGCCGCTGCGGCGTCAGCCCAGGAATGATGGGCCGGAGCTGAGTCAGACGCGCCACTCGCCGGCGAGCCACTTCACGCCGACCTTGTTCTCGGCCTCGAAGACGCGGCCCACGAAGCCGGCGATCAGGTCCTCGACCTTGCCGCCGACGAAGGGCATCGAGACCGTCACCGCGATGTCGATGGTCTGGATCACGTCGTCACCGGACTGCTCGAGGGTCTCGGTGCCGGTGATCTCGCCGGGCTTGCCGGGGATGGTCACGTGGATGTCGGCTCCGGCCGGTGACTCCCAGGTCTCCTGCTGGACGAACCGGATCTCGCTGCCCGACCAGCTTCTTCGCGAAGCCGGGGATCCGGTCGGTGCCGTGCGCCTGCTCGATCCGCACGTCCATCCCGTCGCCGTTCATGGAGATCCGGCAGTCGAAGTCGATGACGTGCTGGTACTCCGAGACGGCCTTCCGGTACGCCGGATCCGCGAACATCGCGAACACGTCGTCCACCGTGGCGCCGGGGTAGGTCAGGGTGTGGTTCACGCGCTTCATGCCGGACATCATGCCGTCTCTCCGGGCCGGGCGGTCGGCGCTCCGAGCCGTAGTTTGTCCGCGGGTGCCGGGAGTCCTAACCTCGGGTTGTGTCAATGACGACCGGCCTGTCGACCAACCCCGAGAAGACTCATCTGCTCACCCAGGCGATCGCTCTCGCGGAGCGCAGCTCCGGCACCGGCGGACCGCCCCACGACGAGGTCGCTCCTCTCCTCCGCGCCTACTACCGGCACGTGTCCACCGACGACATCGGCGACCGCTCCGCGGAGGAGCTGTACGGCGCGCTGGTCTCGCACTACCGCAGCGCCGACGTCCGCCCCCAGGGCACGGCCACCGTCCACGTCTTCACGCCGACCCTCGCCGAGCACGGCTGGTCGGCCGGCGGCCACTCGGTCGTCGAGGTGGTCACCGACGACATGCCCTTCCTCGTCGACTCGGTCGTGATGGAGCTGACCCGGCAGCAGCGCGACGTGCACCTGGTGATCCACCCGCAGTTCGACGTCACGCGCGACGTGACCGGCCGGCTGGAGGAGCATCGACTGCCCCGACAACGAGTCCGCCGAGCCGCTCGAGGGCGCCGAGCGCGAGTCGTGGATGCACGTCGAGATCAGCCGGATCGGGCACGACGAGGACGTCGACGCGATCGCCCACGACGTGCAGCGCGTGCTCCGCGACGTCCGCGAGTCCGTGGAGGACTGGGACCGGATGCGCCAGCAGGCCGGGCGTGATCGTCGAGGAGCTGCGGGCCGACCCGCCGTCCTCGATCTCCGCCGACGAGCTCGAGGGCAGTATCGCCTTCCTCGAGTGGCTGTGCGCCGACCACTTCACGTTCCTCGGCTACCGCGAGTACCACCTCGAGCACGACGACGCCGAGGGCGACCACCTGCGCGGCGTGCCGGGCACGGGCCACGGCATCCTGCGCAACGACCCCGACATGTCGTCGACGTCCGGCAAGCTTCCGCCGAAGGTCGCCGAGATGGCGCGCGAGCACACCCTGCTGGTGCTGGCCAAGGCCAACTCCCGCTCGACCGTCCACCGCCCGGCGTACCTCGACTACGTCGGAGTCAAGATCGTTCGACGACGCAGGGGAGGTCGTCGGCGAGCGTCGCTTCCTCGGCCTGTTCTCCAGCGCCGCCTACACCCAGTCCGTCTGGCAGGTGCCGCTGCTGCGCGAGAAGGCCAAGGCCGTGCTCGAGATCGTCGGCCTCGACCCCCACAGCCACGCCGGCAAGGCGCTCATCGACACCCTCGAGACCTACCCTCGCGACGAGCTGTTCCACACGCCGGTCGACGAGCTCGCCACGATGGCGACGCGTGTCATGGAGACGCGCGGTCGTCGCCAGCTGCGGATCTTCGCGCGACGCGACACCTACGGTCGCTACGTCAGCGTGCTGGTGTTCCTGCCCCGCGACCGCTACAACACCGCCGTCCGCGAGCGCTTCTCCGAGATCCTCAGGGACAGCTTCGACGGCGAGTCGGTCGAGTTCACGGTCCGGATGAGCGAGTCGACCACCGCCCGTGTGCACTTCGTGGTCCACCCGCCGCGCGGCGTCGCCATCCCCGACGTCGACGTCACCGAGCTCGAGCGTCAGCTCACCGACGCCTCGCGGTCGTGGCGTGACGACTTCACCGCCGCCACGATCACCGAGTTCGGCGAGGACGTCGGGTCGCGACTCGCCCGCACGTTCGAGGCCTCGTTCCCGGAGGCCTACAAGGAGGACTTCTCCGCGGCCACGGGGGCCCTCGACCTCGGCCGGCTCGAACGTCTCGGCGAGTCCGGGACCGACCTGTCGCTGTTCTCCCCGCTCGACGCGGCCCGGGGCGAGGCCCGGCTCAAGGTCTTCCGGCGCGGCCGGCCGATCTCGCTGTCCCAGGTGCTGCCGGCGCTGTCGTCGATGGGCGTGGAGGTCGTCGACGAGCGGCCCTACCAGCTCGACCACGTCGACCACCCGTCCTACATCTACGAGTTCGGGCTGCGCTACGCGCCCGGGATGCCCGACCACATGCGCGAGGCGTTCCAGGACACCATCCGCGCGGTGTGGGACGGCTACAACGAGATCGACGGCTTCAACGCACTGGTCCTCGGCGCCGGCCTGACCTGGCGCCAGGCCACGGTGCTGCGGGCCTATGCCAAGTACATGAAGCAGGGCAACAGCCCCTTCGCCGTCGACTACATCGAGGAGGCGCTGCGCGGCAACACCGACATCACGCGCCTGCTCGTGCAGCTCTTCGAGGCGCGCTTCGACCCGGGCCGCAACGGTGTGGGCGCCGACTCCGAGGCCCGTACGGCGCGCGTCGACGAGGTCGTCACCCGGATCCAGCGGGCCCTCGACGACGTCGCGAGCCTCGACCACGACCGGATCCTGCGCTCCTACCTCACCCACATCCGCGCCACCCTGCGCACCAACTACTTCCAGCTCGGCGACGACGGCAAGCACCACGCCTACATGTCGTTCAAGCTCGAGCCGTCGGAGATCCCCGACCTTCCGCAGCCGCGGCCGCGCTTCGAGATCTTCGTCTACTCACCGCGGGTCGAGGGCGTCCACCTGCGCTTCGGTGCGGTCGCACGCGGAGGCCTGCGCTGGTCCGACCGGCGCGACGACTTCCGCACCGAGGTGCTCGGCCTGGTCAAGGCGCAGATGGTCAAGAACACCGTGATCGTGCCGGTCGGCGCCAAGGGCGGGTTCTTCTGCAAGCAGCTGCCCGACCCGGCCGACCGCGACGCGTGGCTGGCCGAGGGGATCGCCTGCTACAAGACGTTCATCTGCGGGCTGCTCGACATCACCGACAACCTCGTCGACGGCGCAGAACGTGCCGCCGCAGGGCGTCGTACGCCACGACTCCGACGACTCCTACCTCGTCGTCGCCGCCGACAAGGGCACCGCCACGTTCTCCGACATCGCCAACGGCGTCGCGAAGGACTACGGGTTCTGGCTCGGCGACGCGTTCGCCTCGGGTGGCTCGGTCGGCTACGACCACAAGGCGATGGGCATCACCGCCCGCGGTGCGTGGGTGTCGGTGCAGCGCCACTTCCGCGAGCGCGGCGTCGACTGCCAGACCGAGGACTTCACCTGCGTCGGCATCGGCGACATGTCCGGTGACGTGTTCGGCAACGGCCTGCTCTGCTCCGAGCACACCCTGCTCGTGGCCGCCTTCGACCACCGCGACATCTTCCTCGACCCGACGCCCGACCCGGGCGCCTCGTTCGCCGAGCGGAAGCGGATGTTCGGGCTGCCGCGGTCGAGCTGGCAGGACTACGACGCGGCGCTGATCTCCGAGGGGGGCGGCGTCTACGCGCGCTCGCTGAAGTCGATCCCGATCAGTCCCCAGGTCCGCACGGCGCTCGACCTCGCGGCCGACGTCGACCGCGATGACGCCGGCCGAGCTGATGAAGGCGATCCTGCAGGCGCCGGTCGACCTGCTCTGGAACGGCGGCATCGGCACCTACGTGAAGTCGAGCGACGAGACCCACGCCGACGCCGGCGACAAGGCCAACGACTCGATCCGGATCGACGGTCGTGACCTCCGCGCCCGGTGCGTGGGGGAGGGCGGCAACCTCGGGCTGACGCAGCTCGGGCGGATCGAGTACGCCCAGGACGGCGCGGACCGGGGGCGAGACGCGGCGGCGCGATCAACACCGACTTCATCGACAACTCGGCCGGGGTCGACACCTCCGACCACGAGGTCAACATCAAGATCCTGCTCGACCGGGTCGTCCGCGACGGCGACCTGACCGAGAAGCAGCGCAACCACCTGCTCGCCGAGATGACCGACGAGGTCGCGACGCTGGTGCTGCGCGACAACTACGAGCAGAACCTCGCGCTGGCGAACGCCGACGCGAACGCGACCTCGCTGCTCCACGTGCACGAGGACTGGATGAAGAGCCTCGAGCGTGCGGGGGTGCTCAACCGCGAGCTCGAGGGCCTGCCGACCTCGCGCGGCGTACGCCGGCGGGCCGAGCGGGGCGAGGGGCTCACGACGCCCGAGCTGTCGGTGCTGCTCGCCTGGACCAAGATCGTCCTGGCCGAGAAGCTGATCGACTCCGACCTCCCCGACGACCCCTACTGCCACGTCGACCTGATGGCGTACTTCCCGACGCAGCTGCGCGAGGGGTTCGAGACCGCGATCGCGAACCACCCGCTGCGCCGCGAGATCATCGTGACCCAGGTCGTCAACGACCTCGTCAACGGCGCCGGCATGACCTACTGGCCGCGGCTGATGGGGGAGACGGGTGCGACGCCGGAGGAGCTGACCCGGGCGAACTTCGTGGCCCGCGAGATCTTCGGCTCGCTGCCGATGCGCGAGGAGATCAAGACCTTCGACAACGACCTCGAGGCGAGCACCCAGACGCTGATGCGGATCGAGATGCGCACCCTGGTGGAGCGCGCGTCGCGGTGGCTGGTCAACAACCGGCGCCCGCCGCTCGACAGCCAGGGCACGGTCGACTACTTCCGCGGAGCCGGTGTCGCGGCTGATGGGTGAGCTGCCGTCGTTGCTGACGGGTCGCGAGCTCCGCGCCTACGAGAGCCGCCTCGACGACGCTGGTCGAGCAGCGGGTGCCCGAGGAGCTGGCCAGCCGCGTCGCGGTCCTCCACCCGGCCTACATGCTGCTGGGCGTCATCGAGATCGCCGACCGGCTCTCGCTCGACCCCGTGCAGGTCGCGCGGCTGCACTTCGCGCTCGGCGAGCGGCTCGGGCTGCCCGACCTGGTCACCCGGATCCTGGAGCTGCCGCGCGACGACCGCTGGCAGACGATGGCGCGGGCGGCGCTGCGCGACGACGTGTACGCCGTGCACGCCCAGCTGACCGCGCAGGTGCTGCGCGACACCTCCGCCGACGACTCCGTTCCGGCCCGGATCGCGGAGTGGGAGGACGGCGACAGCGTCGTGGTCCAGCGGGCGGCGTCGATCCTGCAGGAGATCTGCCAGGACGACAACGCCGACCTGGCCCGGATGTCGGTGGGTCTCCGCGTGGTCCGCGGGCTGCTCGCCAACTGAGCCGCGAGACCCTGCGGGCGGGTCCTCGCGTGTAAGACCCACTCGCGCGGGCGCGCCGTACAAAAGATTCGTGGTCTGTCGGTGCCCAGGGTTAGAGTCGACCAACGATGCCACCTGATCCCCACAGCCACCCGCCGGCCAGCGTCCACTCGCTCTGGCGCCTACGCGGCTACCTGAGGTCCCACATCCCGGCCCTGGTCATCATGCTGGTGACCTCGATGTCCGGCATCGCGGTCGCGATCGCGATCCCGCTGGTGATCAAGGCCCTCATCGACGGCCCGATCGAGGACCACGACGCGAGCGGCATCCTCCCGCTGGGCCTGCTCGTGCTCGGCCTCGGCATCCTCGAGGCGTTCTTGGTCTGGTTGCGCCGCTGGGTGCAGAACAAGGCGGTCCTCGAGGTCGAGACCGACATGCGTCACGATCTCTACGAGCGGCTGCAGGAGCTCCCGATGAGCTTCCACAGCCAGTGGCAGTCGGGTCAGCTCCTGTCCAGGGCGACCACCGACCTGTCCGCGCTGCGCCGGTTCTTCGGCTTCGGGATGCTGTTCCTGGTCGTGAACATCACCCAGGTCGTGGTCACCACCGCGGTCCTGCTCCATCTCTACTGGCCGCTCGGCCTGGTCGTCGCGGCGGCGGCGGCGCCGATCGTGTGGCTCTCGATGCGCTTCGAGAAGGGCTACGTCGTGGTCTCGCGCGACGTGCAGGACCAGCAGGGCGACCTCGCCACGCTGGCCGAGGAGGGTGCCGTCGGCATCCGGGTGATCAAGTCGTTCGGCCGCTCGCCCCACGTCTCCGGGCAGTACGACGCCTCCGCGCGCCGCCTGCTCGACACCAGCGTCGCCAAGGTGCGGCTGTCGGCCCGGTTCTGGACCTTCCTCGAGATGATCCCCAACCTCGCCGTGGTGATCGTGCTGCTCCTCGGTGCGATCGGGGTGGGCCGTGGCGCGCTCACGCCCGGTGAGCTGGTCGCCTTCATCACGCTGATGCTGTCGCTGGTGTGGCCGGTGGCCTCGCTCGGGGTGATCCTGGCGATGGCCCAGGAGGCGATGACGGCGGCCGCCCGGGTCCTCGAGATCTACGACACGCTGCCCGACATCGTGTCCGGCACGGCCACCGCTCCCCGAGCGCGCGGCCACCTGCGCTTCGAGCACGTCGACTTCACCTACCCCGGGTCCGACACGCCGGTCCTGCGCGACGTCAACCTCGACCTGGCGCCCGGCGAGACGCTGGCGCTGGTCGGCTCCACCGGCTCCGGGAAGACCTCGCTGACGGCCCTGGTCCCGCGGCTCTACGACGTCAGCGGCGGGCGGGTGACGATCGACGGCGTCGACGTCCGCGACTACTCCCTGCTCGAGCTGCGCTCGCGGGTGGCGACGGCGTTCGAGGAGCCGACGCTGTTCTCGATGAGCGCCCGGGAGAACCTCACCCTCGGCCGCTCCGACGCCACCGACGACGAGATCGCCGAGGCCATCGAGATCGCCCAGGCGGGCTTCGTCCACGACCTGCCGTGGGGGCTCGACACCCGGATCGGCGAGCAGGGCATGTCGCTCTCGGGCGGTCAGCGGCAGCGCCTCGCGCTGGCCCGCGCCGTGCTCGCCCAGCCCCAGGTGCTGGTGCTCGACGACACGCTCTCGGCGCTCGACATCCACACCGAGAAGCTGGTCGAGGACGCCCTCCGGCGCGTCCTCGCAGCCACGACCGGGCTCGTCGTCGCCCACCGCGCCTCGACGGTGCTGCTGGCCGACAAGGTCGCGCTGCTCCAGGACGGCACGATCACCCACGTCGGTGACCACCGACACCTGCTCGCGACCGTCCCCGCCTACCGCGAGCTGCTCGCTGCCGACTCCGAGGACCTCGACGAGCTCGAGGAGGCGTCGGCATGAGACTCACCCCACGACGTTCTCCGTCTCCTCCGTCCACCACCGAACAACGCCGCGGGGGCCCCGATGACGACGACCCGGACACCGCCGGTCGAGCAGGTGCCGGAGGGCCAGGAGTGGCGCGGCGTCGCCGCCGACGGCCGCGACGACCTCACGGCCGAGACCACCGCCCGCCTCGCCGGCCGTTCGCGCCGGCTGCTGAAGGACCTCCTGTCGCCCTACCGCAGCGAGGTCAAGCTCCTGGCGGTCGCGGTGGTGGTCGAGAACGCCGCGCGCCTGTCGATCCCGCTCCTGGTGGCGCTGGGCATCGACCGCGGCATCCCGCCGATCCAGAAGGACGACGACCTGCGTCCCCTGCTCGTCATCGTCGGGATCGTGCTGGCCGCGACGATCATCCAGGCGATCGCGCGCAACATCTTCCTGGTCCGGTCCGGGCAGATCGGCCAGGACATCCTGTTCGAGATCCGGCAGCGCGTCTTCCGCCAGTTCCAGCGCCTCAGCCCGGCGTTCCACGACTCCTACACGTCGGGGCGGGTGATCTCCCGCCAGACCTCCGACGTCGACGCGATCTACGAGATGCTCGAGACCGGCTTCGACGGGCTGATCACCGCCGCGCTGACGCTGTTCGGCACGGCCGTCCTCCTGCTCTACCTCGACGTGAAGCTGGGCCTGGTCGCCCTGCTGTGCGGGCCGTTCCTGGCCTGGGCGACGAACTGGTTCCGCAAGGAGTCGGCGAAGAGCTACCGGGTGACGCGCGAGAAGGTCGCGCTGGTGATCGTCCACTTCGTGGAGTCGATGAACGGCATCCGCGCCGTCCAGGCCTTCCGTCGCGAGCCCCGCAACCAGGAGATCTTCGACGACGTCAACGACCAGTACCGCGCGGCCAACCTCGTCGCGTTCCGCCTGGTCGCCTGGTTCATGCCCGAGATCCGGCTGATCGGCAACATCACGATCGCCGTCGTCCTGATCTACGGCAGCTACCTCGCCTTCGACGGCCAGGTCACCGTCGGCGTGCTCGCGGCGTTCCTGCTCTACCTGCGGCAGTTCTTCGAGCCGATGATGGACATCTCGCAGTTCTACAACACCTTCCAGTCCGCCAACGCCGCGCTGGAGAAGATCTCGGGCGTCCTCGAGGAGGAGCCCGGCGTCCCCGAGCCGACCGCTCCGGTCGCGCTCACCGACGCCCGCGGCGACCTCCGCTTCGACGGCGTCCGGTTCGAGTACGTCGACGGCGTACCCGTGCTGCCCGGCCTCGACCTCACCGTGCCGTCGGGCCAGACCGTGGCCCTGGTGGGCACCACCGGCGCCGGCAAGACCACCATCGCCAAGCTCGCGACGCGGTTCTACGACCCGGTCGACGGCGCGGTCACCCTCGACGGCGTCGACCTGCGGTCGCTCACCTCGACCGACCTCCACCGTGCGGCGGTGATGGTCACCCAGGAGAACTACCTGTTCTCGGGCACCATCTCCGACAACATCCGCTTCGGCCGCCCCGACGCGACCCAGGACGACGTCGAGGCCGCGACCCGCGCGCTCGGCGCCCACGGCTTCATCGCCGCGCTCCCCGAGGGCTACGACACCGACGTCTCCAACCGCGGTGGCCTGCTCAGCGCCGGCCAGCGGCAGCTGATCGCCTTCTCCCGGGCGTTCCTGGCCGACCCGGCCGTGCTGATCCTCGACGAGGCGACCTCCTCCCTCGACATCCCGTCCGAGCGGCTGGTCCAGCGGGCGCTGCGCACGATCCTGGCGAACCGGACGGCGGTGATCATCGCCCACCGGCTCTCCACCGTCGAGATCGCCGACCGGGTGCTCGTCCTCGAGCACGGCCGGATCGTCGAGGACGGCACCCCGGCCGACCTGATCGAGGGTGGCGACGGCCGGTTCTCCGACCTCCACGAGGCCTGGATCCAGTCGCTGGCGTGAGCGGGCGCCCGAGCGGCGGACACGCCGTCGACCGTCACTCGCGACGTCACCATGCTGGTCCGACCGCGCGGCTGTCCGTATTCGCCTCGGCTTCTCATGTGATGCACGGCCGAACTCGTCGCAGGCGATCCCGGTGAGCCGGGCGATACCGACATGGCGAACTGCCGCCCGCAGCCTGCAGGACCGAACCGAATCACCGGTTCTGTCGTATACCTGGTGTGGGAGGTGTGATGGCCGAGAGCCCCGACGTCGTGATGCAGCGTCTGCACGACGAGCATGCCGGCGCGCTCTGGGGCCACTGCCTACGGCTGACCAACTACGACCGCGCCCGCGCCGAGGACGTGTGCCAGGAGACGCTGCTGCGCGCCTGGCGCAACGCCTCGCTGCTCGACGAGGGGCAGGGGTCGGTCCGCGCCTGGCTGTTCACCGTCGCCCGCAACATCGTGATCGACGAGTCCCGCACCAGGCGGGCGCGCTCGGAGTTCCCGGTCGACGAGGTGCCCGAGCCGCGGTCACGCCGACGACCGGAGCGACGAGCTGCTGATGACCTGGGTGGTCGCCGACGCCGTGACCCACCTCTCGGCCGAGCACCGCGCGGTGCTCCAGGAGTGCTACTTCAACGGCCGCTCGGTCGCCGAGGCCGCCCGTCGGCTCGGGATCCCCGAGGGCACCGTGAAGTCGCGCACCCACTACGCCCTCCGCGCCCTCCGCCTGGCGCTCGAAGAGATGGGAGTGGTCTCATGAGCTGCTCCTACGCCACCTGGGACGGCGCCTACGTCCTCGGCTCGCTGTCCTCGGCCGACCGCCGCGAGTTCGAGAGCCACCTGGCCGGCTGCACGCGACTGCTCGCGCGCCGTCCGCGACCTGGCCGGCCTGCCGGGCCTGCTCGGCCGGCTCGACCCCGAGGTGTTCGACGAGGGCGAGCCCGAGCCGGTGCCCGAGACGCTGCTGCCGCGCCTGCTCGACGCGATGCACCGCGGTCAGCGCCGCCGTACCTGGCTCACCGCCGGGCTCGCCGCCGCGGCCGCCGTCGTGGTCACGTGGGCGGCGTCGTGGTGCTCGACCAGAGCACGGGCGGCACCCCGACCGCCGCGCCCTCCAGCGTCGTCACCGTCGAGCGCCCAGCCGATGACCCAGGTCGGCAACGACCCGATGACCGCCAGCGTGTCGCTCACGTCGGTCGCCTGGGGCACGCGGGTCGACATGACCTGCAGCTACCCGCCGAACCGCGGCGACTACTCCCTGCTCGGGTTCTCGATCTACGCCGGGCTCCGCGGCACCGAAGCGCCCGACCGTAATTTCGCCCTCACCTTCATCTTCGTCACCGCCTGGCTCGGCTTTCCGCTGTTCAGCGTGATCTTCGGGGATGTCTTTCGCCCGTTCAATCCCTGGCGGGCGGTGGGGAGGACGATAGGCGGGGCGTTCTCGGCGATCGCCGGGCAGCGTCCGGCTCACCTCAGCTACCCGGAGAAGCTGGGGCGGTGGCCCGCCGCGATCGGGCTGCTCGCCATCGTCTGGCTCGAGGTCGTCTTCGGCTCCAGCGGCGGTGTCACGGTCAGGCTCTCCCCCGAGTCCCTGGGCCAGGCGGCCCTCATCTACAGCCTGTACACGCTGGCGATGATGGCCCTCTTCGGGGTGGAGGAGTGGTGTTCAGACCGGGGAGATCTTCTCGGTCTACTTCGGCATGTTCTCCCAGCTCGGCAGCTTCGGGGTCAAGGACGGGCAGATGGGCCGGCGCCTGCCGCTCTCGGCGTCGACGCACTGGGCCACCGTGCCCGGCTCGGCCGCGGTGGTGATCGCCTCGATCGCCTCGACCAGCTTCGATGGCGCTCAGGAGGGCGCCTTCAAGAGCGGCATCCTGCAGACCTTCGAATGGCTCTCGGAAACCGGGCTCAGCCTGACCACTTCCTTGCGGCTCACCGACACGATCTTCATGGCGCTCTGCTTCGCCGGTGTCGGCCTCGTCTACCTGATCGGGGTGCGGGGGATGGCGACCGTGCGCGGAGCTCCGTCGCTGAAGAAACTGCGCATCGGCTTCGCCCACACACTGATTCCGATCGCCTTCGCCTACCTGGTCGCCCACTACTTCAGCCTCTTCGTCTTCCAGGAGCAGGCGCAGTTCACCTACCTGCTCTCCGATCCCCTGGGAACGGCG